>NZ_JAVDUY010000009.1:0-399930 GCF_031456615.1 Pseudomonas sp. 3296
GTAAACTTCACCGCGTTGCTCAACAGATTGTTCAGCACCTGCTGTAGACGGTTGCGATCCCCGATAAACAAAGGCAGATCCGGCTGCAAACAACAATAAAGCTCCACGCCTTTTTTTCGCGCCAGCGATACGAAACTTTTGCCCACAAATTGTGCCAATTCAATCAGGTTGAATTGCCCCAACTCCAATGTGAGCTGACTTGCCTCAATCTTGGAGAAATCCAGAATGTCATCGATGATATGCAGCAGGTTACTGGATGAGTGCTCAATGGTACTCAGATAGCCTCGCTGTTGCGGTAATAACGCAGTATTTGCTAGTAACTCCAGTGTGCCCAGTACGCCGTATAACGGGGTGCGAATCTCGTGACTCATCATCGCCAGGAATGTTGATTTGGCCGCATTGGCCTCGTCGGCGGCTTCTTTGGCGGAGGCTTGCATCAACTCCGCATTCCTGCGTTCGCTGTCATCGACAAACGAACAAAAAAGCACCGGCTGGTCGTTGTATTGCAACTCCGCCAACGAAATACGAATGTACCGGGGTGTATTTTCATTGGTGGTGAACGTTGTCACCCCTGTGCGATAGGGCGCTTCACCCTCTGCTAGCGGAATGCTCATGAAAAAGTCGCGTAGGCTTGCACGGCAACCGCCCATTTCAACGTATGACGCGAGCATTGCCTTGGCTTTCTCACTCTGAACCAATAACGCTCCACTTTCCCGGTTGAATACACAGATCCCCACCGGTGCTAACTTCAGCATCGTACGATTGAACGCCTCTCTTTCAATAAGTTGCGCGGCCTGCTCTTGGGCAGGAAGAAACACTGCGTGTTTTACATACCGCATGACAACAAATGCAGACACAACTGAGACTGCAAAAAACAAAAATCCGAAAACCATCGAATAACGTATCTGCCACAACACATCACTATAACTTGCATAATAAACAATCCAGCGCTGACGGCCTCCCAACTCTTTCTTAAATGACAGCTTGAATACAGGAGCACCATAACTTGCAAAGCCATCACCCTTTCTGCTTAGCACCTGCAAAAAATCATTATTGCGGTGGCTCCTCAATTCCAGTTCTGGAACACCACTCACCATGCGACCGTTTTCATCCAGAATCAGGTACTTTATCCCCAGTTCCGGAGCCGCATTCATTTCGGTCATTATTGATGCCTGAACGTGCGCATGTGGCACTTCTAGTCCGAGCCAGGCATTGGGCATCAGTCGAGGCGAAATCGGCTCAAAGATATATGACTTTTTCTCGCTACCTGCCCCTAACTGAAAGACGCGCGGTCCATTTCCCGCGTGACTTAGAGCATCAACATCCGACAATTTTTCAGACACTGCCTTCAACTGATCACTCTGCTTTGGGTTCGATTTTAAAACATAACGTGCAGCACCTGTCGTCCGATCCATATAAATAATATTTACATTTGACTCACGAAGTTCCTGACGCGTTTGCGCAGACAGCCTCAGAACGCCTTTACGACCGTCGAGCGCCGGTAACGACTCAAAATAAAAACTCTTTCTTTCCGAATGTGATACGGAATCAGTCGAACGCGATACAAAGTCGACATCCTTGATCATCCCGGCAAGCAGGAGTTCATTTTTCTCAAAAAAATCACGACTTTGAGTATAACCGTTATTAAAATTCTTACGATATTCTGAAGTTTCTGACATCACCGAGGCATATAAATACATCGCGACAGCACCCAACACACCGAGTACAAATGCCATCGACAGGCAGCCAATCAATTTATAAGCAAATCTTGGATGAAATATCCAATTATTGCGAAGTCGTTGAGTATGAGTATGTGAATGCTTGATCATGGCGAAATACTATTCGCCAAACCGGTCTTCTTGAATGAGAGGATTCTTATACTCGGCCCAGCATCATGAAATAGTCAGTTTCGACACACCCTCACCCAAGCAATCGCTGGGCCAGTGCAGACTCCGCCATCGGTTTACTGAACAGATAACCTTGCACGGTACCGCAACCCAGCTTTTTAAGTAGTTCCAGGTCCCGAAGATCCTCTATACCCTCTGCAACCACTTTTATATTTAGCCGCTTCGCCAACGCAATACTGCTTTCAAGCGCCACTTGAGCCACAGGGCTTTTATGTGCCCCGTGAACAAATACACGGTCAATCTTTATTTCATCGAACGGAACTGACATCAAATTCAACAACGACGAGTAACCGGTTCCATAATCGTCAATTGATAATTTGAAGCCTTTAAGCTTGAGCCGTGCCGCGCCTGCCAGGTAGTCACTGAAATCGTCAGTCTCCGTCGTCTCGGTCAACTCCAGCATCAAGGTTGCCGGATCTCCCCCACAGTGCTCGACTATTGCAAGCAACCGTTCGGGTAGCGACTCCTCAGAGAGGAGTGAAACAGGAATGTTAAATGACAAGGTGAGCGGCCAGCCCATCTTGCGCCAGGCGGCTTGAGCTCTCAGTGCTTTCTCCAACAGGATTGAATTCAAATGGTTGATCCATCCCGAGGAGATGATCGTACTCAAAAACACCGAAGGTAGCAGAACGCCCTTGGTTGGATGATTCCAGCGCGCAAGCACCTCAACTCCAACGATCCTGGAGGTCTCGATATCATGTTGCGGCTGATACCAAGCGGTGAATTGTTTGCCGATCAAGCCTTCCAGCACATCAACAGAGTCAGCGGGCATCGGGGTTGCGGCACCGCCTGGTGAATTCAATTCCGGCGAACGGCGTATACGATCGAAACGACGCATTGCCGCACTGAGTTCGCCGGTATTAAGCGGCTTGCTCAATGCGCTCAATTGCCTGAAACCCAATGAGGTCGCCAGTCGTTCTACCAACTGAATAAGTGAGACCGGTTGCGACGAGAGAACGACTAGATCCGGTTTTTCGTTCAGTTCCGCCAGACGCTTGATAAACACAATCCCGTCCATGTCGGGCATGGCCAGATCGCAGATAACCAAGTCGTAGCGCTTGACGCTCAACATCTCTAACGCCTGAATACCATTCGAAGCACACGCCACCTCAACACCGATGTCTGTGCGCAGTTGTTGCGCCACGTATTCACGTTGGAACGCATGATCTTCGACCAGCAGTACGGAGGTCGAACCAGCCCTTACCGAAATGTTTGTTACATCACCCTGACTCATACATTGCCCTCGCTAGGTATCCGCTACTGATAAAGATGCCTGCTCATGCTTTTCAGCAGCATGTAGGCAAGATCCACATTCCCCCAGCCTAAGCAGTGGTCTGACGAGTAAATATGAGACAGTTCGCAATATGGATTCCCCCCTACGACATGCCAGAGCTCGCAACCTTTATTGATACTGAATAGTGAATTCGATCAGTGAGTTAGCCGTGCCAGCAGTGACACTGGCCTGCGTCTGGTAGTAAGCCGCGTCCAACCCGATCTGATAATTACCAGCCATGCCGGTATAACCGGCAAAGCGTGTGTTCACGTCAAAGCCGACCACCAACCCAGTTCCCGTCGTAGAGAGTTGAAGTCCGATGCCAGTGGCCACCCCGGTCCCCGGGGTCAACTGTGCGATGCCGTTCGTGCTCGCCCCGACACTGCCACTGACCGGATGCAAAGAGAACATGATCGCGCCCATACCTGCCGGACAGCCTGTCAGCGGGAGGGTGAAACTGCGTTTCCCGGCAGTGGTGCCAATCCCCTTGAACTCCGACGCTGCATGTATGCCCATGCTCACCGGTACGTTGGTCGTGGGGGTACAACCGAGTACCGGAAAGGTGGATTTGAGTTGAGTGAATACAATGTTGTTGGTGCCAAATGTGGCCCCGTTGTATTGGATGGTAGCGGTGCCGATTGTCATACCGCCTTGCGCTACCAGCGTGCTTCCTGCAGCGATGGTGCCGATCTTCACGTAGCGCGCACTAATGGCAATACCGATATCCGTTGGTTGATACGCCATGGAAAAGTTCCAGGCTGGCGCTGAATTGTTATACGCATTCGTCAATGGCACATCGGTGGTTGGCTCATAGACTGTACCGGTGTAGTTACCCGAAGCATCCGCAGTCCCGTAGATCGGATGCCATTGAAACACGATGCCGAGCCCGGCAACCCCGGTTTTAAAGACGCTGTAAGTGACGCCATCCAATGTCAGAGATGACGGCGAGGCCAGTTGTCCGGTGCCCATGAGCTGCGGTCGCAGCACATCGCCAGAGGAGGCATAGCACCACCAGTTACGGTAAGTTTTGCTGTACGCAGACCAGTCGCCAATCCAGCCATTGACAGGCACATCTGCAGACGTGGTGATGACGCCACCGCCCGCAGTAATGGGTATGTTAGGGTCCAGCGCATAACCGCCCCCGCACTGATACGCCTGTGCGATACCGCAACTGAAGATCAGCAACACCGCGAGGATCCAACGTTGAAGTCTAATGCGAAGAGCCAGTGTCGATATAGGCAGCCTGACAACGGCCAGTTTCAAATTGAAGGTCTGCACAAGAATGATCTACCCCTCGACCGGATTAAGTAGCCCGTATCGCAGCGCCGGTATCTGTTGCGATGGGTTGACGTTCCTCAGACTAGGCTTTGGCCTGACTCGGAAAAATGAGACATTTCGCAATATGGCCCCTCCCTGCCAAACAAGTCTCTGAGCCGTTCTTCTACTGGTATTGAATAGTGAATTCGATCAACGAATTGGCGCTGCCAGCAGTGACACTCACTTGTGTCTGGTAGTAAGCCGCGTCCAGCCCGATCTGATAATTGCCAGCCGCACCGGTATAGCCGTCAAAGCGAGTGTCCACGTCAAAGCCCACCACCGTACCGGATCCCGTCGTTGAAATTTGAAGTCCGATACCAGTGGCCACGCCCGTCCCGGGAGTCAACTGTGCTATCCCGTTCGTGCTCGCCCCGACACTGCCACTGACCGGGTGCAAAGAGAATATGATCGCGCCCATACCTGCCGGACAGCCTGCCAGCGGGAGGGTGAAACTGCGTTTGCCGGCAGTGGTGCCAATCCCCTTGAACTCCGACGTTGCATGGATGCCCATGCTCACCGGTACGTTGGTCGTGGGAGTACAACCGAGTACCGGAAAGGTTGATTTCAGCTGGGTCAAGGTGATGTTGTTCGTGCCGAACGTTATCCCGTTGTACTGAATCGTAGCGGTTCCAATGACGGTATTGCTTCGAGCTACAAGGGTGCTTCCTGCAGTGATGGTGCCGATCTTGACGTAGCGTGCACTGATAGCAATGCCAATATCGGTGTATTGACTTGGCAGCTGGAAAGGCCAGGGAGGTGCTGCTGAGGTGTACGCATTAGTCAATGGCACATCGGTGACGGGCTCATAAACCGTACCGGTGTAGTTACCCGAGGCATCGGCAGTCCCATAGATAGGGTGCCAATGAAACACGACGCCAAGCCCGGCAACCCCGGTCTGGAAAACGGCGTAGGTGACGCCATCGAGCACCAGGGATGACGGGGAGGCGAATTGCGTGCTCCCCTGCAATTTAGGTCGCAGATTGTCCCCGTTGGAAGCGTAGCACCACCAGTTTCGGTAGGTTTTGCTGTACGCGGACCAGTCCCCGATCCAGCCGTTGACAGGCACATCTGCCGAAGTGGTGATGACACTGCCACCAATCGTGACGGGAATGGCAGGGTCGAGCGCATAGCCGTCCCCGCACTGATAAGCCTCAGCGACGCCACAACTGCGGATCAACAACGCCACGAGGATCCAGAATTGTAGAAGAATGCGAATAGCCAGTGCCGGCTTCGGGTGTCTGACCACGGCCTGTTTCATATCGTTAACTTGCAGGCGCATCATCTACCCCATCATTGATTCGGTTTGGTGGTCAACATCTCAACGTTGGTGTCCGTCGCGATTGGTTGGCACATCGCACTAATGGCTACCGGGCTCGGCTCGTCGCCCTTGACCACTGGCGGCAATTGATAATCCACTCGACAGGCATGCGGACTTGAGTCACTCCACTTGACGCTCAACTCTCCCTTGTCAGCTTTCAGGCCTCGTGCAATGAGGCGCCCGCCTTGTGCGACCGTACCGATAGTGCTGCCATCTGCCGCGAACACTTGCGCACCGAATGGCAACGACTTGCCTTGCGGCGTGGTCAATCGCAGGAACACCGCACGACCGTTGTTGGTGGTTTCAAACTTGAGCTTGACCACGGCCCCTGCGGTCGGCGCCACCTGCTCCATGGTTGACTTCATTTCTACGTTGACGGGCAAGCCTTTTGGATCGATTTCCACTTGATTTCGCGCATATGGCGTCAGGCTCGACACCACCGCATGTCCCCATGGATCGACGCGTAAACCGCTGGCATTGGTGATGCGCGCACCGATGGCATCATCGGCTTCCACGATTGCGCTGGTCTCTCCCAGGCTTGGCGTAAACACCACACCGCCGTCATAAGCCACAACTCCGCCGGACATGCTGGCCCCCACCTGGCTGTAACTGCTGCTATGGCTGACACTGCCGCTGACGCGAGCCATTGAAGAGGTGTAGCTGGCATTGCCGCCCATATTGGTACTGCCGGAGGTGTCCCGACTGTCGCTACGGTTGGCGTTCATCCCGTAACTGAAATTGTTGTCCTGGCCCAAAGTGCCACTGACCCCTTCCTGGACACTGCTATTACCGCTAGAGCTCTTCTGCACAGTCGTTGTCGAGTAGAGCGGGTGCTCCCCGGACCCAAGGGCAAATCCAATGGTCAACATCAGTGTGTTGTCCCATCTGTCATTGGTGACATCCAACTGTCGGGAAGCCGAAACGCTGTAACTCACTTGTTTGTAGTTGTTGTTGTAGCCGAACTGGTATTGCACATCGCGACCGCTGCGATCCCAGTAGTCCTGGCTGGAACCCGAGGCATAGAAGCTGCCGTAGCCTTCAGGCAGACTCTGGTTGACTGTGACTTGCATTTGCCCGCGACGATGCATTTGCGAGTCCCAGGTCTGGGGCGTGCCCTTGCGTTCGGCATCGTTCAGCATCACCGCATCCTGAAAATCGAGGTAACCGCTGCTTGAATAGCGGTAGGCGGCGACGGCAATGTTGGTATTGGTCGGTGCCAGGAGTTTGCTGTAGCTCAAACGCACGCTTTGGCCTGCCTGGTCAGGCTGGTTGTACAGCTGAGCCACGGCATGTGTGATATCCACACCGAACGCACCGAGACCGGTATTGAGCGCCATGCCGCCCAGAGCCGCCGAATAACCATCTGCGGCCCTTACACCTCCGTACCCGGTGAGCATGTTGGTAAACCCGTGCTGAAGCGTGCCCTGCATCAACCAGGGCGCCTCGTCAACGCCCGGATTGTCATACTTGCCACTGGTGAAACTGTAGCGTGTGACGCCCTCGCGAACAGAGTTTACCGGTGCGGCATACGGCACTTTGGAGAGGTGTACGCTACCGTCTGCTTCAGTCACCACGACGTCTAGATCACCGCCGTAACCGGTGGGATATAGATCGTTGATTTCGAAAGCGCCAGGGGCAACGTTGGTTTCGTAAATGAGATTGCCGTTCTGGCGGATCTGTACCACCGCATTGCTGCGGGCAATACCGTGAATGATCGGTGCGTACCCGCGCTGAGAATCGGGACGCATACGATCATCGGTCGCCAGTTGCACACCTCGGAAACCGACACTATCGAACATGGAACCATCGGTGTATGCCTGACCGATCACCAATTGGCTATCCAGCGGTGCCACCGAGCGCTGCAGATTGGTCTGGATACTTTGATACTTGCCACCCAGATAAGGGCTCCGGCTATAGCTACCATCATGGCGGAGCCGCCAGGCACCCACGTTCACGCCGCTATTTAATCCCACATAGCTTTGTGTCGATGAATTGCCCGCTGAGTCACTGCGATACAGGTTTGCGTTGTATCCGAGACGCGCCGCCGTCACGCCCTCATCCCAGAACTGCGGATCGACATAACCGCGCGCACTACGACTCATGGCGACCTGAGGTACGCTGACATCGAGCCGTTGCTCACCAAAGTCAAAGACCGCCGTCGCATCCTGAATCAACGCTGGCAACGCCACGCAGGCGCTCTTCTGGGCCAGAAGCGCGCTGGCTTGCGGGGTGAGTTTTCCAAGGTCTACGTGGATGCGGTCAAGCAAATCACGGTCGAAACACGCCTGTATGTTGTTCTTGTCCTCGCCCACCGCACCCAGAGTAATGTCGACCTTCGCCAGCCAGCTCTTGTTGATATACAAATCAACCCGATACTGTCCCGGCGGTGTGACGTTGCCCTTGCTAAATCGGCTGGTGTCTATCGCCTGAGTCCCGGTACGCAGAAAGTCATTGCTGAACTGGACTTCTTTCGTCGTACTAGCAGGTTCGGCGGCCAATACCAAACCACTGGCGCAAAGAGACAGAGTCAGAAAAGTTATCGAGCCTTGACGAACGAACAAACGAGGACTCACGCGGATTTGCATTGCAGTACTACCGAAATAACAGGAACAGCAAAGCCGTCGCAGCGCTACACGCTACTAGCATTCAGCAATTCCTGAAGTTCTTGGGAAGGGTCAGTCAGCAGTCAGTGACTGCAAGAAGCCCTTGTCACTTGGCTTGGTTGGCAGCACTGATCAAGCCGGCATCACCCTCGGTGATTCCGCCGTAATCATTGATCGCGCGGTAGTGGACTTTGGCATCGACACCCGAAGTGATCTGCCCTTTCAACGGGAAACGGCGCGTCTCGCCAGGCGCGACCATGCCACCGTCCTCAAACGTGGCTGTCTTGCCGCCACTGGAGACATCAACACTGGCGAACGACGCGTGAAAAACGGTTGGGTTGTGCACCTCAAGGGCTGCGCCACCGGCATCCCGAATCAAGCGCCAGGTGAGGCTGCCCGGTGTTAGTGCGGCATCCCCCTTGAGATCGGCTGGCCGGAAGAACAGTTTGATCCGCGAGCGGACTGCAAGCTGAAGGATGTTTTTATCCTCTTTGTCTGCTGCAGGTTTGGGTGGAACCTCAAGAACGTTAAGCCAGAAGACCGACTCTTTGTCCTTGGGCAACGCTTCACCGGTGTAGAAAATGCGCAGCGTCTGGTTCCTTTGCGGATCGAGGCGGGCCAACGGTGGCGTCACCGTAAAGGGAACATCGATTTCGGACGGTTCGGCGTTGGCCTCGCCTTTGTCGACCCACGCTTGAATGAGTGCCGGCTCCTTTCCTTTATTGCTGATTTTCAGAGTGGTTTCGTGCTCTTGCGCGTTATAGATAACCCGAGTTCCAGCAATCACCACCGACGCATTTGCGCAAGAACCAGCCACAAGACCCAGCACCAACAAGCTGGCACCTAGAACGACGTGAAATTTGCTTTTGATATTCATGACCTGTCACTGATGTCGCCTGAGAAAGCTGGATGAACGCGGCGACAACAATCGCGATCATCCGTGTCGATACAACGCTGGCTGATTGTGAGCCTTAGTTGTAGACAATCTCGTACGTCACACTGGAATTCACCGAACCGGCACCTGTGGCACCGCTGGCGAAGTAACGAGCGGTGTAGGTCAGCGTGGCAGCACCCGTTGCATCGGTGGTTTTCAGCGTATCGCCCTGGGCAGCGGCGGTTGCATTATTGAGTGCAATTGGCGCGCTAGCGCTATTGAGTAATTGGACTTGTACGCTGGTCGCCAGACCAGTGTTTTTCAGGCGCCCGGTGGCGCCATCAATGCCGCTGCTTGCCGAACTGAAGAACGCGCGCACAGGAACCGAAGGCGAGCAACCGGTCAATGCGATGCTGAAAGGCGTATCGCCGGCGGTTTGGCCAGCCGCGGCCAAGCTGGTTGTTTGGACTGATGGCAGGGACACGCTAAAGTCGTTGCTACCACCGCCGATGATGCAGGTATCAGCAACGAGCGCACCCGTGAAGGTGATAGTGCCAGTCGTTGGCGCAGCAGACGCGAACTGGGAGGCCATGGCGCTGACGGCGAAGGTTGACGCGATGAGGATTTTTGAAGTTTTCATGATGAGCTCCGGTAGAAAGAAATCGTGTCCTCGTGGACAACGAAGCCAATTTAGTCAGACCGGCGCGACGCAAGTATGAGAGGAATCTCAAAGTTGCTCAGACTCAGGCAGGATAGTTTGTTGACTCAGCATGTATGACATTGAAAGAGTCTTGCTGCATGGCCCAAGAGTCAGTCCCCCTGATCGAATTGAAGGCCCTGCATGCGAAGGGTATCTAGCACCAGTTGATGCTACCCGGTAAAGAATGCCAGGGAGAATCACAAACTCAATTCGTATGAGTGTCAGCAATAGGTTTACGGCCCCTCCTGACAGACAAAAATCAATCCATCCCTCCGCCGGCCAAGCGCTGAGTCAATCACCGTTGACCTGAAGCTTATCCAGAAGACACCCAAGTGACTCTGGGGCTGAACCATGGTTTCTTTCCGAGCGTTGCGCATCCCATGGCATCGCGTCGTCGGTGCAGAAATCGCTAACACACGTTACGCTCAGTTCAACATCGAGAGGTCCAAGCGGAATCCAGAAGTAAGATGTCTCGCGAAGAGCATTTGGCACGGTGGAGCCGCATGGCGAGCAAAAGTCATTTCTGTAACCGCTGGGTTTAAGCCAACGGGTGATCGCGTCTTGTCCTTTTTCCCATCGGAAGTCACGAGCGTTGACCCGTGTGGCGAGGTTGTGGCCGGCCCAGTTTTGTTTGCGGCACAAGGTACAATGGCAGCGGTAGAAGAATCGTGGTTCAACTGCCAGGGAAAAGCGTACGGCGCCGCAAAGACATTGCCCTGATGTCATTTGTATCTCCTTTGAAGTAAGAGTCATCGGTATTTTTCAGCCTGATGCCCCTCGCCACAGGCCAGCGGTTATCCAGGTGGCTCTATTTCCAGCACGAGGCGTGGTGAGCCACGCGCCACACCATCCCAGCTCTTGAAGAAGATCAGCCAAAGAATTTCGTATACCCTATCCCCATCTCACTGCAAACGACCTGCCGACGTGAACCTACCCAAACTCAACGCTCCCGACCTTGGCAATACGCCTTCGACCTCGGAAATCATCACCCGCCATCTGCGGGACGCGATTGTTGCCGGGCATTTTGCCGAAGATGAACCGATTCGCCAGGACGACATTGCCCGGCAGTTCAACGTCAGCAAAATCCCGGTGCGCGAGGCGCTAAAGCGGCTGGAGGCCGAAGGGCTGGTGATGTTCCAGCGCAATCGCGGGGCGATGGTTACGCGGATTTCCGATGCGGAACTGGCGCAGATGTTCGAAGTGCGCATGTTGCTGGAAGACAAGGTGTTGCGCCTGGCCATTCCCAACATGACCGAAGAGACCTTCGCCCGCGCCGAGCGTATCTGCCAGGAGTTCATCGGCGAAGACGACGTCGGGCGCTGGGCCGAGCTCAACTGGGAGCTGCATTCCTGCCTTTACGAGCCGGCGCAGCGGCCGTTTCTGGTGAGTCTGATCCGTTCGGTCAACGACAAACTGGAGCGCTACCTGCGCATGCAGATGAGCCTGTCCGCCGGCAAGGAGCGCGCCGATCACGAACACCGCGAGATCCTGGCAGCCTGCCGTGCCGGGGATGTGGACCTGGCGGTAAAACTGCTGGATGAGCACATTGCCGGGGTCTGCAAAACGCTTTTCGAGCACCTGCCACACTCCCACTGATCGCTGCGGGCACTGTGCCGATTTCGTCATCGGCACAGTTTAAATCCATCAAGCCGCCACCCGACCGCACGGGCCACTCTAGCGTTCACTCAACCGAATGGACGTGGCCCTCCCATGAAACACATCTCCGTCATCGACTCCCACACCGGCGGCGAACCGACGCGTCTGGTGACCGCCGGTTTTCCTGATCTGGGCCGCGGCAGCATGGCTGAACGGCGCAAAATCCTCGCCGAACAGCATGACCCATGGCGTGCAGCGTGCGTGCTCGAACCACGCGGCAGTGATGTATTGGTAGGTGCCTTGCTCTGCGAACCGGTTGACCCGAGCGCCTGTGCCGGGGTGATTTTCTTCAACAACAGCGGTTACCTGGGCATGTGCGGCCACGGCACCATCGGCCTGGTGGCGTCGCTCGCGCACATGGGCAAGATCGGGCCCGGCGTGCACAGTATCGAAACGCCGGTGGGCACGGTCCAGGCCACCCTGCACGACGACCACACGGTCAGCGTGCGCAATGTCCCCGCCTATCGTTATCGCAAAGACTTGACCGTGCAGGTGCCGGGGATCGGTCAGGTGACCGGCGATGTCGCCTGGGGCGGCAACTGGTTCTTCCTGATCGCCGACCATGGCCTACGGGTGGCCGGTGACAACCTTGAGACGCTGACCGCGTACACCTACGCCGTACAGCAAGCGCTGGACACCCAAGGTATTCGCGGTGAAGACGGCGGCCTGATCGATCATGTCGAGCTGTTCGCCGATGACGATCACGCCGACAGCCGTAACTTCGTACTCTGCCCCGGCAAGGCCTACGACCGTTCCCCGTGCGGCACGGGTACCAGCGCCAAACTGGCGTGCATGGCGGCGGATGACAAATTGCAGCCAGGGCAGATCTGGCGTCAGGCCAGTGTGATTGGCAGCGAGTTCGAAGGCTCCTTCGAATGGCAAGGTGAGCGCATTATCCCGACCATTCGTGGCCGCGCGTTTATCAGTGCCGAAGCGCGGCTGATCATCGAACAGGACGACCCATTCGCCTGGGGCATTCGCCCATGATTGAGGGGCGTGTGGCCGATGTGATCGTCATCGGCGCTGGCATCATCGGCGCGGCGTGTGCCCAAGCGCTGGCGCGGCGCGGTTTGCAGGTGCTGGTGCTCGATGCCGGCCTGCACAACGCGACGGCAGCGGGCATGGGCCACTTGCTGGTGCTCGACGACAACCCGGCCGAACTGGCCTTGAGTGATTACTCCCTGCAACGCTGGCGTGAGCACGGGCCGGTCTTGCCCGACGGCTGTGCTTACCGCAACAACGGCACGCTATGGCTGGCCGCCAACCCCGAGGAAATGGCGGTGGCCCAGAGCAAATACCTGAACCTGCAGGCCCAGGGAATCGCCTGTGAGCTGATCGGTGCCGGTGCCTTGCGCCAGCGTGAACCGGAGCTGGCCGAGGGCCTTGAAGGAGGACTGCTGATCAAGGGTGACGGCATTCTGTATGCGCCCGCCACGGCCAACTGGATGCTCGACACCCCGAACATCCGCCAGCGTCGGGCACGTGTCACGGAGGTCGATGGCCATCGGGTACGCCTCGAGGACGGCCATTGGTTGAGTGCCGACGCAGTGGTGCTGGCCAACGGAACTGAGGCCAGTCAACTGTGCCCCGAGTTGCCCATCGAGCCGAAAAAGGGCCACCTGTTGATCACCGACCGCTACCCCGCCACCGTCACCCACACGCTGGTGGAACTGGGCTACGTCACCAGTGCCCACAACGCCAAAGGCCCGTCGGTGGCCTGCAATATTCAACCGCGTCCGACCGGGCAATTGTTCATTGGCGCCTCGCGGCAATTCGGCACGACCGACCCGCAGGTCGAAGGCTGGATGCTCGCGAAAATGCTCAAGCGAGCGGCCGGCTACATGCCGGGGTTGGCCCAACTGAATGGCATCCGCGCGTGGACCGGATTTCGTGCCGCCAGCCCTGACGGCTTGCCGCTGGTGGGTCAGCACCCGCAACGTCAGGGCTTGTGGTTGGCGGTCGGTCATGAAGGATTGGGGGTGACGACCGCGCCTGGCACGGCGGATTTGCTGGTCGCGTTACTGTTCAACGAAACCCCGCCACTGGCCGCGCAACCCTACCTGCCCCAGCGTTTCCTCGGAGAACCTGTGAATGCCTGAATTGATCCTCGACGGTCATGCCCTGACGGTCGCCGACGGTACCAGCGTCGCCGCAGCCCTGGCGTTGGGCGGCAACGGTTGCAGTCGCACCTCGGTCAGCGGACAACGCCGCGCACCGCTGTGCGGCATGGGCATTTGCCAGGAATGCCGGGTGACCATCGACGGTCGCCGTCGCCTCGCGTGCCAGACCCTTTGCCGTGACGGCATGCAGGTGGAGACACAGCCATGAACGAATACGCTGATGTGCTGATCATCGGTGCCGGCCCCGCGGGCATGGCCGCCGCACTGGCCGCAGCCCCCAGTGGCGCACGCATTGTCATGCTCGACGACAATCCGTTGGCAGGCGGGCAAATCTGGCGCGACGGCCCTCAAGCCAGCCTTCCCGCTCAGGCCCGTCAGCTGCGTGAGCGCTTGCAATCCCACGGCAACATCCGCCATCACAACGGCACCCGGGTGATCGCCAATCCCGGCCCGAAACAACTGCTGGTCGAAGACGACGAAAACGGCTGGCTGATCAGCTACGACAAATTGATCCTGTGCACCGGCGCCCGCGAGTTGCTGCTGCCCTTCCCCGGCTGGACGTTGCCTGGGGTGACCGGGGCCGGGGGGTTGCAGGCACTGATCAAATCCGGACTGTCAGTGCGCGATGAACGCGTGGTGATCGCCGGAAGCGGGCCTCTATTATTGGCCAGCGCGGCGACCACCACAAAACACGGAGCTTCGGTGCTGCGCATCGCCGAGCAAGCTTCGTTACTGTCGGTCGCCGGTTTTGCCGCGCAACTGCCGCGCTGGCCGGCGAAATGGCGGCAATCATTCAGCCTGTTCAACCGTCATTACCGTGCAGGTACTCACGTGCTGGCTGCGCTTGGCACCGACCGACTCGAAGGCGTGCGCCTGCAACAGCAAGGCAAAATCATTGAACTGGCATGTGATCGGCTGGCCTGTGGGTTCGGTCTGATCCCGAACATCCAATTGGGTCAGGCACTGGGTTACGCCATCGAAGGACAGGCGCTGGCGGTGGATGTGTGGCAGGCCAGCACCCGTGCCGATCATTACGCAGCGGGCGAATGCACCGGGTTCGGCGGCAGTGAACTGGCCTTGGCCGAGGGTGCGATTGCCGGGCACAGCGCCGTGGGTGATCTGGATCAGGCCCGCCAATGGTGGCCACGCCGGGCACGCTGGCAGGGTTTCGCCAAGGCGTTGAATCAGGCCTTCGCCCTCGACCCGCAACTCAAGTCCCTAGCCCGACCCGACACCCTGGTCTGCCGCTGTGAAGACGTGCCCTACGCAGCCCTCACCGAACACCGCGACTGGCGCTCGGCCAAACTCGCCAGCCGCTGCGGCATGGGCGCCTGCCAAGGTCGTGTGTGTGGCGCCGCGGCTGAGCATTTGTTTGGCTGGCAACCTTCAGCGTCGCGCCCACCGTACAGCCCGGCGCGGATCGAGACATTGATGTGCCTGGACGACACCCCGCCCGTGTGATGAACATGACTGGGGTTTCGGTCGTGCGGCCGAGCCTCTATGATCCGGAGGTCGCCCTCGGACCTCCCAGCGCTATGTACCCCTCACTCACCACGTTCAAACCCTGCGATCTGCCGACGCTGTTAAGCAACCTTCAGCCGATCGCGCCGCTGCTCGATACCCTG
The DNA here is from genome assembly GCF_031456615.1 of Pseudomonas sp. 3296. NCBI lineage: Bacteria > Pseudomonadati > Pseudomonadota > Gammaproteobacteria > Pseudomonadales > Pseudomonadaceae > Pseudomonas > Pseudomonas sp. 3296. The sequence continues at coordinate 15,394 of NZ_JAVDUY010000009.1, forward strand.
TCGGACGTGGTGTTTTTCATCAAGGATCGCGACGCCCGCTACGCCTTCGTCAACCAGACGCTGGCGCGGCGTTGCGGTTTTAAACACAGCGATCAACTGCTCGGGCTCACCGCCGACAAGGTGTTCCCGGAACACTTCGGGCCGCTGTACACCGAGCAGGATCGACGGGTGTTATCCAGCGGCCGGATGCTCGCCGACCAACTGGAATTGCACCTGTATTTCGGCAACCAGCCGATCTGGTGCCTGACCCACAAACTGGCCCTTCACGACGAACAGGGTCACATCGTCGGCCTCGCCGGTATCTCCCGGGATTTGCCAACGCCCCAGTCCACTCACCCGGCGTACCTGAAGCTCGCCGCCGTGGATGCACATATCCGCAACCACTTCGCGCGACCCATCAGCCTCTCTGAGTTGACGGCGATTGGCGGCTATTCCGTCGCGCAACTGGAGCGTCACTGCAAGCGAGTGTTCCAGCTCACACCGCGGCAGATGATTCACAAAGCGCGCCTGGAAGAAGGTTCTCGCCTGTTACTGAGCACCGATTTGCCCATCACCGAAATCGCCCTGCGCTGCGGTTACACCGACCACAGTGCGTTCAGTCGGCAGTTCCGCGCACTGACCCGTTTGTCGCCGAGCCAGTACCGCGACAATCAGCGTTAAGCCCGTCACCGGTGTTCCCTAAAGGGGCGCCCGCACCAGCATTGCTCCGATCTGTAACACCGGAACGCAGGTCGCCGGCGCTGTGTTTCCTCACTGCAAACCTTCTACTTCAAGGGCTGACGCTAAATTCACGGTGCTGACTGGAAATCGGCACGTTGATTGCTATTGTTAATATCGTATACGAAATCCTCAATACGATATCTCAACAGCACTTCACACGAACGAGGCCTCTATGAAAAACCCTGCATTTGCCGTAGCCCTCAGCGCTGTTCTCAGTACCTCCTTTGTCGCCAGCGCCCAAGCGGACAAGCTCGACGACATCATCGGTTCGGGCAAGCTGCGCTGTGCCGTGACCCTGGACTTCCCACCGATGGGTTTCCGCGATGCCAGTAACAACCCGGCCGGTTTCGATGTGGATTATTGCCACGACCTGGCGAAGATCCTCGGGGTCGAGGCTGAAGTGGTCGAGACGCCGTTCCCGGATCGTATTCCGGCACTGGTCTCCGGGCGCGCCGACGTGATCGTCGCCTCCACCTCCGACACCCTCGAACGGGCCAAGACCGTCGGCCTCACCGTGCCCTACTTCGCGTTCCAAATGGTGGTGCTGACCCGCGACGATACCGGCATCAACGATTTCAAAGACCTCAAGGGCAAACCCGTGGGCAACACCAGCGGCACCTATGAGGCCATCGCTCTGGAGAAAGACGTGAAGAACTGGGGCACCGGCAGCTTCCGCGCCTACCAGTCGCAGAACGACACCCTGCTCGCCGTCGCCCAAGGCCACATCGACGCCACCGTGGTCACCAACACCGTGGCTGCCGCCACCCTCAAATCGGGTAAATACAAAAACCTGAAAGTCGCCGGTAATGCTCCGTACGTGATCGACTACGTGTCCCTCGGCGCCAAGCGCAGCGAGTACGGCCTGCTCAACTACCTCGACCTGTTCGTCAACCAACAGGTGCGCACCGGTCGTTATAACGAGCTGTTCGTCAAATGGGTCGGCACCGATATTTCGCCGGCCGACCTGACCGTCCCAAAGGTCTACTACTAAGGTGTCCGGCATGCCTGGGTCTGTTTCTCTGACCGGTCGCAGTCTGGTCGCGGGTGCCGCTCAAGGCGCCCTGCTGTTCGCCGATGTCGGGCTGAGTTTCTGGGGCGGCGTTGATTCCGCCAGTGGTGAGGTCATCGATCGCCACCACCCGCTCAGCGGCGAATATCTGTCGGGGTGTGTGCTGGCGATTCCCAGCGGACGCGGCTCTTGCACCGGCAGCAGTGTGTTGATGGAACTGATCAGCAACGGCCATGCACCCGCGGCACTGGTGCTGGCCGAACCGGATGAGATCCTGACCCTGGGCGTGCTGGTCGCGCAGACCATTTTTGCCCGTTCCCTGCCGGTGCTGTGCATCGGCCGGGAGGCCTTCGCAACGTTGCGCGATCACCCTTTCGCCAGGGTGGATGGCGACACGCTGAACCTGTTCGAAAACCTGCCCGGCGATGCCCGGCAGGCACTCGAAAAACCGTTGTCCACCGACAGCCGTGCTTCAATCGAGCTCACCGGGTTTGATCAGGCCTTGCTCGACGGCCAGCACGGTCAAGCCGCGCAAATGGCCATGCACATCGTGCTGCGCATGGCCGAGCTGCAAGGGGCGCGAAGCCTGGTGGATGTCACCCAGGCGCACATCGATGGCTGCATCTACACCGGGCCTGCAAGCCTGCGCTTTGCCCAACAGTTAGTGGAATGGGGGGCCAAAGTGCGGGTGCCCACCACCCTCAATTCGATTTCCGTGGACCAGCGTCGCTGGCGCGAATTGGGCATCGACCCGGCGCTCGGCGAGCCGGCCAGTGCCTTGGGCGATGCCTATATGGCAATGGGCGCGCAACTGAGCTTCACCTGCGCGCCGTACCTGCTCGACAGTGCGCCCAAGGCCGGCGAGCAGATTGTCTGGGCCGAATCCAATGCCGTGGTGTACGCCAACAGTGTGCTCGGTGCGCGCACTCTGAAGTACCCGGACTACCTCGACATTTGCATCGCCCTCACCGGCCGTGCCCCGCTGATCGGCTGCCACCTGGACGCGCAACGCAAGGCGCGGTTGCAGATCGAGTTGCCGGTGCTCGGTGAACTGGACGATGCGTTTTACCCGTTGCTCGGTTATCACATCGGTGCGCTGGCCGGCAGCCGCGTGCCGTTGGTGCTGGGTCTGGAAAATCGCCAGCCGAGCCTGGACGATCTCAAGGCGTTCGGCGCCGCGTTTGCCACCACCTCGGCGGCGCCGCTGTTTCATATCGCCGGGGTTACACCGGAGGCCATTGACCCTTTACAGGTGCTGGAAGCAGATGCGTCCATCCCCGTGGAAAAAATCCGCCTGAAAGACTTGCTGGTGAGTTGGCGCGAGCTCAACAGTGCCCGCAATCACCACGTGGATGTGGTGTCGCTGGGCAACCCGCATTTTTCCCTCAGCGAGTTCGCGCATCTGGCGCGGCTGTGCCGAGGTCGGCACAAACACCCGGACGTCGTCCTCGCCATCACCTGCGGCCGAGCGGTGCTGGAGCAGGCCCGCGAGGCCGGGCATATCGCGGTGATCGAGGCCTTCGGCGCCACGCTGGTCACCGACACCTGCTGGTGCATGCTCGGCGAGCCGGTGATTCCACCCGCCGCCACCACGCTGATGACCAACTCGGGCAAGTACGCCCACTACGCACCCGGACTGGTGGGTCGCAAGGTGCATTTCGCCAGCCTTGCCGAGTGCGTCGATACCGCGTGCACCGCCATCGCCAGCGCACGCCTGCCAGCCTGGCTGCAACCCGCCGCCCAATTGGAGAGCCCTGCGCATGTTTGACTACACCTTCCAATGGCGCTCTGCCCTGCGCGCCTTGCCGGACATGCTCGCCGGCGCAGTGGTCACGTTCGAGACCGCAGCCCTGTCGATGATCTTCGGCGTGCTCATCGCCCTGGCCCTGACGGTCATGCGCGAAAGCAAACAGCCACTGCTGCGCGGCATCGGCAACGGCTGGGTATCGATTGCCCGCAACACGCCGTCGCTGTTCCAGATCTACATCCTGTACTTCGGCCTTGGCTCGCTGGGCATGCACGTCAGTTCATGGCTCGCGCTGCTGGCCGGGATCACGTTCAACAACGCCGGCTACCTCGCGGAAAACTTTCGCGGCGGGCTCAAGGCCGTGCCTCAAACCCAAGTGCGCGCGGCACGGTCACTGGGCATGAGCGCCTTTCAGACCTATCGCATGATCATCGTCCCGCAACTGCTGCGCATCGTGTTCTACCCGCTGACCAACCAAATGGTCTGGGCGGTGCTGATGACGTCGCTGGGGGTGATCGTCGGGCTGAACAATGACCTGACCGGGGTGACCCAGGACTACAACGTCAAAACATTCCGCACCTTCGAATACTTCGCGATTGCGGCGGTGCTGTATTACGCGATTGCCAAGACGATCGTCGCGACGGCCCGGCTGATGGCCTGGCGGTTGTTCCGTTACTGAGGAGCTGTCCATGTTTGCCACCGGTTTTTCCTCGAATGACCTGATGTTCCTGCTCAATGGCGCCTGGGTCACGCTGCAATTGACGTTCTGGTCGATCATCCTCGGCTCCATCGCCGGGCTGTTGTTCGGCTTGTTGCGGGCGTTGTTGCCACGGGCCAGTTTGCCGCTCGCCTGGGTGCTGGACGTGTTTCGCAGCGTGCCGTTGTTGATTCAGTTCGTGCTGTTCAACTCACTCAAAAGCATCGTCGGCCTGAACATCAGCGCCTTCAGCGTCGGCTGTATCGTGCTCGGCGTGTACACCGCCGCGTACTTCACCGAGATCGTGCGCGGCGGCGTGTTGGCGGTGCCGTTCACGGTACGCCGGGCCAGCCGCTCACTGGGCCTGAGTTTCTTGCAGGACCTGCGCTGGATCGTCCTGCCGATGGCCACGCGCGTCGCCTTCCCCGGCTGGCTGAACCTGGTGCTCGGGGTGATGAAAGACACCGCGCTGGTGATGTGGATCGGCATCGTCGAACTGCTTCGCGCTTCACAAACCATCGTCACCCGCATCCAGGAGCCGTTGTTGGTGCTGTGCATCGCGGGCCTTATCTACTACGTCATGAGCCTGGTGGTTGCACGCCTCGGCGCTCGTCTGGAAAGAAGGTGGCAGGAAAATGATTGAGATCGACAACGTACACAAATCGTTCGGCAACCTCGAAGTGGTCAAGGGCGTGAACCTGACCGTGAACAAGGGCGAGGTGGTGTCGATCATTGGCGGCTCCGGCTCCGGGAAATCCACGCTGCTGATGTGCATCAACGGCCTGGAGCCGATCCAGAAAGGCAACATCCGCGTCGACGGTGTCGAAGTCCATGACAGCGCCACCGACCTTAACCGTCTGCGGCAGAAAATCGGCATCGTGTTCCAGCAATGGAATGCCTTTCCGCACCTGACAGTGCTGGAAAACGTCATGTTGGCGCCGCGCAAAGTGCTGGGCAAAAGCAAGGCCGAGGCCGAGGAACTGGCGGTGCAACAACTGACCCATGTCGGCCTGGGCGACAAGCTCAAGACCTTCCCCGGCAAGCTGTCCGGTGGTCAGCAGCAACGCATGGCCATCGCCCGCGCATTGGCGATGTCACCGGACTACATGCTGTTCGACGAAGCCACTTCCGCCCTCGACCCGCAACTGGTGGGCGAAGTGCTGGACACCATGCGCATGCTCGCCGAAGACGGCATGACCATGGTGCTGGTGACCCATGAAATCCGCTTCGCCCGCGATGTGTCCGACCGGGTGGCGTTCTTTCGCAATGGACTGGTGCATGAGATTGGGTCGCCGGATCAGGTGATTGGCAATCCGGTGCATGCGGAAACGGCGGCGTTTCTTAAATCGGTGAAGTAATTGATGGCCCCATCGCGAGCCGGCTCACTCCTACAGTAGATCTGAGTTGAACGCTGAACCCTGTAGGAGTGAGCCTGCTCGCGATGAGACCCCGACAGACACAACAAGGAGCAATCCATGCGCTCATCAAAAATAATCCACGTCGTCAGCTGCCACGCCGAAGGCGAAGTCGGTGACGTGATCGTCGGCGGCGTCGCCCCTCCACCCGGCGCCACCGTGTGGGAACAATCACGCTGGATCGCCAGGGACGAAACCCTGCGCAACTTCGTGCTCAACGAACCGCGCGGCGGCGTGTTTCGCCACGTCAACCTGCTGGTGCCGGCCAAGGACCCGCGGGCGCAGATGGCCTGGATCATCATGGAACCGGCGGACACCCCGCCGATGTCCGGTTCCAACTCACTGTGCGTGGCCACGGTGTTGCTCGACAGCGGCATCCTGCCGATGACCGAGCCGCAAACCCGGCTGGTGCTGGAAGCCCCCGGCGGGCTGATCGAGGCCGTCGCCGATTGCCGTGACGGCAAGGTTGAACGGGTGGAAATCAAAAACGTACCTTCCTTCGCCGACCGCCTGGACGCCTGGATTGAAGTCGAGGGCATCGGTTCATTGAAGGTCGATACCGCCTACGGTGGCGACAGTTTCGTGATTGCCGACGCCAAGGGGCTGGGCTTTTCCATCCGACCCGACGAGGCCGCCGATCTGGTCGCGGTCGGGCTGAAAATCACCCGCGCCGCCAACGAACAATTGGGCTTCGTGCATCCGCTGAATCCGGAGTGGTCGCATATTTCCTTCTGCCAGATTGCGGCACCCATCGTCCATGAGAACGGCATTGCCACCGGCGCCAACGCGGTGGTGATTCAACCCGGCAAAATCGACCGTTCCCCTACCGGCACTGGCTGCTCGGCGCGCATGGCCGTGATGCACGCAAAGGGCTTGATGCAGGTGGGCGAACGGTTTATCGGTCGTTCGATCATCGGTTCCGAGTTCCACTGCCGCATTGATTCGCTGACCGAAGTGGCCGGCCGCGCGGCCATCTACCCATGCATTTCCGGGCGGGCCTGGATCACCGGTACTCACCAATTGCTGCTCGATCCGAGCGATCCATGGCCGCAGGGCTATCGCTTGTCCGATACCTGGCCGGGAGCTTAATCCCGAACACCCGGACCAACGGCTACAAAATCCCCTGAAAAAGCCGAAATAGCACTGGCCGAATCTTTTCATTTTAAATATCGTATACGAAATACAATTAACGACCCGGAGGCAACAAATGAGCAAGCGTATTAACTGGAGTGGCGTCTTCCCCGCGGTGACCACTCAATTCAACGATGACTTCACCATCAACCTGGACAAGACCCACCAGGTGATTTCCAACGTGATCCGCGATGGCGTGTCGGGCCTGGTGGTGTGTGGTTCGGTGGGTGAAAACACCTCGTTGACCGCCGAAGAAAAAATCGCCGTCACCGAAGTCGCGGTCGATGCCTCTCGCGGCCGGGTGCCGGTGATTTGTGGCGTGGCCGAATTCACCAGCGTGCAAGCGGCCAAAGTGGCCAACGCCGTGCGCAAGGTGGGCGTCGATGGCGTGATGCTGATGCCGGCGCTGGTCTACAGCTCCAAGCCGTTTGAAACCGCCGAGCACTACCGCTACGTGGCCAAGCATGCCGACGTACCGTTGATGGTCTACAACAACCCGCCGATCTACAAAAACGACGTCACTCCGGACATCCTGATTTCCCTGGCCGACTGCGACAACGTGGTGTGCTTCAAGGATTCCTCCGGTGATACCCGCCGTTTCATCGACGTGCGCAATGAAGTCGGCGACCGCTTCGTGTTGTTCGCGGGGCTCGACGACGTGGTGCTGGAAAGCATCGCCGTGGGCGCCGAAGGCTGGGTCTCGGGCATGTCCAACGTGTTCCCGAAAGAAGGTGAAACCATTTTCCGTCTGGCCAAGGCCGGGCGTTTTGCCGAAGCCATGCCGATCTACGAATGGCTGATGCCGATCCTGCACCTGGATGCCCGTGCCGACCTGGTGCAGTGCATCAAACTGTGTGAGGCCATTGCCGGTCGCGGCAGCGCGCTGACCCGTCCGCCACGCCTGGCCTTGCCGGACGAAGATCGCCTGTTCGTCGAACAGATCATGGCCAAAGCCCTGGCGAACCGTCCGCAGCTGCCGGACGTCGGTCTCTGAGTGAGTGCCGGGCGGGCCTTGGAGGCCCGGCCCGGCTGCCTGTTTTTGCGCCTCTACAGGAAACGTCAGCATGCCCAATCATCAAGACACTCAACGCGCAACCACGCCCTCCGGACTCAAGCGCGTCGTGGCCGCCGCCATGGCCGGTACGGTCGCCGAGTGGTATGAATTCTTTCTCTACGGTACGGCCTCGGCCCTGGTCTTCGGCCAACTGTTCTTCCGCCAGACCGACAGCCCCGTCGACGGCATCATCGCCGCGTTCGCGCTGTACGCCGTGGGCTTTCTCGCCCGCCCGCTGGGGGGGCTGGTGTTCGGTCACTACGGTGACAAATTCGGCCGCAAGCGCCTGCTGCAACTGAGCCTGGTGGTGGTCGGCATCACCACGTTCCTGATGGGTTGCCTGCCCGGATTCGACCAGATCGGGTACGCGGCGCCGGTGTTGCTGGTGCTGTTGCGGCTGATTCAGGGGTTCGCCTTTGGTGGTGAATGGGGTGGCGCGATTCTGCTGGTGTCCGAACACTGCCCGGACAATCGCCGGGGCTTCTGGGCCAGTTGGCCGCAAGCCGGTGTGCCAGCCGGGAATCTGGTCGCGACCGTCGCCCTGCTGCTGTTGTCGTCGAACCTGTCGGAGCAACAATTTCTCGCCTGGGGCTGGCGCGTGGCGTTCTGGTTCTCGGCGGTCGTGGTGTTGATCGGCTACTGGATTCGCACCAGCGTCGATGACGCACCGATCTTCAAGGAAGCCCAGGCGCGTCAGGCTCACACCAAGCAACAACAATTGGGCGTGGTGGAGGTGCTGCGTCACCACTGGCGTTCGGTGCTGGTGGGTATTGGCGCGCGCTTTGCCGAAAACATCCTCTACTACACCGTGGTGACGTTCTCCATCACCTACCTCAAGCTGGTGGTGCACAAGGACACTTCAGAGATTCTGTTTCTGATGTTCGGCGCTCACTTGCTGCACTTCTTCATGATCCCGTTGATGGGGTATCTGTCGGACATCGTCGGGCGCAAACCGGTGTATCTGGTCGGCGCGGTGCTTACGGCATTTTGGGGCTTCGTCGGCTTCCCGATGATGGACACCGGCAACAACTGGCTGATCATGGCGGCCATTACCCTGGGCCTGGCCATCGAGTCGATGACCTACGCACCGTACTCGGCGCTGATGGCCGAGATGTTCCCGACTCACGTGCGCTACACCGCCCTCTCGCTGTGCTACCAGGTGGCACCGATTTTCGCCGGTTCCCTTGCACCGCTGATCGCGATCACGTTGCTCAACAAGTACCACAGCTCGACGCCGATCGCCTGGTACCTGGTCGGTGCCTCGCTGATCTCTGTCATTGCCGTCGGGCTGACCCGGGAAACCCGCGGCAAGTCGCTGCACGCGGTGGATGCCGAGTCCGCTGCGCGCATTGCCTCACTGGATAACGCCGCCCCCGCGACCCCGCGTCGAGGCGATTCGCTGGCGTGAACCCAAAACCTGTCGGCGCGTGGCTTGCCCACGCTCACAGGGGATGTATGACCTTTTGCCTGACAGGAGTTTTCATGCCCCAGATCCTCGGCCACAACTACATTGGCGGCACACGCAGTGCCGCCGGCAGCCTCACGTTACACAGCCATGACGCCAGCACCGGCGAGGCGCTGCCCTACGCTTTCGTGCAAGCCACCGAAGGCGAAGTGCACGCCGCCGCTGAGGCCGCTGCCGCTGCATTCCCGGTCTTTCGCACGATGCCAGCGGCACGCCGTGCGGATTTTCTCGAAGCCATCGCCGCACAACTGGATGCGCTGGATGATGAATTCGTCGCCCTGGTCACCCGCGAAACCGCACTGCCTGGCGCACGGATACAGGGGGAACGTGCGCGCACCAGCGGCCAGATGCGCCTGTTCGCCCAAGTCTTGCGACGCGGTGATTTTTACGGCGCACGCATCGACCGCGCCTTGCCCGACCGTCAACCGCTTCCCCGTAGCGACCTGCGTCAGTACAAGATTGGCGTCGGCCCCGTGGCAGTGTTTGGTGCGAGCAACTTTCCGTTGGCGTTCTCCACCGCTGGCGGCGATACCGCAGCAGCCCTGGCCGCCGGTTGCCCGGTGGTGTTCAAGGCCCACAGCGGACACATGGCAACGGCCGAACAAGTGGCCGATGCAATCATCCGCGCCGCCGAACAGACCGGCATGCCCCAGGGTGTGTTCAACATGATCTACGGCGCGGGCGTGGGTGAAGCGCTGGTCAAGCATCCGGCGATCCAGGCCGTCGGGTTCACCGGTTCGCTCAACGGTGGCCGGGCGTTGTGTGACATGGCCGCCGCACGTCCACAACCTATTCCGGTGTTTGCGGAAATGAGCAGCATCAATCCGGTCGTGGTGTTGCCCGAAGCCCTTGATGTTCGCGGCGAGAATATCGCCAATGAACTGGCCGCCTCGGTGGTGCTCGGCTGCGGCCAGTTCTGTACCAATCCGGGATTGGTCATCGGAATGCACTCCGTGCAATTCAGTGCCTTCACTGAGACCCTGACTGCACGACTGGCTGAACAACCGGCGCAAACCATGCTCAACGCCGGCACCCTGCGCAGCTACGAAAAAGGTGTGCAGGCCTTGATTAGTCACCCAGGCGTGACCCACCTGACCGGCCATGAACAACACGGCAATCAGGCGCGCACGCATCTGTTCAAGGCCGACGTGAGTCTGTTGCTTGAAGGTGATCCGTTGCTACAGGAAGAAGTGTTCGGCCCGACCACCCTCCTCGTCGAAGTGGCCGACAAGGCCGAACTGCGCCAAGCGCTGAACAGCTTGCACGGTCAACTCACCGCCACCCTGATTGGCGAACCCCAGGACTTGCATGAACATGCAGAGTTGCTGGCGCTGCTGGAACAAAAGGTCGGCCGGGTGCTGTTCAATGGCTACCCCACCGGCGTCGAAGTGTGTGATGCGATGGTGCATGGCGGCCCCTACCCGGCCACCTCGGATGCCCGTGGCACCTCGGTCGGCAGCCTGGCCATCGAACGTTTCCTGCGCCCGGTGTGCTACCAGAACTGCCCGGACGCGCTGCTGCCCGCCCCACTGAAAAACGCCAACCCACTGGGCATCGCGCGGCTAATCGACGGCAACACCCACCGAAACCCGATCTGAAAAACACCCAAAACCTTGTTGGAGTGAACCTGCTCGCGATAGCGCAGTGTCAGTCAACAGAGATGTTGACTGTGCCGCCGCCATCGCGAGCAAGCTCGCTCCCCCAGTTTTTGAATCAAGCCAGCAATGCCATGAGGTCGTTATACAACGCCTCGGGAATCTGCACGCCCTCCACCAGGCTACGCGCCCGCGCTTCGTATCGGCGTTGAGATGGCAAACGTGCGCCCTGCCCTTCAATCCCCTGGAACAACGCTTCGGCCCTGGCCAGATGCACCTCCGTCGAATCCCCCAAAAAGCGCCGTGGGTCCAGGGCAATGATCAGTTCCCCATGGTACGGCGACGATTTGCTGCCCGCATCGTAGGCCAGGGATTCGGCACTGGTCAGGTCACCGATCAACGGCCCGGCAATCAGCTCCACCATGGCCGCCAGTGCCGAGCCCTTGTGCCCTCCGAATGTCAGCATCGCGCCGCTGTCGAGGACGACGTTGGCATCGGTGCTCGGTTGCCCCTGCGCGTCCACGCCCCAGCCCTCGGGTATCGCTCTGCCGGCACGGCGGTGCAATTCGATGTCGCCACGGGCGATGGCGCTGGTGGCGAAGTCGAACACGAACGGATCATGCCCCTGACGGGGCCAGCCGAAGGCAATGGGGTTGGTGCCGAACACCGGCAAGCACCCACCGGCCGGTGCCACCCAGGCATGACTCGGATTACACGCCAGCGCCACCAGTCCGGCAGCGGTCAATTGCTCGATCTCCACCCACAGCGCCGAGAAATGCACACAGCGATTGATCGCCAGCGCCGCAATCCCGTTGGCTCGGGTTTTCTCCGTCAGCAATGGCAAACCCGCCTGAAACGCCAACTGCGAAAAACCGCCACCGGCATCCACTCTCACAATCGAGGGTGCCTGGTTGATCACCTCGGGTTCAGCAGTGGCCGAGACTTTGCCGGCCCGCAGGGAATTGACGCATCCCAGAACCCGATACAAGCCGTGAGAAGCACAGCCATCGCGCTCGCCGGCCGTCACCGTCGTCGCCACCGCACGCGCATGGGCCTGGTTAAAACCGTTGTGCAACAGGATCGATTCGGCCAACGCATGGGCTTCGATCAGGGTCAGTCGGATCATGGTCATCTCCTTGAACAGACCGGTCAGGGTGGTCTATTCGAGGCGACAGGTCTTGATGGGTTTGCACGGAGGGAGTGACGAAATCAGCACAGATCCTTCAACAGGGACCTAGCGACAGTGCAATGACGAGCCATGCACTGTCGCCCCTGTCGGTCAGGCCTTCGTGCTTCGTGCAACCGGCACTACCACCGCCGATTTCCTCGCCAGCAGGTAGTAAAGAACACCCGGCACCACCAGCCCGACGATCCAGGAAATATCCACGCCACCCAGCTGCGCGACCATCGGCCCGGAGTAGAAATGCGTGTCGACAAAAGGCAGCTGGATCAACACGCCGCAGACATACACGCTGATCCCCAACACGTTCCAGCGACCATAACGACCGGCCGGGTCAGACAAGGCCGGGATGTCATAGCGCTCCTTGTTGATGAAGTAGTAATCCACCAGGTTGATCGCGCTCCACGGGGTGAAGAACGTCAGCAAAAACAGGATGAAGTACTTGAACGAGTTCAAGAACGAATACTGACCCACCAACGCGAGCGTGGTCGATGCCACGACGATCAGCAACACAAACAGCATGCGTTGGCGGGCGGTGATTTCCAGGCGACTGCGGAAACCGCTGATGATGGTCGCCACGCACATGAAGCTGCCATAGGCGTTGAGCGTCGACACGGTGACCTTGCCAAACACCACGCTCAGGTACAGCAACGACGCCATTACCCCGGTACTGCCCAGGCCGACGATGGTGGCCACTTCGTGACCGCGAAAGTTGGCGCCGGCCAACGCCGCAGTGAATACACCCAGCACCATGGACGCCTGGGCGCCGAGCACAGTGCCGAGGCCGACGGCGGTGAAGGTTTTCCAGGACGAGGTTTTGCTCGGCAAGTAGCGCGAGTAGTCGGCCACGTACGGACCAAACGCAATCTGCCAGGACGCCGAGAGCGACACCGCCAGCAGGAAGGTGCTCCAGCCAAAGTGACGGTTTTGCAAGAGCAGGCCGATGTCATTAAGAGTCATCAACCGGGTGAACAGGTAAGCGAAGGCGATAATGCCGAGCACGCTGGCCACACGCCCCACCAGGTGAATCACCCGATAGCCGAAGATCGTCAGGAACGCGATGCACGCAGCGAAAATCAGGATGCCGGCGCTGTCGCTGACGCTGATCAACTGGGCAATCGCCTGCCCCGACAACACCGCGCCGGTGGCGCTGAAACCGAGGTACATCAGGCACACCAACACAATCGGGATCGCCGCGCCGTAGACCCCGAACTGCACACGGCTGGAGATCATCTGCGGCAGACCCAGTTTCGGGCCCTGGGCCGCGTGCAAGGCAACGACCGCACCGCCGAGCAACTGGCCGATCAGCAAGCCGATCAATGACCAGAACACATCCCCGCCCAACACCACGGCCAACGCCCCGGTGACGATTGCGGTGATTTGCAGGTTAGCGCCGAGCCAAAGGGTGAACTGGCTGTAGAGGCTGCCATGACGCTCGGCCTCGGGGATGAAATCGATCGAGCGGGTCTCGATCAGGGGACTTCGTTGTTGATTATCGTGGGGCTGGGTCATTATTTTTATTCTCTTCAAAAGTAGAAGGCATTCACACATTTCAAGGTGGGAGCGTTTTAGGGGGCGGTTATTTTTGTTGTTCGGTCATCGCCACGTGGCCTACGAATGGCGCCTTGGCCCACACGATCTTGCCCCCCACTACGGTCATCAACACGCTGTTGCGGGCCAGTTCTTCCTCGGGCACCTGCATGAAGTTTTTATCCAGCACGATCAGGTCCGCAAACTTGCCCACCTCGACCGAGCCGACGACGTTCTCCAGTTTCAGTTGCTCGGCGGCGTTGACGGTGATGGTGCGCAGCACTTCGGCACGGGACAGCGCCGGGGCGGCATTCAGGCGACCGGCGTATTTGGGGCCATAGCTGTGCGGGTTGGTCGGATCACCGGAACGGGTGACACCGACTTTCAGCGCCAGGAACTCATCAAGCGGATCAACCGGCCAGTCGCTGCCATAAGCCACGCGACCACCCGCACGGGCGATGCTGCCCGAAGGCTCCATACGCGCAAATCGAGTAGGCCCGAGGTGATCGCTGGTGCCGTCGACCGTCGACGGCGCTTGTTGTGCCCACTGGAAGGACATGTTGGCGGTCACGTCGAGGGCCTTGAAACGTCCATAGTCGGCGGGGTCCACGGACTCGTTGTGGGTGATGGCCGGGCGGAAGCCATTGCCGGGCAATTGCTGACGCACGTATTCGATGCCGTCGAGTGAGTCACGCACGGCGCGGTCGCCGGTGGCGTGCAGGTGCGGGTCGAGGCCGGCCTGCACGGCTTGCAACAGCAGCGGCTTGAGCACTTGCGGGGGGAAATACAGTTCGCCGACGTTCTTGCCCGGCGCCCATTTCGGTGCCTTCTCGGTGCCGGCGTTGTGCAGGTATGGCGTCAACATCGCACCGGTGTCCGCCGGCGCATTGATGATGCCGTCCATGAACAATTTGACGTGACGCATGCTCACACCCGGCGCGACTTTAGCGTCGCCCTGATCGTAGGTCGCGGCCATCGCCTTGGCCTCGGCGATGGTTTTCGCCGGGTCGGCTGCGGCGGCGGCCGGGTCCAGTTTGATCGCCAGCAAGGCCCGGGCGGTCAGTTCACCCGACTGCTGCAAGGTGGTGAAGGCTTTGCCGTTCTCCGGCCCCGACAAGGCATCGAAGAAACTGGTGATGCCTTGCTGGCGCATGGCGTCGAGCGCGGCGCGGGTCTGGTTGAGTTTTTCCGCGTCGGTGGCCGGCGGCACCACAGCGGCCATCGTGTCGGCCGCGCCGTCTTCGCAGATGCCGGTGAGGTTGCCGGCACTGTCGCGCACGTACTTGCCATCCCCGGGATTGGCGGTGTTTTTGTTGATGCCGGCGATGGCCAGGCCGCGCGAATTGACTAGCACGGTGTGGAAATCGGTGGAGCGAACCTGAATCGGCCGGTGGGTCTTGAGGCCGTCCAGCGTCGATTTGTCCGGGTCGCCGTCGAGGCCGTCCATGCCCATCCGGTCCCAGCTGCCGACTTCCAGCCAGACATCAGGCCCCTTGCCTTTGTCGGCATCCAGGCACGCCTGAATGGTGGTCTGGAACTCCTTGCGGGTCATGGTCTGGTATTTCAGGTCGCACAAGGTCATGGCGCGGCCGCCGTCACCGGGGTGCATGTGCGCGTCGATAAAGCCCGGCATCAGCATGCGCCCCGCCAGATCAATCAACTGCGTTTGCTTGCCGATGTACGAGGCAGCCCCTTCGTCGTTGCCGACATAGACAATCTTCCCGCCCGTGACGGCAATTGCCTGCTGCACCGAGTTCTGGCCATCGACGGTGTAGACATAACCGTTGCGCATGACCATGTCTGCCGGGGTCGAAACCTGGGTCTGGCACCCCACCAGCACCAGACCGGAAAATGCCGTGGTTGCCGCAATGGCGACAAAAAGCCTGGAGAATTTCAACTGCCTCACCTCTGTTTTTATAGTTTTGGAAGAGGCCCGAACAGCCTGCGCGCAAGCCCCTGATATGCAAGGCATACCCTAGCGTGCGCGGGCGTTGGATGGACCTCCACAAATGAGGAGGGGGCGGTGATTCAGAGGGCTTCGCGGCGGGTTGCCTGTGCAGACAAGACAGCGCCCAGCTCGACTTTGCTTTTCACGCCGAGCTGCAAATAGCAGTTGCGCAGATAAGTGCGCACCGTTGCAGGGCTCAAGCCCAGGATTTTGGCGATCTCTTTATACGAGTGACCGGCCGCGAACAGCATCGCCGCCGTCCGTTCCCGTGGCGCCAGCACCACGCCGCGCGACTGTGTTTCGAGGGACAGAATGACGTGTTTGGCATTTGGGCTGAGGGTCAATGCGCAGCGTCCCAGGCGCATGACACTCGGCGCTTTCGGCAATTGGGCGATCACTTGCGCTGGCAGCATCGACCCGCTCCACCCCGGCACTTCACGCTGAATGGCCGCACACAGGCTGGCGCCGACGTACAGCAGCGTGCCGTCCATGCGCGCCACGCCAAAGTCGCTGGCGCCGTTACCGGTGTCGATGCGAATCATGTCTTGCACCTGGAAACGCCAGAGCTGCAACAGGTGGTCGCAGAACGCCGAAAACAACGCGGCCTCGCTGTCGTTGAAGCCTGACCCGTTCTCGCCGCGATACAGGCAGACAAAAAACATCAAACCGCTTTCGGGCAACTCGAAGGTGATGCAGATCACATGGTAGAGGTCATGACGGCGAGCGAATGCATCGACCTCTTCATGGGGATCGGTGAAGCCGCTGTCGCGCACCACTGCGCCGGGTTGGCTCAACGTGTCATGGGAGAACCGGTCGCTGCCCGCGCTCTTGTGCCATTCGGTGGCAAACGATTCGGGCAGGTCGATGCGCCCGTGCATCCAGCTTTTCGGTGCCACTTGGGCGTCGGACGTGGACATCTCGCCCCACCATGCTGACGCAAACGGCACCAGCGGGCGGAAGGCTTGCAGCCCGTCTTCGATGAATTGCGAGGCGCCGCGCTCCCGAGCCAGTCGCCCGAGGTGCAACACGCATTGATTGAAGGCCTTCAGCGTCGCCATCGACGGTGTGCCGCCGACCTCACTCCCCTCCTCCATCATCTTGATCCTGTTGGCTGCCTGGCATTTTTTCGACCATGCCACACGGCCAGCGATGGCGTCCACAAGCCCTGCATTCATGCGCAAAACGGCAACAGTGTTTGTCCTTCCGACCGCTGTTTGAGGCCTGGGCAACCCCCTAGCATCGTTCCTGCCCGGTGAGCATTTACCAACAGCTCCCAAGGTAGAAAACCAACCCTCCTCAAACGATACGGTGAATGCCATGAAACTTTCGAAATTCGCGCTTGTGCTGATACTTGCCAGTCTTGGCGCCCCCGCCTTCGCTGACGATAGTTCTGCAACGGCCAACACCCCGGTTGAAACCTACACCTACGACACCCACCTCGACATTAAACGCGTCATCAGCGTGTCAAACGTCGGCGATGAGTGTGGCCCGGTACCGGCGCAAATGACCTACGAAGACTCCCGCGGTCAACAGCACGTCCTGCAATATCAAGTCATGGGCAGCGGCTGTTCCAACAGTTGAGTAGCGTGCAGACGGTGGAGGGTCGACACTCCATACCGACGGCGGTTAGTTTTTTGGGGTTGAACCCACGATTTTTTCATCGGAGGCCAACAGGACCGGAATGTAGTTCTTGAGAAAATCCACCCAGGTCTTGATCTTCGCATCGACGAATTTGCGTGACGGATAGATGGCAAACACACTCAATTCTTCAAAATGATACTCAGGCAACACCCGCACCAAGGTCCCCGCTTTCAAACCTTCCACGGCAGACGCAATCGGTTGAATGCCGATGCCCATTCCATTGCTGATCGCCACTGTCATCGCGTCGGCGGTGTTGACGTGAAACGGCGACATTGGAGTGCTCACCGTCTCCACGCCTTCGGGCCCTTCGAATACCCAGTTTTGCGCCGGCATCACCGTGTTCACAATCCTCAGGCAATCATGTGCGCCCAGTGCACCCGGTGCGTCGGGAATTCCGCGCTTCTTCAAGTACGCGGGCGAGGCGCAGAGAATGCTGTAGGTAATGCCCAGCCGCTGCGCGACAAAACCTGAATCGGGTAAGTCCCGCGCCAACACAATCGACATGTCATAGCCTTCTTCCAGCAAGTCCGGCAGCCGATTGGTCAGGGTCAAATCAAACATCACCGAAGGGTGCGTCTCCCTGTACCGGGCGATGGCGTTGATCACGTAGTGATTGCCCACAGCGGACATTGCATGAATTTTCAGCCGCCCCACGGGTTGGGTATGCGCCGTTCCCGCTTCTTCATCGGCTTCGCGCATCTCCTCGATAATCTTCTCGCAGCGTTGTAAATAGCGCTGCCCGGCCTCGGTCAGGGCCAGGCGGCGCGTCGTGCGGTTGATCAGGCGTGTTTGCAGCCGCGCCTCCAGGCTGGAAACCGCTTTGGAAATGTTGGTGGTCGAAGTGTCCAGCATCGCCGCTGCGGCAGTAAAACTGCCGCTCTGGGCTACCGCGATGAAACAACGCAGGGTTTGGAAAACGTCCATCGGTTTTGCCTCGGCACACAATTGACCAGTCAAAAAAAAGCGGCGGCCTGAGATCAGACCACCGCGTTAGCATGGGTTACCTTTTGCCTGGGATAAAGCCCGGAATACCGGTTTCCACCACCGAGTTGAAGCGCACCCGGGTCGTGATGTCCTCCTTGATTTCAAGCATGGCCCGGTGCGGCAGCGTGGCAATGTCAAAGTTTTCCTGAATATGGCTCAGTGTCGCAGACGTGGTCAGAAACGCCACACCGCGCTGCACCGACCAGGCCAAGGCGACTTGAGCCGGGGTTCTGCGCAGGTGTTTGGCGATGCCGGTCAGCACCGGATCTTCCAGCACCGCAGGCTGCATGCCATGACCGAGCGGCGCAAACGCGAGGACGATGATGCCGTGCAGTTTGCAGAACTCCAGCAGCTCCCATTCCGGCAGATACGGGTGGGATTCCACCTGCACCACGGCAGGTTTTATCCGCGCCACGTCGACAATCGCCTTCAACGCCTCAAGGGTGATGTCCGACAAGCCGATGGATTTGCAGCGCCCTTCATCCACGAGCTGTTCCAACGCCCGCCATGTCTCGATCAAGGTCACGCCCGAGTCATAGATCATGTGGCCGAACGGGTCTCGGGGTTCCTGGTCATCACCGGGTTGAAAGGCGAACGGCGTGTGGATCAGGTAGCAGTCAACGTAATCCACTTGAAGACGCCGACAACTGGCCTCGAACGCCGGCAACACGCGCTCGGGACGATGGTTGGTGTTCCACAGTTTGGTGGTGATGAACAGGTCTTCGCGCCGGGCCTTGCCCGAGTCGATGAAGGCCTTGAACGCCACGCCCACTGCTTCTTCGTTGCGATAACGCTCGGCGCAATCGAAATGACGGAAACCGGTTTCCAGCGCGTGGGTGACCGCTTGGGTGGTGACGCTGAGGTCGCGAAACAAGGTGCCAAAGCCCACGGCTGGCATCTCGGCCGAGCCGTGATTCAGTGCAAATTTTGTCTCGCGAAGTTCGTCGTGAAAGGCTTCGTAGGTCATGTCGTTACTCCACTCTCTGAGGCCGCAGCCTTTACTGATATGAACGTTTGGATTCTTCGCGGCTGGCGACTCGCTGCTCAAACACGCCGACCGAATTGCCGCCGAGGGCGACAAACAACTGGACGGTGTCGAGGTACTGCGCGGTCTTCACCCTGATCTGTCCCAACAACGCCTGCTCATAGGCGCGCTCGGCCTCCAGCACCTGGAGGATGCTGTTATCGCCTTGGGCGTACGCTTGTTGGTTCAAGCGAAAACTGCTGTCGGCGGCGCGCAATGCGTCTTCCTGGGCGAGGTTTTCTTCGGCGTGATGGTTGATGGATTGCAGCGTGTCCGCGACCTGACCGAACGACTGGATGACGGTCTGCTGATAATCCGCGAGTGAGGCGTTGTAGCCGTCGACCGCCGCCTGGCGTTCAGCCTTGAGGGTGCCGCCATTGAAGATCGGTCCCGCCACCCCGGCGGCAAAGCCCCAGAGCGCGGCGCCGCCATTACCGGACGCCGACTGCGCGAGAAACGCCGACAGCTCCACATGCGGATACAGGTTGGCGGTCGCGACACCGACGGCGGCGCTGGCCATGTGCAGTTGCGCTTCGGCTTGCAGTACGTCCGGCCGGGTGTGGGCCATTTCCGAGGGCAGACTGACAGGCACGTTGGCCGGCAAGGCAAATTCACTCAGGTCGAAGTCCGGCGCGATCCAGTCGGCCGGGCCTTTGCCGGTCAGGATCGACAGCGCATGCCGGGCCGAATCACGTTGCTGAGCCAGAGGTGGCAATAGCGTGCGGTCCTGGGCGAGCCGGGTTTCGGCCAGCGACACATCGATCTGCGTGGTGCTGCCGTTGGCATGGGCCATGCGCACCAATTCAAGGTTTTTGCTGTCATTGGCCAGCAGTTTTTCCACGGCCTGGATCTGCGCATTCGCCGAGGCCATCAACAACGCCTGGCTGGCGACATTGCCCGTCAAGGTCAGGTACGCCGCTTCGTAGCGATGTTGCTGAAACGCCGTCAATGCTTGCTGTTGTTCAACCTCGCGCTTGTTGCCGCCGAACACGTCCAGATCGAAACCGACCCGAGGCCCGATGGCATAAAAGTTGGAAACCACGGGCTGCGGTCCGTTGTGCGTACGCTGGCGACCGGCCTGGGCAGCAAAATCGACCTGCGGATACAGCACCCCTTCCGCCGCCGCGACGGAAGATGCCGCCTGGCGAATGGTGGCATCGGCCGCGACGAGTTCCAGATTGCCGTCGATGGCCCGGCGCACAACGCTGTCGAGCT
The DNA here is from genome assembly GCF_031456615.1 of Pseudomonas sp. 3296. Taxonomy (NCBI): domain Bacteria; kingdom Pseudomonadati; phylum Pseudomonadota; class Gammaproteobacteria; order Pseudomonadales; family Pseudomonadaceae; genus Pseudomonas; species Pseudomonas sp. 3296. The sequence continues at coordinate 35,749 of NZ_JAVDUY010000009.1, forward strand.
TGGGCGAACGAAACGCCGTCCACCAGTCGCCGTTGACGTTCTTGCCCAAATCGATGCGCTGGCCAAGACGCTGCTCGGCCTGTTGATCGTAGTGTTGGGACGAGCTCGGTGGCGGCATTTGATAATCGGGGCCGACCGTGCAAGCGGTCAGGAACACCAGCACCGCGACCGCACCGAAGGTGGTGTTGATCAGTTGTCTGTTGATGAAACGCGCATTGGATTTCATGAGGCAAACTCCACGAAAACTAGTTGGTCGCAACGGGCTTGCGAAGGAAGATCACCAGTGGGCTCACCACCAGCATCGCGAACATCAAAATCTTGAATTGGCCGACCACGCCGATAAACGCCGCCTGGCCGGTGATCATTTCGTTGAGCCCCGCCATGGCTTGCAGGGACGTCGCCGCCGAATGCGCCGCCGCGCCATACGGCGTCAGGTTGCTGGCCAGCGCCATGTGCATCGCGTGGGTGTTGTTGTAGAAATACAACTGCACGATTGCCACACCGAGGGTGCTGCCGTACACACGCGACAGATTGAACAGACCGGTGCCTTCCGGGCGCAGCGTCGGGTCGAGCGTGCTGAACGCAACCTTGGTCAGCGACGGCATCAACAGGCCGATGCCGATGCCCTGAATCGCACCCGCCAGCGCCACCGGCCACCCGTCCATCAGCGGCGAGTAACCGAGCATCAGCCAGTTGGCATACACCACGATGGCCACGCCCGCCGCCACGAACAGTCGACGGTCGAAACGCTCCGGAACACGCCCCATCAACAGAAACGCACCGACCAGGCCCATGCCGCGCGGGATGGTCAGTGAACCGGTGGTGTCCGGCGGGTAGCCGAGGATTTCATCGAGCATCGGCGACGTCAGCGCCATGGTCGACAGCAGCACGAAACCCACCGCAAAAAAGATCACCGTCGACAACACGAAGTTACGGTCGCTGAACAAACGCTTGTTGAGGAAATGCACCTTCGCGGTCAGCACATGCACCAGGAACAGGTAGAGCCCGAGCGCACAGCCGATTGCTTCCAGCCAGATTTCGGTCGAGGCAAACCAGTCCAGGCGTTCACCGCGATCGAGCAACATTTGCAGGCTGATCAGCCCTAGCGTGAAGGTGCCGAAACCGAAGAAATCGAACGTCGGGCGTTTCTCGGCCTTCTTCTCGGCGAGCAACAATGCGATTACCAGGAAGATGTACGCCGACAGCGGCAGGCTGATGTAGAAGATCGGGCGCCAGCCGAAATGTTCGGCGACCCAGCCGCCGATGCTCGGGCCGCTGACGATGCCCAACAGCACGATGGTGGTCCACGTGGCACCGAACCTGGCGCGTTTCTCCAGTGGCAAGGTTTCCAGAGCAATCGCCATCGACAATGGCGCCAGAACGCCACTCGCCAGGCCCTGAATAATCCGCGCGCCGATGAACTCCAGCGGCGTCGAAGCCAGGGTGGCGAGCAGCAAGCCCAGGACGAACACGGCCAGCGCGGTTTGATACACCCGTTTCAAGCCATAACGCCCGGCCAGCCACTGCGCGATCGGCATGGTGATCGCGCTCGCTGCAAGGTAGGAGGTGAAGATCCACCCGGCCTGGTCGTCGGTCATCGACAGGCTGCCTTGAATATGTCTGAGCACGGCATTGGGCAACGGCAGGTTCGCCGATTGCATGTACGTCGCGAGCAATGCGGCCAACCTCAATGAACCCGCGGGAGTGGTGTTCATCAGGAAGCTCCTGCGGTCAACAGCGCCTTGAGCGGTTGCCACCATGGCGTGCGGTGCCCGGTATCGACCTTGACCGTGGCGCTGATCCCCGAATAGAGCGGCATCTGCGGGTCGAGCTCGTCGAGTTCGAGCCGCACCGGCACCCGCTGCACCACCTTGACCCAATTGCCGGTGGCATTTTCCGGCGGCAGCAAGGCGAAGTCCGAACCGGCACCGGGGCTCATGCTGATCACGTGGGCCTTGAACTCGTGATCCGGGTAGGTATCGAGGTGAATGGTCGCGGCCTGACCCGGACGCATATGCGTCACCTCCGTTTCGCGGAAGTTGGCTTCCACCCACACCTCGCGATCAGACAGCAGCGCAAAGGCTGGCGCGCCGTTGTTCACAAAATTGCCTACCTGCAAATCATCGACCTTGGCAACGATGCCGTCGTCTGGCGCATACACCGTGGCGTAGGAGAGGTAGAGCTGGGCTTCATCCAGCTGCGCCTTGGCCTCGCGCACGGCCGGGTGGCTGTCGACCTCGATGTTCGGATTGCCGTTCAACGCAACCACGGTGCTGGCAATCTGTTGTTCGATCGAGGCAATTCGCTGGCGCGACACCTTCACGTCGGTGTCGGCGCGCTCATACATCGACTTCGACACGAACTCGGACGCGACCAGTGCCTTCTTGCGGCCAAATTCCTTTTGGTCGAAGTCGGCCGACTCTTTGGCCGATTGCAGTTCGGCCTGTTGCTGCCGGTAACTGGCCTTGAGCCCATCGATGCGCAAACGCGCCACGCTCAACTGGGCTTGTGCGCGGTCAACGGCGATCTGCAAGGGTTTGGGGTCGATGCGGAATAATACCTGGCCCTTGCGAACGGGCTGGTTGTCCTCGACTGCGATCTCGATGACCTGCCCCGAGGTGCGCGCATTGATCGACGCCTTGGCCACTCGGGCGTAGGCGTTATCGGTCGAGATGTAAGGTTCGCCGGCTACATAGTGGGCGTAGCCGATCGCTGCAAAAAGCGCCGGGACACCCACCATCAACAGGGGCCGTACAGTTTCTTTAAGCGTTTTTTTGTTGGGCGCTGTCGGATTCGGCCCTGGGTGCTCAAAGGTTTGTGAAGCCGGAATATCGAACTGTTTAGTCATGATCGAAAACACCTTTAACCGGGAAGTCAGGGGCTAATACCCATAAAAAACAGCCATACCGTGCGCAGTCAGAAGGATCACTCCGCCGCACCCTGTTTCGTCGCCGCTATACCCCGTTCGAGCGCTGCTTCAACAAACCTGAAATTGAGGAACTTCTGGTTCCTTAATTTTGTGCGATGGTGTAAGAATATGCCTCGACCTACCTTCACACAAGGATTTTGTACGCCATGGCACAAAAAAAGATTACCGAAGCAAAAGGACGTGGACGCCCACGCGCCTACGACCCGCAGACCGCACTGCAGCAAGCGCTTGGTGTGTTTTGGAGTACCGGCTATTCCGCCGCGTCCCTGGACAGCATCGCCACCGCAGCGGGCATGAACCGCCCGAGCCTGTATGCCGCCTTCGGTGACAAACACGCGCTGTACATCAAGGCGCTCGAGCAGTACTGGGAATTTGCCGCCGCCGACATGCACGCGGCGCTGACGGACAGCCAACTGTCCTTGAGCGAGGCGCTGATGCGTTTCTATGAGGGCCAGCTGTCGATCTATTTCTCGGGTGACGGTCAGCCGCGTGGCTGTTTCGCGATTGGCACGGCAACCACCGAAGCCGTCGAGGATGTTGAAATCCGTGAGGTGCTGTCGGACCGTCTGAGCCGACTCGACGCCGATCTCGAAGCGCGTCTGCGAACAGCCGTTACTGCCGGCGAACTCAAAGACAACGTCGACCCGGCCGCCCTCGCCGTGCTCGCCTCCTCCCTGTTGCACAGCATTTCGATCCGGGCACGGGCCGGCAAATCCCGCGCGGAGCTGACCGAACTGGCACGCAACGCGGTCAACGTGATCTGTGGTTGAGAAGCTTTATGGCGAGTGAAGGACTTGAAGACATACTGGCCGACGATCTCGATGTGATTTTCTGCGGGATCAATCCGGGCATGACAGCCGCCGCCCAAGGGCATCACTTTGCGGGCCGGAGTAATCGCTTCTGGCGCACGCTCCACCTAGCCGGTTTTACGCCAGAGGAGGTGCGCCCGGAAAACGACCGGACGATTTTGCAGTACCGCTGCGGATTGACCGCCGTGGTCGACCGGCCCACGGCGCGCGCCGATCAGCTGTCGTTGCACGAATTCACCGCCGCCGCTGCCGACTTTGAACAGAAGATCCTGCGCCATACGCCCCGCGTCGTCGCGTTTCTGGGCAAGGCCGCCTACAGCGCGTTAACCGGCCAGCGGGAGATTGCCTGGGGTCTTCAACCCAAGACCTTCGGCGACGCCAAGGTCTGGATCTTGCCCAACCCGAGCGGGCGAAATCTGGCGTTTTCGCTGAATCAGTTGGTGGCTGCGTATCGCCAACTCCATCAAAACTTGCACAAATCGACAGTAGGCTAAGCTAAGGATCAGCTTATTGCGCACGATGCTCGCTCCGGCAGGGTTTGGGTTTTTCTGAAGAGCGTCTGCAACAGCTATTTCAGACAGGCCCACACTGTTCACGCAGGACTGACGTGATGACCGAGCCCCTTCTCAGCTTTGATGAACTGAAGCGTGCCGCCGTTGCCGGCGAAATTGATACCGTCCTGGTCTGCATGGTCGACATGCAGGGACGTCTGGTCGGCAAACGATTCCAGGTCGAGTTTTTCATCGACAGCGGCCACGAAGAAACCCACTGCTGCAATTACCTGTTGGCCGACGACATCGACATGGAGCCCGTACCGGGCTATGCCGCTGCCAGTTGGAGCAAAGGCTATGGCGACTTTGTGCTCAAGCCCGACATGTCCACCCTGCGCCGGGTGCCCTGGCTGGAATGCACGGCGCTGGTGCTCTGTGATGTGCTCGATCACCACCATCGCCGCGACTTGCCACACAGCCCCCGAGCAATCCTGAAGAAGCAGATCGAACGCCTGCGCGAGCGTGGCTATACCGGCATGTTCGCCTCGGAACTGGAGTTCTATCTGTTCGACGAGAGTTACGAGGCCATCCACAAGCGCAACTACCACAAGCCAAGAACCGCCGGCCATTACATCGAGGATTACAACATCCTGCAGACCACCCGCGAAGAGCCGGTGCTGCGGGCGATTCGCAAGCACCTGCAGGCCAGCGGCATCCCCGTGGAAAATTCCAAGGGCGAATGGGGCCCCGGCCAGGAAGAGATCAACATCCGCTACGCCGATGCCCTGACCATGGCCGACCACCACGTCATCATCAAACACGCCTGCAAAGAGATCGCGCAACTGCAAGGCAAGGCGATCACCTTCATGGCCAAGTGGCGTTATGACGCCGCCGGGTCCAGCAGCCACATCCATAATTCGCTGTGGGACAAGAACGGCAAGAAGCCGCTGTTCTTCGATGCCAAGGCCGAATTCGGCATGTCGAACCTGATGCGCTCCTGGGTCGCCGGACAGCTCAAATACGCCAACGACATCACCTGTTTTCTCGCGCCCTACATCAACTCGTACAAACGTTTCCAGGCCGGCACGTTTGCACCGACGCGGGCGGTGTGGAGCCGCGACAATCGCACTGCTGGTTTTCGGCTGTGTGCCGAAAACAGCAAATCCATCCGCATCGAATGCCGCATCGGCGGCGCCGACCTCAACCCTTATCTGGCCTTTGCGGCGCTGATCGCGGCGGGTCTGGCCGGGGTCGACGAGAAGCTCACCCTCGCCCCGCCCTTTGAAGGCGACGCTTACGTCGATGACCATCTACCCGAAGTCTCCAAGACTTTGCGCGAAGCCAGCGCCGCGCTCCAGCGTTCGAGCATGTTGCGTGAAGCGTTTGGCGACGAGGTGATCGACCACTACGTGCACACCGCCGAATGGGAGCAGAAAGAATACGACCGGCGAATCACCGACTGGGAACTGCAGCGCGGCTTCGAGCGCTATTGAGGTCAGCATGACGGCAACCATCAAGCTCATTTCCCCGGTCGATGGCCGGGTTTATGCCGAGCGCCGCTGCGCCGACGCCACGCAGATCGAACAGGCACTGTCCGCCGCCTCCACCGCCCAGGCGCAATGGAAACGCCGGCCGCTGAGCGAGCGCGCGGTTTTTTGCAGTGCCGTGGTGGACGCGATGCTGGCGATGAAAACCGACATCGTGCGGGAACTGGCCTGGCAAATGGGGCGCCCGATACGCTTTGGCGCGGGTGAATTGCGCGGTTTCGAAGAGCGAGCCCGGCACATGATCGCCATTGCACCTGAAGCCCTGGCGACGATTGAACCCACGCCCGTCAGCGGTTTTCGTCGGTACATTCAACGTGATCCATTGGGGACCGTGCTGGTCGTTGCGCCATGGAATTACCCGTACCTGACCGCCGTGAATACGATCATTCCGGCGCTGATGGCCGGCAACAGCGTCATCCTCAAACACGCATCGCAAACGCTGCTGGTGGGAGAACGGTTCGCCGAGGCCATGGCCAGCGCCAACTTGCCGCCCGGTCTGTTTCACAACCTGCTGCTCGATCACCACCAGACCGCCGAAATCATCGGATCAGGACGCGTGCAACAAGTGAATTTCACCGGCTCCGTCGGCGCTGGCGAGGCCATGGAAACCGCCGCCACCGGGCGCTTCCTCGGTGTAGGCCTGGAGCTCGGCGGCAAAGACCCGGCCTACGTGCGCGCCGATGCCAATCTCGAACACGCGGTAGAGAATCTGGTGGACGGCAGTTTCTTCAATTCCGGACAGAGTTGCTGCGCCATCGAACGCATTTACGTCGACAAAAAAATCTACCCAGCCTTCATCGAGCGTTTCGCTGCCCTGACCCGCCAATACGTGCTGGGCAATCCACTGGATGAAGCCACCACACTCGGCCCCTTGGTCACCCCGGCCGCCGCTGATTTCGTGCGAGGGCAGATCGTCGAAGCGCTGGCCCAAGGCGCCAAGGCACTGATTGAACCCACGGCGTTTCCCGTTGACGAACCGGGCAGCGCCTACCTCGCGCCGCAGGTGTTGGTCGACGTCACCCACCACATGTCAGTCATGCGCGAGGAAAGCTTCGGCCCGGTGGTTGGCATCATGCCCGTCGAAGGTGACGATGAAGCCATCGCCCTGATGAATGACAGCGAATTCGGGCTCAGCGCCTCGATCTGGACCCAGGACCTCGCCGCCGCCGAACGCTTGGGCAACGAGATCGATACTGGCACCGTGTTCATGAACCGCTGCGATTACCTCGACCCGGCCCTGGCCTGGACCGGGGTGAAAAACAGCGGACGCGGCGTCACCTTGTCGCGCCTCGGTTATGAACACCTGACCCGCGCCAAATCCTTCCATTTGCGCCACGAGATCTGAGCCATGAGCCTGACCGCGAACTGGAATTACCCCACGAGCATCCGCTTCGGTGTCGGCCGCATCGCCGAACTCGCCGACACCTGCCGCGCCCAAGGCATTCAGCGACCGTTGCTGGTCACCGACAGTGGCCTGGCGCGTGCGCCGATGACCCTCGCCACCCTCGACGCTCTGCGCTCAGCGGGCCTCGGTGCGGCGATGTTTAGCGACCTCAAGCCCAACCCGGTCGAAGCCAACCTTGCCGGAGGCCTGGATGCCTGGCGTTCCGGCAACCACGATGGCGTGATCGCCTTCGGGGGCGGCAGTGGCCTGGACATGGGCAAGCTCATCGCCTTCATGAGCGGGCAGACGCGGCCGGTCTGGGATTTCGAAGACATCGGCGACTACTGGACTCGCGCCGATGAAAGCCGCATCGCCCCGGTCATTGCGGTGCCGACCACGGCGGGCACGGGCTCCGAAGTCGGCCGTGCGGCGGTGATCATCGATGAGGCAACCCACACAAAACGCATCATCTTCCACCCGAAAATGATGCCGCGCGTGGTCATCAGCGACCCGGCCCTGACCGTCGGCATGCCGGCGAAAATCACCGCCGGCACCGGCATGGACGCCCTGGCGCACTGCCTGGAAGCCTACTGCGCCCCCGGTTTTCACCCGTTGGCCGACGGCATCGCCGTGGAAGGCATGCGCCTGGTGGCCAACGCATTGGTGCGCGCCGTGCACACGCCGGGCGACCTGGAAGCGCGCGCGAACATGCTTGCGGCGGCGGCGATGGGCGCCACCGCGTTCCAGAAAGGCCTGGGCGGGATGCACGCCCTTTCGCATCCGGTCGGCGCGCTGTACGACACCCATCACGGCATGACCAACGCGACATTCATGCCTTATGTGCTGAAATTCAATCGCCCGGCCATCGAAGAGCGCATCACGCGCCTGGCCGCGTATTTGCGTTTGCCCTCCCCCGGCTTCGACAGCTTCCTGGCCTTCATCCTCAAGCTGCGCAAAGACATCGGCGTGCCTCACACGCTGTTCGAGTTGGGCGTGGATGACAAACAAGCCGACCTGATCGCCGACATGGCCGTGGTCGATCCTTCCGCCGGCGGCAACCCGCTGCCTTTGACCAAGGCCGGTGCGGCAGAGATTTTCGACGCGGCGTTTCACGGCCGCCTGTAGAGCCGTTGACTGTCGGTGCTCGACACATGAAGGCAGCGCACGGCAGGTTGTATCGGTTGGAGACAGGAGCAGTACGACAAGGGGTTGAAAGCCAGTTCGTCCGGCATTCCGGAGGGGCGCGTATCAAAACCTGAAGGGGCACACAACATGAATCCAGCAAGCCAGCCCGGCTCCGACGCCTCGCATGACGAGGACGTCAAGGCACTGCACAGCATGGGCTACGCCCAGCAGCTCTCGCGACGCATGGGCGTTTTCTCCAACTTCGCGATTTCCTTCTCGATCATCTGCATCCTCTCCGGGGGCATCAACTCCCTCGCCCAAGGCACCTCCGGTGCGGGCGGCGCGTCCATCGGCATCGGCTGGCCCATCGGCTGCCTGATCTCCGGGGTGTTCGCCATGGCCATGGCGCAAATTTCCTCGGCGTACCCCACCGCTGGCGGGCTGTATCACTGGGGCTCGATTCTGGGCAACCGCTTCACCGGATGGCTGACCGCGTGGTTCAACCTCCTGGGATTGGTCACCGTACTGGGGGCGATCAACGTCGGCACCTATTACTTCTTTTTCGGTGCGTTCGGACCGGCATTGGGCATGGAAGACACGACCACGGTGCGGGTGATTTTCCTCGCCGTGCTGACCGGTCTTCAGGCCTTGTGCAACCACCTGGGGATCGGCCTGACCGCCAGGCTCACCGACTTCTCCGGCTACCTGATTTTCGCCACGGCTTTGGCGCTGACCATCGTCTGCCTGATCTCGGCACCGAGCTATGAATTCGCACGGTTGTGGACCTTCAGCAACTACTCCGGCGATGCCGGCGGCGCGGTCTGGCCATCGGTGTCGAACGGCTGGGTGTTCATGCTCGGCCTGCTGCTGCCGATCTACACCATCACCGGTTATGACGCCTCGGCACACACCTCCGAAGAGACGCGCAACGCAGCCATTTCCGTGCCGCGCGGCATGGTCATGTCGGTGGTCTGGTCGTTGCTGTTCGGCTGGGTGATGTTGTGCTCGTTCGTGCTGATGTTGCCGAACATGGACGAGGCGGCCAAGCAAGGCTGGAACGTGTTTTTCTGGGCGATGAACACCCAGGTCAGCCCGACGCTGAAAGTGGCGCTGTATGTAGCGATTTTCATCTCGCAGATCCTCTGCGGCTTGGCGACCGTGACCTCGGTGTCCCGGATGATCTTCGCCTTCTCCCGTGACGGCGGCCTGCCCTTCTCCAGAGCACTGGCCTCGGTCTCGCCAACCTTTCGCAGCCCGGTGGCGGCGATCTGGACGGGTGCCACCCTCGCCGTGCTGTTCGACTGGGGCTCGTCGGTGATCTCGGTCGGGGCCACGCCGGTGTATACGATCGTGGTGTCCTGCACGGTGATCTTCCTGTTCTTCTCTTTCATCATTCCCATCGTGCTGGGCCTGTTTACCTACGGGACCTCGAAGTGGCCGACCATGGGGCCGTGGAACATGGGACGCTTCTGGTACACCGTATTCGCCCTGCTCTCGGTGCTGTCGATGGTGATCATTTTCATCATCGGCATTCAGCCACCGAACGATTGGGCGCTGTACATCACCATCGGCTTCCTGGTGCTGACGGCGATTGTCTGGTTCGGCTTTGAAGCCCGACGCTTCCAAGGGCCGCCGGTGGGCGATGTGATTGCCCAGCGCCAGGCGCAGATTGCGGCGGCTGAGGCGGCGTTGAATAAACGCGGTTGAAGCTACACGAACCTTGTAGCAGCCGGACGCAGGCTTCGCCAGCTGCTACAAAATTGCGTTAGCGTCTCAAAAACGCGGTTTGACGGTTTTCCACTCGGGCTTGTAACGCTGCATCTGTTTCACGTCATCGCGCTGGCGAATGCCGCACGTCAGGTATTGGTCATGCAGCTTGCCCAATTGATCATGATCCAGCTCCAGGCCCAACCCCGGTGCCCGGGTAATTTTCACGCAACCATCGACGATCGGCAGCTTGCCGCCCTTGATCACTTCTTCGTCCGGCTCCTGCCACGGGTAATGCGTGTCGCAGGCGTAATCGAGATTGGGCACCGAGGCGGCGACATGGGCCATGGCCATCAGGCTGATTCCCAAGTGCGAGTTGGAATGCATGGACACGCCCAGGCCAAAGGTCTGGCACATTTTCGCCAGCGCCTGGGTATCGCGCAGACCGCCCCAATAGTGGTGATCAGCGAGGACGATCTGCACGCTGTTCAAGGCCACACTGCGGCGGAACTCATCGAAATCAGTCACCACCATATTGGTCGCCAGCGGCAGGCCGGTGCGTTTGTGCAGTTCGGACATCCCTTCCAGGCCCGGCGTCGGGTCTTCGTAATATTGCAGGTCGTCGCCCAGCAGTTCGGCCATGCGAATCGAGGTTTCCAGCGACCAGTTAGCGTTCGGATCAATCCGCAGCGGGTAACCCGGGAAGGCCTTTTTCAGCGCCTTGATGCACGCCACCTCATGCTCCGGTTCCAGCGCGCCAGCCTTGAGCTTGATGCTCTTGAAACCATAGGTTTCGATCATGCGCCGAGCCTGGGCGACGATCTGCTCTTCGTTCAGCGCTTCACCCCAACTGTCGGGTTTGTAGGGCGAATCGATGTGCTGGGCGTACTTGAAAAACAGGTAGGCGCTGAACGGAATCTCGTCCCGGATCGCACCGCCCAGCAAGTCCACCAATGGCACGTTCAGCGAGTGCGCCTGCAAATCCAGGAACGCCACTTCGAACGCCGAGTAGGCATTGCTCACCGCTTTGCTGGCGTGAGAGCCGGGCGCCAGTTCGGCGCCGGCGATGCTCGCGGGTTTGTTCGCCGCCACGGTGGCCTGCACGATGGCGCGCAGCTGATTGAGGTTGAACGGGTCGAGGCCGATCAGCTGGTCTTGCAATTGCTGCTGGATCGCCAGCGCCGGCGCGTCGCCGTAACTCTCCCCCAGGCCAATGTAGCCAGTGTCGCTCTCGATCTCGATGATCGAGCGCAGCGCGAACGGTTCGTGGATACCACTGGCATTGAGCAGCGGCGGATCACGGAAAGCGATGGGGGTGACGGTGACTCGTGTGATTTTCAAGAGGCTGCTCCCTTTGGATCTGGTTTCAAAGCGGTGTGACTGACAGTGGATTGCGGCAAGGCGGTCGTGGCGGGTTTACCGGTCAGCGCGCGCAAGGCGTCACCACGGGGTGCGGTGCGTGCGAAAAAGATCAACACGGCGGCGACCAACGAGGTGGCGGCCAGGCCGTAGAGCCCGCCCTCGATTGAGCCGGTTTCCTGTTCCAGAAAACCGAACGCCGTCGGCGCCACGAAACCGCCGAGGTTGCCGATGGAGTTGATCAGGGCAATCACTGCGGCGGCGATGCGCGCGTCCAGATAGCCTTGTGGAATCGGCCAGAACAACGCTGACGCAGCTTTGAAACCAATGGCCGCAAAACAGATGGCGACGAAGGCGAAGATCGGCCCCCCGGTGGTCGACATGAACATCCCGAACGCCGCAATCACCAGCGTCAACGCCACCCAGGCTTGCTGGTGTTTCCATTTGCTGGCCATCGCGGCGAAGCCATACATCGCGACGATGGAAATCAGCCACGGAATCGAGTTGAACAGGCCGACCTGAAAGTCGCCCAGGTTGCCCATTTTCTTGATCATGCTCGGCAGCCAGAACGTGGCGCCATAGATGGTCAGGGCAATGGAAAAGTAGATAAAACAGAACAGCGCAATTTGCTTGTCGGCCAACAGTTTGAACATCGACGGTTTGATCGTCTGCGCGGCTTCGCGAGCCTGCTGCTCCAGCGCGATGGCGCTCACCAGCGCGTCCTTCTCTTCAGCGCTCAGCCACTTGGCTTCACGCGGGTGGGATTGCAGCCAGAACCAGACAAAACCGCACAGGACAATGGAGGCGAAGCCTTCAATCAGGAACATCCACTGCCAGCCATGCAGGCTCAAACCGCTGACGTTGAGCAGCGCACCGGACACCGGGCCGGAAATGACCGACGCAATGGCCGAACCGCTGAGAAAGATCGCCATGGCCTTGCCCCGCTCCGTCGACGGCAGCCACTGGGTGAAGTAGTAAATGATGCCCGGGAAAAAGCCCGCTTCGGCCGCGCCGAGAATGAAGCGCAGCACATAGAAACTGGTTTCGCCGCGCACGAAGGCCATGGCCATGGCGGCGGCGCCCCAGGTGAACATGATGCGCGTCAACCAGGCGCGAGCACCGTAGCGTTGCAGCAGCATGTTGGAGGGCACTTCGAAGATCGCGTAACCGATGAAGAACAACCCGGCACCCAGGCCATAGGCCGCTGCGCCGATGCCCAGATCGGTTTCCATGTGGCTGCGCACGAAGCCGATGTTGACCCGGTCGATGTAGTTGACGATGAACATCACCACGAACAGCGGCAGCACGTGGCGCTTCACCTTGGCCGCGGCGCGGGCCAGCACACTCGGGTCTGGCGGATTCTGGAGGGTATTCAAAAGGCAACTCCCGATCATTGTTTTTTTAGGGACGAGCCGATCATGGACGCGGCAATTGATCCCGTCTAATCTAACTTGGCATTCGATTGATACCTGGATTAGATCAATGTTCGAACTGACTCAACTGCGCTGCTTTACCACGGTGGCCACCGAACTCAACTTTCGTCGCGCCGCCGAACGCCTGAACATGACGCAACCCCCGCTCAGTCGACAGATCCAGTTGTTGGAGCATCACCTGGGTGTCGAGCTGTTCACCCGCACCACTCGCAGCGTCGCCCTCACCGCCGCCGGTCGTGCCTTCTTCATCGAAGCGCAGAACCTGCTGGAGCGTGCCCAGCAAGCCGCCGTCACCGCCCGGCGGTTTGCCGAAGGCGACATTGGCTCAGTCAACATCAGCTTCGTCGGTAGCGCGGTGTATGAGTTCCTGCCCAAGGTCATCGCCGAAGCAAGGCTCAAACAGCCTCATGTCAAAATCGATCTGTCGGAGATGAACACCTACCAACAGCACGAAGCCCTTCGCGCCCGGCGTATTGATCTGGGCATCGTCCGCGCGCCCTTGCTGGAACCGGGCTACGCCACCGAGTGCCTGGTGCGCGAGCCGTTCGTGCTCGCCGTCCCCAGTCGCCACCCACTGGCCACTGCCGACACCGTGTCCGTCAAAGACCTCGACGCGCAACCGTTCCTGATGTACTCCCACGCCGCCTACCCGCCCTTCAACGAACTGCTGACCGGCATGCTGCGCTCGGCCCGTGTGGCCCCGGAATACGTGCAATGGCTCGGTTCGTCACTGACGATCCTGGCGCTGGTCAACGCTGGAATGGGCCTGGCCCTGGTCCCGCGTTGCGCCACCAGCGTGGTATTCAAGAACGTGGTGTTCCGGGATATTGATCTGGGGGAAGGCGTACAGAGCGAGCTGCATTTGATCTGGCGCGAGAACAATGACAACCCGGCGTTTGCGATGTTGCTGGAAGGGATCAGGAAGGCTGTGAGGGAAGGATGGGGGGGGTGAAAGCATCGATCAAACGATGAATACCTGTGGCAAGAGGCCTAGGCGATGAACGCAGGGTCTCTTGAATCAGTCAGCTATCAGCCAGAAACGGGTATTCGCTGCCAAATCGCGCGCCCTATAAGCAGACGGTCTATCCTGTCACTGAATATAAGTAGCAAAAAACCAGAAATCCGCTACTACAATAGTAACGACCACTTCGTTCATTGCAGATCGTCACAGGAATGTCACTCCATGCGAAATCAACTTAAGTATTCCAGACTTCGTTTTGGATTTTTAATAAGTGTTATTTCAATTGGACTGATCGCTTGCGCGAGCGATAAAAACAGCACTGCATCTACGAAAGAAATTACTCAACCACCTATTGATGACAGCGAGACTTCATCTGTACGTGTAACGACGAGCTGGATACAACACTCGTATAGCCAAGCTGACTGCCTGAAGCACGCCCGTGCGGCGCTGACAAAAGCGAGATATTTTGTTGATGCAGGAGATAGATCAGTCTATGGGATGCGTGAAGGTATGACTTTTTCAATTCGCTGCGACTACGAAGGCGTTGCTTTTTTGGCAGTAGCTTATCGTCACAGGCCCAGTGCTCAAACCCAGGATCGGATCTTGAATGAAATCACCAGGCTATTTTAAGAGCTGCAGATTTCTGAGACAGTAGTTATTAACGTTTTCGGAAGTTGAACACATAAGCACACTAATGAATCTGTCTTGTTATTTCTTATCGCCCTATTTCATCGAAAAAAAGCATCGAAAAAGGCGACGTATTTATTTACCTGTCGTCTGAAGCTGTTCACTTCTGCGGAACGACAAAACTCACTTCCGTACTGGTGAGAATTTTATGAGTCGGGTCGGCTACTTCAAGCAGCACCTTATGCGTGCCGGGCGTCAGCCCAACCACGATAATCGGATCTTCACTGGTGTGCGCCCAGGTGCCTTTCCAGTCGTCGACGGTCACATGCAGGTGAGCGAGACGCGGTGATACACCAACCGCCGCTTTGCCAAATACCGGCATGATCCTGGCGTGCTCAATTTGATACTGGATGATGACAACACCGCGGGCGAGTGGCTCGGCAAGCGGTGGATAGGCGACGAGTGTGGGCACCGCCTCGGATTCCAGCGGGAGTATTGCCGGTGGCTGTTGGGTGCCTGCAATCCCTTGACCGCTCGCAGCGATACAAAAAAACAAACCCGAAGCAACGGCCATCACATGTCTGAGAACGACGGGCATGATTTTATCTCCCGTGAGTTCACTTAAGGCTAGATCAAACTCCACTGCATGGGGCCGTCCAGATGAGCTGCGCCGATCATCGGTATTGACGATGATCGGCGCAGCTCAATATGCTCGCCCGTCACTCAATGCGGCGCGCGAGGAATCGTCTTCAGCAGGTCTTCAGGACTGATGTAACCCACGACCGGCTCCGAGACACTGCCCGGCAGCGGCAGGTCAAGGATGTGCCCCTTGATCTTGCCGATGACGTGCATTTCGCAAGGCTTGCAGTCGAACTTCAGGGTCAGCACTTCGTCACCGTGCACCAGTTGCATCGGCGCGACTTTGGTGCGCACACCGGTGACGCCTTTGGCTTGCTTGGGGCACAGATTGAAGGAGAACCGCAGGCAGTGCTTGGTGATCATCACCGGCACTTCTCCGGTTTCTTCATGGGCTTCGAACGCTGCGTCGATCAGCTTGACGCCGTGGCGGTGATAGAAGTCCCGCGCCTTCTGGTTGTAGACGTTGGCCAGGAACGACAGGTGCGACTCCGGGTACACCGGCGGCGGAGTGGTTTCGGCCTTGCGATGACCTCTCGGGTGGGCGAGCAAACGGGCCGCGGTCAACGCCTCAATCACCTCGCGGCGCAAGGCTTTGAGTTGCGAGTTGGGAATGAAAAACGCCTGGGGTGCATCCAGTTCAACCGCGGTGGCATGGTAGTCCGTGGTGCCCAGTTGACCGAGCAGATCGCGCAGTTGCTCCAGGGCCTGCTCCGGCTTGTTGGCCAGACCGAACGGCCCGTCCAGCGACAGGCTGGCGCTGACGCCCTCCTCACTCGTGGCGGTCAGTTGCAGGCGCTGCTCGTCAAGACGTGCCACCCAACTCAAACCGATACGACGCTCGGCGGAAGTCTTCTGCAAGGCTTGCTGCCAGTTATGGTCAAGGTTGCGGCTCAGTGGATGGTTGGGCCGCAACTTGAACATCCCGTCCGGCATTTCGTTGGGCTCGACCCGGTAGCGATAGCGCTTCTGGCCGTCTTCGAGGAACTCGCCCTTGGGCTCGGCGATGTTCGCGCGAAAGCCCACCACCTCGCGCTTGATCTGCACGTTGAGGCCATCGCCGTTGGACAGCGGCTCGAAGGTCACCACCTGCAAATCACGCTTGCCGACCTTCTCCACCACACCCACCGACAAGCCTGTGAAGGTCGGAGAGTCGAAAGCACCGATGTCGATCTTGCGATCAGTGACGAAGTAATCGGTGCTGCCGCGGTGGAAGGTCTTGTCCGGGTCGGGCACAAAGAAGTGCGCGGTGCGGCCGCTGGAGGCCCGCGCCAGGTCCGGGCGATCTTCCAGCACGTCGTCCAGACGCTGACGGTAATAGGCCGTGATGTTCTTCACATAACCCATGTCCTTGTAGCGCCCCTCAATCTTGAACGAGCGAACCCCGGCTTCGACCAACGCCCGGATGTTGGCGCTCTGGTTGTTGTCTTTCATCGACAGCAGGTGTTTTTCGTAGGCGACGACGCGGCCCTGGTCGTCCTTGAGGGTATACGGCAAACGACAGGCCTGGGAGCAGTCGCCCCGGTTGGCGCTACGACCGTTCTGGGCGTGGGAAATATTGCACTGCCCGGAGAACGCCACGCACAAGGCGCCGTGAATGAAGAACTCGATCGCGGCATCGGTCTCGTCGGCGATGGCGCGAATCTCTTGCAGGTTCAGCTCGCGGGCCAATACCAGTTGGGAGAAACCCGCCTGGTCCAGGAACTTCGCCCGTGCCAGTGTACGGATGTCGGTCTGGGTGCTGGCGTGCAGCTCGATCGGCGGGATATCCAGCTCCATCACCCCCAGATCCTGAACGATCAACGCGTCAACGCCAGCATCGTACAACTGGTGGATCAGCTTGCGCGCCGGCTCCAGTTCGTTGTCATGCAGGATCGTGTTGATCGTGGTGAACACGCGGGCGTGATAGCGACGGGCGAACTCCACGAGTTGCGCAATATCGCTGACTTCGTTGCAGGCGTTGTGCCGGGCGCCGAAGCTCGGGCCACCGATGTACACGGCGTCGGCACCGTGCAGAATAGCCTCGCGAGCGATGCTCACGTCACGGGCGGGGCTGAGCAATTCCAGGTGATGTTTGGGAAGAGACATATTTTTTATCTGGTTATCACGGTAGGTGCGCATTGTAGCGGGCAAAATCGCGATGGGCACGTGGGGCGACGGAAAGTGGTTGTTGCTCACCAGTGGCGTTCAGAGTATCGAGGGTCTTGGTTTTGACAGGTAACTAACGGCCAATAGCGGACGCGAAAAAGTTGCCACCTTCACGCACATCGCCGCGGCCAGGCTCTTACTGTAATAAATTCGGCGTCTTTACTTGATCTGTATCAAGCCTTTTGCTTACACAGAAGCTAGTGTGTTGCATCTGACACTTGAGTTCGCAGCCGAAAGACGACTCTTGTATTTGCCTACAAAATCAGGAGCGATCCAGTCCTGATTTTTTACAGAACGGCAAACCCGTCAAACCCGTCGGCCAATATTCATCGAATACCTACCACTCGTCATTTCAGTGCGAGAGAGCCAACAATGAAACTGACAGCTAAAGCGATTGGATGCGCCTTACTGACCTTGGTTGTCACGCACTCGTTGGAGGCGCAGGCGCAGACTGGGGCGAATACCACTGCCGATACCATCTACACAGGTGGTGACATCATCACCGTCAATGAGCTTCAGCCGCAGGCTGAGGCAATTGCAGTCAAGGACGGCCGTATTCTCGCCGTCGGATATCGCGACGAGGTCATGAAGTACAAGGGCCCCGAAACACAGCTGGTCGACTTGGCTGGCAACACCCTGGTGCCCGGTTTCATCGACCCACATGGCCATGTGTTCAATACCGGCATTCAGGCGATCTCCGCCAATCTGCTGCCGCGTCCGGACGGTGGCGTGAACGACATTGCCCAATTGCAGGCTGCGCTAAAGGCCTGGGCCGAGCAGAACCAGAAGCTCACCGTCGAATACGGCTGGATTGTCGGGTTCGGCTATGACGATGCACAACTCAAAGAACAGCGCCATCCAACACGCGACGATCTGGACCAAGTCTCGACCACGTTGCCGGTGGTGATCGTGCACCAATCCGGGCATCTGGGGGCCATGAACAGTAAAGCCCTGGAGATCCTTGGGCTTGATGCGGGCACAGAAAACCCTCCCGGCGGCGTCATTCGACGCAAGAAAGGCAGTCAAGAACCTGATGGGGTGCTCGAAGAGAACGCTTTTTTTAGCCAGCTCTTCGGCCTGATGGGCAAACTCAGTCCGGATGCCAATAAGGCGCTATTCGCAGCAGGCGTTAATCTATACAAGCGCTTCGGCTACACCACCGCACAGGAAGGCAAAGCATCGCTCGCCTCGGTGGCGACCATGGAAGCGGTGGCCAACAGTGGCAAGCTGGACATCGACGTAGTGGCTTATCCCGATATTACCGTGGGCGCGGAGGCAATGAAGGCGCCCTGGTTGTCACGTACCTATTCAGGTCACTTCCGTCTCGGAGGGATCAAGCTCACGCTCGACGGTTCGCCGCAGGGTAAAACCGCATGGCTCACTCAACCTTATTACAAAGTGCCGAGCGGGCAAAAGCCGGATTATCAAGGCTACTCTGCGTTCACTGACCAACAGGTCAATGGCTTCGTTGATCAAGCTTTCAACAATAACTGGCAAGTTCTGGCACACGTGAACGGCGATGCCGCCATCGATCAATTCATCAACGCTGTACGTGCGGCTGAAAAAAAATATGGCATGGCTGATCGCCGCCCGGTGGCCATACATGCGCAGACTGCACGTTTGGATCAGGTCGAAGCGTTCAAGGCGCTGGGCATCATTCCGTCTTTTTTCCCGATGCACACCTATTACTGGGGTGACTGGCATCGAGATTCGGTATTGGGCCCTGATCGTGCGGCCAACATTTCACCGACGGGCTGGGCCATCGAGCGGGGCATGATTTTCACCTCGCACCATGACGCGCCGGTGGCGATGCCTGACGCGCTGCGGGTTATTTCTTCCACGGTCAATCGCGTGACACGTAGCGGCAAGGTGCTTGGTCCCGAACATCGAACGACTCCATTGGTGGCGCTGAAGGCCCATACGCTCTGGTCGGCCTATCAGCACTTCGAAGAGAAATCAAAGGGCTCGCTCGAGGCAGGCAAGCTCGCTGACTTTGCAGTGCTTGACGGTAATTCACTCACTGTAGATCCGCTGAAAATTGCTGAAATCAAGGTGCTTGAGACGATCAAGGAAGGCAAAACCGTTTACCGACGCGATACCGCTTTGAAGGCAGACGCGATAACCGGGTGCGCCGAATCGGATGCTTGTTTCATTGTCGCAAGTCGAGTGCTGGGTCTGGCAGGGCTAATACAGGCTCATACGCATTGAAATTGGCCATTGTGCAAACTCGGGCATGTAACGCGAGCACGCGTCCCTCGGCTGTTCCGCAAAGGAGATGCATCAATGAAACGGGCTCTTGAATCGACAATCTGCGCGTTGGTTGCCTTGGTGGCAGTACGCACCGTCATGGCACAAGAGGATCCAAACGCGATTACTGTCTTCACCGCGAAAAAAATTGTCACGATGGACCCGACACGACCCACCGCGACCGCCGTCGCCGTGCGCGACGGGATGATCCTCGGTGTAGGCTCTCTGCAAGACCTCGCGCCCTGGTTGAAGGATAAACAGTACACGGTCGACCCCCAGTTCAAAGACAAGGTATTGATGCCTGGCTTGATCGACCCGCACATGCATCCCATGCTTGGAGCAATCGCCTTTCAGACCGTCTGGATCACCCCCGAGCCCTGGAATGTGATGGGCCATCAAACTCCCGCCACCCTTGGTGAAAAAGCCTATCGGGCAGCCCTCGAAACAGCATTTTCCCAGCGCAACAAAGACGCACCGATATTCATGACCTGGGGCTTCAGCGCAGACACCCACGGTGAACTGTCGCGCGAAGTATTGGACGGCATCTCCAAGGATGTACCCATCATGGTGCTGCAACGCTCGATGCACGAGGTGTACTTCAATACCCCCATGATGGCGTTGCTGAGGTCCAGGGGGCTGGACGAAAACAAGTACAAGGATCACCCGCAGATTAATTGGAAGAGCAGCCATTTCTGGGAAGACGGTATGTTCAGCGTGGTCTTGCCTTACCTGGCAGGCAGTCTGCTCGACCCCGTTTCAGTTGACCCGGCGTACTTAAAGACGCGTGACTACCTGACCTACAATGGCGTGACGACAGTCGCAGACCTGTCCACCGGCAGCACGAATTGGGACATGGAAATGGCCGCCCTCAAGCGCACCATGGATACCGCAGATTCGCCGATTCGAGTGCGCCTGACGCCCGATGTCTACAAGCTCAGCCTCGCCCTGAAGAGCCCCGAGGCGGCGATGGAACGGGTCGGCCAGTTGAAGGATCAGAACACCCGGCATCTGGTCTTCAATAACGCCATCAAGCTGTTTGCAGACGGTGCAATGTTCTCGCAGGCCATGCAGATCAGCGACCCGGGTTATATCGATGGCCACAAAGGCGAGTGGATTACCCAGCCGGACGCATTTGCCGAATTTGCCCGCAGCTACTGGAATGCCGGTTACCAGATCCATGTGCACACCAATGGCGACGGTGGTGCCAAAATGGTGCTCGACACATTGCAGGCCCTGGAGGACGAAAAACCGCACGCAGATCATCGTTTCACGATCGAGCATTACGGTTATGCCAACGACGGCACCTCGCGACGCATAGCCAGGCTCGGCGCCCAGGTCTCCGCCAACCCCTTCTATCTCTATGACTTGGGTGATCGCTATGCCGAGACGGGCCTTGGCTTTGATCGCGCCGCACGCATTGCGCCATTGGGCGGTTTGGTAAGGCGTAATGTGCCGGTAGCGCTGCACTCGGACTTCCCCATGGCACCCGCAGAACCACTGTTCCTGGCCTGGACCGCCGCGTCGCGCGAAACCCTGAGCGCAAAAGTGTTTGCCCCCTCCGAGCGGCTGACACTGGATCAGGCCATCCGCGCCATCACCATCGACGCCGCTTATATGATCGGCATGGAAAACGAGATAGGGAGTATTGAATCAGGCAAGCTCGCCGACTTTGCCATACTCGATAAAGACCCCTATGACGTTGGCGTGAAAGGGCTTCGCGACATCAAGGTGTGGGGCACAGTGTTCGAGGGCAAGGCACACTCCGCCACATCGAATACTCCGAAGTGATAGTTGGCGTCTTTAGTGAACACGTGAATGACGAATCACCTGCTCAGTTGATCGAGCCACGGCTCACACCTGATCCATAGCCTCGATTACGCCCATGTCCTCACCCAAAAAACCGCCGCTTTGATGCTGCCAAAGCCGCGCATAGAGGCCGTTCTTCCCCAGCAGTTCGGTGTGGGTGCCCTGCTCGATGATGCGTCCGTCATCCATGACGATGAGCCGGTCCATGGCCGCGATCGTGGACAGCCGATGAGCGATGGCGATCACCGTCTTGCCCTGCATCATTTCATCGAGGCTGTCCTGAATCGCGACTTCTACTTCCGAGTCGAGCGCGCTGGTGGCCTCGTCGAGTAGCAGGATGGGGGCGTTCTTGAGCATCACCCGGGCAATCGCGACGCGTTGGCGCTGGCCGCCCGACAGCTTGATGCCGCGCTCACCCACGAGGGTGTCGTAGCCGGTGTGGCCTTGCCGGTCGCTCAGTTGGCTGATGAACTCGTGGGCCTGGGCATTGGCCGCGGCGATGCGGATTTGTGCGTCGGTCGCATCGGGACGGCCGTAGGCGATGTTGTCGCGAATGGAACGGTGCAGCAGCGAGGTGTCCTGCGTGACCATACCGATGGCGCCGCGCAAGCTGTCTTGCGTCACGTGTGCGATGTTCTGGCCGTCGATTCGAATCTCCCCGCTGTCGACGTCATAGAAGCGCAACAGCAGATTGATCAGCGTGGATTTACCGGCGCCGGAGCGGCCCACCAGGCCGATTTTTTCGCCCGCGCGGATGCTCAGGCTCAGGCCATCGAGCACCTGGCGTTCGCCGTTGTAGTTAAAGCTCACGTTATCGAAGGTGACCGCGCCACCGGAGGTCACCAGCACGCCTGCGTCCGGGGCATCCTTCACCTTGGGACCGCGGGTAAAGGTGGCCATGCCATCCTGCACGGTGCCGATGCTCTCGAACAGCGAGGTCATTTGCCACATGATCCAGTGCGACATGCCATTGATACGCAACGCCATGGCGGTGATGGCCGCCACGGCACCTGCGCCGACCTCACCCTGGTGCCAGAGCCACAGCGCATAGCCACCGGCTGCCATGATCAAACCCACCACCAACGCCTGGTTGACGATCTCGAACTGGCTGACCAGGCGCATCTGGCGAAAGCCGGTTTGCTTGAAATCCTCCATCGCGGCACGCGCGAAATGCGCTTCACGATTGGAGTGGGAGAACAGTTTCACCGTCGTGATGTTGGTGTAGGCGTCCGAGATACGCCCGGTCATCATCGACCGCGCATTGGCCTGTTCCTGCCCGACTTTCCCCAGGCGAGGCACGAAGTACAGCATGGCCAGCCCGAACAACGCGACCCAGGCAATGAACGGCAGCATCAGTTTGAGGGCGAAGCCGCCGGCCAGGGCGATGATCGCGATGAAATACACCCCGATCCCGGGGGCGATCTCGATCAGGGTGAACAGCACATCGCGTACGGCCAGCGCCGTCTGCATCACCTTGGTCGTGACGCGGCCAGAAAACTCGTCGGAAAAAAAAGAAAGGCTTTGCCGCAGCATCAGACGATGGAAGTCCCAGCGCAGCCGCAACGGCAAGTTAATCGCCAAGATCTGGTGCTGCACCATGGTGCGCAACGCCACCAGCCCGACACTCGTCACCATGACGATGCCGATGCCCCACAACACGCGACTTTCCTGCGCCGCCGCTTCCCCGCCGGCCTGCCAGGTCGACAGCAGATCCACGACCTGACCGAGGAAGGAAAACAGCCAGGCTTCGTAAATCGACACAGCGGCACTGAGCAGCGCAAGCGCCAGGATGTAACCGCGGGCGCCCCGCGTGCAGGCCCACAGGAAACGCGCCAGGCCGGCGGGTGGCGGTGGCACCTCGTCAGGAGGAAAAGGGTCGAGCCTTCGTTCAAACGCACGAAGCATGGTGTTCTCCAAAACGGTCGAGTTGAGGGGATTCTGCCATTGAACGGTTGCTTTGAGGGTTTTGCGACGTTGAGGTATGCGCTGTTGGCAAGATTTCAGGCCGTGCGACGCATCGGCGAAACGTTGAACGACACCGAAGGGTTTGCCTCAGCGGACGCCGCCAGAAAGGGGTTGGCTGGCCAGACCGCACGGAAGGTCCGTCGGTTGAGGCGCGAGTGGCGGGGTCGGGGCCGTGGTACCGGGCAGCATGACGGTGGACGAGGTCACAAAGCTGGGAGACCGCGAGAGGTATACGGTGAAACAGCAGCGAAACGGTCTACGGTCAACCCGGCGAGGGTCCATTATTCACCTCTTGCAGTCGCCTCCGTCTCAGCGTGGAAACAACAACGTCACCGCGAATCGAAACCCCCACCCCTGTGGCCCGTCATCCGGGCTGTCGAGCCAGTAGCGTGGACCGGCTTGCACCGTCAGGGGTTGCCCGCTGATTTTCAACAGTTGTGTGACCGTCAGATTGACCGGCACGGACCATTCGCGTGACTGCCAGTTATAGGTGGACTCAGTGTTCACCCCGTAGGTCGTGAGAGTGCTGGTTGTAAAGGAAAGGAACGGTTGCAGGAAGGTCTGGTTGACCTTTTCCTTGTTGTCTGGCGGGCTGCCGTCCAGGCCCCAGATATGGTTGGCGAGTATCCCGTGAGTCCAGCCATTGGCCTGTTTCAGCGCAACCGCAGTCGGGCCGATGCCCCACTGCTCGCTACCGAGCAATTCATCACTGCCGGTAGGAATCAATATTGCCGGGCCGACGCCGAGTATCCAGCCACTGTCCGTGGGCTTTTTCGGCGAAAAGAAGAAGCTCTGGGTGATATCGCCAACGCCGGACTTGTCCGCCGCGCCGTCAGGTGCCAGACCATGCTGATCAATGACCGGCAGGATCGTGCGCGAAATCAGGTTCCAGTCGTCATTGAGGGTAAATGGCAGGACCGGCTGAATATTGGTCACGCTGTGCATGCCCTCTCCGGTCGGCCCCATTTTCTGGTCCCAGTTGTACTGCACCGGCAGGCTGTACATGGCTGCCACCGGGTTGAGGGCTTGTTTGGCCAATTCTGCCGAGTCCTCAGCCTGGGCCATGGGCACGAAGCACAATGAAGCGAACAGTGCCGTAGAGGTGTAACTCCATCGCTGTATTAGATCCATTGCCCATCACCTGGAATCGACAAAGCAAGAGATAAGCGTAGGCAACAGTGGTCAATGTGCAATTTTCCCGAATCTCGCACGTCGACTCGGGTAGTAGAGCTGAAAACCAGGGCGCCCAGTCTTCCAGTACTTGAACCAGGCGCCCGGCGTTGAGCGCACACTCCCCCGCCAGGCCACCAACGTCATGTCGGTTTTGCGCACCTCGCGCACCTGGTGTCAGCAGGTGCGCAAGGTAGCTTGCGCCTGAACAGAAAAAGCGCGGCCCTGATGGTTACTGCTGCGTGCCGGGCAGCAGTTCAAAGGTGGGGGTAAACGGGGTGATCGCGGCCATCAACTGTTCGAAGGGTTTGTGGTTGCCCACGAACGTGGCTTTGCCGGCCCCGACCAGTTGAGCGAAGCTGGTTTTCCTCGCCATAACACCTTCAAGATCAGCACGATCAAGGGTGATCGTAAGGTCGGCATTTTTCGCCTGCTGCCCCTTGATATTGGTCAGAGTTGAATTGCTCAACTCAACCACAAACTGTTCCCCGTTGTCGGGCGTCTTGAGGTTCAAGACGAAGTGTTGATTCGCCACTTTGCTGCCATCCAGGGCGATGCCGAGGTACTCCAGCCACAACTCGGTACTCATGGCGCGGATCATGTCAGGCCCGGTGGTTTTGGGTGGTACACCCTTTGGCATGCCGTTGCGCAACTCATACGCCGCCGCAAGGAAGCTGTTGCGCACGCCGGCACTTTCCTTCTGATACCCCACCTGTTCATAGACGTCTGCGAGCAAGTCCTTGGCCTCGGCGTTCTGGGGTTCGGCATACACCAGCTTATTGAGAATTTCATAGGCTTCGCGATATTTGCCCTGATCGAACAAGGATTTGCCCTTGGTCATTATCTTCTCTGAGCCCCCCATCATCTCCACGTACAGCGGTGCCGAATCCTTCGGTGACAGCGGCATCAGCGTCGCCGGGTTGGCATCCCAGTAACCGAGGTAGCGGTTGATCACAGCGCGGCTGTTGTGCTCTTCGGAGCCGTGGTAGCTGTGGGTCGCCCAGTTGTTTTTCAGGCTGTCCGGCAATTTGTAGACGTTGTGAATCTCGTTGATGGTGACGCCCTGGTTGGCCGCGTGCAGCACCGCGTTATTCAGGTTGGCGTAGGCGTCGCGCTGTGCGCGCATCACGTCCTGGATCCGCTCATTGCCCCAACGTGGCCAACTGTGCGCGGCGAACATGACGTCCGCCTGTTGTCCGTAGCGATATAAAGCGTTGTTGATGTTCTTCGACCAGACCAGAGGATCACGGACCAAGGCACCGCGCAGGGTGTAGATGTTATGGAGGGTGCCAACGATGTTTTCCGCGGCCCAGAATGCCTTGAATTGCGGGAACCAGGTATTCATCTCCGCCGGCGCTTCAGTGCCCGGCGTACTTTGAAACTCCATCTCCACGCCATCGATCGTCAGGGTCTCGAAGTCTTTCGAGATATAGCGATTGGGTTCGATCAGGCCCATGTTGCCAATGGACGCATTTTTTCCGATGGCCATGTCGACGTGGCCATAAGGGCTGTGCGGCAACAGCACGCCATATTGGAAAAATGCGCGCCGGGTCATTGCGTTGCCGGCGTAGACGTTTTCAGCCACCGCATGCTCCATGAACCCGGTCGGTGCGATCAGCGGGATTTTACCGCTGCGCACATCAGCCTCATCGACCAACCCGCGCACGCCACCGAAGTGGTCGGCATGGGAGTGAGAGATCACCACCGCTACGACCGGGCGCTTGCCGAGTTTTTCGTTGATGAAGTCCAGCGCAGCCTTGGCGGTTTCCTTCGACATCAGCGTGTCGAACACAATCCAGCCCGTATCGCCCTTGATGAACGTGATGTTCGCCAG
Source organism: Pseudomonas sp. 3296 (assembly GCF_031456615.1). Lineage (NCBI taxonomy): Bacteria > Pseudomonadati > Pseudomonadota > Gammaproteobacteria > Pseudomonadales > Pseudomonadaceae > Pseudomonas > Pseudomonas sp. 3296. Next base: position 61,927 of record NZ_JAVDUY010000009.1, read on the forward strand.
GTCAAACCCGCGCACTTGGTAAATCTTGTCCGGAACCACCTCGTACAGACCAAAGGCCATATTGAGTATCGCCTGACGCTGCAACGACGGGTTGATGCTGTCGTAGTCCTTGCCGTCGAGCAGGAAGTCATAGCTGCCCATGTTCCAGGCGACATTTCCGGCTTCAGCCATGATCTTGTTGTAAGTCGGTGCCGCTATAAAGCCTTTCCTGGCCTCTTCAAAATCTCGTTTGTCACCGAACGGAAGTGTCTTGCGTACACCGTTTTGCAGTTCGATCGTGTAGGCCGAAGGCGGTTTGCCTTTGGGATCGAAGTGCGCACTTTTTGTTGACGAAGGATCAGAACTTGCGCCGTTTGCATCGGCAGCAAAAACGCCAGGGCCAGCGCCACAGCCCAGCGTAATTGTCAGTGCCAGATGAAGGGTCTTGTTGTGCATGAAGGGGTTCCTGTGCCAAGGGCTGCCAAGAGCGTCAATGCGGATAATTGCGCCCGATTTTATTGATTGGGTACGCGTCAACTTGACCCGCCTGGCCATGAATAGCATATTCATTTCATTACGAAAAATTCCGTTTCAGTGGTTTTCAATAACATAAAGGTTATGACATGACGCCCCGCCGCTTACGTCAGTTCCTGGCATTGATTGAACATGCGCACTTTGGTCGAGCCGCCAAAGCGTTAGGGGTTTCCCAGCCTGCGCTGAGCAAAAGCATTCAATTACTGGAGAGTGAACTCGGCGTCACGCTGTTCGACCGCCGCCCTGAAGGCATTGCGTTGACGGCGTTCGGTCATTTACTTCGTGAAAAAAGTCGGCGCTTGTTAGTGGCCGAGGAAGATTTGCGGCGTGACATTGCCTTGCTGGCAGGAGGTGATATCGGCGCGCTGAAAGTGGCCTTGGGTCCCTATCCAAGTATCACCAGTGGATACACCGGCATCGCGCGGCTGCATGCCCGGCATCCGCACATCAACGTCACGGCCCATGTTGCCGGATGGCGTGACGTGGCTCATCAGGTCGCGACCGGCGTAGTGGATTTGGGGATTGCCGAAATCAGCACCCTGGAGGGTCGGGACGAATTCACCTGTGAGTTGTTGGGTGAGCACCAGGGACGCTTGTTTTCTCGGCCCGGCCATCCTCTGCTTTCACAAAAGCGTGCATTGACGTTGGCGCAAACACTCGATTATCCCTGGGTGGCTTCGCGTATTCCGCTGCGACTGGCCAGCCATTTACTCCCGGCAACGTTGGGCTGTGCCGGTGCATACGATGCGGTGAACGGTGATTTTGTACCGGCCATTGAAATAGACGTGCCCATGCAAATCGTAAAATTCGTCGAGAACAGTAACGCCCTGGCGGTAGGGAATTTATCGACTTTTGAGCGAGAGTTCCTCGCCGGCGAGGTCGTACCGTTACCCCTCCATGATCTCGCCCTGCGCACCCGCTATGGCTTTATCTACCTGAAAGAGCGCTCACTGCCGCCCGCCGTCGAGGTTTACATGAATGAAGTGAGGGGCGTGGAAGAGGAAATTTGTCAGCGTGAAACCGTTCTGGCCCAAATGGCAAGCACAGTGAAAAAAGATCCGGGTTAGTGGTTCGCTTGCCGAAATCTCATGCACTTTGGCGACAGCGCGGGATATTCAAGAACGCAACGCCGCGTGCATGAGCTATACCCAAGAGTCCCCCCACCGCACTTCTTCCACTATTGGAGGTTGGCAATGAAAGTCTGTCCCCCCCTGTCAGCACTATTGATCACCGCAAGTCTCTTCGGCTGCACCCACTCATCAAACCCGTCAATGAATCTTCCTTTGACAGCGACCCAGAGGAACCCCGGTCATACCGCCACGACCACTTTGACTGGCGAAGGCAATCAAACCAACTTTGACTTCTATATAACCGGCGTTCCAAACGGAACCATCCTGCCCCCGCGCCTCTACACCTTCATCAACAAAGGTAGTTGCCAGCAACCCGGGCCTGCCGCGTTCGCCATGAACGATAAGGTCAATACCGAACCCAATGCGGGGACCGGCGGATGGACCTTTTACAGAAGCGCGCCGATAAAAATGCCAGACCTGTTATCTGGCAAGTACTCCATTGTCGTGCGCACTTCACCCGAGGATGGCAGCGCCGATATTTTCTGCGGCGATGTGGCGCACGCGACTCGATAAAGCACCTCTAGTCACTGTTGAGTCGAGTCGGGCTTTATGTGGCGATTGTGTTCATGGCTGGGATTTATTCTGTTGTAACCCTGACGTTACATACACCACCAAGCGCTGCAATCGCCCCGTTCATTTGAAAAAACCGCACTAGACTCTTTTCTGCGCCTGTATCTGTGGAGGGTCATATCACAACGGGAAAATGATTCTGTACGCAGTACCCAGGCAAATTGCTCGGTGGTTAATGCACCAAGGGTCAATGTTGTCGTGCACTCATCGCCCGGTTGCCAGCACCATGAAATAACGAGGAATCCTGGTATGAAACAGTTATCGGATCGTTTCAGGTTATCTATAGTGTTTGCTGCGCTTTTGTCATTCAACGGACTGGCCCACGCGGCTCAAACGGACAAGACCAACATTCTGTTTATCGTCTCCGACGATACCGGCTATGGCGACCTCGGTCCTTACGGCGGTGGGGTCGGTCGAGGCATGCCCACGCCGAGCATCGATCAGTTGGCGGCAGAAGGTGTCACGTTTTACTCGTTTTATGCCCAGCCAAGCTGCACACCCGGTCGCGCGGCCATGCAAACCGGACGAATCCCCAACCGTAGCGGCATGACGACCGTGGCCTTCCAGGGCCAGGGCGGTGGTCTGCCCGCCGCCGAGTGGACGTTGGCATCGGTGTTGAAAACCGGTGGCTACGACACCTATTTCACCGGCAAATGGCATTTGGGCGAAGCTGATTATGCGCTGCCCAATGCGCAGGGTTATGACGTGATGAAATACGTCGGCCTGTACCACCTCAATGCCTACACTTACGGTGACCCGACCTGGTTCCCCGACATGGACCCGGAAACCCGCGCCATGTTTCAACGGGTGACCAAGGGCGCGTTGTCCGGCAAGGCGGGTGAAAAACCGGTCGAGGAATTCAAGATCAACGGCCAGTACGTCGACACGCCTGTGGTAGACGGCAAGCCCGGCGTGGTCGGCATTCCGTTCTTTGACAACTACGTCGAAAAAGCGGCGCTTGAGTTTCTCGACACCGCGGCCAAATCGGACAAGCCCTTTTTCATCAACATCAACTTTATGAAAGTGCACCAGCCCAACATGCCGGCACCGGAGTTCATTCATAAGTCCATGTCCAAGTCCAAGTACGCCGACTCGATCGTCGAACTCGACACTCACATCGGTCGGATCATGGACAAGCTCAAGGCGCTCGGCCTGGATAAGAACACGTTGGTGGTTTACACCACGGACAACGGTGCCTGGCAGGATGTGTATCCGGATGCCGGTTACACCCCGTTCCGCGGGACCAAGGGCACGGTGCGTGAGGGCGGTAACCGGGTGCCCGCCATTGCCGTATGGCCAGACAAGATCAAGCCAGACACCAAAAACCACGAGTTACTCGGGGGCCTGGATTTGATGGCCACCTTCGCCTCGGTTGCCGGCGTGAAGCTGCCCGAGAAAGATCGTGAAGGTCAGCCGATCATCTTCGACAGCTACGACATGACCCCCGTACTCACTGCCAGTGGCCCTTCTCCACGCAAGGAGTGGTTCTACTTTACCGAGAACGAATTGTCGCCGGGGGCGGCCCGTGTCGGGAACTACAAGGCCGTGTTCAACCTGCGCGGCGACGATGGCGCGCAAACCGGTGGCTTGGCGGTGGACACCAACCTGGGGTGGAAAGGCGCGGAAAAATATGTGGCAACCGTGCCGCAAGTCTTCGATTTGTGGCAAGACCCGCAAGAGCGCTATGACCTGTTCATGAACAACTTCACCGAGCGCACCTGGACGATGGTGCCGATCACGGCGGCGATCATGAAGCTGATGAAAACCTATGCCGATTACCCACCACGCAAACTGCAAAGCATGGGGTATGACGGGCCAATCGAGCTGTCGCAATACCAGAAATTCCAATCCGTACGGGATGCCCTGAAAAAAGAAGGCATCAACTTGTCGATGCCAAGCGGCAACTGATCAAACAGGCGAAACAGGGCGGCTTCATCAGAGGCCGCCACTTCGCCCTTTCTGACGCTAGCGAGCCGTCACGGCTCATGCCGATTGTCTGCGCCAAGTGCCAGGGGATGTGCCGAACTGGCGTTTGAAGGCGCGACTGAACGCGGCTTCGGATTCGTAGCCAACGGCAAAGCCGATCTGCGCCACATTACCGCGACCTTCGCGCAGCTGTTGAGCCGCCACGTGCATACGCCAGAGGGTCAGGTATTGCATCGGTGGCTGTCCGACCAACGCCGTGAATCGCTCCGCGAATACCGAGCGCGACATACCCACCTCCTGAGCCAATGCTTCCGCCGTCCAGCTGTCGGTTGGCCGGGCATGGAGCAACGCCAGCGCACGCCCGATGTGCGGGTCTCGCAACCCTGCCAGCCAGCCGCGCCGCTCCTCGGGAAGACTGGCGACATACTGGCTGACGGCCTCGACAAACAACAATTCCGAGAGCTTGGCGATGACCGTTGTCGAGCCGACGCGCCCCGCCGCGATTTCACTGACCGCGAAACGGAATGAGCTTTCGATCCAGGCGCCCGAAGCCGTCGCGCGCAAGTCCAGCTTCAACAAGGATGGCAGCGACGACAGCAACGGACTGAAGGGCGTTTCAGAGCCGAGGAATCCGCACAATAACTGGGTGGCCTCGCCGCCCCCGCCGCAATTGATCCGTGAAATCGCGCCGACTTCCGGCGGCTGGATAACGTCCTTTACCGGCATGGGTTCAATGCTCAGGTCGCTGCCAAACGAATGAGCGTCATTGCGCGGAAGCAGCACGAGTTCGCCGGCCCCCACGTCGACGGCGGCACCACCGTCGATGCTTATTTGCATGTGCCCCGCCGCGACAAAATGCGATGACATGACGTGTCGGGGCGCCGTCAGGAACGGGCTGCAGTCATCCGCCGAGAGCCTGCCGTTAATGCACCAGGGCGCGGTGAGTTCCGCCTCGAGGAACACCCCTCCAGACAGCCGAATCACTCGCAAGACATCAGAAAGCGCATCCAGCATGTGCCAACCCTCCCTTCCGGAGCCCGGAGCAGGTAATCAGGCGTACGGAGCATTCACGTCCGCAAAGGCGACACCTAGATTAGCACCAACGCGGACCCGGCGACCGACACGAGCCCCCCAGGCTCACCCATGGCGAAGGGTTCCGACGTCAACCGTAGCGGCCCCACAGCAGGAGATCGATATGAACACCCTCACGACCATACCCGGCCCGGATTCAGGCAACGCCGCCCGTTATGCGCAAATGGTCAGGTCATCGAAAAAATCGGAATGGCAAATCGATCGCGATTTGCTCCAGGACCGTCGTTTCGACTTCTCGCGTAAATTCCTGCCTGACGGGCTGTCGCAGATCGACCGCCTGACCTTTCTCGCCGCGCACGAGGCGCGCCTGCTCAGTCAGATTCAGGGCCGGACCTACGCGTACCTCTTTGGCCTGGTCGAGCGTTTTATCAGTGCCAAGATGCTCGACCAGGGGCGCGCCCATGTCTTTGACGATCAGCTCGCCCTCGAAGCGCTGGTGCGCTTTTCCAACGACGAGATCAAGCACCAGGAGCTGTTCCGGCGCATGGAAACGATGCTGGACTCGCACTTGCCCGCAGGCTATCGCCAAGTGGCCGATGCCAACGATGTGGCGCGTGCGGTACTGGCGGCCAGCACCTGGTCGGTGCTGGCGCTGACCTGCCATATCGAGCTGTTTGTGCAAACGCACTACACGAAAAGCATCGCCCCGCGCGAGGAGTTGTGCCCGCTGTTCAAGGACGTCTTCAAATTTCACTGGAAGGATGAAAGCCGGCACGTCGTACTCGATGAACTGGAATGGAAGGCCGAGCACGCGAAACTCACGCCGGCCGAATGCGACCAGGCAGTTAATGACCTGATTGCGCTGGTAGGCGCCGTCGACGCCATCCTGCAGGCACAATCGGCGGCCGATGCCGAGTACTTCATGGACAATGTGTCCAGATCGCTCAGTGCCGACGAGACCGCGCAAATCAAGGCCGGCGTACTGGGCGCCTACCGCTGGCAATACATTATCTCGGGCGTGCAGCATCCCCACTTTGGCCGGCTGCTGGCAAGCATGACCACGCCCGCACAGATGGCCAGGATTCAGGCCGCACTGGCGCCGATCATGAGCCACTGAGTGACCGCGCGCGACCGACTGCCCGTCGGCCGCGCGCTGTGCGATAACGTGCTGACAGCGATCTGTGGAGGATGGCGGCCATGACGATACCGATGTGGATGCTGCTGGGATTTGCGACCTGGACGTTGCTGCTGTTGATGGCCACCGTCGGCGTGTATCGCTGGGTCGCCATCCTGTTCTCGAATGTGCCGATCGCCTCTTTCCGCAGCGATCAACTCGAAGGCGAGGACTGGTATCGGCGCGGGACACGGGCACACGCCAACTGCGTGGAAAACCTGCCGGTCTTTGCCGTCATCGTCTGGGTGATTTCAGCCCTCGACATCAACGGGCCTACGGTGAACTACTTGAGCCTGTGCGTGCTGATCGGTCGCGTGTGCCAATCGCTGGTGCACGTCTGCCATGTGCAAACCGATGCCTTCGTGGCTGTTCGGTTTGCCTTCTTCAGCGTTCAGTTGCTCTGCTTTCTTGCGCTCATTGTCATCGCTGCGGGTCATGGCTGCGAAATTGCGCTTCATTTGACCGCCCGCTTGCAATCGAACTGACCCATCATTTGCATTCTTTCTGACCGCCGATGGCGTCGACGGCCAACGTAGTTGCTCGGAGATCAATACCTTTTCGTTTTTTCGTTGGGTTACAACTTGCGACATTAAAACAGGCAAGGTTCCGAAATTTTGAACAATGACGCTCTCACCCTTCCGCCCTAGGCGCTACAGCAAATTACCAGCGATTTCAGCAATATTAGTACTGGCCTGAGCTGTGTTCGGCAGCAAACATGTAAACGCCCCCAAAAAACCAATCTTTCAAAACACACACCTCCGCAAAACATCTACTTATTCAACAGTCGTAACAAAAGTTAGATTTGTGTCGATGCCGCCACCGGAAAGTGCTTCATCAAGGTTCCTTTGCAGGTCTGCGATAAAGCCATATTTCAACCCAGTAGGACTGATCGTTGATGCCCCATTGCTCGACAGTTTGTAGTTTTTAGTTAGGTCAATGGGCTTACCACTGCCGTCTTTCAATGCAATCTGAAAACTGACCGACCCTGTCTATCGTGATTTGAGCTAGGGCAGGTTGCTGATTTCGAGTCCGGTGAGCCGTGTCCTCCTACTCGAAAGCTAAAGGGCGCAAATTGAATACCTGGGACAGTTTTCAGCCGGCAGGACAGCCGTTATCAAGTCAATGCTCGGCCAGCGGCAACAGCTTGGCTACACCATCATCACCCACTGACGCCTAATAGCCATTATGCGCAAGAAGTTGCGCACTTTGAGGGGGCTTTTCCCTTCAAAATCACTTAAGCGATTGAAAACCTCGGCCATCCCCCCGGTTTACATAGCCCTCAACATTTCTGGCACGGACCTTGATAACAGTCAGGCACCCACCGGGCGATACACGCCTCCCGGGCACCCTAAATTTTTAGCAAGGAGCACACCCATGGCTACACCAGCGTACATGTCCGTCACTGGCGAAAAACAAGGTCTGATCACCGCCGGCGCATTCACCGCCGACTCGGTTGGCAACACCTACCAGGAAGGTCACGAAGACCAGGTCATGGTTCAGGCTTTCAGCCACGACGTGATCATCCCGCGTGACCCGCAATCCGGCCAGCCAACCGGTCAGCGCGTTCACAAGCCAGTGGTTATCACCAAGGTCTACGACAAGTCCTCTCCACTGCTGCAAGCCGCTCTGACTTCCGGCGAGCGCATGAGCGAAATCGTTATCCAGTGGTACCGCACTTCGGCTCAAGGTACCCAAGAGCACTACTACACCACCAAACTGGAAGACGCGATCATCGTCGCCATCAACAACAAAATGCACAACTGCCAGGACCCGTCGAACTCGCACTTCACGCACCTGGAAGAAGTGCAGTTCACCTACCGCAAAATCACCTGGACCCACGAAGTATCCGGTACTTCGGGTTCCGATGACTGGCGTCTGCCGGTCGCCTAAATCAGGCCGACCGTCTCAAGCATCGGCCAGCTCTGCTGGTCGATGTTGTTTTCGCCCTTCCAGAATTTTTGCGTCTGCCGAGGCCTTTTCGGCCATTGGCGCACGCCGCTGCACTGCACGAGGAACAAGGGATGTTCGCGCCGGCCAATCAGACTCACTTTGCCCTGACCATCGAAGGTCTCTCCAGCGATTTGCAGGTGCTGTCCTTGCAAGGTCGGGAGGCGATCAGCCAACCGTTCGTGTTTGAGGTGGAGCTGGTCAGTGAACAGCCGTCCCTGGACCTCGAAACCCTGCTGCACAAACCGGCCTTCCTGCAGCTCTCGCCGGACGGCAGCGGCATTCACGGCCAGATCTACCGGGCCGCCCAGGGTGATTCCGGCAAACGCCTGACCCGCTACGCGGTGACCCTGCGCCCGCAATTGTCCTACCTGGCGCACCGCATCAACCAGCGCATCTTCCAGAACCTCAGCGTGCCGAAAATCATCGGCAAGGTCCTCGAAGAGCACGGCATCCAGAGCGACGCCTACGCATTCAAAGTCGGGGCGATTTATCCCGAGCGCCTCTACTGCGTTCAATACGACCCTGCCCGACCTCGAAGACTACGACTACCCCGGCCGCTTCCTCGACCGCGAACGCGGCAAGCACTTGGCCAAACGCACCCTCGAACGTCACCGCAGCGACTTCCAGCTCGCCGAAGGCAAAAGCGATCAGCCGTTGCTGGTCAGCGGCCACTTCCTGGCCCTGACCCAACACCCGAAAGCCAAATGGAATGACCTGTGGCTGCTCACCGAAATCCTCCACGAAGGCAAACAGCCGCAAGTGCTGGAAGAATCGGTCACCAGCAGCACAACCAACCTGAAAGACGATTTCCACCAGGGCTACCCACAAAGAGCCTCCTCAGGAAGCGCTGTCCGCACTGCTAAGGAAGTATCCACAGTGTTCCGTCATCGACTGGTCGCCCGGACGCTTGGCCTGCATCGAAGCTAAGGGGGTGGATGTTGAGACGCTCGCTGAAATTATCCGGGATCTAGCTGAAGCTGCTTGGGATGAGCACATCACGTTCGTCGATGCTTCGTACGAGGAAATGGGTAAAGCGTGACCCAAGAGCGGACAGTCGACCTTAGCTTCCCAAGCGCGTGCGCAAAGACCAGGTCTTGGGCGACAATCGACCAGACGGGAACGGAACGCAGGTCACCATAATCGAAGGAATGTTTGTTATGAGCCACCTTAACAACGACTTGAGGGCCGATTTCGTTGAGGCACTTGAGGAAATCTCGACGCTGATGTCCATTGCATACGACCAGCTCGGCCCTGTACCGGAAGACCATGCATTAGCTCAGGCAGGTTTAGAGAATGGTGGTGAAATAGTTCTGGATTATGTCGATCACAACGAGGCTGGAGTAGCGTTCGAACACCTGCTTTACATGATTAACGAACCACCGCTCGTTGTTTCTGAAAAATGCATAAAAATTTTAGCTCGGATCGCAAAGTCCTTGAAGATGCCATTCACGAGGTGACAAAAATTTACCCACCTGAAGGTCAGGTTTGGATTGATTCTGTTGAAAAAGTCGGTCTGCCCAAGTTGCCTGAGCATTGACTGGCGAAAGCGCTTTTTTTCACGCCGCTACGTGAAATCCGAGCCCGGAAGCACTTTTCTGATGCGCAAACCAACGCCGACTTTTTCAACAGCATCGGTCGTTTTCTGCCTATCACGACAGGTAGAAACCGACCAGTAGCAGCCAGAGGACAGAGCGATAGCAAAGGAGTAGCTATGCTTGATCTACTGCTGGAACTGATTGAGCAGATTGGGCTTTCCGTTCACGGTGTATAAACCCCTTCAGCGGTCACCCGACCATCACAATGCCCGGCCTGGAACAAGGAATGTTATTCACCAAGCCCGTGAAGGCGTTATCACCCCCGCTTGGGGTCTATTCAGAGTCAGGCCCAAAGAGGAGTCCGCCATGACCGTAGTCGATCGCCTCAGGTATTTGCGCGTCGTTCTAGTTTTGGCTGGCCTCGCGTGCCTTGCTCTTTACCCACTTATGTTGTTCTGGCCGTCCGGCTGGGCCTGGCACGCCGGTCACTCGGACTACCCGATGATGATCGTTGGCATCTACGCCACACTTGGCGTGTTCTTGATCCTGGCGGCTCGTGATCCGTTAGCCAATCTGAGCCTGATCTGGTTCACCGTGTGGTCCAGCGCCGTACATGGAGGAATCATGGCCGTCCAGGCGGTCACCCAGCCGGGGCAAATGGGGCACTTGGCTGGTGACGTGCCGGCACTCTTCACCGTGGCGGTTGCCTTGGCCATCTTGACGCCCCGCTCGCAATTGGCCGATAGGCCCCATGGGGCCTAAGAGCAGCAAATTTTTCGTCTGCTGATCAACCAACGCCGACAGATTTTACGCCACCTCCTCACTTTTTGGGACTGATGAGTAAACCTCATGAACCCTTGCCGATTTCCCCGTCTAGTCCCCACTCGTTAGCTCGCTTACTGTTCCCCCAACGCCAACGTCGGGAGATCGAAATGCACAAGCGCACACTCGCAAACGGTTCACTCGAAGTGTCAGCCCTGGGCTTAGGCTGCATGGGCTTGAGCCATGGCTACGGCCCGGCGACGGACACGCAACAAGCCATCGCGTTGATCCGCTCGGCAGTCGACCGAGGTGTCACGTTCTTCGATACCGCCGAGGTTTACGGTCCTTACCTGAATGAGCAAGTGGTGGGTGAGGCGCTGGCGCCGGTTCGCGATCAGGTGGTCATTGCCACTAAGTTCGGCTTTACCTTCGGCGACGACAATAAACAGCAAATTCTCAACAGCCGTCCCGAGCACATCAGGGTCGCCGTCGAGGGTTCGTTGCGCCGACTGAAAACCGATTACATCGATTTGCTTTACCAGCATCGGGTTGATCCGGACGTGCCTATCGAGGAAGTCGCCGGTGCAGTAAAGGCGTTGATTGACGAAGGCAAGGTCAAGCACTTCGGCCTGTCAGAGGCCGGTGCGCAAACGATTCGCCGCGCCCATGCGGTGCAACCCGTCACGGCGCTGCAAAGCGAATACTCGTTGTGGTGGCGTGAGCCCGAGCAGGAAATCCTGCCGACGCTCAAGGAGTTGGGGATCGGCTTCGTGCCGTTCAGCCCGCTGGGCAAGGGTTTTCTCACCGGCACGGTGTCGGCGGATGCCACTTATGGCAGCGACGATTTCCGCAGCATCGTGCCCCGCTTCAGCCAGTCGGCGCTGCTGGCCAATCAGGGGTTGGTGGTGTTGATCCGCCAGATCGCCGCGCAGAAGCACGCCACGCCGGCGCAGATCGCACTGGCCTGGCTGCTCGCCCAGGCACCGTGGATTGTGCCGATTCCCGGGACGACCCAGTTGCATCGACTGGAAGAAAACCTCGGTGGTGCGGACATCACGCTCGACGCGGCCGAACTCAAGGCTATCGATGCGGCGCTGGCGCACATACACATCGAAGGCGAGCGCTATCCCGAGGCTCTCAAGGCGCGCGTCGGGCGCTGACCGACTACGACACGGTCTATCTCGGCTTTCCGATCTGGGGGGAAACCGCCCCGCCGATTGTGCGTGCGTTTCTGAGCGCCCACGACCTGGCCGGCAAAACCCTCATCCCTTTCAATACTCACGGCGGATACGGGTTGGGCAATAGCCGCCGCGTTCTCGAAACACATGCACCGAAATCCAGGCTAATGGAAGGTTTTGTGATGGAGGGTGAGCAAGAGCGCAAGACCATGGAACGCGTGAATGAATGGTTGAGCGATAGCCACCTCACGCGCTAATCGATTTCTGCACGGGAGTAACACGATGAAAACCCGCACGTTGGGCAGTGGCCTGAAAGTTTCCGCTCTGGGCCTCGGTTGCATGAGCATGACCTCGGCCTACGGGCCGGCCGCTGACAAACCGAGCATGATCAAGCTGATTCGTTTTGCCCATGAGCAAGGCATCACCTTGTTCGATACCGCCGAGGCGTACGGCCCGTTCGCCAATGAAGCGTTGCTGGGCGAGGCCTTGAAGCCGATCCGCGAGCAAGTGGTCATCGCCAGCAAATTCGGCTTCGATATCGACCTGGTCACCGGCGCGCGTGGCAGTGGCACCAACAGCCGTCCGGAACATATCCGCGCCGTGGCAGAGGCGTCGTTGAAGCGCTTGCGCACCGATTGCATCGACCTGTTTTATCAGCATCGGGTTGATCCGCAGGTGCCGATCGAAGACGTTGCCGGCACCATCAAGGATCTGATCGCCGAGGGCAAGGTCAAGCATTTCGGTCTGTCCGAGGCCGGTGTGCAAACCATTCGCCGCGCGCACGCCGTGCAACCGGTCACGGCGGTGCAGAGCGAATACTCGCTGTTCTGGCGTGGACCCGAGCATGAACTGCTTGCTGTGCTGGAAGAGCTGGGCATCGGTTTCGTGCCGTTCAGCCCTCTCGGCGCCGGCTTCCTTACGGGCCAGATCGATGAAAACACTCAATTCGACGCCAGCGATTTCCGCAATGTTGTTCCGCGTTTTTCCCCTGAAGCGCGTAAGGCCAACCTGGCGCTGGTCGACGTGGTGAAGGCCGTTGCTGAGCGTAAACACGCGACACCTGCGCAAGTAGCGCTGGCCTGGTTGCTGGCGCAGAAGCCGTGGATCGTGCCGATCCCGGGCACGACCAAACAACACCGACTGGAAGAGAACCTCGGCGCGGTTGACTTGGAGCTGACTGGCGACGATTTGAGCGTGATCAATGAGCAGATGGCGCAGATCCAAGTGCACGGTGAACGCCTGCCGGAATCGGCGCTGAAGATGACCGGCCTCTGAGCCTGCCTTGCGCTGCTCCGTTTGCGGAGCAGCTTCATTGTCTGACCGGAGTCCATCCGATGAACCCATTGATCGCACCACTCGTGGCCCTGTCGCTCTTTACCGCTGAAGCCCAAGCGGCCAATGAAATTCGCATCACCCAGAATGGCTCTCAGCCCTCAATCAAGGGCGCGGCGCAAAACTTCACCGGTACGGTACGCGTTGATGGCCTGTTCAAGGGGGACTTGCCGGCGCGCATCGGCGGCGGCACGGTGACTTTCGAACCTGGCGCGCGCACTGCGTGGCATAGCCATCCGCTGGGGCAAACACTGATCGTCACCGCCGGGGTCGGCTATGTGCAGCAAGAGGGAGGCCCGCGTCAGGAAATCCGTCCGGGTGACATTGTCTGGATACCGCCGCACATTCGTCACTGGCATGGCGCCACAGCCAGCAACGGCATGACCCATATCGCCATCGCTGAAGCCGAGGACGGCAAGGCTGTGACTTGGGCGGAAAAAGTCTCGGATGCGCAATACGCAGCGCAAGCGCAGTAAATGAAGTTACGAAATGTGTCAGGGCCTGGCGCTCGGCACTTTTCTCAGGATACCCCCACAGCGCCTCCAGCCCAGTGTTTGCGAGTTGGCGTCCGGTTTCCAACGGTCTTTAAAAAAAAGACTCATGAGTTCTGCTCAGAAGTCCTTGCGCAATATCGGGGTTAATCGCCACAACCATCCTCCGTACGATCCAGCGACACCGCAGTGACCCGCAATGGACGGAGTCTTTCACGATGACTACTGATGCTCACAAGACCACTCCCCTCCCCGCATTGATGGCGCTCTGCCTGAGCCTTGGGGCGATGTTCAGCGTTACCACGCAAGCCACCGCAGAAACGCTGTCGAGCAAACAACAGGCCATTCCCCTGATCGCAGCATTCATGGCGACCAGTGACATGGCCAATCTCAACACGGCGCTCAACCAAGGGCTCGATGCCGGCCTGACTGTCAGCGAAACCCGGGAGGTTCTGGTGCAGCTATACGCCTATGTTGGTTTCCCGCGCAGCCTCAATGCCTTGAACGAGCTGATGACAGTGGTGCAAACGCGCAAACAACGCGGCATCGAGGACGCACCCGGGCGTGAGCCGGGCCGGGCCATTCCAACCGGCAATGAGCTGCTGGCGGCCGGCACGGCCAATCAAACGAAGATTTCCGGTGGCCCGGTCAAAGGGCCGGTGTTCGAGTTCGCCCCGGTGATCAACCGGTTTCTGCAAACCCACCTGTTCGGCGACATCTTCGAGCGCGACAACCTCGACTGGCAAAGCCGTGAACTGGCGACCGTCGGAGCGCTGGCGGCGACGCCGGGGGTGGAATCGCAATTGCGTTCGCACATGCTGGCGAGCCTGCGCGTGGGGCTCAGCGCGGAACAGTTGCGTCAGGTCATTGAAGTGCTGAAGGCCCACGGCGATGCACAAACTGCCGAACGTGCAAACACAGCGCTGAACCAGGCACTCGCCGCCTCGGGGAAATGACATGAAATCCGTAAAAAACCTGCTGGGCATCACTCTGCTGAGCCTGTTGGCAGCCTGTGCGAACCAGCCCGATGGCTCAGGCCCATTGCTGATTCAGGCACAAGGCAGCTTCGCCGCCGGGGGAACGATGAACACCGCGCCGGGCACATTCAATCCGCGCAAGCCGATGACGCCCGACGGCCAGACCTACCACGGTGACCACGCCTACACCTTCTACCAAATCCCGGTCGATGCGCGAAAACTGCCCATCGTCATGTGGCACGGCGCGGGGCAGTTTTCCAAGACCTGGGAAACCACCGCCGATGGCCGCGAAGGTTTCCAGAACATCTTTCTGCGCCGTCACTACGGCGTCTATCTGATCGATCAGCCTCGGCGTGGCGATGCCGGGCGCAGCATGGTCGAGACGACCATCAAGCCAACGCAGGACGAACAGCTGTGGTTCAACCAGTTCCGCATCGGCCTGTGGCCCAACTACTTCAACGGCGTGCAAGTGGCTCAGGACGCGCAGACCCGTGATCAGTTTTTCCGTGCGATGACACCGAACACCGGGCCGTTCGACATGGGCGTGGTTTCCGATGGTGTGTCGGCGGTCTTCGACAGGATCGGCCCGGGCATTTTGTTCACGCATTCGCAGGGCGGCGGGCCGGGTTGGTTGACGGCGATCAAGAACGACAAGGTCAAGGCCATTGTGGCGTTCGAGCCTGGCAGCAGCTTCGTGTTTGCCGAGGGCGAAGTGCCGGCGCCGATTCCCAGTGCGTTCGACACGGTGCAAGGCGCGGCGGTGCCAATCGAACGATTCATGGCACTGACGCGCATTCCGATCCTGATCCTCTACGGCGACAACATCCCGGAACAGGCGGTCGACCTGCCCGCCCAGGACAGTTGGCGCGCCCGCCTGAAGATGGCCCGGCTATGGCGTGATGCAGTGAATCGGCACGGCGGCGACGTGCGTCTGATCCACTTGCCGGAGATTGGCATCAACGGCAATACCCATTTCCCCATGTCGGACTTGAACAACGTGCAAATCGCCGACCTGGTGTCGCAATTCCTCAAAGAAAAACAGCTGGATTGACCCCTCTCCCTATTGCACTGCCGCCCTTTTTATTGCTCAGGAGCTTCACGTGAAAAACACCCTTCTCAAAGCCACGCTCATGTCGGCGCTGGTCGGTCTCTCTGCGGGCGAAGCTGGCGCTGCGGACTACAAAAAGAACCCGTTCACCCTGGCGTACGACGGCGCCCTGACCAGCAACGAACCGGGCAAGGTCAACATCCACCCGGTCAGCTACAAGCTCAATGGCCTGGACATCGCTGCCAACGTTTACACCCCGGCCAACTACGATGCGAAGAAGGTCTACCCGACCGTTGTGGTCGCGCATCCGAACGGCGGCGTCAAAGAGCAGGTCGCCGGTCTGTACGCCCAGCGCCTGGCCGAACAGGGCTACATCACGATCACCGCCGATGCGGCCTACCAAGGCGCAAGTGGCGGACAGCCTCGCAGCATCGATAAACCTTCGTATCGCATCGAAGACATCCACGGTATGGCAGACTTCATCAGTCAATATGCGGGCGTCGATAGCACGCGCCTGGGCTTGCTTGGCATCTGCGGCGGTGGTGGTTACTCGTTGGCCGTCGCGCAAACCGACAAGCGCTTCAAATCGCTGGCGACGGTGAGCCTGTTCAACTCGGGACGCGTGCGCCGCAACGGCTATAACGACTCGCAACTGGACAGCATCCAGCAACGCCTGCAACAAGCGTCGGCCGCCCGCGCGCAGGAAGCCGCCGGGGGCGCGGTGCTGTATTCGGGTGATGCCAACCTCACCGATGAGCAGATCTCCAAGTTGCCCTTCGAACTCTATCGCCAAGGCTACGAGTACTACTGGAAGACCCACGCGCATCCGAATTCGACCTTCAAATACACCACAAGCAGCCTGCTGGACCTGATGCGTTTCGACGCGACCAACCAGATCGAGTTGATCAATCAACCGTTGCTGATGATCGCGGGCAGCAAGGCTGACAGCCTGTACATGACTCAGGATGCGTTCCCCAAGGCTACCGGCACCCAGGACAAGGAATTGTTCATCATCGACGGCGCGACCCATATCGAAACCTACTGGGTCCCGCGTTATGTCGACGCAGCCATTGGCAAGCTGACAGCGTTCTACGCCCGAACCCTTTGACGGATGCTTCGGGGGTCGCGCATCCAGCCGGAACCTGCTTACATGGCATAATCACGCGCTGCCCCATGAGAGGCTCTCATCAATGTCCCGCGCCAATCTCAACGATCTGCAAGCCTTCGTGGTCATTGCCCGCGAAGGCAGCTTCACCCGCGCGGCAGCACAGCTGGGCGTCTCGCAGTCCGCACTGAGCCACACCATGCGTGCGCTCGAAACCCGGCTTGGGGTTCGCCTGCTGACGCGAACCACACGCAGCGTTTCCCCGACCGAAGCCGGCCAACGCTTGTATCAAACCATGGCACCGCGCTTTGACGAGATCGAGCTTGAACTGGCCGCGGTCAGCGAGTTTCGCGATACCCCGGCAGGCAATGTGCGGATCTCCGCCTCCGAACATGCGGCGAACAATATTCTTTGGCCCAAGTTGTTGAAGGTGCTTCCCGACTACCCGGACATCAAGGTCGAAATCACCGTCGACTACGCCCTCTCCGACATTGTCGCGCAGCGCTATGACGCCGGCGTGCGGCTGGGAGATCAGGTGGCCAAGGACATGATCGCCGTGCCCATCGGCCCGCCGTTGCGCATCGCGGTTGTGGGATCACCTGAATACTTCAAGGGGCGGTCGTTTCCCCGGGAGCCGGGCGATCTGGCCGCGCACAACTGCATCAATCTGCGTCTGCCCACCCATGGGAGCCTGATGCAGTGGGATTTTGAGAAGGATGGCCACGAACTCAAGGCGCGCGTCGAGGGGCAGTGGACGTTCAATAGCAGCGTGCCGATCCTGCGTGCTGCTGTAGCGGGATGCGGTTTAGGGTTTCTGCCAGAAGATATGGTCGCCAGGGAGCTGGCTGACGGCAACCTGGTGCGAGTACTTGAGGATTGGTGCCAACCCTTTGCGGGATACCATCTTTACTACCCCAATCGCCGTGAGCATTCATCAGCGTTTGGCGTTGTGGTTGATGCACTGATCTATAAACGCTGAACTCCCAAACTTGCTAAACAACCCTTCAGATTGCAGTTAACGACCTCCCCAGGTTCTAACGCTCGCTTGTATTGATCTGCTTCATGCATTAATGCATGCCAACAATGCACTTATCATATCGATCGTCCTGCTCCACCATTCGCCCCAATAAGAACCGTGCGCCACGTCCAGGCAGCGCACGTCATAAGAGCGGTGGAGTACAGGTCAATGACAACATCAAACCCTTCCGGGCGTTCACGCGCCAGTGCGATTTTCCGGGTTACCTCGGGTAACTTCCTCGAACAGTTCGATTTCTTCCTTTTCGGCTTTTACGCTACGCAAATTGCGGCTGTGTTCTTCCCGGCCAGTAGTGAGTTTGCCTCCCTGATGATGACCTTCGCGGTGTTTGGCGCGGGGTTCCTGATGCGTCCGTTGGGCGCGGTGGTACTCGGTGCCTACATCGACGATGTGGGTCGGCGCAAAGGGTTGATCGTGACGCTGTCGATTATGGCCAGCGGCACGATTCTCATTGTGTTGGTGCCCGGTTACGAAACCATCGGGTTATTTGCACCCGCCCTCGTGCTGATCGGTCGCTTGCTGCAAGGCTTCTCGGCCGGTGCGGAAATGGGTGGCGTCTCGGTGTACCTCGCGGAAATCGCCACTGCGGGCAACAAAGGCTTCTTCACCAGTTGGCAGTCGGCCAGCCAGCAAGTGGCAATTATCGTCGCGGCGGCTTTGGGCTACGGGTTGAATCAGTGGATGGCGCCCGCAATGATTGCCGATTGGGGCTGGCGGATTCCGTTTTTCGTCGGTTGCATGATCGTGCCGTTCATTTTTTTCCTGCGCCGTAACCTCGAAGAAACCGAGGAATTCGAAGCGCGCAAACATCGGCCGAGCATGGGCGATGTGTTCCGAACCCTCGCGCAGAACTGGGTCATCGTGTTCGCCGGGATGATGATGGTCGCCCTCACCACCACGGCTTTTTACCTGATCACCGTCTACGCCCCCACCTTCGGCAAAACCGTGCTGCACCTGAGTACGTCCGATGCGTTATTGGTGACCTTGCTGGTGGGTGTTTCGAACTTCTTCTGGTTACCCATTGGCGGCGCGTTGTCTGACCGCATCGGTCGGCGTCCAGTGCTGATCGCCATGGCGCTGCTGACCCTCGCCACTGCGTATCCAGCGCTGACTTATCTGGTCAACGCGCCAAGCTTCGTCAACATGCTGTTGGTCTTACTGTGGTTGTCGTTCATTTACGGTTTGTACAACGGCGCGATGATTGCGGCGCTCACGGAAATCATGCCGGTCGAAGTTCGGGTCGCCGGTTTCTCCCTGGCCTACAGCCTGGCTACGGCGGTGTTTGGCGGCTTCACCCCGGCGATGTCGACCTTCCTGATCCAGTACACCGGCGACAAGGCTGCTCCCGGCTATTGGATGAGTTTCGCCGCGCTCTGCGCACTGTGCGCGACGCTGTATCTCTACCGCCGTTCCACCGGCCGCCTGCAACCGGCGATGTCTTGAACCTGCCCTTTGTGAGAACACGACCATGAACAAGCTATTCAATTTCGCCGCCCTCGGCCTGGTGGCCAGCCTCGGCCTGAGCACCGTCGCCCAGGCAGAAGAGATCCGCGTGATGACCTCCGGTGGTTTCACCGCTGCCTACAAAATCCTCGGCCCTAAATTTGCTGCGTCCACCGGCAACACGCTCGACACAGCCCTTGGCCCGTCGATGGGCAAAGCGCCGGAAGCTATTCCCAACCGTCTTTCTCGCGGAGAAAAGGCTGACGTAGTGATCATGGTCGGTTACGCCCTCGACGACCTGATCAAACAAGGCAAAGTTGATCCCGCTTCACGGGTGGAACTGGCCGATTCGCGGATCGGCCTGGTGGTGCGCGAAGGCGTTCCGAAACCGGATATCAGCTCCGTCGAGGGGCTGAAAAAAACGTTGCTGGATGCTAAATCCGTGGCCTATTCCGACAGCGCCAGTGGCGTGTACATCGAGGATCAGTTGTTCAAGCGCCTGGGCATTGAAGACCAACTCAAACCCAAATCGAAGATGATCCCGAAAATCCCCGTGGGTTCGGTGGTTGCCACCGGCGACTACCAATTGGGCTTCCAGCAGGTCAGCGAATTGCTGCCCGTGCCGGGCGTCAGTTTTGTCGCAAAGATTCCAGAGTCGGTGCAATCGGTAACGCGCTTCGCTGCCGGCATTCCCGTGGGCGCGCAACACCCGGCTGAAGCCAGGGCGTTGCTGGAGTACCTGGCGTCCTCGGCCGCTCAACCGGATGTGAAGGCCACCGGGCTGGATTCGGTCAGTCGCTGACCTGTACTTTCATTTCCACCACCAGCCGCTCCAGTTCCAACGCAGCCGGGGTCAACGTGCGACCCCGGCGCTTGATCAGGCCGACACTGCGCATCACCTGCGGGTCGGTCAGTGGCACCCGCGTCAGAATCGGGTGATCCGCTGCCGGCATCGCCATCAGCGGCACCGCCGCGACCCCCAACCCCGCTTCCACCAAACCGATCATCGTCGTCACATGCCGGGTTTCACAGATGCTCTGCCGTTGCGGCACGATGCCGGTCAGCGCCTGATCCAGCAAAAAGCGATTGCCCGAGGTCTTGTCCAGCGAGATGTAATCCTGCTGATAGAACTCATCCCAGGTCACGCTGGTTCGACCCGACAACGGATGATCGCGCCGACAGGCCAGGACATAACCTTCCTGCACCAATGGTTCGAACTCGACTTCAGTCTCCAGCGTCCCCATGAAGCTCAAACCGAAATCTGCTTCGCCATTGACCACGGCGCTGAGTACGTCGTGGGCGCTGGAGTCGAGCACTTTTACTTTGATCTTCGGGAACTGCCGGTGGTAACGGGCGATCACGCGCGGCATGAAGTAATACGCGGCCGAGGGCACGCAGGCCACCGTGACATGGCCGAGCCGGGTCGAGGCGACTTCGCTGATGCCCAGCAGCGCCACGTCCAGATCGTCCAGCAAGCGCTCGACGCTGGGCATGAAACCGCGCCCGGCCTGAGTCAAGCTGACCTTACGTGTCGTGCGTTCGAACAATCGCACGCCGAGGGCGTCTTCAAGCTTTTCGATGCGCCGGCTCAGCGCAGGCTGAGAGATACGCACGGCGTCGGCGGCTTTGCGAAAACTGCCCTGCTCGACCACGGCGCGAAAAGCTTGCAGGTCGTTGAGGTCGAAGTTTATGGCCATGGTGCGCACTCGGGATCAGACAGATTGATCAGCTTATCCTATGAATGTACAAAATTATTCCACAATGCAGGTTCCGGTGAGGTTGGAGACAATGTGCGAAATGCGCTGGCAACGATCAGCAAGAACCAAGAGTCCATCAATATGACGCAACGGTGCTGATGACGCCGTAATGAGCTCATCCTGACAGACAGAAATCGGCCAAAAGCAGCCCTTTATTCGGAAGAAGACGACACCTCTGCTAGATATCCCAAGTATTCCTGCGAGAAGTCCAGGTACGCCCGCACAATGGCAGACGGGTGACGATGTGATGGGTAGAGCAAGTTTATTGGCTGTTCCGGTAGTGGATGCTCGGGAAGTAGCGCAAGTAACTTCCCTTCCCGGATGGCACTCGCCGCCATAAAAGGCGGAAGCTCCGTTACCACATCACCAATCAACGCCCGGCTGCGCAGGTGCGCATAGTCGTTGGTGGACAGCATCGCCTCAGGTTTGAATACCACTCCCCCCAACTGCCATGTCGCATTGGCACCCTGGCTCCAGACCGCACATGGATAACCGTATAGAGCCTCGACGCTACTGACTGCACCTAGCCGCTCAATCAATGCCGGACTGGCCACAAGAATGTGACGATAGGTCAGCATTCGGCGGGCGACCATAGTCTCGTGCGCAATCATGCCTACGCGCAGCGCCACATCGACACCATCTTCGATGAGATCGATGCGGCGCTCGGTGGTGTAGACGCTGATCTGGATCTGCGAATAGCGGCGCTGGAAAGCCGACAGCACCTCCCACCACGGTTCAAACGACGGCGGCAATGACAGCCGCAAGCGCCCTTTCAAATGCGTCTGATCACTGATCACAGCCTGTTCGCCTTCAATCAACGCCTCAATGCCACGGCTGGCATGTTCGTACAATCGCGTCCCTGAATCAGTGAGTTTGGTGCCTCGTACAGAACGTTCGAGCAGTTGCACCTTCAATTGCTGTTCAAGCTCGCGAATGCGTCGACTCAAGGTTGGTAACGGAATGTCCAGGCGCTCAGCTGCGGCCGAGAGGCTACCGGTCTGCGCCACGCTGACAAACATTCGGACGGCGTTGAAGTCCATTGAAGCATTCCTCTCATTTTTGAGATGAAGCTTATCTCCAGCGTGGATTATCTTCCACATTCGAGTGGCGGATAGTGCACTCACTTGTCTGAAAACAACGTTTCAACCAACCAGCCACGTACCTGAGGAAACGACCATGAAAGCTTATGTGATTGAACAACCGGGCGGCCCTGAAGTCCTGCAACTGCGAGATATCCCGTCACCCGAGCCGGCTCTGGACGAAGTGCAGATCCGCGTCCGTGCGTTTGGCCTCAACCGCGCAGAAACTTACCTGCGCGCTGGCAAAATGGGTGACATCACCACACCACGCGTGCCTGGCATCGAGGCCGTGGGCGAAGTCATCCATGACCCCGCCGGGGTCTTGCGCACCGGCCAGCGCGTGGCAACGGCCATGGGCGGCATGCAGTTCAGTCGCAATGGCAGCTATGCCGAGCAGGTTACGGTACTGCGCAACAACGTGATCTCACTGGACGACACGTCTCTCTCGTGGGAAGAACTGGCCACACTGCCGGAGGCGTATCTCACTGTTTGGGGGGCGCTTGACAAGAGTTTAGCCATTCAACAAGGCCAGACTTTGCTGGTACGGGGAGGCACTTCATCGGTTGGTCTGGCCGCCATCGCCTATGCCAAGGCCCGCGGACTTACAGTGATCGCAACTACGCGCACCTCTGCGAACATCCAACGTCTTTACGAAATGGGGGCTGATGAGGTGGTCGTCGACAACGGTGCCATCGCTCAGCGTATTCGCGAAATCACGCCTGCAGGGATGGATGCCGCACTGGAAATCGTCGGT
Organism: Pseudomonas sp. 3296; assembly: GCF_031456615.1. NCBI lineage: Bacteria > Pseudomonadati > Pseudomonadota > Gammaproteobacteria > Pseudomonadales > Pseudomonadaceae > Pseudomonas > Pseudomonas sp. 3296. The sequence continues at coordinate 84,719 of NZ_JAVDUY010000009.1, forward strand.
GCCACGACACTGCGTGACACGATCAAGACGCTGCGACCTTTCGGCGCGGTGAGCGTCATCGGCTTGCTCGGCGGCCCGCCGGTAGTGGAGCAATTCCACCTGATGCAGGACCTGCCTGGTGGAACGCGACTGAACTTCTTCCCGAGCGGATTATTGGGAACACCGGCCTTGCCATTGCAGGACACGCCGTTGCCGTGGCTCGCAAAGGAACTCGCAGCCAAGCGAATGCCTTCCATCCGTACCCAAACCTTCGCCTTCGACGAGGTCCGCCACGCGCACCGCTTGATGGAAAGCGATCGCGCACTTGGCAAGCTCGTCGTCTTGCTCTGACATTAAGGAGTACTGCCATGCGTACCGCATTGATCGCACTGGTTCTCGGCGCGTTTCTACTACCCATGACGGCTCAGGCCGCCAAATCCGCCTCCGAGAATGCGGTGGAGACTGCCGTCACCCAGCAACTCAACCACTATGAAGCCGCACTGAACGCATCCGACGTCGACCGTGTCATGACCTTGTATGCAGACGATGCCGTGTTCATGCCACAGCACAGCCCGCCGGCCGTAGGCCGTGACGCAGTGCGCGCGGCGTATCGCCGGGTCTTCAACACGATCAAGCTCGATATACGTTTTACCATCGATGAGATCCGACCGCTGTCACGAGACTGGGCGTTTGCGCGTACGCGCTCTAACGGAACGGCCAAGCCACTGTCCGGTGACCGGCAGGCCAGCGCCGAAGGCAACCAGGAAATCTTCCTGCTGCATCGAGAAACCGATGGTCAATGGCGCTTTGCGCGCTACATCTTCTCGACCACCAATCCACCCAGGTTGCAGTGAGCTGACTCAACTGGCACAGGCGAAATAGAAAATGTCGGTGGGAAACCACCGGCAGATGGAAAGCGGTTTGGATAAGCATTACGCGCAAAAAAATTTGCCACTTTGGGTCGGCTATGGACCTTCGCGACAGCCGTTAGCGGCTCTCCGGGAACGCCTGCTAAGGGTCGTTATCTGCCGGTCAAGACCATACAGCGGGATGGTCAAATCCGATGCAAATGATTGGTCAGGTCGAATGCAAATGGGTGGGCAATCAGTGCGATTACCCATCATGGCGTTTGGATGCGCAATTGGAAAATACGTCCCTAATCAGAAGCAGACTCAACCACGCACCAGATAGGCCCCGAACGGGACCCGATCTCGCAATTTCTTGCATTTGCCGGGTGGTGGCTGATGCCCTGGCGGGCGATCAGGAAACCAGATTCGGCATTTGCCCGGAGGCGGCATATGGCCGCGGGGAATCCGAATTTCATCGTATTCCGGCTCTGGCTCGAGGGAAGCCCGTTGCAATGATCCGTCAGGCTGAAGTCTGCCATCCGACGGTGAATCCGATGTCAGATCGGTCTGTGCGCGAGCGAAGTTGCCGGCGTCACGCCCAGTGCCCGCAGGGGATGGCTCAACCGCCGCCATGCCCGCCTCGCGGCGCCTTTGGGTCTCCTCTTCCAGCCCCTCGCGCACTGCGACCTGGTCCTCTTTGACAGTGGGTGGGATACCCGAAGATTGGGCCTGCTGCGCCGCCTGAATCAGTTGAAAGTTGCGGTTGCGCAACTCCACGTTGCGCCCCACCCGCAAATTCGAGCGCGCCGCCAAGGTTTCAGCCTGCTGATACTGCCCCTGCTGAAGACGCAACACGCCAAGATAATGCAGGGTCGCCGGATTGTTCGGCTGGATATGCAGGGCACGCTCCAGCGTGGCGGCGGCCTGGTCCAATTGGCCGTTTCCATACTGCTGCGAGGCTGTTTCGATCAGGGCGGTGGATGCGCTGTTGCTTTGTGCGGACGCGCCTCGTTCGCCAGCCACCGAACAAAGTGACGCGACGGCGCAGAGCACCAGGACGAGACTCGGCAGAAAACACGTGGTTGGCATCAGAAGCGGACTCGACAGAACTCGGAAGGCACTGCCGTTAAACAGGCCACAGCGCTGTTCGGCGTTTGCGATACAGGGCGGCTATTGACCGGGCCAACGCCCTGAAGTTCCTGCTGCAACGGGGGCTATTTAAACAAGGAGGCTTTAGAACTTTTCCCTATTTATCGGTCTATCTGGATAGGCACATTCGCTCGGTCAGCACTGCCCCGCAGGCTTGCCTCAGCCAAATGGCCACATGCCCAATTTTCAATCAGAGGTTGTCTTCGCTCATGAAATTCCATGTCCCACGGATGGTGCTCTTCGGCCTGTTCGCGTTTGCGGCAGTGAGCTCGGCATCCGCCACACCGATGAAAACCTCAACCCCAGTTTTCGCAACGCAAGTCACCGCCGTTCAAGCGCCTGTCCCAGCCGCTGAGAACCCTTGGCCAGTATGGCCAGCAATCAGCCAGGAGCGTTGCTTGCCCATGACGACCGATACTGGCGTGACGGCCGTTGGCACGATCGCAGAGACGATTGGCGCCGGGACGACTGGCGCAGAGATAATTGGCGTAGAGAGCAAGCCCGTCGAGAAGCGGAACGTCGTGATTGGGAGCGCCACCAGGATCGCGCCATGCGGCACCGTTACGAAGACGAGCATCGTTACTATCGTCGCTGATCTGAAGTAAAGGGCTGGGGGGGCGTGATCCCCGCTCAATCCCCAGCCTGCGACAAAGGCCTGGCCACCTGCTCCAGCGCTTGACGCTCCGACGCCACGCCCCAAACCGCTTGTACCCCCGCCGCCACACACATCAGCGCGGCACCTATCAAATATCCAATCAACAAACTGCTGCGCTGCTGCGTCTGGATCAGTTGGCCAAACAACATCGGCCCGATGATGCCGCCCAAGCCAGTGCCAAACGCGTAAAACACGGCGATGGCCAATGCACGGATTTCCAACGGGAAGGTTTCTGCCACCGTCAGGTAGGCCGAGCTGGCCGCTGCCGAGGCGAAAAAGAAGATCACCATCCACGCCGCCGCTTGTTGGGTCACATCCAGCCAACCCTGCTGGAAGGCATAGCCACTGAGCGCCAGCAAGATCCCGGACGTCGCGTAGGTGAAGCTGATCATCACGCGCCGGCCGATCACGTCAAACAGGCGCCCCAACAACAGCGGCCCGCAGAAATTGCCCAGTGCCAAGGGCAATACATACCAACCGACCTGCTCGACCGGCACCTGGTAAAAATCGGTGAGCACCAGCGCGTAGGTGAAAAAGATCGCGTTGTAAAAGAACGCCTGCGCGGTCAGCAGGGTCATCCCCACCAACGCCCTGCGGGTAAACCGGATGAACAGGGTATGGAAGATCTCCGCCAGCGGCGTATGGTCCCGCGCGTGCAGGCGCAGCGGTTTACTCGTCACCGCCGGCAGCTCATGACCTTGATCGCGCAGACGCGCTTCGATGCCTTCGACGATGCGTTGCGCCTCATCGTGCTGACCATGGATCAGCAACCAGCGCGGGCTTTCCGGCAGCCACAGGCGCATCACCAGAATCACCAGCCCCAGCGCGGCGCCGATGCCGAAGCACAGGCGCCAGCCCAGATCGCCGCCGACCACCTGAGGGTCCAGCAAGACGATAGCCCCGCCGGCGCCCAGCGCTGCGCCCAACCAGAAGGTGCCGTTGATGGTCAGGTCGACCCAACCGCGAAAGCGTGCCGGGGTGAATTCCTGGATGGTCGAATTGATCGCCGTGTACTCGCCGCCAATGCCCATGCCGGTGAGGAAGCGGAACAGCAGGAAGCTTTCCAGGTTGAAGGAAAACGCCGTCGCCGCCGTGGCACCGACATACAGCCATAACGTCATGAAGAACAACTTGCGCCGCCCCAGGCGATCGGTCAGCCAGCCGAACAGCAAGGCACCGAGCACGGCGCCGGCGATGTAGACACCGCCGGCCAAGCCAATATCAAAGTTGCTCATGCGCAGGTCGGGGCTGTTTTTCAGCGCCCCGGACACCGAGCCGGCCAGCGTCACCTCCAGACCGTCGAGCAACCAGGTGATGCCCAGCGCGACCACCAGCAGAGAGTGAAATCGGCCCCACGGCAAGCGATCCAGGCGTGCTGGAAGATCGGTTTCGAATATCGCGCCGGGGTTGCGGCTAAACAGCTGTTGGTGGGTCATCGCCACTTCATTGTTATGGGCAGGGCATTGAGGGTTAGGAGTTAGGGCCGGGATTGGGAGTTCAAAATTCTGTTGCCGTGATACCTCGCTGAATCAGCCCCAGTACCTGCCCCGACCGGGTTCTGATGCGTTTCGCCACGCGCCAAACTGATACGTTTATTTTCAGATGTGTTGCATATGGATTTTTATTGTGTCATTTATAGTCTCGCCGATCACAGGACTGATCCACCGCGCCAACCCGGATGGCGGGCACCCGTTCCCTCAAATGCCCTCCAAGGAGTCAACAAAATGAACAAGACAGAACTTCTAGGTGCCCTGGCGCTATGTGCCTTCAGCTTCCTGGCACATGCCGATGACGACAGCCTGCGAATCGGTATCGAAGCCGCCTACCCACCCTTCTCCTTCAAGACACCCGAGGGCAACGTCAGCGGGTTCGACTACGACATCGGCAACGCCTTGTGCGAAGAAATGAAGGTCAAGTGCGAGTGGGTCATTCAGGAGTTCGACGGCATGATCCCGTCGCTCAAAGTGCGCAAGATCGACGCCGTGCTGTCGTCGATGTCCATCACCGAAGACAGGATGAAGTCCGTGGACTTCAGCAAAAAGTACTACCACACACCGGGCAAGTTCGCGATGAAGGCCGGCAACGTGATCAATGACCCGCTGGTGGACTTGAAGGGCAAGAAAGTCGGCGTGCAACGCTCCTCGACTTACGATCGTTTTGCCACCGAGCAACTGGAAAAGGCCGGCGTCGTCGTGGTGCGTTACGGCTCACAGAATGAGGCTTTCCTCGACCTGGCCTCGGGCCGTCTGGACGCCACCCTCGCCGACATCGTCAACACCGATGAGAGCTTCATCAAAACACCGGCAGGCCAAGGCTTCGCCCTGACAGGGCCGGACATCAACGACCCGAAATACTTTGGTCGGGGTGCCGGGATCGCCGTGCGCAAAGGCGACAGCGCCAACGTTGCGCGCCTGAGTGCCGCGATTGACGCCATTCGTGCCAACGGCAAATACCAGCAAGTGATGGCCAAGTATTTCGCGTTCGATATCTACGGCGAGTAAGCCCAACCGTTAGCCCCGGCGCCGGCCCTTGGCAGGCGTCACTCGGGGCTTGTCTTGCGCGCCTCGCGGCGCTCGCTTGAGGAACTTCATCATGCTTCACGGCTACGGATCGAGCATTCTCGATGGCGCCTGGCTGACCATAAACCTGGCGTTGACGTCCATGTCCCTGGCGATTGCCCTGGGGCTGATCGGCGCGGCATTACGACTGTCACCGTTCAAATGGCTGGCCCTGCTCGGGGAAAGCTACACCACCCTGATTCGCGGCATTCCAGACCTGGTGCTGATCCTGCTGATCTTCTACGGCGGCCAGGATCTGGTGAACCGCATGGCCCTGGCGCTCGGTTACACCCGCTATATCGACATCAACCCCTTTGTCGCGGGCGTCTGCACCATGGGCTTCATTTTTGGCGCCTACCTCTCGGAAACCTTTCGCGGCGCCTTCATGGCAATCCCCAAAGGTCAAGCCGAGGCCGGTGTGGCCTATGGCATGGGCGGTGCGCAGGTGTTCTGGCAAATTCTGGTGCCGCAGATGATTCGGCTCGCCATTCCCGGGTTCACCAACAATTGGCTGGTACTGACCAAATCCACCGCGCTGATTTCGGTGATCGGCTTGCAGGACATGATGTTCAAAGCCAAGAACGCAGCGGATGCCACACACGAGCCGTTCACGTTTTTCCTCGCGGTGGCGGCGCTGTACCTGATGCTCACCAGCCTGTCCTTGCTGGTGCTGCGCTACCTGGAAAAACACTACTCGGTCGGCATCAAAGCCGCCGAATTGTGAGGGGGAACCACCCATGATTCTCGACTACAACCTGATCTGGGAAAACCTGCCGCTGTACTTCAATGGCGCCTTGTTGACCCTCAAAGTCTTGCTCATTTCCCTGGCCCTGGGTTTGGTATTGGCGATACCCCTGGCACTGATGCGGGTTTCGCGATCGCCACTGATCAACTTTCCGGCCTGGCTCTACACCTACGTGATTCGCGGCACACCGATGCTGGTGCAATTGTTCCTGATCTATTACGGCCTGGCGCAGTTCGAAGCCGTACGCCAAAGCGTGCTCTGGCCTTACCTCTCCAGTGCCACCTTTTGCGCCTGCCTGGCCTTCGCGATCAACACCAGTGCCTACAGCGCAGAGCTGCTGGCCGGCAGTTTGAAAGCCGCGCCCCCAGGCGAGATCGAAGCTGCGAGGGCGATGGGCATGTCACGCCTGACCCTGTATCGCCGCATTCTCCTGCCGTCGGCCTTGCGCCGGGCATTGCCGCAGTACAGCAACGAAGTGCTGATGATGCTGCAAACCACCAGCCTCGCGTCCATCGTCACCCTCGTCGACATCACCGGAGCCGCGCGGACTGTCAGCTCACGGTTCTATTTACCGTTCGAGGCGTTTATCACCGCCGGCCTCATCTACCTCGTCCTGACTTTCATTCTGGTGCGTCTGTTCAAGCTGGCCGAGCGCCGCTGGCTGGCGTATCTGGCACCGCGCAAGCACTAAGGAGCTGCTATGGAGCACATTCAACACCGCTTGCCGTGGAGTGCATCGGGCACCGAACGCACACTGACGCTGTTTCGTTTTGGCAGTGGCGCACGCAAAGCGTACATCCAGGCTTCATTGCATGCCGACGAACTGCCGGGGATGCGCGTCGCGGTCGAGCTCAAGCGCCGTCTTCTGGAACTGGAAGCACAAGGCCGCCTGAGCGGGGTGATCGAGTTGGTGCCCCTGGCCAATCCGATTGGCATCGCCCAGATGTTCCAGGCCACCCATCAGGGGCGCTTTGAATTCTCCAGCGGCAAGAACTTCAATCGCGACTTCCCGGAGTTGGTTGATGTGGTTGCACCGCTGCTGGAAGGCCGATTGGGAGACGATGCCGCCGCCAACATCGCCCTCATCCGCCGTGCCATGGGCAATGCACTCGCGGCCATGCCGGCGCCGGCCTCGGAACTCGACGGCCTGCGCCGCCTGCTATTGCAGCATGCCTGTGACGCCGATGTGGTGCTGGACCTGCACTGCGATTTCGAATCGATCATGTTGTTGTATGCGATGCCGCAACACTGGCCACGCCTGCAATCACTGGCCGCACGCCTCGGCGCCGGGGTCACGCTGCTGGCCGAAGGTGCGGGCGGCAGCGCCTTCGACGAGGCCTGCGCCATTACGTGGTTACACCTGGCCGAGCGGTTTCCTGAAGCCAATATTCCCCTGGCGTGCGCGGCCACCACCATCGAACTGCGAGGCATGGCAGACACCGAGCGCGAGCAATGCGTCGACAGTGCACACGCCATCCTCGGCTATCTCGCCGATCAAGGCCTGATCAGCGGTGACTGGCCGGCGGCACCGCCGAGCCAATGCCAAGCCGTCCCATTCGCCGGCGCGCAGTACGCCTGTGCGCCCCATCCGGGTGTGGTGAGTTTCCTGCAACCGCTGGGCGCACACGTCAAGGTCGGCGATCCGCTGTTCGAAGTCATCGACCCGCTGACCGACCGCCATAGCGTGGTGCGCGCCAGTACCGACGGCATTCTTTATGCCCGCGAACGGCTGCGCTTTGCCCAGCCTGGATTGTGGCTGGCCAAAGTTGCCGGCTCTACCCCCATTCGCCAGGGTCGCTTGCTCAGCGACTGATTCCAGAGAGTTCAAACCATGTACAAACTTGAAGTTCAGGACCTGCATAAAAGTTACGGCGCGCACCAGGTGCTCAAGGGCGTGTCCCTGCAAGCTCAGGCCGGTGACGTGATCAGCATCATCGGTTCCAGCGGCTCTGGCAAAAGTACGTTCCTGCGCTGCATCAACCTGCTGGAGCAACCCAATGCGGGCAACATCGTGCTCAATGGCGAACCGCTCAAACTGGTGACCAATAAACTGGGCGGGCTGAAAGCGGCCGAACCCAAGCAGTTGCAACGCATGCGTTCGCAGCTGTCGATGGTGTTTCAACACTTCAACCTCTGGTCACACATGAGCGCGCTGGAAAACGTCATGGAAGCCCCGGTGCATGTGCAGGGCCTGGGCAAGAAAGAGGCCCGGGAAAAGGCCGAGCACTACCTTGCCAAAGTCGGTGTGGCGCACCGCATGAACGCCTGGCCGGCGCACATGTCCGGTGGCGAGCAGCAACGCGTGGCCATTGCCCGCGCACTGGCGATGGAGCCGCAAGTGATGCTGTTTGACGAGCCGACGTCGGCGCTCGACCCCGAACTGGTCGGCGAAGTGCTTAAAGTCATGCAGGATCTGGCGCAGGAAGGCCGCACCATGGTGGTGGTGACTCACGAAATGGGCTTTGCCCGCGAGGTGGCCAACCAACTGGTGTTCCTGCACAAGGGCGTTGTCGAAGAACGCGGCGACCCGCGTGAGGTGCTGGTCAATCCGCACTCCGAACGCCTCCAGCAGTTTCTGGCTGGGAGCCTGAAATAACACCGCCGCTCACCCCTCCACTGCTCGGCGCTGCCCCGACAAGGTTGGCTTCGGATACACTCCAGCCAACCTTGTCAGGGCATCAGGCACAGCCCTTCTCTCACCTTCAGGAAATGTTGAGCTGGATATGCCCACCCCATCGAAAGACACCACCGTCTACGCCGCGCCGGTCATGCGAAAACTGACGGAAATCGTTGCCGAACTGCCGCCGTCACTGCGCAAGGTCGCGGACTTCATCCTGCGCCACCCGCTCAAAGCCGCGACCCTGACCATCGAGGAAATGGCTCACGAAACATTGACCTCACCCGCCGCCGTCAACCGTCTGGCCAAAGCGCTGAACCTCGGTGGTTACAGCGGCATGAAGGCCGAACTGGTCGCCACGTTGCAGCAGATGGTGTCGCCGGTCGACAAATTGCGCAACGAACTGGCCCATCGCCCGGGCGGCGCATTTGGCTTGCATGAACAACTCCAGAGCGCCAGCAGCAACCTGGCCACGGCAGTGACCAACAACCACGCCGACACCTTTGAAGCATTCGTCACGCGCCTGACCACGGCACGTAAAATCTACATTCTGGGGTTCGGCAACAGTGTTTACTTCGCCGGCCTCGCCGCCTCCACCCTGATGCCCTTCTGTGCCGACGCCACGGCCATCAGCATGGAGGGCGGCAACGAAAACGCCGCGTACCGACTGGCCGCGATCACCGACCAGGACGTCTTGCTGGCGATCTCCCTGCCGCGCTACTCCCTCGACACCCTGCAACTGGCACGCTTCGCCAATGAACGTGGCGCATCGGTGCTGGCCATCACCGACTCACCCGCCTCGCCCCTCACCGGCATTGCCGAGCACACCCTGTTTGCGCCGTGCGATCACCCCGTACTGACCAGTTCCAACATCGCCGTGCTGGCCTTGATCGAAGGCCTGGTCGCCGGCGTGATGGCGCGCAATAAAGAGGCGGTGAAACTGGCGACAGAGTTGACTGAAAGCGTGATGTCGTACCTGCATATGCCTAACAGCGGTAAACCAGTGAGAAAGTGATTTCGTTGGTTTTTGCCTGATGGATCGGTGTGGGCGTTCTGTTCGATTTTGATGCGCTTAAACGTGTTTCCGGCTGCGCGTTTAAAGACACTCGGTGTAACGTCCTAACGGCTACAACGCCTTGCGTCGTTGCCTACGGGTAAGACAGAATCCGCCGGCTTGTGCGGCTACGGGGTGGGCTATATCGTTTTCCGGTCACTGCAAAACAGTGATCGGGTTTGGTAGCCCGCTTTTAAGTGGTCGCATGACAACACCATATGCAGCCTTGTTTCGGGCTCTGTTTTTTATGGTGGTCATGCGTGGGGCTCCTTCGTGAGCGCCGGGTTTCCCACTTAGACCGGTCTACCAACCCGCGTATGGCCACCACCCTCGTTTGGTAGCAAGGGTGATGGCTCCTTAATGTCTAAGTGGAGCTTCATCAATGATCAAACCAACACCCAACCCACCGGAAACCGATCCGGCATCGCCCTACGAATCGCTCGATTCCAAAAAACTTCACGAAGCGGCCGAACGCGCCCTCGACCACTACCTCAACCCGGCTGCCCAGATCATGGCCGGCAACCACGAACCCGAACCGATGTTCCTCGCCAACCCCAAGTGCAACACCGAATCCCTGCTGGTCAACGCCAGCGAATCACTGGGCTCGGCGACCACGATGCTTAGCAATTTGGCGGCGTTGCTGGAGAACTCGCACCGCAAGACGCTGCTGGGGATTACGCAGGTGGTGATGTTGGGGGAATTGGCGGTGAATCAGGCGTTGGATAAGGTTGAAGTGAAGGAGTAAGGGCTGGACTCTGTGGCGGGGGACTGAGTTCTCGCCACAGAGGGAAAAGTAGTAGGCCCGAATGTGCATGCATAACTTTTCAACTCTCGGGAAAAATCGGATCTGTACAGACTGCTATCGGCCGATTCTGTTGAAAAAGTCTGCCATGGTTTCCACGGCAGAAAAGTACGCGCTTCAGATTGAAATCTTTACTTTAAGCAGAGGATTCCGGGCTCAGATTTCGCGTAGCTGCGCGCAAAAAAGGTGTTTTCAGCAGTCAGTAAGCGGGCAGTCTGGAAGGACCTACTTTTTCAACACAATCGGCCAGAAGCAGTCACTCCAGACATTGCCAGGAACATCCCAAGATCGCGCAAGAAAAACGGGACGCCCTTTGGGCAGTCTTGTAAACACAACCAACCGGTTACATCCGAATTGAATTGCCCTGCACCTACTCCAATTCCTGTGCGGAATACGAAAATTCCGGCCTGCCTAACACTCTTTTTTGTTTTAAGAGTTCATCTCGTTGCTTCATCTGCTCTGGAGTAAGTTTTTTCACTTGCTCTGGAGGCAGGTCTAGAAGTTGCTGTGGGGTTAGGTCTGGCATAACGATCTCCTTCGTAGTCGGGTATGTACTGCTCTAACAGCACTCATACTCTGGCCAGCAGCCTACATTTGTAACTGTAAGAAGTAACAGTCTTTTAGATTTTTCGACGCTATAAATCATTCACAAAAATCATATAAACCAAAACAAGAACGACCTACCGCTTTATCCCCCGACTCCCCCATACAACCCCTCCCGCCGATCCCCATGCAAATCATTGCGCGCACTAATCCGCTTATTCCTCGCCTCCCCCAGATTCACCGTCGCCAACAAAATCCGCTCCCCGCCCTGCTCCGCCGGCCCCGCCACCGGATACCCATCCGCATCCACAATCACCGACCCCTGCACCCAACCCACCCCACGCTCAAACCCATGCCGATCGCACGCCGCAATAAACATCCGATTCACCGAAGCATTCGCCTGCACCCGCACCACTTCCGCCGGACGCTCCGTCAGCGGCCGAGGCCCATCCGGCCAGTTAACCGGCGCACACAGCAAATCCGCCCCCGCCAGTGCCGGCAGCCGCACCCACTCCGGAAACTCCAGGTCGTAGCAAATCAACATCCCAATCCGCCCATGCACCGTTTCAACCACCGGCGGCGCAGCATCACCTGCGGTGAAAACTTCACTCTCCGCATCCCACAGGTGCGCCTTGCGATACACAGCGCGCACCCCTTGGGCATCGATCATCGCCGCGCTGTTGGCCAGTTCGTCACCGTCCAGTCGCTCGCAAAATCCGCCGACCACGACAATGTCCAACTCGCGGGCGAGTGCCGCCCACAGGCTCAAGGCCGGTCCATCGACCGTTTCCGACAACGACAACGCTTCACGGCGGTCATTGAACACATACCCGCTTTGCACCAACTCAGGCAGCACCACAACCTGCGCCCCTTGATGCGCCGCCGAACGAATCGCCCGTTCGGTCAGCGTCCGGTTGAACGCCAGATCGCCAATCTTCGGCGCCACTTGGCAACAGGCGACCACGGTGTTTTTTGCAGTGTTCAACGCACCTCCTCCATCGTCGGTTGGGTCATGGCAATGATGTCGCTCTCGGTAATCGCGTCGATAACCCGGCGTTCCGCCGCAAGGTCCAGCGAGCGGCTGAGGATGAAGTACGTCAGGCCCGACACCGCCAGTCCCACCAGCCAGGCGATGTCTACGCCTTCGAGCATGCGGGCCAGCGGACCGACAAACACTTCTTTGCCTGCCGCCGCATCAAAGATGTAGAAGAACGGCACCATGGCGGCAAAGCCGATCAGGTACGAGACGATGCCGCGAAATTGCCAGGCGCCGTAGATGCCGGTTGGTGTGAAGAAGTGCGGGATGGCGTAGCGGCCTTTGCGTACGAAGAAGTAGTCGACCAAATTGACGGCGGTCCAGGGCACGAGGAAGTACAGGAGCAGCACGAGGAAGGTGTTCAGCAATGCGATGCCGTCGCCTTTGATCGACAGCACGCAGGTCAGCAGGATCACGCTGATCGCGGTGATGGACAGGATTCGGGCGCGGGGTGTCGGGGTGATTTTCTTGATCGAGTCGGCACCGGTGAGCAGCGTCAGCATGGCGCTGTAGGTGTTGAGCGCGATGATCGGCAGGAAGCCCGCCACCGAGACGATCACCAGCACGTTGCCCAGCCCCGGAATCATCGACGAGCCGACCTGGTTCAGCGCCACCAACGCATCCACCGCTTTCAACTGCTGGGCCAGCCACGCGCCTAGGCCGATCATCCAGCTGCCGGACAGCGAGGCGCCGATGAACACGGCGGCGATCAGTTTTGGCCGGCTGGTGTTTTTCGGCAGGTAGCGGGAGTAGTCGGACACGTAGGGCGCATAGGAAATGTTGTAGCTGGCGCCGATGGCGAACAGCGTGGCGAAGGCGACCCAGTTGAAGCCAAGGTCCGTCGCCGGGGTGACGCCCTCCTGGCCGGCGCCGAACATCAGGGCGATGGTGACCAGCGCGTACAGCGGCAAGGTGGCGAGCAACGCCCATTTGAAGGCTTTGTGCATCAGGTCGTGGCCGTAGATCGACAGCAACGCGCCGATGAGCACCACCGCCACCGCGACAATCGTCGGGTCGATGCCGAACACATGTTCGAGGCCGTTCATGATCAGCGAGATGTTCACCACGTTGAAGCCGACGAACACAAACATCGTCGCCATCAAGGCCAGGATCACCCCGCGATAACCGAACTGGGCGCGGGACTGGATCATTTGCGGCAGGCCCATTTCCGGACCTTGCGAGCCGTGGAAGGCCATGAAGATGGTGCCGAACATGATGCCGAGCGCACCGGCCAGCATCGTCCACAGCGCCGACAAGCCGAGGCTTGGGCCGACAAAACCGATGGAGATGGTGAAGAAGTGGAAGTTGCCCAAGAACCAGAAAGGCCCCTGGCTGCTGAGTTTGGCGTGACGTTCGCTTTCCGGAATGTAATCGATCGAGTGGCCTTCGATGGCCAACCCGCTGCTCGCTTCGAGGGCGTGCGCAGACTGTGGGGACCCTGACATACGAATGTTCCTATGCTGGTGATTGTTGTTTTTATGGGCAAAGCGCCGGTTTCATTGCAATGTAGGGCGTCGGTCAGGGCGGTAAAATATCGCAGGCGCACTGTTTACATAGATCGGCGTCTATGTGGTGAACATCGGAGGCAACACATGCTGGGCACTGTATCGGAACTGGATCTGCGTTTGATCCGGGTCTTTCTGACCGTCGTCGAGGCCGGGGGAATCTCGGCCGCGCAAACGGCACTCAACACCACACAACCCACCATCAGCGCGCAATTGGCGACGCTGGAAGCGCGGGTCGGGTTTCGTCTCTGCGAGCGTGGGCGCGGCGGGTTTTCGGTGACGCCCAAGGGCGGCCAGTTTGTTGAAGCGGCCCGTCGGTTATTGGCGGCGGCCGAGGGCTTTCGGGTTGAAGTCCAGCACATCAATCGCAAGGTGTCGGGCACGATCAACATTGGCTTGCTCGGTCAAATCGATCCGTCCGCCAACAAGAACATTGCCCTGGCGATTGCCCGTCTGCGCTCGCGCCATGAGGGGCTGTATTTCCACTTCACCGAGCTGTCGTCCTCGCTGCTGGAAGAGAAAATCATCAATGGCCACATCGATCTGGCCATCGGTTATTTCTGGCACCGTTTGCCCAACATCGATTACTTCCCGCTGTTCCAGGAAACCCAGATCGCCTACTGCGCCCCCTCGCATCCGCTGTTCGATCACGTCGGCGCGCTGAGCCGCGAGGACGTGCGCGATTACGACTGGGTCTGGCCCAGCCACCCGTTGCCGGAAATGCCCGCGCCCACGTCTATCGAACGCTTGACGGTGCTCACTGACAGCATGGACGGCGCTGCCCTGCTGATTCTTTCGGGTCAGCATTTGGGCTTTCTGCCACAGCATTACGCAGCCAAGCACGAGCAGCTGGGGCAGTTGCATCCGCTGAATCCTGAGCTGCTGCGTTATGAGGTGGGTTTCCATGCGGCGGTGCGACATTCGGCGCGGCAACGGGAGGTGGTGAGTGCGTTTCTGGCGGAGTTGATCGGGATTTTTGCAGCCGGGTGAGGTCATCAACAGCCGAAAGCCAAGTGAGTTGTTGAGTACTTTAGAAAACGTCTGATTGTTTTATGTTTATGAGGTAACGGCTTCACGCCAGCGCCGGTTTCGCCGGTCAGTCCGATGGCGGCTCATTTGGTTGAGCCTTCCGGTTACCGCCCCTCAATCACTGTATCTGCGCCACCCCCAACGCAACTCGTAGCTTCTGGGTTTCAGTCGGGGGGCGGCGGCGCGCCACTTTGCCAATGAAGTGGCGTTAGGCATGAATGGCGTCCCATCGGTAGGCGCCTTGGCCAACCTGGGCTATATACGCAGCCAAACACAACCAGGTCTCAAGCTGTACATCATCCCTTCAGAGCTACAGGCGCGCGCCAGGTCATGCGTAGTGCCCTCACAAAAGACTGCCCAGCCTTTGGGGAGGCGAATGCTTTGCGGGGACGAAAATAGATCGTCCCCCTTTCACACACTTACTGTTCTTCAAGCACACCGAAGCGCAGGTTGTTGGCCACGTAATCCGGATGGAAGACATCATGATCGAGCTGGAACAGTGCTTTGTTCTGCCGCACGCGCTCGTTCTCGTTGAAGGGTTCGTCGGGCCTCACGCCTGTTAGCTCGGCGAGAAGATCGCCAATCAGTTGTTCTACGCTCATATTATTGTTCTCTTACGACTGAAGGTTGTGCGGTCGAGCCGCCGAATTGCGGGGCTTGCGGCGCAATTCGTGAAGAGAATTTAATAGGCGGGGACATCAGCGATTTTTCAATTGGCGACAGCGCTTTCTCATTTCATGACAATTTGTTTCCGTTGATCCGGCAGTGCGTTCAGATGCGGATTTCCCCCGCAGGCATGACGTCAATCCGCGCCACTGAACCGGTCAGGTGCGCCAAATCCTTGTTGTACTCGGCGATGATGTCTTCGGCGGTGAGGTTACCGTTGTCGATGGTAGAGTGCGCGTCCTGCGCCAGCACCACGTCGTAACCCAGTTTCAGTGCCTGGCGCACGGTCGCGTTGACGCAGTAATCGGTTTGCAAACCACAGATGATCAGGCGCTCGAAGTCCTCTCTTGGCAGCAGCTTTTCCAGGTTGGTCTGGTAGAACGAATCAGGTGTGGTTTTGCGTACGCGCAGATCCTCGGGCGCGGTCTCAAGCCCTTCAGCCAGTTGCCAGCCGGCTGACTCATGCACCGACGGCCCGTCCTCCTCCTCATGCTGTATGAAAACGACCGGCACCTTGGCTATCCGGGCCCGGATGCTCAGGTGGTTGATGTTCTCGATAACGCGGTTGATCTCAAAGCACTCGTACTCGCCAGAGCACAGCGCCTGCTGGACGTCGATGATTAACAGTGCAGTAGCCATGATTCGTTCCTTGAACAATCAGTGGATCAGGGGACGAAAATAGATCCGTCCCCTTTCAAACACAACCGCTAGTAGCCGAGTGACAACCCGGTGTTGCGACGCGGGTCGTTGGCGCCGTAGAAGCGGTTTTTGCCGACAGGTTTACCTTCCAGCGAAGGCGCACCCACCAGGATCGCCGCTACGTGGTTGGCGTCCTGTGGCCCGGCAAATTTATGCCCCCAGCTTTCGAGGATCTTCACCGTGTCCGGGCTGGTGGTGAAGGTCTCCAGGTTGGTTTCTTCCGGCAACCATTGCTGGTGGAAACGCGGGGCGTCGACCGCTTCCTGGATGTTCATGCCGTAGTCGATCACGTTGAGCATTGTCAGCAAGGTAGCAGTGATGATGCGACTGCCGCCTGGAGTGCCGACGACCATCACGACCTTGCCGTCCTTGGTGACGATGGTCGGGCTCATGGACGACAGCGGCGCCTTGCCGGGGGCAATGGCGTTGGCCTCCCCTTGCACCAGGCCGTACATATTCGGCACGCCGATTTTCGAGGTGAAGTCGTCCATTTCGTCGTTGAGGATGACCCCGGTTTTGCTGGCCATGACGCCGGCGCCGAACCAGTCGTTGAGGGTGTAGGTCATCGACACCGCATTGCCCCATTTGTCGACGATGGAGAAGTGCGTGGTGTTGCTGCCCTCATGCGGCGCTACGCCGGGTTTGATGTCGCGGGACACGCCGGCCTTTTGCGGCTGGATCGCAGCGCGCAGTTTGGTGGCGTAGTTTTTGTCCAGCAAATGCGCGATTGGGTTTTTCACGAAATCCGGGTCGCCGAGGTAGCTGTTGCGGTCCACATAGGCGTGGCGCATCGCTTCGATCTGATAGTGCATGCCTTGGGCCGAGTGATAACCAAGGTCTTTCATTGGGTAACCGTCAAGGATGTTCATAATCTCGCAGATCACCACCCCGCCGGAGCTTGGCGGCGGTGCCGAGACCACGTGGTAACCGCGATAATCGCACTCGATGGGCGCCAGTTCGCGGGTTTTGTATTTGTCGAGGTCGGCCTGGGTGATGATGCCTTTGTTGGCCTGACTGGAGGTGACGATGGCGTCGGCGACCCAGCCTTTATAGAAACCGTCGGCGCCCTTCTCGGAAATTTCCCGCAGGGTTTTGGCCAGGTCCTTTTGCACCAGTTTTTGCCCGACTTGCATCGGCTCGCCGTTGCTCAGGAAGATCGAGCCGGAATCCTTCATGTCTTTCTTGAACACGTCGGTGGCGTAGTCGAGCAAATCGACATCGCCCTGCTCCAGGGCAAACCCGTCTTCGGCCAGTTTGATCGCCGGGGCGATCACTTCCTTGCGCGGCTTGGTGCCGTACTTGCTCAGCGCCAGTTCCATGCCGGACACGGTGCCCGGCACGCCGACGGCCAGGTGGCCACGGGTACTGAGGTCAGGGACGACATTGCCTTCTTTGTCGAGGTACATGTTAGCGGTGGCGGCCAGCGGGGCTTTTTCACGGAAATCGAGGAAGGTCTTGCGCCCGTCCGCCAGCTGAATGGTCATGAAACCGCCGCCACCGAGGTTGCCCGCTGCGGGATACACCACCGCCAGCGCATACGCCACCGCAACGCCGGCATCCACGGCATTGCCGCCGTTCTTGAGCACATCAACGCCCACCTGGGAGGCCAGGTGCTGGGCCGTGACCACCATGCCGTTTTCGGCCGCGACGGGGGCTACGGAGGCGGCATGGGCAGTGAGGCAGCAGAGCGCCAAGGAGGTCGCGATGAGCGATTTGGCAAAAGGTTCGTACTTCATGAGTCGGTCTCTTTTTGTTTTTAGGGTCTGAAAAAAGCAGAGAAAACGTTTCAAGAGCAGAAGGCAGTATGGCTCGGATTACACATTGCGCCTCCCTGTCGAGGCAGTATGCTGGGGCTCTGTTCAGCCCTTCTGCGGAGTCCGCCAGCATGACCTACACCTTCACCACCCTGGCGTCTCCGGTCGGCGAACTGAAGCTGGTGGCGAAAGAGTCGAGACTGGCGGCCATCCTCTGGGAAAACGACAAGCCGAACCGGGTGCGACTGGGCCCGATGCACGAAGCGCCGGACAACCCGATCCTGGTGCGCGCCGCTCAGCAGTTGCGGGAATACTTTGCCGGCACCCGAAACTCGTTCGATCTGGAGCTGGATTTTGTCGGCACCGATTTTCAGAAGAAGGTCTGGCAGGCCCTGCTGACCATCCCGTTCGGCGAGACACGCAGCTACAGCCAGATTGCCGAGCAAATCGGCAACCCGAGCGCGGTTCGGGCGGTGGGTGCGGCGAATGGCAAGAACCCGATCTCGATCGTTGCACCCTGCCATCGGGTGATCGGCGCCTCGGGCAAGCTCACCGGGTTTGCCGGTGGGCTGGAGGCGAAAGAGCGCTTGCTGACGCTTGAAGGGTGCGAGTGGTCAGGCGCCAGCCGAATGGATGACCTGTTTTGATGGGGGCTTATTCAGCCGAGAAAATGTTCTTCATCGCCGCATATTGCAGCAGCATGATGGTCTTGGCGTCGCAGATTTCCCCGCGATAAAACGCTTCAAGCGCCTCGTCGAAGGCCCACTCCAGCACTTCCAGTTCTTCGGTCTCTTCCTCCAGCCCGCCGCCCTCGCTGACTTTCGACGTGGCGTCGTACTCGGCAATAAAGAAATGCAGCTTTTCAGTGACCGAGCCGGGGCTCATGTACGACTCGAAGATTTTTTGTACGTGGTGCACGCGATAACCGGTTTCTTCCTCGGCTTCGGCGCGAATGCGTTCTTCCGGCGCCGCCCCTTCGAGTAATCCAGCAGCCACTTCAATCAGCAAGCCGTCATGGCCGTTGACAAACACCGGCAAGCGGAACTGGCGCGTCAGCACGACCGTGCGCTGCTCGCGGTTGAACAACAGAATCGCCGCGCCGTTGCCCCGGTCGTAGACCTCGCGGGTCTGACGTTGCCAGTCGCCGTTGTTGCGCTGATAGTCGAAAGTGATTTTCTTCAGCAGGTACCAGTCGTGGGACAACACCTGGGATTCGATAATGTTGACCCGTTCGGCTGTGTTCGCCATGGCACCGCATCCTTTTTCATGAGAAGCGCCCATGGTAGGCGAAAACGCAAAAGCCCGGCATCCCCGGCAATCCTGTCCACTTAAGAAAATCTCGCGGCAAACGCAAACCTGTGGCGAGGAACGCCTCAGGAGAGTTGCGCCTTGTATTCTTTTTCATACTGACCGGCGAGGGTTTCTTTCTGATTGTCATCGAGCAGTTTGCCGGCCATCTGGAAGAACTTCTGCTCTTCCTCTTTCAGGTGGTGATGAACCTTCTCGGCCAACTTCTTTGCGGTCGCCAGCCAGGCCGGGCTGGACATCTCGGTCTCGTCCAGTTCCTCCATCATTTCGTCCATTTCGTGGTGCTCGGCGATGGCGTGGCGGCTCAGGTCGACGCCGTTGTCGAACGCCATCAGCGGAATATAGAAATGCCGCTCCTCGGCGGTTTCGTGGGCCTGGAGTTCGGACTTGAGTTGTTTGTAAGCCTCGACCCGCTCCGGGGTGTCGCCACTGGTTTTGATCAGCGCATCGGCATAGCTGCGTTGGCGTTCGTGGCTTTCACGCAAGGCTTCGAAAATATTCACGGGGTGTCCTCATTGACCGCGTTCTGAAGTGACGCTGTTTAGGCTAGACCTCCGCGCGACGGCGACGGTTCCACAATGACCGCGAGCACGCTAGGCTGGCGGATCATTGCCAAAAGGATGTCGCTCATGACCCTGCGAATCGAACAGTCGCAAAACCCCACGGAGGCAGAACGTGAGGCGATCCTCATACCGCTGCGCGCCTACAACACCGCGCAGGCTGGCCCCGGCAATCCGCAACCGCTGGCGTTGCTGGTGCGCGATGACAACGGCGAGATTCTCGGCGGGTTGTATGGCCGGTTCTTTTACCAGTGGTTGTTTATCGAGTTGCTGTCGGTGCCTGAACAGGCTCGGGGACAGGGTTTGGGCTCGAAACTGATGCAGATGGCCGAAGACCTGGCGCGGGAAAAGAAATGCGTGGGGATCTGGCTGGACACCTTCGACTTTCAGGCGCCGGAGTTTTACAAACGGCTCGGTTACAGCGAATTGGGCCAGATTGCCGACTACCCGCCGGGCCACAAACGCCACTTCTTCCAGAAACGCCTGATCAACTGAGCAAAACACAAACCTCTTGGGAGTGAGCCTGCTCGCGATGGCGTCGGGTCAGTCAACACTGTTGTTGAATGTAATGCCGCTATCGCGAGCAGGCTCACCGCTACAGGGGGTACTGCGTCAGCTCAGGTTCAGAGGCAAGTCGCCAACGCCGCCAAACGGCGCTTGGCCACAAAATCATCATGCTGCGCGTAGTAACTGATCACGGTGCCGGACGCATCGGTGGTCACGTCGATAAAGGATTCCGCCGACCGCGTGTAAACCGTCGAACCGCCCTTTTTACCCGGCTGCAAATACGCGCCGGCGTCCACGCCAAACACCGCCTCGTCCTGCCAGGAAAACTGCACGCACTGGGCCACGACCATTTGCGGCTTGTTCGAGTTCAGGATTTTGTACGGGGCCTTGGTGCGAGCATCGTCCATCACCGAGCCCGCGCATCCCGCCAGCAACGTTACGGCCAGCGCCACCATCAGAATTCGCATTACGTTCGCTCATCAAGAAAAAGCGGACTGTATCACCGTGGCGCGGCGTTTCGTTCTGCTTTACTGCATTTATACCGCGACACCGCGTAACGATTCGCGCACCCTGTCGCGCCATAAACACCGCCTTTTTCTGGAAACCCCATGACACCCAACGCCGAATTCTACAAACCAACCCCTGAATACGCCGACAAGCTGATCAGCCAGATTGGCCAGACACCGTCCTGGATTGCCAAGCGCATTGGCGTCACCGACAAGCGCATCCGTTACATCCTCGATGGCGAACGCACCGTCAAAGGCGAGACCACGCCGATCAAGATGACCTACACCGAGCAGTTCGCCCTCGAATGCCTGGCCGCCGCGGCCAAGGCCAGCAAGAAACAATCTTCGTAACCCGTTATCAAGGAGCGACCATGGCGGCAACCGAACAGCAACACGAGCAGGCGCTGAAGAAGTTTCTCGATGAGCGCCCTGAACTGCGCGACGAACTCGACAACCTCAACCCGCTATTGGCCCAGGCCAAGGGTGAGACTGCGGCGCAGTACCGCGACGGGCGATTGCACGAAGCGTTCGAAGCCGAAGCGGAATGCCAGGGACTGTTCGCCTGGGAGCTGACGTTGCTTCTGACGGCCGCCACACCACAGGACTACGAAGCCCATCGCCGGGAAGTGCACAAGGAAGTCGCCGAGATGGCCGGCATGAATTGGCTGGACTATTGCGAGTTATACGGGATAGAACCGTAACCCCTGCACAAGGATGCCCGCACCGATGCTGCCTTCCGCCTCCTCAACCCACGCCAGCCCCGGCCACCTGCACACGCAAAAGTGGCGCGGGCGCATCGGCATGACGCTGGTGGCCATGCTCTCGGTCCTCGCCGGCATGACCGACGCCATCGGCTTCATGGCCAGCGGCGATTTTGTCTCGTTCATGAGCGGCAACACCACGCGGCTCGCCGTGGCCATCAGCGCCGGCGATCTGGGGCTGACCGGACGTTTGCTACTGCTCGTGGCCACGTTCATCGTCGGCAACGCCCTGGGCATTGTCGTCAGCCGCCTCGGCAGGCGACGGGCGCTGCCCTTGATGCTGACCGTCGCCGCGCTGCTCTGCGCGGCCGCTACCTGGCCTTACGACGAACAATTGCCCGCGCTGCTGGCGGCGATCATCGCCATGGGCATGCTCAATGCCGCCGTTGAGGAAGTGAACGGGCTGCCGGTCGGCCTGACCTATGTCACCGGCGCCCTCTCGCGCTTCGGACGCGGATTGGGGCGCTGGATGCTCGGCGAACGGCGCAATGGCTGGCGCGTGCAATTGATCCCCTGGACCGGGATGTTCGTCGGGGCGATCCTTGGGGCGGTGCTGGAACATCATCTGGGGCTTCAGGCCTTGTTCGCCAGCGGATTGCTGGCGGGGGTGCTGGGGGTGGTGTCGTTGAAAGTTCCGCGGCGGTGGCAGTTGGGGTATATGCCGCGCTGATTCAGGTGTTGCCTGTTAGACCGCTATCGCGAGCAGGCCCGCAAAGACAACATCGATTTAGCCGCCCCGCCGATAAAGCTTTATCATGGCCGCAGTTTCGCTGATCGAGTCCGTCATGAAGTTCGCCATCGCGCTGTTTTCCGCCGCCCATGCGCCCTCCTCGCGCCGTGCCCTGTTGTTTGCCCAGGCTGCGCTGGCCGGTGGGCATGAGATTGTCCGGCTGTTTTTCTATCAGGACGGCGTCTACAACGCGTCCGGCAGCGTGGTCACCCCGCAAGACGAGCTGGACCTGCCCAAGCAATGGCGCGGGTTTGTCAGCGAGCATCAACTGGACGGCGTGGTGTGTATCGCCGCCGCCCTGCGCCGTGGCGTGTTGAATGAGGAAGAAGCCGGGCGTTATCAGCGCGACGCGGTTGCCGTGGGCGCGCCGTGGGAATTGTCCGGCCTCGGTCAGTTGCACGACGCGGTGCAGGACGCTGATCGCTTGATCTGTTTCGGAGGCGCGTGAGATGCCTAAATCCTTGCTGATTATCAGCCGTCAGGCGCCATGGTCCGGACCTGACGCGCGCGAAGCGCTGGACATCGTATTGGCGGGTGGTGCTTTCGATCTGCCGATCGGCCTGCTGTTTCTCGATGACGGTGTGTTTCAGCTCGCCGCGAATCAGGACGCCAAGGCGCTTCAACAAAAAGACCTGAGCGCCAACCTCCAAGCCTTGCCGATGTTTGGTGTCGAGCAATTGTTCGTCTGCGCTGCCAGTGCCGCAGAACGTGGGCTGGACCCATCCGGTTTCTCGCTGGAAGAAGCCAAGGTGCTGACCGCCCACGATATCACCGCCCTTATTGACCGTTACGACCAGGTGATCACCCTCTGATGTCGACTTTGCATGTGTTGTCTCATTCCCCGTTCGGCGACGATCGCCTGAGCAGTTGCTTGCGCGTGATCGGCACCAACGATGCGCTGCTGCTGAGCGGCGACGCGGTGTACGCCCTGCAACCCGGCACCGCCCCGTTCAGCACGCTGAAGACTCGCGGCCTGACACTGTTCGTACTGGCCGAGGACGTTCAAGCCCGGTCCATTGAGACGCCAGACTGGGCCAAGGCCATCGATTACCCGGCCTTCGTCGATCTGTCGATTCACTACGACAAGGTCAACAGTTGGCTATGAACTCCCTGACAGTCGGCGCTCGCGCCATCGCGCTGGACAAGGACGGTTTCCTGGTCGAACTGAGCGACTGGTCCGCTGACGTCGCCAGCGCCCTCGCTGCGGCCGAAGACATTGAGTTGAGCCCCGAGCATTGGGAAATCCTCGAACTGCTGCGCCGTTTCTATGAAGAGTTCCAGCTGTCGCCGGCCACCCGCCCGCTGATCAAATACACCGCGTTGAAGCTCGGCCCGGAAAAAGGCAACAGCCTGCACCTGAACCGACTGTTCAAAGGCACCCCTGCCAAACTCGCCGCGAAACTGGCGGGCCTGCCCAAACCGACGAATTGCTTATGACCGACTTCCCAGCGCTGACCCTCGAAACACCCGCCGAGCACCCATTCGCCCAGTTCGTGCGAATCCTCGGCAAAGGCAAACGCGGCGCCCGCGACCTGACGCGTGAAGAAGCCCGCGAAGCCATGGGCATGGTGCTCGACGACAAGGTCGAAGACACCCAGCTCGGGGCGTTTCTGATGTTGCTGCGACACAAGGAAGAAAGCGCCGAGGAAATGGCCGGTTTCACCGAGGCCCTGCGCGAACGTTTGCAGGCACCTGACTTGAAGGTCGATCTCGACTGGCCCACCTATGCCGGCAAGAAACGCCATCTGCCGTGGTACCTGCTCGCGGCCAAATGCCTGGCGCAGAACGGCGTACGCATTTTCATGCACGGCGCCGGCGCGCACACCGCCGGACGGCTGTACAGCGAACAACTGCTGGAAGGACTGGGCATTCCACTGTGCCGCAACTGGCAACAGGTGGGTGCGGCGCTCGAAAACGGCGGCCTGGCGTTCATGCCGCTGGTGGATTGGGCGCCGCAACTGCAGCGCATGATCGACCTGCGCAACACCTTGGGCCTGCGCTCGCCGATCCATTCCCTGACACGCATCCTCAATCCGTTGGGCGCCCGTTGCGGCCTGCAAAGTATTTTCCACCCCGGCTATCAGGCGGTGCACCGCGATGCCAGCGGCTTGCTGGGCGACACAGCGATTGTGGTGAAGGGTGACGGCGGCGAGATCGAGATCAACCCGGACGCCGACAGTCACTTGTACGGCACCACCGGCGGTGAAAGCTGGGACGAAGAGTGGCCGCAACTGTCGGCCCAGCGTCACGTCAAACCCGCCGCCCTCGACCCTGAACATATGAAGGCCGTGTGGCGCGGCGATGTGGTCGACAGCTACCCGCAAATGGCCCTGATTTCGACCATGGCCTTGGCGTTGCGCGGGCTCGGTCAATCCCGTGATCAGGCGTTCGAAACCGCCCAGCAGTATTGGGATGCGCGCGACAGATCGATTTAACCGATCATAACTGCCCAACCTTTGCGCTATTTGTTCGAACTGATGGGCATAGACTCCTCTCCAACGCTTTATCGGTTTGAGGAGTCTTGATCATGGGTTTATTAGTCGAAGGCCGCTGGCAGGACCAGTGGTACGAAAGCGGCAAGGACGGCACGTTCAAGCGCGAACAGGCGCAACGCCGCAACTGGGTCACCACCAACGGTAAGCCGGGCCTGACTGGTGTCGGTGGCTTTGCCGCCGAAGCCGGCCGCTATCACCTCTACGTGTCCCTCGCCTGTCCGTGGGCGCACCGCACGCTGATCCTGCGCAAACTCAAAGGCCTCGAAAACCTGATCGACGTGTCGGTGGTCAGTTGGCTGATGCTGGAAAACGGCTGGACCTTCGACCAGAGCCTGGGCTCCACCGGCGACAAACTCGATCACCTCGACTTCATGCACCAGCGCTACACCGCCGACACCGCCAACTACACCGGCCGCGTCACGGTGCCGGTGCTGTGGGACAAACAGCAGAACCGCATCGTCAACAATGAATCGGCGGAGATCATCCGCATGTTCAACAGCGCATTCGATGACCTGACCGGCAATGACCTGGATTTCTACCCTGAGCCACTTCGCGGCGAAATCGATGCGTTGAACGAGCGGATCTATCCGGCAGTGAACAACGGCGTGTACCGCGCCGGGTTTGCGACCTCGCAGCATGCTTATGAAGAAGCGTTTGATGGCTTGTTTGAAGAACTGGATCGACTGGAGCAGTTGTTAAGCGCCAATCGTTACCTGACCGGCGAATACCTGACCGAAGCGGATATTCGGCTGTTCACCACGCTGATTCGTTTTGACGCGGTGTACCACGGGCACTTCAAGTGCAACCTGCGGCGGATTGCCGATTATCCGAATTTGTCGAACTGGTTGCGTGAGATTTACCAGTGGCCGGGGATTGCCGAAACGGTGAGTTTTGAGCACATCAAGAATCATTACTACGGCAGCCACAAGACCATCAACCCGACCGGGATTGTGCCGAAAGGGCCCGCGCAGGACTTTACCGTGGCACATGATCGGGCGCGGTTGAGCGGGAAAGGGGTTTGGCGCAAAGCCTGAGGTTTTGTGGCGAATTTGAAGGACCCATCGCGATCAGGCTCACTCCTACAGGGGATTTGTGAATGACACAGATCCCCTGTAGGAGTGAGCCTGATCGCGATGGCAGCGACTCGCTCTCTAGACCTGCGCCTGAGCACCCTCGAACCACGCCAACTTCTCGCGCAGCTGCACCACTTCCCCCACAATCACCAACGTCGGCGCATGCACTTCATGCTCAGCCACCAGCCGTGGCAGATCCGCCAACGTACCGGTAAATACCCGCTGATTGACCGTGGTGCCCTGCTGAATCAACGCCGCTGGGGTGTCCGCCCCGCGACCGTGCTTGATCAACTGCTCGCAGATAACCGGCAAGCCCACCAGGCCCATGTAGAACACCAACGTCTGCGCCGGCGCGACGAGGTCGGCCCACGGCAGATCGGTGGAGCCGTCCTTCAAATGCCCGGTGACAAACCGTACCGACTGCGCGTAATCACGATGGGTCAGCGGAATCCCGGCATACGCCGCGCAACCGCTGGCTGCCGTGATACCCGGCACCACCTGGAAAGGGATGCCATGGGCCGCCAGTTCTTCGATCTCTTCACCGCCGCGACCGAAAATGAACGGATCACCGCCCTTCAACCGCACCACCCGCTTGCCAGCCTTGGCCAGATCGACCAGTTGCTGGTTGATCTGATCCTGCGGTACGGCGTGATCGGCGCGGCGCTTGCCGACGTAAACACGTTCGGCATCACGACGGCACAATTCAAGAATCGCCGGGGCTACCAGGCGGTCGTACAGCACCACGTCAGCTTGCTGCATCAGGCGCAAGGCACGGAACGTCAGCAGGTCGGGATCACCCGGCCCCGCCCCGACCAAATACACCTCGCCGGTCGTGACATCCGCTTCGCCGTCGATTTTCGCCTGCAACAGACGCTCGGCTTCGGCGCCCTGCCCGGCCAGTTGCCGGTCAGCGATCGGGCCTTGAAATACGTCTTCCCAGAACCCGCGACGCTGCTGCACATCCGGAAACAGGTCTTTGACCTGATGGCGAAAACGCGCCGCCAAACCGGCCAGTTGGCCGTAGGTGGAAGGAATCCAGGTTTCAATCTTGGCGCGAATCAACCGCGCCAGCACCGGCGCATCGCCGCCGCTGGACACCGCGATAATCAGGGGGGAACGATCGACAATCGCCGGAAAGATCACGCTGCACAGGGCCGGCGCGTCCACGACGTTGACCGGAACACAGCGCCGATGGGCATCGGCGGAGACTTGCGCGTTCAGCGGCTCGTCGTCGGTGGCGGCAATGATCAGCCCGCAACCGTCCAGATCCGACTCGACATAACCGCGTAACAGGCACTCGCCACCGCTGCCGGCCACCAGTTCGCGCAGTTGCGGTTCGATTTCAGGTGCAACCACCCGCAGCAGCGCACCGGCATCGGCCAGCAGGCGGGATTTGCGCAAGGCAATCTCCCCCCCACCGACAACCAACACACGACTGCCGCGCAGGTTGTGAAACAGCGGCAGATAGTTCATTTAGCCGATGACCTCAAGGCCACCCATGTACGGCTTCAGCACGTCAGGCACACGGATCGAACCGTCGGCCTGCTGATAGTTCTCCAGCACCGCCACCAGGGTACGACCGACCGCCAGGCCGGAACCGTTCAGGGTGTGAACCAGTTCAGGCTTGCCCGTTTCCGGGTTGCGGAAACGCGCTTGCATGCGACGGGCCTGGAAATCGCCGCAGTTGGAGCACGACGAAATCTCGCGGTACTTGTCCTGGCTCGGGATCCACACTTCCAGGTCGTACGTCTTGACCGCGCTGAAGCCCATGTCGCCGGTGCACAGCGCCAGGGTGCGGTAAGGCAGTTCCAGCAGTTGCAGGACTTTCTCGGCGTTGGCGGTCAGGCCTTCCAGCGCTTCCATCGAGGTCGACGGTTCAACGATCTGGACCATTTCAACTTTGTCGAACTGGTGCTGACGGATCATGCCGCGGGTGTCACGACCCGACGCACCCGCTTCGCTGCGAAAGCATGGGGTGTGGGCCACGAACTTGATCGGCAGTAGCTTGGAATCAACGATTTCGCCGGCGACGATGTTGGTCAGCGACACTTCGGCAGTCGGGATCAGGTACAGATCGGCTTCGCCTTCGCGCGCGATCTTGAACAGGTCTTCTTCGAACTTCGGCAGTTGACCGGTGCCTTGCAGCGCCGGCGCCTGGACCAGATAAGGCGTGTAAGCCTCTTCGTAGCCATGCTCGGTGACGTGCAGATTGATCATGAATTGCGCCAGCGCACGGTGCAGGCGGGCAATCGGGCCGCGCAACAGGGCGAAACGCGCTCCGGACAGCTTGGCGGCGGTTTCGAAGTCCAGCCAGCCGAATTTCTCGCCCAGGGCCACGTGGTCCTGAACCGGAAAATCGAACGCGGTCGGGGTGCCCCAGCGACGGACTTCGACGTTGCCGTCTTCGTCTTCACCAATCGGTACCGATTCGTGCGGCAGGTTCGGGATGCCCAGCAGGATCGAATCCAGATCGGTCTGGATCGCGTCCAGTTCGACTTTACCGGCGCTCAATTCGTTGGCCATGCGCTCGACGTCAGCCATCAGTGGCGCGATGTCTTCGCCGCGCTGCTTGGCCTGACCGATGGATTTGGAACGGGCATTACGCTCAGCCTGCAGTGCTTCGGTGCGGGTCTGGACGGTCTTGCGCTGTTCTTCCAGCGCTTCGATGCGCGCAACATCCAGCGTGTAGCCACGGGATGCCAGGCGGTCCGCTACGTCCTGAAGGTTGCTACGTAACAGTTTGGAATCGAGCATGTCGGTTTCTCGTTTATCAAAGTTTGGTCAAGGACAGGCCGGCCCAGGTGGCAAGCAGCCCGCCGAATACGCTGAGCGTCGCGTAGCCCAGGGCCAGCGGCACTTGCCCGCTTTCCAGCAGGCGCACCGTATCCAGTGAAAAGGATGAAAAAGTCGTCAGCCCTCCGAGGAAGCCGACGATCAACCCGGCACGCACCTCAAGCGGCACCTCCGGACGAATCAAAAACAGACCGTATAGAGCGCCGATCAGCAAACAGCCCACGATATTAACGGCCAGCGTCGCGGTATAGAAGTGCCGCGGCCAATTAGCGTTGATCCAGTTTCCGGTAGCAAAACGTAACAGCGTGCCGGCGACACCGCCGATGGACACCGCGATGACCAATGGAATCACTATTTTCTCCGCTGCCGAGGGCTTAGACGGTCAAGTTGGGCGAGGTGATTGAGCTTTTCGCCGATCTTCAATTCCAGGCCTCGCGGCACAGGCTGGTAGAACGGCTGCGGTTCGAGTTCTTCCGGGAAATAGTCTTCGCCCGCGGCGTAGGCATCCGGCTCGTCGTGGGCGTAACGGTATTCGTCGCCGTAACCGAGTTGCTTCATCAATTTGGTCGGGGCATTGCGCAGGTGCAGCGGCACTTCCAGCGAACCGTGCTCGGTGGCGCTGCGCATCGCGGCCTTGAAGCCCATGTATACCGCGTTGCTTTTCGGCGCGCAGGCCAGATACGTGATGGCCTGGGCCACCGCCAATTCACCTTCGGGGCTGCCGAGGCGCTCCTGCACTTCCCACGCAGCCAGGCACAGGCTCAGGGCGCGCGGGTCGGCATTGCCGATGTCTTCGCTGGCCATGCGCACCACGCGCCGGGCCAGGTACAGCGGATCGCAACCGCCGTCGATCATCCGCGCGAACCAGTACAACGCGCCGTCCGGGTTGGAACCGCGCACCGATTTATGCAGCGCGGAAATCTGGTCGTAGAACGCTTCGCCGCCCTTGTCGAAACGCCGACGGGTATCGCCGAGCAGACTTTGCAGGAGATCGACGCCGATCTCGCTGTTGTCTTCGGCCAGGTCCGAGGCGTTTTCGAGCAGATTGAGCAGCCGCCGGCCATCGCCATCGGCGGCGGACAACAGCATCTGGAAGCCTTCATCGCTGAGTGTCAGCTGGCGCTTGCCCAAACCTCGCTCCTCGGTCAGCGCGCGATGCACCAATTTGCGCAGGGCCGCTTCGTCGAGGCTCTTGAGCACATAGACGCGGGCCCGCGAGAGCAAGGCGTTGTTGAGTTCGAACGAAGGGTTTTCGGTGGTCGCGCCGATGAAAATCAGCGTGCCGTCTTCAACGTACGGCAGGAACGCATCCTGCTGGGATTTGTTGAAGCGGTGAACTTCGTCGACAAACAGGATCGTACGTTTGCCATACTGCCCGGCCTGTTGCTTGGCGATTTCCACCGCCTGACGGATTTCCTTCACGCCGGCCAGCACCGCCGAAACCGTTTCGAAGTGCGCATCCGAGACTTCCGCCAGCAACCGCGCCAGGGTGGTTTTGCCCACGCCCGGCGGGCCCCAGAAAATCATCGAATGCAGGGCGCCCTGCTCCAGCGCTTCACGCAAAGGCTTGCCGCGAGCGAGCAGGTGTTCCTGACCGACGTACTCGTCCAGATTGGCCGCACGCAGGCGGGCGGCCAAGGGCTGAGCAATCGGGGCGCTGCGAAACAGGTCCATCACGACTTGCGAAACCTCACTACTTGAACACTGCAGGCTCACTCCTACAGGTATTGCGGTTTATTCCTGGATCACGTCCGCCCCTTTAGGGATGTCGAACTTGAACTTGGACGCCGGGATCGGCTCGTTGGCCTTCACACCGGTGAACAGGATATTGGTGCGCTGACCGACGCTGTCGATCAGTTGCATGTCGTTGACCAGACCGTTACGGAACGACAGACGCAGGCTGTCGAACAGGGTGTCCTTGGTTTTCGGCTTCAGGGTGAAGTCGATCACGCCGCCGGCTTCCTTGGCGCTGATGTCAAAGCTCTGGCTGATCTTGGACACATCACCAGACAGCAGCAGCGCCGGGGTCTGGGTCAGACGCATGTCGAGGGTCTTGATAGTGACCTGCTCCAGATCCGGGTCCCACAGGGTGACCTTCTTGCCGTCGGACACCATGGTTTGTTCAGCCGGCGCATTGGTGTGCCAGTAGAACAGGCCCGGGCGCTGCAACGACATATCACCAGCGGTTTCCTGCAACTGGGTGCCGCTGCCATCAAGCGTCAGCTGGGAGAAACGTGCGGTCAATGTCTGGGATTTTTCCAGCAATTGGGTCAGGCGCGCCACGTCCTTGTCATCGGCGTGGGCCGAGAGCGTGGTCAAAGCCAGTACCGGCAGCAACAACATGCGGATAAGACGCATGGGAGTCCTCTTGATATTCGTGGGGGGGGCGAGTGGCGCGTCACTGCGCCACCCTGCTTCAAAGCAAATCAGTCGCGTACCGGGCCAGGCGCCAGGACTTCACGCGAACCGTTGGTGTTCATGGACGTCACGACCCCGGCCATTTCCATGGCTTCGATCATGCGTGCGGCGCGGTTGTAGCCGATTTTCAGTTTGCGCTGAACAGCCGAGATGGACGCGCGACGGCTTTCCAGGACGAACTGTACCGCTTCGTCGTAGAGC
Organism: Pseudomonas sp. 3296; assembly: GCF_031456615.1. Lineage (NCBI taxonomy): Bacteria > Pseudomonadati > Pseudomonadota > Gammaproteobacteria > Pseudomonadales > Pseudomonadaceae > Pseudomonas > Pseudomonas sp. 3296. The sequence goes on from NZ_JAVDUY010000009.1 coordinate 115,710, forward strand.
GCATCGGTTTCAGCATCATCGTCGCCACCACCGCCGCCATTCTCAAAACCGCTGCCGGCTTCTTCGACACCGGCGAGGATTTCGTCGTTGTATTCCGGTGCGCCGCGCAGTTTCCAGGCTTCGACCACGCGGTGAACCTCGTCATCGGACACGAACGCGCCATGCACACGAATCGGCAAACTGGTACCCGGCGGCATGTAGAGCATGTCACCGTGACCCAGCAATTGCTCGGCGCCGCCCTGATCGATGATGGTCCGGGAGTCGATCTTGCTCGACACCTGGAACGCCATACGCGTCGGAATGTTCGCCTTGATCAGACCGGTGATCACGTCCACCGACGGACGCTGGGTCGCCAGGATCAAGTGAATACCGGCAGCACGGGCCTTCTGCGCGATACGGGCAATCAGTTCTTCAACCTTCTTGCCGACGATCATCATCATGTCGGCAAATTCGTCGACGACCACGACGATGGTCGGCAGCTTGGTCAGCAGCGGCGCTTCGTCGTGAATGCTTTCGCGCTTGTACAGTGGATCGGTCAGCGGCGTGCCGGCGTCCTGGGCTTCCTTGACCTTGGCGTTGAAGCCGGACAGGTTACGTACGCCCATCTTCGCCATCAGTTTGTAGCGACGCTCCATCTCCGCCACGCTCCAGCGCAGGGCGTTGGCCGCGTCCTTCATGTCGGTCACGACCGGGCACAGCAAGTGCGGAATGCCCTCGTAGATCGACAGCTCGAGCATTTTCGGGTCGATCATGATCAGCTTGGCGTCTTCCGGGCCGGACTTGAACAGGATCGACAGGATCATCGCGTTCACGCCCACCGACTTACCGGACCCGGTCGTACCGGCCACCAGCAAGTGCGGCATTTTCGCCAGGTCAGTGATGACCGGCTTGCCGCCAATGTCATGACCGAGGGCCAGGGTGACCGGCGATTTGAAGTTGTCGTACTCGGGAGTCGACAGCACTTCGGAGAAACGCACGATCTGGCGGTCTTCGTTGGGGATCTCGATACCGACGGTAGTCTTGCCGGGAATCACTTCAACCACACGCACACTGGTCACGGCCAGGGAACGCGCCAGGTCTTTCGCCAGGTTGGCGATGCGGCTGACTTTCACGCCTGCCGCCGGTTGAATTTCGTAACGGGTAATCACCGGGCCCGGGTGGATCGAATCCACCGAGACTTCGACGCCGAATTCCTTGAGCTTGATTTCCAGCAAATGGCCAACCGCAGCCAGGGATTCGGGCGAGTAATTGAGTTGTTTCTTTTCCGCAGGGTCGAGGATCGAGATCGGCGGCAAGGTGCCTTCCACGGCGCTGTCGACGAACAGCGGCGCCTGTTTCTCTTTCTCCACACGCTTGCTCGGTGCAGCGGGTTTCGGCGGCGCTGGCGCAATGACCGGCGGTACCTGCTTCTCGCGTTCCGACATGTGCTTGCTCAGGGCCTGTTCGCGTTCGATCAGGCGTTCCTTTACCTTGGCCTGCTCGCGCTTGTCGGTGACGGTCGGTGCAACCACGTCATGCACGCGATCGTCGACTTCACGCAGTTGCGCCACCAGTTGCTTGCGCTCGGTGCGGGCTGCCCACCAGCGATTGGCCGCGCCCTGGAACAGTTCGAACAGGTCAAGGGTGATCTTGCCGGTGACGTCCATCACCTTGAACCACGACAGGTCGGTGAACACCGTCAGGCCGAACAGGAACAGCGCGATGAACAGCAGCGTGCTGCCCTGGATGTTCAATGCATTCTTGGCCAGGTCACCAAGGCTTTCGCCCAGCGCGCCGCCAGCACCCGCCGGCAGGCCTGTGGCGGCATGGAAATGGATGTGCGCCAGGGCGGCGCCAGACAGCACCAGAAACACCAGGCCGATCAGGCGCCAGGAGAACAGCCAGCCGCTCCACTGCCACGGCTCGTGGCGCTGACGGAAGATCTGATAGACCTTGACCGCGAGCAGCAACGGGAAGATGTAGGCGAAATAACCCAGCACCATGAACAGGATGTCGGCGCTGTAGGAACCGGCGGGGCCGCCGAAATTCTGCACGTCATCAATCTTGCTGTTGTGACTCCAGCCCGGATCGTCCTTGCCGTAAGTCAGCAAGGCCATCATCAGGAACAGGCACAAGGCGCCAATGGCGATCAATGCACCTTCCTTGAGCCGGTAGTGCAAATGCTGGCGCCAGAGCGGAACGACTGTTTTGGGTGCTGCGGTGGATTTCTTCAAAACGCTTCTTTTCCTGCGCCCGAGGCGCGTCCATCTGTTGAATGACTATAAAAAACTGCCCAATCCAGGCAGGTAAAAAAGTGAACAGGCGCAACCGGGACTACTTTTAACACTGCACCCCGTCTTTTATAAACACGGTGAGCACTGCTTATTTTGTTACAACCCCCTTTGCACGCAGGCATTGTACGGGTTTGTTCGCCCGATAACATGCGTGAGGCACTGGGTACAGCATAGCCAAAAAGTGCCGGTATATGCGGCCAATTTGAGCATGCATTCTCTTTCGTGACAAAGGCTTATGAGGTGTTTTTATGAGCGAAGCGAAGCATTCACGCCTGATCATTCTGGGTTCCGGCCCTGCCGGTTACAGCGCAGCCGTTTATGCCGCCCGCGCCAACCTCAAGCCCGTTGTCATTACCGGCATACAGGCAGGTGGCCAGCTCACCACCACTGTCGAAGTCGACAACTGGCCCGGCGACGTCGAAGGGCTCACCGGCCCGGCGCTGATGGAGCGCATGCAAAAACACGCCGAACGCTTTGACACAGAGATCGTTTACGACCACATCCACACCGCCAAGTTGCAACAGCGCCCGTTTGAACTGATTGGCGACGGCGGCACCTACACCTGCGACGCCCTGATCATCGCCACCGGCGCTTCGGCGCAATACCTGGGCCTGCCCTCGGAAGAGACGTTCGCCGGCCGAGGGGTTTCCGCCTGCGCGACCTGCGACGGCTTTTTCTACCGCAATCAGGTGGTGGCGGTGATCGGTGGCGGCAATACCGCCGTTGAAGAGGCCCTGTATCTGTCGAACATCGCCAAGGAAGTCCATCTGATTCACCGTCGCGATAAGCTGCGCTCGGAGAAAATCCTCCAGGACAAACTGTTCGAGAAAGCCGCCAACGGCAATATTCGCCTGCACTGGAATCAGCATCTGGATGAAGTGCTGGGCGATGCCAGCGGCGTGACCGGCGCCCGCCTGCGCGACAGCCTGACCGGCAAGACCCGTGAATTGGCGCTGGCCGGCGTCTTCATCGCCATCGGCCACAAACCCAATACCGATCTGTTTATAGATCAACTGCCGATGCGCGACGGTTATCTGAGGGTCAAAAGCGGCAACGAAGGCGACGCCACCGCCACCACAATCCCCGGCGTGTTTGCCGCTGGCGATGTCGCCGATCACGTTTACCGCCAGGCCGTCACGTCCGCCGGGGCCGGTTGCATGGCCGCACTGGACGCCGAAAAATACCTCGACGACATTCCCACCGTTTAACGGCACACTTTACGGCGGGCCTACCAGCCCGTCACCGCCCTCCCCTTCTGCAAGCCCGGATGCCATGCTGACTTGGTTACAACGCAATACCCTGACCTTCCCCCCGCTGGAAAAAGCCATGCGCGACCCCAACGGGCTCTTGGCTGCCGGGGGCGATCTGTCTGCCGATCGTCTGATTCAGGCCTATCGCCACGGCTGCTTTCCATGGTTTTCCGAAGGCCAGCCGATTCTCTGGTGGTCGCCGGATCCGCGCACCGTATTGTTTCCCGACGAACTGCATGTTTCCCGCAGCCTGGGCAAATTGCTGCGCCAACAGCGCTATCAAGTGACCTTCGATCAGGATTTCGCCGCCGTCATCCGTGCCTGCGCCGCGCCGCGTGATTACGCCGACGGCACCTGGATCACCCAGGCCATGCAGGACGCTTACATTGAACTGCACCGGCGCGGCCATGCGCATTCAGTGGAAGTCTGGGATCAGGACGAGTTGGTTGGCGGGCTGTACGGCCTGGCGATGGGGCAGTTGTTCTTCGGCGAGTCCATGTTCAGCCGCGCCGACAACGCCTCCAAATTTGGCTTTGCCACATTGGTGCGACATCTGAAAGACTCGGGTTTTGTGCTGATCGACTGCCAGATGCCGACCGATCATCTGCACAGCCTTGGCGCACGAGCGATCCCACGCCGCGAATTTGCCGGCTATCTGGCGCAGCATCTGGATCAACCCAACCGCGCCACATGGGTTTGCTGAGCGACTTTCGCGCGGGTGGCTTACACTTAATTCAAAGCTTTTTCCCGAGGGTTGATCATGACCGAGTTGGCGCGTTTGAAGTTCTATGCCACTCAGCCCCACTCTTGCAGCTATCTGCCAGATGAACAGGCGACAACCCTGTTTCTCGACCCTAGCCAGCCCATGGATGTGCATGTCTATGCAGATTTGTCTGAAATGGGTTTTCGGCGCAGCGGCGACCACCTCTACCGGCCTCATTGCCAGAACTGCAACGCGTGCGTCCCGGCGCGCATCCCTGTGGCGCAATTCACCCCCAATCGCCAACAGAAGCGCATTTTCAAACGCAATGCCGACCTGCAGGTTCGCCCCGCCAGGGCGCAGTTCAGCGAAGAATATTTCGACCTCTACCAGCGCTACATCGAACAGCGCCACGCTGATGGCGACATGTATCCGCCGAGTCGTGATCAATTCTCCACGTTCCTCGTGAGGGATCTGCCGTTCTCGCGCTTTTACGAATTTCGTCTCGAAGGGCGACTGCTGGCGGTGGCCGTCACCGACTTGTTGCCGAACGGTCTGTCGGCGGTTTACACCTTTTACGAACCGTCCGAAGAACGTCGCAGCCTGGGGCGTTTTGCGATCCTGTGGCAGATCGGCGAGACCCGGCGCCTTGGACTGGAGGCCGTCTACCTCGGCTACTGGATCAAAAACTGCAAAAAGATGAGCTACAAGACCCAATATCGGCCGATCGAACTGCTGATTAATCAACGTTGGGTCATCCTGAACTAGAACCCCTTGGCTTAAACCCCATTTTTCGGGCACAATGCACGCCGCTTTTGCCTGGCGCAGTTGCACCGGGCCATTCATTGGACACCGAGGGCTTTACTGCATGTCGAAAGAAGACAGCTTCGAAATGGAAGGCACTGTCGTCGACACCCTGCCCAACACCATGTTTCGTGTGGAGTTGGAAAATGGGCACGTCGTAACCGCGCATATCTCCGGCAAGATGCGCAAGAACTACATTCGTATTCTTACCGGTGACAAAGTGCGCGTCGAGCTGACGCCCTATGACTTGAGCAAAGGGCGCATCACTTACCGCGCTCGCTAATCAAGTCAATACAAAACGCCCGGCTCTGCCGGGCGTTTTTGTTTGCCGATCGTTTCCACGCTCTGCGTGGGGACGATCAAAGTCAGCAGACAGCAAAAAGGCGCCTTTCGGCGCCTTTTGCTTTGTAGCGGTTAACGTCAGGCCATTTCAGCCGTGGTCTCGAACTCGAAGGTCAGCTCGCCGTCCTTCAGATCGATATGCACCACGCCACCATGGTCGGCCAGTTCGCCAAAGAGGATCTCTTCGGCCAGTGGACGCTTGATCTTGTCCTGGATCAAACGTGCCATTGGACGCGCCCCCATTGCCGTGTCGTAGCCACCCACCGCCAGCCAGCCGCGCGCTGCGTCCGTTACTTCCAGCTGCACGCGCTTGTCTTCCAGCTGCGCCTGAAGCTCGGTGAGGAACTTGTCCACCACGCTTTTGATGACCTCATGGCTGAGGCGACCAAACTGGATAATGGTGTCCAGACGGTTGCGGAACTCTGGCGTGAAGCTCTTCTTGATCACTTCCATCGCATCGGACGAGTGGTCCTGATGGGTGAAACCGATCGAAGCACGCGCCGCTGTTTCGGCACCGGCGTTGGTCGTCATGATGACGATCACGTTACGGAAATCCGCCTTGCGCCCGTTGTTATCGGTCAGCGTACCGTGGTCCATGACCTGCAGCAGCAGGTTAAAGACTTCCGGATGCGCCTTCTCGATCTCATCGAGCAACAGCACGCAGTGAGGCTGCTTGGTAATGGCTTCGGTCAGCAGACCGCCCTGATCGAACCCGACGTAGCCTGGAGGTGCACCGATCAGACGCGATACGGTGTGGCGCTCCATGTACTCGGACATGTCGAAGCGAACCAGTTCGATGCCCAACGCCTTGGCCAGTTGACGCGCCGCTTCGGTTTTACCAACACCGGTAGGCCCTGCGAACAGGAACGAACCGACAGGTTTGTCGGGCGACTTGAGGCCCGCACGGGACAGTTTGATCGCCGTCGACAACGAGTCGATGGCGGCATCCTGGCCAAATACGGTCAGTTTCAGGTCACGCTCAAGGTTACGCAGCAACTCTTTGTCGGAGCTGGTGACGTGCTTGGGCGGAATTCGGGCGATTTTCGCCACGATGTCCTCGACCTGAGGCACCTCGATGCGCTTCACACGCTTCTCGATTGGCTGCAGACGCTGATAGGCGCCCGCCTCGTCGATAACGTCGATCGCCTTGTCCGGCATGTGCCGGTCATTGATATAGCGCGAAGCCAGCTCAGCCGCCGCACGCAGCGCCTCATCACTGTATTCGATGTTGTGATGCGCTTCGAAACGCCCTTTCAGGCCGCGCAGGATGCCAATGGTGTCTTCCACCGAAGGCTCCGACACATCGACCTTCTGGAAGCGTCGCGCCAGGGCACGGTCCTTCTCGAAGATCCCGCGGAATTCCTGGAACGTGGTCGAACCGATGCAACGGATATCGCCCGAGGACAGCAGCGGCTTGAGCAGGTTCGAGGCATCCATGACGCCACCGGACGCAGCACCCGCACCGATGATGGTGTGGATTTCGTCGATGAACAGGATCGCCTGCGGACGTTTTTTCAGCTCATTGAGCAGCGCCTTGAAGCGCTTCTCGAAATCACCACGGTATTTGGTCCCGGCCAGCAAGGCGCCCAAGTCGAGGGAATACACCACGCTGTTGGCCAGCAAATCCGGCACCTGGTTGTCGACAATGCGTTTGGCCAGGCCTTCGGCAATCGCGGTTTTACCCACGCCCGCCTCGCCCACCAGCAGCGGATTGTTTTTACGACGGCGCGCCAGAATCTGCGCAACGCGTTCGACTTCCAGCTCACGGCCTACCAGTGGATCGATTCGACCCTGGCGCGCGAGTTCATTGAGGTTGCTGGCATAAGCATCCAGAGGATTGCCTGAAGATGAAGACTCACCGCCCTCGTCGTCCTGCATATCTTGCTCACCTTCAGAGTGATCGCCATGCCCAGGCACTTTGGAAATGCCATGGGCGATGTAGTTGACGACATCGATGCGCGCAACGCTCTGCTGTTTCAGCAGGAACACTGCCTGACTCTCTTGCTCACTGAAGATCGCGACCAGCACGTTGGCGCCAGTCACTTCGCGTTTGCCCGAGCTCTGTACGTGAAAAACAGCACGTTGCAGTACACGCTGGAAGCCCAGGGTTGGCTGGGTTTCACGATCCTCGTCATGGACGGGGATCAATGGCGTGGTGGAGTCGATGAACTCCTGCAGGTCATGCTTGAGTTTGTCGAGGTTTGCGCCGCACGCACGCAAAACAGTGGCGGCAGCCTCATTGTCCAATAGGGCCAGCAGGAGGTGTTCGACGGTCATGAATTCATGACGCTTCGAACGGGCCTCCTTGAAGGCTAGATTGAGGGTGACTTCGAGCTCGCGGTTTAACATAGCTTCACCTCATACCCAAGTGGTCGGCGATTAACCGTCCTTCTCGATTTCACAGAGTAGCGGATGCTGGCTTTCCCTGGCGTACTGGTTGACCTGCATGGCCTTTGTCTCGGCGATGTCGCGGGTAAACACTCCACATACTGCCCGCCCTTCTGTATGGACGGCCAGCATGACCTTGGTCGCCAGCTCCCGATTCAGGTTAAAAAACACCTCGAGCACTTCGACGACGAAATCCATCGGTGTGTAGTCATCGTTGAACAAAACCACCTTGTACATCGGCGGCGCCTGTAACGCAGGCTTTGCCTCCTGAACAGCAATACCCGCTGAATCGTCGTCGTGTGAATCAGGATGATCCTGATTGAATGTTAGTCGAATCTGGCTGATTGCATGCATGGAAAGAAAGGTTCGTCAGTTGTGCTAATACAGTGGTGGGGGCGCCCGGGGACGATTTCAACATCGACCGCCCGGTCACCTTGACTATCGGGAAAACGGTGTTACAACCAATAGAGCCCACAGTGGGTAAAAAAGGTCCGCGGAGTCAATCTTAATTCGAAGATTAGACTGCGGATGTACTGGATGATACTCCAGTGATGGAGTCTGTTGCAGAGGGATATGAGCATGGCAGTTGGCAAGGTGAAATGGTTCAACAACGCCAAGGGATTCGGTTTCATCAACACCGACGCCAGAGAAGGTCGTGACGAGGATGGCAAGGAAATCGATTTCTTTGCCCACTATTCAGCCATCGATATGGGCGGCTACAAGACCCTCAAGGCCGGACAGATCGTTTACTTCGATATCGTTCAGGGCCCCAAAGGGCTGCACGCCCACAAAATCAAGGACAAAGCGGCGGTTGACGCCGCCAGCGCCGCAGCAGCCGCTACCAGCACCCATGTTAATGTCGTGAGCTGATTCCCAGGATTCAAGGCATCCGACCATAAAAAACGCCCGACTCGATCACTCGAGCCGGGCGGTTTTATTGCAGCTGCTTTTCGCTTACATATGCGAGATCAGCGCATCACCAAAGCCGGAAGACGACACCAGCTTCGCGCCGTCCATCAGGCGTTCGAAGTCATAGGTCACGGTCTTGGCGGAAATCGCGCCGTTAGTGCCCTTGATGATCAGGTCGGCCGCTTCGGTCCAGCCCATGTGCCGCAGCATCATTTCAGCAGACAGAATCAGCGAGCCCGGGTTGACCTGGTCCTTGCCGGCGTACTTCGGCGCAGTACCGTGGGTCGCTTCGAACATGGCAATGGTGTCGGACAGGTTGGCACCCGGTGCGATACCGATACCGCCCACTTCCGCCGCCAGGGCGTCGGAGAGGTAGTCGCCGTTCAGGTTCAGGGTCGCGATCACATCGTATTCGGCCGGGCGCAGCAGGATCTGCTGGAGCATGGCGTCGGCGATGGCGTCCTTGACGATGACGTTCTTGCCGGTTTTCGGGTTCTTGAACTGCATCCACGGACCGCCGTCGAGCAGGGTCGCGCCGAACTCTTCAGCCGCCACTTCGTAGGCCCATTCCTTGAAGGCACCTTCGGTGAACTTCATGATGTTGCCTTTGTGCACGATGGTCAGCGAGTCGCGATCGTTGTCGACCACGTACTGCAGGGCCTTGCGTGCCAGACGCTTGGTGCCTTGCAGCGAAACCGGCTTGATGCCGATACCGCAGTTTTCGTCGAAACGGATCTTGGTGACACCCATTTCATCTTTAAGGAACTTGATGACTTTGGTCGCTTCCGGCGAACCGGCTTTCCACTCGATACCGGCGTAGATGTCTTCCGAGTTCTCACGGAAGATCGTCATGTCGACGTCGCCTGGCTTTTTCACCGGGCTAGGCACGCCTTCGAACCAGCGCACAGGGCGCAGGCACACATAAAGGTCGAGTTGCTGACGCAGGGCCACGTTCAGGGAACGAATGCCGCCACCGACCGGGGTGGTCAGAGGACCCTTGATGGAAACCACGTAATCTTTAACTGCGTCCAGGGTTTCCTGAGGTAGCCAGGTGTCCTGGTCGTAAACCTGAGTCGCTTTTTCCCCAGCGTAGACTTCCATCCAGGAAATTTTGCGCTCGCCGCCGTAAGCCTTCTTAACAGCAGCATCGACAACCTTGATCATGACCGGGCTGATATCAACGCCAATACCATCGCCTTCGATGAAGGGAATGATCGGGTTGTTAGGAACATTGAGAGAATGGTCCGCGTTGACGGTGATTTTGTCGCCGACTGCTGGAACCTGAATCTTCTTGTATCCCATGCTGAACTCCATTGTTTGGATTGAACATCTGGCTTCGTTCGAGCGTAACCCAGTTAAATCGGCGCGCAAACCCTATGTTCCAACCATCTGCCGCAAAGCTGCATTCCTCGCGGGCTACAAGCCTGAAAGCAAAGGGAAAAGCGCCAAAGTCGAGCACGACGAACGACTCTACGCCCCACTCGCCCCTGCGACCTTTAGACCAATGGACGATATTCCTTACTCATGAACCATCGGCAGATTGCCAGCTACCTATGTATAATGCCGCCGCTGACTAAAGGGTCACGACGGTGGAGAGGCTCTATGACGAGACTTTCCGCCCTATAAGCCGGTCTGTTACCGCAGTCCGAATGCTTGACGCCCTACTGATGCACCCAACATCACAGCAACGAAACCTCGATATTCGGCTCATGGATGACTTTGAACGAACGCGCTTACCCGGCGCCCCTCGAGTTTCTGCGCACGCTTTAGCAAAGAAGAGAGAGTTAATCCGAATATGCCCACCCGCTCGAAGATCATCTATACCTTCACCGACGAAGCCCCTGCCCTCGCCACCTATTCACTGTTGCCTATCGTAGAGGCCTTCACCGCCTCGGCCGATATCGCCGTTGAAACCCGCGATATCTCTCTTGCAGGACGCATTCTGGCTAGCTTCCCCGAGCAACTGGGTGACAAAGCCGTAGCCGACCACCTCGCCGAACTGGGCGACCTGGCCGTTACGCCTGAAGCCAACATCATCAAGCTGCCGAACATCAGTGCCTCCGTACCGCAGCTACAAGCCGCCATCAAAGAACTGCAAGCCCAAGGCTTCGCTGTTCCTGACTACCCGGAAACCGTGACCAGCGACGCCGACAAGCTCGCCAAGTCGCGCTACGACAAGATCAAGGGCAGCGCCGTAAACCCGGTACTGCGCGAAGGTAACTCCGATCGTCGTGCACCGCTGTCGGTCAAGAATTACGCTCGCAAGCACCCGCACAAAATGGGCGCCTGGGCTAAAGACTCCAAGTCTCACGTCGCGCACATGAGCTCCGGTGATTTCTACGGCAGCGAAAAAGCCGCCCTGATCGAAGCCGCTGACGCCGTCAAAATCGAACTGATCGCTCAAGACGGCACCACCACCGTCCTGAAAGAAAAAACCACCGTACAAGCCGGTGAGATCCTCGATTGCGCGGTCATGAGCAAAAACGCTCTGCGCAGCTTCATCGCTGCCGAGATCGAAGACGCCAAAGCCAAAGGCGTGCTGCTGTCGGTTCACCTCAAAGCCACCATGATGAAGGTCTCCGATCCGATCATGTTCGGCCAGATCGTTGCCGAGTTCTATAAAGACGCACTGGCCAAGCACGCTGACGTGCTGGCACAGATCGGTTTCAACCTGAACAACGGCATCGGCGACCTGTACGCTCGCATCAAGGCCCTGCCGGCCGAGCAACAAGCGCAGATCGAAGCGGACATCCAGGCGGTCTACGCCGTTCGTCCGTCGTTGGCCATGGTCAACTCCGACAAAGGCATCACCAACCTGCACGTGCCGAGCGACGTCATCGTCGACGCCTCGATGCCGGCGATGATCCGTGACTCCGGCAAAATGTGGGGCACCGACGGCCAGCTGCACGACACCAAGGCGGTGATCCCGGATCGCTGCTACGCAACCATCTACCAGGCCGTGATCGAAGACTGCAAAGTCAACGGTGCTTTCGACCCAACCACCATGGGCAGCGTGCCGAACGTTGGCCTGATGGCGAAGAAAGCCGAAGAGTACGGTTCGCACGACAAGACTTTCCAGATCAAGACCAACGGTGTGGTTCGGGTTTCCGACAGCGCTGGTCGCACCCTGCTGGAACAGTCGGTTGAAGCCGGCGACACCTTCCGCATGTGCCAGACCAAAGACGCGCCGATCCAGGACTGGGTCAAACTGGCCGTCAACCGTGCTCGCGCCAGCAGCACCCCGGCGATTTTCTGGCTGGACCCGATGCGCGCCCACGACGGTGTAGTGATCGAAAAAGTTCAGGCTTACCTGAAGGATCACGACACCGCCGGCCTGGACATCCAGATCATGGCGCCTGTCGACGCGATGAAGTTCACCCTGCAGCGCACTCGCGAAGGCAAGGACACCATCTCGGTGACCGGCAACGTATTGCGCGACTACCTGACTGACCTGTTCCCGATCATGGAACTGGGCACCAGCGCCAAGATGCTGTCGATCGTTCCGCTGATGAATGGTGGCGGCCTGTTCGAAACCGGCGCTGGCGGTTCGGCGCCGAAGCACGTGCAACAACTGCTGGAAGAAAACTTCTTGCGTTGGGATTCCCTGGGCGAGTTCCTGGCCCTGGCCGCTTCCCTTGAGCACCTGGGCGTGACGTACAACAACCCTAAGGCACTGGTTCTGGCCAAGACCCTGGATCAGGCCACCGGCCAGTTCCTGGACAACAACAAGTCGCCATCGCGCAAAGTCGGCAACATCGACAACCGCGGCAGCCACTTCTACCTGGCGCTGTACTGGGCTCAGGCCCTGGCCGCCCAGACTGAAGACGCTGCACTGCAAGCGCAGTTCGCGACCCTGGCCAAAACCCTGACCGAGAACGAAGCAACCATCGTTGCCGAGCTCAACGCCGTTCAGGGCAAGCCAGTGGACATCGGCGGTTACTACCACGCCAATGCCGAGCTGATCAGCAAGGCCATGCGCCCAAGCAACACCTTCAACGCCGCGATCGCTGCGTTGGTTTAAGGTTGTAAGGGAACATCACAAACCCCGGCCTCGTGCCGGGGTTTGTGTTTTTAGAATTCACACGACCTCTGTAGAAGCGAGCCTGCTTGCGATTGCGGTACACCATTCAACTTTGATGGTGACTGACGCAACGCCATCGCGAGCAGGCTCACTCCTACTTTTGACCGTATTCCAACATTGGAAATTGAGGTGTTTTATGGACTGGAAACCCCACATCACCGTCGCCACCATCGTCGAGGACAACGGCCGCTTCCTGATGGTCGAAGAACTCAAGCACGACCGCGTCGTACTCAATCAGCCCGCCGGCCACCTCGACCCGAATGAAACCCTGATCGAAGCCGCGGTACGCGAAACCCTCGAAGAAACCGGCTGGGACGTTGAAGCCACGGGTGTAGTCGGCATTTACCTCTACACCGCCCCGAGCAACGGCGTGACTTACCAGCGTGTCTGCTTCACGGCAAAACCGCTCAAACACCACCCGGACTATCAGCTGGACGACGGCATCGTCGGCGCCAAGTGGCTGACACGTGACGAACTGCTGGAACAGCGCGCAAACTGGCGCAGTGAGCTGATCATCCGCTGTATTGATGATTATCTGGACGGCAATCACTTCGGTCTCGAACTGATCCGCCCTTCTCTTTAGCCTTGCGGGCTCCAGCCTGCTAGAATCGCGTCCTTTTTCAAGACACTCATTGAATCCCTATGCGTGATCCAGCCCCTTCTGACACACAAAAGAAGCGCGTCATTGTCGGCATGTCCGGCGGCGTGGACTCTTCCGTTTCCGCTCTCCTGCTGATCGAGCAGGGTTATGAGGTGGAAGGCCTGTTCATGAAGAACTGGGAAGAAGACGATGGAACGGAATACTGCACCGCCATGGACGACCTGGCGGATGCGCAGGCTGTGTGCGACAAAATCGGTATCAAGCTGCACACCGCCAACTTCGCCGCCGAGTACTGGGACAACGTGTTCGAGCACTTCCTCGCCGAATACAAGGCCGGTCGCACGCCGAACCCGGACATCCTGTGCAACCGCGAGATCAAGTTCAAGGCGTTCCTCGACTACGCCATGATGCTCGGCGCCGACCTGATCGCCACCGGTCACTACGTGCGCCGCCGCGATATCGACGGTCGCACCGAGCTGCTCAAGGGCCTGGACGCAAACAAGGACCAGAGCTACTTCCTGCACGCCGTCGGCGGCGAACAGATCGCCAAGACCCTGTTCCCGGTCGGCGAGCTGGAAAAGCCTGAAGTCCGTGCGATTGCCGAGAAATACGAGCTGGCGACCGCGAAGAAAAAGGACTCCACCGGTATCTGCTTTATCGGCGAACGCCGTTTCAGCGATTTCCTCAAGCAGTACCTGCCAGCGCAGCCCGGCGAGATCAAGACCACCGAGGGCGAAGTGATCGGCCGCCACCACGGCTTGATGTACCACACCATCGGCCAGCGCCAGGGCTTGGGCATCGGCGGCTTGAAAGACGCCAGTGACGAGCCGTGGTACGTGCTGATCAAGGACCTGGAACACAACGAACTGATCGTTGGCCAGGGCAATGACCACCCGTACCTGTTCTCCCGCGCCCTGCTCGCTTCGGACATCTATTGGGTCAACCCGATTGATCTGACCGAGCCGCGCAAGCTGACCGCCAAGGTCCGCTATCGCCAAAGCGACCAGCCCTGCACGCTGGAGAAAACCGCTACCGGCTACCGCGCGACCTTCGATGACCCGCAGCGCGCGGTCACCCCAGGGCAATCCGTGGTGTTTTACGACGGTGAAATCTGCCTGGGTGGCGGCGTTATCGAAATTGCCGAGCCGTGGACCAGCAAAGGCCAGCCACAATGAGCCCGACTCAGGAGCAACTGACGGCGCTGGGCGGCGTGTTTCTCGCCGCCGTCCTCGTCGACAAGATTGCCAAGACCGGCCAGACCACCGAAGCCGGCCTGACCTGCATGCTCGGCAGCCTGCTGATTCGCGACCCCAAGGACACGCTGGAAGTCTACGGCGGTGACGACCTCAATCTGCGCGAAGGCTATCGCGCTTTGGTGGGCGCACTTGAACGCGACCCGAGCGCCCTTCAACGCGAACCTTTGCGTTACGCCCTGGCGATGCTCGGTCTGGAGCGTCAACTGGCCAAGCGTGGCGACATGCTGGACGTAATCGGCAAGCGCTTGCCGCAGATTCAATCCCAGGTCGAACACTTCGGCCCGGCCCACGAAAACGTGATCGCCGCGTGTGGCGCACTGTACCAGGACACCCTGAGCACGCTGCGCCAACGGATTCAGGTCCACGGCGACATGCGCAACCTGCAACAGCCAAGCAATGCCTCGAAAATCCGCGCCCTGCTGCTGGCCGGAATTCGCTCGGCGCGCCTGTGGCGGCAGTTGGGCGGTCATCGCTGGCAGCTGGTGATCAGCCGACGCAAATTGTTGAAAGAGCTTTACCCCTTGATGCGTAACGAATAAGTCGCGCAGACAAGTTTTACTCCGCATTACGCGTAATACGCCGGTCAGTTGGCAACGGACCGACGGATTTTTTCATGTATGATACGCGCCCCATTTCGTTGCCCGACTGTCCGAGAACACCCCATGCAGCTTTCTTCGCTCACTGCGGTTTCCCCTGTTGACGGCCGCTACGCCGGCAAAACCCAGGCCCTGCGCCCGATTTTCAGCGAATACGGCCTGATCCGTGCTCGCGTTCTGGTTGAAGTGCGCTGGCTCCAGCGCCTGGCCGCTCACCCTGGTATCAGCGAAGTGCCGGCGTTCTCCGCCGAAGCCAACGCTGTGCTGAACACCCTGGCGGAAAACTTCGCTCTGGAGCACGCCGAGCGTGTCAAAGAGATCGAGCGCACCACCAACCACGACGTCAAAGCCATCGAATACCTGCTCAAAGAGCAAGCGGCCAAGCTGCCTGAACTGGCTGCCGTCAGCGAGTTCATCCACTTTGCCTGCACCAGCGAGGACATCAACAACCTGTCCCACGCCCTGATGCTGCGCGAAGGCCGTGATGACGTGATGCTGCCGTTGATGCGCCAGACCGCCGAAGCCATCCGCGAACTGGCCATCCGTTTCGCTGACGTGCCGATGCTGTCGCGCACCCACGGTCAACCGGCCTCGCCGACCACCCTGGGCAAAGAGCTGGCGAACGTGGTTTACCGTCTGGAGCGTCAAATCGCTCAGGTCGCTGCTGTTCCGCTGCTGGGCAAGATCAACGGCGCTGTCGGCAACTACAACGCTCACCTGTCGGCCTACCCTGAGATCGACTGGGAAGAAAACGCCCGCGCCTTCATCGAAGACGAACTGGGCCTGGGTTTCAACCCGTACACCACGCAAATCGAACCGCACGACTACATCGCCGAGCTGTTCGACGCGATCGCGCGCTTCAACACCATCCTGATCGACTTCGACCGTGACATCTGGGGCTACATTTCCCTGGGTTATTTCAAACAGCGCACCATCGCTGGTGAAATCGGTTCGTCGACCATGCCGCACAAGGTCAACCCGATCGACTTCGAAAACTCCGAAGGCAACCTGGGCATCGCCAATGCACTGTTCCAGCATTTGGCGAGCAAACTGCCAATCTCCCGCTGGCAGCGTGACCTGACAGACTCCACCGTGCTGCGCAACCTAGGTGTCGGCTTCGCCCACAGCGTGATTGCGTACGAAGCCAGCCTCAAAGGCATTAGCAAGCTTGAGCTGAACGCTCAGAAGATCGCTGCCGACCTGGACGCTTGCTGGGAAGTGCTGGCCGAGCCGATCCAGACCGTGATGCGCCGCTACAACATCGAAAACCCGTACGAAAAGCTGAAAGAACTGACCCGCGGCAAAGGCATCAGCCCAGAAGCGCTACAGACTTTCATCGACGGCCTGGACATGCCAGCCGCCGCCAAGGCCGAGCTGAAATTGCTCACCCCGGCGAACTACATCGGCAACGCTGTAGAGCAAGCCAAACGTATCTGATTGACCGCTGGACCTGCTTGAGACGCCCGGCCGCGCCGGGCGTTTTTATTCCTGTCTAAAAAGTAGTTTTTTTCAATAGGTTACACATGAATCCTGACATTCCTCTTCAACTTCTGGGCGGCATCACGGCGCGCGAATTCCTGCGCGACTACTGGCAGAAAAAACCGCTGCTGATCCGCCAGGCGATTCCTGATTTCGAAAGCCCGATCGACGCCGACGAACTGGCCGGCCTGGCGCTGGAAGAAGAAGTCGAATCGCGCCTGGTGATCGAGAACGGCGAGCGCCCATGGGAATTGCGCCGCGGCCCGTTCGCCGAAGACGAATTCAGCAAACTGCCGGAACGTGACTGGACCCTGCTGGTTCAAGCGGTCGATCAGTTTGTGCCGGAAGTCAGCGAACTGCTGGAAAACTTCCGCTTTCTGCCGAGCTGGCGCGTAGACGATGTGATGATCAGCTTCGCCGCCCCCGGTGGCAGCGTCGGCCCGCACTTCGACAACTACGACGTGTTCCTGCTGCAAGGCCACGGCAAGCGCAACTGGAAAATCGGCCAGATGTGCGATGCCGACAGCAAGCTGCTGCCCCACGCAGACCTGCGCATCCTCGCTGAATTCGAAGCCACCGAAGAGTGGGTTCTTGAACCGGGCGACATGCTGTACTTGCCACCACGCCTGGCTCACTGCGGCGTCGCGGTCGATGACTGCATGACGTACTCGGTGGGCTTCCGTGCACCGAGCGCCGCTGAAGTGCTGACCCACTTCACAGACTTCCTCAGCCAGTTCCTGACGGACGAAGAGCGCTATACCGACGCCGACGCCGTGCCTGCGGTCGATCCACACCAGATCCAGCACGACGCCCTTGATCGCCTGAAAAGCCTGCTGGCCGAACACATGAGCGACGAGCGCCTGCTGCTGACCTGGTTTGGCCAGTACATGACCGAGCCGCGCTACCCGGAACTGGTGGTTGGCCCGGAAGAGATCGAGGAAGACGACCTGCTCGCCAGCCTTGAGCAAGGCGCCGTTCTGATCCGCAACCCAAGCGCCCGACTCGCGTGGTCCGAAGTCGATGACGACCTGCTGCTGTTCGCCAGCGGCCAGAGCCGTTACCTGCCGGGCAAGTTGCGCGAACTGTTGAAAATGATTTGCGCCGCTGACGCGCTGCACATCGACAACCTCGGCGAGTGGCTGATAGACGAAGACGGTCGTGGTCTGATCTGCGAATTGATCAAGCAAGGCAGCCTGGGGTTTGCTGATGAATAAAATTCACGTACGTGTCGCAGACTGGCAGAAGGACATCGCCGAGATCCGGCGCATTCGTGAAACGGTATTCATCGCCGAGCAATCCGTTCCACCTGAGCTGGAATGGGATGCCGATGACGCCACCGCGGTGCATTTCCTGGCCTTCGAAGGCGACTTCCCGATTGGCACCGCTCGCCTGCTGCCCGATGGTCACATCGGCCGGGTTTCGGTGCTCAAGGACTGGCGCGGCTTGAAGGTCGGCGATGCACTGATGCATGCCGTGATTGGTGAAGCAGAGAAACGCGGGCTGAAGCAGCAGCAACTCAGCGCGCAAGTGCAGGCCACGGCGTTCTATGAGCGCCTGGGTTTTCACATCCTCAGCGAGGAATTCCTGGAAGCCGGGATTCCGCATGTGGATATGGTGCGTCACTCGGCCTGATACCGCGGCACCCCCATCGCGAGCTCGGCTCCTACAGGGTCTCTGCAGGAGCCGAGCTGCTCGCGATGATTTCCGCAAGAACACCACAAAACGCCCCGCCATTTTCGGATGTCGGGGCGTTTTGCTGTCTACGATTCAACTTGCACCACGCCAGGCCGACAAACTGGCACTATCAAGGCATTAGAAGTCGGAGATAACGGATATGTCCCTACGCACCCTGCTCACTACCCTGTTGCTGACCGGCAGTTTTTCAGCCATGGCTGCCACCGAGATCGTGCCCCTGAACTTTCGCACCAGCGCCGACATGCTGCCCATGGCACAGGATTTCATTGGCAAGGAAGGCCAAGTCAGCGCCTATGGCAACCAGCTGATCGTCAACGCAGATCAACGCAAGATCGACGAACTTAAAACCCTGATCAGCCAGCTCGACGTCGCCGCCAAACGCTTGTTGATTACCGTCGACACCAATGAAAACAACTTCCAGGGCGATCAGGGCGCCTCGGTCAACGGTGCCAAACCAAGTCAGACACGAATCATCAATTACAGTACCGACAGCCGTGACGGTGGCATCCAGCAGATTCAGGCCAGCGAAGGCACCCCCGCACTGATTCAAGTCGGCCAAAGCGTGCCACTCACCAGCTCACAGACCGATTCCTACGGTGATCTGCGCAGCCAGACCGAATACCGCAACGTCACTCAAGGTTTCTACGTCACCGCCAGCGTCACCGGCGACATCGTTCACTTGGCGATCAGCACCAACCGTGACCGCATGAGCCAGGAACGTCCCGATGTAGTGAACGTGCAAAGTACCGACACAACTGTCACGGGCCGCCTCGGCGAATGGATCCTGCTGGCCGGCGTCAATCGCCAGACCCAAGCCGACAAACAGGGCACGAGCCGCAACTACGCTACTCAAGGCCGGGATGACATGACCCTGCGGGTGAAAGTCGATACTTTGGACTAAACCACCGAAAACTGACTGATTAGTCGTATTAGACCAAAGATGTAGTGCCTGAAAAAAAGCACTACAAAACGTTTGACGATCGAAAAAAGCAAAGGCATGATGGCCTCGCTCCCGCTAATCAGGGGCCCTGGAAAGGGCCTTCGAAGCGATGCTCGCACCTACCCCGCGAGCCGCTTCGTGTCTGTACCGCCCACAAGGTGTGTTTGACGAGGTTGCCGACTGGAACGAAGTTGTCCCGAGGGACGGAAGCGTAATTAGGTAACCCGGCTTCACACTGAAGTTTGCACCAAGGCCCACGATGCCCCAATGCGTTCGCCAGTTTGCCCTTACCTGCTCACTTCCCCTCGAGCCCATCGTTCATCCTGTCGACACCCCCGCCAAATTCGACTTGACCACCTAGCTTCTGGTCAGCGAGCGCATGAATTTTCCACCGCAGAACAACTTTCCGTAAAAGACGCGACGAGGTTTATCTCCATGGCACTGACACGCGAACAGCAAATTGCAGCCCTCGAAAAAGACTGGGCTGAAAACCCACGCTGGAAAGGCGTGACTCGCGCTTACTCCGCTGCTGACGTCGTCCGCCTGCGTGGCTCGGTTCAACCTGAGCACACCTTTGCAAAAATGGGCGCCGAAAAGCTGTGGAACCTGGTCACCCAGGGCGCCAAGCCATCCTTCCGCCCTGAGAAAGATTTCGTCAACTGCATGGGCGCCCTGACTGGCGGCCAGGCTGTACAGCAAGTTAAAGCCGGTATCCAGGCGATCTACCTGTCGGGCTGGCAAGTTGCTGCGGACAACAACTCCGCCGAATCGATGTACCCGGACCAGTCGCTGTACCCGGTGGACTCCGTTCCAACCGTGGTCAAGCGCATCAACAACTCGTTCCGTCGCGCTGACCAGATCCAGTGGAAAGCCGGAAAAGGCCCGGGCGACGAAGGCTACATCGACTACTTCGCTCCAATCGTGGCTGACGCTGAAGCCGGTTTCGGCGGCGTTCTGAACGCTTACGAGCTGATGAAGAGCATGATCGAAGCAGGCGCCGCCGGCGTTCACTTCGAAGACCAACTGGCTTCCGTGAAAAAATGCGGCCACATGGGCGGCAAGGTACTGGTTCCTACCCAGGAAGCTGTACAGAAGCTGACCGCTGCCCGTCTGGCAGCCGACGTTGCCGGTACGCCGACCATCATTCTGGCCCGCACCGACGCTAACGCTGCTGACCTGCTGACTTCCGACTGCGACCCGTACGACCAGCCATTCGTGACTGGCGAACGTACCCAGGAAGGCTTCTACAAAGTGCGCGCCGGTCTGGACCAGGCCATCGCTCGCGGCCTGGCTTACGCTCCGTACGCCGACCTGATCTGGTGCGAAACCGCCAAGCCGGATCTGGACGAGGCTCGTCGCTTCGCTGAAGCGATCAAAAAGGAATACCCGGATCAACTGCTGTCGTACAACTGCTCGCCTTCCTTCAACTGGAAGAAAAACCTGGACGACGCGACCATCGCCAAGTTCCAGCGCGAACTGTCCGCCATGGGTTACAAGCACCAGTTCATTACCCTGGCCGGCATTCACAACATGTGGCACAGCATGTTCAACCTGGCGCACGACTACGCCCGCAACGACATGACTGCCTACGTGAAACTGCAAGAGCAAGAGTTCGCTGACGCGGCGAAGGGCTACACCTTCGTGGCTCACCAGCAGGAAGTGGGCACCGGCTACTTCGACGACATGACCACTGTGATTCAAGGTGGCACGTCTTCGGTAACCGCACTGACCGGTTCGACCGAAGAAGAACAGTTCCACTGATCTGCTTCGCCTGATCGATCGGCCGCTGCGGACCGACTAGAAAGCTAACCGCAACGCCGCACATCTGACGCCCCGACTGGTTCGGGGCGTTTTTTTTGCCTGTGATTCCTCCCTGACACGCCCCGACCCTGCAGGAGTGAGACAGGCAAAACATTGATCCAGCGCGGTATCGGCGTCAGAAAAATCCGCTAAAACAGTCGCCGTCACTACTTGCTGTAACGCACATAAAAGACAACTTCCCTACCTCAAACCGGATAACCCGTTTAAAAACCACCACAAATAATACTGATTATCATTTAGCCGCAACTATGTTCGTTACATTCCCTACAAAACAATATTGATGAAAACCCGGCTAATGCCCGCAACGCATGGGCTGAGGGGCTTTGGAGATGCGCTATGTCCTTATTCCTGTAAATAATTTCGCTATAGGAATTTTACTTGCTGAGTGTTGTGCCATAAAATCAGCGGGATTGATTGCTGCGACATATCGTCACTGCTTTGTTTCTTTTCAAGCTCAGAGACCTTTGCTCTCTGTTAAGGATTACCAGCATGCCCGAAGCGACAGGACTCATGGCCCACAACTGGGGCTTTGCCATTTTCCTTCTGGGCGTTGTCGGCCTCTGCGCCTTCATGCTCGGCGTCTCCAGCCTCCTCGGGTCAAAAGCCTGGGGCCGCAGCAAAAACGAACCGTTCGAATCCGGCATGCTGCCTACAGGTGGCGCCCGTCTGCGGCTCTCAGCCAAATTCTATCTGGTCGCGATGCTCTTCGTGATCTTCGATATCGAAGCCCTCTTTCTCTTTGCATGGTCTGTGTCCGTCCGCGAAAGCGGCTGGACCGGATTCGTCGAAGCTCTCGTTTTCATAGCAATTCTGTTGGCAGGCCTTGTCTACCTATTCCGAGTGGGCGCCCTTGACTGGGCTCCGGAAGCTCGTCGTAAGCGGCAAGCGAAGCTGAAACAATGAGGCTTTGGCAATGCAATACAATCTCACCAGGATCGACCCCGATGCTCCTAACGAGCAGTATCCGATTGGCGAACGGGAAACCGTTTCCGATCCGTTAGAAGATCAAGTCCACAAAAACATCTTCATGGGCAAGCTCGAAGACGTGCTTAACGGCACGATCAACTGGGGGCGCAAGAACTCCCTGTGGCCGTATAACTTCGGTCTTTCGTGCTGCTACGTGGAAATGACCACCGCCTTCACGGCGCCCCACGACATCGCGCGCTTTGGCGCCGAGGTTATCCGGGCATCGCCGCGCCAGGCGGATTTCATGGTTATCGCCGGTACCTGCTTCATCAAGATGGCGCCGATCATTCAGCGTCTCTACGAGCAAATGCTCGAACCTAAATGGGTCATCTCCATGGGTTCGTGCGCCAACTCCG
Source organism: Pseudomonas sp. 3296 (assembly GCF_031456615.1). Lineage (NCBI taxonomy): Bacteria > Pseudomonadati > Pseudomonadota > Gammaproteobacteria > Pseudomonadales > Pseudomonadaceae > Pseudomonas > Pseudomonas sp. 3296. Next base: position 138,167 of record NZ_JAVDUY010000009.1, read on the forward strand.
GTGGCATGTACGACATCTACTCTGTCGTTCAAGGGGTGGACAAGTTCCTGCCCGTGGACGTCTACGTGCCTGGCTGCCCGCCCCGTCCTGAAGCTTTCCTGCAAGGCTTGATGCTCTTGCAAGAGTCGATTGGACAGGAGCGTCGCCCGCTTTCCTGGGTCGTTGGGGATCAAGGCGTTTATCGCGCCGAGATGCCTTCCGAGAAGGAAAAGCGCCGCGAACAGCGAATCGCAGTCACCAACCTGCGCAGCCCCGACGAAGTCTGATCCAGATCTGCTTCTTTAATAGAACGAGACACTGGCTTCATTCTTTACGTTGACCGAAAGCGATAAATAACCATGACTACAGGCAGTGCTCTGTACATCCCGCCTTATAAGGCAGACGACCAGGATGTGGTCGTTGAACTGAACAACCGTTTTGGCGCGGACGCGTTCACCGCCCAGCCTACCCGCACCGGCATGCCGGTGCTTTGGGTTGCGCGCGCCAAACTCGTCGAAGTCCTGACCTTCCTGCGTAACCTGCCCAAGCCGTACGTCATGCTCTATGACCTGCACGGCGTGGACGAGCGTCTGCGCACCAAGCGTCAAGGGCTGCCAAACGGCGCCGACTTCACTGTGTTCTATCACTTGATGTCGATCGAACGTAATAGTGACGTGATGATCAAGGTCGCCTTGTCCGAGAGCGACCTCAACGTACCGACCGTGACCGGTCTGTGGCCGAACGCCAACTGGTACGAGCGTGAAGTGTGGGACATGTACGGCATCAACTTTGCCGGTCACCCGCACCTGACCCGCATTATGATGCCGCCGACCTGGGAAGGTCACCCGCTGCGCAAGGACTTCCCGGCCCGCGCCACCGAGTTCGATCCGTTCACCCTGAACCTGGCCAAGCAACAGCTTGAGGAAGAAGCCGCGCGCTTCAAGCCTGAAGACTGGGGCATGAAGCGTTCCGGTGCGAACGAGGACTACATGTTCCTCAACCTCGGTCCTAACCACCCTTCCGCGCACGGTGCGTTCCGCATCATCCTGCAGTTGGACGGTGAAGAGATCGTCGATTGCGTACCGGACGTTGGCTACCACCACCGTGGTGCCGAGAAGATGGCAGAGCGTCAGTCCTGGCACAGCTTCATCCCGTACACCGACCGTATCGACTACCTCGGCGGCGTGATGAACAACCTGCCGTACGTGCTCTCGGTCGAGAAGCTGGCCGGCATCAAAGTGCCTGAGAAGGTCGACGTCATCCGAATCATGATGGCCGAGTTCTTCCGGATCACCAGCCACCTGCTGTTCCTGGGTACCTACATCCAGGACGTCGGCGCCATGACCCCGGTGTTCTTCACGTTCACCGACCGTCAAAAGGCGTACACGGTGATCGAAGCCATTACCGGTTTCCGTCTGCACCCGGCCTGGTACCGCATCGGTGGCGTCGCCCACGACCTGCCGCGCGGCTGGGAAAAACTGGTGAAAGACTTCGTCGAGTGGATGCCAAAGCGTCTGGACGAATACCAGAAAGCCGCCCTGGACAACAGCATCCTGCGTGGCCGGACCATCGGCGTCGCTGCCTACAACACCAAAGAGGCCCTGGAATGGGGCGTCACCGGTGCCGGCCTGCGTTCGACCGGTTGCGACTTCGACCTGCGTAAGGCACGTCCATACTCCGGTTACGAAAACTTCGAATTCGAAGTGCCGCTGGCCGCCAATGGCGATGCCTACGATCGTTGCATCGTGCGCGTCGAAGAAATGCGCCAGAGCATCAAGATCATCGAGCAGTGCATGCGCAACATGCCGGAAGGCCCGTACAAGGCGGATCACCCGCTGACCACGCCGCCGCCCAAAGAGCGCACGCTGCAGCACATCGAGACCCTGATCACGCACTTCCTGCAAGTTTCGTGGGGCCCGGTCATGCCGGCCAACGAATCCTTCCAGATGATCGAAGCGACCAAGGGCATCAACAGTTATTACCTGACGAGCGATGGCGGCACCATGAGCTACCGCACCCGGATTCGTACCCCAAGCTTCCCGCACCTGCAGCAGATCCCTTCGGTGATCAAAGGCAGCATGGTCGCGGACTTGATTGCGTACCTGGGTAGTATCGATTTCGTTATGGCCGACGTGGACCGCTAAGCATGAACAGCACGCTTATCCAGACAGACCGTTTCACCTTGAGTGAAACCGAGCGCTCGGCCATCGAGCACGAGTTGCATCACTACGAAGACCCGCGCGCGGCGTCGATCGAAGCCCTGAAGATCGTCCAGAAGGAACGTGGCTGGGTGCCGGACGGCGCTCTGTACGCCATCGGCGAAATCCTCGGCATCCCGGCGAGCGACGTTGAAGGTGTGGCTACTTTCTATAGCCAGATCTTCCGTCAGCCGGTGGGCCGTCACATCATTCGCGTTTGCGACAGCATGGTCTGCTACATCGGTGGTCACGAATCCGTGGTCAGCGAAATCCAGAGCAAGCTGGGCATCGGCCTGGGTCAAACCACCGCCGACGGTCGTTTCACCCTGCTGCCAGTCTGCTGCCTCGGCAACTGCGACAAGGCGCCGGCGTTGATGATCGACGACGACACTTTCGGTGATGTGCAGCCTGCCGGCGTTGCCAAATTGCTCGAGGGCTACGTATGACCCTGACTTCCTTCGGTCCTGCCAACCGCATCAAGCGTTCGGCCGAGACTCATCCGCTGACCTGGCGTCTGCGTGACGACGGCGAAGCCGTGTGGCTCGACGAGTACCAGGCCAAGAACGGTTACGCCGCTGCGCGCAAGGCCTTCGCCGACATGGCTCAGGACGATATCGTCCAGACCGTGAAAGATTCCGGCTTGAAAGGTCGCGGCGGTGCAGGCTTCCCCACGGGCGTCAAGTGGGGCCTGATGCCCAAAGACGAATCCATCAACATCCGCTACCTGCTGTGCAACGCGGACGAGATGGAGCCGAACACCTGGAAAGACCGCATGCTGATGGAGCAACTGCCCCATCTGCTGATCGAAGGCATGCTGATCAGTGCTCGCGCGCTGAAAACCTACCGTGGCTATATCTTCCTGCGTGGCGAATACACCACCGCCGCCAAGCACCTGAACCGTGCCGTGGAAGAAGCCAAGGCAGCGGGCCTGCTGGGTAAAAACATTCTGGGCAGCGGCTTCGATTTCGAGCTGTTCGTCCACACCGGCGCCGGGCGTTACATCTGCGGTGAAGAAACCGCACTGATCAATTCCCTCGAAGGCCGCCGCGCCAACCCGCGCTCCAAGCCGCCCTTCCCTGCCGCCGTTGGCGTGTGGGGCAAGCCGACCTGCGTGAACAACGTTGAAACCCTGTGCAACGTGCCGGCGATCATTGCCGACGGCGTGGACTGGTACAAATCGTTGTCCCGTGAAGGCAGTGAAGACATGGGCACCAAGCTCATGGGCTTCTCCGGCAAGGTCAAGAACCCGGGCCTGTGGGAACTGCCATTTGGCGTCACCGGTCGTGAGTTGTTCGAAGACTACGCCGGCGGCATGCGCGACGGCTTCAAGCTCAAGTGCTGGCAGCCCGGCGGCGCCGGTACCGGTTTCCTGTTGCCGGAACACCTGGACGCACAAATGTACGCCGGCGGCATCGCCAAGGTGGGCACCCGTATGGGTACCGGCCTGGCCATGGCGGTGGACGACAGCGTCAACATGGTGTCCCTGCTGCGCAACATGGAAGAGTTCTTCTCCCGTGAGTCGTGCGGTTTCTGCACCCCGTGCCGTGACGGCTTGCCGTGGAGCGTCAAGCTCCTGCGTGCGATCGAGAACGGTGAAGGGCAAGCCGGCGATATCGAGACCCTGCTGGGTCTGGTCGGTTTCCTCGGCCCTGGCAAGACCTTCTGTGCTCACGCACCGGGCGCCGTGGAGCCGTTGGGCAGCGCAATCAAATACTTCCGCCATGAGTTCGAAGCCGGCATCGCGCCTGTCAGCGCCGTCGTCCCGCCTCTGGCAAGGCCGATCGTAGTCGGCGCGTAAACGCTTAAAAAGGCGAAGGGTCCGTGCCCTTCGCCTTCTCGTTCGATGACGCCTTTTATGGGCTGTTTGGATTCGGACGAATAACAAGATTCCATTAGCCACGCCCGCTGACACCGGGCCAACGAAGAACTTTGAACCATGGCCACTATCCACGTAGACGGCAAAGAGCTCGAAGTCGATGGGGCAGACAACCTGTTACAGGCATGTCTGTCGCTAGGCCTCGATATCCCTTATTTCTGCTGGCACCCAGCCCTTGGCAGCGTTGGCGCTTGCCGCCAGTGCGCGGTCAAGCAGTACACCGACGAAAACGACAAGCGTGGTCGGATCGTCATGTCCTGCATGACCCCCGCCACCGACGGCAGCTGGATCTCCATCGACGACGAAGAAGCGAAAGTGTTTCGCGCCAGCGTCGTCGAATGGCTGATGACCAACCACCCTCACGACTGCCCGGTCTGTGAAGAAGGCGGTCACTGCCACCTGCAAGACATGACGGTAATGACCGGCCACAACGAGCGCCGTTACCGCTTCACCAAGCGCACCCACCAGAACCAGCAACTGGGCCCGTTCATTTCCCACGAAATGAACCGCTGCATCGCTTGCTACCGCTGCGTGCGCTTCTATAAGGATTACGCTGGCGGCACCGACCTCGGTGTATTCGGCGCCCACGACAACGTGTACTTCGGTCGCGTTGAAGACGGCACCCTCGAAAGCGAGTTCTCCGGCAACCTCACCGAGGTCTGCCCGACCGGTGTGTTCACCGACAAGACCCACTCCGAGCGCTACAACCGCAAGTGGGACATGCAGTTCTCGCCGAGCATCTGCCATGGCTGCTCCAGCGGTTGCAACATCTCCCCGGGCGAGCGCTACGGTGAACTGCGTCGTATCGAAAACCGTTTCAACGGTTCGGTCAACCAGTACTTCCTGTGCGACCGTGGCCGTTTCGGCTATGGCTACGTCAACCGTGAAGACCGCCCGCGTCAGCCTCTGCTGGCCAACGGCGCCAAGCTGAGCCTCGACGAAGCGCTGGATAAAGCCGCTGACCTGCTGCGCGGTCGCAACATCGTCGGTATCGGTTCGCCGCGTGCCAGCCTTGAGAGCAACTACGCGTTGCGCGAACTGGTCGGCGCCGAGCACTTCTACTCCGGTATCGAAGCGGCTGAGCTGGAGCGCATCCGTCTGGTCATGCAGGTGCTCAAAGACAGCCCGCTGCCGATCCCGAACATGCGCGACATCGAAGACCATGACGCGATTTTCGTCCTCGGCGAAGACCTGACCCAGACTGCAGCGCGTATGGCCCTGTCCCTGCGTCAATCGGTCAAAGGCAAGGCAGAAGACATGGCCGACGCCATGCGCGTTCAGCCTTGGCTCGACGCCGCCGTGAAGAACATCGGTCAGCACGCGCTGAACCCACTGTTCATCGCCAGCCTGGCTGAAACCAAACTCGACGACGTCGCCGAAGAATGCGTTCACGCAGCACCGGACGACCTGGCCCGCATCGGTTTCGCCGTGGCTCACGCCCTCGACGCCAGCGCTCCCGCCGTTGAAGGCCTGGACGCTGAAGCCCTCGAACTGGCCAAGCGCATCGCCGACGCCCTGCTCGCGGCCAAGCGTCCATTGATCATTGCCGGCACCTCGTTGGGTTCCAAGGCGCTGATCGAAGCTGCTGCGAACATCGCCAAAGCCCTGAAGCTGCGCGAGAAGAACGGTTCCATCAGCCTGATCGTGCCAGAGGCCAACAGCCTCGGCCTGGCCATGCTCGGTGGCGACTCGGTCGACGCCGCGCTGCAAGCAGTGATCGACGGCAAGGCCGACGCCATCGTCGTGCTGGAAAACGATCTGTACACCCGTACCGACAAAGCCAAGGTTGATGCCGCCCTGACCGCCGCGAAAGTGGTGATCGTTGCCGACCATCAAAAAACCGCCACCAGCGATCGCGCACACCTGGTTCTGCCAGCCGCCAGCTTCGCTGAAGGCGACGGTACCTTGGTCAGCCAGGAAGGCCGCGCCCAGCGCTTCTTCCAGGTGTTTGATCCGAAGTACATGGACGCGAGCATTCTGGTTCACGAAGGCTGGCGCTGGCTGCATGCCCTGCGCGCGACCCTGCTGAACCAGCCGATCGACTGGACCCAACTGGACCACGTCACCGCTGCCGTCGCTTCGAGCACGCCGCAACTGGCGCGCATCGTTGATGCCGCACCGTCCGCCGCGTTCCGCATCAAGGGCATGAAACTGGCCCGCGAACCGCTGCGTTATTCCGGTCGCACCGCCATGCGTGCTGACATCAGCGTGCACGAACCGCGTACCCCGCAAGACATCGACACCGCGTTCAACTTCTCGATGGAAGGTTACTCGGGCTCGGTCGAACCGCGTCAGCAAGTGCCATTCGCCTGGTCTCCGGGCTGGAACTCGCCGCAAGCCTGGAACAAGTTCCAGGACGAAGTCGGTGGTCACATCCGCGCTGGCGACCCGGGCACCCGCCTGATCGAAAGCACCGGTGACTCGCTGAACTGGTTCGCCGCTGTGCCGCGTGCGTTCAATCCGGCTCCGGGCACCTGGCAAGTTGTGCCGTTCTTCCACCTGCTGGGCAGCGAAGAGACCTCTTCCAAAGCCGCGCCGGTTCAGGAACGCATCCCGGCCGCTTACGTTGCCTTGGCCAAGTCCGAAGCCGATCGCCTGGGTGTCAATAACGGCGCCATGCTCAGCTTGAACGTCGCTGGCCAGACCCTGCGTCTGCCACTGCGCATCAACGAAGAACTGGGTGCCGGTCTGGTTGCATTGCCTGCGGGCATCGCCGGCATTCCGCCAGCGATCTTTGGCAAAACCGTTGACGGTCTGCAGGAGGCAGCGCAATGACTTGGTTCACTCCTGAAGTGATCGCCGTGATCATCTCGGTCATCCAGGCCATCGTGATCCTCCTCGCCGTGGTGGTGTGCGGCGCGTTGCTCAGCTGGGTCGAGCGTCGTCTGCTCGCCCTCTGGCAGGACCGTTACGGTCCGAACCGCGTCGGCCCGTTCGGCGCGTTCCAGATCGCGGCCGACATGATCAAGATGTTCTTCAAGGAAGACTGGACCCCGCCGTTCGCCGACAAGATGATCTTCACGTTGGCACCGGTCGTGGCCATGAGCGCCCTGCTGATTGCCTTCGCGATCATCCCGATCACCCCGACCTGGGGTGTGGCGGACCTGAACATCGGTATCCTGTTCTTCTTCGCCATGGCCGGTCTGTCGGTCTACGCGGTGTTGTTCGCCGGTTGGTCGAGTAACAACAAGTTCGCCCTGTTGGGCAGCTTGCGGGCCTCGGCACAAACCGTGTCGTACGAAGTGTTCATGGGCCTGTCGCTGATGGGCATCGTGATCCAGGTCGGCTCGTTCAACATGCGCGACATCGTTGATTACCAGGCCCAGCACCTATGGTTCATCATTCCGCAGATCTTCGGTTTCCTGACCTTCTTCATCGCTGGCGTCGCCGTGACTCACCGTCACCCGTTCGACCAGCCGGAAGCGGAACAGGAACTGGCCGACGGTTACCACATTGAATACGCCGGCATGAAATGGGGCATGTTCTTCGTCGGTGAGTACATCGGCATCGTGCTGATTTCGGCGCTGCTGGTGACCTTGTTCTTCGGTGGCTGGCACGGTCCGTTCGATATCCTGCCGCAGATCCCGTTCATCTGGTTTGCACTGAAAACCGCGTTCTTCATCATGATCTTCATCCTGCTGCGCGCTTCGATTCCGCGCCCACGGTATGACCAAGTGATGGATTTCAGCTGGAAGTTCTGCCTGCCGCTGACCCTCGTCAACATGCTGGTGACCGCTGCGATCGTGTTGCTCAACACGCCCGCCGTCGCGGCTCAGTGAGGATAGAGAATCATGAAGTACATATTTGACATCGTGCATGGCTTCTTCACCCAGCTTCGCAGCCTGGTGATGATCTTCGGCCACGCCTTCCGCAAGCGCGACACGCTGCAGTACCCGGAAGAAGCCGTGTACCTGCCGCCGCGCTACCGTGGCCGTATCGTCCTGACCCGTGACCCTGACGGCGAAGAGCGTTGTGTAGCCTGCAACCTGTGCGCCGTGGCGTGCCCGGTGGGTTGCATCTCGCTGCAGAAAGCTGAAACCGAAGACGGTCGCTGGTACCCGGACTTCTTCCGCATCAACTTCTCGCGCTGCATCTTTTGCGGCCTCTGCGAGGAAGCCTGCCCGACCACCGCAATCCAGCTGACACCGGATTTCGAGATGGCCGAGTTCAAACGTCAGGACCTGGTGTACGAGAAAGAAGATCTGCTGATCTCCGGCCCCGGCAAAAACCCTGATTACAACTTCTATCGTGTTGCAGGTATGGCGATTGCCGGGAAGCCGAAAGGCTCCGCGCAGAACGAAGCCCAGCCGATCAACGTGAAGAGCTTGCTGCCTTAAGGAAGAAAGATGGAATTCGCTTTCTATTTCGCATCGGGTATCGCTGTGGTGTCCACGCTTCGCGTGATCACCAACACCAACCCTGTGCACGCCCTGCTCTACCTGATCATTTCGCTGATCGCCGTGGCCATGACGTTCTTCGCCCTCGGCGCACCGTTTGCCGGTGTCCTGGAAGTGATCGCCTACGCTGGCGCCATCATGGTGCTGTTCGTGTTCGTGGTGATGATGCTGAACCTGGGGCCCGCCTCGGTTCAGCAAGAGCGCGTCTGGCTCAAGCCCGGCATCTGGCTCGGCCCGGTGGTACTCGGCGCCCTGCTGCTGGCTGAACTGCTGTACGTCCTGTTCGCTCATCAGAGCGGCCAGGCCATCGGCCACACCACCGTAGACGCCAAGGCCGTGGGCATCAGCCTGTTCGGTCCGTACCTGCTGGTGGTCGAACTCGCCTCGATGCTGCTGCTCGCTGCAGCCGTCACGGCGTTCCACTTGGGCCGCAACGAAGCCAAGGAGCAATGACGATGCCTGCTATCCCTATGGAGCATGGTCTGGCGGTCGCCGGCATCCTGTTCTGCCTCGGTCTGGTCGGCCTGATGGTCCGCCGCAACATCCTTTTCGTGCTGATGAGCCTGGAGGTCATGATGAATGCCTCCGCACTGGCGTTCATCGTTGCCGGTAGCCGCTGGGCGCAGCCGGATGGACAGATCATGTTCATCCTGGTGATCAGCCTGGCAGCCGCCGAGGCCAGTATTGGCCTGGCGATCCTGTTGCAGCTGTATCGCCGCTTCCACACTCTCGATATCGACGCTGCCAGCGAGATGCGCGGATGAATCTTCTCTATCTGACTTTCGTATTCCCTCTCATAGGTTTCCTGCTGCTGGCGTTCTCACGCGGGCGACTCTCGGAAAACCTGTCGGCGCTGATCGGCGTCGGTTCCATCGGTCTGTCGGCCATCGTCACGGCTTACGTGATCTGGCAATTCAACGTCGCCCCGCCTGAGGGCGGTCACTACACCCAGGTGTTGTGGCAGTGGATGGCGGTTGAAGGCTTTACGCCGAACTTCGCGCTGTATCTGGATGGCCTGTCGGTCACCATGCTCGGTGTGGTCGTCGGCGTCGGCTTCCTGATCCACCTGTTCGCGTCCTGGTACATGCGCGGTGAAGCCGGTTACTCACGCTTCTTCGCCTACACCAACCTGTTCATCGCCAGCATGCTGTTCCTGGTCCTGGGCGATAACCTGTTGTTCCTGTACTTCGGCTGGGAAGGCGTGGGCCTGTGCTCGTACCTGTTGATCGGTTTCTACTACAGCAACCGCAACAACGGTAACGCGGCACTCAAAGCCTTTATCGTCACCCGCATCGGCGACGTGTTCATGGCCATCGGCCTGTTCATCCTGTTCCAACAGTTGGGCACGCTGAACATCCAGGAGTTGCTGGTCAAGGCACCTGAGCACTTCAAGGTCGGCGACTTCTGGATCGTTCTGGCGACCCTGATGCTGCTGGGCGGCGCTGTCGGTAAATCCGCGCAACTGCCGCTGCAAACCTGGCTGGCGGATGCGATGGCCGGTCCTACTCCGGTTTCGGCACTGATCCACGCCGCAACCATGGTGACCGCTGGTGTTTACCTGATCGCCCGTACCCACGGCCTGTTTGCGTTGGCGCCGGACATCCTGCACCTCGTCGGCATCGTCGGCGGCGTGACCCTGGTGCTCGCCGGTTTCGCGGCACTGGTTCAGACCGACATCAAACGTATCCTCGCCTACTCGACCATGAGCCAGATCGGCTACATGTTCCTGGCACTGGGCGTTGGCGCATGGGAAGGCGCGATCTTCCACCTGATGACCCACGCCTTCTTCAAGGCGCTGCTGTTCCTTGCCTCCGGTGCGGTGATCGTTGCCTGCCACCACGAGCAGAACATCTTCAAAATGGGCGGCCTGTGGAAGAAACTGCCGCTGGCCTACACCAGCTTCATCGTCGGCGGCGCGGCACTGTCTGCCCTGCCACTGGTGACTGCAGGCTTCTACTCCAAGGACGAGATCCTCTGGGAAGCGTTCGCCAGCGGCAATCACGGTCTGCTGTACGCAGGTCTGGTCGGCGCGTTCATGACCTCGCTGTACACCTTCCGCCTGATCTTCATCGCCTTCCACGGTGAAGCGAAGACCGAAGCGCACGCCGGTCACGGTATCGCTCACTGGCTGCCACTGTCGGTGCTGATCGTGCTGTCGACCTTCGTCGGCGCCATGATCGTTCCGCCACTGCACGGCGTGCTGCCGGAAAGCGTCGGCCATGCCGGCGGCGAAGCCAAGCACAGTCTGGAAATCGCCTCGGGCGCCATCGCCCTGGCCGGTATCCTGCTGGCCGCGCTGCTGTTCCTCGGCAAGCGTCGTTTCGTCACTGCTATCGCCAACAGCGGCATCGGCCGCTTCCTTTCGGCCTGGTGGTTCGCTGCCTGGGGCTTCGACTGGATCTACGACAAACTGTTCGTCAAGCCATACCTTGCGATCAGCCACGTACTGCGCAGAGACCCGCTCGACCAGACTATCGGTCTGATCCCGCGTATGGCCAAAGGCGGCCACACCGCCCTGAGCCGTACCGAAACCGGTCAACTGCGTTGGTACGCGGCCTCGATGGCAGCCGGCTCCGTGCTGGTCATCGGCGCCATCGTGCTGGTAGCGGTCTGAATATGAACCTTGCGAACTTGCGAAAGGAATTGAGCCCGTCATGATTCTGCCTTGGCTAATCCTGATCCCCTTCATCGGCGGCCTGCTGTGCTGGATGGGTGAGCGCTTCGGCGCCACCCTCCCCCGCTGGATTGCGCTGTTGACCATGACCCTGGAACTCGCACTCGGCCTCTGGCTGTGGGCCCACGGTAACTATTCATTTGCTCCGGCGCCTGGCGCCGATCCGACCTGGGCGCTTGAATTCAAGCACATCTGGATCCAGCGTTTCGGCATCAGCGTGCACCTGGCCCTCGACGGCCTGTCGCTGCTGATGATCCTGCTGACCGGTCTGCTGGGTATCCTCTCGGTCCTGTGCTCGTGGAAAGAGATTCAACGTCACGTTGGCTTCTTCCACCTGAACCTGATGTGGATCCTGGGCGGTGTCGTCGGCGTGTTCCTCGCCCTCGATCTGTTCATGTTCTTCTTCTTCTGGGAAATGATGCTGGTGCCGATGTACTTCCTCATCGCGCTCTGGGGTCACAGTTCTTCGGACGGCAAGAAAACCCGGATCTACGCGGCGACCAAGTTCTTCATCTTCACTCAGGCGTCCGGCCTGATCATGTTGGTGGCGATCCTGGGTCTGGTGCTGGTCAACTTCAACAACACCGGCGTGATTACCTTCAACTACGCCGACCTGTTGAAGACCAAGATGTCGATGACCACCGAGTACATTCTGATGCTCGGTTTCTTCATCGCCTTCGCGGTGAAGCTGCCGGTCGTACCGTTCCACTCGTGGTTGCCTGACGCTCACGCCCAGGCGCCAACCGCAGGTTCGGTCGACCTGGCCGGTATCTTGTTGAAGACGGCGGCTTACGGTCTGCTGCGTTTCGCCCTGCCGCTGTTCCCGAATGCCTCGGCCGAGTTCGCGCCGATTGCCATGACCCTGGGTCTGATCGGGATCTTCTACGGTGCGTTCCTGGCCTTCGCCCAGACCGACATCAAGCGTCTGATCGCCTACTCCTCCGTTTCCCACATGGGCTTCGTGTTGATCGGCATTTATTCCGGCAGCCAACTGGCGCTGCAGGGCGCGGTGATGCAGATGCTGGCGCATGGTCTGTCGGCGGCGGCACTCTTTATCCTCAGCGGTCAGTTGTACGAGCGCACCCACACCCGCGACATGCGTGAAATGGGGGGCCTGTGGTCGAAGATTGCTTACCTGCCAGCCATCAGCCTGTTCTTCGCTGCGGCGTCCCTGGGCTTGCCGGGTACCGGTAACTTCGTCGGCGAGTTCCTGATCCTGATCGGCACCTTCGCCGCGGCGCCGTGGATCACTGCGATCGCAACGTCGGGCCTGGTGTTCGGTTCGGTCTACTCGCTGATCATGATCCACCGTGCCTACTTCGGCCCGTCCAAGTCGGACGCGGTGCTGCATGGCATGGATGGTCGCGAACTGATCATGGTGGTCGGTCTGGCGGCGCTGCTGATTTACATCGGCGTGTACCCGCAACCGTTCCTCGACACCTCTGCCGCGACGATGCATGGCGTGCAGCAGTGGCTCGGCTCCGCCTTCACTCAACTCGCTTCGGCCCGGTAAGAGCGCTATGGAATTCACGACTCAACACTTTATCGCGCTAGCGCCGTTGTTGATCACCAGCGCCACGATCATCGTGGTGATGCTGGCGATTGCCTGGCGCCGCAACCACTCGCAGACCTTCCTGATTTCCGTGGCGGGCCTGAACCTCGCGTTGCTGTCGATCCTGCCAGCCCTGAAAGTCGCGCCATTGGCCGTGACCCCGTTGCTGCAAATCGATAGCTTTGCCTGCTTGTACATGGCGCTGATCCTGGTCGCCACCCTCGCTTGTGTGACCCTCGCCCACGCCTACCTCGGCGATGGCGGTTCGGGTTACCCGGGCAACCGTGAAGAACTGTACCTGCTGATCCTGATGTCCGCCGCCGGTGGCCTGGTTCTGGTCAGCGCGCAGCACCTGGCCGGGTTGTTCATCGGTCTGGAACTGCTGTCGGTGCCGGTCTACGGTCTGGTGGCCTACGCCTTCTTCAACAAGCGTTCGCTGGAAGCCGGTATCAAGTACATGGTGCTGTCGGCCGCCGGTTCTGCGTTCCTGTTGTTCGGTATGGCCCTGCTGTACGCCGATTCGGGCAGCCTGAGCTTCGTCGGTATCGGCCAGGCGCTGGCCGCCACGGGCCTGCCAAGCTCGCTGGCGCAACTGGGCCTGGGCATGATGCTGATCGGTCTGGCGTTCAAGCTGTCGCTGGTACCGTTCCACCTCTGGACCCCGGACGTGTACGAAGGTGCTCCGGCACCGGTGGCTGCGTTCCTGGCAACCGCCTCCAAAGTCGCGGTGTTCGCGGTGATGGTGCGTCTGTTCCAGATCTCTCCGGCGGCAAGCAGTGGTGTGCTGAGCGACGTACTGACCATCATCGCCATCGCGTCGATCCTGTTCGGTAACCTGCTGGCACTGACCCAGAGCAACCTCAAGCGTCTGCTGGGTTACTCGTCCATCGCCCACTTCGGCTACCTGCTGATTGCCCTGGTCGCGAGCAAAGGTCTGGCCGTGGAAGCCATCGGCGTGTACCTGGTCACCTACGTGATCACCAGCCTCGGCGCGTTCGGCGTGATCACGCTGATGTCCTCGCCGTACAACGGCCGTGACGCAGACGCCCTGTACGAATACCGCGGCCTGTTCTGGCGCCGTCCGTACCTGACCGCCGTACTGACCGTGATGATGTTGTCCCTGGCCGGTATCCCGCTGACCGCGGGCTTCATCGGCAAGTTCTACATCATCGCCACCGGTGTCGAATCGCATCAATGGTGGCTGGTCGGTTCCCTGGTACTGGGCAGCGCCATCGGCGTGTTCTACTACCTGCGTGTGATGGTCACTTTGTACCTGATCGAGCCGAACCTGCGTCGCCACGATGCGCAACTGCACTGGGAACAACGTGCAGGCGGCGTGATGCTGCTGGCTATCGCTGTGGTGGCGTTCTTTCTCGGCGTTTACCCGCAGCCATTGCTGGTCCTGGTTCAACAGGCCGGCTTGGCGGGTTGATCGCTTAAGCGACACCCGGTCGAAAACAGAAACGGCACCTTCGGGTGCCGTTTTTGCGTTTGTGGGATTTGGTACGGCTGTCTGAAGAGACTTCAAACACGATAGGAAAAGTCTCTACGCCCATCCAGAAAAAATTGTTAATCCGCTAATTGTTGCGATTTACCGTACTAAACGGGCTGAACTTTCCCTCAGGGCATTCGACCCAATTGCGGACGCGAATGCATCATCAACCCGGGCTCCATCCCTATTTACGTATCACCATCGTCAATCGCCGATTGATGTGCACTTATTTCATTACAGCGACAATAACAACACTGAAACTTTCAGACATTTTTGACCGATCAATTTCCAACTCATACAGTGGCTTCGTGCTTGATTTGGCACACTCACCAACCAACAACAAAGAGAGTCTAAACATGGGTTATCTCGTAAGCTGGAACGCCAACAAGGTCATCGACCTTGAACAACAGGACGCCCCTACTGCAGAGCAAATTGAAGAACTGCAACTGACCGAGACTGAACAGGCCGAACTGGAAGCCGTTTAAAAAAACGGGGGGGCAAATGCCCCCCGTTTTTCAAGGGAGCAAACCATGGACAGTTTCACACCTGCTGAACGAGACCTCCCCCTTGCGCAGGCCGAAGAACGGATTTACGCCGAACTGGAGAATCTGGGACTTCGCGCCGAGCCCCGCGTATTAGGCCAACAGATCGTCGCGGTGCAGGTCTGTGCCAGTTCCGGCAACCAGCGCGTCATCGCCCGGGGGGCGGGCAAGGGTTATCAGCCTCACGCCCATGTTGGAGCGCTTTACGAAACACTGGAGCATTATTTAAGCGATCACTTCAATACGTCCGACATTGATTGCATCGCCCCGTGTTATTTTGCCGAGTCTGAATTATTTATCGATGACACCGTCCTTTCACCCCTGATCGAACAAAACAACGCATTGACAGCCTGCAGAACTTATTCGGACGTTTTCAAACAAACTTCATTCTATTACCCGGTTGCTTTATGCACTCCCGACTATTCATCCAACCCACTGAAACAAGACACAACATACTACGGTGTGTTGCGACGTTACGCCTCTAACAGTGGAACAGCCATTGGCGCCAGTTACAACGAAGCCGTCTTGCATGCCGCCAATGAATGCATCGAACGCGATGCGGTCTCGTTGTTTCTGCTGGAACATTTTTACTACGAAAACCAGCCAGCGCTGCGCCGGGTCGCTCGAGTGACGGATGACGAAGAACTGGGCCGATTATGGCGAGATGCCGAATCGGAGATCGGAGCAGAAATCGCCCTGGTCGACATCAGCACCGAATTCCTGCCACACACGTTCCTGGCTTTCTCTACCGTACCTGGCACCCACCCCAACGTGTTCGGGAGCGGTTGCTCGATCAGCCCCCGGCATGGCGCATGGCGGGCGTTGACCGAACTCGTCCAGCTGCATCACACCGCCTCGGAGCCAGAACTGCAGTATTTCCTGAGTAACGCGCAACGGCACCTGAGCAAATTTCCGCGCCTGCTTCGCTGCCTGCAATTCGATCTGTCTCCACTGCTGAGTCTGTGCGAGCAACTCACGGTTCAATTACCCGACGCGGTCAATGAGCGCCCGTTGGCGGAGCAAATCAACTTGCTGGCCAACGACCTGCAGCGGCATGGGCGCACGCTCGGGGTAACCCAGCTGCATCAGACCCAACTGGGGACCACGCTGGTGAATGTGGTCATTCCGGGGCTGGAACGGTTTTTCGTGATATCCAGTGGCAATGTAGTGATCCCGCAGGCACGCGGACGGCGCCTGCAAAAACATCAGGAAGTGGCAGCATGACCCCTGCCTTTCGTCGAGAGCGCCACCTCACTCATGCCTTCGCCCATCGCAAAGCAATGCCAGACGAACTCGATGTCCACATCGAACCCTTCGGCCCGGGCCTGCACCATCTGTTCGTTTTACGCGTGAACGGCAACGATTGGGTCGGTCGCAAAGTCCTGCAACACCGCGACACTGACGGCTGGCACATCAGCAGCCTGCTCCAGCCCTGGATGCTGCTCGGGCCGTTGGCTGAATGGCAGTGGGGCAATCAAGGCGCAGTGATCTATTTCCGTGCGGTGTCTTTGCAGGAGAAGGAAACGGCGTTCACCAACGCAGTGGCGCAACCTGACGGCGAAGTGCGTTTCCCGTTTCCGGCCATGGATGACAGGGGTGTTGAATCGGTATGCCCGCCCGAGTATTGGCAGTGCAACGAGTCACTCGCCACACAGTTGAATGCCGACGAAACACATTTTCGCGAGTATTGCGCAAGCCTGCTCAAGACCCTGTCAGATCCTGGAGCAGTGATCCTTGATCCGGCGTGTTCGACGGGCGAATTCATCGCGCACCTGGCCACCGAACTCCCGGACCGTCAGTGTCTGGGCTCTGATCGCGCAGCGTCGATGATCGAACATGCCAAAACACGTCACGGCACGTCACCCGTGCGGTTCTACTGTGCCGACGCCCGCAACGTCGCAACAGCCGGCATCACATGCGATGTGCTGATACTGCGTTTCCTCAATGCCGAAGTGATGACGCGCGAGGACGCACAGAAAGCGTTCCGCGAGTTGGCGGCATGCGTTAAGCCGGGAGGTACCCTTCTTCTTTTCGGCCATACACCGGTGTTGATCGCGGTGCCTTACATGGCGCAGTTGCTCAAGCTTGAGCTGATGTCCTGCGTTGCGGCCCGTCCAGGCCACACGGAACTGTTTCAGTTTTACCGGCTGAGGATGCCCCTCTGATGGTCAGAAACGGCTACTACCCGACAGACGACGGCCATCATCTCTATTGGGAGCGATACGGTACGCCAGGTGGCGAACCGATATTTTTTCTGCATGGCGGACCGGGTGGTCGCAGCAACCGCCATCACCTGGAGTTTTTCGATGAGCGTTGTTTCGACATCATTCTGTTCGACCAGCGTGGCTGCGGACGCTCCCTTCCCCAAGGCGAACTCCAGCACAACAATACCTGGCTTTGTGTCCAAGACATCGAAGCCCTGCGCCAGCACCTGGGCTTCGAAAAAATCAGCCTGCTCGGCGTCTCCTGGGGAACCTGGCTGGCCATCCAGTACCAACAACGCCATCCAGAGGCTGTTCTGAAAACCACGTTGGTCTCTGTGTTCGTGCCGTTTGCGGCCAATGTAAGTGCCTACGATAAAGCCCTGAGTGACGGCTTGTCGGCAATGCCTCATGAAACCTGCGCCGCCAGTGCGGAGGCGATCTACCAGGCCCTGAACAACGGCTGTTCAACACAGCAGCGTCATGCGGCGCTTCACTGGTTGCGGGCGGCGTTGCAATTGAACGGACAATCGATGCCCCCTGGTGCACTCGAAGACTTCGTAGATGACGACGCCGTGCGCGGCATCCGCCTGGAATTGCACTACCACGTCAACCGGTACTTCTTCAGCGTGGATGACGAAAACCTCTCGCTCAACGCCGACACCCTGGTGATACAAGGCGTCAAAGACACCTTCGGTCTGTCCAGCCTGCGCTGGTTGCGCGAGCGCCAGCCCATTCACTGCCGCCTGCTACACGCCGGGCACAACGCATTCGAGTTGCCGGTATTGAAAGCCGTGCACCTGTCGTTGAAACGCGCGTATGCGCAGGCGCCTGCGACATGACGAAATTGTAATGCCCTCATCACCCTAGCGTTATCCGCAGCTTGCAACGATGTGACCCGGCGACCATGCCGGCGGGCCGATGCCCGCCGAACAATAAAACCCACGCCGATGCACGTTCCCGTTCTGCCGATCCCAAGGAGTGACTGATGGTTAACAATACAAAAATCTCGATGGCCGCGTTGGCTGTAGTGGTCGGCTCAGGGCCGTCCATGGTCCTGGCGGAAGATAAGGCCGAGGGGTTTATCGAAGGCAGCAGCCTGACGGTGCTCAACCGCAACTTCTACTTCAATCGGGATTACCGCCATGGCCAGTCGAGCCCTACCGGCAATGGATATTCCGAGGCCTGGGCCCAAGCCATCATCAGCAAGTTCGAATCCGGGTTTACTCAAGGCACCGTCGGAGTCGGTGTTGATGCATTTGCAATGATTGGCCTGAAGCTCGATACCGGTGACGGCCGCAACGGTGGCCGCAGTTCGTTCGACGTGCTGCCGGTCAACAGTGAAGGCGAAGCGCGGGATGAATACACCAAGGTCGGAGGCGCCGCCAAAATCCGGGCCTTCGATACGGTAGTCAAGGTCGGTGATGTGTTCCCGGCCGCCCCGGTCGTCGCAGCAGGTGATTCACGATTGCTGCCGGAAAGCTTTCGCGGCGTCACGGCGACCAACACCAGCCTCGAGGGATTGTCGGTTCAGGGCGGACGCCTGCATGCGATGAGTCAACCGGTGTCCAGTGACATGCGCGAAAACTTCGCGACGTTTTACGCCGGCCCGGTCAATTCACCGTGGATCGCTTACGGTGGCGGTGACTATGCGCTGAACAAGAACCTCAGCGTCAGCCTGTACTCCAGCCGCCTCAAGGATGCCTGGAATCAGTATTACGCCGGCACCGCGTGGACGTATCCGCTGTCGGACGACCTGTCGTTGTTTGGCGGTCTCAACTATTACAAGGCAGTCGATGAAGGTAAACAGTTGCTCGGCCAGTTCGACAACAACATCTGGAGCGGCCGGGCTGGCGTCAAATTCGGTGCGCATTCCGTGGCGTTGTCGCACCAGCGCAACAACGGTAATGACGACTTCGACTACCTGCGCCAGTCCGACTCGATCTTCCTCGACAACTCCATCCAGTACAGCGACTTCAACTCGCCCAAGGAACGTTCGTGGATGGTGCGTTACGACCTCGACATGACGACCTATGGCGTGCCGGGATTGTCGTTCATGACCCGCTACGCCCGTGGCACCGACGCCGACTATTCCAACGCCAACGCGGTGTACATGCGTCGCGATGCCGACGGCAATCCGCTGACCGACCAGAAGCGCTGGGAACGCGACATCGAAATCAAATACGTGGTGCAGACCGGCTCGCTCAAAGACCTGTCATTGCGCCTGCGCCAGGCCAATACCCGCGCCACTGCATATGAATCGGATCTGGATGAAGTGCGGGTAATAGTCGAGTACCCACTGGCGATTCTCTGACTTCACCGGGTTATATGCATTCACCTTTAGAAGCTCCTGGCTCCTTTGGTAAGAGGTGAATTTTTTGGCGTCCTTTGGGGCGCCTTTTTTTGCACCCGGATTTGGCGGGCTCATCCAGCATGTTCTTTGACTGCCCCAACGCTATCGCGGGCCGGCTCACTCCTACAGGGGGTCAGCGGTGATTAGCCGACTGGATCAATGTTTTCCAGTGCCTTGTTCACCGCCAGTTCGCCGAGCATGACGCCCCGCGCGATGCCCAGCAACGTCCTGCGGTGGGTGCCTTCCACAGCCTTAAACATCGCGAATTGAAACACGCAATGTAAGCCTTACCCTTCGCGCCTAGGACAATCCCCAGCCACGGTGTATTTGAGGGTGTTGAGTTGGCCCTTGGAGTCCTCATAGGTCATTGCGGCCGGCACCGCAGCGCAAGCCACTGGCGGGCGCACCACACTGACCACTTTCACCACGTCCAGCGTCATCCCGTACGCATAATCCTTCACCACCGGCGCGGCTTTACCCTGGTCGGCGGCGTACTGTTCCATGGCTTTGGCATTGGCGCTGAGCGCCCGCTCAAACGTGCGATCCCCCCCACCTTCAGCAAACACATTCAGGGATATCGCCATCACGCTGGCGAACGTCATCAACTTGATCAATTTCATGTTCATTACCTCCATAAAAAAGCCCATCACCGGAATTCGATGACGGGCTTGTTCCAGTGCGGCACGCTTACAAATCTTTGGTTTTATCGTCCTTCTTTTCATTGATGACGACGGTGTCGCGGGCCTGTTCCTTGGCGACGAACAGCTCAACGGAACGGTCTTTGGCCGCCATCATTCTTGCGAATGTCCTGTCGCCGCCACCGGCCGCCATGACCACAGAAGACATCACCAACGCCGCCGCAAACGCACCCAGTTTTACAAGTTTCATCTTTGATTCCTCGTTTAATTAACTAACGGGATCAAGGTAACAATCCGAACCTTTCGTGACGGTGGCGCGCAAATTACATATCCGTTATGTGCCAGGCTCGCTTCTACAAGGGGTCAGTGGGGGTCCTCATCCCTGCGATGGGCGAGCTGGTACAGCGCCGGCAAGATCAGCAACGTGAGGAGGGTCGAGGACACGATTCCGCCGATCACTACCGTCGCCAGCGGCCGCTGCACCTCCGCCCCGGTGCCGGTCGCCAGCGCCATCGGAATGAAGCCCAGCGACGCCACCAGGGCCGTCATCAACACCGGCCGCAACCGCGTCAGCGCACCCACGTTGATCGCATCAGACAGCGAACGCCCCTCCTCACGCAAATTGCGGATGAACGAGATCATCACCAGGCCGTTGAGCACCGCCACCCCCGACAACGCGATGAATCCGACGCCAGCCGAGATCGACAGCGGGATGTCCCGCAACCACAACGCCATGACGCCACCGGTCAAGGCAAACGGAATCCCGGTGAACACCAGCAGCCCATCCTTGAGGTTGTTGAACATCATGAACAACAAGCCGAACACCAACAGCAGCGCCACCGGCACCACGATCTGCAAGCGTCTGGCCGCCGACTGCAACTGCTCGAACTGCCCGCCCCAACTGGTCCAGTAGCCCGCCGGAACCTGCACATCGCGCTCGATCACCTCGCCCGCCTCTCTGACGAACGATCCAATGTCGCGCCCACGCACGTTGGCGCTGACAATTACCAGCCGTTTGCCATTTTCGCGACTGACCTGATTGGGTCCGAGCACCAGGTCGAGGCTGGCGACGTCCTTGAGCGCGATAAAGCCAATCTGACCGGCCGCGCCATTGAGCAGCGCCGGCACCGGGATCAGCAGCGCCGACAGGCCGTCGATGTCCTTGCGCATGGCATCGGACAGGCGCACCACCATGTCAAAACGCCGGTCGCCTTCGTACAGCGTCCCGACCTTGCGCCCGCCGACCGCCACCGCAATGGTGTCCTGCACATCGCCCACGTTGAGGCCATAACGCGCGGCCTTGTCGCGGTCGATGTTGATGGTCAGCACCGGCAGGCCGGTGGTTTGTTCAACCTTGACCTCGGAGGCGCCATCGACCTTCTGCAACGCTGCGGCCACCTTCGCCGCCGTGGCGTTGAGCACACCCATGTCGTCGCCGAACACCTTGACCGCCACGTCGCTGCGCACGCCGGAAATCAGTTCGTTGAAGCGCAACTGGATCGGCTGCGACAGTTCATAGTTGCTGCCCGGCAACGTCGCGGCGGCTTGTTGCAGTTCGGCCATGAGGGTTTCACGGGACTTGCCGGGGTCCGGCCACTGCTCTTTCGGCTTGAGCATCACGTAGCTGTCGGAGATGTTTGGCGGCATCGGGTCGGAAGCGATTTCGGCGGTGCCAGTGCGGGCGAACACACGCTCGACTTCCGGCACTTTGCCAAGGATCAGGGTTTCCAGACGCTGCTGCATGTCGACCGACTGGGTGAGGCTGGTGCCTGGCACGCGCAGGGCTTGCAGGGCAAAGTCACCTTCGCTGAGGCTGGGTACAAACTCGCTGCCCATGCGGCTGGTCATGACCCCGCTGAGCGCAATCACGCCCAAGGCCATGCCCACGGCCAGCGCCCGATGGCTCATCACCCAGGCCAACGCCGGCGCATAAACCTGGCGCGCGCCGCGCATGACCACACCCTCCTCTTCCTTGACCTTACCGGTCACGAACAGCGCAATGGCTGCCGGAACAAACGTCACCGACAACAGCATGGCGCCCAACAACGCAATGACCACGGTGAACGCCATCGGGTGGAACATTTTCCCTTCGACACCGCTCAAGGCGAAGATCGGCAGGTACACAACCATGATGATCAACTGGCCGAAAATCAGCGGACGCCGCGCTTCTTTGGCGGCTGCAAACACTTCATGAAACCGTTCGGAACGGGTCAGCAATCGCCCGTGATGCTGCTGCGCATGGGCCAGACGTCGCAAGGTGTTTTCAACGATCACCACGGCGCCATCGACGATGATCCCGAAGTCCAGGGCGCCAAGACTCATCAGGTTGGCGCTGACCTTGTTGCTGAACATGCCGGAGAAGGTGAAGAGCATCGACAGCGGAATCACCATCGCGGTAATCAGCGCCGCGCGGATGTTGCCGAGAAACAGGAACAGAATCGCGATCACCAGAATCGCGCCTTCAACCAGGTTTTTCTTCACCGTGGCGATGGCTTTGTTCACCAGGTGCGTGCGGTCGTACACCGGCACCGCGATCACGCCTTTGGGCAGGGATTTGTTGATCTGTTCAAGCTTGCCGGCAACCGCTTGCGAGACGGTTCGGCTGTTTTCGCCGATCAGCATGAACACCGTGCCCAGCACCACTTCGCGACCGTTTTCGGTGGCGGCACCACTGCGCAATTCGCGGCCGATGTCCACGTTCGCGACGTTCTTCACCCGGATCGGCGTGCCGTCGACATTGGCCATGACAATGTTGGCGATGTCCTCGGTGCTCGCCACTTGCCCCGGCGCACGAATCAACAATTGCTCGCCGCTGCGTTCGATGTAACCGGCACCGACGTTGGCGTTGTTGCGCTCCAGCGCCGTGACCAGATCGGTGAGGGTCAACTTGTAAGCCGCCAGCCGTTTCGGATCGGGAGCAATCTGGTATTCCTTGGAGAAGCCGCCGATGGTGTTGATCTCGGCGACACCCGGCACGTTGCGCAATTGCGGCTTGATGATCCAGTCCTGAATCACCCGCAGATCGGTCGGCGTGTACGGCGTGCCGTCGTCCTTCAACGCCCCGTCCTGCGCTTCCACCGTCCACAGGAAAATCTCGCCGAGACCGGTGGAAATCGGCCCCATCACCGCCTCCGCGCCCTCGGGCAATTGTTCCCTGGCGATCTGCAATCGCTCGTTGACCAGTTGCCGGGCGAAGAACAGGTCGGTGCCGTCCTTGAAGATCACCGTGACCTGCGACAGCCCCGAGCGCGACAGTGAACGGGTCTGCTCCAGCGCCGGCAAACCAGCCATCGCGGTTTCAATCGGGAAGGTGATGCGCTGCTCGGTTTCCAGCGGTGAGAACCCGGCGGCGCCGGTGTTGATTTGCACCTGGACGTTGGTGATATCCGGCACGGCGTCGATCGGCAGTTTTTGATAACTGGCGATGCCGAGGCCGGCCATGAGCAAAACGGCGAGCAGCACGATGATGCGCTGCTCGATGGCAAACTGGATCAGGCGTTCGAACATGAGAACCTTCTCGTCGAGGGGGCGTATCGGTGGGAGTCTTCAGTCACTGTCTGCGGTGAGCGTCTTTAGTGAGCGTGCTCAGCCGAGGCTTTGCCCAGTTCCGATTTGAGGATGAAGCTGCCGGCAGCAGCGACCTGCACGCCCGGCTCCAGCCCCTGGGTGATTTCCACCTGACCGGCCGCGCGACTGCCCAGCTCCACCGCTTGTGCCTTGAAGCCGTCGTCGGTGCGCACGAACACCGTGGGTTTGTCCTCGACCGTCTGGATCGCGGTTTCCGGGATGACGACCTTGGCCTGGCGGCTGTCGGTGGCGACCCGGGCAGCGACGAACAGCCCCGGACGCCAGGAGCCTTGCGGGTTCTGCAGAGTGACGCGGACCGTCGCGGTACGCGTCTGTTCGCCGAGCAAGCTGCCGACGAAAGCCACGGTGCCGACGACTTCGGCGTTCAATTCCGGGGCGCTGACGGTGACTGTTTTGCCCACTTGCACCTGGTTCAAGTCCTTGGGCGACACGCCGAAGGTCACCCACACCCGCGACAGATCCGAGAGCGTGAAAGCCGCCGTGGTTTCGTCAACCACCTCCCCCGGCGTCAGGTGTTTTTCCACCACCACGCCATCGAACGGCGCGCGCAACTCATAGCGATTACCGCCGGTGGCGACCACGCTGCCGCTGAGCACGCTGATCTTCTGCCGGGCATTGTTCAGGGCGATTTCGGCTTCCTCCAGCGCCTGGCGCGCCTGAAGGAAATCCTGCTCGGCGGAAATCTTGTCCTGCCACAACTGCTTCTCGCGCTCGTAAGTGGTGCGCGCCAATGTCAGGCGCCGCTGTGCGGCAGCCTGCTCACTGCGTTGATCGGAGATCTGCTGACTGGCGATCACCGCCAGCAACTGCCCCTTTTTCACCGGCTGCCCGAGATTGACCGACACCGACTCGACCACCCCCGGCACGCGTGGCACAACGTGGGCGGTGCGGTCTTCGTCGAAGCGTACTTCGCCGGGAAACGACAAACCGAGGCTGATGTTCTGCGCCCCGGCTTCGGCCAATTGAATGCCCGCTGTAGCCATTTGCTCGGCGCTCAACGTCAGGTGGCCTTCTTCGCCTTCGGCCTGTTCGCCATCGGCAGCGGCGCCTGCTTCGGCGTGGCCGGCATGTTCCGCCGCCTCATCGGCATGGGCGTCGATGGAGGCATTGCCCGTCCACATCGAACCGATGCCAATGCCCAGTGCCAACGTCGCTGCAGCGACAACAATCAGTTTTTTATCCATGGAAACTCCTCTGCGTCAGACCATCGCGCAGTCAGGTAAAAGGTGAAATTCAAGGGCTGACGGCCAGATCGCCAAAAATGCGTTCGATGCGCACCCGAGCGTCCGTCGCCTCGGCAACGGCCTGGATGTATTGGGTGCGGGCACTGATCAAGGTGCGCTGGGCATCGAGCACGTCGAGGAAGCCGAACTTGCCCATTTCGAAACCGCGGGTGGCGCTGTCGACGGCACTTTGCGCGGCGGGCAGGATGGTCTGGTTGAACGCGTTGACTTCGCCGTTGGCGGTCTGCCATTGCTCCAGGGTGGTCTGGATTTCGGTGCGCAAGCGCAGCTCGGTGGCATTGCGCAGGTCCCGCGCCTGATCAGCGCGGCGCGCGGCGGCCAGCACGTTGCCCTGATTGCGGTTGAACAGCGGAATCGGCATCGACAGCCCCACCACGTTCACTCGCTCGCGCTCCGTTTCGCTGTACTGGCTGCCGACACTGACGGTCAGATCGGGCATCCGCTGTGCTTTCTCCAGCCCCAAAGAAGCTTCACGCTGATCGATCTGCAATTTGGCCAGCCGCAGCTCGGCGGTTTCGTTCAGGCGTTCGAGCAACCGGGTCGGCGGCGGTACGGCGGGCATGCCTTGAGGAGCGGCCTGCACATTCACCGAGGTCGGCAGCGGTGAGCCCATGACCTGCGCCAATTGCTGATAGGCATTGCTCTGATCGCGTTCGGACCGGCTCACCTCCAGCCGCACTTCCGACAATTGCACCTGCGCCCGCGTGCCTTCGACCGGTGACGATTTGCCCGCCTCGATACGCCCTTGCGCCACGCGCACACCCTGCTCGGCGAGTTGCAGCGACTGACGGGACAACTGCAACCGCTGCCGGGCGGTCTGGGCGCCGGTAAACGCCTGGATCACATCGGCACGCAAGGCATTGCGCTGGCGCTCCAGCTCGATTCCGGCGGCGTCCTGCGCACGGCTGGCAACCTCGATACGTGCGCCGCGCTTGCCACCCAGTTCAATCGGCTGGCTGAGCATCACCGTGGTGGTGCGCGAATCGCGCCGGGTGTCTTCAGCCTCCCACGACACTTCGGGGTTGGGAATCAAGCCGGCCTGCTGTCGGTCCCCTTGGGCGATGCCGATTTCCCACTGCGCTGCCGCCAGGTCAGGGTTGCCGGCGAACGCCGTTTGCAGGGCCTGATCCAGCGTCAGCGTCGAGCCGGGCAAGTCCGCTGCGAAACCTGGACCGGCCAGCCATAAAAAACAGGTGGCACTCACCACCCGCCGCGTTTTTTTCAGGCGTGATCGCGCCGTCAGTTCTCTTAAACCGGGCAATGGCATACTTCCTTAAATCAAGAATCTTCGGTGCCGCCACGGTAAAGTTCTGAACTTATCGACAAGGTGACTGGAACATTACAAATCCGTTATCCACGGTTCTGGCAAGTTGTTTTGCTCTAGCATGCAAAGTACAAAAATCAACATCGCAATACACAGAAACAAATGCTCGGTGGTTATCCGCCGAACAGTACTTGCCCAAACTAAGTTCTCATGCAGCGGATGAAATCCTGGACACACGCACTGCGACAAGCCGTCGCATAGGGCCGGTTTAAAGGCACAGCAGCGATGTTTTTGGTTGACCCTATAGCCACTACAACCTTTACCTTGCACACCTTGATACGGAGAACCGCTGAAGCAAAATACGAAACCCGTACAATTCGCCGTTATTGAAACCCGTCCGGACGCCCTTACAAAACCAATAACTTTCCCGACCAACTTAGTTACATATCCTTTAAACAGAAATGGTGATTAATCATGCGAATCCTTGTCGTCGAGGACGAGCTTAAAAGTGCCGAATATTTACATCAGGGACTGACGGAAAGTGGTTACATCGTTGACCACGCGGCAACAGGGGCCGATGGACTGCATCTGGCCCTGCAACAGGTTTATGACCTGGTGATCCTGGACGTGAATCTGCCCGAACTGGATGGCTGGGGTGTACTTGAACAACTGCGGCATTCCCGCTCTACCCGGGTGATGATGTTGACCGCGCGCGGTCGACTGGCCGACAAGATTCGTGGCCTGGACCTGGGCGCCGATGACTACCTGGTCAAGCCATTCGAGTTTCCGGAATTGCTGGCGCGGGTACGCACCTTGATGCGCCGCAGCGAAAACATTCCGGTGCCACAGGTGCTCAAAGTCGCCGACCTCGAACTCGACCCGGGACGCCACCGCGCCTTTCGCGGCGAGCAGCGCATCGACCTGACCACCAAGGAGTTCGCGCTGCTGCATCTGCTGATGCGCCAGTCCGGCGAGGTGCTCACCCGCACCCAGATCATTTCGCTGGTGTGGGACATGAACTTCGACTGTGACACTAACGTGGTCGAAGTCTCGATCCGGCGCTTGCGGGCGAAAATCGATGACCCCTTCGACAACAAGTTGATTCATACCCTGCGCGGTGTCGGCTATGTGTTGGAGGCGCGGGAATGAGGCCGATGAGCCTGTCGCTGCGCCTGGGACTGACGGTCAGTATTCTCGGGGCGCTGTTGGTGGTGTTTCTGGCGAGCTTGGCGTATTTCGCCCTGACCCATGAGCTCAATTCGCTCTCCCGGGACAGTCTGGAAAAGAAAATGGCGCAGGTGGAACACAGCCTGTCGATGTACATCGATGCCAATGAAGTCAGTGGCAAACCGCACATTCTGCTCGATCAGGTCATGGGGCATGACAACCTGACGCTAACGATTTATGACCGCTCGAACCTGCGATCACCGCTGTTGAAGTCCGGCTCCGGCATGGCCGACCCGCGCGTCGAACTGAAGGTCATGCGGGCGGCCACCGATCAGCTGGCTTACTCCACCAGCACCGATGCCCAAGGCGTAAAGTTTCTGACCGCTTCCCGATTGATCCGCTTGAAGGACGGCACCAGCGTCCCGGTAATGCTGTCGATGGACAATGCCCACGATCAGGCATTGCTCAGTGCCTATCTGCGCACGACGCTGATGGCGTTGCCGTTGCTGCTGATCCTCATCGGCCTCTGTGCCTGGGCGGCCGTGCAGCGTGGCCTGGCACCGATGCGCGAGTTTCGTAAAGTGGCGGAGATGGTGTCGACGCAAGACCTCGACCATCGACTCTCGATGGTGAACATGCCGCAGGAACTCAGTGAACTGGCGCAGGGCATCAATTTCATGCTGCATCGCCTCGACAGCGGCGTGCAGCAGTTGTCGCAATTCTCCGATGACCTGGCCCACGAACTGCGCTCGCCGATCAACAACCTGATGGGCAAGGCACAGGTGACGCTCTCCCGTGAGCGCACGACGGATGAGTACAAGGACGTTTTGGTGTCGTGTACCGAAGAACTGGATCGCCTTGCGCGGATTGTCTCGGACATGCTGTTTCTGGCACAGGTCAGCCACCCGGCGGCGCTGACGCCTTTCGAGCTGATTGCGCTGGAAGATGAAGCCCTGAAAGTCGCCGACCTGTTTTCCCTGTGCGCACAGGACAAGCAGATTCAGTTGACTGTCATTGGCAGTGCCCGGGTGATGGGCGACCGGCTGATGATCCAGCGGGCGATCTCGAACCTGCTGTCCAACGCCCTGCGCCACTGCCCCGCCGGGCAAACGGTGTCGCTGCTGATTGAACAAGGCGCGACGCAGGTTTCCCTGCTGGTCAGCAACCCCGGTGCGGGCATCGAGGCGCAGCATCTGCCGCATCTGTTCGACCGCTTTTACCGCGTCGACAGCAGCCGCAGCCGTTCACAAGGCAGCACCGGACTGGGCCTGGCCATCGTGCGCTCGATCATGAGCCTGCATCAGGGCGGGGCGGAGGTTAAGAGCTTGCCGGGAGTGATGACGGTGTTTCGGTTGGGGTTTCCTGCGATTGAGGGGCTGGCGCACTGAAGCATCGGACTTCAGATATCCGCTGCCAGGGCCGCCCTCATCGCGGTGGGTCAGGCACCAACAAAAACGGCACCTTCCGGTGCCGTTCGCCTTAATCAGTACAGAGGTTTACTTACGCGCATCCGCCCAGGATTTCAGTAGCTCGTTGTAGCTCACGGTTTCGCCCTTCGGCTTCTCGTTCGCCAACTTGGGCTTCGGTGCACCCGGTTGATCGAACCAGTATTGCGCATCGCGCTCGGGGTTCATTTTCGGGGCGCAGGTGGTTTGCGCCTTCGAACGTTCCAGACGGGACATGATCGCATCCTGGTCCTTGGCCAGACCATCAAGTGCCTGTTGCGGGGTTTTCTCGCCGCTGGCCGCTTCGGCGATGTGGCTCCACCACAGTTGCGCCAGCCGCGGATAGTCCGGCACGTTGGTCCCGGTCGGGGTCCATTGCACCCGGGCCGGGCTGCGGTAGAACTCGACCAGGCCACCGAGTTTCGGTGCCAGGTCGGTCATCGCTTGCGAGTTGATGTCCGACTCGCGAATCGGCGTCAGGCCGACGATGGTTTTCTTCAGCGACACGGTTTTCGAGGTCACGAACTGCGCATACAGCCACGCCGCCAGTTTCTGTTTCTCAGGCGTGGACTTCATGAACGTCCACGAACCCACGTCCTGATACCCCAGCTTCATGCCCTCTTCCCAATACGGACCGCGCGGCGATGGCGCCATGCGCCACTTCGGCGTGCCATCGGCATTGACCACCGGCAGGCCCGGCTTGGTCATGTCGGCGGTGAACGCGGTGTACCAGAAGATCTGTTGGGCGATGTTGCCCTGGGACGGCACCGGCCCCGACTCGGAGAAGGTCATACCGGCGGCTTCCGGTGGCGCATAGGCCTTGAGCCAGTCGACGTATTTCTGCGTGGCAAAGACTGCCGCCGGGCCGTTGGTGTCGCCGCCGCGGGTCACACTGGAGCCCACCGGGTGGCAATCCTCGACGCGGATGCCCCACTCGTCCACCGGCAAACCGTTCGGCAGGCCTTTGTCGCCGCCACCGGCCATGGAGAACCAGGCATCGGTGAAGCGCCAGCCCAGGGACGGGTCTTTCTTGCCGTAGTCCATGTGCCCGTAGACCCGCTTGCCGTCGATTTCCTTGACGTCTTCGCTGAAGAATTTGGCGATGTCTTCATAGGCCGACCAGTTCACCGGCACGCCCAATTCGTAGCCGTACTTTTCCTTGAACTTGGCTTTCAGCTCCGGCCGTTCGAACCAGTCGGCGCGGAACCAGTACAGGTTGGCGAACTGTTGGTCAGGCAATTGATAGAGCTTGCCGTCCGGGGCGGTAGTGAAGGAAATACCAATGAAGTCCTTCAGGTCCAGGGTCGGCGAGGTGAAGTTCTTGCCTTCATTGGCCATCAGGTCGGTGATCGCCTCCGTCTTGCCATAGCGGAAGTGTGTACCGATCAGGTCCGAGTCGTTGACCCAGCCGTCATAGATGCTCTTGTCCGACTGCATCACGGTCTGCAGTTTTTCCACCACGTCGCCTTCTTGCAGCAGGTCGTGGGTCACCTTGATCCCGGTGATCTCGGTAAAGGCCTTGGCCAGCACCTTGGACTCGTATTCGTGGGTGGTCAGGGTTTCGGATACGACTTTGATGTCCATCCCGCGAAACGGCTCGGCCGCCTTGATGAACCACTTCAATTCCGCGAGCTGCTGGTCGGCCGTCAGGGTGGACGGTTTGAATTCGGCGCCAATCCATTTCTTCGCAGCGTCTTCATAGGCGTCGGCCCAGGCCGCAGCGCTCAACCCACTGAGTGCCAGCATGGCTGCCAATGAAATGCTATGTCGCAGCTTATTGTTTTTGTCGAACATAGAGACCTCCTGTTTGATTTTCGGAGCAACATTGCCGAGCGATTCGACTAGCCCCAACGCATCACAGCCAACAGCCACACCAGGGACAACGCGGACGCTACCCAGATGCTCCAGTCGGTGACGCCGATTACCAGCAAATGCAGGTAGGCGCTGCCGAGAAGACCGATAAACAGCCGATCGCCACGGGTGGTGGCAATCGGCAACAAACCCCGCCGAAGAATGCTCGGCGAACGTAATTCCCAGGTCGTCATGCCCACCAGAATCAGGCCAATGACAATGAAGAACGCCGCAGTCGGGACCGTCCAACTCATCCATTCCATCATCAGCTCCTCAGACCCGGCCGAGGGCAAAGCCCTTGGCCACGTGGTTGCGAACAAACCAGATCACCAGCATGCCCGGCAGGATGGTCAACACCCCCGCCGCCGCCAGCACGCCCCAATCGATGCCGGAAGCCGACACCGTGCGCGTCATCACCGCCGCAATCGGCTTGGCGTTGACCGACGTCAGCGTGCGCGCCAACAGCAACTCGACCCAGGAAAACATGAAGCAGAAAAACGCCGTGACGCCGATCCCGGAACCGATCAGCGGGATGAAAATCTTCACGAAGAACTTGGGAAAACTGTAGCCGTCGATGTAGGCAGTTTCGTCGATTTCCTTGGGAACACCGGACATGAAGCCCTCAAGAATCCACACCGCCAACGGCACGTTAAACAGGCAGTGAGCCAGCGCTACAGCGATGTGGGTGTCGAACAGCCCGATCGAGGAATACAGCTGGAAGAACGGCAGCAGGAACACCGCCGGCGGTGCCATGCGGTTGGTCAGCAACCAGAAGAACAGGTGCTTGTCACCGAGGAAGCGATAGCGCGAAAACGCATACGCCGCCGGCAGCGCCACGCTCAGGGAAATCACCGTGTTCAGGCTCACGTAATACAGCGAGTTAAGGTAGCCGGTGTACCAGCTCGGATCGGTGAAGATCACCTTGTAGTTATGCAAGGTGAAGTCCGAGGGAAACAGCGTCAGGCCGCCGAGGATTTCGGTGTTGCTCTTGAAGGACATGTTCAGCAGCCAGTAGATCGGCACCAGCAGGAACAGGATGTAGATCAGCAGTGGAATCAGCTTTCTCTTGCTCATGGCAGACCTCAGCGGTTGGCGTCAGAGTGAGTCATGGCGGTATAGAACAGCCAGGACACCAACAGGATGATCAGGAAGTACACCAGCGAAAACGCCGCTGCCGGTCCCAGGTCGAATTGCCCTACGGCCATCTGGGTCAACGTCTGACTGAGGAACGTCGTGGCATTCCCCGGCCCGCCACCGGTCAACACGAACGGCTCGGTGTAAATCATGAAACTGTCCATGAAGCGCAGCATCACCGCGATCAGCAGCACGCTTTTCAGCTTGGGCAACTGGATGTGCCGGAACACCGCCCAGGCCGAGGCCCGGTCAATCCGCGCCGCCTGGTAATACACGTCCGGAATCGCCCGCAGCCCGGAGAAGCACAACAGCGCCACCAGCGACGTCCAGTGCCACACGTCCATCACCAGCACCGTGACCCAGGCGTCCATGGTGTTCGACGCATAGTTGTAGTTGATGCCCATGGCATTCAGGCTCGAACCCAGCAGGCCGATGTCGGCACGGCCGAAAATCTGCCAGATGGTGCCGACCACGTTCCATGGAATCAGCAACGGAATGGCCAGGATGATCAGCACCAGCGATGACCAGCGCCCCTTGGTCGGCATGGTCAGGGCGATGGCGATGCCCAGCGGGATTTCGATCAGCAGCACGCAGGCCGAGTAGATGAACTGCCGCAGCAGCGAGTCATGCAGGCGCGGATCGAGCAGCACTTGCTTGTACCAGTCGGCGCCGACGAAGTAGCGGCTGGACTGATCGAAAATGTCCTGCACCGAATAGTTGACCACCGTCATCATCGGGATCACCGCACTGAAGGCCACCAGCAGGAACACCGGCAACACCAGCCACCAGGCCTTGTTGTTTTGCACCTTGTTCATGGCTGTGTCTCCAGCAGGTAATCATCGGCATAGACCATCAACCACTGCGCCGGAAAACTGATGTACGCCGTGCCTTCCGGCACCGGTTTGTCTTCGGCCAGGCGCACTTTCAGCGGCGCGCCGTCGAGGTTCAGGGTCAGGATCTTGTAGGTGCCCAGGTCTTCGATGTGTACGACCTGTGCCTGCATCGCGTCATCAAAGGGTTCTTCCCACACGTGGACGAACTCCGGACGGATGCCGACTTTCAGGGTTTTCCACTCGGACTCGGCGATGCGCTGCTGTTGCGCCTCGGACAGCGGCAGGTGCGTCGAGGCGAACCCCACGCCACCCGGTTGCGGCGTGACCTCGATCAGGTTCATCCCCGGGCTGCCGATGAAATAGCCGACAAAGGTGTGGCTCGGCCGTTCGAACAATTCCCGCGGCGTACCGAATTGCACGATCTGCCCGCCGTACATCACCGCAATTTTGTCAGCGAAGGTCGAAGCCTCCAACTGATCGTGGGTGACGTAGACCATGGTGATGTTGAACTGCTCGTGAATCTGCTTGAGCTTGCGCCGCAGCTTCCACTTCAGGTGTGGATCGATCACGGTCAGCGGTTCGTCGAACAGGATCGCCGAGACGTCATCGCGCACCAGCCCACGGCCCATGGAAACTTTCTGCTTTTCGTCAGCGGTGAGGTTGCTGGCCTTTTTGCTCAGCAGCGCCTGCAGGTCCAACACCTCGGCGATTTCCTGCACCTTGCTGTGAATTCTCGCCTCGGCCATGCCCTGATTACGCAGCGGAAACGCCAGGTTATCGAACACCGTCATGGTGTCGTAGACCACCGGGAACTGAAAAACCTGGGCGATGTTGCGCTTCTCCGGCGTCAGGTCGTTGACCGCTTTGCCGTCGAACAACACATGCCCCTGCGAGGGGCTGAGCAGCCCGGAAATGATGTTGAGTAAGGTCGACTTGCCGCACCCCGATGGCCCGAGCAACGCATAGGCGCCGCCCTGCTCCCAGATGTGATCCATCTCGCGGATCGCGTAATCCTCAGGGCCGTTGGGGGTTTTGGTGTAACTGTGGGCGAGGTTCTGCAAACGGATTTCGGCCATCAGGCAACCCTCGCGATACGGCGACCGGGCGCCTGGACCAGGCGTCCCTGCGCATCGAACACAAACAGTTTATGGGTCGGGATATAGATGCGGATCGGTGCGTCGACGTCGTACTCGTGAACGCCGGGTAAGTGCAGCACCAGCAGGAAGTGCTCGTTGCGCACGTGCAGGAAGGTTTCCGAACCACTGATCTCGGCGACCTCGACGGTCACGGCCAGCTCCAGGTCATCGTCGTTGCTCGGCACCAGCGAGATGTGGCTCGGCCGCACGCCAAAGCGGAATTCGCCCTCGCCCACCGGCCGCAAATCCACGTTCAACGGGAAGTGCACGAAATTGGCGAAGCTGACTTCGTTGCCGGCAATGCGCCCCGGCATCAGGTTGATCGGCGGCTCGGAGAACAGCTCTGCCGCGAGCACGCTTTGCGGCTGGTGATAGACCTCGGACGACTTGCCGCTCTGGATCACCCGACCTTCGTGAAGAATGGTCGTGGTGCCGCCCAGCGCCAGGGCTTCGTTGGGTTCGGTGGTGGCATAGATGGCGATGGTGTGGCGGGCCTTGAACAGCTCGCGCATTTCCTGACGCAGTTCTTCGCGCAGTTTGTAGTCGAGGTTGACCAGCGGCTCATCGAACAGGATCAGCTCGGCGTCCTTGACCAGCGCGCGGGCCATGGCCGTGCGCTGTTGCTGGCCGCCGGAGAGTTCAAGGGGATGGCGCTGGAGAAACTTCTCGATGCGCAGCATCTTCGCGGTTTCCAGCACTTTGCTCTGGATCAGCTCATTGGACACACCGCCCTGGCGCAACGGCGAGGCAATGTTTTCGAAGACAGTCATGGTCGGGTAATTGATGAACTGCTGATAAACCATCGACACGTTGCGCAAACGCACCGGGCGCTGGGTCACATCGACGCCGTTCATGAGGATGCGGCCGCTGTCGGGCTTGTCCAGACCGGCCATCAGGCGCATCAGGCTGGTTTTGCCGGACAGCGTGCGCCCGAGCAAAACATTGAAGGAACCGGGTTCAAAACTCAGGCAGGCATCGTCGATCCAGGTCTGGCCCTCGACGGTGCGGCTGACGTGCTCCAGGGTTAATGACATGGCTCGGCCTTTTTATTATTTGGAGTCAAGCGACCAGAGCTACAGAGCGAGTTTCGTGCCAGAAATTGCAAGCTATTGATCTGGTTTGAAAATCCTTCAGTGAAGGGTGTGAGCACTTTCGTTGCTGAACAGAAATGAACAACCGAGGCTGAACAACTGAACAATCCGCTGGTTGACAATGAACAATAGTGAACAACACTCTACACACCGTTTTACTGCGAAATATTCCGAATTACGCACGGCGTTACCCACAACAAAAATAATAATGTTCAGAGATCGACTGCCATGGCCGCACCCGCCTCGCCGCTCTCCCACGACGCCGTCATTCAGGACTCATGGAAGCGTTGCCGCGCCTTCGGGCTTGATCATCAGAGTGCACCCGCGTTTGATCAGCTGCCGGCCGAAGGCATCGCACAATTGCTGGAGAGCCAGCATTCCCTGGTGCAAACCACGCATCAGGAAGTCTTGCCGTATTACGAAAACATCCTGAGCAATTCCAACTGCCTGATCATGCTCGCCGACAATCAAGGCCAGGTCCTCACGTCGTGGGGCACCCAGCGCTTTATCGAGCCGAGCCTGACCCGTGGTTTCAGCGCCGGCGCCAGCTGGATGGAGCGTTGCAGCGGCACCAACGCCATCGGCACCGCCCTCGCCTGCGAGCAGGCCGTGCACATCGAACACGATGAACACTTCCTGAAAGCCAATCGCTTCATGACCGGTTCCGCCGCGCCGATTTTCGATGCCGAGCGCAAAGTGATCGCGGTGCTGGACGTGTCCAGCGACAGCTACCTGCCGCCGTCCCACACCCTTGGCATGGTCAAGATGATGAGCCAGACCGTGGAGAACCGGTTGATTCTCAACCTGTTCCATGGTCAACACTTTCAACTGACGTTCAACACCGGGTTGAACAACCTGGATAGCCAATGGGCGGGGTTGCTGATTTTCGATGAGACGGGCCAGGTGCTGTCCGCCAATCGCCGGGCCGATAACTTGTTGGGCATCAGCCTGTCGCGGGTCAGCATCGAGAGTCTGTTCAAGGTGTCCCTGCTGGAACTGCTGAACCAGCCCGATGGCCTGCCGTTTGCCCTGCAAGCTTCGGGACGCAACCGCTTCCAGTGCCTGCTGAGGCGGCCGAAACAAGTACCGATTCAACCGCGACTGTTTTCTGAACCCAAGAGCGCTGAACCGGTGGTCGTGGCGGCAGCCGAAACGATCAGCCTCACCACCCTGCACTTCGGCGACAGCCGCGTGGAAAAAGCCGTGCGTCAGGCTGAACGCCTGCTGGAAAAAGACATTCCGCTGTTGATCCACGGCGAAACCGGGGTCGGCAAGGAAGTCTTCGTCAAAGCCCTGCACCAGGCCAGCTCCCGCAGCAAACAACCGTTCATTGCGGTCAACTGTGCGGCGATCCCCGCCGAACTGGTGGAATCCGAGCTATTCGGCTACGAGAAAGGCGCGTTCACCGGTGCCAACCAGAAAGGCAGCATCGGGCTGATCCGCAAAGCTGATAAAGGCACCCTGTTTCTCGATGAAATCGGCGACATGCCGCTGCCGACCCAGGCCCGGTTATTGAGGGTATTGCAGGAACGTTGCGTACAACCGGTGGGCAGCAGCGAGCTGTTCCCGGTCGATATCCGGATTATTTCGGCGACCAACCGTGCGTTGCGTGAGCAAGTGCAACTGGGACGGTTCCGCGAAGACCTGTATTACCGGATCGGCGGTTTGACCCTGGAACTACCGCCCCTGCGCGAACGCAGCGACAAGCAGGCGTTGTTCAAACGTTTATGGGAGCAGCACCGCGAGCCATCGCAGTGGGCCGGGTTGAGCCGCGAGGTGCTGGAACTGTTCGGCCGTCATCCGTGGCCGGGGAATTTGCGCCAGGTCAGCAGCGTGATGCAGGTGGCGCTGGCCATGGCCGAGGAGCAGCCGGTACGACCGGAGCATTTGCCGGATGACTTTTTTGTCGATCTGGAGATGGAGCCGGTGGATTCGCCTGAGGTACTGGCGGTGGATTTGAATGATATCGAGGATTTGAATCGGCAGTTACGGGCAGTTGGGGGGAATATTTCGCATCTGGCGCGTAGGTTGGGGGTAAGCCGAAATACCCTCTACAAACGACTGCGCCAGGCTGAATGACAAGGGATCGTTCCTACGCTCCGCGTGGGAATGCCTGAACGAACGCTCCGCGTTCGGCTCTGGGATGGGACGCGGAGCGTCCCCAGATGCATTCCCACGCGGAGCGTGGGAACGATCATCAGTCAGCCAAACGCCAGGTCGTGCCGCCCTTGCCGTCTTCCAGCACCACGCCCATGGCGGTGAGCTGGTCGCGGATGCGGTCGGATTCGGCCCAGTCTTTACCGGCACGAGCCGCCAGACGCGCAGCAATCAGCGCGTCCACTTCAGCGGCATCCACACGCCCTTCAGCGCCAGCCTGCAAGAAGTCATCGGCCTCAAGCTGCAACACGCCCAGCACGCTCGCCAGTTCCTTCAAGCGCGCTGCCAGGCCCGCCGCCGCATTGAGATCGCTCTCACGCAGACGGTTGATCTCGCGCACCATCTCGAACAGCACCGCGCAAGCTTCCGGCGTGCCGAAGTCGTCGTTCATCACCTGGGTGAAGCGCTCGACAAAGGCTTCGCCGCCAGCCGGTGCCACGTTCGGCAGGCCTTTGAGCGCGTGGTAGAAACGCTCGAGCGCGCCTTTGGCGTCCTTGAGGTTGTCTTCCGAGTAGTTGATCGCGCTGCGGTAGTGGCTCGACACCAGCAGGTAACGCACGACTTCCGGGTGGTACTTTTCCAGCACATCGCGAATGGTGAAGAAGTTGTTCAAGGACTTGGACATCTTCTCGCCATTGATGCGAATCATGCCGCAATGCATCCACGCGTTGGCGTAGGTCTTGCCGGTGGCCGCTTCGCTCTGGGCGATTTCGTTTTCGTGGTGCGGGAACTCGAGGTCGCTGCCGCCGCCATGAATGTCGAAAGTCTCGCCGAGGCAGCAGGTCGACATCACCGAGCATTCGATGTGCCAGCCTGGACGACCGTCGCCCCACGGCGAAGGCCAGCTCGGCTCGCCCGGCTTGGCACCTTTCCACAAAACGAAGTCCAGCGGGTCCTGTTTCGACTCGTCGACTTCGATCCGCGCACCGATGCGCAGGTCTTCGATTTTCTTGCGCGACAGCTTGCCGTAGCCCATGAACTTGGCGACGCGGTAGTACACGTCGCCATTGCCCGGGGCGTAGGCGTAACCCTTGTCGATCAGGGTCTGGATCATCGCGTGCATGCCGGGAATATGACCGGTGGCGCGCGGTTCCATGTCCGGCTTCTTGATGTTCAGGCGCGCTTCGTCTTCGTGCATCGCCGCGATCATGCGCTCGGTCAACGCTTCGAACGACTCGCCGTTCTCGTTGGCCCGATTGATGATCTTGTCGTCAATGTCGGTGATGTTGCGCACATAAGTCAGGTCATAGCCACTGAACCGCAACCAGCGGGTCACCAGGTCGAACGCGACCATGCTGCGGCCGTGACCCAGGTGGCAGTAGTCGTACACGGTCATCCCGCAGACGTACATGCGCACCTTGTTGCCATCCAAGGGTTTGAAAACTTCTTTGCTCTTGGTGAGCGTGTTGTAGATCGTAAGCACGTTAAATCCTTGAATCACTGGCCCCACGAATCACGCAGGGTCACGGTACGGTTGAATACCGGAGCGCCCGGTTTCGAGTCCTTGATATCCGCGACGAAGTAACCTTCGCGCTCGAACTGGAAACGGTCTTCCGGCTGTGCATTGCCAAGCGAAGGCTCGGCACGACAACCGGTGAGTACCTGCAGCGAGTCAGGGTTGATGTTGTCCAGGAAACTGGCGCTGTCTTCGGCCTTCTCAGGGTTGGCCGAACGGAACAGGCGATCGTACAGACGCACTTCGCATTCGACGCTGGCAGCAGCCGGCACCCAGTGCACCACGCCTTTGACCTTGCGGCCTTCAGGGTTCTTGCCCAGGGTTTCCGGGTCGTAGGAGCAACGCAGTTCGACGATGTTGCCATCGGCGTCCTTGATCGCTTCGTCGGCACGGATCACGTAGCTGCCGCGCAGACGCACTTCGCCGTTGGGTTCCAGGCGTTTGTAGCCTTTTGGCGGCTCTTCCATGAAGTCATCGTGGTCGATGTAGATTTCACGGGCGAACGGCAGCTTGCGCACACCCAGTTCTTCTTTCTGCGGATGACGCGGCAGTTCGAGGTTCTCGACCTGGTCTTCCGGATAGTTGGTGATCACCACCTTCAACGGACGCAGCACGCACATGGCGCGCGGAGCGTTCTGGTCCAGATCCTGACGGATGCTGAACTCGAGCATGCCGAAATCGACGACGCCGTCAGAACGGTTGGTGCCGACCATGTCGCAGAAATTGCGGATCGACGCAGGCGTGTAACCACGGCGGCGGAAGCCCGACAGCGTGGACATGCGCGGATCGTCCCAACCGAACACGTGCTTTTCATCGACCAGTTGCTTGAGCTTGCGCTTGCTGGTGATGGTGTAGTTCAGGTTCAGGCGGCTGAATTCGTACTGACGCGGGTGCGCCGGTACTGGCAGCGCGTCCAGGAACCAGTCGTACAGCGGTCGATGGCTTTCGAACTCCAGGGTGCAGATCGAGTGGGTGATGCCTTCGATGGCGTCCGACTGACCATGGGTGAAGTCGTAGTTCGGGTAGATGCACCACTTGTCGCCGGTCTGGTGGTGATGCGCGTGACGGATGCGGTACATGATCGGGTCGCGCAGGTTCATGTTCGGCGAGGCCATGTCGATCTTGGCCCGCAACACACGGGCGCCGTCCGGGAACTCGCCGGCACGCATGCGGGCGAACCAGTCGAGGTTTTCTTCCACGGAGCGATCACGGAACGGGCTGTTCTTGCCCGGCTCGGTCAAGGTGCCACGGTATTCCTTGGCCTGTTCCGGGCTCAGGTCGTCAACGTAGGCCTTGCCGGCCTTGATCAGCTCGACGGCCCAGTCGTGCAACTGGTCGAAATACTGCGAGGCGAAGCGCACGTCGCCGGACCATTCGAAGCCCAGCCATTTGATGTCGCTTTCGATCGCGTCGATGTATTCCTGGTCTTCCTTGGCCGGGTTGGTGTCGTCGAAACGCAGGTGGGTGACGCCGCCGAATTCCTGGGCCAGGCCGAAGTTCACACAGATCGACTTGGCGTG
This sequence comes from Pseudomonas sp. 3296, assembly GCF_031456615.1. Lineage (NCBI taxonomy): Bacteria > Pseudomonadati > Pseudomonadota > Gammaproteobacteria > Pseudomonadales > Pseudomonadaceae > Pseudomonas > Pseudomonas sp. 3296. Next base: position 177,955 of record NZ_JAVDUY010000009.1, read on the forward strand.
ACCGATGTGCAGGTAGCCGTTGGGCTCAGGCGGGAAACGGGTGACGATCTGCGTGTGCTTACCCGAGTCCAGGTCCGCCTGGATGATCGGGCGCAGGAAATTGACCGGCACGGCAGGGCCGGTCTTGGCATTCGAGGTAGGGTCGACAGTGGGCTTGCTCATAGGATCCTTGAACGTACAAGTGCGTGGCCGGAACGAAAGGCCTGACAAAACAAAGCCGCTATCATAGCCGATGCTGTCAAGCTGCTGACAGAGCGGGCCCTAAAACAGGTGCGTTTAATGCACCTGTTTTGAAAAACAGCCTCGAAATTAACGCCTGTCGCGCTAAACTGCGCACCTTGGCTGCTGTTGGCCGGACCGGTTAAGGGCCCTGACGCCCCAAAACCCACGAATTCATTAAAGAGTACCGATCATGACCCAAGTCAAACTGACCACCAACCATGGCGACATCGTCCTGGAACTGAACGCTGAAAAAGCCCCGATCACCGTGGCCAACTTCATCGAGTACGTCAAAGCCGGTCACTACGAAAACACCGTTTTCCACCGTGTCATCGGTAACTTCATGATCCAGGGCGGCGGTTTCGAGCCAGGCATGAAAGAAAAGAAAGACAAGCGTCCAAGCATCCAGAACGAAGCAGACAACGGTCTGCCGAACGAGAAGTACAGCGTGGCCATGGCTCGCACCATGGAGCCGCATTCGGCATCCGCCCAGTTCTTCATCAACGTGGCTGACAACAGCTTCCTGAACCACAGCGCCAAGACCACTCAGGGCTGGGGCTACGCCGTGTTCGCCAAAGTCGTTGCAGGCACCGACGTTGTCGACAAGATCAAAGGTGTTTCCACCACCATGAAATCCGGCCACCAGGACGTGCCAGCAGAAGACGTGATCATCGAGAAAGCCGAGATCATCGAAGCGTGATACTGCTGATTTCAGACTTGCATCTGGAAGAGGAGCGCCCGGACATCACCCGGGCGTTTCTGGATTTGCTCGCCGGACGCGCCCGCTCGGCGAGTGCGTTGTACATCCTGGGCGACTTTTTCGAAGCGTGGATTGGCGACGACGCCATGACGCCCTTTCAGCGTTCCATCTGCCAGGCCCTGCGCGAATTGAGCGACAGCGGCACGGCCATTTTTCTGATGCACGGCAACCGCGACTTCATGCTCGGCCAGGCCTTCTGCAAGCAGGCCGGCTGCACGCTGTTGAAGGACCCGAGTGTCGTGCAGTTTTATGACGAGCCGGTGCTATTGATGCACGGCGACAGCCTCTGCACCCGCGACGAAGCCTATATGAAGCTGCGTCGCTACCTGCGCAACCCGATCAGCCTGTTCATCCTGCGAAATTTACCGCTGCGCACCCGGCATAAGCTGGCGCGCAAGCTGCGCAGTGAAAGCCGTGCGCAAACGCGGATGAAGGCCAACGATATCGTGGATGTCACACCGGAGGAAATTCCGCGGATCATGCAGGAATACGGCGTGAAAACCTTGATCCACGGCCATACCCATCGCCCGGCCATCCACAAGTTGCAGTTGGGTGAGCAGGCGGCCAAACGCATTGTGCTGGGGGATTGGGATCGCCAGGGCTGGGCGTTGCAGGTGGATGAGAACGGGTTTGCGCTGGCCCCCTTCGACTTCACCCCGCCACCGCGATTGGCCGCTCCTGCGAACTGACAGGCCACCACAGGGTTTTGTGTTTGGCTTAGTGGCCCGAGGCAGCAGGACCCGCTTTCGCTGCGAACGGCGGTTTCGCCAGCCACACAATCAGAATCAACCCCATGAATCCCCAGCCCAGCAACGTGAAGTAATCCACGGTGGAGAGCATGTACGCCTGACTCGTCAGCACATGATCGAGCTGCGCATAGGCCGGACTCCCCGCCCCGCCCAGCGTGTTCAGTGCATCACGGGTGGCCGGGTCGAATGTGGTGATGCTTTCGCTCAGATACGCGTGATGCTGATCCGCCCGGCGAATCCAGATCCAGGTGGTCAGCGACGCCGCAAAACTGCCGCCCAGTGTGCGCAGGAACGTCGCCAGGCCCGCGCCGTCGGCGATCTGGCTCGGTGGCAGGTCCGACATCAAGATGCTCAGGGTCGGCATGAAGAACAGCGCTACGCCAATGCCCATGAACAGTTGCACCAGGGCGATGTGCTGGAAGTCCACTTCATTGTTGAACCCGGCACGCATGAAGCAGCTCAGGCCAATGGCCAGGAACGCCAGCCCGGCCAGCAGTCGCAGGTCGAACTTGTGCGCGTACTTGCCGACAAACGGCGACATCAGCACTGGCAGAATCCCGATCGGCGCCACGGCCAACCCCGCCCAGGTCGCGGTGTAGCCCATCTGGGTTTGCAGCCATTGCGGCAGGATCAGGTTGATGCCGAAGAACCCGGCGTAGCCGAGCACCAGCACCAGCGTGCCGATGCGGAAGTTGCGATACGCGAACAGCCGCAGGTTCACCACCGGGTGCTTATCGGTCATTTCCCAGATGATGAACACCGCCAGCGCGATCACGGAGATGGCCGCGCCAATCAGGATGAAATTCGACTCGAACCAGTCCAGGTCATTGCCCTTGTCGAGGATAATCTGCAACGCACCGACGCCAATGATCAACGTGATCAATCCCACGTAATCCATCGGTTGGCGGCTGGTTTCCACCGGGCGCGCCTTGAGTTGCTGGCGCACCACCATCACTGCGAAGACACCGATCGGCACGTTGATGAAAAAAATCCACGGCCAGCTATAGCTGTCGGTAATCCAGCCGCCAAGGATCGGCCCTGCTATGGGCGCCACCACCGTGACCATCGCCAGCAACGCCAGGGCCATACCGCGCCTCGCGGGCGGATAGACCGCGATCAGCAGCGTCTGGGTCATCGGGTACAAAGGACCGGCCACCAGGCCTTGCAGCACCCGAAAACCGATCAGTTCCGGCATCGAGGTCGAGATACCGCAGAGAAACGAGGCCAGCACAAACAGCACCGTGGCCCAGAGAAACAGCTTCACTTCACCAAAGCGGCGGCTTAGCCAACCCGTCAGCGGCAGCGCAATCGCGTTGCTCACGGCAAAGGAAGTAATCACCCACGTGCCCTGCTCCGAACTCACGCCCAGGTTGCCGGAAATGGTCGGCAGCGCCACGTTGGCGATGGTGGTGTCGAGCACTTGCATGAAGGTCGCCAGCGACAGGCCGATGGTGCTGAGCAACAGGCTGGGTGGCGTGAAAGAGGCGTTATTGCTCATCGCAAATCCTTTGAAACCGGATGGGCGCGGCACCCTTTAACCGGGCGCCGCTGATGGATTGGCGAATCAGCGTTGCGCGGTCTTGCTGACCGCCGCGCTGTTGTCGTGGATCAACTGAGTGATCATCGCATCGGCTTCAGCCAACTGGCGGTCGTAGACGTTGGTGCTGAACGAGGCCTTTTGCGGGGGCTGTTGCGCCAGCACCGGGCCGCTCTGGTCGTGCAGGTTCACATCAACCTGAGTCGACAAACCGACGCGCAACGGGTGCTTGGCCAGTTCTTCGGCGTTGATGTGGATCCGCACCGGCACCCGCTGGACGATCTTGATCCAGTTACCGGTGGCGTTTTGCGCCGGCAGCAGGGCAAACGCGCTGCCGGTACCCGCGCCGAGGCTGTCGATGGTGCCGCTGAATTTCACGTCGCTGCCGTACAGGTCGGCCTGGATGTCCACCGGCTGACCGATGCGCATGTGACGCAGTTGGGTTTCCTTGAAGTTGGCGTCGATCCACAGCTGATCCAGCGGAATCACCGCCATCAGCGCAGTGCCCGGCTGAACCCGCTGGCCCAATTGCACAGAGCGCTTGGCCACGTAACCGGTGACCGGCGCGATCAAGGTGCTGCGCGAGTTGTTCAGGTAGGCCTGACGCAGTTGTGCGGCGGCCGACATCACGTCCGGGTGCGACGAGACCACAGTGTCATCGACCAGCGCACTGGTGGTTTTCAATTGCTGCCTGGCGTTGGCCAGGGCGTTTTGCGCCGAGGTCAGGTCGTCGCGAGCGTGGGACAGCTCTTCCTGGGAAATCGCACCGCCGGCGGCGAGGTTTTTCCGGCGATTGAAGTTGTCCTGGGCCTTCTGCACTTCGGCTTGCTGCGCGTTGACCTGGGCTTTCATGCCGTCGACGTTGCTGTACAAACCCCGTACCTGGCGCACGGTGCGGGCCAGATTGGCCTGGGCACTTTGCAGGCCGACTTCGGCGTCGTTCGGGTCGAAGTTGATCAGCACCTGGCCTTCGTGGACCAGGTCACCGTCATCGGCGCCGATGCTGACCACGGTACCGGTGACCAGCGGGGTGATTTCCACCACGTTGCCGTTCACATAGGCGTCATCGGTGCTTTCGTTCCAGCGCCCGAAGAGTTCGTGATAACCCCAGACGCCGACACCGGCGAGGACGACCACGATGGCCAGAACGACCAGCATGACTTTGCGTTTACGCGGGTTGCTGGTGTCTTGTGCGTTGTCAGGGGTTGGTGTTGTTTCGGCAGTAGCCATGACAAATACCTTGAATTAGTTGTGCTGCGTGGCTGGGAGGGCGTTGGCTGCGGTCAGGGTCTCGCCCTGAAAACCGCCGCCCAGCGCTTGCATCAATTGGATCGACAGGTCGATCTGCTCGGCATTCAGGTTGGCCAACTGACGCTGGGCCTGGAGCAATTGCTGTTCGATGCTGAGCACGTCCAGGTAGTTGCCGATGCCGGAACCGTACCGCTGGACCACGGTGTTGTAAGAATCCTGGGCAATGTCGGTAGCATGCTGCTGGGCACCGATTTGCCGGCCGATATCGCGCAACTGGTTAATGGTGTCGCTGACATCGCCGAGCGCTTTCACCAGGTTTTTGTTGTACTGCGCCACCGCGAGGTCGTAATCGGCGTCGCGGGAATCGAGGTCGGCGCGCAGGCGGCCACCGTCGAAAATCGGCACAGAAATCGTGGGGGCGATGTTGAAGAAACGGCTCGCCGAACCAAACATTGCATCCCCCAACAGCGATTCGGCACCGGCAGCGGCGCTGAGGTTCAAGTTGGGATAGAACTGGGTTTTGCCGGCAGCGATGTTCTTGCTCGCGGCTTCGACCCGCCACCTAGCGGCCACCAGGTCGGGACGACGGCCGAGCAACTCGGCGGGCAGCACCGATGGCAAAGCGACTGCGCTGGCCTGAAGAATTTTCGGTCGGGCGATTTCGTTGCCGCGGTCCGGACCTTTGCCGAGCAGCACCGCCAGGGCGATTTTGGCGCTGTTCAGGCGTTTTTCGGCGTCGATCAGGCTGGCTTCGGACGTGGCTTCCAGGCTTTGGGTCTGCTGGAACTGGTACTGACTGTCGATGCCCGAGCTCAGGCGACGCTGACCCAAATCGAGCATTTGTTTAGTGCGCTTGAGGTCTTCATTGGCCAGGTCGTAGACGATGTGCGCCTGCCCCAAGTTGCTGTAGGCGCGGGCGACGTCGGCGGACAGGGTCAACTGCGCGGCCTGTTGATCGACTTCGGCGGCGCGAGCCTGGCCCAATGCAGCTTCCCAGGCGTCACGCTGACCGCCCCAGAGGTCGAAGTTGTAATTGAAGCTGGCGCCAATATTGCGCACGGTGGCGTAAGTGCCGCCCTGCCCGCTCGGGTCTTGATCCCGCGACAGACGCGAACGGCTGACGCCGGCGCTCGCATCGAGGGTCGGCATGCGCGCGGCGTCGGCGGCATAGGCAGCAGCGCTGGCCTGATGCGCACGGGCGTCGGCAATTTGCATGTCGGGGCTGTCGTGCAGGGCTTCGCGGATCAGACCGTCGAGCTGCGGGTCGCCGAGGTTTTTCCACCAGTCACTTTTTGGCCAGGCCGCTGGCGATAGGGTGACGCCGCTGAGGGATTGTCCGGCCTTGAGGTTTTTTGCATCGAGACTTTTGCCTTCGGTGGTCAGGCCACTGTAGCTGGCGCAACCGGCCAGGGTCATGGCGGCCAGGACCAGGCCCAGCCCGGTGCGCAGGGTTTGACTGTTCATTTGTCACCTACCCGTAGCAGGGTGATCGAATCACCGGCGGCTACCAGAATTTTCTTGAGGATCTGTTCCAGGGTTTTCAGTTCGTCCGGGGTGATGGCGCCGGCCAATTCGTTCATGGCGTCGGCGCCGATATGCGGCAGGCGGTCGGCGAGGCTCTGGCCTTCTGCGGTCAGCACCAGTTGAACCTGGCGACGATCCGCCTCGGAGCGTTGGCGAATGAGGAAACCTTTCTGTTCCAGACGATCAAGCATGCGGGTCATCGAGCCGCTGTCGAGCGACAGGTGACGGCACAACTCGGCCGGGGTATCGACGCCGTACTGGGCCACGATAATCATCACCTTGAACTGCGCGGCGGTGATGCCGTGGGGTTCCATGTGGGTGTCGATGATCCGGTCCTTGAGCAGCGCGGCACGTCCCAGCAGGAGGCCGAGGTGGCAGTTTTCGAAATCGTCCGGGGTGAAATGTTTCATTTGCTCACCTAATAACTGCCTAAGCAGTGAATGTATGACGAGATGTTACTGCCTAGGCAGACAATGTCAACGCAATAGTTAGGTTGCTTTGTATTTGACAGATAAATGGCGCAGCACAAAAGCAAAAAATCGCAGCCTACGGCAGCTTCTTCAGGTTTTTATGTACCCCTGTAGAAGCTGCCGCAGGACTGCGATCTTTATGCTTTTTGCTTAGAACGTTGCCGCAGTGGCCGACCCAGGCTTGAACCAAGTCGGCGCGAGGCTACTTACTCAAACGTGCACTGCTCCGGCGCCACGCCCGCGCAACGAGGCAGCACGCTGCCATCGGCCTGGGTCTGGTTGGTCCAGGCAGCGCCCACTGGCTTCACCGCGTCAGCGGATTTCAACGTCATTCGCACACCTTCGCGTTTTGGTCCCACGTAATCGCAGGCTACGAAGTTTTTCGCGTTGACGACATACGCTTCCTCGAAGGCTACGGCTATCAGATCCTCCTTTGCAGCTATCGGGTTCTCGCCTGTCCATTGCAGACCTTTACTGGCAGCTGCGGTGTAGACAAAGCCGCCGTCTTTCATCGCTGTTTGCTGGATCGCCCCGACAGTCGGGCAAGCGTTGCCGGCATAGGCATTAGCCATCAAAGCCATCATTACAACTACGCCAGCGGAAAATTTGTTGGTAATACCGGTCATGCTTGTTACTCCATGTGCACTTAAAAATTAGTCATCATCCATCTACGACTTGTTATTAGCCCAGTCAGACAAATCAATTGATCGCATCAATTGCGATGACGCATCCTAGTACAGAAACTCATTTCAACAAATAGCAGAGATGAGTAAAAAAAACATCAAAACGTGTCAACTTACCCCACTACAAAACAATAACAAATAATAAAAAAATAAAATCCAAACTGACAGCCAAACCCCTAGACATCAATATCCTCAACACCTAAAGCGATCAAACCCTCATCAGCACATGCCTCACAAAAAAGACAAACAGACAGTTTCCCACAAGGAAACATCCACTCGCCCTACGAGAACAACAAAGTTAATCCCTCAAACCGCGACAACGTTTCTTATTCCTTATAGTGAATATCCCCACACACTAAAACCCCCCTCCTTACTTCACATTGTTATTACATGAAGAGGAGGGAGCATTTGAAGTTATTAAATCAAAAATCCCGCTTGTAAAAGATATCCAGCGAACTCGCCACGCCGCTCGCCGCTTCGAGGTAGACCTTCTTGCTCAGCTTGTAACGCAGGGCAATGGTGTTGGCCGGTTCAAACACGCCCACGCCATAACGCAAACTGAGTTTCTCGGAGATATTGCCGCTGGCCACGACGCTGGTGGCAGTGCCGCTGCCCTCGGTGTCCAGTTGGAAATCCTGGATTCCCAGCTCTTTGGCCAACCCGCCGGTCACCCCGGAACTGCCCATCAAACCCAAGCCAAGTGCAGCCTGGGCGAGCATGTTGTTGTCTTCGCCGTTGCTGCTCAGCGGGCGCCCCAGCACCAGATAGGACAAGGCCTGTTCCTGGCTCATGGCCGGTTCGGAGAAGATCTGCGTGGTCGGCTGCTCGGCACTGCCGCTCAGGCGAATACCGGCGATCACATCGTCAGTCTGGCGAATCGCCTCGACGTCCAGGTACGGCTGATCGAGTGGGCCGGCAAACAACAAGCGCGCCCGGCGCACGGTCAGGCGCTGACCGTAGGCGCGATAACGCCCGTCGTTGAGCCACAGTTCGCCGCGTGTGTCCAGGTTGTCGCCAATGTGCACATGCCCCTGCACATTCGCGGTCAGGCCAAACCCGGCAAAGCTCAGCTTGTCTTCGCCGACCACCACATCAATGTCCATCTTCATGGCCAAGGGCGGTTTGCCTTCTTCGGTCTGTTGGCCGACGATCACTACGTCATCGGAGATTTTTACCGTGGAAGGCGGCAACTCGCGAATGGTGATCTCGCCTCTGGGCACCAGCACTTTGCCGGCGATCGCCAACTCATCGCCCTTCATCGAGATGTTCAAGTCCGGCGCGACTTCCAGCTTGGCGTAAGGCTCGACCGTCACCGGTAACTGCGAGCCCTTGAGCGCCAGGTCCACCACCAGCGCCTGTCCCCAGGCGATGTTGCCGTTGAGGGTGCCCTGCCCGGCCTTGCCGCTTTTCCAGTCGCCGTTCAATTGCACGGTTTCACCGACAATCACTGCCCTGAGTTGCAAGGCGTGCAGCGCCATCGGCAGTTCCGCCCCGGAGACCTCACCGTCGCTGAGCAGCAGGCTGCCGTTGACCTGCGGCGCCAACAGGCCACCGGAAATCGTGCCGCTGCCATTCAAGCGCCCGGTGAGCTTCTCGACCATCGGGACGAACGGCCGTGCCACCGACAGGTCCAGCCCGCTCAAGCGGAACGAACCGGTGAGCGGTTTGTTTTTTGGCAACGGGTTGATCTGCGCCTGCACCATCAGTTCGCCCAGTTTGCCGCCGACGAAGTTGAGATCAGTGTCGATGCGTTTCGGCGTGAGTTTGCTGGTGAGTTTCAGCGTCTGGTACGGGAAGTCCAGCCACTGGTCCTTCTCCTTCATGCGCAACGTGCCGCCGCTGGCGTCGATGCTGATCTGGCCGTTCGGGCCGCTGGCCGGCAGGTCCAGTTGCAGGTCGGCGTTGAGGCTGCCCTTCCAGGCGAAATCCTTCGGCAGCCACTGCGCCAGGCTTTCAATCGGGAATTGCTTGAGGTGGAAACGCAGCTTCGGCTCCGGCATTAAACGCTGGTCTTCACCGCACAGGCTGGCCGGGCCGGACATCCAGCAGTGGGCGCCGAAGTTGATTTTGCCGTCCGCCAGCCGCTCCAGTTTCGCCGGGCCTTGCAGCTTCCAGTCTTGCCCACCGGTCTGGATATCACCGCTGGCCAGGCGCCCGCGCCAGTTGCCTTTGTCCAGCGCACCGTCGAGACCGAGCGCCAGTTTCAGCTGCGGGCCTTGCAGGTCGAGGCTGAGTTTCTGGTTTTTGATGTCACCCTGGCCGCTGGCGGTCAGCGTGCCCAGTGAGGTTTCACCGGCCTGGATGCCGCTGCCCTTGAGGTCGATTTTCGCCCGTTGCGCGCTGTCGAGGGTGGCGTCGAGATTGAGGCTTTGCAAGCGATTGTCGTCGAACGCCAATTGCGTGCCTTGCAGGCCGAGCTTGCCTTGCGGCGCTTTGAGCGTACCGGCGACATCGATGCGGCCGTTCAGTTGCCCCCGCAGTTGCGGCCAGAGTTGGGCCAGGTGCGGCATCTTGATGTCGATCTGGCCGGTGAGTTTCTGTTGCAGGCTGCCCTTGCCGTTGATGCTGTTGTCGCCGAGGCGGATTTGCAGCGCGTTGAGGTTCCATTGCTCGCCGCCGCCATCCGCCTTGGCCTGGATCACGGCAGGTTGCCCGCGCAGTTTGCCTTTCAGGTCGAGGTCGGCAGTGAGGCTGAGTGTGTCATTTTTCATCTCGCCTTTGCTGCGCAGCGGTCCGGCCAGTGTGCCCGGCAATTGCGCCACCCAGTACGCCGGGTTGATCGCCGACAGGTCGAGCGCGGTGTCCCACGCAATGCCGTCGGCGAATTGCAGGTTCAGGTGCCCTTCGGCCTTGCCCTGCCCGGCCTGGAGCTGGATTTGTTGCAGGTAGATTTTCGTCAGGTCGCCGCTGAACGGGCTGTTCAGCGTGAAAGCGCCAGCCGGGCCATCCGCCGCCGCCTGGAAGCTGCCGAGGTACTTGCCGTCGGTGTAGGAGATGTCACCGTTGAAGCTGCGCAACGCCACTTCCGGTTCGTCGATCAGCGGATAGAGGCGGTGCCACGGGAAATCCAGCCAGGCGATTTTTGCGTCGGCGCTCAGGCCTTTGCTCCAGTCGAGGGTGCCGCTGAGCTTGAGGTTTTGCTTGTCGTTGGCGGTGAGGTCGAGGGCGACGATCTGGGCGCCCTTGGCGTCGACCTTGCCTTGCAGCAGCAACGCAACCGGGCCTTGTTCGGCGGGCAGCGTGGCTTTACCGAGCAATTGGTAACCGTTTTTCAGATCGCCGTCGCCGGTGAGTTCCAGTTGATTGAGTTGCAGGGTGTCTGGCAGGTCGGCGGCGGGTTTGAAGCCGTCGGCGGTGATGCGTACCTTGGCCGGCAAGTTGTCCGCCAGCGGTTGCAGCTCGCCGGTCAACTGTCCGTTCAAGTAACCGCTGCTGTCGGCTTTCAGGTTCAGGGTTTTCAGCAGGTCGCCGTCGACCTTCAGCGCCAGCGTCCAGGGCGCGGGGGCTGACAGGGTCAGTTGACCTTCAACCTTGAGCGGCCAGTTGCCGGTGGGTTGCAGCAAGCCGGAGAGGTTCAGGCTCAGGTCATCGCGCTGCAACTTCACCGAGTCGATCTGCATCCCTTGCGCGGTCCAGTGCGCCGCCAGTTGCAGGCCCTTGAGTGCTTCACTGCCGTTGAACAGCAGGCTGCCGATCTGCACATCACCCAGTTCGATGGCCAGGGGTAGCTTCAGATCCGGAAGGCTGATCGGCCCGCTGCTTTCTTCTTCAGTACCGGGCGGAAATTGCAGGCTGACTTGATCGGCCTTCACTTGCTCAAGGCACAACGTCATGCGTGTCAGGCACAGCGGCGACCAGGCGAAAATCACCTTGCTCAGCTCAACCCGGCTGGTGTCTTGCTGCCACAGCACATGATCGGCGCTCCACTGCCCGCCCAAACGGCCCTGGAAATTCTCGACGGTCAAACCCGGCACGAAGCCTAACGCCCAGCGACTGCCCGTGGCCGTGCCCAGCACCGAGGCGATGCTCAGGACAACCAGCATCAGCAGCGCCAGAATCGCCAGCAGCGTTATTTTCAAACCACGATTCACAGCTCAGGCCCCATGGAAAAGTGCAGCCGAATGCCGCCGTCATCGTCCAGCGCGTGGGCCAGGTCGAGGCGGATCGGCCCCACCGGCGAGACCCAACGCACGCCGATGCCTACCCCGGTCTTGAGGTTTGGCAGTTCGAGTGTATTGAAAGAGTTGCCCTGGTCCACGAAGGTCGCGACCCGCCACTTCTCGGCGATGGAATATTGGTATTCGGCGCTGGCCGCGACCATGTAGCGCCCGCCAATGCGGTCACCCTCGGAGTTCTCCGGGGACAGGCTTTGATAGTCGTAACCGCGCACGCTCTGATCGCCACCGGCGAAAAACCGCAGCGACGGCGGGACTGAACTGAAGCCGTTGGTGGCGCTGCCGCCCACCTGAACCCGGCCGAGAAAACGGTGTTTGTCAAAGACCGTGGTCAAGCCTTTCACCAACGCGGTGCCGTAGAGCAAGTTGCTGTCTGAACCCAGGCCTTCTTTTGCTACTTTGGACTCGAATTGCAGGCGATAGCCGTTGTGCGGGTCGATGCGGTTATCACTTTTCAGGTAGGAATAGCTGACGCCGGGCATCAACAACGTACTCAAACCCGAGTCGTCGCCCAGGGAGTAATCCTCACGCTGCCATTTCAACGACACCACACGCTGCCAGCCACTGGGCAATTTGCTGTGCCATTCCGGGCCGATGGTCAGCAGCTTGCTGTGGGTGTCAGTGCCGGCGATGTCTTCGTTCTGGTAACCACCGGCAAAACGCAGTTTGTCGGTCAGCGGAGGGTCGAGCGGGATGTCGTAGAACAGCCCGACGTTTTGCCGGGGCGCCGACAGCTCGGCTTCCCAGCCATAACTGTGTCCCTGCGGATTGACCCAGTGCCGAGTCCAGTTGGCCTTGACCCGGGGACCGACGTCCGTGGAATAACCCAGGCCCAGGCCCATGGTTCGCGGCTTGCGCGTTTCGAGTTTGACCTCCACCGGGATCACGTCGTTCTTGGACGCCGTCGGTGCTGCATCGACGCGCACACCTTCAAAATAGCCACTCGATTGCAGCGCCTGGTTGAGTTCGGCGATGAGTTCGGAGTCGTAAGGCGTGCCTTGCTTGAACGGCACCATTCGTTGCAACAGGTCTTCGTCAAACGGCGTGTCGCCTTCGAAACTGACCTTGCCCAAGGTGTAGCGCGGGCCGCTGTCGTAGATTAGTTCGATATCGGCCACGCCGGCACGCGGGTCTACCGATAATTTCTGACTGGTGAAGTGACCACTGAAAAAACCGAAGCGCGAGGCCTGATTCTGGATCAGGCGCTTGGCGTCTTCGTAGTGACCATGATTGAGCACCGCACCGGTTTTCAGCGACCCGCCCTGAGGCACACGAAAGGATTTGAGGGAGGCCGCCGGGCCGTCGACGCGAATCGTGACAGTGCGCAGGTGCACCGGCTCACCGGGGTCGATGTTGAGCACCAGGCGCGGCGTCTTGCCGCCCTTCACATCGCTGTCGATCTGCGGCTGGTAATACCCCAAGGCCTGGGCGGCCTTGCGCGCCTGATCCTCGGCGCCACGACTGAAGCGCAGCAACGCTTCTTCGTCACGATCGCCGAGGTTGCCGATATAGCCCTCTATATTGGCTTTCAGTTCATCGTTGGACGGTTTTATCCGCACATCCAATTCACTTTGCGCCAGCGCCGCGCAGCTGGTGAACAGCATCAACGCGCCACTGGTCATTCTTCCTGGAAATTTCATAGGCGCGGATGCTATCACGAGCTTGGGAGCGTGATAGAGCCTCGCTTGGCGTTAAAGTTCTACCGTTTATGCCGTTGCGGTTTGCAACACCTGCGGATTGGCGTGAAAAAACACGTGTTCGCGAATCGGTCCTACCGCGACCTCGCCGATTTCCTCATAACCTTGACGCTTATAGAATTCCAGATAGCGAGGATTCCCTGTGTCGAGCATCACCCCTTGAGAGGTTTCATCGACTGCGCACCAGTTATGCACCGCTTGCAGCAGTTGTTCGCCGAAGTGTTTGCCCTGGAATTGCGGGTGAATCCCCAGCAGCGGCAGCACGTGGACCGAATCACTCGGCACGCAGGCCGCGACGGCGGCGTGGTAATCGAGGTAGCGACGGGTGCAGCGAAACCCGGCGCTGAGCACCATGCGCAAACGCCAGGCCCAACTTTCGGTGATGCCCAGGCGTCGTTGCGGTGGCGCGATCAGCGCGATGCCGATCAAACGGTCATTGACCAGCAAGCCGATGGCTGGCAAATCCTGAAGGAAATGCTGTTTGACCAATTCACGCACGGTGGCCCGCACACGATGTTCATACCCGGGACGTTCGGCCTCAAACAGGTAACCAAAGGTCGGCTCGTGCCGGTAGGCGTGGTACAGCAGGGAGCGCGCTTCGTGGGCATAGCCGCTGTCGAGCATGTGAATGTCGGCGATGGCGGTCGAGGTTTCAGGCATAACGGTTGATCTCCCCGGTACAGCTCAAATGGCTGTGCTCTTCTTGGTACGAGCCTATCGGTGCTGACACAGTTCCCTACTGATCGATATCAGTGTTGACTGTGATGTCGCCATCGCTAGCAAGCTCGCTCCCACAAAGGTATAGACCAGACTTGGACGGTAGGAGTGAGCCTGCTCGCGATGCGGCCCGCATCAGCGATGAAAGGCCTACCGCCGAACACGAATCCCCTCACCCCAGACTGGCCCGATGCCTACATGTCAGCTAGCATCGCCCTTTTGCCAGGACTGCCGACCATGAAGATCGTCTCCTTCAACATCAACGGGCTGCGCGCTCGCCCGCATCAGCTGGCGGCGCTGATCGAAAAACACCAGCCAGACGTCATCGGCCTCCAGGAAACCAAGGTTCACGACGACCAGTTCCCGCTGGCCGAAGTACAGGCGCTGGGCTATCACGTTTATTTTCATGGGCAGAAAGGCCATTACGGCGTCGCCCTGCTCTCACGCAAAGAACCGCTGGCCCTGCACAAAGGCTTCGCCACCGATGAAGAAGACGCTCAGCGCCGCTTCATCTGGGGCACGTTCGCCGACGCCAACGGCGTGCCGGTGACGATCATGAACGGCTATTTCCCACAGGGCGAAAGCCGCGACCACCCGACCAAGTTTCCGGCCAAGGAACGCTTCTACAGCGATCTGCAGCAACTGCTGGAAAGCCAGTTCAGCAACGATCAGCCGGTGGTAGTCATGGGCGACGTGAATATTTCCCCGGAAGATTGCGACATCGGCATCGGTCCGGACAATATGAAACGCTGGCTGAAAACCGGTAAGTGCAGCTTCCTGCCGGAAGAACGCGAGTGGATGGCCCGCCTGAAAAACTGGGGCCTGGTGGACAGTTTCCGTCACCTGAACCCGGACGTGGCCGACCGTTTCAGTTGGTTCGACTACCGTAGCCGTGGGTTTGAAGACGAACCCAAGCGCGGGCTGCGGATCGACCTGATCATGGCGTCCCATGGCCTGTTGCCACGGGTCAAGGATGCGGGCGTGGATTACGACCTGCGCGGAATGGAAAAACCCTCCGATCATGCGCCGATCTGGCTTGAATTGAGCTGATCTCTAAACCTCAATACAAAACCTGTGGGAGCGAACCTGCTCGCTCCCCCGGTTATAAATAGCTGTCATCTTTCGGAAATCTTACTGACTTATTCTCCCCGCACTTTCTTTGATTTTTTAAGGTGCGGGCATGACGCTGCGCGTTTTGTTTCTATGGATGCTGTTCGCCGGCCTGCCCTTGACGGCAGCGGCCGCTGATTTACCGACACCCTCCAATGGCCCGGTGCTGCGCATCCAGGGCTCTAACACCATCGGTGCGGCATTGGGCCCGGCGTTGGTGGAGGGGCTGTTGCGCGAACAGGGCCTGCTCAAGGTTCACAGCGAAGCACCGGACACCGCGAACGAACTGCGCATCGTCGGCGAAACGGCACTAGGCCATCGCGTTGTAGTGGAGGTGGCAGCGCATGGCTCCAGCACCGGCTTCACCGCGCTGAAGAATGCCAATGCAGACCTCGCCACCTCTTCGCGCCCGATCAAGGACAGCGAAGTGGTGGACCTCGAACCCTTGGGCGACTTCAAAAGCCCTGACGCCGAACAAGTCATCGCCATCGATGGCCTGGCGATCATCCTTCACCCGCAAAACCCGTTGAACCAGCTCAACACCGAACAACTGGCGCGAATCTTCAGTGGCGAAGCCAAAACCTGGGAAGAACTCGGCGGCAGCGGTGGCGTGATTCATTTATATGCTCGGGATGACCAGTCGGGCACCTACGACACGTTCAAGGAATTAGTCCTCAGCCGTCGCGGAAAAACCCTGAACCGCGCCGCGAAACGCTTCGAGTCCAGTGAACAATTGTCCGACTCCGTCAGCCTTGACCCGCAAGGTATCGGATTCATCGGCCTGCCGTATGTGCGCCAGGCCAAAGCCGTGGCAATCGTCGACGGCCAATCCCAGGCGATGCTGCCGCTTAACAGCCTGATCGCCACGGAAGACTATCCGTTGTCCCGCCGACTGTTTTTCTACCTGCCGCCCCACGGGAAAAACCCTTGGGCCGAGGCCCTGGCGGTGTTCACGCAAAGCAGCAAAGGCCAGGCGATTGTCGCGGCCAACGGTTTTATCGCCCAGACGGTCCAGGCCATCACGGTCACGCCGAATGCGTTGATGCCGGAGGGCTATCAGGCACTCAGTCGTCACGCGCAGCGGCTGTCGGTGAATTTCCGCTTTGAAGAAGGCAGCGCAACGCTCGACAACAAGGCGCAACAGGACCTGACGCGGGTGCTCGACTATATAAAGCAGCATGACAAAACCAACCGCGAGGTGACGCTGGTCGGGTTTGGCGATGCCAAGAGCGATCCGGCACGCGCCGATCTGCTGTCGAAGCTGAGGGCGATGGCGGTGCGGCGCGAACTGGTGAAAAGCGGCGTGGTGTTTCGCGAGATTCGCGGCTTTGGTGCGGAAATGCCGGTGGCGGCGAACAGTGCGGATGAAGGGCGGATCAAGAATCGGCGGGTTGAGGTTTGGGTGTATTGACCAAGCCGATCGTTCCTACGCTCCGCGTGGGAATGCATCCCGTGACGCTCCGCGTCACATTCAAAGCGGACGCAGAGCGTCCATAGAGGCATTCCCACGCAAAGCGTGGGAACGATCTGTGTGCAGCTGGTTACTGCCCGCTACGCATCATCTCTTTCGGTACATACTTGCCGATCTCGAACTTGCCAATCGCTGCGCGGTGCACTTCGTCCGGGCCGTCGGCCAGGCGCAGGGTGCGCTGCATGGCATACATGTAGGCCAGCGGGAAATCGTTGGAAACCCCTGCCCCGCCGTGGATCTGGATCGCCCGGTCGATAACGCGCAAGGCCACGTTCGGCGCGACCACTTTGATCTGCGCGATTTCGCTCTTCGCCACTTTGTTGCCCACGGTGTCCATCATGTACGCCGCTTTCAGCGTCAGCAGGCGTGCCATGTCGATTTCCATCCGCGAGTCGGCGATCTTGTCGATATTACCCCCCAGACGTGCCAACGGTTTGCCGAATGCGGTACGGCTGACCGAACGTTTGCACATCAATTCCAGTGCCCGCTCCGCCATGCCGATTGAACGCATGCAGTGGTGAATCCGGCCTGGGCCAAGACGCCCCTGAGCGATTTCGAAGCCGCGTCCTTCGCCCAGCAGGACGTTTTCGTACGGCACACGGACGTTTTCGAACAGTACTTCGGCGTGGCCGTGCGGTGCATCGTCATAACCGAACACCGGCAATGGACGAACGATCTTCACGCCCGGGGTATCCACCGGCACCAGAATCATCGAGTGCTGGGCGTGGCGCGGCGCGTCCGGATCGCTCAGGCCCATGAAGATCAGAATCTTGCAGCGTGGATCGCAGGCGCCCGAGGTCCACCATTTTTTGCCGTTGATGACCCACTGATCGCCATCACGCACGGCGCGGGCGGCCATGTTGGTCGCGTCGGAGGAGGCAACGTCCGGCTCGGTCATGGCGAACGCCGAGCGGATTTCCCCGCGCAACAGCGGTTCGAGCCAGCGTTGTTTCTGTTCTTCGTTGGCGTAGCGCACCAACACTTCCATGTTGCCGGTGTCTGGCGCGGAGCAGTTGAACGGCTCCGGCCCCAGCAACGAGCGGCCCATGATTTCGGCGAGCGGCGCGTATTCGAGGTTGGTCAGGCCGGCGCCGAGTTCGGACTCAGGCAGAAACAAATTCCACAGGCCTTCGGCCTTGGCCTTGAGTTTGAGCTCTTCCATGATCGCCGTCGGCTGCCACCGATCGCCTTCGGCAACCTGGCGCTCGAACACGGCTTCAGCGGGATAAACGTAAGTGTCCATGAACGCAGTTACGCGCTCACGCAGTGCCTGAACCTTGGGCGAATAAGCGAAATCCATGAGCATTTACCTTCTTGGGCAGAGGTTGTTTTTGGTCATGTATCGATGCTAGAACAGCGTTGATAATTTACCTAGCCTATTCTCGGCGTGTATTAACATTCATCACCGATATATGATCGAGTGATTGAGAACCAACAATAAGAGTGCAGCGCAATGAATCTGAGCAAGGTCGACCTCAACCTTTTCATCGTCTTCGACGCGATCTACACCGAAGCCAACCTGACCCGTGCCGGGCAGATTGTCGGCATTACCCAGCCAGCCGTCTCGAACGCTCTGGCCCGCTTGCGCGAGACCTTCAACGATCCGTTGTTTGTGCGCACTGCCCAAGGCATGGTGCCGACGCCCATGGCCCAGAACATCATCGGGCCGGTGCGTAACGCCCTCTCCCTGTTGCGAGTGTCGGTGCAGGAAAGCCGCATTTTCAACCCGTTGCAAGCGGTCAAGACGTACCGCATCAGCATGACCGACCTCACCGAAGCGGTGATTCTGCCACCGCTGTTCCAGCGCCTGCGCCGCCTGGCGCCGACGGTGATCATTGAAAGTTTCCTGTCCAAGCGCCGCGAAACCACCAAGGAACTGGCGGCTGGCCGTCTCGACTTCGCCGTGGATGCGCCGCTGAACACCGACCCGCAAGTGCGCCACGTCAAGTTGATGGAAGACCGTTACGTGTGCGCCATGCGCAAGGGCCATCCGATGGCGGGCAAAGAGAAATTCACGCTGGATGATTACCTGTCGCTGACCCACATCCATATTTCCAGCCGCCGCAGTGGTCTAGGCCATGTCGACCTGGCACTGGGGAAAATGGGCATTCAGCGCAAGATCGCCCTGCGTTCCCAGCATTACCTGATGGCCTCGCAAGTGTTGCAGCAGACCGACATGGTCATGACCGTGCCGGAGCGCTTTGCCCGTCGCAACGACTTGCACGCCTTCAGCTTGCCGGTCAACGACGTGCCGCCGGTGGAAACGCATCTTTACTGGCACGAAAGCACTGACCAGGACCCGGCAAACCGCTGGATGCGTGAGCAGATGATTGAGTTGTGCCAGCAGGTGACTGCGCATGAGAAGAAGCTTGAAAAGGTGTAGGGCTTGATACCCAGGTGCTCTCATCGCGTGCAGGCTCACACCTACAGGGGATCTACGGTGACTAGTCAAACTATGTCTGTGCAGAGATCTCCTGTAGAAGTGCGCCTGCTCGCGATGAGACAGCAAGAACACTGAAGGCCCCAGCCCCTTGACGTAAACGTCAACCTGACATTAGCTTAGCGCCATGATCTTTTTCGAGCGCTTCCATGAGCAGCCAGACCTATAGCATTTCCGACCTCGCCCGCGAGCTCGACATCACAACGCGGGCCATCCGCTTTTATGAAGAGCAAGGCTTGCTCAGCCCCGAGCGTCGCGGCCAGGAACGTATCTACTCGCCCCGCGACAAGGTCAGCCTGAAGCTGATTCTGCGGGGCAAGCGCATCGGCTTCTCCCTGGCCGAGTGCCGCGAACTGATCGAGCTGTATGACCCCACCGGCGGCAATCAGAAACAACTGCAAACCATGTTGAGCAAGATCGCCGAGCGCCGCGAGCAGCTGGAACAGCAGATGCTCGACATCGAGCAGATGAAGCTGGAACTGGATACCGCGCAGGAACGCTGCACTCAAGCGCTGGAGCAGACCATCCAGAACCAGAAGGTTATTCAATAGGGCAACACAATCCCCTTGTAGGAGTGAGCCTGCTCGAGATGGTGCCGGATCAGTCAATACAGGTGTTGAATGTAAATCTGCTATCGCGAGCAGGCTCACTCCTACAGGGTTATTTGAACATTCAGACAATCAGCACAGGTCGATTCCCATGTCCCTTCCCACCCACGTACGCATGGTCGAAGTCGGCCCCCGCGACGGTCTGCAAAACGAAGCCCAACCCATCAGCGTTGCCGACAAGGTTCAACTGGTCGACGCCCTGACCGCCGCCGGCCTCGGCTATATAGAAGTCGGCAGTTTCGTTTCCCCCAAATGGGTGCCGCAAATGGCCGGTTCCGCTGAGGTTTTCGCACAAATCCAGCGCAAACCCGGCGTGACCTATGGCGCCCTCGCCCCCAATCTGCGCGGGTTTGAAGATGCGATGGCGGCCGGGGTCAAGGAAGTCGCGGTGTTCGCCGCCGCGTCTGAAGCCTTCTCGCAACGCAACATCAACTGCTCGATCAGCGAAAGCCTGGAGCGTTTCGTACCGATCATGGACGCCGCCAAGCAACACGGGGTGAGCGTGCGCGGTTACGTGTCCTGCGTGCTGGGCTGCCCTTACGAAGGTCACGTCGCCCCCGAGCAAGTCGCCCGGGTCGCGCGCGAGCTCTATGCCATGGGCTGTTACGAAGTGTCGCTGGGCGACACGATCGGCACCGGCACCGCTGGCGCCACACGCAAGATGTTCGAGGTGGTCGCGGCCGACGTGCCCCGTGAAAAACTCGCCGGGCACTTCCACGACACCTACGGTCAGGCCATGGCCAACATCTACGCCAGCCTGCTGGAAGGAATCTCGGTGTTCGACAGCTCCATCGCCGGCCTCGGCGGCTGCCCGTACGCCAAGGGCGCCAGCGGTAACGTTGCCACTGAAGACGTGGTTTACCTGCTCAATGGCCTGGGTATCGAGACCGGTATCGACCTGGATGCATTGATCCTGGCCGGCCAACAGATTTGCACGGTGCTGGGGCGTCCAACCGGTTCGCGCGTGGCCAAGGCTCGCAGCGCACAGTGAGTGTGTCCGGGTGTTACCGCGCGGACACAAAGGTGCGCGCGAGCGAGTAACACGGAAACAGATTGCAGGGTTTTCCCTGAGTCGCAAACCCCTACAAAATTCTAAATCATTGATTTTAAAAGGTTTTAAAAAGTTGGCACGGCTTCTGCTATCTCTACTGCATAACAAGAACAAAAAAAGCAGCAAGCCCTAATAAAAATAAGACGTAACGACTCTGACATAACAAAAACAACACGGCAGAGACGCAGCTAACAGATTTTTTTGGAGAGGATGTGCTTTTCAGGGTGCTTTTCGGAGTTACCCGCAACCGGGCAGAGAACAATAAAACTACCCTCAGGTAGCTCCCGAACTGGTTGGATCGCTCAGCGAAAAAGTAGATCAGCGCTCAAAAAAATACGTTTGCTCTTGATCCCGGATGGGGATCGACAAAAACAGCGGTAAAGGGTCACGGTCACTAAAAACAAAAACAGACCGCCCCTCAATAATAAAAAAAGAGCACGCGCAACGACAAAATTAAAGGGGAGCTTCGGCTCCCCTTTGTGCTTCCCGGGATTTGTGATTTCCCCCGCTCTCTGTAGGAGTGAGCCTGCTCGCGATGGCGGCAGTACATCCAACATCGACGTCGACTGACTCACCGCTATCGCGAGCAGATTCACTCCTACATGGGGATGGGTTTAGCCTTTGTTTTCGCGCAGCTCCTCGATACTGATCTCACGCATCCGGAATTTCTGGATCTTGCCGGTCACGGTCATCGGAAACTCCTCCACAAACTTGAAGTAACGCGGCGTCTTGAAGTGCGCGATGCGCTCCTTGCACCAGGCTTGCAGTTCCTGCTCGGTGGCGCTATGGCCCGGGTGGAACTTGATCCAGGCAACTATCTCTTCGCCATAACGCGAGCAGGGAATGCCGATCACCTGCACGTCCGCCACCGCCGGGTGGGTAAAGAAAAACTCTTCCAGCTCCCGCGGGTAAACGTTCTCGCCGCCACGGATGATCATGTCCTTGTTGCGCCCGGCAATGCACACGTAGCCTTCATCGTTCATGCTCGCCAGGTCGCCGGTGTGCATCCAGCCGGCCTGATCGATGGCTTCCGCGGTGCCTTGCGGGTTGTTCCAGTAGCCGAGCATCACGCTGTAGCCACGGGTGCACAGTTCACCAATGGTGCCGCGCGGCACGAGATTACCGGCCTCGTCGATGATTTTGCTTTCCAGCTGCGGCTGGGTGCGGCCGACGGTGGTCACGCGTAACTCCAGCTCGTCTGACGGACCGGTCTGTAACGACACAGGGCTTGTTTCCGTCATGCCGTAGGCAATCTGCACTTCGTTCATGTGCATTTCGTTGATGACCCGGCGCATCACTTCGATCGGGCACGTGGCACCGGCCATGATTCCGGTGCGCAGGCTCGACAGATCGAATTCGGCGCGCCGGGGCTGATCGAGCATGGCGATGAACATGGTCGGTACGCCATACAGCGCCGTGGCTTTTTCTTCGGCGACAGTGGTCAGGGTCAGCAATGGATCGAAGGCATCGTTCGGGTAAATCATGGTGCTGCCGTGGGTGATGCAGCCCAGATTACCCATGACCATGCCGAAGCAGTGATACAGCGGCACCGGGATCACCAGGCGATCATTAGCGGTCAAGCCGAGGCTTTCGCCGACCATATAACCGTTGTTGAGAATATTGTAGTGACTGAGGGTCGCGCCTTTCGGGAATCCGGTGGTGCCGGAGGTGTACTGGATGTTTACCGGTTGATCGAAATGCAGGTTGTCCTGGCGTTCGCGCAGCTGTTCATTCGAAACACTGGCGGCCAGATCCGCCAATTGCGACCACGGCAGAAAACCCGAAGGGGGCTGCGCATCCAGGCTGATGACGCCGCGCAAATCAGGCAGGCGCTCACTGTGTAACTGTCCGATGGATTGCTCGGCCAGTTCGGGAATGAGCCCTTGCAGCATTGCGTGATAGTTGGATGTTTTGAACGCGCCGGCGCAGACCAGCCATTGGCAACCGGATTGCTTCAATACGTATTCGAGTTCGGAACTGCGGTACGCCGGGTTGATGTTGACCAGAATCACGCCGATTTTCGCGCTGGCGAACTGGCTGATGCACCACTGCGCGCAGTTCGGCGCCCAGATGCCAAGACGATCACCGGCCTGCAAGCCCAGCGCGAGCAGCGCTCTGGCATGCAGGTCAACGACCTCGGCCAGTTGCTGCCAGGTGTAGCGCAACTGTTGATGGCGCACGACCAGCGCCTCCCCGGTCGCCTGCTGCGCGACGGTGTTATCGAACGCCTGGCCGATGGTCATCGCCAGCAAGGCTTTGTCCTGGGAACCACGGGTATAGCTGCGCTGCGGGCTTGCACTGGGTTGATCCATGATGACCCCTATTGTCTTTATTAATGGGCTGGCGGCGCCCCCACAGGGTGTCCGCGTTCTATCTTGAACTGGCTCTACTCTCGCTCAAGTTGACGTTAACGTAAAGGGTGATTGACAGCCATTCGTCACAGGCTTACGTTAACGTAAAGGTGAGAGCCGGATCACTGCCCTCCCCACCCTACAAAAAAGCCAAAAGGTGCCCCATGAGCTACCCATCCCTGAATTTTGCCCTCGGTGAAACCATCGACATGCTGCGCGATCAGGTTCAGTCCTTCGTCGCCAAAGAGATCGCCCCGCGCGCCGCTCAAATCGACATCGACAACCTGTTCCCCGCTGACCTGTGGCGTAAATTCGGCGACATGGGCCTGCTCGGCATTACCGTACCGGAAGAATACGGCGGCGCTGGCCTGGGCTACCTGGCCCACGTTGTGGCGATGGAAGAAATCAGCCGCGGTTCGGCGTCGGTGGCCTTGTCCTACGGCGCCCACTCCAACCTCTGCGTCAACCAGATCAACCGCAACGGCAACCACGAGCAAAAATCCAAGTACCTGCCGAAGTTGATCAGCGGTGAACACATCGGCGCCCTGGCCATGAGCGAACCGAACGCCGGTTCCGATGTGGTCTCGATGAAACTGCGCGCCGACAAACGCGGCGACAAGTACGTGCTCAACGGCAGCAAGACCTGGATCACCAACGGCCCTGACGCCAACACCTACGTGATCTACGCCAAGACCGACCTGGAAAAAGGTCCGCACGGCATCACCGCATTCATCGTCGAACGCGACTGGAAAGGCTTCAGCCGCAGCAACAAGTTCGACAAGCTCGGCATGCGTGGCTCCAACACTTGCGAGCTGTTCTTCGATGACGTCGAAGTACCGGAGGAAAACATCCTTGGCGTGCTCAACGGCGGCGTGAAAGTGTTGATGAGCGGCCTCGACTACGAGCGCGTCGTGCTCTCCGGCGGCCCGACCGGGATCATGCAGGCGTGCATGGACCTGATCGTTCCGTACATTCACGACCGCAAGCAATTCGGCCAAAGCATCGGCGAATTCCAGCTGATTCAGGGCAAAGTCGCCGACATGTACACCCAACTCAACGCCAGCCGCGCTTACCTCTATGCAGTGGCCCAGGCTTGCGAACGGGGCGAAACCACGCGCAAGGACGCTGCCGGCGTGATCCTCTACAGCGCCGAACGCGCCACGCAAATGGCCCTCGACGCGATCCAGATTCTCGGTGGTAACGGCTACATCAACGAATTCCCGGCCGGTCGTCTGCTGCGTGACGCCAAGCTGTACGAAATCGGCGCCGGCACCAGTGAGATCCGTCGCATGCTGATCGGTCGCGAACTGTTCAACGAAACCCGCTAAACGGAGCTGTCCATGGCTATCCTGCATACCCAGCTCAACCCCCGTTCGGCGGAGTTCGCGGCTAACAGCGCGGCGATGCTCAAACAGGTCGACGCCCTGCACACCCTGCTCGCCCAAGTGCAGCTCGGTGGTGGCCCGAAGGCTCAAGAGCGCCACACCTCGCGAGGCAAATTGCTGCCTCGCGAACGCATCAATCGCTTGCTCGATCCGGGCTCGCCGTTTCTTGAGATCAGCCAACTGGCGGCCTACGAGGTGTACGGTGAAGACGTTCCGGCCGCTGGCGTGATTGCCGGGATCGGTCGCGTGGAAGGTGTCGAGTGCATGATCGTCGCCAACGACGCCACGGTGAAAGGCGGTTCGTATTACCCGCTGACCGTGAAAAAACACCTGCGCGCCCAGACCATCGCCCAGCAGAATCGCCTGCCGTGCATCTATCTGGTGGACTCCGGTGGCGCCAACCTGCCGCGTCAGGATGAAGTGTTCCCGGATCGCGAGCACTTCGGGCGGATCTTCTTCAACCAGGCCAACATGAGCGCCATGGGCATTCCGCAGATTGCTGTGGTGATGGGTTCGTGCACTGCCGGTGGCGCTTATGTGCCAGCGATGGCCGACGAAGCGATCATGGTACGCCAGCAAGCGACGATTTTCCTCGCCGGCCCGCCGCTGGTAAAAGCCGCGACCGGTGAAGTGGTCAGCGCCGAAGACCTCGGCGGGGCCGATGTGCATTGCAAGATTTCCGGGGTCGCCGACCACTACGCCGAGAGCGATGAACACGCCTTGGCGATTGCCCGACGCAGCGTCGCCAACCTCAACTGGCGCAAGCTCGGCGAACTGCAACAATGCGCCCCGATTGCCCCGCTCTACGCCAGCGACGAGTTGTACGGCGTGGTCTCGGCGGACGCCAAGCAGCCGTTCGATGTGCGCGAAGTCATCGCGCGACTGGTCGACGGTTCGGTGTTCGACGAATTCAAAGCGCTGTTCGGGACTACGCTGGTATGCGGCTTTGCCCACTTGCATGGCTACCCGATCGCGATCCTCGCCAACAACGGCATCCTGTTCGCCGAAGCCGCGCAGAAAGGCGCGCACTTCATTGAACTGGCCTGCCAGCGCGGTATTCCGCTGCTGTTCCTGCAAAACATTACTGGTTTCATGGTCGGCCAGAAGTACGAGGCCGGCGGCATCGCCAAGCATGGCGCGAAACTGGTGACCGCCGTGGCGTGCGCCAAGGTTCCGAAATTCACCGTGATCATCGGCGGCAGTTTTGGTGCCGGTAACTACGGCATGTGCGGTCGGGCCTACGACCCGCGCTTCCTGTGGATGTGGCCAAACGCACGCATCGGCGTGATGGGCGCCGAGCAAGCCGCCGGCGTATTGGTGCAGGTCAAACGCGAGCAGGCCGAGCGCAGCGGCCAAGGCTTCAGTGCCGGGCAGGAAGCCGAGATCAAGCAACCGATCCTCGATCAATACGAAGAACAGGGTCACCCCTACTATTCCAGCGCACGGCTATGGGATGACGGCGTCATCGACCCCGCTCAGACCCGCGATGTGTTGGCCCTGGCCTTGTCCGCGTCGTTGAACGCGCCTATCGAACCGAGCCGCTTCGGCGTGTTCCGGATGTGATCGGGAGAAAACCATGAGCGACTTCAAGACCCTCGAACTGCTGACCGACCCACGGGGTTTCGCCACCCTGTGGCTCAGCCGTGAAGAAAAGAACAACGCGTTCAACGCAGAAATGATCCGCGAACTGATCCTCGCGCTGGACACCGTGGCCAGCGACGCCAGCCTGCGGTTCCTGCTGGTGCGTGGACGCGGCAAGCATTTCAGCGCCGGCGCGGACCTGGCGTGGATGCAGCAATCGGCTGAGCTCGATTACCACACCAACCTCGACGATGCCCGGGAACTGGCGGAGTTGATGTACAACCTCGCCAAACTGAAAATCCCCACCCTTGCCGTGGTGCAAGGCGCCGCCTTCGGCGGTGCGCTGGGCCTGATCAGTTGCTGCGACATGGCGATTGGCACCGACGACGCGCAGTTCTGCCTGTCGGAAGTGCGCATTGGCCTGGCGCCAGCGGTGATCAGCCCGTTCGTGGTGCAAGCCATCGGTGAGCGTGCGGCCCGCCGTTATGCGCTGACCGCTGAACGTTTCGGCGGGCAACGGGCGCGAGAAATCGGTTTGTTGTCGGAAAGCTATCCGGCCACGGAGCTGGAGCAGAAAGTCGATCAGTGGATCGACAACCTGCTGCTCAACAGCCCCGCCGCCATGCGCACCAGCAAAGACTTGCTGCGCGAAGTCGGCCACGGCGCATTGACCCCGGCCCTGCGCCGCTACACCGAAAACGCCATCGCCCGTATCCGCGTCAGCCCTGAAGGCCAGGAAGGCCTGCGCGCCTTTTTGCAAAAGCGTCCGCCGAGCTGGCAAGCCCCCACCACCAAGGAGCCACGTTGATGAGCGCACCTGTTCTCACCACCTTGCTGGTGGCCAACCGTGGCGAAATCGCCTGCCGTGTCATGCGCACCGCAAAGGCTCTGGGCCTGACCACCGTAGCCGTGCACAGCGCCACTGACCGTGACGCACGACACAGCCGCGAAGCGGACATCCGCGTCGACCTCGGCGGCAGCAAAGCCGCCGACAGTTACCTGCAAATCGACAAGCTGATTGCCGCAGCCAAGGCCAGCGGCGCTCAGGCGATTCACCCGGGTTACGGCTTTTTGTCGGAGAACGCCGGGTTTGCCCGCGCGATTGAAGACGCCGGCCTGATCTTCCTAGGCCCACCCGCCTCGGCCATTGATGCGATGGGCAGCAAATCCGCCGCCAAAGCGCTGATGGAAACTGCTGGAGTGCCATTGGTGCCGGGCTATCACGGCGAAGCGCAGGACTTCGACACCTTCCGCGAGGCGTGTGATCGCATCGGTTATCCAGTGCTGCTCAAGGCCACCGCCGGCGGTGGCGGCAAAGGCATGAAAGTGGTCGAGGATGTCAGCCAGTTGGCCGAAGCCCTGGCCTCGGCCCAACGTGAGGCGAAGTCCTCATTCGGCGACTCACGGATGCTGGTGGAGAAGTACCTGCTCAAACCGCGCCACGTGGAAATCCAGGTCTTCGCCGACCAGCATGGCAACTGCTTGTACCTGAATGAACGCGATTGCTCGATCCAGCGTCGCCACCAGAAAGTCGTCGAAGAAGCTCCTGCGCCAGGATTGAGTCCGGAGCTGCGCCGCGCCATGGGCGAGGCAGCCGTGCGTTCGGCGCAAGCCATCGGTTATGTCGGCGCCGGCACCGTGGAGTTTTTGCTGGATTCGCGCGGTGAGTTCTTCTTCATGGAAATGAACACGCGCCTGCAGGTTGAACACCCGGTCACCGAAGCCATCACCGGCCTCGACCTGGTGGCCTGGCAGATTCGTGTGGCCCGTGGTGAAGCACTGCCAATGACCCAGGCCGAGGTGCCGCTGATCGGTCACGCGATTGAAGTGCGGCTGTACGCCGAGGACCCGGCCAATGATTTCCTGCCGGCCACCGGGCGTCTGGAACTGTATCGTGAATCCGCCGCAGGCCCGGGGCGTCGGGTCGACAGCGGTGTTGAAGAAGGCGACGAGATTTCGCCGTTCTACGACCCGATGCTCGGCAAGCTGATTGCCTGGGGTGAGGATCGCGAACAGGCACGACTGCGCTTGTTGAGCATGCTCGATGAGTTCGCAATTGGCGGGCTCAAGACCAACATCAACTTCCTGCGCCGGATCATCGCGCACCCGGCGTTTGCGGCGGCAGAACTGGACACCGGGTTTATCCCGCGCTTTCAGGAGCAATTGTTGCCCGCGCCGGCGGATCTCAGTGACGCGTTCTGGCAAGCCGCCGCTCAGGCCGTTGCCCAGAGCCAAACCAATGCACCGCGCGCAGATGACGCGAGTTCACCATGGGCGATCAGCAATGGTTTCCGGGCCGGATTGCCGAAAGAAATCACCTTGCACTTGAGCTGCGAAGGCCAGGACCGCGCGTTGACCTTGGGCGATGTCTGCACGGCCCAGCTTAAAGGCGAGCAATTGCTGACCGAGCACCACGGCGTGCGCCGCCAGCACCGAGCAATCCGTCGTGGCGACTGTGTTTATCTGCAATGGGAAGGTGAGCTGCGCCGCATCGAGTCCTACGACCCGATCAGCGCCGTCGAAGCTAGCCACAGCCATCAAGGCGGGCTCACCGCTCCGATGAACGGCAGCATCGTGCGTGTGTTGGTAGAGGCCGGGCAAACGGTCGAAGCCGGGGCGCAATTGGTGGTGTTGGAGGCGATGAAAATGGAGCACAGCATTCGAGCGCCCCACGCGGGTGTGATCAAGGCCTTGTATTGCCAGGAAGGCGAAATGGTCAGCGAAGGCAGTGCATTGGTCGAACTGGAAGAAGCGTGAAATGAGGATCGGTCCTACGTTGCAGGAGGACCGATCTGATTAGAATTTGGCCGTTGCTTGAACCACTACACCGAGAATTCGGCACTCATCGGTATAAAGGGCTTTCGGATACGTCGGATTGAGCGGGACCAGGTAACGCTGCCCGCCCTCGTCGATCAGCTTGCGAAACGTCGCCTCGGTGCTGTCCGACCACTGCGCGATCACCAGCTTTCCGGGCTCAGGCACAATGGCCGGGTCCACCAGGATCATCATGCCCTCGGCGATGCTCACGCCCGTGGGTGCCGTCATCGCATCGCCCACCACCACTAGCCAGAACGCCTCACCCTGGGCGTGGTAATCGGTGAGTTCGAAGCGTTGCTTGCCGTAGACCGCCAACTCGCCGTCACGCACTTGCATCGGCTCGCGCCAGTCACTGACCGGGTAACGGAAGTACGGGTTGTACTTGTGCGTCAGGCAAGGCTCGTCGTCCTGCAAGACCTCGCGAACCACCATCGCCACTTCCAGAAAATCCATCCCGAGCGCGCGCAAGACACGATTCATGTCTTGAATGCTCGGCTGACGGCGTTTATTCAGCCAATGACCCACGCCACCCTGGGACATCCCGAGGCGGTCGGCGAGTACCTCTTGAGTGACTTTGAGGTCACTCATCTTGGCTTTGACTAACTCAATCCATTTATCCATGTGCGGCACGATACGTGGGGTACTCCGGCCAACAAAACACAACTTGTAGTATTTAAATTCCAGTCACAAATACAGTTCGTACTAGGATGGATTCACGGATCTGAATCTATCACGGAGCTTGCCATCGTCATGACGTTACCCAGCAATGACCTGCCAGATATGCAAATCGATACCACCCTGACCTCGCCCAAAGGCAACGCCGCCGCACAGCGAGCGCTGGATTATTACTTGAAACCAACTGTGTCAGAACCCGCTGCCGTGGAGCGGTTCTTCGATGTGAACCCGGGAATCAGCGCAGAAGAGGCGCTGGTTCATGCCTCGGATTTGTTGCGATGTGCTGCGGCGACTGCACATGAATCAGCCAGCAACCTGAACGGCCCCAGTCGCGACCTGGCCTATTCGACGGTGCACATGATCGACATGGCGAAGGCGATGATCGATCGGTCTTTGCAAGCGCATCGGAACGCATGAAACGGGCGAGCGTCTGGGGAGGACAGGAAAGAGCTTTCCTGTCGCGCAGATAAAATCATTTGACTCTCAAACGAGAATGATTATTATTGCTTGCAGCTGGTCGCGAGATCAGTCGATTGTCCAAGTGACCTTAGGCCGGTCTCCTGGACTATCTCCTCATCAGGCTAATCACGGTTTTTAACCCGGCTTTTTGCCGGGTTTTTTTTGCCAGTTATTCTGGCTTTTACCTTCAGGCTAATGAAGTCTTTGGGGGCTGCAAATTCGATGGCGCGGATAATATCAAAAGAATATCGGTTGGCAAGAGAAGCCCGGCTTCATTGGGCCAAACGATTGTAAAAATAGCACTTGAGAATCAATCGCACAGCCTCTAAGCTGCGTCGGCGTCATGGAAGACGCCCCCTCAGCACCCCGCAATTCCCCTCGGTTTTACTTCGGCAAGCCGTCACGCTTTCGACTTTACTCTTGGCTGAATGACCTGCGATTCTTCACTCACTGCCGAGGTGACCATCGTCGCGATGATCGACTTCAGCGCCAACTGCCCTACCGGCTGACCCTGGCTATCAGTGACCACCAATTCATCGAACCCTGCCTCAACCAGTCTTTTGACCGCCGACTCCAATGACGTCCCCATGGGTACGGTCAGCGTCGCTCCGCCTTTGACCTGAACAATGGGCCGCATGATTGCCTCGACCCCGATTACCCGTCCCCGATTCACTTCTTTGACGAAGTTGGCAATGTAATCATCGGCAGGCGTCATGACGATTTCCTGTCGGGTGCCTTGTTGCACCACCTCACCGTCACGCAAGATCGCGATGCGATCACCAATGCGCAGTGCCTCATCAAGATCATGGGTAATGAACACGATGGTCTTCTTGATCTCTTTTTGCAGGTCCAGCAGCACCGACTGCATGTCCATGCGGATCAGCGGATCCAGGGCCGAGAACGCTTCATCCATCAACAGAATAGGCGCATCACTGGCCAATGCCCGGGCAAGGCCGACGCGCTGCTGCATGCCTCCGGACAGTTGATTGGGATAGTGACTCGCGTAACCCTGGAGCCCTACCCGGTCCAACCAGCCTGTGGCGATTTCTACTTGCCTGTCCCGGGACATGCCCTGAATCTCCAGCCCATACACGGCATTGTCGAGCACGGTGCGATTTGGCAGCAGCGCGAACTTCTGAAACACCATGGAAATTTTATGTCGGCGAAACGCTCGCAAATCAGTCGGGCTCATTTTGAGCACATCCACGCCACCCACGATAACTTCGCCGGCGGTGGGTTCGATCAATCGGTTGATATGGCGGATCAAGGTCGACTTGCCCGAACCGGACAGCCCCATGATCACCTGAATCCCCCCGGACGGCATGCTGATATTGATGTCCTTCAACCCCAGCACATGACTGTGATGACTCAACAGTTCAGCCTTGCTCATGCCCTGTTTGACCCGCTCGATACTGGCCTGCGCCTGGTAACCGAAGATCTTGTAGAGATGCCTGATTTCGATGCCGAAATCGTTGGTCAGATCAGTGGCCATGAACCCTCTCCAAATGCTTTTGCAGTCTTCGGCCATAGGCTTGGCTGACTCGGTCGAAGATCACTGCAATACCGACAATGGCCAGCCCGTTAAAAATGCCCAGGGTGAAATATTGATTGGAAATAGCCTTGAGCACCGGTTGGCCCAAGCCTTGAACCCCGATCATCGACGCGATGACCACCATGGCCAGCGCCATCATGATCGTCTGGTTGATACCGGCCATGATCGAGGGCAACGCCAAGGGTAACTGGACGTTTTTCAGTTTCTGCCAACTGGATGAGCCAAAGGCGTCGGCGCACTCCAGCATCTCGGCGTCAACGTGACGGATGCCGAGGTTGGTCAAGCGGATCATCGGCGGCAAGGCGTAGATCACAACCGCAATCAGCCCCGCGACCTTGCCAATCCCCAGCAACATCACCACTGGAATCAAATAGACAAAGCTCGGCAGGGTCTGCATCACGTCCAGCACCGGGCTGACAAGGTTCTGCAGACGGTTGGAACGGGCCATCGCGATCCCGGTCGGCAAGCCGATGACGATGGATATCACTGTGCAGACAAAGATCATCGACAGGGTCTTCATCGTGTCAGACCACATGTCCAGATAACCGATGGCCATCAGTGTGAACACGCAACCCAGGACAATTCTCCAACTGCGGCTGGCGAACCAGGCAATCAAGGCGACCAGCACAATAATGATCGGCCATGGCGTCGTGGTCATGAACCTTTCGGACTGATTGAGGAAAACCTGCAACGGCTGGAAAAAGGCTTCAAAGCTGTCGCCGTAAGTGCTGGTGAAGTTACGAAAGGCGCCATCGATAGCCTTTTTCAAGGCCCGGAGTCTTTCGTCCTCCATGTGTGGAAAGCTGAGTAACCACTCCATGACATTCCCCTTTTGTAGAAGACCGTAGAAAGCGGGCAGGTCGTTTCAATACGTGGGTGTTTTTATTGTTATCGGTGCGCGAGGTTGAATGCAGCGCGAACGGGCGAGCTGCATCGACCCCTGCGGATTAAAGCGCGGCCTTGATCTTGCCGCTCGCTTCAGCGGTGACCCATTTAGTCCAAAGCGCTTCGTTGTTTTTCAGGAAATACTTGGCGCCTTCCTCACCGGTGGCCTGGTTGTCGGTCATCCAGGCAATCAGTTTGTTTACCGTCTCGTTGGACCAGGCGCGCTTGTTCAGGTACGCCATGACCGTTGGCGAGCGAGCGGCGAAGGTTTTGGTGGTGAGGGTGTAGACCCGATCAATCGGCCAGCCATTCGGTTTGGGATCAGGACAGTCGGCGACGGTATTGCAACGTTTCCACTCCGCCGCGTCTACCGGATGGCCATTGTCCAGCTTCACCATCGGGTACTTGCCCAATAAAGCGGTCGGCTCCCAGTAAAACCCCAGCCAAGGCGCCTTGCGCTCGTAGGCTTTGGCGATGGAGCCATCCAGCGCCGCAGCGGAACCGGTATCCACCAGCACGAAACCTGCCTTCTCGAAGCCGTATGCCTTATAGAACTGACTGGTGACCACGGTGCCGCCCCAACCTTGCGGACCGTTGTAGATCGCGCCTTTTTTCTTGTCGTCGGGGGCCGGGAACAGTTCGGGATGCTTTTTCACATCCTCGAAGCTTTTGATGTCCGGATGGGCGTCGGCGAGGTACTTCGGTATCCACCAGCCTTGCGAGCCGCCGTCGGATAGCGAGTTCGCCGCCTGGATCAGGTTGCCGCTTTGAATGCCGCTCCTGGCGACTTCCGGAACCAGGTCGATCCAGCCTTCGGGGGCGATGTCAGGCCGGCCCTTCTCGACCATGGAGGTGATGGTCGGAACCGTATCCCCGGTGACCAGATCGGCATTGCAACCGTAACCCGCATTGAGAATCAGCTTGTCGACGTTGGCCATGACTTCAGCCGATTGCCAGTTCATGTTGGCAATCGTCACATCACCACACTCGGACGCAGACACCCAACCGCTGAAGGCGACGATGCCGAGTGCAAGTCCCGTTTTCGAGAAAGACTTTAAATTCATAAACGCTAACCTCGATTGCGGCCAGAGTTAAGGAGGGCCAACTACCGCGTCATTGGACCTTCTTTCGTGTCAGCAGAATGGGCAAAGAGATTCATGCAACTGGCGACCGAGGCCGCTGAATCCAGACCTGCTTTTATTGTTTTATCGAATCCGCTGGCGAGCATGGCGTCGAGACCCGCCGCCGTGACCCCGCGATAATTGATGAGCGTCTGCAAGAGTTCGTCGACGGAGCGCCCATCGCCAATCAACTGACTGGCTTGCACCACCACTGCATGGGAAGCGCGCTGGGCGATTGCCGGTGGCAAACCGCTGCTCACGGCATGCTGAAACAGGCTGCGAGCCAACAATGCCGGGTAAGCAGGCCCTGTACCCACCAACGCCGTCAGGTAGTTCAAATGCCTTTCGCTGAAGACTTCATCGGCCCCACCAAAGGTTTCGAACAAGCACTGGGCGAACGCTTTTTGCTCTTCGCTGACCTGTTGAGTCGCCAGCCAGGGCGTATAAGATTTGCCGATTTCGGCAGCGGCATTCGCCATGGCGCGAATCACCTGCCGACTGCCGGTACGCTGCACCACATCTTCCAGAGAAACGCCTGCCATCAAGGAAATCACCAGCCGGTTTTCAGCGAAGATTTCTACCTCGGCAAACTGCTCGGGACGCACGGACACGATGACCACCTCGCAGCGCTCCACCAACTCCTGGTTGTCGCTCGTTACCGTCACCTGTGACCACTTGGCACTCGTCAGCGGGTTGCTCGCACTGCGGTTCGAAAGCACCAAAGCCCCGGGCTGAACAAATGCCTTGTCGAGCATTGCCAGGGCAATCGAACGGCCAAGCCATCCCGATCCACCGATAATGCCTATCGTGGGTTCTTCGTACATGTGAACCTGCCTTCGTCAGTCAGACGTTGCGATCAGTCCTGGGTAGACGATGAAACCTCATCCATCACATACCCATGGCGGGAGTAGAAGCGTTTCAATTCACGCTCCAGGGGTTCCTGGCCGGTGAAGATCTTCACGTACTCGGGAATCCGCCGCATTCGTTCCCCGATATCCTCTCGGGTGTTGGTGCTGATGTAGCCAATCTGTGTCAGGTAAATCGTGCGGGCCCGTACATCGGCCCCCTCGTAGGTGTAGTCGAAGCGCATGAACATCCGGATCAAGGCTTCGCGGCGGGCAATGTCGGCCACGCGGATATGCTCGGACACTTCAGCGGACTGCAAGGCCCAACTGCGCATGGCAAATTCGAACTGTGAATCGAACAGATCGGGGTTCAACCAACAGTCGAAAACATTCAGCATCGCTTCGGCAATGCTCTCGGCATAACACTCGGTCTGGGCGACCAGATTACCGGTGTTCTTCACCCGCCAGCGCTCGATCAAAGCAGCGAGCAGCTCTTCGCGATCCTTGAAAAACCAGTAAAAGCTGGTTCTCGACAACCCCAGCTTTTTGGCCAGCGGCATCACCCGCACCGTGTCGACTCCGCACTCGGTCAGGCTTTCATAGGCTGCATCGAGCCACCCTTCCAGGGACCCTCTCCAGCCGGTTTCTACTGCTTTGGTTTGTTCGTTCATGGCTCGATCCTAGCCGCTCACACAACACCACGCAAGCAAAATGTACACCTGTGTCCATAGTATTGACACAGGTGTACATTTCACCCTAACGTAATTTCAACGCAGGTCCTTGCCCGCTTTCGGAGAGTCTTGACGATGCTGAATGATCCGCTCCTCCAGCCCTATCAGTTGAAGCACCTGACCTTACGAAATCGCATCATGACCACCGCCCACGAACCGGCTTATCCCGTGGACGGCATGCCCAAGGAACTCTATCGCGCCTACCACGTGGAACGGGCGAAGGCCGGCGTGGCCTTGACCATGACCGCAGGCTCCGCTGCGGTTTCCCGGGACAGCCCGCCGGTGTTCAACAACATCCTGGCCTACAAGGACGAGGTGGTCGGCTGGATGCGCGACCTGAGTGACGCCTGCCACGAACATGGCGCGGCCGTCATGATCCAGTTGACGCACCTGGGCCGGCGCACGCGCTGGGACAAGGGCGACTGGCTGCCCGTGGTGTCACCCTCGTTCGAGCGTGAAGCCTCCCATCGCTCCTTCCCGAAGAAGATGGAAGACTGGGATGTGGAACGCATCATCAAGGACTATGCCGACGCCGCCGAACGGATGAAGTTTGCAGGTCTGGACGGCATCGAGCTGCAAGCCTATGGGCACCTGATGGATCAATTCTGGTCGCCACTGACCAACCACCTCGATGCCCCCTACGGCGGCTCCATCGACAACCGGCTGCGCTTTACCTTCGACATCCTCAGCGCCATTCGCCAGCGCGTCGGCCACGAGTTCATCGTCGGCGTGCGTTATACCGGCGATGAATTGATGCCCGGCGGGCTGACCGCGGCGGATGGGCTGGACATCTCCAGGCGCTTGAAAGACAGCGGCATGGTGGACTTTCTCAATGTTGTCCGCGGCCACATCGACACCGACGCGGGTTTGACCGACCTGATTCCGATCCAGGGCATGCGCAATTCACCGCATCTGGACTTCGCGGGAGAAATTCGCGCCGCCACCGACTTCCCCACCTTTCACGCGGCGAAGATTCCAGACGTGGCCACCGCCCGCCATGCCATCGCCTCGGGCAAGATCGACATGGTGGGCATGACCCGCGCGCACATGACCGATCCGCATATCGTGCGCAAGATTATCGAAGGTCGCGAAGACGATATTCGCCCCTGTGTCGGCGCCAACTATTGCCTGGACCGGATCTATCAGGGCGGCGCGGCCTACTGCATTCACAACCCGGCCACCGGTCGTGAAACCAGCATGCCCCATGACATTCCCAAGGCGGCGAGCAAACGCAAGATTGTGATTGTCGGGGCCGGTGTCGGCGGGCTGGAAGCGGCGCGAGTGGCGGCGGAACGCGGCCATGAAGTGGTGGTATTCGAAGCCGCCAACCAGGCCGGAGGTCAGGTTCGGCTCACCGCGCAATCGGAACGCCGACGGGAAATGATCAGCATCGTCGAGTGGCGCATGGCCCAGTGCCTGGCACGTGGCGTCAGTTTTCGTTTCAATACCTGGGCCGAGGCCAGCACCGTCCACGACGAAAACCCGGACGTGGTGATCATCGCCACCGGCGGCCTGCCCCATACTGAAATTCTCTCGGCAGGCAATGAGTTGGTGGTCTCCACCTGGGACATTATTGCCGGGGATGTGAAACCCGGGCGCAATGTCCTGCTGTTCGACGACGCCGGTGATCATGCGGCGCTGCAAGCTGCCGAATTCATCGCCAGAAGTGGCGCAAAAGTCGAAATCATGACGCCGGACCGGACCTTCGCGCCGGAAGTCATGGCGATGAATCTGGTGCCGTACATGCGCTCGCTGCAAGCGTTGGATACCACCTTCACCGTCACCTTCAGGCTGCTCGCAGTCGAGCGAGAGGGTCAGGATCTGCTGGCCACGATCGACAGCGATTACGGCAGTGCGCGCAAGGTCCGACGCGTCGATCAA
The DNA here is from genome assembly GCF_031456615.1 of Pseudomonas sp. 3296. Classification (NCBI taxonomy): domain Bacteria; kingdom Pseudomonadati; phylum Pseudomonadota; class Gammaproteobacteria; order Pseudomonadales; family Pseudomonadaceae; genus Pseudomonas; species Pseudomonas sp. 3296. Next base: position 214,700 of record NZ_JAVDUY010000009.1, read on the forward strand.
GTGGTGGTCAACCACGGCACCCGACCGCTGGACGAACTGTATTTCGAATTGAAATCCGCCTCCAGCAACGGCGGTGTGATCGAACATCAGGACCTGATCGTTGGCAACCCACAACAGGTGGTGACCAACCCGGATGGCAAATTCCAGTTGTTTCGCATTGGCGATGCCGTGGCTGCGCGCAACACCCACGCCGCGATCTACGATGCCTTGCGACTGGTAAAGGACTTGTAAACCAACCCAGGTGAAAAACATGCCAGGCGATGAAACACCTTCGTGGGAAATTGCCGGGAAAAACGGCATCCAGGGGCCGGTTGAAGGCTCTCTTTATTATTCATCCTCGATGGATGACTGGATGCCGACGAAGGCTGAAGGCTTCTGGATCAAGCCGCTGTTCGAGGACAGCGAACGCGGCGAAAAAACCATGCTGATGAAAGTCGACCCTGGCGCCCAGGTCGCCAGTCATACCCATGAAGGCGAGCTGGAACAACTGTTCGTCTTGCAAGGCTCCTTCTACGACCAGGACCGCACACTGAACGTCGGCGATTACTGTTGCCGCGCCCCGAACGCGGCACACAGTGCAGGCTCGATGCAGGGCGCCATCCTGATGGTGATTTATACGCGCCGATAAAGGGTTCACGATTGGCGATTTTCCATCCGCCTAATCACTTTCGAGCGTGTAAAGTAACCGCCATAAAATCATATTCAGGAACCGACTATGACCGTGGCCAAATCTTCCTTCGACATCAGTGCAAACTTCGACAGCGGCAACATTGAAGTGCTGGATATCAGCAACCCGCTTCAAGCGCTGCTGGCCATCAAACCTGACACCCGCAGCCCGCATTTTCAATGGTTCCACTTCAAGGCCAGCGGTCTGCACGTCGGTCAGGAGCACTGGTTTCGCCTGAACAACGCCAGCAAGTCCTCGTACAACAAGGCCTGGGACGGTTATCAGGCTGTTGCGTCGTACGACCACGTCAACTGGTTCCGCGTACCGACTATCTTCGAAGGCGACTGCCTGCGCTTCAGCCTCGAAGCCACCGCCACCCACGCCTGGTTCGCCTATTTCGAACCTTACAGCCGTGGCCGTCATGACTGGCTGATCGAACAGGCACTGACCAAGGCCGGCACCGAGCTGCTGGCGACCGGCAAGAGTGTTGAAGGGCGCGACATTCAGTTGTTGCGCAAAGGTACCGGTGCCGAAGGCCGGCGCAAGGTCTGGATGATCGCTCAGCAACACCCTGGCGAACACATGGCCGAATGGTTCATGGAAGGCGTGATCGAGCGCCTGGAAAAGCACGACGACCCGGTGTTGAACAAACTGCTGGCCAGCGCCGACCTGTACCTGATCCCGAACATGAACCCGGACGGCGCCTTCCACGGTCACCTGCGCACCAACGCCATGGGCCAGGACCTGAACCGTGCCTGGCAGAGCGCCAGCCAGGAGATCAGCCCGGAAGTGCTGTTCGCGCAACAGCAGATGGAAAAATATGGCGTCGACCTGTTCCTCGACGTCCATGGCGATGAAGAAATCCCGTACGTGTTCACCGCTGGCTGCGAAGGCAACCCGGGCTTTACACCACGTATCGAAAAACTCGAAGAGCATTTCCGCAGCCATCTGAAACACCTGACCAAGGATTTCCAGACCAAGCACGGCTACACCCGCGACGAGCCGGGAAAAGCCAACATGACCCTGGCCTGCAACAGCGTCGGTCAGAAATTCGATTGCCTGTCGTTGACCCTGGAGATGCCGTTCAAGGACAACGACGATGCGCCGAATGCGCTGACAGGCTGGTCCGGAAAACGCTCCAAGCAATTGGGTAAAGACGTGCTGACCACCGTCGCCGACATGATCGACACCCTGCGCTGATCACCCAGTTCATGTAGCGGCTAGCGCAACCTGCGCCAGCCGCTACAACGGATCAGCTGCGATCCTTGCCCCGCAACATGCTGTCCAGCACATCATCGCGCCGCACCCAGCCGTGAAACAACGCCGCCGCCAAATGCAGCAGCACGGTCAAAAACAGCAAATACGCCAGATACCCATGCGCCTTGCGCAAAAACGCAAACACCTGCGCATTGGCCGGCAGGATCGATGGCAACTGAATCGAGCTGCTGATCATCACCGGGTCACCCGCCGCCGAAATCATTGCCCAACCGAGCAACGGCAACACGAACATCAAGGCATACAGCAAGACGTGCGAGGCCTTGGCCGCCAGCGACTGCCAGCTCGGCAAATCGGCCGGCAACGGCGGCTGTCGGGTGGAAAAGCGCACGAACAAACGCACGATCACCAGCAGCAGAATCGCAATGCCCAACGGTTTGTGCAGATGGATCAACCACTCATGGCGCTCGGACACCGAGGCCACCATCCCCGCACCGATAAACAGCATCGCAATGATCATCAGCGCCATCAGCCAATGCAGCAGCCGCGCCAATGGCGCGAAATGGTTCGGTTGGGCGCTCATTGTTGAGCCTCCTGTTTAGCGGCGGGCAACTGACTGACTTCACTGGTGCGGCGCAAGTAGGAACTGGCATAACCGGCTGAACGAGCCGCGAGCAACGGGTCGTCGGAACCTTCGATACCGCTGGGCAACACGAGCGGGTCGTAGTTGATGTCGCGGCATTCGCCATTGAGCTGCGGCTGGGTGCGTTCAAGGACCAAGGTGCCGGCGTTCAGCACTTTGCGACCGTCGGGCCAGGCCTTGCTGGCGTCGTTGACCGGATCCCCCGGGTTCGCCAGCGTGATCATCAACTGCCAACGCAACGGTCCGGCCGACAAGCGCTGAACCAGGTCTTTCTCCAGAAAATCGCTGCCTTCGGGTGCTGTGGCGCCCGCCGCATCCTGTGCCACCGGCACCATGTTCCAACGCACTGCCTGGCGTTGACCGGCCGCATTCACCAGGTAGAACGCGTTGACGCTGTTGTACGTCTCGGTCGCATAACTGGCCGACGGCTTGGCGGTTTTGATCCAGGCCAGGAACGGCGCCGCTTCCGGATGGGAGCCGAAGAATGCCGGGACCGCCGCCGGATCAGGTTTACCCGTGGCGGGAAGCGGCGACTGGGCTTGCTGCAATTGATAGAACGCTTCAGGCGTGCCCACCGGGAACACCGGCATGCTGTTCATCCCGGTGCGCCACTGCTGGCCGTTGGCCTGGGTGAAGCGCAACGCCATGCTGCGAATCGGTACGGCGCTGTCAGGCGCGTAAGGATTACCCGCGGGCAATGCGAACCGCCCGACCACCGGAGTCTGTGCTTCGCTGAACACCTGGGCACTGGAATAATTGCGCGCTTCACTGCTGCTTTCGAAATGGCCGATCACGCATACGCCTTTGGCGTGATTGCGCCGGAAACCCGGGTGTATGCCGTTGTTGGTTTCCAGCACATTGATCAGTTTTTTCGGCGTCAGACGTTGTGGATCAAAGGTGCCGTTGACGTAGGCAAAGGCCCCGGCCAACGCAGCGACCACCACGGCAATGCCGGTCAGGCGTAACGTCAGGCTTGCGCCACTCAGCGGTGGCCGGATGGGCCCGGTTGGCGGTGTTGAGCGATCAACCATGAAAGACTCCAGGGCCATCGGCCACAGGGGGAAGGAGCTATGAGACGAACGTCACGTAGGATTATTCCCCCTGAACTGTAGTTTCTTTCAAAGCGGCGCGAGCGACGAATACTCAAACCCCATCAGGCAGGGTTAAAACACGCCTCACGTTTATCGAGAAAAGCCTGCATGCCTTCTTTTTGCCCTGGGGTTGCAAACAACCCATGGAACGCCCTTCTCTCGTGCAGCAGGCCTTCGCGTAACCCGTGCTCCAGCGCGCGATCAACCGCTTCGCGCGCTGCCATAGTGGCGGTTTTGGCGAAACCGGCAATGGTCTGCGCCGCCGCCAGGGATTCTTCCATCAGGTCGGCGGCGGCAATGACTCTCGACACCAGCCCTGCCCGTTCGGCCTCCTGGGCAGACATCGCGCGACCGGTGAGGATCATGTCCATGGCTTTCGATTTTCCGATCAGGTGCGTGAGACGCTGGGTAGCGCCCATGCCGGGCATTACACCCAGTTTGATTTCCGGTTGAGCAAATCGCGCCGTATCGGCAGCAAAGATCACGTCGCACATCATCGCCAACTCGCAGCCGCCACCAAACGCATAACCGGCGACCGCGGCCAGCGTGGGGGTACGTAGCGTGGCAAAGGCTTCCCACCCGGCAAAATAATCCTCGTGGACCATGTCCAGATAGGACTTTTGGCTCATCTCTCTGATATCGGCACCGGCCGCGAAATAGTCCACGGTACCGGTCAGGACGAAACACCCCACCCCTGGATCCCGATCCAACCGTTGCAGGGTGTCCAGCAATTCGCGCATGACCTCATCGCTCAGGGCGTTCCGGGCTTGCGGGCGGTTCAGACGAATCAAGACGACTCGATCATGACGTTCGATCAATGTGTGCATGGTGACCTCTTTGAAAAATAGTTGAAGGGTTAATAGCCAGCGCCCACCTCAGGAATCCCAGATCGCGCCGTAGGCTGGAATGCCCCGACTCTCCATTTCCTCGACCACTCGCTGAGTCAGTGTCTGGTTGGAAATGCAGATCACGGCCTCTGCACCGAACGCTTGAACCGCGTCATAGGCCAGTTGCACCAGATCGGGCTTGCCGAGCACATCGGTGTCCCAGATCAAGGCGTCGGGCTGGGCCTGAAGAATCTCCTCTACTAACTCATCACCGTAGGTTTTTCGTGGGTTGCGGGTCGACCAGATCAGATGGATCGGCACTTGCCTTGCGAGCAGATGAGGCAGCACCGGGCCGATACCGCTTCCGGTTGCGACATACACCACTGACTTGAACAGGGTTTCGATGTGCGCCACGCCGGCGGTGGTAATGCCTTTGACCCAGACGTGAGTCGGCATTTGCTCGATGAATTCGCCGGTCCAGTCCCCGGCCCGGGAAATGATCAGTCGAAAACCGGCCTGCCCCGGCGTGGGAATGTTGGCAAACGAATGCCACTCCAACAGCGGGTTGAGACTGATGGCGTTGGACGAACCGGCAAACGGCGTGACATGCCCGAACCGGGCAATGACGGCGTGGGATGACGTCCTGAGTAACTGCACCGGCACTTTGCGCAAACGCAACCATGGCAACGCGATGCTGAACGTCAGCACCATCAGCATCCAGAAGGGCACCGAGGTGGCCAGCACCTCTTGCAGCGGCACTTGCGGGTTCTGATCACGAGCAAACAAAAGGGTCGAGCCCCAAAACATGACAAGTGCGGCCCAGCCACCGAAGCGGTGAGTTCGCTCGAACCCATTGTGGAAACGCGAACGAATCCAGGGATGCGCCATGGTCGCCACCAGCAGCAACACCCCCAGCAACGCTGCATTGACCCAAAGCAGCGCTGTCGAAACGCCGCCTCTGCCGTCAATCCAATGCCATCCCATTGAGCCCAGCAATGCCACGAACCAACCCATGGCGGCCAAGGCTCCGCCACTGTGCAGGCCCCCCAAGTGATAGACCTTGGCCAATGAGCGACGAATCATCAATGGCCAATGGGTGGGGGCCCGGGTGGCCAGCCAGAACAGCAGATTGATGACGTATTGCTGGCGAATCAAAATCGCCATCGACAGATTCGCCACGACCAGTCCCGCCAGTGTTTCCAGGGCCACACCAGAGGATGTCCACCATTGCCCGGCGCTCAACCCGTGCGCCAGCGCGACACCATTGAGTATCAGGACCAGTGCCACAAGACGGTTGTAATGGGAAAACAACGACAGCGTTCCAAGGCGTCGCCACAGCGCACGCTTGGCGGGTAAACCGCTGGCGGCGCTCATGCGTTCACCTTCGATACAGCGTTGGCATCGAGGCTGGCCTGTTGCGCCTGGGCCAACAGCAGTCGCTTGTCGACTTTACCCCGTGAAGTCAGGGGAATGTGGTCCACAGCGATGATCAACGAAGGGACACAATAGTAGGCGAGGCGCGCCTCGCAGCGACGTCGTGCCGCCTCGATATCAGTGGACACCGGGCTGACGAAGGCCACCAGATGACGACTGTCGAGTTTCAGCGTAACCGCTCGCTCGCAGGCGTCGCACGACTCCAGCACCGCCGACACACTGTCGAGTTCGACCCGAAACCCCCGCACCTTGACCTGATCATCGACGCGCCCCAAGTGTTCGAGCTCGCCCTCCGCCGTCCAGCGCCCCAGGTCGCGAGTCCGAAACATCATCCGGTCCTGACCCAGAAAGGGATCGGGTCGATAACGTTCGGCGGTGAGCGCAGCATTCCCCAGGTAACCCGCCGTGACGCAATCCCCGCCCGCCCACATTTCCCCTTGCACCCCAATGGCACACGGTCGACCGTCTTCATCGAGTACGTACACCGTGTTATTGGGCGTGGGTTTGCCGATGGTCAGGGGACTTCCGGCCTGATACCGCTGCATGGTATTGACGATGGTGGTCTCGGTCGGGCCGCAGGCATTGTAAAACGTGCAAAACGACGACCAGCGATCGGCCAGTGACTGGGGGCACGGCTCGCCGGCAACGGCCACGACCTTGGCCTGTTGGCAACGTGCGGGATCGAGTGTGCCGAGAATCGACGGCGTGGCAATCAGCACATTGCATTGCTCGGCGGTCTGAGCAATGTCTCTGCCCCGGATCATCAACGTCGCGCCATGGGCCAGGCAACCGAGGATCTCCCACGCGGCCATATCGAAGGCGATGTTCAGAATCTGCCCGACCTTGAGCCCAGGCTTTATGCCGAGGTTGCCCGGTTCCGTCAGCAGAATATTGCAGACATTGCGGTGGGTAACCCGAACCCCGTTGGGCTGCCCGGTGGTGCCGGAGGTGAACAACAGGAAGCACAGTTGATCCGGTGTCGTTGACGGCGTAACGGCCACGTTCAATTCGTCCGCTGAGGTGGTCGGGACGGCCATGAACGCATCAAGGCAAATGCAGTGCTGCGCCGCTGTCAGGGGAATCTGCGACTCGAGGTTCGACAGCGTCAGCACAAGACGCGTGGCGGCAACCTCCATGATGTGGCGCAATTGTGTCGCGGGGGTGATCCCCACGTGCTGGGGAATGTAGGCCGCGCCCGCCTTCAATACCGCCAACATGCCCACCAGCATGGGGATCGAGCGTTCCACGAACAGGGCAACGTGATCAGCGGGTTTGATGCCCTGGCCGATCAACACCGCCGCCAGTCGATTGGCCTGCCTGTTCAATTCGTTGTAGGTGATGGATTCACCTTGCCAAAGGGCCGCAATACCTTGTGGATGGGTCACGGCTTGCGCTTCGATTGCGTGATGAATCAAGGAGAACTCGGGCTTGACCGTCGGCCCACGGCCCAATGTCTGCCAAAGGTCATGATCCACAGCTGGCGCAGGCATCGGCGAACAGGCCTCTGCGGGTTTGAGGGTGATTGCGTGCTCTTGCATGTCAAAAATCTCATCGGGCTCAATGTTCAAGCTCAAGACCGGACGGGTGCGCCGAGCCGATTGACTGGCTGGACGGAATGCCGCTTGCGCTGGTTACGAGGGTTGAGCCACGACGCTTGACGTCGTTACATGGATTACAACCAATCAGGAAAAGTCCTACAAAAAGTAGGCTGTGGGATTTTCTTTTAGGGCAGAGGGAATAACCTGCTTCAGGCGGCGTCTTCCTTGTCACTGCCGCCCTTCACTGACTCAGAATCCGTCCTTCCCCATGAACGATATCGACGAACAACTCAGAGAAATCATTCCCAGGCTCCGGCGATTCGCCGTGTCGCTGACGCGCAATCCCAGCAGCGCCGACGATCTGGTGCAGTCGAGCCTGGAGCGAGCGCTGTCGAGTTGGGCGGACAAACGCCCCGAAGGCGACTTGCGCGCCTGGCTGTTTTCGATACTGTACCGGCAGTTTCTGGATGCCCACCGCCGTTCCCGGCGCTATGCGCGGATGCTCGAATTCTTTACCGGGCGTGACGACGCACAGCCTTCGGTTGAACGCACGGTGATTGCTCAATCGACGCTGCAAGCCTTCGACCGGCTCACCACCGAACAGCGCGCCTTGCTGCTCTGGGTGTCGGTGGAAGGTTTGAGTTATAAAGAGGTCGCCGAGATTCTCGACGTCCCCACCGGCACCGTGATGTCCCGCCTGTCCCGCGCCCGCCAGGCCTTGCGCCAGCTCAGCGACGGCGAAATCATCAGCCCATCTTTGCGGATACTCAAATGATCAGCATGCCCCCGAGCGAGCGTGACCTGCACGCCTACGTCGATCACCAACTCAACGACGCCGACCGACGTCTGGTGGAAACGTATCTGGCCAGCCACCCGGAAACGGCCGCGCAAGTGCGCGCCTGGCAGAACGACGCCCAACAACTGCGCGCAGCCCTGAGCGGCGCCCTGCACGACACCGCCAACCCGGACCTCGACCCGGCGCTGATTCGCCAGCGCCTCAAACGCCAGTCGCGTCGTCATCTGGCAAGCGCAGCGGTGCTGTTGATTGCCGTCAGCGTCGGTGGGTTGAGCGGCTGGCAAGCGCGTCAAATGACCCTGCCCAGTCCCCCGCTGCCGATGACCGATGCGCTGCAGGCTTACCGGCTGATCGCCCAGCAGGGCATTCTCCCGGCCGACTACACAGTCAGCGACGATGGCGACATGCAGGGCTGGCTCGACCGTTATTTCACCCGCGCCAATCGCCTGCCGGACCTGTCGAGCGCAGGCTTCAAACCGGTCAGCGGCCGTTTGCTCAGCACTGAGCAAGGGCCAGCGGCGATGGTGGTTTACGAGGATCAGGGCGGGCACAAGATCAGCTTCTACGTGCGCCCACCGGGGCCGAAAAACATTTTCCTGCCTCGAGGCAGTCGCAGCGATGGCGAGTTGCAGGCCGAATATTGGTCCGGCAGCGGCTACAACTACGCGATGGTCAGCCCGAGCGACACGCCGACGGCGCAGATGCTCAAGCAAACGGAGCAGTTCTGACCACACCGCTGATCAAATGTGGGAGCGAGCTTGCTCGCTCCCACAGGGGTTCAGCGATGATCTGAAGAATGTGTTCAGCCCTGCCCAAACACCTGCGAAGGCCGTCGCAGCAGCGGATCAAACGGATTGATCCGCGGCCCGATCATCGCCGCTTCGCGCTTGAGCATTTCCACCACCGTCGGCAATCGATCCGGCCCCAGCCGGTCACTCACCGTCGCCACACTCAACGCCGCCACCGCCCGCCCCTCTCGATCCAGAATCGGCACCGCCACCCCGGCCATGCCTTGCAGCACACCGGTGTTGCGCCCCGCATACCCCAGCGCGCGCACGTTCTCGACCTCCGAGCGCAGGAACACTTCGTCGTACAAATGGAAATCCTTGAGTCGCGGCAAGTTGTAGTGGATCACCGTATCGCGCTCCTCCTCCGGCAGGAACGCCAGAATCGCCAGGCTGCCCTGGCCCACGCCCAACGCCACGCGCCCGCCGATATCGCCGGTGAACGTGCGGATCGGAAACGGCCCTTCGCTGCGGTCCAGGCAGATCGCGTCAAAACCGCTGCGCGCCAGTAAAAACAAAGAATCCCCCAACGACGCCGAGAGCCGCAGCAACGACGGCCGCACCAGTTCACGCAGGTTGCCGGTATTGCCCGCTCGCGCCGCCAAGGCAAAAAAATCCAGGCTCAGGCGATAACGTTTGCTGCGCACATCCTGCTCGACCATGCCCTCGTCCATCAGGCTGCGCAACAAACGGTGCGTGGTCGGTTGCGACAAGCCGATGCGCTGCGCCAGTTGTGTCACGCGCTCCCCGCCCTCGACCGTGTCGCCGAGGCTGCGCAGCACTGCAAACAATCGGGAGACCGCACCGACACCGACTTCATTTTTGTTTTCATTCCGCTCAGTGGAATCTGACATGTGGTTTCTCGACAATAAATTTACTCACTGAATGAAATCGAAAATAGTCATCGCTTCAGTGAAATAGGCCATTGAGCCCATCCTAGTCTTCGTCCTAATCTGCGTCCACCGGGGCGATTCGAACAACAGCGGCAGCCGACTCCAGTCGAGCGCCAACGCACCCCGCAAGACCTTTTCGTATCTGCCCATACAAAAAAGCGCGCCTTCGGGTGACGCATAACAATCTCAGGTGGAGCGCAGTCATGGCTTTTGTGCAACTTGAAGGACTCGGCAAACGTTACGGTGAGATCGACGCCGTCGTCGCCACTAACCTCTCGGTAGAGAAAGGCGAGTTCGTGTCCCTGCTTGGGCCGTCCGGGTGCGGCAAAACCACCACCCTGCAAATGATCGCCGGCTTCGTCGAAGTCACCAGCGGTCGCATCCTGCTCGACGGGCGCGACATCACCCACGCCAAACCCGCCAGCCGTGGACTGGGCGTGGTGTTCCAGAGTTACGCGCTGTTCCCGCACATGACCGTCAAGGACAACGTCGCCTTCGGCCTGCGAATGCGCAAAGTGCCTGCCGCCGAGTTGCAGCAACGCGTGGCCCGGGTGCTGAAACTGGTGCGCCTGGATCAACATGCCGAGCGCTATCCCCGCGAACTTTCCGGTGGTCAGCGCCAGCGTGTTGCATTGGCCCGGGCGTTGGTGATCGAGCCGCCGGTACTGCTGCTCGACGAACCACTGTCCAACCTCGATGCCAATCTGCGCGAAGAGATGCAGTTCGAAATCCGCCGAATCCAGCGCGAAGTCGGGATCACCACGTTGATGGTCACCCACGACCAATCCGAAGCCCTGTCCATCAGCGACCGCGTGGTGGTGATGCAGGCCGGGCGCATCACGCAAATCGACGCGCCTTACACCCTCTACGAACATCCGCGCACCGAGTTCATTTCCGGCTTCGTCGGCAAAGCCAACCTGCTGCCCGGCGAGCGTGACAGTGCCGGCGTGGTGCAGGTGCGCAGTGGCGGCGACCTGACCCTGAGCCTGCGCCCGGAAAAAATCGATCTGCGCGAACAAGATCACGGGCGTCTGCAAGGCAAGATCGCCAGCCGTTTCTTCCTCGGCAGCCAGTGGTTGTACGGCGTCTCCACGGCCTTGGGCGACATCAGCGTGGTGCGCCGCAACGACGGTTCGACGCCGTTGAACGAAGGCACGGCGGTCGGCCTCGACTGGGATGCAAAGTTGCTGCGGGTGCTGACGGTCGACGAGGTGTCGGCATGAGTACGTTGGCCGCCGTTCGCCAGGGGCGTCAGGGCTATTTGTTGTCGGCACCGGCCCTGGCGTTGTACATCAGCCTGTTGGCCATCCCGCTGCTGCTGACGCTGGTGTTGTCATTCAACGTCTTCGACTACAGCTCGGGGATCAAGGGCGACGCCTACACCCTCAGTCACTACAGCAGCCTGCTGGGCGATCCGTATTTCTACGAAATCTTTCTGCGCACGCTGTGGATCAGCGCCCTGACCACCCTGCTGTGCGTGGTGATCGGCGTGCCCGAGGCTTACATCCTCAGCCGCATGGGCGCGCCGTGGCGTTCGATCTTTCTGATCCTGATCCTCACGCCGCTGCTGATTTCGGTGGTGGTGCGCGCGTTCGGCTGGAGCCTGTTGCTCGGCGCCGACGGCCTGGTCAATCAAACCCTGCAAGCCTTCGGCGGTTCGCCGATGAAGCTGTTGTATACGCCGTTTGCGGTGGTGATTGCGCTGGTCCACGTGATGCTGCCGTTCATGATCATTCCGGTCTGGACCTCGCTGCAGAAACTCGACCCGGCCGCTGAACAAGCCGCGATGTCTCTCGGCGCCAGTCACTTCACGGTGATGCGCCAGGTGATTCTGCCGCAGATCATGCCTGGCGTTCTGTCCGGCACCTTGATCGTGTTCGGCCTCGCCGCCAGCTCATTTGCGATCCCCGGCTTGCTGGGCGGGCGTCGCCTGAAAATGGTCGCCACGCTGATCTACGACCAGTACCTGTCGGAGCTGAACTGGCCGATGGGCGCGGCGATCGCTGTAGCGCTGTTGGTGCTCAACCTGCTGATCATGCTGTCGTGGAACCGGATGATCGAAGGCCGCTACAAGAAGTCATTGGGATAACTCGTCATGTCCAAGAACGGTCCTTTCGCCCTGCTGTTTCATGCCCTGGTGGTGCTGTTCATGCTTGCGCCGCTGGTGGTGGTCTGCCTCGTCGCGTTCACTCCGGAAAACACCCTGAGCCTGCCGACCACCGAGTTTTCCCTGCGCTGGTTCCGCGCGGTGTTCGAGCGCGCCGACTTTGTCGATGCGTTCTACAACAGTTTGATCCTGGCGTTTTGCGCCGCCAGCCTGGCGACCCTGATTGCAGTGCCAGCGGCGTTGGCGATCACCCGTTTCGAGTTTCCCGGACGGGACTTCTTCAACGGTCTGTTCCTGTCGCCGATCATCATTCCGCACCTGGTGCTGGGCGTTGCCTTGCTGCGTCTGTTTGCGCTGATGGGGGTCAACGGCAGCTTCGCCTGGCTGATTTTCGCCCACGTGCTGGTGATCACGCCGTACGTGCTGCGACTGGTGCTGGCGTCGGCCATTGGCCTGGACCGCAGTGCCGAGCATGCCGCGCAATCGCTCGGTGCCGGGCGCTTCACGCTGTTCCGGGAAATCACCCTGCCGATGATTCTGCCGGGCGTTGCAGGGGGCTGGTTGCTGGCGTTCATCAACAGCTTTGACGAGGTCACGCTGTCGATTTTCGTTACCTCGCCGGCCACGCAAACCCTGCCGGTGCGCATGTACGTGTACGCCACCGAATCCATCGATCCAATGATGGCGGCAGTGTCGGCCCTGGTGATCGCGCTGACCGCGCTGACGATGATTCTGCTTGATCGGGTCTACGGCCTTGATCGGGTGCTGGTGGGAAAACAATGAGGGCGCCATGGCTTTGCTGAAACGACTGGCCGAGGGCGACCGCCCGGCCGTGAACTTTACCCTCGACGGCCAACCGGCCAGCGCCCTGCTCGGCGACACCGTGCTGACGGCGGTGCTGACCTGCAGCGACCATTTGCGCGGCAGCGACTTCAGCGCCGAACCCCGCGCCGGGTTTTGCCTGATGGGCGCATGCCAGGACTGCTGGGTCCGCCTGGGCGACGGCCGACGCGTCCGCGCGTGCTCGACGCTGCTTGAAACCGACCACCACATCACCCGCGAACCGGGGCGCTCGCTATGAACACCGTGTCTATCTGCCGCAACCGAATCCCCCGCAGGCTTGCTCCCACAGGGGTTTTGTGGCGGTTGGCTGAAGGGTGGCGGGTATGAAGCCCATCGTTATCATCGGCGCCGGCCCCGCCGGGATTCGGGCGGCGCACACGCTGGTGGCACATGGCGTTCGCCCGGTGTTGCTGGATGAGGCCGCGTGCGGTGGCGGGCAGATTTATCGGCGTCAGCCGGCCAACTTCAAGCGCTCGGCGGTCAAGCTGTATGGCTTCGAAGCACGCAAGGCCAAGGCGCTGCATCAGACCCTCGATACACTGCGCGAACAGCTCGACTATCGGCCCGACACCCTGGTGTGGAACGCCGAAACGGATGCACTCGACACGCTGCATGAAAGCCGCGCCGCACGCATTGAGTTCTCCCGCGTGATTGTTGCCACGGGCGCCACCGACCGTATCCTGCCGGTGCAAGGCTGGACGGTGCCAGGCGTCTACAGCCTCGGCGCCGCGCAGATCGCCCTGAAATTCCAGGGCTGCGCCATCGGTGAACGCGTGGTGTTCGTCGGCAGCGGCCCGTTGCTGTACCTGGTCGCGTACCAATACGCCAAGGCCGGTGCGAAGGTGGTCGCGGTACTCGACAGTTCGCCGTTCAGTGCCCAGGTCCGCGCCCTGCCCGGCCTGCTCTCGCAACCGGCCACGCTGGCTAAAGGCATTTATTACCGCAGCTGGCTGAGCGCTCACGGCATCCCGGTGCATCAGGGCGCCACCTTGCAACGCATCGAGGGCGAACACCGCGTGCGGTCGCTGAACTGGTCCGACGCAAAGGGCGAACATCAAATGGCATGCGACGCCGTCGCCTTCGCCCATGGCTTGCGCAGCGAAACCCAACTCGCCGATTTGCTCGGCTGCGAATTTGCCTGGAACCCGCTCAACCGCGCCTGGTTACCGCAACGTGACAGCGCCGGGCGCAGCAGCGTCGCCGAGGTTTATCTGGCCGGTGACGGCGCCGGGATCATGGGCGCCGATGCTGCAGAAATGGCCGGTGAACGGGCCGCGCTGGCCGTGCTCGAAGACAGCGGCTACCCGATTGCCTCGCAGCGCTGCGTCCAATTGGAGCAATCGCTCACCCGGATAAACACCTTTCGCAAAGGGCTGGAACAGGCCTTCATCTTCCCCGAAAACTGGGCAGCCCAAACCGCTGACGAGGTGATGATCTGTCGCTGCGAAGAAGTGCGCGCCGGTGACATCCGTCAGGTTGTGCGCGAGGGCCACTGGGAAATCAACCGGGTCAAAGCCCATTGCCGCGCAGGTATGGGCCGTTGCCAGGGGCGGATGTGCGGCGCGGCCACGGCGGAAATCATTGCCTGCGAGAGCCAGCGCGCCGTGTCGCAAATCGGGCGGCTGCGCGCACAGGCGCCGGTCAAGCCGCTGCCGTTTGGCCTGGAGATCGAATCGTGATTGAAGTCGACGCCATCATCGTCGGCGGCGGCATTGTCGGTGCCTCGGCTGCCCTGTTTCTCAGCAAGGCCGGACGTCGCGTGGCGTTGCTGGAGCGGGACTTTTGCGGTTCGCATTCCAGCGGCGTGAACTATGGCGGCGTGCGGCGTCAGGGTCGGCCGCTGTCGCAATTACCCTTGTCGCACCGGGCTCACGAGATATGGGGGCAACTGCCACAGTTGATTGGCATTGACGGTGAATATCAACGCAGCGGTCATTTGAAGCTCGCACGCAGCCTCGACGACTTGCGTGCGTTGCAGGATTACGCCGCCAGCAGCCAGGGTTTCGGCCTCGATTTGCAGCTACTGGATCGCGCTGAATTGCGCGTACGTTTTCCCTGGGTCGGCGACGTCGCCGTGGGTGCTTCGTATTGCCCCGACGACGGTCACGCCAACCCGCGACTGGTCTCCCCCGCCTTCGCCCAAGCCGCGCGGCGCCACGGCGCACAGGTGCATGAACAGTGCGCCGTCACTGCGGTGGAGTACGACGGCCAATGCTTTCGGGTCAGCGCCCAAAACGGTCTGGAACTGCACGCGCCATGGCTGCTGAACTGCGCCGGCGCCTGGGCCGGCCGCCTCGCCGAACAATTCGGCGAAGCAGTGCCCATGCACGCCGGGCACCCGGCGATGCTGGTCACCGAGCCGTTGCCACTGGTGATGAACGCCAGCACCGGCGTCGAAGGCGGCGGCATTTATGCCCGTCAGGTCGCTCGCGGCAATTGCGTGCTCGGCGGTGGCCAGGGCTTTGCCCTCGACGCGGCCCGCGCACGCCCCGGCCAGCAGGCGGTGATCGAAATCCTGCGCCAGGCCGTCGAGCTCTATCCGTTTCTTGAAGGCGCCCAGGCGATTCGCACCTGGAGCGGCACCGAAGGTTATCTGCCCGACCGCCAACCGGTGATCGGCCACAGCAGCACCCAACCCGGTCTGTTGCACGCGTTCGGCTTTGCCGGCGCGGGTTTCCAGATCGGGCCGGCGGTGGGCCAGGCGCTCACCGAGATCATCTGCAACGGCGCCCCGTCGACGTCGCTGGATGCATTTTCCATCACCCGGTTTCACTCCATTTCCGTAGCTTGATAGAGGAAGGTCGCGCCAATGAATCATTTCAAACGCACTGCACTGCTCGGATTTTCATGCCTGAGCGTCCTGTTCACGGTGACCCAGGCTCATGCCGAACCGACGCTTTACCTGGGCATGAACGGCGGGACCATGGAGCGGCTGTACGCCGACAAGGTGTTGCCGGTTTTCGAAAAAGCCAACAACGTCAAAGTAGTCATTGTGCCGGGCACCTCCGCCGACATCCTGGCCAAGGTCCAGGCCAGCAAAGGCAACCCGCAGTTGCACGTGATGTTCCTCGACGACGGCATCATGTACCGCGCCATCGCCATGGGCCTGTGCGACAAGCTTGAGGACAGCCCGACCCTGGCGCAGATTCCGGCCAAGGGCCGAATCAAGGACCAGGCCGTGGCAGTGAGCCTCGGCGTCACCGGGCTGGCGTACAACACCCGGTTGTTCAAGGAAAAAGGCTGGAGTGCGCCGACGTCGTGGATGGACATGGCCGACCCGCGTTTCAAGGACAAACTGGTGTTCCAGTCGATGGCCTCGTCGACCTTCGGCCTGCACGGTTTCCTGATGTTCAACCGCATTCAGGGCGGCAGCGAAACCGACGTCGAGCCGGGCTTCAAGGCCTGGCCGAACACCGTCGGGCGCAACGTGCTGGAATACATTCCGAGCTCGGCGAAAATTTCCGAAATGCTTCAGACCGACGAAGCCGCGCTGTTCCCGTTGACCCCGACTCAAGTCACCGCGCTGAAGCTCAAAGGCATGTCGGTCGAGTACGCGCAACCGAAGGAAGGCGCCGTGGTGCTCAACGTTGCCGAGTGCGCCATCGCCAACAACACCCAGCCGGAACTGGCACAAAAACTCGCCGCGTTCTTGCTGACGCCTGAAGCGCAAGCCGCCGCACTTGAAGACGGCGACCAGATCCCGTCCAACCCGAACACCCCGACCACCGACAAAACGCGCGGCCAGGTCGAGGCGATGAAGCAGTACCTGGAAACAGCGATTGCCATCGATTGGGACCAGGTCAACGAACAGCGCCCGGCGTGGAACGCGCGCTGGAATCGCAGCATTGAACGCTAGATAACTGACGGAGGGTTCCTGTGGCGAGGGAGCTTGCTCCCTCGCCACAGGAACCCTAGCATTTCAGGCATCACGCGTTTAATCCGTTTCGTCCGTCGACATGACTGGATGGGCAATTACCCATCTGGTTACACTACGCCGCCGCTGCTCGGGGAGCCGGCTGACGACTTCGGGGTGACATGACAATGGCCGCTCGACTGCCCAACCGTTCGCGACTGACTCCACGCTTGCCCTCCTTGCGCAGCCTTTTCGGCAAGGCGCTTGCCGCCCCTGCCAGCGGCACGGCGGCGGGTAAAGCCGTCCACGATTACTTGCGCCAGAAAGCCCATGCCCAAGGCTATACCCTCAGTCTCAGCCAGCAGCGAGTGATCCACTGCATGGCGCAACACGCCACGGCGCTGCTTGGCGCGTCGACAAAAACGCTTCCCGGTCTCTATTTGCATGGCGCAGTCGGTCGCGGCAAGAGCTGGTTGCTCGACGGTTTTTTCCAGGCGATTGCGGTCGAGGAAAAACAGCGACTGCACTTCCACGAGTTCTTTGCCCGCTTGCATCAGGGCATGTTCACCCACCGCGATCAGCCCGATGCGCTGGCCTTCACCCTCGATGAATTGCTGAGCGATTGCCGGGTGCTGTGTTTCGACGAGTTTCACGTCCATGACATCGGCGACGCGATGCTCATCACGCGGCTGTTCAAGGCGCTGTTTCGTCGCGGCATCCTGCTGCTGGTGACGTCCAATTATCCGCCGGAAGGTTTGCTGCCCAACCCCCTCTACCACGCACGTTTCAAGCCGGTCATCGACCTGATCCACGCTCGCATGCAAGTGATGGAAGTCGGTGGCCCGCATGACTACCGCAGTCAGGTCAGAACCCATGCGCAGCAGGTGTTTACCCAAGGCCGGTATGTCTGGCCGGGCAGCGTGGCGCAACGACGGGCGTTGAACCTGCCCCAACGCGTCACCCCGCCGCTGCAATTGGCGGTCGGCACCCGGCACCTTCAAGCGCGGCATTGCGAGGAGCGGACCATCGGGTTCACCTTTGGCGATCTGTGCGAACACCCCACGGCGGTCATGGATTATCTGGAGCTGTGCCGGCGTTTTGATCACTGGATCATCGACGACCTGCCCAACCTCGCCGACTGTTCGATTGCCGCGCAGCAGCGGTTTATCAACCTGATCGACGTTCTATACGATCAGGACAAACACCTGACACTGCTCGGCCAGCAATCGTTGCGCGAAAGCCTGGGCGGCGATGCCATCGACCTGGCGCGTACGCGCAGCCGCTTGGGCCAGTTGCTGGAAGTGCGCGCACCGGCCTGACAAGCGCGCCTCCTTTACCGCTATCATGTCGCCCATTTCCAGGCCACCGCGCCTTCCCCTGATCAATAGCGAACCCGCCCAATGGATACCCTCGCCCAACTGCGCGCCGGCCAATTGACTGGCATCACCCGCCTGGACCTGGCCTGCGGCCTGACAGAATTCCCGCGGGAAATTTTCGACCTGGCGGACTCCCTTGAGGTACTCAACCTCAGCGGCAACGCCTTGCGCAGCCTGCCGGATGACCTGCATCGCCTGACGCGGTTACGCGTGCTGTTCTGCTCGGACAACCTGTTCACCGAATTGCCAGCGTGCCTGGGCCAATGCGCCGCACTGACGATGATCGGCTTCCGCTCCAATGCCATCGAAACGGTCCCCGCCGCCGCGCTGCCGCCGTTGCTGCGCTGGTTGATCCTGACTGACAACCGCATCACTGAACTGCCCAGCGAACTGGGCGACCGACCGTACCTGCAAAAACTCATGCTCGCCGGCAACCGCTTGCAACGCCTGCCCCGCAGCCTGAGCCAGTGCCATCGACTCGAGCTGATCCGCATCGCCGCCAATCAGTTCAAGGAACTGCCCGACTGGCTGCTGGCCCTGCCCAGCCTGACGTGGCTGGCGTATGCCGGTAATCCGCTGGAAACCGAAGCGGATGCCGCAGCATTGGAAGCCACTCCGCGGATTCCCTGGGAGCAACTGCACCTGGAGCAGCCATTGGGCGAAGGCGCTTCGGGGGTGATTCATCGGGCCACCTGGGCGCAACCGGAGCAACCGGCCACGCAAGTCGCGGTGAAGCTCTACAAGGGCGAAATGACCAGCGATGGTTCACCCCTGCACGAAATGAACGCCTGCATTACCGCCGGCCTTCACCCGAACCTGATCCGCGTCGAAGGCCGAATCGTCGATCATCCCGAGCAACAAGCCGGGTTGGTCATGCAACTGATCGATCCGAGTTATCGCAACCTGGCCGCGCTGCCGAGCCTGGCGTCCTGCACGCGGGACGTCTACACCGATGACACCCGCTTCAGCGCGGGCGTGGGATTGCGTATCGCCCATGGCGTCGCCTCGGTGGCCAGGCATTTGCATCGGCATGGCATCACCCACGGCGACCTCTACGGCCACAACATCCTGTGGAACGAGGACGGTGATTGCCTGCTGGGGGATTTTGGCGCGGCGTCTTTCCACGCAACCTGCGACAGCCCTGAAAGTCGGGCGCTGCAACGGATCGAGGTGCGGGCATTTGGGGTGTTGCTGGGGGAATTGCTGGAACGCATCGACTCGGGGTTGAGCGATGTTGCGCGTGAGGAGCTGGAGGTGTTGCAGGAGCGCTGCTGTCACCCTGAGGTGCTGAAGCGGCCGGGGTTTGGCGAGATTTTGCGGGAACTTCAAGACCGGTGACCGCTGCGCGGTCAATCGTCGGAACGCCGCCCGGAGACAGGCTCACTCCTACATTGGATCTGTGCAGTGTAGGAGTGAGCCTGCTCGCGATAGCGGTATTACTGAGGCAACAAATTACCCAGCCAGACCGACAAACATATCCTGCACATCATCATGGTTGTCGAGGCCTTCCAGGAACGCTTCAACCTCAGCCATCTGCTCATCGCTCAAACCGCTGACCGGGTTCTTCGGCTGGTAGCCCAGTTTCGCCGACAACACCGTGAAACCTTGCTCCGGCAGTGCTTTTTGCACCGCGTCCAGGTCTGCAGGTTCGGTCAGGAACAGGGTCGTGCCCTCTTCTTCACCCGGTTCAAAATCCTGGGCACCGGCTTCAATCGCCGCCATTTCCGGATCGGCATCCGGAGTGTCCGGGGACGCTTCGATCATGCCGACATGGTTGAAGTCCCACGCCACGGAACCGGAAGCGCCCAGTTGGCCCTTACGGAACGCCACGCGGATTTCCGCTACGGTGCGGTTGATGTTGTCGGTCACGCATTCAACGATCAGCGGCACCTGATGCGGGGCGAAGCCTTCGTAAGTCACGCGATGGTATTGCACGGTTTCGCCCAACAGGCCCGCGCCTTTCTTGATCGCGCGATCGAGGGTTTCCTTGGGCATCGAGGCTTTCTTGGCCTGTTCAACCACAAGTCGCAGGTGTGCGTTGGTGGCGGTATCGGCGCCGTTACGCGCAGCAATGGTGATTTCTTTCACCAGTTTGCCGAAGATCTTGCCCTTGGCGTTGGATGCCGCTTCTTTGTGTTTAACCTTCCACTGTGCGCCCATTACTCACTCTCTTGATCTGTGGCGCCGAGACATCTATTGGCCGACGCGTTGCGCAAGTTTATACGGCCTAAAGTTGGCAATCGACCAAAAAATGCGCCGGGGCCACCGGCTTCACGGATCGACATTTTCGCCAGCACTCGTAGGGCGATTCTGAAACAGCGATTTGCGCAGACCATTGAGCGGCGCGGTTTCGTACCCTTCACGTCCGCAATCCAAGGCAGAAGCGCACTCGATGCACAACGACAAGGAAAGTCTCTCCACCCTGACCCTCCTCGACAGCGGTTTAAGCCTGCAAGTGTTGAAGTTCAGTGGCACCGAAGGCCTGAACCGGCCCTATCGGTTCGACATTGAAGTGATTGGCCTGGCACCGGCGATGAACCTCGAGCCGTTGCTGCAACAACCGGCCCGGCTGACGATGGGCGATCGCACCGCTGTTCACGGCATTCTTCACAGCGCCAGCCGTGAACACCGCGGCCCGCACTGCATCGGCTATCACCTGGTGCTGGTGCCTTACCTGCAAACCCTCGACCGTCACCGCTGTCGTCGGGTGTTTCATCACCTCAGCGTGCCGGCCATCCTGCGTCAATTGTTCCAGGAACATGCGCTGCCCGAGGACAGCTATCGCCTGGAACTGGCCACCGTGCACTACCCGCCCCGGCCGTTTTGCATTCAATACGAAGAGTCCGACCTGACACTGATGCAGCGACTGTGCGAAGAAGAAGGCATCCACTATCACTTCGAACAGAGGTGCGATGGGCATGTGCTGGTCCTGGCGGATGACAGCCAGACATTCCCCCAGGAGCCGCTCGTGCTGCCCTTTCAAGAGGATGCGCCCAGCGAGACGTCTTTGCCGGTGATCAGTGAGCTGTCCCAACGTCACAGCGCGCGCGCCCTGCCCACCCGCCGCGTTGCCAACAATCGCGGATTTCAGGCATCGGGTGACGGCGCCGCCAACCATACCTTGGCCAAGGCATCCCCCTTCACCGGTCGCCCCGCACCCGAGCAGGCGCACCGCGAGCAACTCAGTCGCCGGTCACTGCAGCGTCTACGCTGCCAGCATCGACAGATTGAAGGCCGAAGTGATCACGCCGGCTTGCGCAGTGGCAGCATCGTGCAAGTGATGGAACATCCCCTGTCAGGCTTCAACGATCAGTGGCTGATCACCGACGTCCAGCACGGCGGGCAACAGCCTTCAATCCTGGCCGACCAATGTCCCCGTCGCTACAGCAATCAGTTCACCGCCATTCCCTGGTCAACGGAATTCAGGCCCGCGCTCACGCAACCCCGGCCGAGCATTCCAGGCTATCAGAGGGCGTTAGTGCTGGGCGTCGCCGGACAACCGGCAGCGCTGGATGAGCAACATCGAATCCACGTGCGGCTGTGGCCAGCACTGGAAGAGGACGCGGATGAATCCATCGGCCTGTGGCTTCCCGTGGCCCTCGCCACACCGCAAGGCGGGATTGATCCCTCCAGCCTGCCCCTCGCCGGCACCGAAGTGCTCATCAGCTTTCTCGACAGCGACCCGGATCGCCCGGTGTTGTGCGCCACCGTCTTCAACCCGACCAAGCCCCGCGCCGCCTATCAACCGCGCAGCGATGGGCGATTGCTGCTCGATTGGCTGATCAATCGCTAGCCCTTGTCCGCCTTGCCGGCCGCCGCGGCAAACTTGGCCAGGCGTACGTCCAGGTGCCGTGGCCTGCGGCCGTGATCTTCGGCGCGCTCCTTGCGGCGGATGGCGTTGCGCACCATCAGGGAACCGAGGTAACGAATCGGCTCCGGCGGAAAAAACCCTAAAGGACCGTTCACCAATGGTGAACGGGTCCAGGCATTGTCCAGCCCCAGGACCATCGAGGCCAGAATCTGCCCGCCCATGTGGCACGGGCCAACGCCGCTGCCGGAATAACCGAACCCGTAGAACACATTCCCGCTGGCGCTCATCTGGCCAAAGAACGGCAGACCGGTGACCGAACGATCCGACGGACCATTCCAGGTCGCCTCGACCCTGGCGTCGGCAAACGCAGGAAAGAACTCGTTCAGGCTGTCTTTCAACAACCCGGCGTACGGAGACGGCTGATCGAACACCGGCAACATCCGCCCGCCATAGGCGAAGGTGTTGCCGCCCTTGCCGAGCATGATCCGGCCGTCCGGGGTGTTGTGGTAGTAGTGCACGAAAATCCGCGAATCAAGCACGGTGACGCCGCTGGTCAGGCCGATCTCGTCGAGCAGATCGGGACGCGGTTCGGTGATCAACATGTCGCTGGAGACAATCGCCACGCTGCGT
Source organism: Pseudomonas sp. 3296 (assembly GCF_031456615.1). NCBI lineage: Bacteria > Pseudomonadati > Pseudomonadota > Gammaproteobacteria > Pseudomonadales > Pseudomonadaceae > Pseudomonas > Pseudomonas sp. 3296. Next base: position 237,209 of record NZ_JAVDUY010000009.1, read on the forward strand.
TCGAACTGCGGGAACGCCCGGGCCATCCAGGCGTTCATTGCCAGCACCACGCGGTCTGCGCGAACGGTGCCGTTGCGGGTTTGAATCCCCGCTGGCTTGCCCTCCTCCAACCCGGTCATCGCAGTGTTCTCATGAATGCTCACGCCCAACTGCAACGCCACCCGCCGCAAACCGCGCACCAGTTTCCCGGGTTGCACGCTGGCGGCCGCCGGGGAAAACCAGCCCTCCAGATGCTTGCTGGAACCGGCCATGCGTTGCACGTCGGCGACCGGGCGCTGGGTGAACGAGTTGATGCCGTTGCGCTCCAGCGCGGCAATCACCGCATCGGTCGAGCCACACTGGGCGCGATTGGTCGCGGTGTAGAGCGTGCCATCGAGGCGGTACTCGGCCTCCACGCCATACTGTTCGCAGAAGGTGCCAATCGCGTAAATGCTGCGCTCGGATTCCTTGACCAGGCGTACCGCCTCCTCGACACCGAACAGTCGCTCGAGGGTGAAATACTTGGCCGACCACGACAACGCACAACCGCCGTTCCGACCGCTGGCGCCTGCACCGCAGATGTCGGCCTCGATCAGCACCACATCGAGTTCCGGGTGCTGCTCCTTGAGCATGATCGCCGTCCACAAACCGGTGTAGCCGCCACCGACGATGCACACGTCTGCACGGGTATCGCCGTCCAGCGCCGGGCAGGTGTCGGACGTATCAGCCTTTAGGGCCTGGTCCAGCCAAAAGGGTCTCATGGGGAAATCTCCAGTCAGATGCCCACACGCCAGCCTGCCGCCCGTGCAGCAGGCTGCGAGGGACAGGATTCAGGTACGCAGGGGTTTGATCGCCATCGCCCGATTGGGCACGAAGGGATAGTTGGTACGCAGGCCAGCCGGGCGGCTGTTCCAGTGGGGGATCAACACCAGGGCCGAGAACAAGGCGCAACCGGCGAAGACAATGAACACGGTGACCGAGTCGAAGTAACCCGGCAGCAACCCGCCGAGAATCGCCCCGACCGAACCGCAACCGTTGACGAAACCCGCTGCCGTCGCGCCCGCCTTGGCGGTGCCGAAATCAATCGCTGCCGCACCGCTGATCATCGAGTCCGGCCCGTACAGGGTCAGGCCCATGACAAACAACAGCACGACCACCAGCAAGACGCTGCCGGTGTGCAAGGCGCCCATGAACAAGGCCAGGGTCACGGTCAGCGCCAACAGGCTGAGGACGCAGGCCGGCATGCGACGGGCCCCGAACACTTTGTCCGACGCCAGACCCAGCAGGATCGGCCCGAGCAGCCCGGCCAGTTCAAACGCGGTCGGGATGATCGCCGCGCCGACCTTGCCCACCGTCGGCATTTGCTCGAACACGATCACCGGGCCCCACAGCAGAATCGCGTAACGCGCCGGTTTCAGCAGAAAGTACGCCAGGCCCAGCACCAGCACCGTGCGGTTGCGCAGGATTTCCTTCAAGGGTTCCAGGATGCTGATCTTGCTTTGCGCGTCAGCCTCTTCAGCGGTCAACTCGGGTTCGATGTCCACCGCCGGCAGGCCGACGTCTTGCGGTGTGTTGCGTTGAAAAATAAAAAACAGCACGGCGACCAGCCCAACCACCGCCGCACTGGAAATGAACGCCGCATGCCAGGTGCCGATCAGCGTATATGCCCACCAGCCCGCAAACGGCGATGCCACCAGCCCACCAAAGGCATAGCAGGAACTCCATAACCCCAGCACTCTGCCGCGCTGTTGCGCGGGGAAGAAACTGCCGAGGTTTTTGCACAGCCCGGACCAGCCGGTGGACTGCGCCAACCCTTGAATCAACATGCAGGTGGCGAAGATCGGCAATGTCGCGTAAGTGCCCATCACCAGCGCTGCCGCCGCAGAAATCAGTAACCCGCCGAGCACCACGACCCGAGGGCCAAAGCGGTCGGCGAGCATGCCCCAGGTGAACTGCCCGAGGGCGTACGCCGCCAGGTAGATCGCGTCGAGGTTGGCCATGGCCATTTTGTCGAGCATGAAGGTGGGGTCTTCGGCGATCCCCAGTTTGGCCACGGAAAATGCTTTGCGGGTGAAGTAGAAAGCGGCGTAGGCGAGCCAGGTGATCGCGAAGATCTGCACGCGCCAGCGCTTGATGGTGCCGATGGGATTGTTCATTGTGGTTCTGACCTCAGGGTGTGAGTGTGCCGGCAGGATTGGAAGAAAACGCCTGTGTTTTTATTGTTGAGCACTGCGGTATCGCGGATTCCCTGTCGCGATACCGGTCAGATGAGTCCTGTTGTTGCACGCACAGACTCATGGCCACCGCGGCTGTTCGACTGACCAGTCACCGGGGCTGAGATGGATAAAAACAATTACTGATTAATAAGTGAAATCGATTTATCGTATTTCCAAAATAAGCTCAGCTTGTTACTGGAGGTTTCGATGTCGGTTTCCCACGCCCAACTCAAAGCCTTCCACGCCGTGGCCGTCCACGGAAGCTTTACCAAAGCCGCCGAGCGGCTATTCCTCACGCAACCGGCGATTTCCGACCAGGTGCGCAAACTTGAGGAGCGCTTCGGTGTGTTGCTGTTCCATCGCAACAAACGCTCGGTGCGCCTGACGGATCTGGGCGAGCGCTTGCTCGCCATCACGCAGCGGCTGTTCGTGATCGAGGCCGAAGCCCAGGAGCTTTTGCAGGACTCCCAGGCCTTGCAGACCGGCAGCCTGATCCTCGCGGTGGATGCGCCGGTGCACGTCCTGCCGCAGATCGCGCGGTTCTGCGAACGCTATCCAGGCATCAGTGTAAAGATTGAAACCGGCAACACCGATGAGTCGTTGTTTCGTCTGTTCAACTATCAGGCGGACCTGGCGTTGCTGGGCCGGGATGTCAGCGATGAGCGGCTGATCTCGCTGCCCCTGCGCAATGACCCGATGGTGGCGTTTGTTTCACGCCATCATCCGTGGGCGGATCGCGAATCGATCTGCCTTGCGGACCTGGATGACACGCCGTTGGTGCTGCGTGAAATCGGTTCGGTGACACGCCAGACACTGGAAGAAGAAATGGCCCGGGCGGGGTTTCGCATTCGCCCGGCGATTCAGGTGGAAGGACGGGAAGCGGCGCGGGAGGCGGTGGTGGTCGGGATTGGGGTTGGGGTGGTGTCGGCTGCCGAGTTTGGTGCCGACTCAAGGGTTTGCGCGTTGCCGATTACTGATTGCACTCGGCGGCTGACGGAGACGCTGGTGTGTTTGCGTGAGCAGAGTTCGCGGCGGGTGGTGGCGACGTTTCTGGAGATGGTTCGCGAGAGTCTTGTGTAGGCAGGCCCGCGATAGCCGCACTTCGTTTCTAACTGACCGGCGCCAGATCAAAAAACGCCTGAATCAAACGCAAATCCCGCCGCCGCTCCATGCACCCGATCATGTGCCGGTTAACCAACCCCTCGCCCACAATCGGCACCGCCGCCACCCGTGGGTCATGGCTGACTTCCACCGACGACACCACCCCAACCCCCAACTCCGCCGCCACCGCCTCGGTCACCGCTTCACGACTGTCCAGCTCCAGCAACACCCGTGGATTGACCTTGGCCTGATCGCAAGCCTGATCGAACGTGCGTCGGGTAATCGAACTCGGCTCACGCAACACCATGATCACCTGATCCAGTTCCTTGAGCTTCACGCTGGACGCTTTCGCCCAACGATGGCTTTGCGGCACCAAAGCGCAAATCCGTGATTCGCTCAGCGCCTGTAAATGCAGGCCCTTGCGCGGTTCAACCTCGGTCAACACCGCCACGTCGGCATGCTCGGACAACAACGCCGCCAGGGTTTCCTGAGCATTGCCCAGCCGCAGGTTCACGGTGATGCCGGGGTAACGCGCGCGCAGACTAGCGAGCATCGGCATGACCATGTGCGGCCCGTCCGCCGCCACTTCAAGCCGTCCGGTCAGCAACTGCCGGTTCGCTTCGAGCATCACCTGCGCCTCTTCTGCCAGGCCGAACATGGCCCGGGTGATCGCGGCCAGTTTGGTGCCCTCCTCCGTCAGCTCCACCCGTCGTGCGGTACGGCGCAACAAGGTGATCTGGTAATGCTCTTCCAGAGCCTTGATGTGTCCGGTCACCGCCGGCTGACTGATGAACAACCGCGCGGCGGCACGGGTGAAGCTGCCTTCGCGGGCCACGGCATCAAAGGCCCGAAGCTGAAACAGGTTCATGAATAACTCTCACTGATGGCTGGCATAACAACAAACAATTTGATTGATAGCACGGCAAATTGCAATTTATGTCCCGTAGCTTCATCCCATCGAATGCGAGGACACGAGAATGAGTACTGCCGAACCCATCCTGCTCACCCCCGGCCCACTGACCACATCGGCCCGCACCCGTCAGGCGATGATGGTCGACTGGGGGTCATGGGATGACCGCTTCAATCAACTGACCGCCAGCCTGTGCGAGCAACTGCTGGCGATCATCAACGGCGGCGCCAGTCATCACTGCGTTCCCCTGCAAGGCAGCGGCACCTTCGCGGTCGAGGCAGCGATCGGGACGCTGGTACCCCGCGACGGCAAAGTATTGGTGTTGATCAACGGCGCCTACGGCAAACGCCTGGCGAAAATCTGCGAAGTGCTCGGCCGCTCCTTCAGCACCTTCGAAACCGCTGAAGACGAACCGACCACCGCTGCCGACGTCGACCGTCTGCTGCACGCCGACGCCAGCATCACCCACGTCGCACTGATTCACTGCGAAACCAGCACCGGCATCCTCAATCCGCTACCGGAAATCGCCAACGTCATTGCGCAACACGGCAAGCGCTTGATCATCGACGCCATGAGCTCTTTCGGCGCGCTGCCGGTGGATGCGCAACAGGTGCCGTTCGACGCCCTGATCGCCGCGTCGGGCAAATGCCTGGAAGGCGTACCGGGCATGGGCTTCGTCTTTGCTCGCAAAGAGTCGTTGGCCAACGCCGCCGGCAACTCGCACTCGCTGGCGATGGACCTGTTCGACCAGCACACCTACATGGCCAAGACCGGTCAATGGCGCTTCACCCCGCCGACCCATGTGGTCGCGGCGCTGCACGAAGCGTTGCTGCAATACAACGAAGAAGGTGGCCTGCCGGCGCGGCATCAGCGCTATGCCGACAACTGCAACGTGTTGCTTGAAGACATGGCCCGGCTCGGTCTGCGCAGCTTCCTGCCCGCCGCGATTCAGGCGCCGATCATCGTCACGTTCCACGCGCCAAAAGACCCGCGTTACCAGTTCAAGGAGTTCTACGAACGGGTCAAGGCCAAGGGGTTCATCCTCTATCCCGGCAAATTGACCCAGGTTGAAACCTTCCGCGTCGGCTGCATCGGCCACGTCAATCAGGCCGAGATGCACGCGGCGGTGGCGGCGATTGCCGAAGTCCTGCGCGAGATGGAAGTGTTAGAGATCTGACTCACAACACTCTGCTACACAAATTTGCTCATCATTCCAACAGACAGGATTTGAGACATGAACTACGCAAACCCAACCAAACTCCAGGCCGCGATCCTCGACTGGGCCGGCACCGTCGTGGACTTCGGCTCCTTCGCTCCCACCCAGATCTTCGTCGAAGCGTTCGCCGAATTCGACGTCCAGGTCTCCATCGAAGAAGCCCGCGGACCGATGGGCATGGGCAAGTGGGACCACATCCGTACCCTGTGCGATCAGCCACAAGTCGCTGAGCGTTATCGCGCCGTGTTCGGCCGCGCACCGACTGACGATGATGTCACCGCCATCTACAAACGCTTCATGCCGCTGCAAATCGAAAAAATCGCCGAACACTCGGCCCTGATTCCAGGCGCACTGGACACCATCGCCAACCTGCGTCAACAAGGGATCAAGATCGGCTCGTGCTCCGGTTACCCGAAACAGGTCATGGACAAAGTGGTCGAGCTGGCCGCCACCAACGGTTACGTCGCCGACCACGTGGTCGCCACGGACGAAGTCCCTAACGGTCGCCCTTGGCCGGCTCAGGCCCTGGCCAACGTGATTGCGCTGGGCATCGACGACGTCGGCGCCTGCGTGAAAATCGATGACACCGTGCCGGGCATTCTCGAAGGTCGTCGTGCCGGCATGTGGACCGTGGCGCTGATCTGTTCGGGCAACGCGCTGGGCCTGGACTACGAAGGCTATCGCGCCCTCGGCAGCGATAAGCTGGACAGCGAACGCAAGCGCATCCACGCGATGTTCGAAGGCTCGCGTCCGCACTACATGATCGACACCATCACCGACTTGCCGGAAGTAATCGCCGACATCAACAAGCGCCTGGCGAATGGCGAAATGCCGCAAAGCAGTTGATCGCGGTTTTCTGCGCATAAAAAAGCGTCAGCTCCATTACGGAACTGGCGCTTTTTTGATGTCGATCACCTGACCCAGTGCGTCATACGGCACAATCACTCAAGGCAAATCCGCCAAAGCGGATTACAGTTAAGGAACGCCGTCGGTCAAGAACGGTGGTTTCAGACCAGACCTGTGAGGAGCACCGTATGCCCTGGAAGAATTCCGAATCACGCTACAGCACCGTATCGATCACGCTGCATTGGTTGATGCTGGTCTTGTTGGCGCTGGTTTACGCCTGTATCGAGTTTCGCGGGATCTTTCCCAAAGGCAGTGGCGGTCGCGCGCTGATCGTTGAATCGCACTTCATGTTGGGCCTGACCGTGTTCGTGCTGGTCTGGCTGCGCTTGTTCGCCCGCAGCCTTGGGCCTGCACCGCAGATCTTCCCCGCCTCGCCCAAGTGGCAAATTACGCTGGCGAAGTTGATGCACTGGGCGCTGTACATTTTCATGATCGCGATGCCGATTCTCGGGTGGCTGGTCACCAGCGCCAAGGGTAATCAAGTAATGTTTTACGGCTTTGACCTGCCGATGCTGGTTTCGGAAGACAAGGCGCTGGCCAAGCAGATCCAGGGCTGGCATGAACTGGGCGGCACCATTGGCTACTGGCTGATCGGCCTGCACGCTCTGGCCGGGATCTATCACCATTACGTGGTGCGGGATAACACCCTGCTGCGGATGATGCCCAAGCGCGGCTGAACACAGCTGAACGCGATCCTTGTAGCAGCTGGCGAAGCCTGCTGCGACAAGGATGGGGTGGTTACTGAAATCCCCGGCGGCCTTGCAAGCCGCCGGTGTGGATGAAGATCAAGCGTGTACCCTTTTCAAAATGCCCTGCCTCGACTTGCTCCTTGAGCATCAGCAACGCCTTGCCGGTGTACAGCGGCTCAAAGGGCACACCGCTGGCGTGTTCGGCTTGATCAATGAAGTCGAGTAGCGGCTGATCGACTTTGGCAAAGCCGCCACGACTGGCGTCCAGCAGTTCGAAGTTACGCTGCGGCACACCGGCCTCTTGCAGTATCGATTCGACCTGTTGCGCAACGCCGTGATCCTCGGGCACCGCCATCGCGCCATACACACTGCGTTCACCCGCCTCGGCCAGCACCAGGCCGGCCAGAGTGGTGCCGGTTCCGCACGCCAGCCACCAACCGTCGAAGTCGCTCCATCCCAAACGATTCAATTGATCGTCGACTATTGCCTTCAACGTGATGCACCCTCGCGCACCACGCAGACCGCCGCCCCCTTCTGGCACTGGATACAGGTCGGGGTATTGCGCCTGCCAGGGTAGCCAGAAACCCGGTTCATGCCGCGCCCGGTAGCCGCCGTAACCCAACCAGTGCAGTTGCATGCCGAATGCCTGCAAGTCCTTCACCGTCGGGGTGTCTTGTGGGTGGCCGCGCAGCAGTCCCACGGTATTGAAACCGAAGCGTTTACCGGCGGCGGCCAGTGCGTGCAGGTGATTGGAGTGAGCACCGCCCAGGCTGATGATGCCGCTGGCGCCGGCGAGGTTGGCGGCGGTGAAGTGTTCGATGAGTTTGAACCACTTGTTACCGTTGATTAGCGGGTCGATTTGGTCGAGGCGCAGGATCGCGAGTTCGATGCCGGCGGCGGTGAGCCAGTCGAGTGGGAGGGGGTCAAGAGAGGCTTGGGGTAGCCAGTCGCAGGGAGGGAGGTGCATCGATGCCGGCTCTGGGTAAAGAGCCGGCATTCTAATCGCTCCAAGGACGCCTTCGCGAGCAGGCTCGCTCCCACACTCGATCTATATCGCATCGAAGATCCACTGTGGGAGCGAGCCTGCTCGCAAAGGCCATTGGCATGCTAAACCTGCTGATTACAACTCAGCAGCCAACCGCGACCCCTGATTGATCGCCCGCTTGGCATCCAGCTCCGCCGCCACGTCCGCACCACCAATCAAATGCACGTTCTGCCCGGCCGCAACCAACCCGTCCTGCAATTCACGCAGCGGATCCTGCCCGGCACAGATCACGATATTGTCCACCGGCAGCACTTGCGGCTCGCCTGTTTCGCCGATGCGGATGTGCAGACCTTCATCGTCGATCTTCAAATACTCGACGCTGTTGAGCATCTGCACCTGCTTGTTCTTGAGCCCCGTGCGGTGAATCCAGCCTGTGGTTTTGCCGAGGCCGTCGCCGACCTTGGTTTTCTTGCGCTGCAGCAGGAACACATCACGCGCCGGTGCATGCGGCTCAGCCTTGATGCCCGCCACACCACCGCGCGCTTCAAGGTGAGTATCGATGCCCCACTCCTTCCAGAACGCGTCGCGATCCTGACTGGTGGCGACGCCCTGGTGCACGAGAAATTCCGACACGTCGAAACCGATACCGCCCGCGCCGATCACCGCAACACGCTTGCCCACCGGTTTGCGCTCCAGGATCACGTCCAGGTAGCTCAACACCTTGGCGTTTTCCACGCCGGGAATCGCCGGGGTCCGTGGCGCGATGCCGGTGGCGAGAATGATCTCGTCGTAACCGCCCTCGACCAGTCGAGCCACGTCGACGCGGGTGTTCAGGCACACCTCGACGTTGGTGGTCTGCAATTTTCGGTTGAAATAGCGCAGGGTTTCGAAGAACTCCTCCTTGCCCGGCACGCGCTTGGCGATGTTGAACTGACCGCCGATTTCGCTGGCCGAATCAAACAGCGTTACCTGATGCCCGCGCTCGGCGGCCACCGTCGCAGCGGAAAGCCCGGCAGGACCGGCACCGACCACGGCGATTTTCTTGATCTGCTGCACCGGCAGGTAGTTGAGCTCGGTTTCATGGCAAGCGCGCGGGTTGACCAGGCAACTGGTCAACTTGCCGCCGAAGGTATGGTCCAGGCACGCCTGGTTGCAACCGATGCACGTGTTGATTTCATCTGCGCGGCCTTCAGCGGCCTTGTTGACGAAGTCCGGGTCGGCGAGGAACGGACGCGCCATGGACACCATGTCGGCATCGCCTTCGGCCAGAATCTGCTCGGCCACTTCCGGGGTGTTGATGCGGTTGGTGGTGATCAGCGGAATGCTCACCGAGCCACGCAATTTGGCGGTGACTTTGCTGAACGCCGCGCGCGGCACTTTGGTGGCGATGGTCGGGATCCGCGCTTCGTGCCAGCCGATACCGGTGTTGATGATCGTTGCACCGGCCTGTTCGATGGCCTTGGCCAGGGTGACGATTTCTTCCCAGCTGCTGCCGCCTTCCACGAGGTCGAGCATCGACAGGCGGAAGATAATGATGAAGTTCGGACCCACCGCTTCACGCACGCGACGGACGATTTCCACCGGCAGGCGCATACGGTTTTCGTAGCTGCCGCCCCAACGGTCGGTGCGGTGGTTGGTGTGGGCGGCGAGGAACTGGTTAATGAAATAACCTTCCGAGCCCATGATCTCGACGCCGTCGTATTCGGCGGTTTGTGCCAGTACCGAACAGGTCACGAAATCGCTGATCTGTTTTTCGATGCCTTCCTCGTCCAGCTCTTTGGGTTTGAACGGGTTGATCGGCGCCTGGATGGCGCTCGGGGCGACCTGCTTCGGGCTGTAGGCATAACGCCCGGCGTGGAGGATCTGCATGCAGATCTTGCCGCCCGCCTCGTGCACGGCGCGCGTCACGATCTGGTGCTTGAGCGCTTCTTCCTCGGTGGTCAGCTTGGCTGCACCGGAATACACCCCGCCCTCGTCGTTAGGGCCGATGCCGCCGGTCACCATCAGGCCAACGCCGCCGCGCGCACGTTCGGCGAAGTACGCCGCCATGCGTTCGAAACCGCCGGGTTTCTCCTCAAGACCGGTGTGCATCGACCCCATCAGGGTGCGGTTGCGCAGCGTGGTAAAACCCAGGTCCAGCGGGGCCAAAAGGTGCGGGTAGTGAGCGACGGCCATTTGTAACTCCACATCGAGCGATCACGGAAAAAATGCAGGAGCTCTGCGGCTCCCATCAGTCATGGTGGACAGACTAAGAGTCGCATCGCTGTCACTCAATGACCGAAACTGACAAGTTAATGATCAAAATGCGCAGCGCCCCTTGGCAAGCGCTGACGGGCGGCCTACCCTAGCCGCAAACCCTGCACACGGCCGTTGACTGCTTCCCCATGCGCAAACTTCTGTACCTGACTTTTTCCATGGCGATCATTGCCGCCCTTACCACTTACGCGATGTGGGCCGCGGATCGTCCGGTGGGCCATTACCTGTCGGACTTGCGCATCAACCTGGCCATCGATCAAGGCACACCTGCCGATCGCGGCAACCTGCTGGGCATCCAGCCCGAACTCTTCCCCACCGATTATCAAAGCCCTGAACGCCTTCATCGCAAACTCGCGGCCTATTTGCAAAAGGCCCAGGATCAGGGCCTGCTGAACGACAAGACCATCGTCGTGCTGCCCGAACATGTCGGCACCTGGCTGATGGTCAGCGGCGAGAAAGATGAACTGTACCAGGCGACGACGCTCCAGGAAGCGATGAACTGGCTGGCGGCGAGCAATCCGTTGCAGTTCGTTCGTGCACTGATCAGCGCCAAGGGCGACAGCCGGATCGACGACGCCCATTTGCGGATGAAAGCCAAAGGCATGGCCAAGAATTATCAGGCTCTGTTCGGCGGGTTGGCGAAGGAATTTCATGTGACGCTGGTGGCAGGCACCATCGTGCTGCCGGAACCCAGCGTGATCGACGGCACGCTGAAAATCGGCCGCGGTGCGCTGTACAACAGCAGTGTGATCTTTGGTCGTGATGGCCTGCCGATAGGCCAGCCTCAACGCCAGATGCACCCGGTGTTCGAGGAGCCTGAAGACATCAAGGACAACGAACAACAGGCACTCACCGTCATCGATACACCGGCCGGACGCCTCGGCGTTTTGATCGGCAGCGATAGCTGGTACCCGGACAATTACCGCAAGCTCGATGATCAGGGCGTCCAACTGGTGGCCGTTCCGGCATACGTCATTGGCCGCGACACCTGGGATAAGCCGTGGCGCGGTTACCGCGGATTGCCGACACCCGCCTCCGTCAGCCTCAAGCCCGGCGAATTGAGCGAAGGTCAGGCCTGGCATCGCTTGACCTTGACCGCCCAACCGCCTGCGAGCCAGGCCATTGCCGGTATGAGCGTGTTCCTGCGTGGGCAGTTCTGGGACAAGGGCAGCGCCGGGCAAAGCTTTCTCAGCAACAATGGTCAACAGTTCGCCGATGGCAATGCCCGTGGCGCGCGGTTGCTGAACCTCTGGTTGTGACCCATGAAACCGCTACCGATGCGTCTCGGGGATTTATCGGTGGGTTTCGTCCATAGCCTGGCCGATGCCGTACACAGCCACGGAGTAGACCCGCAACCGTTGCTCGATCAATACGGACTCGACGCGGCCCGGTTGGCGGAGCCCGGTGCCCGGCTGTCGATTCCGCGCTATATGCGTTTGGGCCATGGGGCAATTCAACTGACGGACGACCCCGCGCTGGGTTTGCGCATGGGCCAGCTCAGCCGCCTGAGCCAGGCCGGCCTCGCCGGCGTCACGGCCGCGCAGGCGCCGACGGTTCGGGAGGCCGCACGCTGCCTGATTCGTTTCGAAGCCTTGTACGGCTCCAACTATCGCGGTCAGTCTAGCTTCCATGAAGACGCTCAGGGCGCATGGCTGCGCTTCTATTCCATCAGCCCCTACAACGCCTACAACCGCTTTGTGGTGGATTCGATCATCGCCGGCTGGTTGCACCAGTTGTCGAGCATCAGCCCTGCCCCGCTACGCGCAGAGCGCATCGAGATCGAATTTGACGCACCGCAATACCGCGAGGCCTATGCCCTGCTGGGCGATTGCCCGATCCAGTTTGCTGCCGAGCACAATCAACTGCGCCTGAGCCTGGCCAGCCTTGCTCAACGCAACCCGGAACACTGTCCGAGCACCTGGCGGCATTTGCTGCAACTCTGTGAACGGGAACTGGAGCAGCTGACGCGCACCCGTAGCCTGCGTGAACGCATCACTCAGTTACTGGGGCCGTTGCTCAATGGTGGCCGGGAACCCGACCTCGAAGAAGTGGCGACACGCCTGAAGCTGCCCACCTGGACCTTGCGCCGCAAACTGGCCGAAGAGGGCACGCAATTTCGTGCGATTCTCAACGACACCCGTCGCGACCTAGCCATGACCTACATCCGCGATACCGAACTGGCGTTCGGAGAAATCGCCTACCTGTTGGGTTTCGCTTCAGCGGAAGCCTTCCAACGGGCCTTCAAGCGCTGGAACGGCCAGACACCCGGCGAGTTTCGCCGCAGCCATCGCCAATCCGCTTGACGCTTACAGCTCTGTAGCGTCTTCGGCGGGCTCTAGCGGGTCCAGTTCAAACGCCTGGTACTCGAGCAGTTCTTCTTGATAATCGTCCATTTTTGAATCCCCCAGCGCTCGTTAAAAAAATGCCTGAATAAATGACCAGCGCCTTGAGCATAAAGTGCCCCCGTGAAAGAAAAATGACGCGGGCGCACCGCTCAGCGGCTACTCAATAAAACGTAGCAGTCGGTCAGGAATTTATCACAGGATTTTTTCGATACAGGCTGTAGGACTAAGGCCTGACTGACGCAGATCAACGTTTAGCGCCTACAGGATCGGTGTCGTCTGACCCGACCCCGTAGATAAACGCTTACTGACCAGAGATGGGCATGGCCGGAATCGGCTCGCTAGGGGGCGGCAGGTCCGACGGTGGTGGCGGCGTGACCGCATCTGCGGTCGGTGCCGGTTCACCGTTTTGTGCTGGGGCAATCGGTGCGGTCTCGGCCGGCGGAGCAATCGGTTCAGAGGCCGCAGGGACCGGTGCAGGCTCAGCAGCCGGTGCGGGTGCTGGTGCTGGCGTCTGCTCCACAGGCGTTGGCGTCAACGCTGCAGGCGCCACTTTGGCTTCAGGCACGCCCAGGTCTGTCTTCGGCTTCTCGACGATGTGTGCGGCTTTCTTCGCTTCCGGAGGCAGGAACAATTCGACCAGGGTGAAAAAACGCTCGTAGAACTTGGCCGACGAAACGGTTTCGCTGGCGACCTTGACCATCGAGTCGTCGGATGAGCCGATCGGCATCGACACCGAGCCCAACACACCGACACCCAGGCTGGCGGAGTTGTTGGTTTTCTTCAGTGCATAGCGGTCCTGCAAGGCGTTGGCGAACATGGTCGCGTGGTGCCCTTCGCTGCCGTCATCGGCACAGACCACACTGAAGCTGATCTCCATGTGCGTGTCGCCGGTCTGCTGGAAACTCTTGTGTCCGCTGATCAGCTTGGGGTCGCTGCTGGTGATGATGTAACCCTGGCTGAGCAACGCACGGCGGGCGGCTTCGCAGGTCTGCGCATCGCTCACGGGGTAGTTGCGCGAAAAGGTGCCGGAGTCAGCGAAGTTCTCATGCTCATAAATCGCGGCTTTCTTGGAGGAGCAGCCGGCAGCAGCAGCGAGCACCAGTGCCAACCCGACGAGACGCATGGGAATTGATTTAAACATTGAACATCCTGAGGAAAACGGTCCGGGGCGTATTGTGCAACAGATCGATGCTTAGCGGAGCATCGATTAGTGTCTTAAAACAGATACAAGTGTAAAGACTCCCATTGGCGGGAAAAGGTCGCTCCACACCCGTTTCCGGCGACGGATAACCGTTTCACGTTCCGTTCAGGCATAAAAAACCCCGGCCTTTCGGCCGGGGTCCTTGTGTAGCGAGGCGCTCAATCAGGCATCAATAACGCTTGATGTCCGCTTCGCTTTCCAGCTGCTTGCGGTAAGCCGCGAAGTCTTGCTGACCAATGCGCGAGGCGAGGAAGCGGCGGTATTGAGCCTTCTCTTCTTCGGTCGGCGCGGCCGCTTCGTTCACGTTGTTCAGACGCACGATCACCAGGCTACCATCGGCCAGGGTCACGTTGCTGAAGGTCGGCTTGTCCTTGGCGGCAGGCTTGGGCATCCGGAACAGCGCCTGCAACACAGTTGGGTCAACCCCTTCCTGAGCGCGGGTAGCCGCTTCGGTCACTTTCCAGCTCTGGCCGTCGATCGCCTTATCCAGCGGGGTCTTGCCGTCGCGCAGGCTGGCAATCAGCTGTTCAGCCTTGGTCTTGGCGGCAGAGCTGGCGTGCTCCTTGGCCAATTGCGTGCGGATGGCCGTGTTAACGGCTTCCAGCGGCAGCTGTGCGGGTTTCAGGTGTTCCTTGGCGCGCAACACGATCACGGTTTCCGGATCGAGTTCGATGGCGGTGCTGTTGGCACCCTCATCCAGCACTTCAGGACTGAACGCAGCGGTTACTACTGCACGGTTGGCCGCAATGCCCTCACCGCCTTCACGACCAAATGGCTTGGAAGTGTGGATGGTCAGCTTCAGGTCTTGCGCCGGCTGGGCCAGATCGGACGCTTCGAACGAGGCGTCTTCCAGTTGCTTGGTCGCCTCGACGAAACGCTGCTCGACTTGCTGGGTTTTCAGCTCGCGGGTCAGCTTGTCTTTCAGGCTGGCAAACGTCGGCACTTCAGGTGCTTCCACACCCAACAGCTTGATCAGGTGGAAACCGAAGTCGGTACGAACCGGCTCGGAAACTTGATCCTTGGCCAGCGAATACAGGGCTTTTTCAAAGGCCGGGTCGTAGACGCCAGGACCTGCGTAACCGAGGTCACCGCCATTGTTGGCCGAACCCGGATCCTGGGAGAACTCTTTGGCCAGTGCCTCGAATTTCTCGCCTTTAGCCAGGCGTGCCTGCACGTCTTCGATCTTGGCCTTGGCTTGCGCCTCGGTCACTTTGTCGTTCACTTCGATCAGAATGTGCGCAGCCCGACGTTGTTCGGACAGGTTCGCGGTTTCTTTCTGATACGCCGCTTGCAGGTCTTCGTCCTTGACGGTGACCTGATCAAAGAAGGAAGCCTTCTTCAATTCCAGGTAGTCGATGACCACCTGATCCGGCGTCATGAACTCCTTGGCGTGTTCGTCGTAGTAGGCTTTGACTTCTTCGTCGGTCAGCTTCACAGCCGCCGGGTCAGCCTTGACGTTCAGGGAAGCGAAATCGCGGGTCTGTTTTTCCAGACGGGCGAAGGCCAGTACCTGAGCGTCAGTGACAAAACCGCTACCGGCCAGGCCAGCGCGCAGCTGACCGATCAGCATTTCCTGAGCCAGCATCTGGCGGAACTGCATACGGCTGTAGCCGAGCTGACGGATCACCTGGTCGAAACGCTCCGGGCTGAACTTGCCGTCGACCTGAAATTCAGGCGTCTGCAGGATCACTTGGTCCAGGGCAGCTTCGGAGAAAGCGAACTTCGAGTTCTGTGCGCCTTGCAGCAGCAATTTGCGATCGATCAAGCCTTTGAGGGCCGATTCGCGCAGCATTTTTTCATCGAGCAATGAAGCGTCGAAATCCTTGCCCAGCTGTTGCATGAGCTGACGGCGTTGCATATCAACCGCCTGGCTCAGCTCGTTCTGGCTGATTTCTTCGCCATTGACCTTGGCCGCATCATTGCTGTGCGTAGTGGCCTTGAAAATGGCATCGAAACCGGTCAAAGCCATCAGTGCAACGATGACCCCGATAATGGTCTTGGCAATCCAGCCTTGTGAATTGTCCCTGATATTCTGCAGCATGCGTCCCCCAGAAACGGTTGAACTTCAAAATTAGGCAACCGTGGAGCGTGGGTAGAATCCGGATAGAAGAAAGGCGCATCCGAGGATGCGCCTTCTCGTAACTGACGGAGCGGACCGAGGGTTCGAACATGCGACCCTCGGCGTCTCGGACCGGCAACTTGCCGACTGGACTACCGCTCCGCTGCCAGGTCAGGCATGACCCCGACCCGGATAGGCAAAAACCTGAATCGAACTTAGTTGACAGCTTCTTTCAGTGCTTTACCGGCTTTGAAACCTGGTTTTTTGGCTGCTGCGATTTCCAGAGTCTTACCGGTCTGTGGGTTACGACCGATACGAGCTGGACGATCAGTGACGGAGAAAGTACCGAAACCAACCAGAACAACGGAGTCGCCAGCCTTGAGAGCGCCAGTGACGGATTCGATTACTGCATCCAGGGCTTTACCAGCGCTGGCTTTGGAGATGTCCGCAGATACGGCGATAGCATCAATCAGTTCCGACTTGTTCACTCTAAGTCCCCTTATATCTATTTGAGTATGATTCTAAGTTTTTTTGGTGAAAACAAAAACGAGTGCTGAATGGCCTACAGACACTTAAGAGCCGCTTTATAACAAGGGCTCTAAAAAGCTGTCAAGGAAGCCACCCGGCCAAATGCGTACTAATGCGTGCTAATTCTTTCCTTAGAGTCAGACTCGCGTTTTTCATCCTTTGCAACGATCTCTGGAGCCACATCAGGCAGGGGCTCCGGCGCGTATTGCAGCGCAATTTGCAGGACCTCGTCAATCCATTTAACCGGTTTAATCTGCAGATCTTGCTTGATATTGTCAGGAATTTCCTTCAGATCGCGTACGTTTTCTTCAGGAATGATCACTGTCTTGATCCCGCCACGGTGAGCAGCGAGCAGTTTTTCCTTCAAGCCGCCAATTGCGAGCACCTGGCCACGCAAGGTGATTTCACCTGTCATCGCAACATCTGCGCGCACCGGAATCCCGGTCAGTGCCGACACGAGGGCCGTGCACATGCCCACACCGGCGCTAGGGCCGTCCTTGGGGGTCGCCCCTTCCGGCATGTGAATATGCGTGTCGCGCTTCTCGTGGAAGTCCAGAGGAATCCCCAGGCTCTTCGCACGACTGCGGACCACGGTCAGTGCTGCGGTGATCGATTCGACCATCACATCACCCAGGGAACCGGTCTTGATCAGCTGGCCCTTGCCCGGAACGACCGCGGCTTCGATCGTCAGCAGTTCGCCGCCTACTTGCGTCCACGCCAACCCGGTCACCTGACCGATCTGGTCCTGCGATTCGGCCAGGCCGTAGCGGAATTTACGCACGCCCAGGAAGTGTTCGAGCATCTCGGCCGTCACTTTCACCGAGAAGCGTTTTTCCATCGCATGTTCTTTGACCGCCTTGCGGCAGACCTTGGCAATCTGGCGCTCCAGCCCGCGTACACCGGCTTCGCGGGTGTAGTAGCGGATAATGTCGCGGATCGCTTCGGCGTCGAATTCCAGCTCGCCTTTCTTCAGGCCGTTGGCAGTGATCTGCTTGGGCGAGAGGTATTTCACGGCGATGTTGATTTTTTCGTCTTCGGTGTAGCCCGGCAGGCGAATCACTTCCATCCGGTCCAGCAAGGCTGGCGGAATGTTCATGGAGTTCGAGGTGCAGAGGAACATCACATCGGACAGGTCGTAGTCGACTTCCAGGTAGTGATCGTTGAAGTTGTGGTTCTGCTCGGGATCGAGCACTTCCAGCAACGCCGACGCCGGATCGCCACGCATGTCGCTGCCCATTTTGTCGATTTCATCGAGCAGGAACAGCGGGTTACGAACGCCCACTTTTGTCATCTTTTGAATCAATCTTCCTGGCATCGAACCGATGTAAGTACGGCGATGACCACGAATTTCGGCTTCGTCACGCACGCCACCGAGGGCCATGCGCACGAATTTGCGGTTGGTGGCGTGGGCAATCGACTCCGCCAGCGAAGTTTTACCCACACCAGGAGGACCTACCAGGCACAACACCGGGCCACGAATTTTCTTCACGCGTTTTTGCACGGCGAGGTATTCGAGGATCCGCTCCTTGACTTCTTCCAGACCGTAGTGGTCTGCATCGAGAATGTCTTCAGCGCGCGCAAGATCCAGGCGCACTTTGCTCTGAGCCTTCCAAGGCACCTGAACCAGCCAGTCGATGTACGAACGCACCACGGTCGCTTCTGCGGACATTGGTGACATTTGTTTCAGCTTGTTCAGCTCACCCTGGGCTTTGGCCAAGGCATCTTTCGGCAGGCCGGCAGCATCGATGCGCTTTTTCAGCTCTTCGATTTCGTTGTGGCCTTCGTCGCTGTCGCCGAGCTCCTTCTGAATGGCCTTCATCTGCTCATTCAGGTAGTACTCGCGCTGACTGCGCTCCATTTGTTTTTTGACGCGACCGCGAATGCGTTTTTCGACTTGCAGCAGGTCGATCTCGGCATCCAGCAACGCCAAGACGTGCTCGACCCGGGCCGACAAATCGATGATTTCGAGGATTTCCTGCTTCTGTTCGATCTTCAGGGCCATGTGAGCGGCCATGGTGTCGACCAGGCGGCCTGGCTCGTCGATGCTGTTGAGCGACGACAGGACTTCAGCGGGGACTTTCTTGCCCAACTGCACATATTGTTCGAACTGAGCCAGCAGGCTGCGAACGAACACTTCCGACTCGCGCTCAGGCGCGTCGACCTCATCGATCAACGAGACTTCGGCACGGCAGTGGCCGTCCACTTCGCTGAAGCGCTCCACGGCGCCCCGCTGCTCGCCTTCGACCAGAACCTTTACAGTGCCGTCAGGCAGCTTGAGCAGCTGCAGAACGGTCGCAATCGTACCTACGCGATAAAGTGCATCTTCACCGGGATCATCGTCAGCAGGGTTTCTCTGAGCCAGCAGAAGGATCTGCTTGTCGCCCGTCATCGCAGCCTCGAGGGCTTCGATGGATTTCTCGCGCCCCACGAACAGCGGGATAACCATGTGCGGATAAACCACAACATCACGCAATGGCAGGAGAGGCAATTCGATGGTTGTCTTCATGATTTCGCCTCTACGGCGGCCATAAGGCCGGAAACAGATGGAAGTAAGCTTGAAACCAAGATGGGGGCTGCCTTCAAAAAAAACAAGCGCAAAGACAGTGATAAAACGCAGTAAAAGCAAAGGGGCCCGAAGGCCCCCGCTTTGTACCAGCTGCGTGACGCTTAAGCGTCTGGCGCGGCCTTGGCAGCAGGCTCACTGTTTTCGTAGATATACAGTGGCTTGGACTTGCCTTCTATAACGCTTTCGTCGATCACTACTTTGCTCACCTCGGACTGCGAGGGGATTTCATACATAGTGTCGAGCAATACACCTTCGAGAATCGAGCGCAGTCCGCGGGCACCGGTCTTGCGTTCCAGGGCACGTTTGGCGACCGATTTCAGTGCGTCGGCCCGGAATTCCAGGTCCACGCCTTCCATCTCGAACAGCTTGGCATACTGCTTGGTCAGAGCATTTTTCGGCTCGGTGAGAATCTGCATCAGCGCAGCCTCATCAAGCTCGTCCAGTGTGGCAAGTACCGGCAGACGACCGACGAACTCCGGGATCAGACCGAACTTGACCAGATCGTCAGGCTCGACTTCACGCAGGGACTCACCGACTTTCTTGCCTTCTTCCTTGCTGCGCACTTCCGCGTTGAAACCGATGCCGCCCTTGGTGGAGCGGTTTTGAATAACCTTTTCCAGACCGGAGAACGCACCACCGCAGATGAACAGGATGTTACGGGTGTCGACCTGAAGGAATTCCTGCTGCGGATGCTTGCGACCACCCTGAGGTGGAACGGAAGCGACCGTGCCTTCGATCAACTTGAGCAGGGCCTGCTGCACGCCTTCACCGGAAACGTCCCGGGTGATCGACGGGTTGTCAGACTTGCGCGAAATCTTGTCGATTTCGTCGATGTAGACAATGCCCATCTGGGCTTTTTCTACGTCGTAATCGCACTTCTGCAGCAGCTTCTGAATGATGTTCTCGACATCTTCACCCACGTAACCCGCCTCGGTGAGGGTGGTTGCGTCGGCAATGGTGAACGGAACGTTCAGCAAACGAGCCAGTGTTTCGGCAAGCAGGGTTTTACCCGAGCCTGTCGGACCGATCAGCAAGATGTTGCTCTTGCCGAGTTCGACGTCGTCATTCTTTTTGTCACGCTGATTCAGGCGTTTGTAGTGGTTGTAAACCGCTACGGCCAGAACCTTTTTCGCACGCTCCTGACCAATCACATACTGATCAAGGATGCCGCTGATTTCTTTAGGCGAAGGCAATTTATGCGCGCTGCTTTCGGCCTGGGCTTCCTGCACCTCCTCTCGGATGATGTCATTGCACAGGTCGACGCACTCGTCGCAGATAAAGACCGAGGGGCCGGCAATCAATTTGCGTACTTCATGCTGGCTTTTGCCACAGAAGGAGCAATAGAGCAGCTTGCCGTTGTCCTCGCCGTTGCGGGTGTCAGTCATTCGTTCGATCCAAATCCGATAGGCTTGCAACACAAGATGAAGGCTATTGCGGGCTTTTTCAAGCCCGCAGGTGGTCGGACCTGCCGACCAACCTTATTTTGAGCTGCTTATTTTAAGCGGGGCGCTGGCTGATCACTTCATCGATCAACCCGTAATCACGCGCTGCTTCTGCACTCATGAAATTGTCGCGGTTGGTGTCGCGCTCGATTTCTTCAAGAGTGCGCCCGCTATGCTTGGCCATCAGCGTGTTCAGGCGCTCACGAATGAAGAGGATTTCCTTGGCATGGATTTCGATATCCGAAGCCTGGCCCTGGAAACCGCCCAGAGGCTGGTGAATCATCACACGCGAGTTCGGCAGGCAGTAACGCTTGCCCTGCGCACCGGCTGTCAACAGGAACGCGCCCATGCTGCACGCTTGACCGATACAGGTGGTCGACACGTTTGGCTTGATGAACTGCATGGTGTCGTAGATCGACATGCCCGCAGTCACCGAACCGCCCGGCGAGTTGATGTAGAGATGGATGTCCTTGTCCGGGTTTTCCGCTTCAAGGAACAGCAATTGCGCACAGATCAGGTTGGCCATGTAGTCCTCTACCGGACCAACCAGAAAGATCACTCGTTCCTTGAGAAGGCGCGAGTAGATGTCATAGGCGCGCTCGCCACGAGCAGACTGCTCGACAACCATCGGGACCAGGCCGCCTGCGGCCTGGATATCAGAGTTCTGCTGAATATACGAATTACGGAACATGCTCTGCAGTCACTCCCAAATAGTTATGTCTTGAATACGCATAAGCCAGCACGAAGGCTGGCTTATGGTGTGTGCTTCTTACCGCAAAAACAATCAGTCGGCTTGTGGAGCTTCTACCGGCTTGACTGCTTCTTCGTAAGAGACCGATTTGTCGGTCACGCTAGCTTTCTGCAGAACAGTATCCACAACTTGTTCTTCCAGCACAACCGAACGAACTTCGTTCAGTTGCTGGTCGTTCTTGTAGTACCAGGACACAACCTGCTCGGGCTCTTGGTAGGCCGAAGCCATTTCCTGAATCATTTCGCGAACGCGGGTTTCGTCAGGCTTGAGGTCGAATTGCTTGACCACTTCAGCCACGATCAGACCCAGTACGACGCGGCGCTTGGCTTGTTCTTCGAACAGCTCGGCCGGCAGTTGGTCAGGCTTGATGTTGCCGCCGAACTGCTGAACAGCCTGCACGCGCAGACGGTCAACTTCGTTGGACAGCAGAGCCTTAGGCACTTCGATCGGGTTGGTGGTCAGCAGACCATCCATTACCTGATTCTTGACCTTGGATTTGATCGCCTGACGCAGTTCGCGCTCCATGTTCTTGCGCACTTCGGTGCGGAAGCCTTCCAGACCCGTTTCCTTGATGCCGAATTGAGCGAAGAACTCTTCGTTCAGCTCTGGCAGTTTTGGCTCGGAAACAGTGTTCACGGTTACGGTGAACTCGGCAGTCTTACCAGCCAGATCCAGGTTCTGGTAGTCAGCTGGGAAAGTCAGGTTCAGAACACGTTCTTCGCCAGCTTTAGCGCCAACCAGACCGTCTTCGAAGCCAGGGATCATGCGGCCGGAACCCAGCACCAGCTGAGTACCTTTGGCAGAACCGCCAGCGAACACTTCACCGTCAACCTTGCCGACGAAATCGATGTTCAACTGATCTTCGTTCTGGGCAGCGCGATCGGTCACTTCGAAACGGGTGTTCTGCTTGCGCAGGATGTCCAGCATTTTGTCCAGATCGGCATCAGCCACGTCAGCGCTCAGGCGCTCTACGGTGATACCTTCGAAACCGGCAACGGTGAACTCAGGGAACACTTCGAAAATAGCGACGTATTCCAGGTCCTTGCCCGCTTCAATCGACTTAGGCTCGATCGAAGGTGCGCCAGCCGGGTTCAGCTTTTGCTCAACAACAGCTTCGTAGAAAGAAGACTGGATCACATCGCCCACGGCTTCTTGACGCGCATCAGCACCGAAACGGCGCTTGATTTCGCTCATTGGCACTTTGCCTGGACGGAAGCCAGCAATCTTGGCCTTTTGGGCAGTCTGCTGCAGACGCTTGTTGACCTGAGTCTCGATGCGCTCAGCCGGCACGGTGATGCTCATGCGGCGCTCAAGAGCAGAAGTATTTTCAACAGAAACTTGCATGGATATTCCTCGTTGCACAGACGTTAGCCGGCCGTTTCCGACCCCAGAATCAAGGGCATGCATTCTAGTGGGTCAAACTCAAGAAGTCACCCTACTGAAAACGGGTAAAAACGCAGCAGGCAGTTAATAGGCGGGGACAAACGGTTGTGCCTCGCCCTGTTTGCAAATACAGCCAGTCACGCCAGGGCTCTGCACCAATCCTTCTATATATAGAAGGCATCGGCAATCCATCCCCTGACAGTCGACCCCACAAGGAGACCGACGGGCGAATCGGCATCATCGAGCAACACAAATACGATAACCCGTTCCACCCTTCTCAACCCCGGAAACCGCGGCCGCAAAATTTTGGCTTGCGGAACAAAAACGGCGCAGCCCTTTTCAGGTACCACGCCGCAATCTGCTAGCAGCTCAGCTGTTTGCTTGGGTAGACGGAGAGACCAGAAATCTCCCACGTTGCGGACCAAAGCGCTATTAAGCTATAGAAACACCACAAAAATCAACAGCATAAGCCAATCATCAAAAACCAGCAGTCCCCCAAAAGCCCGGCATTGTACACGTTATGGATTTACAAAACGCACGTTTGTACGCTGTGCATTTTTAAGCCGCATCCACTTCCTACAGAGACAAGGTGCAGCCGAGATCACCCGTAACAAAGACAGAGTGAAAAAGCCGGCCTGTTTCCGAACACCATTTCAGTCATCAAGTTAGGAATTGCCAAGTTCAAGTAACAGGCAACAACAAGGAAAAAAAGCGAAACATCACACCAGCAATACTGCCTGCTAACCACAGATACCCTACAAGCAAAAAGCCCCCCTGCATTGTGGACTTCGCCCCAAGGCGACGATACCATGTGCCTCGTCCAAAATTGACTGTAATCGTGCCGCGAAACGGGTTGGGCATAACTACTCCCCCCCCGCTCGAATGCAGCATCCAGACCCTCATATCGGTAGTACAACCCTCTGCGTTTATTGCTGAGCGGTCCTCGATATATGCCTACCGAACTCATAAACCCTAGCCGGCCTCATCTCACATGATTTTTAGCTCATGGCAGTTCATTCTGATTTTTCTGCCGATTTCGTTTTTTGTATACTTTTGGCTAAATCATCGACGCCTGATTACCGCAGGAAAGGTCTGGCTGGTTGCAGCAAGCCTGTTCTTTTATGCGTACTGGGATGTCCAGTACCTACCCCTTATCCTTGGTTCAATTTTTTTGAATTTTGCGATAGGCACCGGACTCGCCCAAGCGCACGAACAGTCTCTTCGGGAGACTAAAAAACCCCACCATGGCGCCAACAGAAAAATAGTTCTGACGACGGGTATCGCCGCCAACTTACTGTTACTGGGCTACTTTAAATACACTGACTTTCTGCTAAGTAATATTAATATTATTGCAGGCACGAATTTCCCGCTCCCTCATATACTGCTGCCACTGGCTATCAGTTTCTTCACCTTCACTCAAATTGTTTACCTGGTGGACAGCTACAGAGGCGAAACGGCCGAGTATGACCTGCTGAATTACTCGCTGTTCGTGACATTTTTCCCGCACCTGATTGCCGGCCCGATCGTTCATCATCGCCAGATAATGCCGCAGTTCTCCTCACGCTGGACGCTGACCCGCAGATATCCTAACATCCTAAAAGGCCTGTTTATCTTTTCGATAGGCCTTTTCAAAAAAGTGGTCATTGCAGATCATTTTGCGGTCTGGGCAACAGCAGGATTTGATGGCGGCCAGACGCTTGGCTTCTTTGCCGCCTGGGCCACAAGCCTTTCCTATACCTTCCAGCTTTATTTTGACTTCAGTGGCTATTGCGACATGGCCATCGGGGCATCCCTGCTATTTAATGTCTGGCTACCGATAAACTTCAACTCACCCTACAAAGCCCTGAGTATCCAGGACTTCTGGCGGCGCTGGCACATCACGCTGAGCAACTTTCTTCGCGATTATCTTTATATTCCTTTAGGCGGAAATCGCTCTGGAGAATATCGTACTTATTTCAACCTGTTTGCCACATTCGTTCTGGGCGGCCTATGGCACGGCGCCACCTGGATGTTCGTGATTTGGGGAGCCATGCATGGCGCAGCCCTTGTAATCCATCGTTTCTGGGCACGCTTGCGCCGCCCGATGACACCGGCACTGGCCTGGTTCGTCACCTTCATGTTTGTCAACATCACATGGGTCTTTTTCCGCGCCAAAACAATGGATGATGCGTGGCGAGTACTCAGCGGAATGGTCGACTTCCGCTCCGCCTTTGGCCACACCAGCGCACCCGTTCCGACATCAGACCTGGCCTGGGGCGGATGGCTGTCAGACCTGGCATTACAGGTAACACCCGCAAGCCTTGTCGGCCAACTACCTACTTTCGCGGCAATCATCATCGCTTTTACGATCATCGCCCAAAAGAACTCAATGGAAATGGCAACCGGGGCGATCGGACGATGGAAGGTGACCTACAGCGCCGTCCTATTCTCAGTGGCGATATGCTTCACGCTAGCGGCTACCAGCTCAGTCTTCCTTTACTTCAACTTTTGATGCCCCCTATGAAACGTAGCGTATTCGCTTTTTTAATCTCGACTGCCCTGGCACTGCTTGCAGTTCCAGCTATCAACATAATGACTGCACCGAATCGGGACGCCATTCACCTGCAGGAAAAGGCCTTCCTTTACAACATGGACTTCGCATCCCGCTGGACAGCGTCAGCGCTGTACCCATTCGGGATCAGCACAGATCCGAAACAAGTGATCATCGGAAAGGATGGCTGGCTTTATCTAGGAGACCTTTATCAAGCGACCCTGTCCGATGACAGGCGTCCCGCGACGGAGAGCGATATCCAACTCGCCAAGGAAATCGGGGCTGCCACAGAAGCGTGGGACGCTTACCTTGCCAGCAAAGGTGTAAAGGCCTTCCGAATTATGGTCGGACCAAACAAAGGCACCATTTACCCGGAACACATGCCGAACTGGGCCAAGCCAACACCCTCCAACCCCATTGACACTTTGTTCGCACAAACGAATGGAGAGCATTTTGTTGATCTCAGGCCAGCACTACTAA
The DNA here is from genome assembly GCF_031456615.1 of Pseudomonas sp. 3296. Lineage (NCBI taxonomy): Bacteria > Pseudomonadati > Pseudomonadota > Gammaproteobacteria > Pseudomonadales > Pseudomonadaceae > Pseudomonas > Pseudomonas sp. 3296. Next base: position 262,752 of record NZ_JAVDUY010000009.1, read on the forward strand.
ACGCCAAAGAGACGCACGAAGAAGTTCTATATTACAAAACCGATACCCATTGGAATGCCCTGGGTGCCGGAGTCGCGTTCCATGCCTTTTCCCAACAGATCGAAAAAAGCACATCCGAGCTGAGATGGCCATCAGAGAAAGCGTATGAGTTACTTCGAGTCGACCCGGGGATTGGCGGCGATCTGGCGAAATTTCTTCGACTCCAAGGAAGCCTTTCCGAACGCAATCCAGTCTTGAACGGATCAATGCCAGCGGTAGAAACCACTCAAACCGATTTCGACACCAAACAGATCCTTGCCAAAGGTGGCAATCCAGTGGTTGCCTCGCCGATGACACCGCTACTGGTTACTTCTGCAGGGGCACTCAATAATAAAAAGGTACTTTGGCTGAGAGATTCATATGGCAACTCCCTGTCGCCGCTCATGGACGCGACGTTTAGCGAAGTACTCCAACTTCACTGGAGCGAGGCAATCAAGCCCGGCGGCCGCTTTGCCGAACTCGTTGAAAAATGGAAGCCGGATTATGTGTTCGTTACTGTTGTCGAACGCGCCGCGAGAACACCGTGGTTTGCCATTTACCCACCTCCGGCCTTCAACGCCGACAGCAGCGAATTCAAAGCCACCAAAACGTCGACGCCAGTAGGCGTTCACGACCTGATACAAGGCCCGTCCAAGAACGATTATCAAATCAACGGAACCGATGCCTTTGTTGATTTCGCACTCTCAAATACGACCACACAGACAACCCCGCAACACCTGAACATCGACCTGACCTGCTCTGACAACACAGCATCAGTTCCGCTACAGCTATTTTGGCTTGAAGCTGGACAAGCCTCATACGATGAAGCGCACAGCGCGAGATTTTCAGCCCCGACAGGGCGACATCAGATTGATCTTCGCACGATACCAAAATGGAATACCGGCGCGACTATCAACCGGGTTCGCATTGATATCGACGCACAAAACGCCTGCTCTCACTTCAAGCTAATTAATCCCAGCTTCGGTCTGAAAGCCCCTGGCTCTCTATAGGTAGCGCAACCGCACAACCCCGCCCCTCTCATCGAAGGGCGGCACAAGAATTGAGCACTAACTCCCGGCGCAACCAAGGCAACGCCCCCTCCCCGCTACAACACCTCAGCCCCCCTTCTACGCCTCGCCAAACACTGAGCGATACCGACGGGATGCCGTGACGCAAAAGCATGAACAAAAAAGACGCAGCACTTTTCAGGCCCGCGCCGCTTTCAAACCAAAAAAAAAGCGCCAGACTGTTAAGTCTGGCGCCTTTCGAATATGGGGTGGACGAAGGGGATCGAACCCTCGACAACGGGAGTCACAATCCCGTGCTCTACCAACTGAGCTACGCCCACCATATTGCGTGACAAAGAAGTAAATAACTTCCCTGCTGACCCCAACCAAGCCAATCGGCATGAATGAAGCTTTATTTGGTGCGGATGAAGAGACTCGAACTCTTACGCCTCGCGGCGCTGGAACCTAAATCCAGTGTGTCTACCAATTCCACCACATCCGCGGGTTGAAGCTGTTAAAGCAAAGGCGCCAGACTGTTAATCTGGCGCCTTTCGAAATATGGGGTGGACGAAGGGGATCGAACCCTCGACAACGGGAGTCACAATCCCGTGCTCTACCAACTGAGCTACGCCCACCATATTGCGCTACTTGTGCCAAAGCTGCCTAATGGCGCACCCGGCAGGACTCGAACCTGCGACCATCCGCTTAGAAGGCGGATGCTCTATCCAGCTGAGCTACGGGCGCCTTGTAATTTGTACTCTTGGAGGACTACAAACTAAGTGCTTTCCAGCCTCGCGAAACCGTAGCTCCGCTTGACCTTCCTAACCAGTGCTAGGCTGTGCCCGACAAGTGCGACGAATAGTATAGAGCCCCCTGAGGGTCGTCAAATCCTTTTTAAAAAAAATTCATTTAATTAAAGGAGTTAGGGGAATTTGCAGACCAAGCGCCTTTGCCCTCACCTCATGACATGCGAGAATGTGTTCTCTTTTTTTCCCCTCTCGATGGTTAATCACGCGCAATGACTGCACAACTAATCGACGGCAAATCGATCGCCGCCAGCCTGCGCCAGCAGATCGCCAAACGAGTTGCCGAGCGTCGCGAGCAAGGCTTGCGTACACCCGGCCTCGCGGTGATCCTGGTCGGCAGCGATCCCGCCTCTCAGGTTTATGTCTCGCACAAGCGTAAAGACTGTGAAGAGGTCGGCTTTATATCCCAAGCCTATGACCTGCCTTCCGAAACCACTCAAGAAGCGCTGACCGATCTGATCGATCGCTTGAACGACGACCCGGCAATCGACGGCGTTCTGCTTCAGCTTCCTCTGCCTGAACACCTGGACGCCTCCAAGTTGCTGGAGCGCATCCGCCCGGACAAAGACGTCGACGGTTTCCATCCTTATAACGTCGGTCGCCTGGCCCAGCGTATTCCACTGCTGCGCCCCTGCACCCCTAAAGGCATCATGACCCTGCTGGAAAGCACCGGCGCCGATCTTTACGGGATGGATGCAGTGATTGTCGGGGCGTCCAACATTGTCGGTCGCCCGATGGCGATGGAATTGTTACTGGCCGGTTGCACCGTGACCGTCACCCACCGCTTTACAAAGGATCTGGCCGGCCACGTGGGCCGTGCCGATCTGGTGGTGGTGGCCGCTGGCAAACCGGGCCTGGTCAAGGGTGAGTGGATCAAGGAAGGCGCGATCGTGATCGACGTCGGGATCAACCGCCAGGAAGATGGCAAACTGGTCGGCGACGTGATCTACGAAACCGCCCTGCCCCGCGCTGGCTGGATCACCCCTGTTCCTGGCGGCGTTGGCCCGATGACCCGTGCCTGCCTGCTGGAAAACACACTGTATGCGGCGGAAACCCTGCACAGCTGAGTTCCAAAGCATGTAAAACGACCCCGCCCATGGCGGGGTTCTTTTTGCCTGAAGAAAAAGCCCTGCCATTCGCCTGAAAATGACATTTTTTTCATGTTTCACAGGACTTTCACCTGTTACTTGAACAACCATCGACAGTTATTCAGCCATACTCCAGAATGTCGCGCTTTTACGAAATAGCCCGTTACAAAACGGCTTATCAACACATAATGAGTCTGCCAGCGTGAAAATCCGTCTTTCCATCCTGAGCCTATTTTTTGCAGTTACAGGGACTTTCATCACGCCAATCGCCAGCGCTGGCGATACCACCGCTGCGCCGCGAGATGCACAACATCTCAAACTTGCTTCGGGCAGCTCATTAGTCATGGATATGCAGACGAACAAAATCATCTACGCCAGCAACCCTGACGTGGTGGTGCCGATTGCGTCTGTCAGCAAACTGATGACCGGCCTGGTCATCGTTGAAGCCCGACAGAACATGGACGAATACATCAACATCAATATCAGCGATACCCCGGAAATGAAGGGTGTGTTTTCCCGGGTCAAACTCAACAGCGAAATGCCCCGCAAGGAAATGCTGCTGATTGCCCTGATGTCTTCGGAAAACCGCGCCGCAGCGAGCCTGGCCCACCACTATCCGGGCGGCTATGCTGCCTTCATCGCCGCGATGAACGCCAAGGCCAAGGCGCTGGGTATGGTCAACACCCACTTCGTCGAACCGACCGGCCTGTCCCCGCGTAACGTGTCCACTGCCCGTGACCTGAGCAAACTGCTGGTGGCTGCGCACAAGTACCCGCTGCTGACCGAGCTGAGTACCACCAAGGAAAAAACCGTGTCGTTCCGTAAACCCAACTACAGCCTGGGTTTCCGCAATACAGACCATTTGGTACGCAAACCGGACTGGGATATCCAGCTGACGAAAACCGGCTTCACCAACGAAGCGGGTCACTGCCTGGTGCTGGTGACCAGCATGGGTAATCGCCAGGTTGCGCTGGTCATCCTCGATGCCTATGGCAAGTACACCCACTTTGCCGACGCCACCCGTATCCGCAACTGGGTCGAAACCGGCAAGGGCGCAGAGGTTCCATCCGTTGCCTTGCAGTACAAATCCGACAAGAACCTCAAGCACCGCCAGAGCGGCGTGGTTGAAGCCTCAAAATAAACAAAAAAGCCCCGCACCTCCGGGGCTTTTTTTCGCCTGGCGTTTGTCAGTCATTGGGTAGCGGCATCTGATCGTCATCCGGAATGCCATCTCCCTTGCTCGGATCTCTCCAATCATGCGGATGTTCCGTCGACACCACCACGGGCCTGGCCAGAGGATCGCGCAACGGGCTGTCCGGATCCATGACCGGGTCAATGTCTTCTTGGGGCGTGGTAGGAACGCTGTCCGGACGTTTGTCGTCGAAACTCGAATCGGTAGACATAAGCACCTCATCAGGGCTCAGGGTTTCAGGTCAGCGAGGGGATCGTAGGGCTTCGCTGGTGCCTTGGGGTTGTCGCCCGGCTTCACGTCCCTGGGCGCCTTGGCAGGACCGATGGGGTCGACCTGGGGGTCGGCGAGGTCCGGCGAATCGGGATCGAATCCCAACTCATCGCCCGAAGAGTGCTCAGACGAGTGCGGGCCGACTGGGGTAGTGGAATGTGCCATGGGCGCCTCCTTGGATATGGCCCGGACAAATCCGGGCCCTGTCCTTTAGAGAGCCGCCGCACGCAGCAGTGCCCTGCAAAATGACGAACGGACACTCACTGCGTGGTCAGTGCCTTCTTGGCCCGCGCCGCCGCTTGCTCCTGACCCGCTTGCCCCAGATCATTCGCAGCCTTCAGCCAGCGCTGCTGATCGACGTTGGCCGGAATCTGGTTCGGCTTCTGGATCAGTACGGCCCAGCCGCCCGCGTCCTTGAACGACGATTCAAACGAACTGAAGCTCATCATGTTCCGGTGATTCATACCTGCGCGCAGCAGCACGGTCTGCTTCTTGCGGTTGTACCCGGCGAGAATGGCGTAGCGCGGCTCAGCCCAGAGCGCGGTGCCTTCAGTGAAGCGCACCATCACCGGATAGCCGGCGGCAACCTGAGTCAGCAGTGCGGGCAACGCGCTGTCGAGGGGATAAACCACCATCCCGTATTCGCGGGCCAGGTTCTGCATATTCTGCTCTAACTGGTCTTCGGCGCCCGGCACATGCAGGGGTTTTTCCAGCAATCCCGGGGTAATCACAATGCCCTGCTGCGCCAACAGGCTGGCCAGTACTTGCGGTCCGCTTTGAAAGGCTTGCCCGCGATAGAACGTACCGCTGAGTTCCACCCGTTCCGGCAGACGCTTGATCTGCGGCGCAACGCTCCCGGCGCATCCTGCCAACCCGGCCACACAGCCCACAATCAGCGCCGCCATGCGAATTCGAGAAAATACCCGCTCCATCTTCACTCTCTTGTTCAGACGCCAGGCAACAGGCTCCCGGCTAGGCTGTCGATCATAGGATGCCGCGCGACGGCGGTATAGCCTTAACCGGCAGCTGCCTGCATTCGATAGAGCGAACTGGTTAGTGACAGGCGACCTTTGGTCAATTGTCTGACACACAGCACCGACTAGACTGTCAGTGGCATAGTGTGTGTGCCCGATGCAGGGCGAAGAGGAGGCACGATGAGCCTGACAATGACGATCGTGATGTTGATTTCCGGCTGGCTGGCCGTTGCCGCCGCCATGTTGTGGGGAGTCCTGCGCATTACCCGGCGGCACCATCACCACCCGATTCAATCAACACCTGAAGAAACCAGCAAAAAGTCCGCTGTCCGTCACGCCACCGTGCACTGAGTGGCAATTTCCGTCTTCAAAAAAAAGGCCGCCTGAACACTTTCGTATTCAGGCGGCCTTTCATTTACAGCCCATCAAGCATCAGCAGTGATGCGCTTCTGCTTGGCCCGACGCGACATCATGTTCAAGCACTCGATCGTTGCCGAGAACGCCATGGCCGCATAGACGTAGCCTTTGGGTACATGGGCGCCGAAGCCTTCGGCGATCAGCGTCATGCCGATCATGATCAGGAAGCCCAGCGCCAGCATCACCACCGTCGGGTTGTCGTTGATGAACCTGGCCAACGGATCAGCCGCCAGCAACATCACCAACACCGACACCACCACCGCGATGATCATGATCGGCAAATGCTCGGTCATGCCGACCGCCGTAATGATGCTGTCGATGGAAAACACCATGTCCAGCATCAGGATCTGCCCGATTGCAGCGGCAAAGCCCAGGGTCACGGTCGACGTCGCCGACTTCGGATCTTCCGGTGCCGGATCCATGCTGTGATGGATCTCGGTGGTGGCTTTCCACAGCAGGAACAGGCCGCCGGCAATCAGGATCATGTCCTTCCAGGAGAACGCTTGGCCGAGGACTTCGATCACAGGCGCCGTCAACTGGACGATAAACGCGATGGTGCTCAACAGACCCAAACGCAGGATCAACGCCATGCCGATACCAATGCGGCGGGCTTTCTGCCGATGTTGCTCGGGCAGTTTATTGGTCAGGATCGAGATGAAGATCAGGTTATCGATGCCGAGCACAATCTCCATGACAATCAACGTGGCCAGGGCGACCCAGGCGGTAGGGCTTGCAGCAAGTTCTAAAAGGTATTCCATGGGTCAGTCCTGACTCGTATTAGACGTTAGATTTCCTGGGACGAAGCTTCAGTTTTTTCTTTGTCTTCGCCCGCTGATTCTTTCTTGCTGATCAGGCCGCCGGTGGCGTCGCTGAGCGCTTGTTCGGCGGCTTTGTGCGTATCGTCGATGGCCTGTTTGGCGCTTTCAGCAGCCTTGCCCATTAGTTGCTGAGCGCTTTTTTCGGCCTGGTCGCAACCGGCCAGTACCAGTAAAGACGCGAACAGCACAGCCGTGGTGGTGATCTTCATGATGCTTCCCTCGTTAGAACAAACGGCACCAATACAATGGCCCGTTGATAGCGACGCATTCTAGGGAGGCAAACACTTCAGGAAAATTCGTATTTTTAGCGGTTATACTTCGGTTTTAACGAACTGTAGATCTTCATGCTCAACTATCGGCAATTGCATTATTTCTGGGTGGTGGCCAAGACCGGCAGCATCGTGCGCGCCTGCGAGCAGTTGAACCTGACACCACAGACCATCAGCGGGCAGATTTCCCTGCTCGAGCAGACCTACGGCATCGAGTTGTTTCAACGGGTCGGCCGGCAACTTGAACTCACCGAGGCGGGGCGTCAGGCCCTGCCCTACGCCGAGCAAATGTTTCAGCTGGGTGGCGAACTGGAATTGATGTTGCGAGCGCAACCCAACGAGCAGCAGATTCAGTTTCGGGTCGGTGTCGCCGACGTTGTGCCCAAGTCCATCGTTTATCGGCTGATCGCGCCGACCATGGAATTGAGCGAGCCGCTGCGCATCACCTGCCGCGAAGACAAGCTCGAACGCTTGCTCGCCGACCTGGCGATCCAGCGTCTGGACATGGTGATTTCCGACAGCCCGATGCCCTCGCACCTGGACATCAAGGGCTACAGTCAGAAACTCGGGGAATGCGGGATCAGCTTCTTCGCCACGGCGGAACTGGCCGCACAGTACGGCCTGGATTTCCCTCGCAGCCTGCACGGTGCACCGCTGTTGATTCCGGGGCCGGAAACCGTGGTGCGTAACCGCTTGCAGCGCTGGTTCGCCGAGCAGCAGATTCAGCCGCGCATTGTTGGCGAGTTCGATGACAGCGCGTTGATGCAGGCGTTTGGTCAGTCCGGCAGCGGGATCTTCATCGGCCCGAGCGTGATTGCCGATGAAGTGAAACGCCAATATGGCGTGCAGGTAATTGGCCAGACCGACGCCGTGACCGAGTCGTTCTACGCCATTTCAGTGGAACGCAAGGTCAAGCACCCTGGCATTGTCGCCATTACTGAAGGTGCCCGACGCGAGCTGTTCACCGAACTGTAAAACTTCAGGCGCAGATTTCACGTGGTTTGAAGGTCATCAGCGCAATCGCCAGCAGGATTGAGGCGAGGATAAAAGCGGCGGCCGCAAAGCCAAGGCCTTGCAGACCGAAGTTGTCGATCACCCGGCCGCCGACCATCGCGCCCAGACCGATGCCGAGGTTGGCCCCGGCAATGTTCAGCGAGGCGGCGAACGCAGGCGCTTCGGGCGCCGCTTTCATCAGGCGCACATGGCTGACCAGGAACAGCGCCGCCTGCGTCACGCCCCAGATGCCCATCGCCGCCGCCAGACCGAGGGGCGAATGAATGTTCGGCACCAGCGCCACCAGGCCGGCAATCATGAACGCGCAAAACATCACCGAAGCAATCAGCGGATGACGGTCCACCGCGCGACCGCCCAGCGAGTTACCGATCAACCCGACCGCGCCGAAGCCCATCAAGCACCAACCGACCACCGTGCCGTTGAAACCGGCGAGACGCTCAAGGATGTCCGCCAGGTAGGTGTACGCGGTAAACATGCCGCTGAAGACCACAATCGACAGCAGCACATGGCCGATCATCAGTGGGCTGCGCAGGATCTTGAATTGCGAGCGGAAACTCACCTGATGCTGATGCAGGTTGGTTTTCGGCAGATAGATAAACAGCAGCAAGGCCTTGGCAAAGGCGATGACCGCCAGAATGCCAAACGCACTGCGCCAGCCGAACGCATCGGAAATCAGCGTGCCCACCGGAATGCCGAACACCGTGGCGCAGACAATGCCGAAACCTATCTTGGCAATGGCCCGCCCGGCGTAGTCCGGCCCGACAATGTCCACCGCCGTCTCGCTGGCCAGGGCCCAGAACACCGGCAACCCGAGTGCGGGAATCAACCGGGCGAAGGCCATCACCCAGATATTCGGCGCAAACGCTGCGAGGGTGTTGGCCAGACCGAACATGATCAACACTGAAATGAACAGCTTGCGGCGTTCAAAGCGGGCGAAGTACGCAGTCAGGAACGGCCCGAAAGCGGCGACGGTGAAGGCGAACAACGTCACCAGCAAACCCGCTTGCGGGATGCTGACTTCAAGGTCGCGGGCGATGGCCGGCAACAGGCCGACGATGACGAACTCCGTGGTCAGCACCGTGAAACCGGCGGCGGACAACAGAAGAATGGGCAACAGCATGCACAACTCCAGAAAACGACGACACCAGCGAATAGCCCGAAGGCCCACTGGCAGACTTGAAAATGAGGATGGCGAATCTTAACAGAGTGTGTCCAAAGCAGGTTGCATGAACCTGCTTATCTGGTGGATTGTGCGGGCGGCAGATCGTCACAGGTCTGAAGGATCGTTCCTGCGCTGTGATAAAGTCCGCGCCCTGAAAACGTACACCCTGTGGCTGAAGCCGCTCAGTCAAGCCATCACGCAACTTCTGTAGCAGCTGGCGGAGCCTGCTGCTACAGATCGTGTGATGGTTTAACTGATCGGCATTACACCCCTTTCCGGTTTCCCGTCTGCGGCCTGCCCTGTTTGTTGCTGCATACCTGCGAAACCCTGCTCCTATAAAAATCAGAGATGCTGTTTATGACCGCTTCATCCCCTTCTCTATTGCAACGCCTTAATCGCACCACCCTGGTCACGCAAATCATCATCGGCCTGATCGCCGGCATTGCCCTGGCCCTGTTTGCGCCTGAAGTGGCGAAGTCCACTGCGTTTATCGGCAAGGTGTTCGTCTCGGCACTCAAAGCCGTCGCGCCGATTCTGGTGTTCGTGCTGGTCATGGCGTCGATCGCCAACCATAAGCACGGCCAGGAAACCCATATCCGGCCGATTCTGTTTTTGTATTTGCTCGGTACGTTCGCGGCGGCGGTGGTCGCCGTGGTGGCCAGCATGATGTTCCCGTCGAGTCTGGTGTTGTCCACGCAAGACGTCACGGTCACCGCACCGGGCGGTATCGGCGAAGTGTTGCAAAGCCTGCTGCTAAGCGTGGTCGATAACCCCGTCAGCGCGCTGATGAACGCGAACTTCATTGGCATCCTGGCCTGGGCCATCGGCATGGGCATCGCCATTCGCCATGCCGGCGACACCACCCGTGAAGTGCTGGGCGACTTGTCCAACGGCGTGACCGTGATCGTGCGCCTGGTGATCCGTTTTGCCCCGCTGGGGATTTTCGGCCTGGTGGCCTCGACCCTCGCCACCTCCGGTTTCGGCGCCTTGATCGGCTACGCGCATCTGCTGGCTGTGCTGCTTGGTTGCATGCTGTTTGTGGCGCTGGTGATGAACCCGATCATCGTGTTCTGGAAACTGCGCCGCAACCCGTATCCGCTGGTGTTGACGTGCCTGCGAGAGAGCGGCATCACTGCGTTCTTCACCCGCAGTTCGGCGGCGAACATTCCGGTCAATCTGGAATTGAGCAAGCGCCTGGGCCTGCATGAAGACACCTACTCGGTGTCGATCCCGCTCGGCGCGACCATCAACATGGCCGGCGCGGCGATCACCATTACCGTGCTGAGCCTGGCGGCGGTGCATACCTTGGGCATCGCCGTGGACATTCCGACCGCGATCCTGCTGAGCGTCGTCGCGGCGATTTGCGCCTGTGGCGCTTCGGGTGTGGCGGGTGGTTCGCTGCTGCTGATTCCACTGGCGTGCAGCCTGTTCGGCATCCCGAGCGAGATCGCCATGCAGGTGGTGGCGGTCGGTTTCATCATCGGCGTGTTGCAGGACTCGGCGGAGACGGCGCTGAACTCGTCCACGGATGTGCTGTTCACGGCGGCGGCTTGCCTGGGTGAAGAGCGCAAAGCCGAACGCCTGGCCTGACTAACACCGCTCCCACAGGGGCCAGTGGTGTTTGTTAAGAATGCTGAAACATGAAAAAGCCCCCGCAACCCATGGCTGCGGGGGCTTTTTTGTACCCGGGCGGTTTAGAACGCGCCCATGTAATCGCGCTTGCCCACTTCCACACCGTTATGACGCAGCAATGCGTAAGCAGTGGTGACGTGGAAGAAGAACTGCGGCAAACCGTAGCTCAGCAGGTAAGCCTGGCCACTGAAGCGCTTCTCTTTAGGGGTGCCCGGACGGGTCACGATTTCGATGCCTTCCTTGCCGTTGATCTGCTCCGGCTTGATCTGCGCGATGTAGGCCAGAACCTTGGTCAGCAGCGCTTGCAGCTCGGCGAAGGTGGTTTCGGTGTCTTCGTACTTCGGCACTTCAACTTCGGCCAGACGCGAAGAAACGCCTTTGGCGAAATCAACGGCGATCTGTACCTGACGCACCAGCGGGAACATGTCCGGGTACAGACGGGCTTGCAGGAATGCGTTCGGGTCGATGTTCTTGGCGGTGGCGTGGGCTTCGGCCTTGTTCAGCACATCGCTGAGAGCGGTGAGCATTTGCTTGAAAACAGGGACGGAGGCGTCGTACAGGGAAATGGTCATGGCAGTCTCGTGTGGTAACAGGAGGGGAAACGTCGGCCGATTATAGCCATGCCCGCCCCTCCTGCCATGGGTCTTTTTCAGCTGCCGCAGACCTTACTGGCACTCACCGCCCATGCGCACCAGCAGCGCGGCGCGGTGTGGTTTCAGATAGGGTTCGACTTCGCCGACTTTGCACGACGCCAGATTCTGCAATTGCGGGTCGAGGGGTTCTTGCACAAACAGCAGTCCCGCCGGGCGCTCCTCCCCTTGCAGCTGCGCAAGGGTCAGCGGCGCCACCGGCCGGCCCATGTAATAGACCAGCCGGATATCCGGCTCGCCGACGCTGTAGGCCTTCTGCCCCGGTTGCCCGGCGGCCAGCGTGGCGACCTGTTCCAGCCCCCCCACGCGATGGGACAGCACCCGCGCTTCGACGAACACATAAAACACTACAAACCCGGCCAGCATCACGTAGGGAACCGTGGCCAGGCCGGTGCGCCAGCGTCCTTGCATGCCTTCGAGCACGGCGGCCCAGTGCATCGCCAGCAGCAAGGCCATGGACGGGTAAACCGGCAACAGGTACTTGCCGTGCTTTTCGGTGAACAGGGAAAAAACCAGCAGCGGCAGCAGGGTGCAACACAGCAGCATGGCCGCTTCGCGGCGCGAGCGGATCATTGCCCAGAACTTGCGTGGCTGCACAAACAAAATCAGCCAGAACGGAAAGAAATCACCGGCCAGGTACAACAAGTACGCGTACCAGGATTCCGCGCCCTGGCCGTCGATCTTGTTCATGATGTCTTCGCTGATGATCGACGACCAGATGCCCCAGCCCTGACTCAACGACACCGCCACGTACCACGAACTGCCCAGCACCACGGCGATCAGCCAGCCCCAGCCGTCACACAGGTAGGCTTTGGCCCGGGCATCGCGGCAGATCAAGGCGTACGTCAGGACCGGCGCGGTCACCCACAACAGGCAAACCGGCCCTTTGGTCAGCAGCGCGCAACCTAACAGCAGGTAGCTGAGCCGGCTCCACAGCACCCGGCCCTGCTGGAAGATGAACTGCCACGCGGCCAACAACGCGCCGAAGCACAGCAAGGTCAACAGCATCTCGATTTCGGAGCGGCGGGCGAACAGGCTGAACGCGCCGTTCGCCGCCAGGAACACCACCGCGAACAAACCGACCTGGCGCCCGGCCTGCCGAACGCCGTACCAGTAAGTGCCGATGCAGCACAAAGTCGCCGCCAGTGCCGAAGGCAACCGCACGCTCCACTCGGAAACACCGCCCAGCACAGCCGTCGACACCAGGCCGGCCCAATAGAAAAACGGCGGCTTGGACAGGTACAAGTCGCCGTTCATGTACGGCAGCAACCAGCTCCCGGCTTCGTGCATTTCCCGCACGGTGACGGCGCGGCGCGCCTCGTTGACGCTGAGAAACGGCACACTGCCCAATCCCCAGAAAAACAGCAGCGCCATGGCGACCGCCGCGAGCAACGTAATATTTCGGGTCGATAACGATCCGCGCATGACCTACTCCTTCAGGTTTTTGCTTTTGGCGATCAACTGTAAATTGCGGAAATAAACGAGGGTGCCGAAGGCCTGGCCGGCGATGAACACCGGGTCTTCCCGGTAAATGGCGTACGCGAGCAAGAGCGTGCTGCCGACAATGCTCAAGTACCAGAAGCTCGTCGGGATCACGCTGCGTTTTTTGTATTCGCTGTACAGCCACTGCAGGATAAAGCGCCCGGTGAAAGCGATCTGGCCGACAAAACCGACCACCAGCCACAGGGCTTCGCGGGTCATGTTCATCCTTCAATCTCCTGCGCATGGGTGTTCAGGCGTGTGCGCTTGATCAGCCACCAGACCCCGACCAGGTCGAGGATGCCCACCAGGGCGCGGTCGAGGTTGCCGTACTTGGAAACCCCGGCGGTGCGCGGGCGGTGGTTGACCGGGTGGACGATCATTCGGCCGTTGTGACGCTGGATCAGTGCCGGAATAAAACGGTGCATGTGGTCGAAGTACGGCAGGCGCAAAAACGCCGTGCGTTCGATCAGCTTCAACCCACAGCCAGTGTCCGGCGTAGCGTCCTTGAGCAAGCGGCTGCGCAGGCCATTGGCGAAACGCGAAGCCCAGCGTTTGCTCGCGGTATCGCGGCGGTTGACCCGATGCCCGGCGACCAATTGCACATCCCCCGAGCCTGGCTCGCCACGCACCAGCGCCAGCATGCCGGGAATGTCCGCCGGGTCGTTTTGCCCATCGCCATCGAGGGTGGCCAGCCATTGCCCGCGCGCCTCGAACGCGGCGTGGTAAAGCGATGTGCTCTGTCCCAGCGAACGCTCATGGTGCAGGATGCGCAAGGCGCTCAGGCCGTTGTGCCGGATCTGCCGCAGTTCGTGCAGGGTCGCATCGGTGCTGCCATCGTCGACAACGATGATTTCGTAGGCCTCGTCGGCCAGGGCCACGCGGATTTCCTCAAGCAGCGGCTTGAGGTTGTTGGCTTCGTTTTTGGCGGGAATCAGTACGGATACAAAAATGTCTTGGCTCATGGAGTCTCTCTCGCCCTTTTTGTTTTTCAGTTATCGGGGCGAATAAAGGTGGCGCACACCGATTGACTCGATGCATGGATCAGTGGCTCGGAACGCTGCAGCCAGCGGCCACAGTGCCTTGAGTGCACACGCACTAGGTCGCGCGGGCCCGCCTACGGTGCCTGCCCGATTGTAAAAATGGCGTTAATATTTCATCTATGTTTCGTCATCACAGCCTAGCAGCTACGACGAATTCAGTTGCCATTGGCGCTTGCCAATCTAAAGTGCATCCACGCACGTGAAAAACATGAATCGGGTAAGGATGCAGACCATGAGCATTGAGCAAGAAACGACCTTCGACGCGCCACGGCTTAACAGCACGGAAATCCGCATTCTGGGCTCGTTGATCGAAAAACAGGCCACCAGCCCGGAAACCTATCCGCTGACCCTCAATGCCCTGGTCATCGCGTGCAACCAGAAAACCAGCCGCGAACCGGTGATGAACCTGACCCAGGGCCAGGTCGGCCAGAGCCTGCGGGCGCTGGAAGGACGCGGTTTCGCCAAACTGGTGATGGGCAGCCGCGCGGATCGCTGGGAGCACAAGGTCGACAAGGCGCTGGAACTGGTGCCGGCCCAAGTGATTCTGACGGGGTTGTTGTTCCTGCGCGGTCCGCAGACGGTCAATGAATTGCTGACCCGCAGTGGACGCATGCATGAATTTGAAGACACCGAACAGGTGGTGCATCAGCTGGAGCGTTTGATTGCCCGGGGGTTGGCGTTGTTGATCCCCAAGCAGGCCGGGCAGCGGGAAGACCGGTACATGCATGCGCTGGGTGACCCGGCGGATATAGAGGTTATCCTGGCGGCGCGGCAGAATCCGGTGGAACGTGGGGCTTCTGGTGGAGTATCGGTAGAAAGGATCGAAGAGCTCGAAGCGCGAATCTCCGCTCTCGAAGAACGTCTGGCCCGCCTCGAATAACCCACCCGCCCCCTGTAGCAGCTGACGAGCAGCGCAAGGCTGCGTTCGACTGCTACAGGATGTTTGTTAGCCTGAGTGTTACTCGCCGTCCCAGTAATCCACACCGTCGCCCGGTCGGGCGATGGCGACGAAGCCTGAGGCATTGCCCTCGGCATCTACATGAAAGTAGTCCATCACTGCATATTTTCCGGAATCGGGATACTCACAAATCTCCGGCGATTGCTGGGTGCTGACCGCCAGATAGCGCAGTTCCCCGCTGCTGGTGTTGATAATCTGGTGGGCCGCTTCCGGGCCTCCCGGCGGGCAGGCGATCACGTCGCCCGTTCGGATCGGGAAACGTTCGGCACCGAGGCGCACCTCTCCTTCCCCGGCCACGACGTAAAACATCTCCTCATTGACCCGATGGCTGTGAAACGGACTGCCGCGCATGCCCGGTTCCAGCGCGTACAACCGATACCCCAGCTTCTGCGCACCCAACTGCTGACCGACGCGGGCGATTCGCTGCTGATAGCGGCGGGCCGTATCGCCAGTGGGTGCCATGGCTTCGGGCAACGGTTCAAGGTCGACCTGATTCAGGTTGAGAATGCGCGGATGCATGGGGATTCTCCTGGGTGCGGGGCCTAGCTGCGGGCAAATTCCACCGCTTTGTGAAACTGCTCGTCGGTCGGCCGGACACCGGTATACAGCACGAATTGCTCCAGCGCCTGGATGGCGACCACTTCCAGCCCGGTAATCACCCGTTTGCCTTCCGCACGACCGCGCACGATCAGTGGTGTTTCCGAGGGGATCGCCACCACATCAAACACAGTCTCGGCAGCGGCAATGGTTTCAGCATCAAACGCCAGTTGATCGGCCTCCGGACCACCCGTCATGCCGATCGGCGTGACGTTGATCAGCATCTGTGGGCGCTGCGCCCCCAATTGCGCTTGCCATTGATAACCCAGCGACCCTGCCAGGGCACGGCCGGCGCGCTCATTTCGGGCGACGATCAAGCCGTTCTGGTAACCGCCGTCGCGCAACGCACTGGCCACAGCCTTGGCCATGCCGCCGCTGCCGCGCAGGGCAAAGGTCGAATCCTTGGGCACTTCGTGGGTCTTGAGCAGTTGCTCAATGGCAATGTAATCGGTGTTATAGGCCTTTAAGTGGCCGTCGGTGTTGACGATGGTATTGATCGACTGAATGGCCGCCGCCGAGTCATCCAACTCATCCACCAGCGCAATGCACGCCTCCTTGAACGGCATCGACACCCCGCAGCCACGAATGCCCAAAGCGCGAATACCGCCCACGGCGCCGGGCAGATCCTGGCTGCTGAAGGCCTTGTAGTAGAAATTCAGGCCCAATTGTTCGTACAGATGATTGTGAAAGCGCAGGCCGAAGTTACCGGGGCGCCCGGACAGCGACATGCACAGTTGGGTGTCTCGGTTGGGGTTCATCTGCATGAAACTTTCTCCTTCTAAAGCACTTTCAGATGGACGGGATTAGCCATTCCATCGGGTCTGTTCGATCATAAGGCCATGCCGGCGCGCACGGGTGCGAACCGTCAGGAAACCGGTACAGACCTTACACAAAATTTACCTGTTTGCTGTGCTGATTCTGGAAAAAAAGCTGTCTTAGAAGTATCCCCGCGACAATGCTTGGGTCTATTGCAGACGCAAGCGCCGGGTCGAAGAACCGAGGAATTATCATGATCCGTAAAATCCCCACAGTTGCTTTGCTGATCGGCGCACTCGCTGTCGCAGGACAGGCACAAGCCCATGGCGGTGGTTGTGGTAATTGTTGGCAAGGACCAGCAGTCTTTGGGGCGCTGGTGGGTACGGCCATCGTCGGTTCGGCCCTGATTAATGCCAATCGGCCGGTCTATGTACAACCTCAACCGGTTTACCAGCCGGCGCCGGTTTATGTACAACAACCACCACCGGTTTATTACCAGCCGGCACCGGTTTACGTGCAACAGCCGGTCTATTACGGGCCACCACCGGTTTACTACGGCCCACCACGTGGTTACTACGCGCCGCGCGGTTACTACGGCCCTCCCCGCGGTTATGGCCACTGGTAACACCATCATCAGGCCCCGCCTCGACAGCGGGGCTTTTTTGTGACCGTTCGTCGGCGAACGTCTGGATAAATCGCGTCAAGGTCGCTGTGGAGACAGCGTCGGCGGCGCAAATTGGCAAGATTAACTCGACCCGCCCTCGCCTTGCGCCAAACGGTCATATTTATGTCATGTCAGGTCCGCAAGCTTGGACCTGTCCGCAAATAACAGGTTGATAACAACAAGGACGACCTTATGCCCACGCAAAACCCGCACCGCAACGTCGGTTTGTGCACTTCCAGCAAGGTGTATGACGCCTTGACCGAACTCAAGCACCTGGAAGGCCATCGCAGCGCCAAGTTCCTTTCGCTGCTGGCCGAAAACCTGGTACGCAAAGGCCTGCTCAACGAGCAGGAAGTGATTCACATGCTGGATCTGGTGGTCGACTGAGGCCAATACTCATCGGCGTCAATGACGACTATCAAAAGCGTTGATTGTCCGTTTCAGCGCAGGGTCCGTAAGGTAACTCCATCGATTGATGGAGGTACTTATGTCCCAGGTTCAGATCATGTCCGTTGTTGGCAGCGCCGTTCCCGCACCGCTCAGAGAGCTGGGATTACTCGCCTGTTGGTACCTGATGCAGGACGGTGAAGCGATCAGCGGCCCACTTACTTCGCTGCCCGCCGCCCAGGCCTTGTCGCACCGTATCGGCCAGGGCCGACTCAGCGCCTAAGGCAACTGCACTTTCGGTTTGGTTTCAATGAAAATGGCCCAGCTCGACATGAACAGGGCCGCGATCAGCGGCCCGATGACGAAGCCGTTGAGGCCAAAGATCGCCAGACCGCCGAGGGTCGAGATAAGGATCAGGTAATCCGGCATCTTGGTGTCCTTGCCCACCAGGATCGGTCGCAGCACGTTATCCACCAGGCCGATCACAAAAACCCCGTACAAGCCCAGTACCACGCCCTGCCACATCGCCCCGCTGAGCAGGAAAAACGCCGCCACCGGCGCCCAGATGATCCCCGCCCCCACCGCTGGCAACAGCGACAGAAACGCCATCAGCACCGCCCAGAGCAATGCGCTGGGGATGTCCAGAAACCAGAAAATCAAACCACCCAAGGCGCCCTGGGTGATCGCCACCAGCAGGTTGCCCTTCACCGTCGCCCGCACCACGCGATTGAACTTGAGTTGCAACCGACGCTTCTGGTGTTCCTCCAACGGCACGGCCGCGCGGACTTTGCGTGCCAGCTCGGCGCCGTCACGCAGAAAGAAATACAGCAGGTAGAGCATGATGAAAAAGCTCACGACAAAATCAAACGTGCCCTGGCCGAAACTGAACACCTGAGTGGCGAAATACTCATTACCCGTCACCGCGCTCTTGATGATTTTCTCGCGCAGCCCGTCCAGCTCTCCTATGCCGAACCGGTCAAGCAGGTGCTGGAAGTACGGCGGCAGGCTGTGCTTGAAGTGCGAGACGTAACCCGCAATGTCCAATTCTCCGCTTTCGACGTTTTTGTACAGCATCGCGCCTTCCTGAACGAGGAAGAAACTGAGGACGATCACTGGCAGGATCGCAATCAGCAGGCTGATACTCAGCGTCAGCAGCGACGTCAGGTTGCGCTCCCAGCCCAGCTTCAATTGCAGTCGACGTTGCATCGGCGCAAAGAGGATGCCAAGGATCACCGCCCAGAACACCGCGCCGTAGAACGGCAACAAAATCCAGATAAAAGCGGCAGTCACCAGCCCCAGCAAGATCACCAGTGATTTGTTTTTTACGGTTTCTTCGTTCATGTCCGATCCGTGTCAGTGCGCAGGGACTCAGACTCCTGAAATGAAGAGCCGTCCTTATTGCTTAGTCCGCCACGGTTCGCGCGAGTGCCATCCGTTTGTTCATCAAGCATAGATCCAGATCAATGAGCGCCACTGGCAACGCGCTTACCCTCCACGGTTTTTGCGACTGCCCCCCGCCATGACTCTTCTTGCCCCCGAACTGCTCGCCCCCGCCGGCACCCTGAAAAACATGCGTTATGCCTTCGCTTACGGCGCCGATGCGGTGTACGCCGGCCAACCGCGCTACAGCTTGCGGGTGCGCAATAACGAATTCGATCACGCCAACCTCGCCCTCGGCATCCAGGAAGCCCAGGCCCAGGGCAAGCGCTTTTACGTGGTGGTGAACATTGCGCCGCACAACGCCAAGCTCAAGACCTTCCTCAAGGACCTGGCGCCGGTAATCGCCATGGCGCCGGACGCGCTGATCATGTCCGACCCGGGCTTGATCATGCTGGTGCGCCGACACTTCCCACAGATGCCGATTCATCTCTCGGTGCAGGCCAACACGGTGAACTGGGCGAGTGTCGAGTTCTGGCAGCAACAGGGCTTGAGCCGGATCATCCTGTCGCGGGAACTGTCCCTGGAAGAAATCGGCGAAATCCGCCAGCAAGTGCCGGCGATGGAACTGGAGGTGTTTGTCCACGGCGCGTTGTGCATGGCGTATTCCGGGCGCTGCCTGCTGTCGGGCTACATGAACAAACGCGATGCCAATCAAGGCAGTTGCACCAACGCCTGCCGCTGGAAATATTCGGCGCAGGAGGCCACGGAAAATCAGTTGGGCGAGATCGTCCAACAGTATCAGCCCGAACCGACCTTGGGCATCGGCACGCCCACCGACCAGGTGTTCCTGTTGCAGGAGGTCAATCGGCCGGATGAGCTGATGCCCGCCTTCGAGGACGAGCACGGCACTTACATCATGAATGCCAAGGACCTGCGCGCCGTGCAACACGTCGAGCGTCTGACGCACATGGGCGTGCATTCGCTGAAGATCGAAGGCCGGACCAAATCCCACTTCTATTGCGCGCGCACCACGCAGGTGTATCGCCGAGCCATCGACGATGCCGTCGCCGGGCGTGAGTTCGACCGCAGCCTGATGACCGATCTGGAGTCACTGGCGCAACGTGGCTATACGGAAGGTTTTTTGCGTCGGCACGTGCATGACGAGTACCAGAATTATCAGCATGGCAGTTCGGTGTCTGAACGACAGCAGTTTATCGGGGAGCTGACCGGTGAGCGGCGTGACCGGATGGCGGAGATCAAGGTGAAGAACCGGTTTGCGCTGGGGGATCATCTGGAACTGATGACGCCCAAGGGCAACTTTCATTTCGATTTGCATCAACTGCACAACGTCAGAGGTGAATCCATTGAAGTGGCACCGGGGGATGGGCATACGGTGTATGTGCCGATTCCGGATGCGGTGGATCTGAGGTTCGGGTTGTTGATGCGGGATGTCTGCGCCATCACCGCGTAACCCTGTGGATCACGCGAACTCCTCGCGCAACATCGCCACAAACGCCTCCCGCGCCGGGTGAACCCCGGCGTTTTCATGCCAGTAAAACAGGTTGTCGATGGCCGTCAGCTCCGGAAACTCAAACCCAGCACACCCTGCCCCTTTGGCGTACTGATCAAACACCCCTTTAGGCACCAGCGCGACGCCGGCTCCCGCGCTGACGCACCCGACAATCGCGCCATAACTGGCCAGGCTGACAATCGGCAGCGCCTGCCCCTGACGCATCAACCAATGTTCCAGCGCCGCCCGGTACGGACAGCCCTGGGGCCACATGAATACGGTCTTGTCCTGCAAATCCGCGATGCCACGCACCGCCCCCAACGATGTCGAGGCAATCAGCAACAGCTCTTCGCGGTACATCGGCGTGCGCTTGAGTTGGGAGCGTTCGACATCCACCGCGACAATCGCACCGTCGAGCCGATGGTTAAGTGTGTCATCCAGCAGTTGGCCCCAGGTGCCGGTGGTCAGTTCCAGCGCAACTGCGGGATAGCGCGTGTGGAATTTCGCCAGCAGGCGCGGTAGCCGGCCGGTGGCCGAGGACTCGATGGCGCCGATGCGCAGCGGCCCGGAAGGGTCAGCGGACGGGTCCAGTGCGCGTTTGGCTTCAACGGTCAGCGCCAGGATTTTCGAAGCGTAAGACAAAAACGTCTGGCCCGCCGGGCTGATGCGCAGCCCCCGGCCCTCACGCAGAAACAGCGCCACGCCCAATTCCGTCTCCAGCGCCTTGATTCGCGCCGTGATATTGGACGGCACGCAATGCAGCAACTCGGCGGCCCGAGCGATGCTGCCGACGTCGGCCACAGTCTTGAACATGCGAATCTGCGCCAGCTCCATAATCATCACCAAAAATGAACAGTCGACGCAGTATAAGTCAGTTGTGGTGAGCTGTTCCGCTTCAGATACTCGGCACATACACCCAAGGTGCCCCACCATGAAGCCACTCACCCGCCCCGCCCACTCGCCACTCAAAATCATCCTGGCGATGGCCTTTGTCATCGCCTGCTGGGGTTATTCGCCAACGGGCATTCATATCGGCTTGCAGGCCTACGACCCCGGCCATCTGGCCCTGCTGAGGTTTCTGATTGCCTCGGCATTCATGGCGGTCGTTGCCGCGTTCAAAGGCATCAGTCTGCCCAGGCTCCGCGACCTGCCGCTGCTGATGGTGCTCGGTTTTTTCGCGGTGAGCCTGCATCACGTCGTGCTCAACATCGGGCAACAGCATGTCAGCGCCGGCGCCTCCAGCGTATTGGCGCAATCGACGCCGTTGTTCAGCACATTGCTGGCGCGCTTTGTGTTCAAGGACCGGGTCAGCTTCTGGCGCTGGGGTTGCATCGTGGCGGGACTGGTCGGCGTGGTGATTGTGGTGGCCGGCGATCGCGGACTGGGCAGCGTCGACATTCACGGATGGCTGATCCTGCTGGCGGCGGTGTCGTGGAGTTTTTACTTCGCTTTGCAGAAGCATCAAACCGGGCGCTACGACGGTCTGACACTGGTGTGTTACACGGTGTGGTCGGGCACGGCGCTGCTGCTGATTTACCTGCCGGGACTGGCCAGCGAGGTCGTCAGCGCACCGACGCATGTGCAGTGGGCAGTGATGGCGTTGGGCGTGTTTCCCAGTGCGCTGGCTTATCTGGCCTGGGCGTTTGTGCTGGCGCACGTGGACTTGAGCCGCGCCAGCATGACGCTGTACCTGATCCCGCCGACGGCGATGGCCATGGCGGCCTATGCCTTGGGCGAACAGCCAACGCTGACGGTCGGCATCGGTGCCCTCGCGGTGCTCATCAGTGTGATGGCGCTGAATCTGGAGCGCCGGCCTGCGGGAGTCGCGGCGAGTCCCGCCCGGTCATGACCCAAGCGGCGACTCAGGCGCCGCCTGCGGAAAAGCGGTCGCGGCTGTTGGTCAGGTGCAACCACATCGCCGCCCGCGCCGCGTCCGGATCCTGACGCTTGATGGCGTTGAGAATCGCCTCGTGTTCGAGGTTGGCGAGTTGCCCCAGCTTGCTCAGATCCGCCGCTCCGCGCTCGGCGGCATTGACGCGGGTGCGCGGGATCATCGCACTGCCCAAGTGCTGCATGATGTCGGTGAAACACACATTGCCGGTGGCTTCGGCAATCAACAGGTGGAAGCGCTTGTCCGCCTCCACGCAACTGTCGTTGTTGGCCAGCAAGCTCTGATAATCGTCCAGCGCTTCACGCATCTGAGCCAATTGCAGATCCGTGCGACGCGTCGCCGCAAGCGCCGCGGCCTGGGTTTCCAGGCCCATGCGCAACTCCAGAATGCTGCGCACTCCCAATGCTGTATCGACATTCAGCCGCAAGCCTTGCTCCGGCGCGCGCTCGATAACAAACGTGCCGATGCCGTGACGGGTTTCCACCAGCCCCGACGCCTGCAATTTCGAGATCGCCTCACGCACCACAGTGCGACTGACGCCGTGTGCCTGAACGATCGAGTTTTCCGACGGCAACTTGTCCCCCGGCAACATCTGGCCCAGCAAGATGCTCTGGGTCAGCTTGGCGACCAGGTCGTGAGCGAGGTTGTGGCTGCGCCTTGGGGCTGGCGTATCGAGGTCAGGTTGCATGGCGATGATCCGGAAACGGGGCTAACGGAATCGTAGCACCGCGCGGGATTGGGATCTCCAGAAAACAACACCCAACTTGTATGACAACACTCAACAACTGCGCCGATTCCAGGTAAGGCGTCCGCAGATCAACACCAGAAAAAGCATAACAAATCGCCGGAATGTCACCCTTTCGTTGGACATCACCCCTTGCACATTAAAAAAACCAAGTTGTATGATGTCTATCAACAACGCAACACCCCGCATAAAAATAATCAGTGGGAGAAACCAAGTGAATACATCCGTATCAGGGATGCACGACGGTACCGATTCGGTCCTGAAGTCCGCCATCTCAAAAGTGAAACGCCATGTCCTGCCGCTGTTTGTCATCATGTTCATCGTCAACTACATCGACCGTGTGAACATCGGCTTCGTCCGCGCCCATATGGAACACGACCTGGGGATCGGCGCTGCCGCCTACGGACTCGGTGCCGGGCTGTTCTTCATCGGTTACGCGCTGTTCGAAGTCCCCTCCAACATTCTCCTGCAAAAAGTCGGCGCACGAATCTGGCTGACCCGCATCATGCTGACCTGGGGCCTGGTGGCCGCCGGCATGGCGTTCATCCAGAACGAAACCCACTTCTACATCCTGCGATTCCTGCTGGGTGTGGCCGAAGCCGGGTTCTTTCCGGGAGTGATTTATTACTTCACGCGCTGGCTGCCAGGGGTTGAGCGCGGCAAGGCGATTGCCATTTTTCTCAGTGGCTCGGCGGTGGCCTCGCTGATCTCCGGCCCGCTGTCCGGGTTGCTTCTGCAACTCGACGGTTTCGGGTTGCACGGCTGGCAATGGATGTACTTCATTGAAGGGATGTTTTCCGTCGGGCTGTGCGTGTTCGTCTGGTTCTGGCTGGACTCCAAACCCCACGACGCCAAATGGCTGAGCCGCGAAGAACAGGATGCGCTGGTCAACGCCATCGAGGACGAACAACTGGCCCGCGAAGCCGCGACGCCGATCAAACCGTCGTTGGGCAAACTGCTCAAGGATCGCCAGATCATCCTGTTCTGCCTGATCTACTTCTTCATTCAGCTGACCATCTATGCCGCGACCTTCTGGCTGCCGAGCATCATCAAGAAGATGGGCGACCTCAGCGACATTCAGGTCGGGCTGTTCAACTCGATCCCTTGGCTGCTGTCGATTATCGGCATGTACGCCTTCGCTTCTCTGTCCGCCAAATGGAAACACCAGCAAGCGTGGGTGGCTGCTGCGCTGTTGATTGCCGCCGCCGGGATGTTCATGTCGACCACCGGCGGGCCGATCTTTGCCTTTGTTGCGATCTGCTTTGCGGCACTGGGTTTCAAGTCCGCTTCGTCGCTGTTCTGGCCGATCCCCCAGGCCTATCTGGATGCGCGAATCGCCGCCGGTGTAATCGCGCTGATCAACTCGGTGGGCAACCTCGGCGGATTCGTTGCGCCGACCACCTTCGGCCTGCTGGAGGAGCACA
The DNA here is from genome assembly GCF_031456615.1 of Pseudomonas sp. 3296. Taxonomy (NCBI): domain Bacteria; kingdom Pseudomonadati; phylum Pseudomonadota; class Gammaproteobacteria; order Pseudomonadales; family Pseudomonadaceae; genus Pseudomonas; species Pseudomonas sp. 3296. The sequence goes on from NZ_JAVDUY010000009.1 coordinate 286,903, forward strand.
CCGGTTCGATTCAGGGCGGCCTGTACGGGTTGGCCGCGACCTCGATCATTGCCGCGATCATTGTCTTCGCCGCACGTAACACCCCCAAAACCGCACCGGCCGTTGCGCTGGGCAAACCAACGCCCAACCACGCCTGATTCGTTGTTTAAAAGGACAAGAAAATGCAACCACAAGACTGTGCAAAAGCCCCGATCATCACCAGCATGGAGGTGGTTCCGGTGGCCGGCCACGATGGCATGCTGCTTAACCTGAGCGGCGCCCATGGTCCGTTTTTTACCCGCAATATCGTGATTCTCAAGGACAACGCCGGCCACACCGGCGTCGGTGAAGTCCCGGGTGGCGAGCGTATTCGCCAGACACTGGAAGACGCCCGCGCGCTGGTGGTTGGCAGCCCGATCGGCACGTATCAGAAGATTCTCAACCAGGTGCGCCAGGCCTTTGCCGATCGCGACGCCGGCGGGCGCGGTTTGCAGACGTTCGACCTGCGGATCACCATTCACGCCGTCACGGGGCTTGAGGCCGCCCTGCTCGACCTGCTCGGCCAGCATCTGGACGTACCGGTCGCCGCCCTGCTCGGCGAAGGCCAGCAACGTGACGAAGTGAAGATGCTCGGTTACCTGTTTTACGTGGGTGATCACCATCAAACCGACCTGGCCTACCGCAGCGAACCGGACGCCGATAATGACTGGTTCCGTGTGCGTCATGAGCAAGCCATGACCGCTGACGCGGTGGTTCGTCTGGCTGAAGCCGCTCACGCCCGCTACGGTTTCAAGGACTTCAAGCTCAAGGGTGGCGTGCTCGGTGGTGATGAGGAAATCGAAGCGGTTACTGCGCTGGCTGAACGTTTTCCGGATGCGCGCATTACGCTCGATCCGAATGGCGCATGGTCACTCAAGGAAGCCATTCGCTTGTGCCGCGATCAGCACCGCGTTCTGGCCTACGCCGAAGACCCGTGCGGCGCGGAAAACGGTTACTCGGGCCGTGAGGTCATGGCCGAGTTCCGCCGTGCCACCGGACTGAAAACCGCAACCAACATGATCGCCACCGACTGGCGGGAAATGGGCCACGCCATTCAGTTGCAATCGGTGGACATTCCGCTGGCCGATCCGCATTTCTGGACCATGCAGGGTTCGGTTCGCGTGGCGCAGATGTGCCATGAATGGGGCCTGACCTGGGGTTCGCACTCAAACAACCACTTCGATATTTCGCTGGCAATGTTCACCCACGTCGCGGCGGCCGCGCCGGGTGAAATCACCGCCATCGACACCCACTGGATCTGGCAGGACGGCCAGCGCTTGACCAAAGCCCCGCTGCAAATCGTCGGCGGTTGCGTGCAGGTGCCGAAGAAACCGGGGCTAGGGGTTGAATTGGACATGGACCAGTTGGCCAAGGCCCATGAACTGTACAAAGGCATGGGACTGGGGGCGCGAGATGACAGCGTGGCGATGCAGTTTCTGATCCCCGGCTGGAAATTCGATAACAAACGGCCGTGCCTGGTGCGCTGACTTCTGCCGCTGTACTCCTTGCAGGGGTGAGCCTGCTTTGGGCGGCGTTCCGACGAAGAGGCCGGCACATTCAACATTGATGCCGCCTGACACTCCGCTATCGCGAGCAGGCTCACTCCTGCAAGGGTGGCGTTTCGCACGCTTGCAGTAGCCACTCCTTGAACGCCGTCATCGCCGCCGTTTCGGGGCGGGATTGCAAGCGGGTAAGCCAGTAACTGCCGGTGGTGATGCCGATGGCGAACGGTTGCTCGATGGCACCCGCCGCCAGTTGACGGGAAAACATCAGCGGCGGCGCCAATGCAATGCCGGCACCTTGAAGCGCGGCTTCCATCATCGCCAGCGAAGAGTCGAACACAATATTCCTGGTGGGTGCCGTGTTGGGCGGCAACCCGCAAGCCAGAAACCACTCGGGCCACTCGTCTGTCCGGTAGGAACGTAACAACGTCTGTTTCAAAAGATCCTCAGGCTCGCTTAACTGCCGGGCCAGTTCGGGAACGCACAGCACCGACAGCGGCGCTTCCATCAACCGCAGCGCTTCAATTCCGTGCCAGGCACCAGCGCCAAAGCGAATGGCGTAATCCAGCCCTTCAGCGGCCACGTCCACCCGATTGTTATGGGTCGACAGCCGTAAATCTATGAACGGATGTTTCTCCTGGAAGTCCGCCAGCCGCGGCAATAACCACCCGACCGCGAACGTACCCACCGCCCCGACAGTCAACACATCCCGATAGTGCCCGCCTTCGAACCGCTCAAGCGTTTCAGCGATTCGGTCAAACGACTCGCGCAGGACCGGCAGCAAGGTTTCACCCTCACTGGTCAGCATCAACCCGCGTGGCAAGCGTTTGAACAGTGTTACGTTGAGTTGGGCTTCAAGGCTTTTGACTTGATGACTCACCGCCGCAGGCGTAACGAACAACTCCACCGCCGCCCGAGTAAAACTCAAATGGCGTGCGGAGGCCTCGAAAGCGCGCAACGCATTCAGCGGCAAGTGAGGACGAATCATGCCAACTCCATAGTTTTTCTAATGGCTCACCCGAAATATCGTCGTTTGTCGACGCTAGGCGTACTGCCTAGATTTAGCTCGCCTATCAGGTAACCCGATTTGCAAGAGCGCATGGAGTGTAGCGGGTTACCATCAACACAACTCATGAAGAGTGGATCTGACATGTACACAAACAAATTGCCAAGGCTTACATCCTATGGTGCTTTCGCCCTTATCTTCGGCGCGGCACCCTGTATTGCCGCGACCCCGTCCGACCAACAACTCGAATCCATGGTCAACGCTGCCGTCGCTCCCGTGATTCAGCAACAGAACATCGCCGGCCTTGCCGTCGCGATCACCCAGAACGGTCAGCAGCATTACTTTAATTACGGCGTGGCCTCTAAAGAGAATCGCAAACCGGTCAGCCAGGACACCTTGTTCGAAATCGGTTCGGTCAGTAAAACCTTCGCCGCCACGCTGGCCGGGTATGCGCAGGCCAGCGGCAAACTGTCCCTGTCCGATACGGCCAGCACCGTTTTGCCGGCATTGCGAGGCAGTGAGTTCGATCATATCAGTGTGTTGCAATTGGGCACTTACACCGCTGGCGGGTTGCCGCTGCAATTCCCCGACGACGCTGACCATGCAGACACGATGCTCGATTACTTCAAGCGATGGACACCGGTTTACCCTGCTGGCACCCATCGCCTGTATTCGAACCCAAGCATAGGGCTGTTCGGTTATCTTGCCGCCCACAGCATGGGCCAGCCGTTCGATGACCTGATGGAAGAAACCTTGCTGCCAAAACTGGGCCTCCAGCACACCTACCTCAAGGTCCCACAGGCACAGATGGGGCTTTACGCTCAGGGTTACAACAAGGACGACAAACCGGTACGTGTCGGGCCAGGCGCACTGGATTCCGAAGCCTACGGCGTGAAAACCAGTGCCTCGGACCTGATTCGATATGTTGAAGCGAACATGAAACCGGCAGGGCTGGAGAAGTCATTGCAGCAAGCCATCGCCACCACTCACACCGGTTATTACACGATCGGTCAAATGACACAGGGGCTGGGTTGGGAGTTCTACCCTTATCCGCTCACACTGGATCGACTGCTCGCCGGCAACTCGACCGAGATGGCAATGGAAGCTCACGAGGTCAAGTGGTTGAACCCGCCGCAGCAGCCACCGCAAAACGTGCTGCTCAACAAAACCGGCTCAACCGGGGGCTTTGGGGCTTACGTCGCGTTTGTGCCGTCGAAGGACATCGGCATCGTGATCCTCGCCAACAAAAACTACCCGAACCCGGAGCGGATCAAAATCGCCCACACAATACTGAGTGCCCTGAGCGAATAACCCGACAAGCACACAATTCCTTGCAGCAGCTGCAAAACGAAAAATGGGTGACCCTTTGAGGTCACCCATTTTCGTTTTTACGCCCGTTTAATGCCGGGTCTCCGGCTGGCCGACAGACACATTCCCATCAGCGACAAGGTTGTCCCACGCCTGAGTCACCAATAACTCGGCGAGCATCGCCAACTGCTGAATCGAAAATATTTCGCCACGGTTCGGCCTTTCCAGTTTTGCGGAGAAATTCTCAAGCAGGGCATTCAGGGACGAGAGGGTTTCACTGGCTTGCTTGAGCAGGGTCAGTGTGTCGACTCCGGGGACAACGGCGAACATATGCCGGGTCGAGGGAACACGCCTGGGGCGGGGAATAATCGCCACTTCTGCGCTATCGCACACCTTCGCAGGCGCGGAATTATCCGCATCGGTGGGGGTTTGCGGTTGAGGCTTGCTGAACTTTTTCACAGGCGAGGTTCCTTGTTTCCACGGGTGTTTTCATCCTTGGGTCCCTCAATGTCGCGGACTCCCATGAAGGCTAGCGGTGCGCGCTGACAGACACCAGTTCATCAAGTGCGACACAACTTGAAGGAAATTTCCGAAGCCCGTGAAGGCGGATACTTCACCCGCAAAAAATGGGCGATCGTTAGATCGCCCATTGTCGTTACTGCGACTGCAATCGTCGTACGATCACGTCCATCAAATCACAACCGTCACGCAGCGGAATCGCCAACACCCGGGCAAAACCCTGCAACAGCAAGGCATCACGGCCCATCCCCTCTCCTATGGGGAGGGATTCCAGCCGTTGGGTCACGTTACGATGCGATAAGCGGCCGTGTCATGCAACACATCCACCGGCGCATCCGTATCAATCAGCAGCAATGGCATGGCCGAGAAGTCTTACGCCAAGGCCGCGTGGATCATCGACATGTCGGCGATAGTCATGTGAAGTTCAACGGAGTACTCAGGGTTGACGACTGTTGCGCAGCCGGACGCAGGCTGCGCCAGCTGCTACAGGGTCGGTGGGGTGTCAGTCATCAGGCATTTCAGGGGGCTTGGTTGGTTTGGCGGGTTTGCCATTCTTGGTGGCCTTGGCGCCTTTAGCGCCTTTGACCGGCTCGGCCTCGGCAGGTGGGGTCACTACCGGCGGCGCGGTGGCTTCTTTTTCGGCTGCTGGCAGGGCATCGATGGTGTCGAACACTTTCTTCAAATCGACCGATTTTGACTCAGCCCCCGAACTCTCAAGCTTCTTCTCGCCGTCCTTGCCGATCAGGATCACTTTGGGCAACGCCCCCGCCCCGAGTTTCAGCGAGCGAATCAGCGCCATGGTGTCCTGCTGACCGAGGTCCTTGCCGTCGAGCTGGCCGAACATATTCAGCACGCTATACACCCGGATATTGCGTTGGGCGATACCCTCCTTGTTGGCCGGGTCGTCCAGTGACTTTTTCAGCCCGACCCAGACCGGATCGACGGTGCTGGACGCAATGACAATCAAGGGCCGGGACCGGCCTTTGTCGATATCCAAGGGTGAATCGCTGTCGGTTGCGAACAAGGGACCGGCGAAAGCCAGCAAGGTTGTCAGGGTCAAAAACCTGATGAGCATGCGCATCTCCTTTTGATAACCACGCTCTAATGATTGCGCATCGCGGCGTTCGTTCCGGGTGACGCACCGCAATTGAGTTTCGCCTTGAACCAAGCTTAGGTCAGGGCGGTCATTGCGCAACAGACGGGGCTAATCTCATCGCAGATAAGCAGCGGGGTGATTGGAGTCAGAACGCCAGTTTGTAACCGATCAGCACCAGCATCGTCGCCAGGCAAGGACGCAGCACTTCATCAGAGATCTTGCCGGTCAAATGACTGCCCAACCAGATCCCCGGCAACGAGCCGATCAACAAGAATCCCAGCACGTGCCAGTCCATGTTGCCCATGCTCGCATGGCCAAGCCCGGCGACCAGGGTCAACGGCACGGCGTGGGCGATTTCGGTACCGACGAGGCGACGGGTCGGTAGCAGCGGATACAGGATAAACAGGGCCACGGTGCCCAGGGCGCCCGCACCGATGGACGTCAGCGCAACCATGGTGCCCAGCACCAGGCCGGTGATCACCGTCATGCCGTTGAGGCGTTTGCCACTGGGGTTGTAGTTGCCACCGGCGCGTTTGTGAGCGAAATCGAGCAAGCGCTTCTTGAACAGAATCGCCAATGCCGTGGCAAACAGGACGAACCCCAGTGCCTGCTTGATGACGGCGTTCATGGTTTCAGGCGCGGTGTGCAAGCTGCTCAGGAACCACAGCGTCAGCGCCACCGCCGGCACGCTGCCAAGGGTCAGCCAGCCGGTAATCGCCCAGTCGATGTTGTTGTTTTTCCTGTGGACCAGAACGCCACTGGATTTGGTGATCGCCGCGTAGAGCAAATCGGTACCGACCGCCGTCGCGGGGTTGATGCCGAACCACAGCAGAATCGGGGTCATCAACGACCCACCACCGACGCCAGTCATGCCGACAATAAAGCCAACCACCAACCCGGCAACGACCAACCCGATGTTCACTAAATCCATTGAGACGTCCACAAAGACCACAGAAGAAATCTGGCCCGCAGCATAGCGATTTTTCTTATAACCACTTATATCGATGCGAACTATCGTTATATCCAAGCCACCACAACCCCCGTTTCCCGGGGGAAGCTGTGTCGTAGTTTATTGCACCGGCAGGAAATTCAGGAACAGCAGGCTTTGCGCATAATTCAAGCCGATACGTCGGTAGCGCTCGTCGAGCATCTGCGTCAGCAAATCCAGCCGGGCAACGATCTTGCCGAACTCCACGGCGAAACTCAGGTTGCTGCCCTCCTCCGAGATCTCGTTGGAGAACAGCAATGGTTCGCCTTGTTTGTTTTGCCGCTGGCTGAGAATCCACGTGGCGATCTCGATGTTGCGCGCGGCGTTGTTGACGAACGTCGGGTTGATCGCGTCCGTCATGTAGAACTCCAGGCGATTGCCGTGAGCGGTCACCAACATGCTGCCGATGGCATAAATGAATGCACCGACCCGGTCACCGAGAAACTCCGGGCTCATGGCAAACCTGAGCGCCGCCAGGTCTTTTTTGCCGCCGAGGGTGGGCAATGGCTGTTGCTGCTCGATGGCCATGCGCACTTGCTTCCCGGCGGTTCGGGCATCGAGGAAGCCGGATTTTTTCAGTTCCTCGGGATTGCGCAGGTAAAGCTTGCTCATCAGCAAATAGAGGCTGTCGAGGTTGTCGCGCATCGTCAGCGTGGCCATGCGGTCGACGCTGGTCTGCAGAAATTCCTGGGGACGACCTTCGCGGAACTGGCTGACGATGTCATTGCCCTGTTGCTGGCTGCAACCGCTGACAAAGAACATCACCAAGCCAGCCAGAAACAAGCAACGGCGGCTGATCGGTGGGGTGATACGGGGTAACACTCGAGCCATGGGTTCTTGAACTTGGGCATGGGCCAGCGGTGGGGATCGCCGCCGGCTGCCCAAGCATAGAGCCACCAATGCCAAAAAAGTGCAGTGCCGGTGGTCTATGAGCGAAGCCTTTCCCCTTCACAAAGGTGATATTTCGTCGTGTTCGCTTTTGCCTGGATTGTGGCGCGCCATGGAACCACCGGGTTATTTTGCTGCCAACTGAATATCCACTGAGTCGCGCACAGGAGGTTTTCATGCGGTTCCTTGAACTGGCCGGCGTCAACGTACCGGTCATTGGCCAGGGCACCTGGCACATGGGTGAAGATCCTTCGGCGCGCGCTAGAGAAGTCTCAGCCCTGCGCCAAGGCATCGAGTTGGGCATGACGCTGATAGATACCGCTGAAATGTACGCTGAAGGCGGCGCCGAGGAGGTGGTCGCGCAAGCCATCAGCGGTCTGCGTGACCAGGTTTTCGTGGTCAGCAAGGTCTACCCGCACAACGCCAGTTGCCAAGGCATTCCCCAGGCGTGCGAGCGCAGCCTGCGGCGCCTGAAAACCGATTACATCGATTTGTATCTGCTGCACTGGCGCGGCCAGTACCCCTTGGAGGAAACCGTCGAAGCCTTCGAACGCCTGCGTGAAGACGGCAAGATTGGCCGTTGGGGTGTGTCCAATTTCGACATGGACGACCTGCACGAACTTCACTCATCAACCTGCGCCACCAATCAGGTGCTCTACAACCTGGAGGAGCGCGGCATCGAATTTGATTTGCTGCCCTGGAGCCAACAGCACCAGCTGCCATTAATGGCGTACTGCCCTATCGGTCAGGGCGGTGAAATGCTGACGCATCCGACGCTGGTAAAAATTGCCGCCCGTCACGGGGTGACACCGGCTCAAGTGGCGCTGGCATGGATCCTGCGGCAACCCGGCGTGATCGCCATCCCCAAAGCGGTCAAACCTGAACACGTGCAATTGAATGCGCAAGCCGCGCAAGTGCGGCTCGAACCCGGGGATCTGGAGGTGCTGGACCACGCGTTTCACGCGCCACAACACAAACAGCGATTGGCCATGGTCTGAGCCATCGCCGTATTGGCAGAGGGTTTCTGCATGCGAAGCACCGATCAGCTCGATGCTTTTAACTTGCCACGTTTCGTCCAGGCTCAAGACCCGGTCTTTGAGTGGGTTCAGGAAGAACTGAGTGCCGGTCAAAAACGCCGTCACTGGATGTGGTTCATCTTTCCGCAGCTTGCCGGGTTGGGGGACAGCGAAATGTCCCGATACTTTGCCATTCGCTCCGAAGAGGAAGCCGCGGCGTATCTGCAGCATCCATTGCTGGGTCCACGATTGCGTACATGCACGCAATTGGTCCTGAACATCAAACAGCGCTCGATCGCCGAGATTTTCGGTCATCCCGATGACCTCAAGTTCCACTCCTCAATGACGCTGTTTGCCCAGGTCGCCCCGGGCAACAGCCTCTTTGACCGGGCCCTGGAACAGTATTTCCACGGCATCCGGGATGACTGGACGCTTTCATTGCTGGACTTAAAACAGGCCCATTTGCCCACCAATCAAGGTTGAGAAATCGTCGTCCACAAACGGCAGGATCGCATCTGCCACCGGTTGCAGTTGCCGGGTAACGTAATGGTCGTAGTCGATCGGGGCGTTGCGGATCTCCAGCGGCTCGGGGCCGGCGACGGTGATCACGTAGCTGATCCAGCCGCCGTTCTGGTACTGACGCGGACGGCCCTGGCGGTCGTTGAAGTCATCGGCGATGCGCGCGGCACGCACGTGGGGCGGCACGTTGCGCTCATAGTCGTCGAGGGTACGACGCAGGCGCTTGCGGTAGATCAGGCGGTCATCGAACTCGCCGGCCAGGGTCTTTTGCACGTAATCGCGCACGTAGTCCTGATACGGCTTGCGGTGGAAGATCCGCGAGTACAGCTCCTGCTGGAATTGCCGGGCCAGTGGCGACCAGTCGGTGCGCACGGTTTCCAGGCCTTTGTAGACCATTTCCTCCGTGCCATCGGCGCGGGTAACCAGGCCGGCGTAGCGCTTCTTGCTGCCCTCCTCCGCACCACGGATGGTTGGCATCAGAAAGCGTTTGTAGTGGGTTTCAAACTGTAATTCCAGGGCACTTTCCAGCCCGTATTCCGCGTGCACATGTTCGCGCCACCACTGGTTGACGTGGTCCACCAGCGCGTGGCCGATCTGCGCGGCCTCCTCCTGACCGTGGGCGCGGCGCAGCCAGACGAAGGTGGAGTCGGTGTCGCCGTAGATCACCGTGTGGCCTTGGGCTTCGATCAACTGCCGGGTGCGCAGCATGATTTCGTGGCCACGCAAGGTAATCGACGACGCCAGGCGCGTGTCGAAGAAGCGGCAGCCGCTGGAGCCAAGTACGCCGTAGAAGGCATTCATGATGATCTTCAGCGCCTGGGACAGCGGCGCGTTGTGTTCGCGCTTGGCGGTTTCGCGGCCTTCGGCGACCCGGGCGACGATGGCCGGCAGGCAATGCCGGGTTCTGGAAAAACGTGCCCCGCGAAAACCCGGTACGGAGTCACTGTCGTCGGGATGCTGCAAACCTTCGATCAGCCCCACCGGGTCGATCAGGAAAGTGCGGATGATCGACGGATAGAGGCTTTTGTAGTCGAGCACTAGCACTGATTCGTACAGACCCGGTTGCGAATCCATGACAAAACCGCCGGGGCTGGCCTGCGGTGACTTGCCGCCCAGGTTCGGCGCCACAAAGCCCTGGCGGTGCATCAGCGGCATGTAGAGGTGAGTGAACGCCGCCACCGAACCACCGCTGCGGTCCGCCGGCAAACCGGTGACGCTGGCCCGCTCCAGCAAGAAGGTCAGCAGTTCGGTCTTGGCGAAAATCCGTGTGACCAGTTCACAGTCTTTGAGGTTGTAAGTGGCGAGGGCCGGTTTGTCCTCGGCGAACATGCGGTTGATTTCGTCCATGCGCTGGTACGGCGTGCTGATCGCCTTGCCTTCACCGAGCAAGGTTTGCGCGACGTTCTCCAGGCTGAACGAGGGGAAGTTCCAGGTTGCCGAGCGCAGGGATTCGATGCCGTCGATGATCAGGCGCCCCGCGGCTGCCGCGAAGTAATGGTTGCGGCTGCCGTGTTCGCGCCACTGCATCTCTTCGCCGCCGCGCCCAAGCTTGAGCGGTACGCCCAGGCGTCGGGCGTGTTCGTGGAGGACGCGCAGGTCGAACTGCACGACGTTCCAGCCGATGATCGCGTCCGGGTCGTGGCGGGCAAACCATTCGTTGAGCTTTTTCAGCAGCACGGTTCGCGAGTCGCAGTATTCAAGCTGGAAATCCACCGCACTGGCGTCGCCATTGGGCGGCCCGAGCATGTACACCTGGCGCTCGCCGCAGCCTTCCAGGGCAATGGAATACAACTCGCCCTGTTCGGTGGTTTCGATGTCCAGCGAGACCAGCCGCAGGTTGGGCCGGTATTTCGGGTCGGGTTTCATCTGCGCGTCGAGCAGCAGGCCTTGCGCATCGGGCGACCCACCAAAGATCACTGGCGCGGTGATGAACCGTTCCATCATGTAGCGCTCGGGCGGGCGAACGTCGCCCTCGAACATCTCGACGCCAGCCTTGCGCAGCGCGGTTTCCAGGCGCATCAGCTGACCGTGCTGCTGGCAATACAGGCCGAGCACCGGGCGATGCTCGAAATCCAGCAGGGCCAAGGGTTTGAGCTCGACGTTTTTCTCGCCGCGCAGCACCTCTTGCGCCTGTTCACGCTGGGCGGCAGGAATGAACGCCACCGACGGTTGATGAGGCAGGCGGATGCGCCGGGGACCGCTGTCGGTCGCCAGCCAGAACTCGACTTCCGTGCCGGCCGGGGTGTCGCGCCAATGCCGGGTCAGGACGAAGCCCTGCTGTAAATCCACCACTGCAACCTCACGTTTTGATTCAGGCGGCAATTCTACGCGTCATCAAGGGGCAGCGCGTCATGCGCGGCACTTTCGACTTTCTCATACGGTTTACCCGCGGCTTACCGAAAAAATACCGCTGAATGGCGTTTTTTGAGTGTTATCTGCCGCTTTCGCCCTTGCCCTCGGCGCTTGGGTCTACGATTCTTCAAGAACAACGACAACACCCGAGAAGCCACCATGAAAACCGTCGCCCAACTGCTCAAGCTCAAAGATCAGAAGAATCAGGAAGTGCACCAGATCAAACCTGATCACATGGTGCTGGAAGCGCTGATGAAGATGGCCGAGAAAAACGTCGGCGCCTTGCTGGTGGTGGAAAATGACGTGGTGCTGGGCATCATCAGTGAACGTGATTACGCACGCAAACTGGTGCTGCATGGCCGTTCTTCGGTGGGCACGCCGGTGCGCGACATCATGGTGTCCCCGGTGATCACCGTGGACACCCATCAAACCGTCGACACCTGCCTGGGCATCATGTCCGACCGACGCCTGCGCCACCTGCCGGTGGTGGAGAACGGCAAGTTGATTGGCTTGCTGTCGATCGGAGACCTGGTCAAGGAAGCGATTGCCGAACAGGCGGAGCTGATTCGCCAGCTGGAGCAGTACATTCGCGGCGAGTAATCCGAAGACACCCTGGATCAAAATGTAGAAGTGAGCCTGCTCGCGATGGCGGTATGTCAGTTAATGAATATGCTGACGGATACACCGCAATCGCGAGCAGGCTCACTCCTACAGTTGTTATTCGGTGTTCACACTGGCCAATGCCGGGCGAAGACCGGTGCCAGTGTCGGGTGCCGGTCGATGCGTTCCAGCCACGCGGAAAAACCGGGGCGGGCAATGCGTAAATGCTCCCGGCTGCCAGCCCACCGCGACACCACCGCCGCCAGCACATCCAGTGCGCCCGGCGTTTCATCCCCCAGATACAGCTCGCCGGAAAACTGATCGGCAAACAGCTCCCAGCTCCAGTGCAATCGCGCGCGGGCGCCGGCCATGAGGTTTTGCCTGGACGCCTCATCCGTCTCGGCCAGCCAGCGTTCGGGGTAATCGATGATGCCGATGGCTGCGTAGCAATTGCTGACGATGTACGTGAGGCCGCGGATCGCCTGATCGCGGTCGGCGGCCAGTGTCGGCAACAGGTTCGACTTGGGAAAGGTCAGCCCGAGATGAATCAGGATCGCCGCACTTTCGGTCAGGATGCTGCCATCGGGCAGTTGCAGCGTCGGGATCTGCTTGAGCCGGTTGAGCTTCTCCAGTGCCTGGGCTGCCTCCGGGGACAACTCGACGTCGATGAAACGATAAGGAATTTCACACAGCTCCAGCGCCGCTTCTATCGCCGCCGCGCCGGAATTCTGGTGTCCATAGAGTTGATACATGTGCGGCCTCCTGGCGAAACGGGAATGGGGTCATTAGAGGCGTCACCTGCCGGTCGTGGTGATCCAGCTAATCAGTGTAGAAGCGTCGATCCGCCCCACCCGCATCATCCGACGACTGAACCATCACGTCCGCGTGCGGCGACTCACAGGGGCTATCAATACCGTCGATGTTCACCATCACATCAATGAAGTTCTCATAAAAAATCCTCGGCGTAACATCTGCTCCATACCAACCCATAAACACCCCGGAGCACACCATCATGAAACGCCAAACCCTCATCGCTATCGCTTTCTCGGTCTTTGCAGTTAACGCTTTTGCCGCAACCTCTGCTCAACCTGTAGTCGCTGAAGGCGGCTCGGATCGCCTGATTGAAAGCCGTGTAGCTGAAGGGGGTTCGGATCGTTTGATCGAGAACCGTGTGGCCGCTGATGGTTCGGATCACTTGATGGAAAACCGCGTAGCCGCTGATGGTTCCGATCGCCTGATGCAGAACCGCGTTGCCGAAGGTGGTTCCGACCGTCTGATCGAAAGCCGCGCTGCATAAATGCAGGGGTTTACTGCGGTACTCAACGAAAAAACCGGCCTGACCCGCCGGTTTTTTTACGCCTCTCGTTCTATCAGGGTTACTGGCCAGCCCGCTTCATGCAACGCTGATAACGCTCATCGACGCGCTTGGCAAACCATGCCGTGGTGAGCTTGCGGGTGATCTTCGGGCTTTGCAGTTCGATCCCCGGCAACACGGCACGAGGCAATGCCCTGCCCTCGGCCTGATCGGCTAACGCGAATACTCGCTGGTAGAGTTCCGTCTCTTCGAATTTCAGGTTTTTGCCCTCTTCCAACTGATTGCGAATGGTCGTATTGCGCATCCCCAACGGCTTGCCAAGGCTGCGCACCGCCACTTCCGTGGTACCGGGCATGATCGAGTCATACCGGACCAAGTCACCATCCAGCGCCAACGGGATGCCTGACACCCGGCTCAGCGCGTTCTGAAACGCCGCATTGCGGCTGGCGTACCAACCGGCATTGAAATCAGCGAAGCGATACAGCGGCTGTGTGTAGCTCACTGGATAACCGAGCAAATGGGCGATGCCGAAGTACATGCCGCCGCGCCGAGTGAATACCTCATGGCGAATCGAGCCTTCCACCGGGTATGGATAGTTTTTCGCCTGCTGTTCGGCGAACTCGATACTGACCTGCATCGGCCCGGCGGTGTGTACCGGATTGAAGCCACCGAACAGGGTCTTGCCCAAGGGCACCATGCCAATGAAATCATCGAAAATAGCGCTGAGTTCCTTTTCACTGCGCGCCGCGTTGAGGCGGTCGCTGTAGCTTTTTCCGTTGGGTGATGTCACCTGCAGCGCGCCGCTGATCAACAGGCTGGGGATGTGGACTTTAGCGGCGCGACGGTCGATTTCGTCCCGGGCGATCTTGCCCAGGCCCGGCACAGGCGGGTCGACCTGGAAGGTGGATTCCTGCTCGGTCACGGCGAGCACCGAACACAGGTTTTGCGTGGACGGATAAATATTCTGGGCGGCGAAGGCGGCGTAGATGTCCGTGGCCCATCCTTGGCGATCCGTGGTTTTGGCCGGCAGCAAACGCACGATTTCGGCCTTGACCTCGGCGGGCGGGCGCGCGGGCAGTTCCTGCGGGCGCTGAGTGCCGCAACCGGCCAGCAGCAAAAGCGCCGCGCCCCCCATGATCAATCGATTGGCTTGCATGGTGCTCCATCAAATCCGTTGAGCCGGGTTAACCATACGACCAATGGCATGGCGCAGGCTATGACTCTTGCGGCCGCGCCCTGTTCCATCGTCATGTCAGCGGGGCCTTTTTCCGTTGGGCGGTCAGCCTTCCGGCCGGCTGCGCCTGAACCATACTTGAGCCAGTCACCGAGGAGACAGGCTCATGCACCGTAGCGACGTACTGATCGTCGGCGCCGGCCCGACCGGACTGGTCCTGGCGCTGTGGTTGAGCAAACTGGGGATCCGTGTGCGGATTATCGACAAGACGTCGGCGCCCGGCACCACGTCGCGTGCGCTGGCAGTCCAGGCGCGCACGCTGGAGCTGTATCGCCAGCTCGACCTCAGCGAAGCCGTGGTGCAAAACGGCCATCGCGTGGCGGCAGCCAATTTCTGGGTCAAGGGCGAACCTGTGGCGCGTTTGCCCCTGAGCCGCGTCGGTGAGGGGCTGACGCCCTACGCCTTCCTCGAAATCTACCCGCAGGACGAGCACGAACGACTGCTGATCGCACGACTTGAAGCGTTCGGCATTCTCGTTGAACGCAACACCGAACTGGAAAGTTTCGAAGAAACCGGCGATGGCATCACTGCCCGACTGCGCTTGCACGACGGTCTACAGGAAACCTGCCAGGCCTGTTATCTGGCGGGTTGCGATGGCGCCAGGTCAATTGTGCGCAAGACACTGGACACCGGTTTTCCAGGCGGGACTTACCAGCAGATTTTCTATGTCGCCGACGTACAAGCCAGCGGGCCGACCTTCAATGGCGAATTGCATGTGGACCTTGATGAAGCGGACTTCCTCGCCGTGTTTCCGCTCGCCGGCAGCGGGCGTGCCCGGTTGATCGGCACCGTGCGCGACGAGCGCGCCGACCGGGCTGAAACCCTGCGTTTCGAGGACGTCAGCAGCCGGGCCATCGAACACATGAAGGTGCAGATCGAGCAGGTGAACTGGTTCTCGACTTATCGCGTGCATCACCGGGTGGCCGATCACTTTCGCACCGGCCGCGCCTTTTTGTTGGGCGACGCGGCCCACGTTCACAGCCCGGCCGGTGGTCAGGGCATGAACACCGGAATTGGCGATGCGATCAACCTGGCGTGGAAATTCGCGGCGGTGTTGAGTGGCGGTGCCGAGGCCAAACTGCTCGACACCTACGAAACCGAGCGCATCGCCTTTGCGCGCAAACTTGTCGCGACCACCGACCGGGTGTTCAGTTTCGTCACCGCCGAGGGACGCGTGGCCGACGTGCTAAGGACACGACTGGCACCGTTGTTGATCCCGAAGATGGCCTCGTTTGAAACGTCCCGCGAGTTCCTGTTTCGCACGGTCTCGCAGATCACGCTCAACTATCGTGGCATGCCGTTAAGCACCGGCGTTGCCGGGCACGTTCACGGCGGCGATCGTCTGCCCTGGGCGCATGACGGCGAGGGCGACAACTTTGATTCGTTGAGAAATCCGACCTGGCAGGTGCACGTGTATGGCGACACCAGCGACGAAATGATCGCCTGGTGCATCGAGCATCATCTGCCCTTGCATGTGTTTGACTGGCGACCGGCGTTTGAAGCAGCAGGGCTGGGGCGTAACGGGTTTTATCTGCTGCGCCCGGATACGTATGTGGCGATTGCCGAGACGTGTTCCGATCCGAAGGTGATTGAGCGGTACTTCAACCATCATGGAATCCGGCCGTACTTCGGCACGCCCTGAAGTTTCCACCAATCAACTGTGGGAGCTTGCTCGCTCCCGCAGGGTTATGTGTTGGGTTTAGATCCCGGCCAGCGCCAGGTCCATCGCGAAGTAGGTGAAGATCAGATCCGCGCCCGCCCGCTTGATCGCTCCCAGGCTTTCGCGCACCACACGGTCCTCATCAATCACCCCCGCTTGCGCGGCGAATTTGATCATCGCGTACTCGCCGCTGACCTGATACGCCGACAGCGGCAAACGCGATACCTCGCGGATGTCGCGGATGATGTCGAGGTAGGCGCCGGCCGGCTTGACCATCAGTGCATCCGCGCCTTCCTGTTCGTCCATCAGCGATTCGCGCACTGCTTCGCGGCGGTTCATCGGGTTCATCTGATAGCTTTTGCGGTCACCCTTGAGCGCGCTGCCGCCGGCTTCACGGAACGGGCCGTAGAGCGCCGAGGCGAACTTGGTCGAATAGGCCATGATCGCCGTCTGGCTGAAACCGGCGGCGTCCAGCGCCCGGCGAATCGCCTGGACCTGCCCGTCCATGGCCGCCGACGGGGCAATCACATCGGCACCGGCCCGAGCAGCGGCGACGGCTTGCTTGCCAAGGTTGATCAGGGTCTGGTCGTTATCGACTTCGTGGTTGTGCATCACGCCACAATGGCCGTGGTCGGTGTATTCGCAGAAGCAGGTGTCGGACATCACGATCATTTCCGGCACGGCATCCTTGGCGATCCGCGACATGCGCGAAACCAGCCCGTTGTCGTTCCAGGTGTCGCTGCCGCTGCTGTCCAGATGATGCGACACGCCGAAGGTCATGACCGACTTGATGCCAGCGCGGGCGTAGCGCTCGATCTCGCCGGCCAGTTTCGACTCCGGAATGCGCATCACACCGGGCATGCTTTTGATCGGCACGAAGTCGTCGATTTCTTCCTCGACGAAAATCGGCAGCACCAGATCGTTCAGGCTGAACTCGGTTTCCTGGAACAGGCTGCGCAGGCTCGCATTGCGGCGCAGACGGCGTGGACGTGCTTCGGGGAACTGGCTGGACATGGGCATTCCTGAAAACAGAGGATGAGACTAACGTCGTAGGGGGTGAAGCTTATGCCCTGCAAGGCGCAGGGCACAAACCTCAGGTGCGGAACAAACCCTTACCGGCTCGGCAATAATCCCCACCTGAAACACATCCCTAGTAGCAGGCTCGTCAGTTGCTACAGGGCAAGTTAAAGCGTCAGGGTGCCAGAAATACAGGTCACCACCGCTCCACCAATCCAGATTTCATCACCGACCTGATCCACCTGAATCCGCCCCGCCCGTCCCATCGTCAGGCCCTGGCTGACCACATAGGAGGCTGGCGCCAGCCCCTCGGCAAGCAACCACTGCGCAATCCCGGCATTCAAACTGCCGGTGGCCGGATCTTCGGGCATGCCGTCGCCGGAGATGAAGGCCCGTACTTCGAATTGCGCTTGAGCCCCATCACGCTCGGGATTCCACGGTGCAATCACGCCGACCGCCAGGCCCAGCATCTGCGAGTGATCCGGTTGCAAGTCCAGCACTTGCTGGCGGTCCGCGAGCATTACCGCGAGCCAGCCGGCGCCGTTATCCACCCACTGCGCCCGGACAATCGCCCCGACCTCCAGACCGAGCCCGCGTCGCACGCGCTCCACCAGTTCGGCGTCCACCGGCCCGGCGTTGATCAGGGGGGGCGCAAGGAAGGCCAGCTCCGCGCCTTGTCGACGGACCCGCACCAGCCCGACGCCGCACTCCTGAATGATCTCCTCGCCCTTGGGCACGCCCCCCGCCTCAAGCCAGGCATGACAAGTGCCCAGGGTCGGATGACCGGCGAAGGGTAACTCATTCAGGGTGGTAAAGATCCGCACGCGATAGTCGGCCCGCGGATCGCGCGGCTCGAGAACGAATGTGGTTTCACTGAGGTTGGTCCAGGTCGCGAATGCCGCCATGCGTTCATCACTGAGCGCGTCGGCCCCGAACACCACCGCCAACGGGTTGCCCTTGAGGGCGACGCGGCTGAAGACATCTACTTGCTTGAAATCGAATGAACGCATGCTCTTCCTTGTTCGTGAAACATTCTATTTAGGAATTTCCAGGCCGCGCATCACTGCCGGCCGCGCCAGAAAGCGCTCCAGCACGCGCGTGATGTTCTTGAAGTCTTTGATGCCCACCAGATCGCCGGCCTCGTAGAAGCCGATCAGATTGCGCACCCACGGAAACGTCGCGATGTCGGCGATGGTGTAACGCTCGCCCATGATCCAGTCGCGCCCTTGAAGGTGTCCATCCAAAACTTTTAACAACCGTTTACTTTCCTCGACGTAACGGTCGCGGGGGCGTTTGTCCTCGTAGTCCTTGCCGGCAAACTTGTTGAAGAAACCCACCTGGCCGAACATCGGCCCGATGCCGCCCATCTGGAACATCAGCCATTGAATCGTCTCGTAACGCGCGGCCGATTCCTGCGCCAGCAGTTGCCCGCTCTTGTCGGCGAGGTAAATCAGAATCGCCCCGGACTCGAACAATGGCAGGGGTTTGTCCTCGGGACCATGGGGGTCGAGGATCGCCGGGATCTTGTTGTTGGGGCTCAACGTCAAGAACTCGGGGGACATCTGATCCTGAGTGTCGAAGCCCACCCGATGCGGCTCGTAGGGCAGTCCAATTTCTTCGAGCATGATCGAGACCTTGACGCCGTTGGGGGTCGGCAAGGAGTACAGCTGGATCCAGTCGGGGTATTGAGCCGGCCATTTTCGGGTAATCGGGAACGCAGACAGATCGGTCATCGGTAGCCTCCATCGCCAAATAAAGCGTTGAGCATAATCCAGGATTGGCGCCCGCAGGTTGCGATCTTTTCGCGTTATCGAAACCGCTGATGATGACGATCAAAAGATGTCAGCCTTCGCCAGCGCCTCTAAGTGTAGGGTGTCCATAATTTCGCAACATCTTGTCGATAACCTTGACTGCACCCCGTTCAAGGTTATCGATAAAGTGCCGCGCACCCCGCCGGTATCGAACCAAACAGGCTCAGCGGACTCTGAGCAATGCCCTTTCGAACACGGACCGGCCCAACGACATGGAAAACACCCGAAGCTGGGAGCTGGCGGTGTAAAGGTTTGTCAGCCTTAACTGAATGCGCTGAAGATCCCTTATTCACATGATGAACCTGTCCAGATTCGCTAAACGATTCAAACACCGTGCGTATATTTTCCTGCCGACGCTGCTGGCGGCGAGCGCATTGTTTTTGTCGCTGGAGTCCAGCGAAAGCCGCGCCCAGCCGGCGGACGGCACCCAGACCCTGGTGTTCCTGCGTCACGCAGAAAAACCCACTGGCGGTCTGGGCCAGCTCAATTGCCAGGGCCTCAACCGCGCCATCAACCTGGCCACCTTGTTGCCGGAAAAATTCGGCAAGGCCAACTACGTGTTTGCCGCCAACCCGACGCGCAATGTCGAGGAAGGCGAACTGGACAATTCCTACAGCTACATCCGTCCCCTGATGACCATCAGCCCCAGCGCGATCAAGCTCGGCTTGCCGGTCAACATCGAGTTCTCGGCCAACGACACCAGCGACCTGGCGGACGAACTGCTCCATGACAAGTACCACAACTCCATCATCTACACCGCCTGGTCCCACGGCTACCTGCCCGAGTTGATCAACAAAGTCGCTGGAGAGGCGGTCGGCAAGAAACAGAACATCACCGAGGACTGGGAGTCCAGTGACTACGATTCGGTGTACGTACTGACCCTGACCTGGCACAACGGCAAGGCCAGCCTCGTCAGCCACAGTTACAAACAAGGGCTGGATAACGGCTCGCAGACGTGTCCGACCTAAGCGGTCGGCAACTTCCCACACGCAGTGAAGACCACGGCCGACAAGTGGCGGGCTATCATGTATCCAACTCCCCTTTGTCTGGACTCACTTCATGTCACTTTCTTCCGCAGCTGTCCCCGCCCGGGGTTGGTCGTTCTGGTGGAAACCCGCCCTGTTCGTTCTGGTCGCCTGCATTGGCCTCTATTACGTCAAGTGGTCGCCCTACTACCTGAAAGCCTTCATCGCCGCTGACAACCACAGCATCGGCGCCTCCATCCTCAACGACGAACAAACCGCGCCGCTGGCCGCTGCCCTGGCTTACGCCAAGGTGTATTTCCTGGCGATCTGGAAAGCCGCCGTACTGGCGGTGATTCTCGGCTCCCTGCTGCAAGTGTTGATTCCACGGGACTGGCTGCTGCGCCTGTTCGGACGCGCCAGCTTCGCGTCGACCTTGCGCGGCGGCCTGTTCGCCCTGCCGGGGATGATGTGCTCGTGCTGCGCCGCGCCAGTGGCCGCGAGCATGCGTCGCTCAAACGTCTCGGTCGGCGCGGCGCTGGCCTTCTGGATCGGCAACCCGGTACTCAACCCGGCAACCCTGGTGTTCATGGGGTTCGTGCTGGGTTGGGGGTTCACGGCGTTGCGCCTGGTCGCGGGGATTGTGCTGGTGTTCGGGGTGTCGATGGTCGCTCAGCGCATCAGCGGTCCGGAAACACTGCCTGAAGCGGCTGTCGAGGCGGTCGCCGAAGTCAGTGAAAAGGACACGCAACCGTTCCTGACGCGCTGGGGTAAAACCCTGTGGCAATTGTTCTGGAGCACCATTCCGATCTACATCCTGGCGGTCATGGTGCTGGGCGCAGTGCGGGTCTGGGTGTTTCCGCATATTGACGGGGCCATGGCCAACGGCCTGCTCTGGCTGGTGCCGCTGGCGATCATCGGGACGTTGTTTGTGATTCCCACCGCTGCGGAAATCCCGATCGTACAAACCATGATGACCCTGGGCATGGGCACCGCTCCGGCCGTGGCGTTGCTGATGACACTGCCGAGCATCAGCCTGCCGTCGCTGCTGATGCTACGCAAGGATTTCGATGCGCGGGTACTGGTGAGTGTGGCACTGATGACCATGGGGGTCGGGGTGGTTAGCGGGTTGATCGGGGCGGCTTTGCTCTAAGATCTTCGGCGCCTGCAAGGGCCCTATCGCGAGCAAACTCGCGATAGGGCCGGCCAAAACGACCTTAATGTTGCTGGTTCACCCGCTCCCGCAGGTACTCAAGAACCGCCGCCTTCTCTCCCGCAAACTCAATCCGCACGCCTTTCTTCTCCCGCTGAAACGCATACATCGGGTCGTAATATTCGCGCAGCAATCCTTCGATCCAGCCCCGGTGCAGGTCCACCGCGCCGCTTCGGCCCTGCTCCGCCAAGGCCTCTTCCATCAACACCAACATCCGCCGATGGCGTTCGCCACCCAGGCGTTTCTGCACGTTGTTGAGGCTTTCCAGCAAGCGCTCGGAAAACCGCGCAACCCCCTCATCGCCATGCACACCAATGAATTCGGCACACAGGTCTACCACGTAGTCGCGCAAAATCCGCTCGACGCGCCCTTCAAGGCTGTCTTCCAGCCAGACCATCGGAAACTGCTGCATGCCCTGATACAGCGGCAACGGCAAAGCGCAACTGCCGACCGCCCGGCTCTCGTCTTCCAGCACAAACTGCTCGATTCCATGGGCGCGCTTTTTCAGAACATCCACCGCCAGACGGTTCTCGAAATCAATGTTGGATGGCTGCCCGGTCGCGCGCTTGCCGAAGCTGGAGCCGCGATGATTGGCGTGGCCCTCAAGGTCCAGCCCATTGCTCAACTGCGTCAGCACCTCAGTCTTGCCGGTGCCGGTCATGCCGCCCAGCAAGACGAAATCGCATTGGGTAACGGCCTGATCGAGGCTGTCGAGCAAGAAGGTGCGCATCGCCTTGTAGCCGCCACCGACCCGGGGATAGTCAATGCCGGCCTCGTCCTTGAGCCACTGCTGGACGATCTGCGAGCGCAAACCGCCGCGGAAACAATACAGATACCCCTCGGGGTGCGCCCGGGCGAAATCGGCCCAGGCCTGGACGCGCTCAGCCTTGATCTCGCCGGACACCAGTTGATGCCCCAACGTGATGGCCGCCTGCTGCCCGTGTTGCTTGTAGCAAGTGCCAATGCGTTGGCGCTCGTTGTCATTCATCAGCGGCAGGTTGACCACGCCGGGAAATGAACCCTTGATGAACTCCACCGGCGCGCGCGCATCCATCATCGGCCGGTCGTTAAGAAAGATCTCGCGGTAATCGGTGAAGTCGATCGACATCAAAACACCTCAACCGCGTGTGTCTGTCGCTCAACCAGTTCACCGATCGGTTCCAGGTTCAGGCCCAATTCGGTCGCCACCGCGAGGAACCGTTCATTGCCCTCAGGCGTGACCGCAATCAGCAGGCCACCGCTGGTCTGCGGATCGCACAGCACGCGTTTGTGCAGTTCCTGGAGTCGTCCCAGTTTGCTGGCGTAACTGTCGAAATTGCGCAGCGTCCCGCCCGGCACGCAGCCTTGCTCGAGGTAATACTCGACACCCGGCAGACGCGGCACGCGGTTGTATTCGATGCGGGCGGTCAGGTGGCTGCCGTCGGCCATTTCCACCAGGTGCCCCAGCAGACCAAACCCGGTGACGTCAGTCATCGCGGTCACGCCGTCGAGCTTGCCGAAACGGCTGCCGGGTTTGTTCAGGGTGCACATCCAGTCGCGGGCCAGACCGATGTCGGCGGTGCGCAACTTGCCCTTCTTCTCGGCGGTGGTGAGGATGCCGATGCCCAGCGGCTTGGTCAGATAGAGCAGGCAGCCAGCGGTGGCCGTGTCATTGCGCTTCATGTGGCGCTTTTCCACCAGCCCGGTCACAGCCAGGCCAAAGATCGGCTCCGGTGCATCGATGGAGTGCCCACCAGCCAGCGCAATCCCGGCCTCGTCGCAGACCGAGCGGCCGCCGCGAATCACTTCACGGGCAATCTCCGGAGCCAGCACGTTCACCGGCCAGCCGAGAATCGCAATCGCCATCAGCGGATCGCCGCCCATGGCGTAGATGTCGCTGATGGCATTGGTGGCGGCGATGCGGCCGAAGTCGAACGGATCGTCGACAATGGGCATGAAGAAATCCGTGGTCGAGACGACCCCGCGTTCTTCATCAATGGCGTACACCGCCGCGTCATCGCGTGAAGCATTGCCGACCCAGAGTTTGGGGTCGAGGTTCTGCGCCCCGCTACCGGCCAGAATCACTTCCAGAACCTGGGGCGAGATTTTGCAACCGCATCCTGCGCCGTGGCTGTATTGGGTCAGACGAATCGGCTCGCTCATGGGTGCACCTTGTGGGATCAATGCGGCCGATTCTAGCAGAGCATGGCCGGAGCAAGGCACGAGCATCGCAGGTACTGATAGACAGCCATCGCGAACAGGTTCACTCCTGCATTTGATCTTCAGTGAACACAAATCCAGTGTTCGACACAGATCCGTTGCAGGAGTAAGCCTGCTCGCGAAGAGGCCGGCACAACCAGCATCAGTGCCGGTTATGGCAACAGAATCACCTTGTCACCGCTGCCCTGATTCACTTCCGCATACCGCTCCAGCCCTTCCGCCAGCGGTGATTCAAACAAGCCCTCGGGCAACGGCAACAAATCCTGATCAAAGTACCTGCCGAATTGATCAAGCATTGCCGCGCACGCCTGAACCCCATACAGCAACGAGTTGATCCCCACCACCGAACCGCCCTTGCGATACAGCGCCAGGGCCGGCAGTTGCACCATGCCGTCCACCGGCGCGGCGATGATGGCGATGCGACCGAAGGTTGCCAGGGCCGCGACCGAGGCCGGCAGCCAGAACCCGGTGGTGTCGAAAATAACGTCGGCACCGCCGCGATACACGGCGTTCACCTGAGCACCCAAGTCCTCAGGCTTATCCAGTTGCAGCGCCTGATAACCCTGAGCCTGCAATTCCTTGACCTGCTCCGGTCGCCGCGCCGCCGCCAGCACCTGGGCGCCGCGTACCTTGGCCAGCGCCAACGCTGCGCTGCCCACCGCCCCGCCACCGATCACCAACAAGCGCGTTTGCGCCGTCACCAGGCTGCGCTCCAACGCATCCCACGCGGTGGTGTAGGGCACGCCGAGGCTGGCGGCCTGGGCAAAACTCAGGCGGGTCGGTTTGAGCGCCACGCCGTTGGACGGCAGCTTGACGAATTGCGCATGGGAGCCGTCGGCAAAGAACCCCAGTTCACGCCCGGTGCCCCAGACTTCCTGGCCAATCAACGCCTGCGGACCTTCCACCACGACACCGGCAAAATCCCGACCGGGAATCCGTGGCAACGTGGTGTAGGGAAAACGTCCCAGCACATTCTTCACGTCGCTGGGGTTGAGGCCGGCGGCCCTGATCTGCACCAACACTTCATCGGCACCGGGAACGGGCGTCGGCACATCAACGTAGCGCAAGGCCGAAAGGTCGCCGGTTTTGTCGAACTGCAATGCTTTCATGAGTGTTTCCATGGAGTAAATGAACGGTTCAGGAGATCCAGCCAGCGACCAATTGTCGGCCCATGGGCCACAACTTTTCACCGGCCAGCATGCCGAGCAGCCCGACCAGCGCGATGGCCGGTGGTGCGGGGGAACGAAAGTCCAGCGCGCCGTAGAGCAAACCGACGCCCAGACCGATGACCAGCGAGATGAGGTAGCTCATGGCGGACTCCGGGGCAATGAAGACAGGCCCAAAGTCTAGTGCGAGGTGACAGCGGGCACCGGCCAAGTGCTTCTGAATTTCGGCCAACGCCCCCATATCCCAGTGCTTCGCCAGCGGCTACAAGGTTTGGGTATGGCTGGAAAATTGTGAAGGTGCGACACCCAGTTCCCGGCGGAACATGTCGCTGAAGCTGCTCGGCGAATAACCCAGTTCGCGGGCGATTGAGCTGACCGGCACGCCCTGAATCAGCTCCGCCACCGCCGTCGCCAGTTGCACCTGCCGTCGCCACTCGGCGAAGCCCATGCCCAGACCGTCCTTGAACAACCGCGCCAGGGTACGCACGCTGGCACCGGCGTTTTCAGCGTGTTGTTCGAACGGGATGTCCAGCGAAGGCGCGGCCATGACCGCCTGACAGAGGTTCATCAGGCGCCGGTCGGAACCCTCCGGCAACGGGATTTTCAACAGAGAGCGCCTGGCTCGTCTAAGCTCCAACAGCGCCAGGCCGACCAGAGCTTCGTAATACTCAGACGCACCATCGTTGCCCTGTTCGACCAAGCCGACGATCAATTCACGCAGCAAGCCGCCGACTTCGATGACCTGGACCGTGTTGTCCAGCGTGGCGGCCAGGGACGGCCGCAGGTAGATGTTGCGCATCTGCAAGTCCGAAACCACACGAATCCCGTGAAGCATGCCCGGCGGTAGCCATACCGCCCGCTGCGGCGGCACCACCAGCGCCTCATGGGGCGTTTCAACCCACATTACCCCGCTCATCGCATACAGCAATTGGCCCCAGACATGCTCGTGCGGCTCGATATACAGGCCGCGCGGATAGGTGCGTGCCAGCGGTTGCACAGGCACATCGGTGTCACTCAGGTCAGGGGGCGCGGCAAGGGCCATGGGGCAGCAATCATTGAGGTTTTCAGGTCTTGCATGGTAACCAGCCCACGGCCTTGTCGCCACTGGCCGGCGCCGTCTGACAATAAGACTGAATTTTCCGTAACCCCAATGATCCTTCTATTACCACAGGGAGGAATACGGGCTTTATGAACAACGCAAAACTATTCGTCATTGAATACACCCTTCATGGCGTCCCCAAGTCATTCATCATCCGCCTGGACAAGATGGACAACGCGGAGGCTTGGCATTGGGCAAGCTGCGACGCCGGAGTGGGCAGGATCCCGCGATTCGGCCGAGAGAAGGTGCAAAAGACCAGCAAACCGATGGCGGAGAAATTCGGGGTCGAGAATGTGAAGTGGCGGCCGGCGAGTTAATAAACGGCACCCTATGTAGCAGCTGGCGAAGCCGGACGCAGGCTTCGCCAGCTGCTACAAAGTTCGCTTTGGCTGATCTGATCGGCGTGTCCGATCAGGTTTTAGCACTACTTCTCGTGAGCACACTTGCAGCCTTTGCTGGAGCATTCTTCGCCATGTTCATGGTGCTTGGCGCAGGCCTCGCAGCAATAGTGTTTACCGTGGCGCGCTATCGGATGCTCGCCCAGCTTGCACGAGCATTTTGGACAATCGCAGATACTGTCACTGCTGATCATGAGTCAGACTCCATTGATGTGGTCGTCGAGGTGCCGCACACGCGGCCCGTCTTACCAGTGTAGGAGTTTGTGTCAGGCCTGCCGGGTGCTGCTGCGATACATGAACACCAGCGCCAGCCCCAGGCACACCATTGCCACGATCCGGCTGTTCGACAAATCGATGGCCGGATTACCCAGCCAGCCGAAATTGTCGATCAGCATGCCCATGCCCAGTTGCCCGACAATCACCGCCACGGTCGCCACCGCCGTGCCGACCTTGGGCACCGCGCCGACCATGACCATCATGTACACCACGCCGAACAGCGCGCCACTGAGCTGCCATTTCGGCACGTCCAGCAAGCTCACGGCCTGCGCCGGCTCGAAAAACAGGATCAGCAGCCCGGTGATCACCGCGCCCACCACGAAGGTCAGCAAACTGCTGCGCAGCACACCCACCGTTTCGCCCAGACGGCCATTGATCGCCGCCTGCACACTCAACACCGCACCCGCCGCGACGATCACGGCCAACAAAATAATCAGATTCATCATTAACCCCGAGCGATCAGAACAAGTGCCACGACAATCAGCAGCAACGCCAGCCAGCGTTCACCGTTGACCTTTTTGCGGCTCGCGCCGAACCAGCCGAAGTGATCGATCAGTACGCTTTTGCCGACCTGCCCGCAGAGAATCGCGATCATGGTCATCGCAATGCCGATGTGCGGCGTGGCCAGAGTCAGCACCACCACATAAATCGGCCCGAGAAAACCGCCGATCAACTGCCAGCGTGGCAAGGTGTTCAACGCCGGGCCTTGTTGCGGGCCGCTGAACAACAGCAGCAAAAACAGAATCGCCGAGCCGACCCCGAAGATGCTCAACGTCGCCCATAAATGCCCGACCCGAACCCCGAGCGGTCCGAGCAAGCCGGCCTCCACGGAAAGGCCCATGCCCGCGAGGATCACCAACGGCAACAGCAATAGCCGCAGCCCTGGTTTGGTCGCGGGTGTGACCGCGGTGTCGATTGAAGACGCTTGCATAAAGGAAACCTGCCTGTAGAAACAATGGCCGGCATTATCCGGTGGCAGAGCTTTGCGATAAATGGGAGCATCCTGACAACACTTTTGCGTAATCCGCACAGCAGGATGAACCATGCACGGTCTCAACGAACTCGGATTCAAGGCACTTCGCCTGTTTGTCGCCGTGCTCGACCACGGCAGTTTTTCCGAAGTGGCGCGGCGCGAGGGCTTGGCGCCCTCTTCGATTTCCCGGCAGATCCAATTGATGGAACAAGCCCTTAACCAACAATTGCTCTACCGCCATACCCGCGCCGTCACGCCCACCGAAGCCGGGCGCATGCTCGGTCATCATGCGCGGCTGGTGCTGGTGCAACTGGAAGAAGCCGAGCAAGCCTTGCAGGAACAGCAAAGCGAACCCAGCGGACTGGTGCGCATCAACGCCCCGGTGGTGTTCGGCCAACGGCACCTGACGCCGTGGCTGGGGCAATTGTGCGAGCGCTATCCGAAGCTGCAACTGGATATCCAGCAAACCGACCATTACATCGACCCACTGCAGGAAGGCGCCGACCTGCTGTTTCGCATCGGCCCGCTGCACGACTCCAGCATGCAGGCACGGATCCTCGCGCCGCACCGTTTTCAAGTCGCCGCCAGCCCGGCCTACCTCGAACGCCACGGCACGCCGCAACGCCCTGAAGACCTCGCGGCGCATCAATGCCTGGCCTACAAAGGCGCGACCGGCCTGCAACGCTGGTTTTTCCGCAAGGATCAGCAGGACTGGACGCCCTACTCGGTCAAAGGGCCGATCACCGGCAACCACGCCGACACCCTGGTGCAAGCAGCGGAGCAAGGGTTGGGGTTGGTGATGTTTCCGTCGTGGCTGATTGGCGAGGCAGTGCGCGAAGGCACGCTGGTGCCGGTGCTGGGGGACTTTCAGGTATCCAACAGCCTGGAGCCGCAGCAGATTGCAGTGCTGTGGCCGGGCAGCAGACGGCTGTCGGTGAAGGTGCGGACGGTGATTGATTTCTTTGTTGAATGCTTTGGGGCGGTGCCGTACTGGGACAGACCGTAGCATCAACACAAGCTGTAGCAGCCGAACGCACGCTGCGCCAGCTGCTACAGGGAATGCGTAACGGCTTAGATACGGAACTGGCCAACCAGTTTGCCGAGGCGCTGGCCCAGGTCCGCCAGGCTGCGCGACGTCTGTGCGCCGAGTTGGGTTTCGTCGGCCACATTGTCCACGGCCACCGCAATCTGATGCACGCTGCGGTTGATCTCTTCGGCCACCGCCGTCTGCTCTTCCGCAGCGCTGGCGATCTGCGCGTTCATAGAGTTGATGGTGCCGATCAACTGCGCCATGGTGTCCAGCGAGGCGCCCGCCTCGTTGGCCTGGGCGGACGTGCCGTCACCGGCTTCGCTGGAACGGCGCATGGCTTCCACCGCTGATTGAGTCCCGGCCTGCAAGCGGTCAATCATGCTTTGGATTTCCTGGGTGCTGATCTGCGTGCGACTGGCCAGCGCCCGCACTTCATCGGCCACCACCGCAAAGCCACGACCTGCTTCACCGGCGCGCGCCGCTTCAATCGCAGCGTTGAGCGCCAACAGGTTGGTCTGATCGGCAATCGAACGGATCACGCCGAGGACGCTGACAATCGACGATACGTCTTTTTGCAGGCTGTCCAGGGACACGCCGCTGCTGCGGATGTCGTCCACCAGTGCATGAATCTTGACGATGCTGCCCGCGACCACACGCTTGGCCGCCTGACCTTCTTCGTCGGTCTGCTGCGCCGCCACTGCCGCGTTTTGCGCACTTTTCGCCACTTCTTGCGCTGCCGCCGACATTTCGTTGATCGCCGTGGCAACCTGATCGGTTTCGTGACGCTGACGCTCCATGGCCTGGTCCGAGCGCTGGGCCTGATCGGACACCTGATTCACCAGCCCGGTCAGTTGCGTGGTCATTTCGGTGATCTGGCGCACCAGGCTGTGGATCTTGTCGACAAAGCGGTTGAACGAGCCGGCCAGTTCACCGAGTTCGTCCTGGCTGGTGATGGTCAGGCGACGGGTCAGATCACCCTCGCCTGCCGCGATGTCATCGAGGTTGGCTTTCATCATGTTCAGCGGGCGCAGGATGGTGTTGGCCAGTAACAGGCCGACGGCCGCGATCACCAACAGCACCACCACGGCAATCCCGACGATGCTCAGCAGCACGCCTTCCATGCGCTCCTGAACCTTGGCTTCCACCAACGCGACTTGCGCCTCGATGCCGTCGAGGTTGACCGACGTACCCACCGCCATGTCCCACTTCGACAGGTATTCGGTATAGCCCAGTTTAGGCACCAGCACTTGGGTGTTGCCGGGCAGCGGCGAGCTGTATTGCAGGTAGTGAGTCCCGTCCTTGGCGACTTTCACCAGGTCGCGGTTGACGTAGACACCGTTCGGATCGCGGTTGTCCTTGAAGCTCTGGCCCACGCCTTCGGGGCTGTTGGCCTTGAACAGGCGAACCGTATTGGAGTCGTAGCCGAAGAAGTAGCCTTCCTTGCCATAGGTGATACTCGACAGCAACTTGATCACCTGCGCCCGCGCCGCATCATCGCCGGGGGCGGCGGCGTCGTAGAGCGGTTTGATGGTGGTAATGGCCACGGCCACGTAGCTTTGCAGAGTGGCCTTGGCGTCGTTGAGCAGGCGCTGGCGCGTTTCCTCGACTTCCTTGTGCGCCTGTTCCTGAAGCACGAACAGCGTGGTCAGGCTGATAACCAGGGCAAAGAGCAACACCGGGAGAACGGCAAGGGACAGGACTTTAGCCTTCAGGCTCATGCGCATGACGGTTCACTCTTTTGGTTTTGTTGGCGTGGTTAAAAGCTTTAACGGCACGCCGGGCCAAAAGTTGAGCTACCGGGGCAATGAGGTCCCTTGTAGGAGTGAGCCTGTTCGCGATGACGGCAGCACATCCAACATCTATGTGACAGACATACCGCGATCGCGAGCAGGCTCACTCCTACAGTTGATCGGTGGTGTTTACAAAACCATCGCCGCCACCCAACCAAACGCCAGCAACGGCAAGTTGTAATGCAGGAACGTCGGGACCACGGTGTCCCAGATGTGGTGGTGCTGGCCGTCGATGTTCAAGCCCGAGGTCGGGCCCAGCGTCGAGTCCGAGGCAGGCGAGCCGGCATCCCCCAAGGCGCCGGCCGTGCCGACGATGCAGACAATGGCCAGCGGGCTGAACCCCAGCTGCACGCACAGCGGCACGAAAATCGCCGCCAGGATCGGCACGGTGGAGAACGACGAACCGATGCCCATGGTCACCAGCAAGCCCACCAGCAACATCAGCAGCGCGCCGATGCCCTTGCTGTGGTTGATCCACGAGGCCGAAGATTCCACCAGCGTCTGTACCTGGCCGGTGGCTTTCATCACTTCGGCAAAGCCTGACGCGGCGATCATGATGAAGCCGATCATCGCCATCATCTTCATGCCTTCGGTGAACAGGTCGTCGGTTTCACGCCATTTCACAATGCCCGACACCGAGAAAATCAGGAACCCGGCCAAGGCGCCGATGATCATCGAGTCCAGCAGCAACTGAATAATGAAGGCGGCCACGATGGCCACGCCGGCCACCATCAGGCTCAGCGGGTTGTACTGCACCGCGACCTGTTCGACCTGCTCGATTTTTTCCAGGTCGTAGACACGTTTCTTGCGGTAGCTGAAAAACGCCACCGCCAGGCCGAACACCATGCCCAGCGCCGGGATGCCCATGGCGTGGGTGACGTTGATGCCGCTGATGTCCACACCGCTACGAGCGACGTTGGCCAGCAGAATCTCGTTGAGAAAGATGTTGCCGAACCCCACCGGCAGGAACATGTACGGGGTGATCAAACCGAAGGTCATGACGCAGGCAATCAACCGGCGATCCAGTTGCAGCTTGGTCAGCACGTATAAAAGCGGCGGCACCAGCAGCGGGATAAAGGCGATATGTATCGGCAGAATGTTCTGCGAAGCGATGGCCACCACCCACAGCAAACCGATCAGCAGCCACTTGACCTGACCGCCGCCGCTGGCGTGCTGCCGATCGACCATCGCCAGGGCCTTGTCCGCCAGGGCATGGGCCATGCCGGACTTGGCAATCGCCACGGCGAACGCGCCGAGCAAGGCATAGGACAACGCCACCGTCGCCCCGCCGCCGAGGCCGCTGTTGAAGGCTTTGAGCGTGGCGTCGATGCCCAGGCCACCGGTCAGGCCACCCACCAGCGCACCGACAATCAGCGCGATCACTACGTGCACACGGGACAGGCTGAGGATCAGCATGATGCCGACCGCGGCGATTACAGCATTAATCATCGTTACCTCAAGGCAAGCGAAATGAGCTCAGCCGGCAGTCTGCGAAGAGCCGCCAGCGGATTAAGTAATGGGTTTTATTAGAGGGCGCGCACTGTGCCGCAGCATCCATTGCTTGTCAAAGCGAACGCTATCCCTCTACACATTTTGTTTCGTGTCTTATTTGAGCGCATGGATAAAGAAAGCCGGATCACGGCCGCTACAGTGCAAAGTCTCAGATATTTATCGAATAAAGGACGTCTCCATGTCACTCAGACAACTTTCCATCCAATGGAAAATCACCCTGCTGGCCGGGCTTTGCCTGGCTGGCATCGTGACCCTGCTGGTGGGTCTTTCGCTGTACCGCATGGAGCACAGCTCCGAGATGGTGAAAGCCTCAAGCATGGAGATGCTCACCGAAGCCGCCCAGGCGCGGATCGAATCCCAAGGCGAAAACCAGGCCCTGCTGATTCGCCAGCAGTTCATGGACGCCTATCAATATGGCCACGGCTTCTCGCGTCAGGTGCTGTTCCTGCGCGATCAGGCGGAAAAGCGCTTTCTCGACGCCTTCGACCTGCGCGAAGACCTGACCCGCCAGGTCAAGTCGGCGCTGCAAGCCAACCCGGAGCTGCTCGGCCTGTCGCTGGTGTTCGAAGCCAATGCGCTGGACGGCAAGGACGAACTGTTCACCGGCCAGGCGGAACTGGGCAGCAACGACAAGGGCCGTTTCGCCCTGTACTGGTCGCAGCCGACACCGGGCAAGGTCACCTCCATGGCGCTGCCGGAAAGTGACATGGCCGACACCAGCACCGGCCCCAGCGGCGAACCGGCCAACGCCTGGTTCACCTGCCCGCGCACTTCGCTCAAACCGTGCGTGATTGAACCGTACTTCTACGTGATCGACGGCCAGAACGTGCTGATGACCAGCATCGTGTTCCCGCTGACGGTCAACGGCAAAGTGATCGCCTCGCTGTCGGTGGACATCAACCTCAACAGCCTGCAAGCCATGAGTCAGGGCGCGAGCAAGAAGCTCTATGACGGCCAGACCAATGTCAGCATCCTCAGCCCGGTCGGTTTGCTCGCCGGCCACAGCGCCGACGCCAGCAAACTCAGCCAGCGCCTGGACACCGTGGACAAGGCCAACGGTGCCGAGCTGATCCGCATGCTCGCCAGCAGCAGTAAAACCGAAAGCCTGCACAACGATCACCAGTTGAAAGTGCTGGCGCCGTTCCAGCCGATTCCTGGGGGTAAGTCCTGGGGCGTGTTGCTCGACGTGCCGGAAAAAGTCCTGGTTGGCCCGGCCGAGGTATTGAAAAACCAACTCGACGACAGCAACACCGCTGGCACCCTGATCGAGCTCAGCCTCGGCGGGCTGGCCGCGTTGATCGGCCTGTTGCTGGTGTGGCTGATGGCCCGCAGCGTGACCAAACCGATTCTCGGCGTGGCGCACATGCTGGAAGACATCGCCAGCGGCGAAGGTGACCTGACCCGGCGCCTGGCCTATGACAAAAAGGACGAACTGGGGCAGTTGGCCGGCTGGTTCAACCGTTTCCTCGACAAGCTGCAACCGATCATCGCCGAGGTCAAACGCTCGGTGCAGGACGCGCGCAGCACGGCGGACCAGTCGTCCGCCATCGCCACCCAGACCAGCGCCGGAATGGAACAGCAATACCGTCAGGTCGATCAGGTCGCCACCGCGTCCCACGAAATGAGCGCCACCGCCCAGGACGTTGCCCGCAGCGCCGCCCAAGCCGCGCAGGCAGCCAAGGACGCGGATCAGGCGACGCGCCGCGGTTTGAGCGTGATCGACCAGACCACCACCAGCATCGACCACCTCGCCGCCGACATGAGCGCGGCCATGGTGCAAGTCGAAGGGCTGGCGGCGAACAGCGAGAAGATCGGTTCGGTGCTGGAAGTGATTCGCGCGATTGCCGAGCAAACCAACCTGTTGGCCCTCAACGCCGCCATCGAAGCCGCCCGTGCCGGTGAAGCCGGACGCGGTTTTGCCGTGGTCGCCGATGAAGTGCGCAACCTGGCGCGCCGCACTCAGGAGTCGGTCGAGGAAACCCGCCTGGTGATCGAGCAATTGCAGAGCGGCACCCAGGACGTGGTTGGTTCGATGAACAACAGCCATCGTCAGGCTCAGGGCAGTGTCGAGCAGGTCAGCCAGGCCGTGACTGCATTGCGTCAGATCGGCGATGCGGTGACGGTGATCAGCGATATGAACCTGCAGATTGCTTCAGCGGCGGAAGAACAGAGTGCCGTGGCGGAGGAGATCAACAACAACGTGGCAACGATTCGCGACGTGACGGAATCGCTGTCGGGGCAGGCCAATGAGTCGGCGCGGGTGAGTCAGTCGCTGAACAGCCTGGCGAATCAGCAGCAGAGCTTGATGGATCAGTTCCGCGTCTGACCCGGTTACTGCGTCTGCCGAAGATCAAAATGTGGGAGCGAGCCTGCTCGCTCCCACAGGGGATCTTTGGTGGGCTTTGGATTGGCCTTAGCGCTTGGGGAGTTCGATCACGACCTTCAACCCGCCCCACTCGCTCTCGTCCAGCTGCAGCACCCCGCCCCACATGTCGACAATGTCGCGCACAATCCCCAGCCCCAACCCGTGCCCATCCGTCTGTTCATCCAGCCGCGTACCGCGACTGAACACTTGCGCCCGCTGGTCCTCGGGGATCCCCGGCCCATCATCTTCCACGCTCAACTCAAACCCACCTGCCGCTTCGATCACACTCAAGCGAACCTCGGCATCCGCCCATTTACAGGCGTTATCGAGCAAGTTTCCGAGCAGCTCGAGCAAATCCTCACGGTCCCAGGGCAGCTGCATCCCGGCCGGTGCGCGGTAGCGGAGCGCCAGGTGCTCGCCATGAATCATGTTCAGCGTCGCCAATAGCCCCGGCAGTTCTTCATCACAATCAAACAACGCCCCCGGCAGCGCGTCGCCGGACAACCGGGCGCGGTTGAGTTCGCGGTTGAGGCGTTGCTGGACCTGTTCCAGTTGTGCCTTGAGGATCTTGCGCAATTCCGGATGAGCGTCGAGTCTTTCGCTGGACGCCAGGCTCAACAGCACCGCCAACGGAGTTTTCAAGGCGTGACCGAGGTTGCCCAAGGCATTGCGCGAACGCTTGAGGCTGTCTTCGGTGTGCGCGAGCAGATGGTTGATCTGCGCCACCAGCGGCTCAAGTTCCACCGGGACCTGATCATCCAGTTGCGAACGCTGGCCTTGTTGCAACTGGGCGATCTGTTCGCGGGCCTTTTCCAGCGGGCGCAAGGCGCGGCGTACGGTGATGCGTTGCAACAGCAAAATCAGCAACAATCCGGCCAGCCCCAATCCCAAGCCCACTTGCTGCATGCGCTTGAAGCTCTCGCGCACCGGGGTGTAATCCTGCGCGACGCTGATGGAGATCGACTGCCCCAGGCGTCGATAGTCGGAACGCAACACCAGCAACTGCTGCCCTTCCGGCCCCAATTGCAGGTTGCTGTGCAGGCCCGGATGCTCCAGCCGTGGCAGCTCCTGATCCCACAGTGAACGGGAGCGCCAGTGGTTATCGTCGAAGTCGATGCGGAAATAATGGCCGGAGAACGGACGTTGATAGGCCGGTGACAGGTGCCGCTCATCCAGTTGCAAGCCTTGCGGGCCACGGACCAGCGCCACCAGCAGGTTTTCGCTGTCGTCGCGCAGCCCGGCTTCGAGGTAGCGCTGCAAACCCATTTCGAACAGCCATAGGCTGGTTTGCGCCAGCACCAGGCCGACGACGACCATGACGCTGATCAGTCCCAGGCTCAAGCGGCGCTGGATCGACCTCACTGAGCAGTCCCGCCGAACAGGTAACCCTGACCGCGACGGGTTTCGATCACGCTGCGGCCGAGTTTGCGGCGCAGGTGGTTGACGTGAACTTCCAGCACGTTGGAATCGCGCTCGGTTTCACCGTCGTAGAGGTGTTCGGCGAGGTGGCTTTTGGAAAGGATCTGTTCGGGATGCAGCATGAAATAACGCAGCAGGCGAAACTCGGCGGCGGTCAGCTGAATGTCGGCGCCATCGCGGGTCACGCACTGACGACCTTCGTCGAGGTGCAGCCCGGCAGCCTTGAGCGTCGGTTGATTGGCCTGGCCGTGGGAGCGGCGCAGCAACCCCTGAACTCGCAGGTGCAACTCTTCCGGGTGGAAAGGCTTGGTCAGGTAATCGTCGGCACCGGCCTTGAGCCCTTCGATGCGCTCGGCCCAGGAGTCGCGAGCGGTGAGGATCAGCACCGGCGTTGACAAACTGCCATCGCGCCATTGCTTCAGCACCTCAAGCCCCGACAAACCTGGCAGGCCGAGGTCGAGGATGATCAAGTCATACGGTTCGCTGCTGCCTTGATAGACCGCATCGCGACCGTCGGCCAGCCAGTCCACCGCATACCCCTGGCGATTGAGGCCGGCCATCAGTTCGTCGGCCAGCGGCACGTGGTCTTCCACCAGCAGCAATCGCATCGATCAGTCTTCCTTGTCTTTGAGTAAATGGCCGCTGGCGGCCTCGATGTCCAGCTCGCGGACCACGCCCTCGGCGGTCAGCAACTCGACTTCATAAATGTAGACGTCGTGCTTTTCTTCTAGCTCGGCTTCCAGCAGTTTGGAACCGGGATAGCGATCCAGCGCCTGCTGCAGCAGTTGTTCCAGCGGCAGGATCACCCCTTGCTGGCGCAGGCGCAGGGCTTCGTCCTGGTCGAGGTCGCGGGCCAAAACCGCCGAGCAAAACGCCAGAAGCACCAGCGCCATGCGTGAAAATGAACGCACCTTCATTACGTATCCTGATGATCCTTGAGAACCTGGCCGCTGACGGCGTCTAATTCCAGGTCCCACTCGATGCCCTGTGGGTCGCGCAGCTCAACCTGATAGATGTACTTGCCATACTCTTCTTCCAGTTCGGTCTGGATCACCGTCGAACCGGGGTGTTCGGTCAGAGCCGTAGCGTTGAGCTTCTCGAAAGACACAATGGTACCAGCGTCGCGCAGCCTCAGGGCCTCGTCGGGACCGAGGTCGCGGGCGTGGGCGAGGCTGGCGGTCATGGCAATGATCGAGGCGGCGGACAGGGCAGTCAGGATTTTCATGGGTGTCTCCGTATTTTTATGCGTTGCCTACGAAGGGCACCTTAGCGAGCTGAACTTAATTGAAACTGAATTGCCATCATGAAAGATGGCAACACGACATTGCAGGCTCACTCCTGCAATGACCGTGTTGCCTGTTTATAATCTTGCGCTTGCCAACCATCGAGACCGGTATGACCGCCATCCACATCAAGTTCCCCTCCCTGACCTTCAAGGCCGGCCCGCGTGCGTTGGCGCGCATCCGTAAAGACGGCTTGAGCGCCGCCGACGTCGGCACGCTGCCCGGTGCCGCCGGCGGCCCTAAGGCGTTGGGGATTCAAGGTCTGGACCTGGCGTTGTTTGGCGAATGGTTACCGGGCGCCCCCCGCGAACGCTCGCTGATTGGCGCCTCGGTCGGTTCCTGGCGCTTCGCCAGTGCCTGCCTGCCGGACGCCGCCGAAGGCATCCGGCGCCTCGGGCATTTGTACACCGAGCAGAACTTCGCCAAGGGCGTGACCATGGCGCAGATCAGCCAGAGCTCGCAGCGCATGCTCGATGAATTGCTCGACGGCCGCGACGCCTCGATCCTGAACAACGCCAATTACCGGCTGAACATCATGGTGGTCAAAAGCCACGGTAACCTGGCCGACGATCATCGCGGCCGGTTGGGGCTGGCGCTGGGATCAGTGATCGCCGACAACCTGCGCGGTCGCGCGCGACTGTCGCGGCATTTCGAACGGCTGATCATCCACGACCCGCGGCTGGCCCCGCCGGTCAATGCGCTGAATGACTTCCCCTCACGCTTTGTTGCGCTGAACGCCGACAACCTGCGCCAGGCGCTACTGGCGTCGGGTTCAATCCCGATGGTGATGGAAGGCGTGCGCGACTTGCCCGGTGCCGGCGCGGGGACATTCCGCGATGGCGGCCTGCTCGACTATCACCTCGACCTGCCCTACAGCGGCAACGACATCGTGCTCTATCCGCATTTCACCGACCGGGTGATTCCCGGGTGGTTCGACAAGACCTTGCCATGGCGCCGCGCCTGTCCCGAACGCTTGCAGGATGTTCTGCTGCTGGCGCCGTCAAAAGAGTATCTGGCGCGCCTGCCCTACGGAAAACTGCCGGACCGTAACGATTTCAAGCGTTTCATGGGCGATGCGATGGCGCGGCAGAAATACTGGCGCGCTACCATGGATGAAAGCCGTCGCCTGGGTGATGAGTTCCTCGAACTGGCCGCCAATGGTCGCCTCGGCGAGCGCTTGCTGACCCTTTAGTCAGTGTTTCGCCCGCAGCTCTGGTAAACTCGCCGCCTGCCCACATCGCCGCGGCGATCGCCACCTGACAGAGCTGAAATCACTGTGGAAATCTTCAAAGAGTTTACGTTCGAATCCGCCCACCGCCTGCCCCACGTACCGGAAGGCCACAAATGCGGCCGCCTGCACGGTCACTCGTTCAAAGTGGCGATCCACTTGAGCGGCGACCTTGACCCGCACACCGGCTGGATCCGTGACTTCTCGGAAATCAAGGCGATCTTCAAGCCGCTCTACGAGCGCCTGGACCACAACTACCTGAACGACATTCCCGGCCTGGAAAACCCGACCAGCGAAGTGCTGGCCAAATTCATCTGGAATGAATTGAAGCCCCTGTTGCCGGAACTCAGCGCGATCCGCATCCACGAGACGTGCACCAGCGGCTGCATCTATCACGGCGAGTAATATCACTCCTACAAAGGAAAACTGCGTTTCGTCAGTGAATGATCAAGCCACCTTCAGCGGTGGCTTTTTTATGCCTATGCTTTTTGCCTCGCCCAAGAGGACATGCGCATGGCTGACTGGCTGCTGGACCGTCAATACCGCTTCAACGGGCACCGGATTCACTACGCCGTGCACGGCGACGGCCCGCCGCTGGTGTTCGTGCATGGCACGCCCTTCTCTTCTTATGTGTGGCATCGCATTGCCCCGCACTTCATTGCCTCCCACCGGGTGTACTACTTCGACCTGTTGGGCTATGGCCAATCCGAAAAGATCGACGGAGACGTGTCGCTGGGCGTGCAGAACGAGTTGCTGGCGCGCTTGCTCGATCACTGGGCCATCGAGCAGCCCGACGTGGTGGCCCACGATTTCGGCGGTGCCACCGCGCTGCGCACGCACTTGATGAACGGCAAGGATTACCGCAGCCTGACCTTGATCGATCCCGTGGCACTGACCCCGTGGGGCTCACCGTTCGTGCAGCATGTGCGCCAGCATGAAGCGGCGTTCAGTGGCGTACCCGATTACATTCAACAAGCCATCGTCCCTGCCTACATTCGCGGGGCGATCAGACGCGACATCCCCGAAGCAGAACTCGCGCCCTACGTGCGGCCGTGGCTGGGGGAGCCGGGGCAAGCGGCGTTCTACCGGCAGATTGCGCAGATGGATGAGCGCTATACCCGCGAGGCTCAAGGTTTGTACCCGAGCATTCGGTGCCCGGTGCAGATTCTGTGGGGCGAGGACGACCAGTGGATCCCCATCGAACGCGGCCGGGCGCTGCATCAGCTGATACCCGGGTCGCAGTTTCATCCGATTCCCAATGCCGGGCATCTGGTGCAGGAAGATGCGCCCGAGGCCATCGTCGCGGCGTTGCTGCGATTCCTGCCCCTGACTCAATGACCCCACTCCTACAAGGGCAGTGTTGTGTTTCGTCACGCGGCACTGGCAAGGATCGCCACTGCCGCGCTAATTTAGAGTCATCAACCCAAAGGACTCGCCTCATGCACATCATCAACGCCCGCCTGCGCAACCAAGAAGGCCTGCATGAGTTGCACCTGGAAAACGGCCTGATCCGCACCATCGCCCGACAGACCGAAGCCCCGACCCTGGGTCCCGACGATCTGGACGCCGGTGGCAACCTGGTGGTGCCGCCCTTCGTCGAACCGCACATTCACCTCGACGCCACCCTGACCGCCGGCGAGCCGCGCTGGAACATGAGCGGCACGCTGTTCGAAGGGATCGAGTGCTGGGGCGAGCGCAAGGTCACGATCACCGAGGAAGACACCAGAACACGCGCCAGGAAAACCATCCAGACCCTCGCCGCCCACGGCATCCAGCATGTGCGCACCCACGTCGACGTCACCGACCCGCAGCTGACCGCGCTCAAGGCGATGCTCGAGGTGCGCGAGGAAAGCCGCCACCTGATCGACCTGCAAATCGTCGCGTTCCCGCAGGAAGGTATCGAGTCGTACCGCAATGGCCGCGAGTTGATGGAGGAAGCCATCCGTATGGGCGCCGATGTGGTCGGCGGCATTCCGCATTTCGAGTACACCCGTGATCAAGGCGTCAGTTCAGTGAAATTCCTGATGGACCTGGCCGAGCGCACCGGTTGCCTGGTGGACGTGCATTGCGACGAAACCGACGACCCGCATTCACGCTTCCTCGAAGTATTGGCCGAAGAGGCGCGCAGCCGCGGCATGGGTTCGCGGGTCACCGCCAGCCACACCACGGCGATGGGTTCTTACGACAACGCCTACTGCGCCAAACTGTTCCGCTTGCTCGGGCATTCGGGGATCAGTTTTGTCTCCTGCCCCACGGAAAGCATTCACCTGCAAGGACGCTTCGACAATTTCCCGAAACGCCGTGGCGTGACCCGTGTCAACGAGTTGCTTGAAGCCGGGATGAACGTGTGTTTCGGCCAGGACTCGATCGTGGACCCGTGGTATCCACTGGGCAACGGCAACATCCTGCGAGTGCTCGAAGCCGGGCTGCACATTTGCCACATGCTCGGGTATCGCAATCTGCAAAGTGCGCTGGACCTGGTGACGGACAACAGTGCCAAGGCGATGAACCTCGGTGAACGTTATGGACTGGAAGCGGGACGGCCGGCGAACTTGCTGGTGTTGTCGGCGGACAGTGATTACGAGGTGATTCGCAGCCAGGGTTTGCCGCTGTATTCGGTGCGCGAGGGCAAATTGCTGATGAAGCGGACGATGCCGGTGGTGGAGTTCAGTGGTCTGAGTTGAAAACTGCGTCGACTTTGATGGCCTCATCGCGGGAGCCACGCTCCCACAGTGGAATGCATTCCAAATGTGGGAGCGTGGCTCCCGCGATAGCTTTCTTGAGTTCACCGCTTCAACCGAGCCGTACCAAACAACCTGACCCGACTCAACGCCCCCGCCACTTCCTCCAGCAAAATCGGCGCCGTACCGCCCGGCATCACCACGTTGACCTCCCCCGCCGAAACCCAACCGACCCGCCACGCCGCACACGCCACCGCACTCGCGCTGGTGCCCGAAGACGCCGTCGGCCCCTCCCCGCGCTCAAACACCCGCGCGACGACCCGGCCTTCGGATTCAAGCATCGCCCACTGCACATTCACCCCCGCCGGGCACGGCTCACCGGCCCCGACCGGCATGGCGTAAGCAATCCGCAGCAACCCTTCAGCCAAGGGTGATTCGCGCATCTGCGCATTGCTCGGCAACGCAGCAGCGTCCGCCACCAACGTCACGCAATGCGGATTGCCGACGCGCACAAACTGGCTGCGGTTCCAGGCAGGGTCCAGCGCCGACAATGGTGCGACATGGCTGATGTCCCGACCGTTCAACAGCCCATCCTCAACCCCCTGCGCGCCCACGGCTTGCGGCCCGAACGTCGGCTTTCCCAGGTCCAGCCAAAA
This sequence comes from Pseudomonas sp. 3296, assembly GCF_031456615.1. Lineage (NCBI taxonomy): Bacteria > Pseudomonadati > Pseudomonadota > Gammaproteobacteria > Pseudomonadales > Pseudomonadaceae > Pseudomonas > Pseudomonas sp. 3296. The sequence goes on from NZ_JAVDUY010000009.1 coordinate 328,002, forward strand.
CCCTTGCACGCCATCGACTTCCGCCGGTTTCACGGATGTCTCCCCCGGCGAAACCGTGTCCGTCTTGTCGTGATGCACCCGCAGCAGACACGCCCCCTCCTCCGGCATCAGGCCCTGCTCCCTGAGCGACTGGGAGAAAATCGTCAGCCCATTGCCACTGCGTTCGGCCAGGGTGCCGTCGGTATTGACGATCAGCAGGTCATAGGGCGGCGCCGATTGAAACGGCCCGACCAGCAAACCGTCGCTGCGATGGTCCTTGCTGCCGGGGGGCTGAGTGCCGGGGGTCCAGCCACAAAATGCCTTGATGGCCGCAACCGACCACTGCTCGCGGGTTTGCGCGGCAAGGTCAGCCCGTTGAGGCAGATCGATCCCGCTATCGCGCACAGCCTCGGGCGCCACGACGATATAAATATTGCCCCGTGCATCGTAAATCCGCGTCATGTCGCCTCCGGTCTGAACAATCAATTGGTCGACGATATCGCGAAACCGCGACAGCCTGTGCAAGGATGTGAACCTGCCTCACCGCGAATTGCTGCGGACACTGATAGAACCCGCGGGATCAGTCAGTGTCCTTTGGGGACGCGACGTTTTTTGCCTAGGATTGATATGACCAGCCTCAAGACCCCAACCTCATTTGTTCCCGGCCGTCTGGAGCAGATGTCCACCCGCATCGCCTTCTTCATCGCCGGTCTCGGCATCGCCGCCTGGGCGCCGCTGGTGCCGTACGCCAAGGCGAGGGCCGGGCTGGATGAAGGCACGCTCGGTCTGCTGCTGTTGTGCCTCGGGGTCGGGTCGATTCTGGCCATGCCGATGGCCGGGTTGCTGGCGTCACGCTTCGGCTGCCGGCGCGTGGCGGCGGGCGGGACGTTGCTGATCTGCGCGGCCTTGCCGTTGCTGGCAACGGTGTCGTCAATGCCGGCGTTGATCGCCACGTTGTTCATGTTTGGCGCCGGGCTGGGCACGGTGGATTCGACGGTGAACCTGCAAGCGGTGATCGTCGAACGGGCCAGCGGCAAGAACATGATGTCGGGGTTTCACGGGATGTTCAGCCTCGGCGGGATCGTCGGCGCCGCAGGGGTCAGCGGCTTGCTCGGCCTCGGGATTTCACCGCTGGGCGCGATGTTGGTGGTGATTGCAGTGCTGCTGCTGGCCCTGCTGAAAGCGGCGCCGCACCTGTTGCCTTACGGCAGCGAAAGCACCGGCCCGGCGTTTGCGGTGCCCCACGGCATCGTGCTGTTTATTGGCGGAATGTGCTTCATTGTATTCCTCGCCGAAGGCGCGGCGCTCGACTGGAGTGCGGTGTTTTTGACGCAGGAGCGCGGGATTGACACGGCGTATGCGGGGCTGGGGTATGCGGCGTTTGCATTGACCATGACGGCCGGGCGCTTGACCGGCGACCGGATTGTCCGACGTCTGGGTTCCACGCGGGTGATGGTGTTCGGTGGTCTGACGGCCGCAGCGGGCCTGGCATTGGCTACCTTCGTACCGGCCTGGGAGATGGCGCTGGTGGGGTATGCGTTGTTGGGTGCGGGGTGTTCCAACATTGTGCCGGTGCTGTACACCGCTGTCGGCAAACAGACCGTCATGCCCGAACACATCGCCGTGCCGGCCATTACCACGTTGGGTTATGCGGGGATCCTCGCCGGTCCGGCGTTAATCGGGTTTATCGCCCATGGCAGCAGTTTGAGTTTTGCCTTTGGGTTGATGGCGCTGCTGCTGGTGGCGGTGGCCATTGGAGGCAAAGTGCTGAGGGCCTGAATTGTGACGAGGGGGCTTGCCCCCTCGCCACAGTAGGCCCCTCGCCACAGGTTTGTTTTTAGAACCCCACACTGGCCTGCACAAAGAACGTGCGCGGCGCCCCCACATACATCCCCGAGTTGTTGTCGCTGGATCGGGTGAAATACTGTTTGTCGAAGATGTTCTTCACCCCGGCGCCCAGCTTCAGATTCGACAATTGCGAACCAAAGTCATAGCCACCGCGCGCGTTCCAGGTCACGTAACCTGGAATGTCGCCGTACTGACCGTCCGCCGAACCTTCGGTGATGTAGTTGCCGTTGAAGCTGCCATCGGCGTTCACACCGGTGCCCGGCGAACGTTGCTTGGACTGGGCAAACGCATCGAGGTTGTAGGTCCAGCGATTGATGTCGTAACGCAACCCGGCGGTGGCCACCTGACGCGAGTAGAACGGCAGGTCACGGCCCTTGAAGCCGGGAATCTCACCCTCATAAGTCGCGCGAGTATAGGTAAAACCGGCGTTGGCGGTCAGGCCATCGAGCATCGGGTTCAGCGCGGCCAAGTCGTAATGCACCGACGCTTCCAGCCCCTGGTGCTTGGTCGCGCCGAGGTTGGTCCAGCCTACGTCATTGCTGATGTATTGCAGTTCGTCATCGAAGTCGATGTAGAACAGCGTCATTTCCCCGCCCCATGCGCCATCGTTGTAACGCGTGCCGACCTCGTAGGTCTTGGCTTTTTCCGGCTCCAGGCCATTGGCGGTGTTGTCGCCGATGCCGCCTTGGCCGAGCTGGAAATACTGCAGGCTGCCAAACGAAGTTTCGTAGTTGGCGAACAGCTTCCACTCTTCGGATACGTGATACATCACACTCAGCGCCGGCAGCGGCTCGTTGCTTTCAATGCTGCGGTTTTTCTCCGGTACACGCTTGCCGGCGGTGTCGAGCACCGCACGGTCGTGCCAGTCAGTGCTGATGTGTTCGAAGCGGATCCCCGGGGTCACGGTCCAGTTGCCGACGTCGATTTTGTTGTCGATGTACACCGAGTTGGCTTCAGTGCCGCCAGTCCGGTCCTGGAACACATGGCCGTCAGAGGCCGGCGTCAGCACCGGCTGATTGTTCACCAGCGCAACACGGCTCGATTCTTCGTGCATCGCTTCTTTGAGGTAGCGATAACCGACGCTGACTTCCTGTGTGGTCGGCCCTACATCAAACAGGTGCGACACCCGTGGCTCGATGCCGAAGGTGTAGTAAGTGCGCGGGTACGAGCTAAGGGTTTTCTGGTCACGGGCGGCGATGTTGCTGCCGCGAAAACTGTCGGTGTAGTACGTCAGCACCTCGGCCTGGGTGCGGTCGTCAATCTGCCGCGCCCACTTGAACGACACGTCCTTGCGGCGGCCGCTGAAGTTGTCGTAGTCGCGCACGGACTGGAACGGGTCGGCGTCGTATTGCGCCTGCGTCAGGCCGCCGGGCATGTCGGCACTGGCGTCGTAGTAGTGAAAGTTGAGGCTGAAATCGTCGACATCAGTCGGCGCCCAATGGGTCTTGAGGATCACGTCGTCGATGTCGTTGCCGTTGTTGCTTTCGCGGTAACCGTTGCCGTTGACGCCGGAATACAACAGCGCCATGCCGATGCCGTTGTCCGCCGTGCCGCCGACAAACGCGGTGTCGATGTGTTTCCAGCCACCGTGCTGCGAAGTTTCAAGGGTGGTGCCGATTTCACCGGTGGCTTTTTCCGGGATAGCGCGCGTCACGAAGTTGATCACGCCACCGACGTTTTGCGGCCCGTAACGCACGGAACCGGCGCCACGCACCACGTCGATGCTGTCGAGGTTGCCCGAGGAAATCGGCGCCATCGACAATTGCGGCTGGCCGTACGGCGCAAACGCGGCCGGCACGCCGTCGATCAACACGGTGGAGCGCGGCGACAGGCGCGAAGTCAGGCCGCGCACGCCGACGTTCAGGGAAATATCGCTGCCGCCGGTGCCGTTGGCGTCCTGCACTTGCACGCCCGGCACACGCTTGAGCACATCACCGACGTTCATCGCGCCCTGCTCGATCATCGCTTCGCGACGAATCACCGTTCGCGCACCGGGATGGTTCTGCACCACGGCGGCGTCGGCATCACCGAGCCAATTGCCGACCACGTTGATGTCAGTCATGCCCAGTTCAAGCGGGCCGTTGGCGGCGGCAGTGGCTGCAGGCGTCAGGGTCACCGAGCCTTCATTGATCTGGTAGTCCAGACCGCTGCCTTGCAGCAACTGGCGCAAAGCCTGTTCCGGCGAGATGTCGCCGTCGACGGCCGGAGCCTGTTTGCCAGCGACCAGATCAGGACTGAAAAAAACCTGCAACGAAGACTGCTGGCCCAACTCACTCAAGGCCTCGCCCAATGGCTGCGCCGGAATATGAATGCCACCGGCGGCGAACGCCTGAGGCAGCGCAGCGTTGACCGCCAAGGCGAGCGCCAGCGGCAACCAATGGGATTTTTTGTTTTTGGCAGAGGTGTTATTCACGTCGAACAATGTCCTGTGGATCGCAAACAAATGCGTTTGTTAATGCAAACCAGTTGCAGTTGGACAAGAAGACGATGAACGCGAAAAAAACCTGAATTTATTTTGAGATTATTTCCTGACTGCCGTCGTCGAGGGTGCGCACAGCCACCGGCAGGATGCTCGGCAGGGCCTTGAGCAGTGCGTCAGTGTTGTCGGATTTGAACACGCTGGTCAGGCGCAGATTGCCGACTTTTTCGCTGCCCACGGTGAGCGGCTTCTGGCGATAACGCGACACTTGCGCCGCCACCTCGCTGAGGCTGGCGTTGTTGAACACCAGTTTGCCGCTGCGCCACGCGGTCAGTTCTGCCGGGTTGACGGCGTAGGCTGTCGCGACAGTCCCTTGGGCATCAATGCGCGTGCCGAGGCCGGCGGTCAGGTTGACGAAATCGGCGCCCTGCCCCTGAACCTTGACCGTGCCCTGCTCCACCACGACCCGGGTTTCGCTGAGATCGCGGCGCACATCGAAACGCGTGCCGGTGACCGTCACCTGGCCGTTGCCAGCATCAACCACAAACGGCCGACGGGTGTCGTGCTCGACGCTGAACATCGCTTCGCCTTCAATCAGCTCGATGCCGCGCCGGTCTTTTTCAAAGCGCACCTGAATGCGGCTTCGGCTGTTCATATCAATCACCGAACCGTCGGGCAACGCCACATGACGACGCTCGCCTAACCCAGTGGAATACTGCGCCGTATAAGACGCCGGGTGATGCAAACCGCTGAACAAGCCCAGGCCCAGCGCCACAGCCACCACACTCGCGGCCACCGCGTAACGCATCCACGACTGACGTGCGCGTCGCGCCGGCGGGTTTTCGCATAAAGCTTGCAAGCGTGCAGCCGGCACCAGGTCAGCCGCCGCCCACAAGCCTTGAAGGACTTCGAATTCTTCTCGATGTTGAGGGTGTTCGCCGAGCCACGCCTCGAAGCGCCGGTATTCGACGACATCCACCGCCGGTTCCTGCATCCGCACAAACCAGCGCGCCGCGTCGTCCCGAACGGTTGCATGCCCGCACGCGCAATCACGAGTATCCATCATGGAAGGTCCTGTTGGCCTGGGGATGAGAAGGCGCTGCCGATCATGGTTGCAACCCGTCGAGGCGGTCGCGCAGGTGCCGCAACGTGCGGATCATATACTTCTCCACCATGTTCTTGGACAGGCCCAGGCGTTCGGCGATTTCAGCCTGGGTCAGGCCTTCGATCTTCTGCCACACAAACACCTTGCGGCAATTGAGCGGCAGCTCGGCGAGCGCCCGTTCGATCGAATCAGCCAACTGGATCGCCTGCATGTACTGCTCCGGGTCGCCGGTCGACGATACGCTGAGATCATTCGCCTGCGACTCCATGGCGCCACGCCGATCCTCCCGTCGATAACCGTCCACCGCGATGTTGCGCGCAGTCTGGTGCAAATAGGCCCGAGGTTGCTCCACCGCCGCCGAATTCGACTCAAGCACCCGCACGAAGGTGTCGTGGGCCAGATCCTCGGCCTGCTGACGATTTCTCAGGCGACGGGTCCAGGTGCCAACCAACTCTTCGTAATGCTCGAAAAAGCCGTGTCTGCGGGGCAGCTTGGGGGTCATTGCGGTGTGCTGTGGGGATGGGGCGTGAATAGTAATGCTTCCTATTAACCGGAAGCAATGGATTCCACGTCGCCAGTGGCGCTGTTAGGCAGTCAAGCCAACGGCCCCCGTTGCAGGGGCCGTCTTCAATCATTCAATCAGTGCGCAATACACACCGATTTCAACTCGGTATACGCCTCAATCACCGCACGCCCGAACTCACGGCCCATGCCCGATTGCTTGACCCCGCCAAACGGCATCGCCGGGTCCAGCAGCACGTGCGCGTTAACCCACACCGTACCGGCCTCAATACGCGGCACCAGGTTCATCGCCTTGCCGAGGTCGTTGGTCCACAGGCTCGCGGCCAGGCCATAGCGGTTGTCGTTGGCCAGCGCGATCACCGCGTCTTCATCATCGAATGGCATCACGCCCAGCACCGGGCCGAACACTTCTTCACGGGCCACGGCCATGCTGTGGTCGATGTCGGCCAGAATGGTCGGCTGCACGTAGAAGCCCTCGCCTTCCACTAACTCACCGCCCGACACCACGCGCGCACCTTCGCGGCGGGCCAGTTCGATGTGATTGAGCACGCTTTGTTGCTGTTTGCGCGACACCAGGGGGTTGATCGCGGCATTGCAGTTCATGCCCGCGCCGATCGGCATGGCGCAGACCGCTGCGGCAAGTGCTTCGACAAATTGATCGTGGATCGAGCGGTGCACATAGAAACGCGAAGCCGCCGCACACACCTGGCCATTGTTCAGCAGGCCACCGAGGATCGCGCCTTGCACGGCTTTTTCGATGTCGGCATCGGCCAACACGATCATCGGGTTTTTGCCGCCCAGTTCCAGCGAGAAGCGCGTCATGTTTTCCATGCACGCCACGCCAACGCTTTTGCCGACGGCGGTGGAGCCGGTGAACGACACTTTGCTCACCAGCGGATGCGCGGTCAGCACGCCGCCGACCGAGGCGCCGCCACCGGTGACGACGTTGAACACGCCGGCCGGAATGCCGGCCTCCAGCGCCAGCTCAGCGAGGCGCATGGCGGTCAGCGGGGTTTCCATGGCCGGCTTGATGATCACGGTGCAACCGGTGGCCAGCGCCGGCATCAGTTTCCAGGCAGCGATCAGCAGCGGGAAGTTCCACGGCACGATCCCGACCACCACGCCGACAGGCTCACGCTTGGTGAACGCGGTGAACTTGGCGCCCGGCGGCAACGGGATCGACACGTCGAAGGTCTGGCCTTCGATCTTGGTCGCCCAGCCGGACATGTAGCGCATGAATTCCACGGTGGCGTTCAAGTCTAGGGCGCGGGCCATGTTGATCGACTTGCCCTGGCTCAGGGTTTCGAGCTGAGCCAGTTCTTCGGCGTGGGCTTCAACCAGTGTGGTGAAATTCAGCAGGATGCGTTCGCGATCGGCCGGCCGCAGGCCCGACCACACGCCGGATTTGAACGCTTTATGGGACGACTGCACGGCCTGCTCAACCACGTCCAGCGGCGCGTCCAGGGTTTCGCACAGGGTTTGCCCGGTGGCCGGGTTGACCACGGCAATGGTCGGGCCATCGGCCAATACCCATTGGCCATCGATAAAGCAGCCATGGCGGCGGTCAAGGAAGGCAGCAACCTGCGGCAGAATTTCAACGTTGCTCATAATTCACCTGTCATTCAAACGTGGGGGTCAGCCCGGAAAAATCCGGCTGTTCAGCGTTGTTCTTTGAGATAGCAGACCACCGCCTGACGATCATCGGCGGAGGCCAGCCCCATGTAGGGCATGTAGGTCCCAGGCACGTAGGCCTGAGGTTGGGTGATCAACTGCGTGATGGTTTCGGCTTGCCAGGTCACGTCTTTGCTGCGCATCGCCTGGGAGTAGCTGAAGCCTTCGAGCGAAGCGGATTTGCGCCCGACCACGCCCGCCAGGTTTGGCCCCATCATCCCGGCCATGCCTTTGCTCACGGAGTGGCAGACCCCGCATTCATTGGCGAAGACTTGGGCGCCGTGGCCCTGATCCGGTGCGCAGTCAGCGGCGACGACGGTTTGCGCCAGCGCCAGGGTCAGCACACCGATGAGGGAGAATTTCTGCGAAGTGAACATAAGAAGCGACCTTGAAAATCCGTGAGGGGAAGCAACAGCAGGGTTGAGACGGATTGTCAGCGGTCAGTGACGCGCAGGTTTTGCCCTGCGTGCCAGTCGTGTTGGCTGGCCTGCCAAACCGGGCATTTTGGCAAGCACAGGCAACTCTTTGGCAACCACACAAAAGGCTGGAAAAGTTCCGCGCCTTAGTATCGAAACAGACCTCAACCCTGTGGTCATGAACAAGAATGGATGCCACACCATGCTCAAGTCCCCCTTGCTTCGTCTCTCGACGCTCGCGCTGATGATCAGTGCCACCCAGGCCCACGCCTACGAACTCTATGCCAATGACGACAGTCATTTGAACGCCACGCTGGAAGCCGTCTTCGGCGCCTTCCACAGCCAGGAAAACTACGCACTGTCGGGCCGCCTCAGTGAAGGTTCTTCGTCTTGGCAAGAGGGTTACATCAAGTACGGCCTGAGCTTCGACAAAGGCCTGGCCGGCTTCGGCACCGCTTATGGCGCCGGCAATATGCTCAGCTCCGGCACCTGGGGCGATGGCGATGCCGCCGGTTTCAGCGACGGTTCGGAACGCACCACCAAGTTCGAAGACGCCTACCTCGGCTGGCGCTCGGGCAAGTTGTTTAAAGCGATGGGGGATGACGGTATCGACCTGTCCTTCGGCCGTCAGAACATCGTGGTCGGCGACGGCTTCCTGATCGATGGCGACGCGCTGAACATGGGCAAAGGCCTGGCCGACGGCGAGTTCAATCGCGGCGGCGCCTACTACCTCGCCGCGCGTAAAGCCTTCGACGAAACCGCCGTGTTGCGTCTCGGTGGCAAGCAAGGCTGGCGCAGCGACCTGATGTGGTTGAAGTCCGATAACCGCGCCCAGGCCAAGACCGAAATGTACGTCGGCACCCTCGAACATGTGGCCGAAGAAGGCACGGTCGGCCTGACCTACATCGACACCACCGACATCGACGAGCAATACGCTTCGCCATTGCAGCTGGAACGCGATGGCATGAAGACCTACAGCCTGCGTGCGACCGGCAATGCCGGGGTGAAAAATCTGTTCCTGTCCGGTGAATACGCCAAGCAGGACAAACCGCACACCAGCAGCGAAGACGCCTGGTACCTGGAAGCGGGCTGGACCTTTTCCGATGCGATCTGGACGCCGTATGTCGGCTATCGCTACAGCCGCTTCTCGGAAAACTACGACACCTTGTTCTATGGCTTCAGCCGCGGTTACGGCACCTGGTTCCAGGGTGAGGTGGCCGGTAACTACGCCGGTCCATTTAACAGCAACTCGCGTATCCAGAACGTCACGCTGAAAGTCTCGCCACTGGAGAACCTCAACGTCGGCGCGATGTATTTCAACTACGACACCCTCTCCCGCAACCTCGGCAACACCGATGGTCACGAGGTGGATCTGTACGCCGAATGGCACGTCAACGAGCACCTGACGGTGATGCCGCTGATCGGCCTGTACCAGCCGGACAAGAGCGCCGAGCAAGGCGGCACCCAGTTGGGTAACAACGACAAAAACCTCTACAGCCAAGTGGTGTTCGCCACCACGTTCTAGGTCTGTAAGCCCAACACAATCCCTGTAGCAGCCGGACACAGGCTTCGCCAGTTGCGACAGGGACCGGCTTGAGGCGTACATGGCCTTTCAACGGAAACGGAGTTTCCAATGCACTCAAAATGTCTGACGATCCAGAGCAAGATCGCCCTGCTCGCCGGCCTCTGCCTGTTGTTGGTGGTGGGGTTGCTGATGGGCTTGTCGCTGTATCAAACCCACCAAAGCAGCCAGCAAGTGGCCAAGGCCAGCAGCGACATGCTCGCCAACGCCGCCAAGGAACACATGCAGGCGCTGGGCACCGTGCAGGCGATGCAGGTGCAACGCACCTTCATGCAGACTCACGAATACGGCCAAGGCTTGTCACGGTACTTGCTGTACTTGCGGCAACTTCAACAGCAGGGCCATCTGACCCGGCCGCAACTGCGCCAGGAGCTGAGCACCCAGCTTCACCAGGCCCTGATCGACAAGCCCGACCTGCTCGGGCTTTATGTCATTTTCGAACCCGACGCCCTCGATGGCACTGACGCCGCTTTCGCCAATCAGGCGGACACCGGCAGCAACGAGACCGGCCGCTTTTCCCTGTACTGGGTGCAAAGCAAACCCGGCGAACTGCAAGCGGTGATCGGTGACGAAGCCCTGCTCGCCAACACCTCCCCCGGCCCCAGCGGCGCGCCGTACAACGCGTTCTATACCTGCGCCCGCGACACCCGCCAGGCCTGCGTGCTGGAGCCGTATTTCGACGAGGCATCCGGCAGTCGCAAACTGGTGACCAGCATCGCGTTTCCGCTGATGGACAACGGCAAAGTCATCGCCGTGGTCGGCCTCGACATCAACCTCGCCGCCCTGCAACACAACAGCGAAGCCAGCGCCCATCAACTGTTCGATGGTCACGGGCAGATCAGCATCGTCAGCCCGCGCGGGGTGATTTCCGCCAACAGCCAGGACGTCAGCCGCCTCGGGCAGCCGCTGGACAATGCCCCGGTGATGGACGCCTTGCGTCAGGGCCAAGCGAAGGTGTTTGTCGATCAGCAGCAGATCAACGTCCTCGAACCATTGGCGCCGATGGCGGGCGCGGCGCCGTGGGGCGTGCTGGTCGGTGTGCCGCAAGACGTGTTGCTGGCACCGGTGACCACGCTACAAAACGAACTCGACGCGCAAGGCGTGCAAAGCACCGCGCTGGAGTTGTTGTTGGGCGGTGGCTCGGCGTTGCTGGGGTTGATGCTGATCTGGTATGCGGCGTTTCGCATCACCCGGCCGCTGCAACTGCTCACGCGAGTGATGGAAGATATTTCTCTGGGCGAAGGTGATTTGACCCGGCGCCTGTCGGTGCAATCACGCGATGAAATCGGTCAATTGGCGACGGCGTTCAATCGCTTCGTTGAACGTATTCATCATTCGATCCGCGAGGTGTCTTCGGCGGCACTCGGTGTCAACGAAGGTGCCAAGCGTGTGCTGCTCGCCTCCAATTCGTCGCTGAGCAATTTCGACGAACAATCGACCCGCACCAACAGCGTCGCCGCCGCGATCAATCAATTGGGTGCTGCGGCGCAGGAAATTGCGCATAACGCCTCCGATGCGTCGCAACAGGCTTCGGCCGCACGGCAACAAGCGGAGGACGGGCGTCAGGTGGTCGAGCGCACGATCCAGGTGATGAACGAACTGTCCGGCAAAATCAGCACCTCGTGCGCCAATATCGAAGTGCTCAACGGCAAAACCGTAAACATCGGGCACATTCTCGAAGTGATCAAGGGCATCTCGCAGCAAACCAATTTATTGGCGCTCAACGCCGCCATCGAAGCCGCCCGTGCCGGTGAAGCCGGACGAGGTTTTGCAGTGGTCGCCGATGAAGTGCGCAGCCTCGCCGGGCGTACGCAGACCTCGGCGGCGGAGATTCAGCAGATGATCGAAGAGCTGCAAATCGGCGCGCGCGAATCGGTGACCACCATGACCGAAAGCCAGCAGCACAGCGAGGAAAGCGTGAGCATCGCCAACCTGGCCGGTAAACGCCTGAGCAGCGTGACGCAGCGGATTGGCGAGATCGACAATGTGAATCAGTCGGTGGCCGCCGCTACAGAAGAGCAGACGTCGGTGGTTGAGGCGTTGAATGTCGACATTACCGAGATCAACACCCTGAATCAGCAAGGGGTGGAAAACCTGCAATCGACGTTGCGGGCGTGTACTGAGCTGGAACGGCAGGCGGATCGGTTGAATCAACTTGTGGGTAGTTTTCGGATCTGAGATGGGTGTTGCCTGACCCACCGCCATCGCGGGCAAGCCCGCGATGAACGATAACGCAGTGCCTGGGTATTACTTCGGCACCTCAACGTTATCCAGCATCCGGTTCGCCGCCAGTTCGGCCAGCATGATGATCTGCTGGATCGCCATGGCCGTATGCCGATGCGGCCCTTCCAGGTACCCCGCGAAGTCGCTGGTCATGACACTGGCCTGGGCCAATGTTTCACAGGTGTGGGCCAACAGGTCTTCGTCCCGCAGATTCGGTGCGAGCATGAACATCGTGCTGGGTTTGCGGGTCGCCGGGGATTTGATGGCGCCTGGGTTGAGGTAGTGATCGAGGGCGCGTTCGGCGGCTTCGTGGAGCTTCTTTGAATCGAGTGATTCGTAGGGGGATGCCGGATCTGTGTCTGGCGGATATGGCGTTACCTTGAACATATTTACCTTCGTCCTTATCGGGCAGCCACGCCTCGCTACTAATACGAGGGGTGGCGGCTGTACGCAGGTTAGTAGACCGGAGAACGAAGGCAAAGCCGGCGCGTCCGAGGACGCCCTGCGCACAGCCACCATCAAATACAGGCATGGAAATACCTGTCTGACAGACGCTTGTGCAGCCTTCATATCCTCGGGCTACTAAACCCGATCACTGGGAATCAGTGACGGGAATCAAGTTACCGAGGGCGTCCAAAGCGCACAAGCCGGCGGATTCTGGCGTAGTCGTAGGGAATGGCGCAAGGCGTTGTAGCTTTCAGGAAGTATCCTTAAACACCTTTAAACAGCACTCCGATTTGAGGCCGCCATCGCGGTCCCCCTACCCTCACCCCACCCATTCTGGCATCCACAAACAACCGCTTGGCATACCCACAAACAAGCCCCGTCCCCACCCCCGCGTAGTATCAAAACCGATCCCCTTTTCTACCCCCAAAAACAACAAATCGACCCCAGGGTCGCGGGAGACTTCTGTGCTTAAGAAAAGTGCGTTGGGCTGGCCAAAGATTGCCGGCCTCGGAATTGCGTTAGTAGTGGCCGGGCAGTTCTCCGGCTGGAATTTCGGCCTGATGGCCGGCGGCTGGATGAACATGTTGATCGCCACGGTGCTAATGGCGTTGCTGTGCGGCGGGCTGGCGTTGTGCGTCGCTGAATTGTCGACCGCATTACCCAGTGCCGGCGGTGTGTTCGTCTATGCACAAAGCGCCTTCGGACCGTTCGTGGGTTACCTGGTCGGCGTCGCCTGCGCGATAGCGCTGACCATCGGCACCGGTGCGGCGGCCACCTTTATTTGCGCCTACACCGAATCGATTTTCGGCCTCGGTGGCTGGCCAGTGAAAATCGCCTTGTTCGCGGTGATTATCGGCATCCACCTGCGCGGTGTCGGAGAGGCCATGGGCCTGACCATGATCGCCGGGGTCATCGCGGTCGGCGCATTGCTGACCTTTGGCGTGGCCATGGCGCCGCACGTCGAAACGGCGAACCTGTTGAAGATGCCGGCAGCCCTTACCGGTCCAGCCGTCAGCCTCGGCGGGATATTTGCCTGCGTGCCGTTCGCAATCTGGCTGTTCATCACGGTCGAACAAACAGGTTCGGCGGCAGAAGAAGCGCATAACCCCGGCCGCACCATGCCACGGGGAATTCTCGCTGCCATCGGCACCTTGCTGGTGACCGCGTTAGTGGTGTTGGTCTGCGCACCGGGCGCCGGTGGCGTCGAATTGGTCGGTTCGGCGGGCGATCCGCTGTACGCCGCGATGACCAGCACCAACGTCTACGGCGACGCCTCTTGGCTGGCCAACGTGGTGGGTTGCGGCGCGGTGTTCGGCTTGATCGCGACGTTCTTCTCGCTGATCTACGCCGCTTCGCGCCAATTGTTCGCCATGGCCCGCGATGGACTGTTCCCGCAGTGGCTGGGCAAGACCGGCAAGCGCGGCACGCCGTTCCCGGCCTTGCTGCTGATCGGTGTAATCGGCCTGCCCATGTCCGCGGTCGACCCGGCCACCGTGATGCTCGCCGTCGTGCTGCTGCTCAACGTTTGCTACCTGTTCATTTTCGGCGCGTACCTGCGCATCAAAAGCACCCAGCCGGATCTGCCGCGCCCGTTCCGTCTGGCCGGCGGTACCGTGGTTGCCTGGCTGGGCCTGGCCCTGACGCTGATGGTGATCGCCGCCTGCTTCCAACTCGACATGATGATGCTGATCGCCCTCGTGGTGACTTTCGTCCTGTGCATTTTCAACTTCCTGCTGCGCGCCCGGATGCCCGCCCGCAGCGCCGACATCGAGGTTCCGGACCATGCCTGAAGACACGCTCCTGCAACGTCGCCATCGCGTCCTTGGCAGCGCTTCACCGTTGTTCTACGACACGCCATTGCACCTGGTGCGCGGTGAAGGCGTCTGGCTGTACGACGTCGACGGCCAGCGCTACCTCGACGTCTACAACAACGTGCCCTGTGTCGGCCATTGCAACCCACACGTGGTGGAAGCGATGCACCGTCAGGCGATGACGCTGAACATCCACACCCGCTACCTCGACGAGCAAGTGGTGCGTTACGCCGAACGCCTGACCGCGACCTTTGCCGAGCCGCTCGATACCGCGATGTTCACCTGCACCGGCAGCGAAGCCAACGAACTGGCGCTGCGCCTGGCACGTTTTGCCAGCGGCGGCACCGGCATCATCGTCAGCGATTACAACTACCACGGTAATTCGGCCTCGCTGGCCGAAGTCACCACCGCGCTGCCCTCGCCCGAACCCTTCGCCGCCCATGCCCGCGCCGTGCCGATTCCGTGCCTGTACCACGCGCCGGCCGGCACCAGCGAAGCGCAACTGGCGGAGGAATATGCCGCCAACATCAAAGCCGCCATCGCCTCGATGCAGGCCCAAGGCATTCGCCCCGCCGCGCTGCTGATCGACACGCTATTCGCCAATGAAGGCTTGCCGCGTGTACCGGCCAGTTTTGTGAATAAAGCCGCTGAATTGATCCGTGCGGCGGGCGGTTTGTTCATCGCCGATGAAGTGCAATCCGGCTTCGGCCGCACCGGCGATCACCTCTGGGGTCATCAGGCCCACAACGTGGTGCCGGACATCGTCACCCTCGGCAAACCGATGGGCAACGGCTATCCCCTGGCCGGGCTGATCACCCGCAAGGCCTTGGTCGAATCGTTCGGGCGCAGCGCCATGTACTTCAACACCTTCGGCGGCTCACCGGTGGCGGCTGCGGTCGGCATGGCGGTGCTGGATGTGATTGAAGAACAACAACTGCTGCGCAACGCGCAATTCGTCGGCGCCTATGTGCAGCAGCGCCTGCAAGGGCTGGCCGGCAAGCATTCGATTATCGGTGATGTACGCGGCAAAGGGTTGTTCTTCGCCATGGAACTGGTGCGCGACCACGCCAGCAAGGAGCCTGCCGGGGCAGAAGCGCGCAAGGTGGTGAACGATATGCGGGAAAACGGCGTGCTGATCAGCAAGATCGGCGCCGGCGACAACATTCTCAAACTGCGGCCGCCGCTGGTGTTCAACCGCGACCACGCCGACCTCTTCGTTGACACGCTGGACCGCGCCCTGAGCGCTCTTTGAGGCTTTGTCATGACCCAATTCCACACCCTGAGCCACGACCAGCAAGTCGCCAAACTGCACGACCTCGCCCGCCATGCCCTGCAACAGTGGGACGGCGAGTTTGGCGAGATCGAACTGGTGAAATTCCGCGAAAACGCGGTGTTCTCGGCGCGGCGCGAGGACGGCCAGCGCGTCGCCCTGCGCATCCATCGCAACGGCTATCACTGCGAGGCGGCGCTGCGTTCCGAGTTGCAATGGATGGAAGCGCTGGCCACTGCCGGCATCACCGTGCCGCAGATTATCCGCGCGCGTGATGAGCGGCATCTGGTGGAAGTGCTGCATGCCGACATCGGTGAACCGCGCCATGTCGACATGCTCGCCTGGCTGCCCGGCGCGACGGCGGGCACCTCTGAAGCCGGGGTGCAGGCCGATACGGAAATTGATTTTCTGTTTGCTGAAGCAGGGGCGATTGCCGCACGCATTCACTCGCATGCGGCGAGTTGGCAGCAGCCGGACGAGTTTGTGCGGCATGCGTGGGATGAGGACGGACTGATCGGCGCCAATCCTTTTTGGGGGCGGTTCTGGGAGTTGGAGCAGCTCAGCGACGAGCAGCGCTTGCTGTTCCAGGAAGCCCGACGCCGCGCACGTAACGACTTGCGTCGTTACGGTCGGCACCTGGATAACTTCGGCATGATTCACGCGGACCTTGTGCCGGAGAATCTGCTGATTGAAGGCCCGCAGTTGAGGTTGATCGACTTTGATGATGCGGGGTTTGGCTGGCACATGTTTGAGCTGGCGACGGCGTTGTATTTCTGCCTGGATGATCCGCGGTATGAGCAGATCAAAGCGGCGTTGCTGGCGGGGTATGACGCGGTTAAACCGCTGACTGAAGCGGACCGAGAGACGTTGGCGCTGTTTTTGATGCTGCGTGGCACTACGTACTTGGGCTGGATTCATACCCGCAAAGGTACACCGACCGCGATTGAAATGGCGCCGATGTTGATTGAGCGGGCGTGCTTTTTGGCTAAGGAGTATCTGCAACAGTAACTCCCGATCGTTCCCACGCTCTGCGTGGGAACGATCAACAGCGATCGAAATGGCGCCGATGTGGATTGATCGGGTGTGCTTTTTGGCTAAGGAGTATCTGCAACAGTGCGGTGACTGCCAGTCCGCCTACGCGGTGACTCAGCAAACCGCCGCCGCATGCTCCAGCCGATGAAACAACCGGTTGAAATACACCAGGCTATCCCTCTCTCCGCGCACGCCGACATTCGACAACTCAACAAACATCACCGAATGCGACCCGACTTCCTTGCACTCGGTGATTCGCCCCTCCAGCTGCACCAGCGCATCACGCAGCAACGGCACGCCAGTGTCGCCTTCATCCCACAGGTCCCAGGCAAAACGTTCGGCCATCGTCACCTGGGTCATGCCGGCGAAGTGACGTGCCAGTTCTTCCTGTTCGCCGCACAGCACGTTGACGCACAGATGGCCGTTGGTGCGGAACACGTCGTGGGTGGCGCTGTTGCGGTTGACGCAGACCAGCACGGTCGGTGGCGAATCGGTGACCGAGCACACCGCGCTGGCGGTGATGCCGCAGCGTCCGCCGGGGCCGTTGGTGGTGATAATGTTCACCGCAGCAGGCAGCTGCGCCATGGCGTTGCGAAAGTCGATTTGCTGCTGGCTCAGGTCGGCCATGTCGATGCCCCTTCCTTCAGGAGGACCGTCGTTGCGCGGCCCTTGGTGATGGAACAAGACTAAGGCCCGGCGCGGCCCGTAACCATTCTGACGATCCCCATGGCGAGGTGGGCTTTCCGCTAGTCGACTAGGTGGTTTCTTTATCGTCAGCGCCCTTCGCAGTGGGTATCCTGCCTTGAGGCGCCAACATAGGCGCAAGTCCGCCGCAGCGTGCACGCGTGCGATAAAAATAAATAGAATTTCTCGTGGCAGTCCCTGATGGAAACCCGCAAACCGATTGTTTACATCGTCGATGACGACAAAGACCTGCGCACCTCGCTCGCCTGGTTGCTGGAGTCGGTCAGCGTTCAGGCGCAATGCTTTGCCGGCGCTGAAGAGTTTTTGAGCCAGTACGATCCCAAGCAGCCGGCGTGCCTGGTGCTGGACGTGCGCATGCCGGAAACCAGCGGCTTTCAGTTGCAGGAGATCCTCAACCAGCGAGGCAGCACCTTGCCGACGATTTTCGTGTCTGCTCATGGCGACATTCCGATGTCAGTCACGGCGATGAAAAACGGGGCACTGGATTTCGTCGAGAAACCGTATAACCCGCAGCAAATGATCGACCGCATTCAGGCCGCGCTGAAGACCGCCGTTCATGCCCAGGCCGATCAGCAGCAGCGCCAGAACCTGCAAGGCAAGCTCGCACTGCTGACCAGCCGGGAACGGGAAGTGTTGATGCTGGTGATCGATGGCAAGGCCAGCAAAGTGATTGCCAGGGAGCTGAACATCAGCGTGAAAACCGTTGATGTGCACCGGACCAAGATCAAGGAAAAGATGGGCGTAAGCAGCATTGCCATGCTGGTGCGCGAGGTGCTGCATTTGCCGGTGGATGAGCCTGCAAGGCATTGAGTTTCAATCTTTGGCGGTCTTCAGGCCGCCTTCGCGAGCAGGCTCGCTCCCACACTGGAACTGTGCACGCAGGACCAATGTAGGAGTGAGCCTGCTCGCGATGAGGCCCTCACATTCAACATCGAGTCGACTGACACTCCTCCATCGCGAGCACGCTCGGTCAGTGGCTATAGCGCTTGCGGTACTCGCCGGGCGACACGCCAAAGCGTGATTTGAATGCCGAGGAAAAGTAGCTGGAATCCGAGAACCCCCACGCATAGCACAGCGCCGAGAGCTTCTGCTCGACGTCGGAGCGGCGCAGGTTTTGCGCACAGAAATCCAGGCGCCGATGCTTGATGTACTGCGCCACCACCAGGCCGCGCTTGGAAAACATCCGGTACAACCCACGCACCGAAATCCCCACCTCACGGGCAATCAGCTCCGGGCACAATGCTTCGCTGCTGATGTGTTCGTCGATGTAGGCGATGGTTTTGCGAAATTGCCGCTCGTGGGCATCCGCGCCGACATCGCGGGCGCTGATCCCCGGCAGCAGCAGGCTGACCAGCGCGTCGAGCACCGCTTCGCTTTCCTGCATGTCGAGGCTTTGTTGCTGCCGGGTTTCCAGGACCATGCGGTTGGCCAGCGCCGCCAGTGGCGTGTTGGCCGCAATGCGCGTGGCGCAGTTGACTGCATTGAAGTGCGAACCGCGCTGCACCACCTGGCGCGGCAGGATCAGCGACAACTGCCGGGAATCCTCGTTGTAGGTCATGTCGCTGGGGCGGCAAGCGTCGATCAGCGCGATGTCGCCACAGGCCAATAAAGCGCGGTTGTCGCCCTGCTCGAGTTGCGAACTGCCGCGCAGCTGGAACACCGCGTAGTAGTGGCCGTCGCTGCTGGTGCTGACGTCTTTGCTGGTGCGATACAAATGCACGTGGGCCATGTCGACCACGCTGAGGTTGATCGCGCCGCTGCGGTACTCCGCCAGTTCACCGTAGAAATTCGCGTCCAGTGCGCGGGCGTCGAAGCGCCCACAGGCCTGATTGACCTGGCTTAACCAACTTTCGAATGCATCGTTGCGCACCGCCGAAGTAGTACTCATGACCGCAGGGCCTCACGTCAGTTTTATTGTTATTTTTCGACCGCTTCGTCGAGCGGTTCGATTAGTTCCGGGTACTGACCGTCGCCTCCCTAGACGGTCGTGGGCCGCCGATTTAATCGACTCCCACGCAATGTTTCCAGGGGTTTAGCCCCTTACAGGTCCAATACCAGACGAGCGGAAAGCGCTCGCGAAACGCAGGCGCAAATGCGCTTGTTACCCGCCTTCTCCTTACTCGACAAACAGTTGTCGCGGTGTTCCGGGACGCCGTCCAGCACCTCGACGATGCACGTGCCGCAGATGCCTTCGCGGCACTCGGTGTCGATGTCGCAGCCGTAGGCCTGGAGCACGTCGACCAGGCTGGTATTGGCCGGAATCTGCAGCACCACGCCGCAGCTGGCCAGTTCCACTTCAAAACCGCCACTCGGGCCGGCATTGGCGGCGGGATCGGCCTGGAAATGTTCCAGGTGAATCGCGTCTTCGCTGCGGCTGCGGGTGGCGACTTCCACCACTTTGTTCATGAACGGCGCCGGGCCGCAAGTGTAGACGTGGGCCGTGTTGCCGGCCTGAGCCAGGCTTTGGCTCAATGCGGTGTCCATGTCGGCCGGTTCGACGCCGTAATGAAACTGCACATGATCGGCAAACGTGCTGGCCAGCAGCGCGGAAAACGCGGCGTACTCCGGCGAACGGGCGAAATAGTGCAAGCGATACGGTTGGCCGCTTTCTGCCAGTCGATAGGCCATGCTCAACAGCGGCGTGACGCCGATCCCGGCGGCAAACAGCACGTGCTCGGTGGCGGTTGGGTCTAGGCGGAACAGGTTGCGTGGCGCCCCCATTTCCAGCTCCATGCCCTCTTCCACCTCGTGCAGGGCTGCGGAACCACCGCGCGACTGCGCTTCTTTCTTCACCGCGACCAGATACGCGCGGCGGTCCTGCGGCGGACTGCACAGCGAATACTGGCGTGTCACGCCGGTCGGCCCGGTCAGGTCGACATGCGCCCCCGGTTCATAACTGTCGAGCGGCTGACCGTCACTGCGCACGAGGCGAAAGGAACGGATATCCAGCGCTTCGTCGACGATCCTTTCGATCCTCACCTTCATCATTGCATCACCTGAAATACGGTTGATTCGACTAATTCTTGGTTCTGGCACAGCTTTTGTGGCGAGGGAGCTTGCTCCCGCTCGGTTGCGCAGCAGCCGCAGAATCTTCGGTGCGGCCATTATCTTTGGGCCGCTTCGCAGCCCAGCGGGAGCAAGCTCCCTCGCCACAGTTGATTGCGTGTCAGCGCATGAACAACCCGCCATTGATGTCCCAGCACGCGCCGGTCACGGAGGCGGCGTGGTCGGCAATCAATAGCAGGACGCTGTCGGCGATGTACTCGGGGGAGCCGAGGGTGCCCGACGGAATCATCTTCAGAATCTGCTCCAACCTTTCCGGCGCCACGGTTTCGCGCACGATCGGCAGGTCCAGCGGCCCCGGCGAAATGCTGTTGACCGTCACCCCTTGCGGCGCCAATTCACGGGCAAAGACCTTGGTCAGCGTCGCCACCCCGCCCTTGGCCGCCGCGTAATGCGCGCCCGTGGCGGTGCCGCCGTTCTGCCCGGCAAGCGAAGCGATGTTGACGATGCGCCCAAAACCACGCTCGGCGAAGTGCGCGCCGAACACCTGGCAGGCGACAAACGTGCCGCGCAGGTTGATCGCCATCGACTCGTCGAACTCCTCGGGTGTGATCTCCATCAACGCTGCGACTTTCGACTGACCGGCGTTGTTCACCAGAATGTCCGTGCCGCCCCAACGCGCGGCGAGCAGATCACGGGCGCGGACAAAGTCGGCCTTGTTGCGCACATCCAGTTCGATGGCCACGGCTGTCGCGCCGCTGCCATCGAGTTCCGCCGCCAGCCGTTGCACGCCGTCGAGGCACACATCGGCCAGCGCGACGCGATAGCCCGCCGCATGCAAGCGACGAGCGATGCATTCGCCGAGACCGCGCGAAGCGCCAGTCACCAGAGCAACTCGGTTCATGGTGGCGGCCCTCACAGCAGGAAACCGAGCGCGTTGAGGCTGTCGGTGGAGTTGATCAGGCGCACGACCTTGCGTTCCAGTTTCGCCACGCCATCGACGAAGCGAATGCGGTGATTGAGGTCAGCCACGAACGGCGTGTGCACCCCACGTTTGTAGGCGTACAGCAACTGCGCGGAATTCACTTCGACGAGGTCGCCGGCGGCCTCCACCAGACGAAAACGCGAAATCGTGCGGATGGTTTTCGCCGCGTCCACCGCCGACGGCGAGTAGCCGGCGGTCAGGCGCTCGATGCGCAAGTCACGCATGCGCGCATCGTCATAGGCGTAGTTGAGCGTCGCTTCAAAGTCTTCGGTGTCCGGGTCGATCGGCACGATGTACTTGCCGCTGTCGCTCCACAAGGTCGCCCATTCGGCGTAGTGCTTGTGATCGAGCAACTCGGCTTCGCGCCAGATGAATTCGATGGTCTGGGCCAACGGGCCGGAAAAACCGCTCAAGGTGTCGTGATTGCTCATTGGCTCATCATCCTTTTCCACATGTCATAGGCACCGCGCATGCCGCCCTCGTCGGTGGCGTGGCTCACCTTGTCGCCGTTCTCGGCGGTGATTTCGCGATTGAGACCGCGGTTGACCAGGATTGGCGCGTCGACGCCGGCGTACGAGCCGCGCTGCACACGGTCCCAGGCCTCGGCGTCGTCGGGGCTGCCGAAACCGAACGGGCCCTGGAAGTGTTCGTGAATGCGCAGGCGCTCGCGGTTGGCGATTTCCGGGCCGCCGTCCATGCCAAGGGCGACGTGGCGGATCTCGGTTTCGGTGACCGAGACCGGACGCAGCACGCGGAAGAACGACATCGACATCGCCACGTTCGGGAACAGGTTCAGGTTGAACCCGGCTCCGTGCAGCGAACGCACGATGCGGCGCACCTGATCTGCCGGCAGGGTTTTCGACAGTTCTTCGGTGACGTGGGCGAAGCGCTCCTGCAGTTGTTCAGTGCCGTCATCGTGATCCAGATCGACGTGCTCCGGCACCATCACCATCACGCTGTGGCCATTGCCCAGCGAGTGAGTGACCGCTTGTTCGTCGGTCATGAACGAGAGCATTTCCGAGGTTTCTTCATCCACTGACGACATGAACGACTTGTGCACGATCGGGAAGTGGTAACCGTCGGTGGTGTTTTCCAACTGGATCTTCCAGTTGCCCTTGAAGCTGAACTTGTGTTCGCCCTGGGTCTTGATCGGGTAGCCGGCGCCCTGCTTCATGAACAGGTCCATCCAGTGTTTGGCACCACCGAGGAAGTCTTCCAGCGGTTCGATCTCGTCGTTGTAGCTGGCGAAGACCATGCCGGCGTAGCTTTCCACGCGCAGGCTGGTCAGCGGCAATTCGGACTTTTCCAGAATGCCTTCGTAACCGTCCGGGTACGGCAGCGCACGCAGTTTTCCGTCCAGGCCATACGACCAGCTGTGGTACGGGCAGGTGAAACCGGTGGCGTTGCCTTTGTGTTTTTCGCACACCGTGGCGCCACGGTGGCGGCAGCGGTTTTCCAGCACATTGATGGTGTTCTTCTTGTCGCGAACCACGATCACCGGGCGACGGCCAATGGTCGCGGTCTTGAAGTCGCCGCTGTTGCGCACTTCGCTTTCGTGAGCCACCCACACCCAGGTGCGGTAGAAAATCTTTTCCAGCTCGGCTTCGAACAGTGCCGGATCGTTGTACAGCGAGACATCGACGCGGTCGTGACGGACCAGTTCGTCGGGGCTTTTAGATGATGCGATCAGCCGGTATTCATGAGTGCTCATGCGGTTCTCCTCATGGCTTTTTATGACTTGTTTTCAGGGGTGCCTGCTGTGTTGAAGTTGCGCACCAAAGGCGCAGACCACTTCGTCCTGACCTTTTCGGCCGATAATCTGCAGGCCGACTTTCAGCCCGCCGCAATCCAGTTCCACCGGCACCGTCAGCGCCGGATGGCCGCTGAGGTTGAACGGCCGAACCAGCGGGGTCATGCCGGCCACGGCTTTACTCGCGCTGCGCGCTTCGACCAGCGTTGGCGGCAGGCTCGGCATCGTCGGCAACAACAGCACGGCGAATTGCTCCAGTGCGGCGTCCACTTGCTGACTGAAACGCGCACGGACTTTCTCCGCTTGCGCCAGGTCGGCACCGCTGGTTCGGCTGGCGGCCAACAGGCGTTGCTCGACGTCCGCACCGATCAAACCTTTGCCGGTGAGGTGGCCGAACGCGGCCCAGTTTTCAAAATTGATCACGGTCAAACCGGCGGTGAACGCGGCTTCGAATTCGCTCAGGCGCAGGTTGCTGCGACGCCAACCGGCACGGTCAGCGGCAGCGCCGAGGCTCGCTTGCAGGTGCGGATCGCAGTCGACTTCGAGGAAGCCCACTGAGGCATTACCCGACGGCATACCTTGAACCTGAAAACCGGGGCAGATCACTTGCATCGCGGCGATCAGGTCCGCCATGTCGACGGCGAACGGCCCGACGCAATCAAGGCTCGACTCCGCCGGATGCGCACCGAGCCGGCTGACGCGACCGTAAGTCGGTTTCAACCCGGCAATGCCGCAGCACGCCGCCGGCACGCGCACCGAGCCGCCGGTGTCGGTGCCGATGGCGATGTCCGCCAGACCGGCCGCGACCGCGGCGGCCGAACCGCTGGAGGAACCACCCGGCACCCGATCCGGCGCTTGCGGGTTGATCGGGGTGCCGGTCCAGTCGTTAATGCCGGTGACGCCAAAGGCCAGTTCGTGCATGTTGGTTTTGCCGACGATTTGCCAGCCGGCGTCGAGGATCGCGTCGACGACGTCGGCGTTGCGGGTGGCCGGTGCCACCTCGGCAAAGGCGCGGCTGCCGGAACGGGTCGCATGCCCGGCAATGTCGATGGAGTCTTTGATCGCGACCCGTTTGCCGCTGCCACCGAGTATAAATTCGCTGATAAACGTGCTCATGCGCCCAACCCCGTGTTGAACAAGCGTTGCGTACGGAAATGCGCGATCAGCCAGACGCCGTCGCGACAGCGGAAATCGATGTTCAGGCGCGTGCCGAACAACTCGCTGCGGCCATCGGCGTAGGTGGAAATCTGCTGCATGATCCACTGCCCCCGAGCCGTGCTGCCGTCGACCACAATCGACTCGCTGGTGAGGAAATGCAGGTTCAGGCGAAAGTGCTCCGAGGGCGGCAAGTAACCGCCAACGAATGCCGCGATTGCCTCGCGCCCCTGGTGCTGGCCGAAGGTCTGCGCGGTCTGGCTGCCGACGCCTTCCCAGATCGCATCGACGCAGAACAGTGCCGCCAAATCGCGGACATGAGTCGGCGCCCTCGGCACATCGCACAGGTCCATGTAGCGCGCCATCAAGCGGCGCACCTGGCTCTCCCCTTCCAGCGTTGCAAGTCGCTGCAGCAAGACCTCGTTCATGGCTTAAACCTTGGCTGCATCAGGAATGGTCAGCGGACGACCGATGCGCGCTTCAACCTTGGCGTAGCGCCACAGGCTGTATTCGTTCACTGGCGTGGTGCGGAACAGGTTGCAGGCGTCGATCACCGATTGGTGGCAGTCGACGTCGGCCATGATGTACACGGTCCATGGCGAGGTGGTGGACGGGCCGACCATCAAGCGGTCATCGTCCATCGCGCCGAGCACGGTGATGCCGGGCATGGCGCCGAGCGAGCCCATCATCTGGCTGAAGCCTTTCCACACGCTCAGGCCTTCACCGGTGGGCAGGTCGAAAAAGTTTTGGGTGATGCCGATGCAGAAGACGACGCGCAGTGGTTCTTGAGTGGTCTGGGTCATGGAACTTGATCCTTGGAAGAGTGGGTTCAGATGTAGCCAGGGAATGGCGGTACGCCGAGGAACACCGAACCGGCTCCGTCGTACAGGCCTTCGCTGAGGAATGCGTGCTGAGTGACCACCATCGAGTCGCGCAAATAGCGCTGCAGCGGGTGGCGCAGGTAAATCGCGGTGGTGCCGGCGAGGCTGTAAGCGCTTTGCACCACAGCCGCACCGGCCTGGGACACGTGAATCGCAGACAGGCGCAACAGGCTGGTTTGCTCCGGCGTGACCGGGTGGCCGGCGAGGATCGAGTTCCACACTTGCTCGGTGGCGTTGTAGAAGAAGCCACGAGCGGCAGCCAGTTGCGCTTCGGCCTTGGCGATCTCGATGCGCACGTAAGCGCGGTCAGCCATTTTCGGCGCGCCGGTGATGCCGCTGCCGGCCGCCATGCGGCTGACTTCATCGAGGGCGGCGCGGGCCAGGCCGAGGTTGACCACGGCCAGCACTTGCGCGGCGTAGGCAATCGACGGGTAGCGAAACAGCGGTTCATCAATGGTCGCAACCCCGCCCCTGATAAACGTCCAGCGCTCATCGATGTGTTTGTCGGTGACGCGCAGGTCATGGCTGCCCGTACCTTTGAGGCCGACCACGTCCCAGTTTTCAACGATGTCGACCTGATCGGCACGGAACACGGCAGTTCGCGGTTTGCCACCGGCAGCGCCGATGCCGACACCGAGCAGGTCCGCGCCTTTGCAGCCACTGGCAAATTTCCAGGTGCCGCTGACCTGCCAGCCGCCATCGACCGCTTCGGCGGGTTGCAACGGGAACAAGCCTCCGGCGAACACCAGGTCCGGGCTGTCGGCATAAATTTCAGCCAGGGTTTGCGGTGGCAATGCGGCGAGATAAACCCCGGCGCTGCCGAAGCTGGCAACCCAGCCGGCGGACCCGTCGGCTTCGGAGATGCGTTCGATCATCTGCAGGAACAGCGCCGGTGCCAGTGCATCACCGCCGAAGCATTTCGGTGTGGCGGCGCGGTAGATACCGATCTGCTTGAAGCGCTCGATCATGTCCCGTGGCACGTGGGAGCCGGCGTCGAATTCATCGCGACGCTGGCGCACTTCATCCAGCACCTGCTGAAATGCCTGGCGGTGGACGCTGGTGTCGTCGACGTCTGGCAGAAGGTCTTTCTGCGCAGTAGCTGAACGCAGCATGGGCTTGATCTCCGTTGACTTGTTATTAGACGGAGCCTGCCTGGGGCGGGGCGACCGTTGATGGGTTCAGTGTAAAAACCGCATCCGCTCGCCACTATTGGGGCGTGTAACCCCTTGGCTAAAGAAAACCCCTAGCCCGCCCCCGGTAACCTCTGAGCGCATCGCCGGGCGCAAGCCGGTATAAAACGCCATACTTCGACTTCCTCTGTAATCGACCCCTCTGCCGCCAAGGGCTGCGCGATGTATCTGCCAAAACCGAACGACTTCTGCGCCCTGATTGAAGCCATGCCGCTGTGCATCATTCTTCACGATGCCCACAGCAAGGAGATCCTGTGGGCCAACGCCGCCGCCCTGACGGTGCTGGGCTTTACCCTGGAAGAACTGACGCCGCTCAAGGCCCCGGACATGACCAGCGATGCGCCGCAGTACCGGCGTTCGGTCGGTTTGCGTTGGCTGGAGGGCGCGGCACGCACTGGCCAGCGCGCCATCGAGTGGTGTTATCGCTCCAAGCAAGGCGTGGAGATTCTCTCGGAAGCAGTGGCGACGCTGGTGCACCTGGACGGTCGTGATGTGTTGATGGTGCAGTTCCGCGACATCTCCAAGGAGGACAAGGTCAAGCGCGACCTCAAGCGCTTCGAAAGCCGCCTCAAGGCGTTTATGCAGGATTTGGCCGAGGGCGTTGCGGTGCTCGGGCCGCAGGGCGATATCCGTTTTATCAGCGAATCTGCCGCGCAGTTGCTCAACAATGAGGATCAGCCGCTGATCGGCGAAAACTTCCTCGACTGGTGCGACGACACTTCACGCCAGCGCCTGCTGCAACAATTGTCCTGCGAACAGCCGGAACACGCACCGTTCAGCGTTCACTACCACTTGCAACGGCGTGACGGGGAATGGCGCTGGCACCATGCGACGTGCCGCTACATCGAGATTGAGGACGATCTGGTCGGGCATTTGCTGCTGTTCCGCGATGTCACCGAACAGGTGCGCGCCGAAGAAGCCCGGCGGGTCAGCGAGCAGAAACTGGAATACCTGGCGCGCTATAACGCCATGGGCGAAATGGCCGTGGCGATTGCCCATGAGCTGAGTCAGCCACTGGCGGCCACGCGTAATTTCATTGAAGGCGCGGTGATTCGTCTGGGCAAGGATCAAGGCACTGATCAAGGCGTGGCCTGGGGTTTGCAGAACGCAGTGCGGCAAATCGAGCACGCGTCGGTGATCATCAAGAGCGTGCGCGAATACGTGGTCAAGCTGGAGCAATCCGAAGAGCTGATCGACCTCAATGAGCTGCTGCGCGAGACCCAATACTTCATCAGCCTGCGGGCTGATCCGAGCCGGATCACGGTCGAGATCGTGACCGGTCCTGAACCGTTGCTGATCAGTTGCGAGAAGGTATTGATCGGGCAGGTCATCCTGAACCTGGCCTTTAATGCCATCGAAGAAATGAGCGATTTGCCGCTGGACCGGCGCGTGTTGCGGATTCAGGCAAGCCAGGGTGATCAGGTTGCGCAGGTGCGGGTTGAGGATCGCGGACGCGGGATTCAGGCACTGGAGCAGGACAAGCTGTTTGACGGTTTTTTCTCTTCAAAAGTCAGCGGCAACGGCATTGGCCTGGCGCTGTGCAAAAACATCATCGGCCGCCATCGCGGGGATATCTGGGCGCAAAACCTGGAACCTTGTGGCGCGGTGTTCGCCTTCTCCCTTCCCCTCGCCACCCCCATCTAAAAGTCACCCGCACACCTGTGGTAGCCGCTGCCGAAGGCTGCTGCAGGGGTGCGTTCGCCCGTGTCATTTGAATCGCTGTGGCGTGTTTTCTACGACTGGCACAGACACACAAACACTTGGCAGCCACAGCAATTCTCGGCTTTTCCCGGCGAGGCAGAATCGAATTGTAAAAATCTGCCCAAGCACCCGCGATCTGCGTGAATAACAATTCAGGGAGTTCCCCTAATGCGAACCAACAGGATCAACGTACAGTCAGCGCTAGGTCTGAGCCTGCTTGTACTCGGCTTGAACAGCGCCCGTGCGGACCTGCCGGCTGACACCATCGGCCAGACCGTCCTGGCGTTTCCGCCGGAAGTCCATCGTGCATTTATCGTCGACGTCGAATTCGAAAGTTTCGTGGCGGGCCGCGTCACCGTGGTCGACCCCGACAAGAAGCGCGTGCTCGGCATGGTGCCGACCGGTTTTGCCGCGCCTTCTACGCTCAGCCGCGACAAGAAAACCCTCTACAGCGCCGACATTTTCTACTCGCGCGGTACTCGCGGCACCCGCACCGATGTGCTGACCGCGTGGGACAGTTCGACCCTGGCGCCGGCCTGGGAACTGTTGATTCCGACCAAGCGTGCAGAATCGTTGACCCAGCGTTTCGGCATCGGTACCAGCAGCGATGACCGCTTCGTCTACGTCTACAACTTCACCCCGTCGACCTCGGTGACCGTGGTCGACACGCAAACCAAATCCGTCACCGCCGAACTGGCGATTCCGGGTTGCGTGCTCAACTACCCGGTCGGCAACCGCCGCTTCGCCTCGCTGTGCGGCGATGGCAGCTTGCAGGTCATCACGCTGAACGATCAGGGCCTGGAAACCGCGCGCAGCCGCACGCCGTTCTTCGACCCGAACGCGGAGAAGCTCAACGAGCGCGCGGTGAACGTCGGCGACACCTACTACTTCACCACCACGACCGGCACGGTTCGCCCGGTGGATTTCTCCGCCGACGCGCCGAAGATCCTGCCGACGTGGTCGCTGACCACCGACGAAGAAAAGAAAGCCGGCTGGGCACCGGGCGGCTGGCAACTGATGGCGGTGGCACCGAAGCTCGACCGTTTGTACGTGTTGATGCACGACGCGCACGAGCCGATGAAGTGGGAAGACCCGAGCCCGCTGATCTGGGCGTATGACCTCAAGACCCACAAGAAAGTCGCGACCCTGGAAGCGCCGGTGCCGGTGTGGAGCATGCAAGCGACGGGCGACGACAAGCCACTGTTGCTGGGTGCCGACGTCGAAGGCGGTTTGCAGATTTTCGATCTGAAGACCAACAAGCTCACCGGCAGCATGCCGAAAGTCGCAAAAACCGCGACTCAGGTCATGAGCTACTAGACGAGGTTCGGCCATGCATTTCGATCCGATCTTCATCATTGCCAGCGCCCTCACCCTTGCGGTGTTGCTGGCCAGTGCCGCGACGCACAAGGTGCGCGCGCCGGCACGTTTTGCCAAACAGTTGGCGGACTACCAACTGTTGCCCCAGGCGCTGGTGCGCCCGGTCGCCCGTGTGATTCCAGCGGTAGAGCTGGTGATCGCATTTGCGCTGCTGGTGCCGGTCAGCCGGTACTGGGCAGCGTTGGCAGCGGCCGGTTTGATTGCGCTGTACGCCACCGCCATCGGCATCAACCTGTGGCGCGGTCGCCGCGACATTGATTGCGGCTGTGCCGGCCCGGACCAGGCGCAACCACTGCGCCCGATCCTGTTGCTGCGTAACAGCGTGCTGGTGACTGTGGCGCTGCTGGCCAGTGTGTCGCCGCTGGCCCGCGACCTGGGTTTTTTCGATGGCTTCGTCACCGTTGCCGCCAGCGCTGTGGCGCTGCTTCTGTACGCCGCAGCCGATGGCTTGCTGGCGAACTCCCCTCTTCTGCTCAAACTGATTGGTAGGTGATCAATGGAAGGCTTAATTGTTTCCAACGTTTTGCTCTGGATTTTGCTCGCGGCCGTGGCGTTTGCCGTCATGGGCCTGGTGCGTCAGATTGGTGTCTTGCACGGCCGCCTGGCCCCGGCCGGCGCGCTGATGATGGACAAAGGCGTGGCGGTCAACGAAGCCGCGCCGCAAGTCACCGCCTCCGACCGTAACGGTCGCCCGGTGAACTTCGGCTACGCCGGCGAAAAGAATCAGCTGCTGTTCTTCCTCTCGCCAACCTGCCCGATATGCAAGTCGCTGTTGCCGGCGATCAAGTCCATCGCCAAGGAACAGGCCGATCGCCTCGACGTGGTGTTCATCAGTGACGGCGACATGGACGCCCAACAAAAGCTGATCCGCGAACACAAACTGGAAGACGCCACATACGTCGTCGGCCCGGAAGTCGGCATGACCTATCAGATCGGCAAGCTGCCATATGCGGCGCTGATCGACAAAACCGGCACCCTGCGCGCCAAAGGACTGGTCAATTCCCGCGAGCACCTGGACAGCCTGTTCGAAGTCGAGCATCTGAAAAAGGCCACGTTGCAGGAATACCTCAACAGCCAGCCGCACGCACATGACCACAGCCACGGCCATAGCCACTGATTAAGGCAGGGAGATTTTTATGAAACTGCTGGACTTGTTGTTCGAGCGCTCGACCCGTCGAGTAGCCGACACCACCTCACGCCGCAAACTGCTGTCGCGCATGGGTTCCCTGATGGTCGCAGGCGCTGCGCTGCCACTTCTGTTGCCGCTGGACCGCACCAGCAAAGCGCTGGCTGCCGACAACCCGAAAGCCGGTGACCCGGGTGATCCGAACAGCTGTGACTACTGGCGTTACTGCTCCATCGACGGCTTTCTGTGCAGCTGCTGCGGCGGGTCGGTGACGTCTTGCCCACCAGGCACCGAAGCTTCGCAAGTGACCTGGATCGGTACCTGCCGCAACCCGGCCGACGGCAAGGACTACATCATTTCCTATAACGATTGCTGCGGTAAGCAAAGCTGCGCCCAGTGCGCCTGCACCCGTAACGACAGTGAAGAACCGGCCTACCGCCCGTTCAACAACAATGATGTGAACTGGTGCCTGGCCGCCAAATCGCACATCTATCACTGCACCGTTTCGATCATCCGTGGCGTCGCCGTTTAACGCGCATTGCCGCCGGTTGCTCACGCAATCGGCGGTTTTTTTTGTGCCCCAAGCGCGATCCCTGTAGCAGTTGGCGAAGCCTGCGTCCGACTGCTACATGAACGTGTGTTATTACCGTAGAGGTGCTGGTCATGCGTAGGTTGCTATTCCTCGGTCTGGTGTGCGTCATGGCTGCTCCGCTCGCCTATGCCCGGGCCATTCCGAACCCGGCGCAGCGGCATGCACCGGGCAATGAAGAACTGCAAAAACCCATCGCCCAGGCCGGTTACAGCGTGGGCGTGAACTATCAGTTGCAATGTGCCGGCTGCCATTTGGGCAACGGCATGGGCTCGGCCGCCAATGACACGCCTCGGCTCACCGGGTTTGTCGGCAACTTCCTCAAGGTCCCGGGCGGGCGTGAGTTTCTGGTGCGTGTGCCGGGCATGTCGCAATCGGCGCTGAACAACGCGCAACTGGCTGACCTGCTCAACTGGCTGATGCGCGAGGACGGCCTGGCGGGCAAAAGTACGCCTGCGGATTACCAGCCATACAGTGCTGACGAAGTGGCCGAGCTGCGTCACAAGGCTATGCTCAATTTGCCGGGGACCCGGGCCGAGTTGATCAAGGCCATGCGGACACAAGGCATCGCGATTGAAGATGGGATGAGCTACTGATTCAAACAGGCATCGCAATGACGCCTGACTGGAAACCAGTGTCATTTCGGCCATTTTACAGGCTTTAATTGCTAACAGATTTCGGACAGCCAACAGCCTTCTAGACTCATCACATCGAGGGGAGCCACGCTCCGCACGTATTTTCATACGCGGATGAATAACAAGGAAACAATACCTTGAGAGCATCGACAATCTGCGTCGCGGGCAGCGTGCTGTTTTCGGTGGGCGCTTTTGCCACCGGGATCATTCCTGTCTTCGACCTGGATTTCACCCGGTCAGCCGATCAGACACTGAAGAAGCTCAACATCAACGACGCGTGCATCGTGGCGGCGCCTGACCCCGTCGCGTTCACCTATTGTCGGGAAGGCTCGACCACCCTGTGGAAATATCAGGCTGTTGACCTGGAACAACAGTCAGCAATTCACGTGGGTGCCCGGCAGCCCCTGATGGAGACCGGGCAAATCAGTGTCCTGGAAGTCAACAGCGCGGCGTGCCGGCAGGAAATGGAGCCCGATGCCAAACCGCCTCTGGTGAGCTGGGCGGTGCTCGGCCTGGGCGTCCTGTTTTTGCTGATGGGCTTGCGGTACACCTACCAGGTCATTCGCCACCACTACGATCAACGTGCAGCGTTATCGGATCCCTTCTGGCAACCGCCGCTCGGGCCTGTGCCGCCGGCGCACCATGCCATGGCGAAGGCGTTAGGCGCGTTTGGCGTCGCCGTTTTGCTGGCCCTCGCTTATTGCTGCTGCGCCGTTATCTGACCTCGACTCCCCCGCTGAATCCGCGCCCCACAGGATGAAAATCCGCCTCTCCCAATTTCAAAAACAACGACAACCCGTACCTCTGCGCGACAAGCCTTATCCCTCCACGAAAATTACTTTCGCCTCGTTTGAATATCACCTCTCGAAATGTTTTAAGAGTTTCACAATCCATTCGACGTGACCCTTTCGAGGAGTACCGCATGACCCTGTCCTTCGGCTATTGGCTGCTGGTGTATGCCGCCATCGCCATCATTGCGCTGATCGTGCTGATCGCCCGTTACCGACTCAATCCCTTCATCGTCATCACCCTGGTGTCCATCGGTTTGGCCTTGCTGGCCGGGATGCCGGCGTCTGGCGTGGTCGGCGCCTACGAGGCGGGCGTTGGCAAAACCCTGGGGCATATCGCGCTGGTGGTGGCGTTGGGCACCATGCTCGGCAAGATGATGGCCGAGTCCGGCGGTGCCGAGCAGGTGGCGCGGACGCTGATCGACCGTTTCGGCGAGAGGAACGCGCACTGGGCGATGGTCTGCATTGCGTTCCTGGTCGGGTTGCCGCTGTTTTTCGAAGTCGGTTTTGTGTTGCTGGTGCCGATTGCCTTCACCGTGGCGCGGCGTGTCGGCGTGTCGATTTTGATGGTCGGCTTGCCGATGGTCGCGGGGCTCTCCGTGGTGCATGCCCTGGTGCCGCCGCACCCGGCGGCGATGCTGGCGGTGCAGGTGTATGGGGCGTCGGTCGGGCAGACCTTGATGTATGCGATTTTGATCGGCATTCCGACGGCGATCATTGCCGGTCCGCTGTATGCGAAATTCATCGTGCCGCGTATTCAGTTGCCGGCCGAGAATCCGCTGGAGCGCCAGTTCCTCGACCGCGAACCGCGCGACAGTCTGCCGGGGTTCGGCATCACCATGGCGACCATTCTGTTGCCGGTGGTGTTGATGCTGATCGGCGGCTGGGCCAACCTGATTTCCACGCCGGGCAGTGGCTTCAACCAGTTTCTGCTGTTCATCGGCAACTCGGTGATCGCCCTGTTGCTGGCGACCTTGCTGAGCTTCTGGACCCTCGGCATCGCCCAGGGCTTCAGCCGTGAATCGATCCTCAAGTTCACCAACGAATGCCTGGCGCCCACGGCGAGCATCACCTTGCTGGTCGGTGCCGGCGGCGGCCTGAACCGGATTCTGGTGGACGCAGGCGTCACCGACCAGATCGTCAGCCTGGCCCACGAATTTCAGTTGTCGCCGCTGATCATGGGCTGGCTGTTCGCCGCGTTGATGCGCATTGCCACCGGTTCCGCGACGGTGGCGATGACCACCGCCTCGGGGATTGTCGCGCCAGTGGCCATCGGTCTGGGTTATCCGCACCCGGAACTGCTGGTGCTGGCGACCGGCGCCGGCTCGGTGATTTTTTCCCACGTCAACGACGGTGGCTTCTGGTTGATCAAGGAATACTTCAACATGACCGTGGCCCAGACCTTCAAGACCTGGACGGTGCTGGAGACCATTATTTCCGTGGTCGCTTTCGGCCTGACCGTGGGCCTTTCCTACCTGATTTAACCGCGCGCCAATCGACTTAAAAAATACGTCACCCCGACGGCCTGATGCTCAGGTCGCTCATCGGGCGCGCCCTTCTGCGCGCCGGTTTCGGGGTGGCGGCGACTCTCCAAAAATCATAAGAAATCATCAGGAGCACCGTATGTACAACCGAGCCGTCCCCACCGCCCTTTTGCTGGCCGCCAGTTCAATGTGCGCGCAGGCCGCAGACACCGCCGCGCACGGCTTTCTGGAAGACAGCAAAGCCACCCTGTCGATGCGCACCTTGTATTTCAACAGCGACAACCGCGATGGCACCGCGGCGCCTTCGAAAACCGAGGAGACCGCCCAGGGTTTTGTGCTGCGTTATGAGTCGGGGTTTACCCAAGGACCGGTAGGGTTCGGCCTGGATGCGCAGGCGCTGCTCGGTATCACGCTGGACAGTGGCGCTGGCCGCCACGTCGGCAGCGGCATGATCCCCACCGATGGCGACGGCGCTGCGGACGCCTGGAGCAGCTTCGGCCCGACGGCGAAGATGCGCATCTCCAAGACAGAATTTCGCTATGGCACCTTGCTGCCTAAATTGCCGATCCTCATCGCCAACGATGCGCGCCTGTTGCCGCAGTCGTTCACCGGCGCCCAGATCACTTCGAACGACATTGAAAACCTGACGCTGACCAGTGGAGTGCTCGAACACGCGGTCGGCCGGGCTTCGACAGACCGGACCGGACTGTCGGTCCCCGGCGCCACGCAGGACAGTAACAAGTTCTACTACGCTGGCGGTGACTACAACATCACCAAGGATTTGAAGGCTCAGTACTACTTCGCGCAGCTGGAAGAGTTCTACAACCAGAACTTCCTCGGGCTGGTCCACGTTCTGCCGATTGACGGCAAAAGCTCCCTCACCACTGACCTGCGCTACTTCAACACTACGTCGACCGGCGCCAACAGCAGCGCCGCCGGGCGGGCCCGAGGCTACGGCATGTCGGGTTACACCGAGGACAACAACGGCGAGATCGACAACAACACCTGGGCGGCGATGATCACCTACGTGAACGGCGGCCACTCGGTGTCGCTGGGGCATCAACAGGTGAGCGATGGCAGCAACTTCGTCCAGCCCAACCAGGGCAGTCTGGTGGACAAGGGCGCCGGTGGCGGCAGCGTTTACCTGCCCACGGACAAGATGATCCAGAACTTTGCCCGCGCCGGTGAACGGACCAATTTCGGTCAGTACACCTATGACTTCGCCCCCTTGGGCGTGCCGGGTTTGAAGGCGTCGGTGGTGTACCTCAAGGGCACAGACATCAAGGCCCGCAACGCCAGCGACCAGTCCGAGTGGGAGCGCGACATGACCCTGGACTACGTGCTGCAATCGGGCACGCTCAAGGGGCTCGGTTTCACCGTGCGCAACGCCAAGTCCAACACCGATGCCGGGCGCAACGTCGATCAAAACCGCTTTATCGTCAACTACACGATCTCGCTGTTGTAACCACCGCCCTTTTAGAAATCCACGCCCCTCTAGCAGCCGGACGCAGCCTTCGGCAGCTGCTACAGGGGTTCGCGTTTCGGTCGTTGATTGGCGGGCGGTGGGCTGGCGAGTGGATATCTGCACGAAGCTGATTATGCTTCAAGTAATCCGGCGGAAATGCCGGCGCCCTGCTTCGTGCAACTTGCAATCCGACGACATCAGCCCCAGGGCCTGGGTGCGGCAATTGATGAGAGGTACTCCGGCCTATAACAAGAGCAAGACGGAGAACGCCATGGCCGTAATCGACAGCACAACCACAGGCAGTACGCCCGGACACGGCATCACCAAGGAGGAGCGCAAAGTCATTTTCGCGTCGTCCCTGGGCACCGTATTCGAATGGTATGACTTCTACCTTTACGGCTCTCTCGCCGCGATCATCGCCAAGCATTTCTTCGCCGGCGTCAATGAGACCACGGCGTTCATCTTCGCCCTGCTGGCCTTCGCCGCGGGCTTCGCCGTCAGGCCTTTCGGCGCCATCGTGTTTGGCCGGTTGGGCGACATGATCGGGCGCAAGCACACCTTCCTCATCACCATTGTCATCATGGGCATCTCCACCGCCATCGTCGGCTTCCTGCCCGGCTACGCCACCATCGGCGTGGCGGCGCCGGTCATCCTGATCACCCTGCGCCTGTTGCAAGGCCTGGCACTGGGCGGGGAATACGGCGGCGCGGCGACGTACGTGGCCGAACATGCACCGCCCGGCAAGCGCGGTTACTTCACCTCGTGGATCCAGACCACCGCAACCCTCGGCCTGTTTCTGTCACTGCTGGTGATTCTCGCCTGCCGTACCCTGCTCGGCACTGAAGCGTTCGAAGCCTGGGGCTGGCGGATTCCGTTCCTGCTGTCGATCCTGCTGCTGATTGTCTCGGTGTACATCCGCCTGCAACTCAGCGAGTCGCCGGTGTTCAAGAAAATGAAGGAAGAAGGCAAGGCGTCGAAGGCGCCGCTGACCGAATCCTTCGCCCGTTGGGGCAACCTGAAAATCGTGATCATGGCGTTGCTCGGCGGGACTGCCGGCCAGGCGGTGGTCTGGTACACCGGGCAGTTTTATGCACTGTTTTTCCTGCTGCAAACCCTGAAGATCGACCCGCAAACCGCCAACCTGTTGATCGCCGGTTCGCTGCTGATCGGTACGCCGTTCTTCGTGATTTTCGGCAGCCTGTCCGACCGCATCGGCCGCAAGGGCATCATCATGGCCGGCTGCATCCTCGCGGCGCTGACCTACTTTCCGATTTTCCACGCGTTGACCCAATACGGTAACCCCGACGTGTTCGTTGCGCAGGAAAAGAACCCGGTCACGGTGATTGCCGATCCGGGCCAGTGCTCGTTCCAGTTCGACCCGGTGGGCAAGGCCCGATTCACCAGTTCCTGCGACCTCGCCAAGAGCCTGCTGGCGAAGCGGGCCATCCCCTACAAAAACGAGAAGGCTGAACCGGGCACCGTCGCCCAGGTGCGCATCGGCGACAAAGTGGTCCAGAGCTTCGAGGGCACCAGCCTGCCGGCCGCCGACTTCAAGACCCGCAACGACGCCTTCACCGCCACCCTCGCCACGGCCCTGAAGGAGGCCGGTTACCCCGAAAAGGCCGACCCGGCGAAGACCAACTACCCGATGGTGTTGCTGCTGCTGACCCTCCTCGTGATCTACGTGACCATGGTCTACGGGCCTATTGCCGCGTGGCTGGTGGAACTGTTCCCGGCGCGCATCCGCTACACCTCGATGTCGTTGCCGTACCACATCGGCAACGGCTGGTTCGGCGGGTTTCTGCCGACTGTAGCGTTCGCCATGGTCGCGGCCACCGGGGACATCTATTACGGGTTGTGGTATCCGATCGTGATCGCGGTGATGACGGCGATTCTGGGCACGTTCTTCCTGCCGGAAACCAAGGACCGCGAGCTTCATCACACCTGAAATGCGCAACCGCCCTCTCCTGCCGGGAGAGGGCGTGCCGGGTTCATTTGACCAGCCGCTTTTCCTTGGACGGCCGGTAGCCGAAGTAGGAGCTGTAGCACTTGCTGAAATGGCTCGGCGAGACAAACCCGCACGCCACCAGCACGTCCACCTGGGACAGCTCGGTGTGCTGCAGCAGCCGACGCGCCTCGGTGATGCGCAGCTCCATGTAATAGCGTTGCGGCGTGGTGCCCAGTTGTTCCTTGAACAGGCGCTCCAGTTGCCGACGTGAACGTCCGGCGTAAACCGCCAGCTGTTCCAGTTCCAGCGGCTCTTCGAGGTTGGCGTCCATCAGCTTGACCACCTCGCGCAACGGTGCGCTGACGCAGATGTTTTCCGCCGGTTTGATCCGCCGGTAGCGCGACTCTTCAAACGCCAGAATGTCTTCGATGCCCTCGACCAGGGCTTTGTCGTGCAGCCCTTTGATCCAGTCCAGCGCCATGTGGAAAGCCCCCGAAGGACTCGACGCCGTCAGTCGGTCGCGGTCAATCACATAGGGTTCGCTGGTGACCTGCGCCGCTTTGGACACCTCCGCCAGTGCCGGTCGATGTTCGGGGTGAATGGCACAACGATAACCGTCCAGCAGGCCAGCGCTGCCGAGGAACCAGGCGCCATTCCACAGCCCGGCCAGGGTGATGCCGCGCTCTGCCGCCGCCCTGAGCAGGTGGACGAAGTCATCGGCGGCCTTCAGCTCCGTGCGGTAGCCGCCACACACCACCAGCAGGTCCAGTTGCTGAATCGCCGCTGCATCGAAACGCGCGTCAGGCCGGATCACCAGGCCCAGGTCGCTGACCACCTCGCCGTCATGCAAGCCAAACGTTCGCGAGGCAAACAGGCCGGGACGCAACAGATTCGCGGTGACGATCGTATCCAGTGCCTGGGTGAACGCAGGCAGCGAAAAATGTTCGAGCAGCAAAAAGCCTGTGCGCGTCATCGGCACAGGCTTGTCCGCAGGTTCGTTGAGATAGCGCAGGTTTTTACCTTTCATACCGCCGCTGAATTGCCGTCGCTCGATCAATGTCCGACCCACTCAATTAAAGTCAAAACCGGTGAAACCATTATGCGACAGATCAGGCCCGCTGGAAGCCAGACGCGAGGTTGTTGATTGTGAATTAACCTTGGACAACAAACCATTTAGGCACGCAGCCAAAAGAATCTGGCAGGATTTCACAAGAAGCCCTCCATTGGCTGTAGCAAAGTGTGCTGTGCTGTCACCGGATTCCCAAGGAACTCATAAATGTTCACGTCCATTGCCTCGCTAAAAAGAAAACCGCTTGCCCGACTCGCGCTGGCCATCACCCTGGGCACTGTCGGTTTGCCGGGCTGGATGTCCACTGCACAGGCCCATGGTGGGGCCGCCGAAATGGTGCCTTTGCAGTCAACCCTTGAGGAATTCGGGGCCACGGTCAAATGGGACAACTACGCCAACCTGTTCGTGATTGCCAAGGACGGGGTTTACCTCAAGGTCAAACCGGACAGCAAAGTCGCCATGCTCAACGGCAAGCCGATGAAGCTGGCCGTCCCGGTGGTGTTCAAACACAACACCGCCTACATGCCGAAGGACTTCATCAATCAGGTGTTCCAGTCCGGCCTGGACAAGACCTTTGTCGTCGAAACCCGCCCCAACCCGCTCAATCCGTTGACCGCTGACGAAATCAAGGCTGCGGTGGACATCGTCAAGCAGTCCGAGCACTACCAACCCGGTTTCCGTTTCACCGAAGTCTCGGTCAATGAGCCGCCGAAGGATCAGGTCTGGAACTTCGTCTTCACCGGCCAGAACGTTACTCAGCCGCGCCAGGCCAACATCGTGGTGCTCGATGGCAAGCATGTGATCGAAGCTCTGGTCGACCTCGACGCCAAGGCGCTGAAGTCCTGGAAACCGATCGAAGGCGCCCACGGCATGGTCCTGCTGGACGATTTCGCCACCGTGCAATCGGCCGTGGAAACCAGCCCCGAGTACGCACAGGCCCTGGCCAAGCGCGGCATCACCGACGTGAAAAAAGTCGTGGCCACGCCGCTGACCGTCGGTTATTTCGACGGCAAGGACGGCCTCGCGCAGGACAAGCGGCTGCTGAAAATCGTCAGCTACCTCAATACCGGTGACGGCAACTACTGGGCCCACCCGATCGAAGGCCTCGTGGCGATTGTCGACCTCGAGCAAAAGAAGCTGATCAAGATCGAAGACGAAGCCCTGATCCCGGTGCCGATGAAACCGACGCCGTATGACGGCCGCGGTCGCAAGGGTGCCGAGGTCAAACCGCTGGAAATCATCGAGCCCGAAGGGAAAAACTACACCATCACCGGCAACAGCATTCACTGGCAGAACTGGGATTTCCACGTTCGCCTCGATTCCCGCGTCGGCCCGATCCTGTCCACCGTGACCTACGACGACAAGGGCAAGAAACGCAAAATCATGTACGAAGGGTCGCTGGGCGGGATGATCGTGCCTTATGGCGACCCCGATGTCGGCTGGTACTTCAAGGCCTACCTGGATTCCGGCGATTACGGTATGGGCACCTTGACCTCGCCGATTGCCCGCGGCAAAGACGCCCCGGAAAACGCCGTGCTGCTCGACGCCACGATCGCCGACTACACCGGCGCGCCGACGGCGATTCCTCACGCCATGGCGGTGTTCGAGCGCTACGCCGGCCCGGAATACAAACACCAGGAAATGGGCCAGCCCAACCTCAGCACCGAGCGCCGTGAGCTGGTGGTGCGCTGGATCAGCACCGTCGGCAACTACGACTACATCTTCGATTGGGTCTTCCAGCAAAACGGCACCATCGGCATCGATGCCGGCGCTACGGGTATCGAAGCGGTCAAAGGCGTCGAGTCCAAAACCATGCACGACACCACCGCCAAGGAAGACACGCGCTACGGTACCTTGCTGGACCACAACATCGTCGGTACCACGCACCAGCACATCTACAACTTCCGCCTGGACATGGACGTGGACGGCGAAAGCAACTCGCTGGTCGAGGTAAACCCGGTGGTGTTGCCAAACGACCGTGGCGGCCCGCGCACCAGCACCATGCAGACCGAGCACAACGTAGTCAGCACCGAGCAGCAGGCCGCGCAGAAATTCGACCCGTCGACCGTTCGCCTGATGACCAACTTCAGCAAGGAAAACAAAGTCGGCAACCCGGTTTCCTATCAGTTGGTTCCGTATGCCGGCGGCACCCATCCGGTGGCCAAGGGCGCGAACTTCGGCAAGGACGAATGGCTCTATCACCGCCTCAGTTTCATGGACAAGCAACTGTGGGTGACACGCTACGACCCGCAAGAGAAGTACCCGGAAGGCAAATACCCGAACCGTTCGGACAAAGACTCGGGGCTGGGGCAGTTCACTGCGGATAACCAGTCGATCGAGAACACCGACGACGTGGTCTGGCTGACCACCGGCACCACGCACATCGCACGGGCCGAGGAATGGCCGATCATGCCGACCGAATGGGTGCATGTGCTGTTGAAACCGTGGAATTTCTTTGATGAGACGCCGACGTTGAACCTTAGCGTCCCCAAGTAACCACACCCCCCCTGTAGGAGTGAGCCATCGCGAGCAGGCTCACTCCTACAAGGGGGGGCCGGGGTTGTTCACTGACTGACCACAATCTTCCCGATCATCTGCGGATGCAGCGCACAAAAATACTCAAACTCCCCCGGCGTGTTGAACACCCAGGAAAAGCTGTCATTGGTGTCCAGCGCCCCTGAACGAAAAACCTTGTGGGTTTCCGCCACCGTGTGCGGAATCTGGTCGTCGTTCACCCACGTCACTTTGGTGCCCACGGCCACGTTCAAATCCTTGGGTCCGAACATGAACGCCTTGATATCGATTTTCACCTCCTGAGCCCACACCGGCATTGACAGCATCAGGCACGCCACGGCCAACAATCGCTTTTTCATCTGATCGCCCTCCCCTATACCAATGTCGAATCAATCAGCGCCAATGGATGATCGCCCTGCGTTGCTCGCACATCGGTGATCCCCAGATAATTGCGCAGCTGATCAGCCGCCACCGTCATCGGCCCAGGCGTGGGCGCCGCACCCGGTGCCGGTTGTGGATAAGCGGTGCCTCGGGCGGTGTGGAAGGTGATATTGCCTTCGACCTTCTGGATGACCTGGTGGATATGCCCGTTCAACACCGTCACCGAACCGTACTTGCGCAGCATGGCAATCGCCTGATCGCCATCCTCGGTGCCCCAGCCCCATGGCTGATAAACCGTCCACAACGGAATATGGGTAAACACCACGATGGGTGTGCTGCTGGTCACGGCGCGCAAGTCGTCGGCCAGCCAGGCCAGTTGGTCGGCGCCCAGGGTTGCTTCACGGCCCGCCTGGAAATTGAAGACATTCACCAGCGCAATAAAATGCACGCCGTGGTCATCGAAGCTGTACCAGCCATTGCCTTTGGTGCCTTTGCCGTAACGTTCCAGATAGAGCGTGCCGCCGCCCTCGTCGAGGGTGTCGTGCTCCCCCGGAACATAGTGCACCGTGGACGGCAGGCCCTTGAGCAGTTGCGCGGCCGTGTCAAATTCCTCGGGTTTGGACAGGTGGGTGATGTCGCCGGTGTGCAGGATCAGAGCCGGTGGTTTTGGCAGCGCGATGACCTTGTCGATGGCCACCTGCAAGGTCTTCACCGGTTCCGGGTTGGCCTCCTTGTTGAAGCCGATGTGCGAGTCGCTGATCTGCACGAAGTGGAAGGTGCTGGCCAGTGCCTTGGGGTCGGAAACGTTGCCCGCCGCATCCAGGGCAAAGGCTCGGGGGATGCCGCCGCTCAGGGCCCAGATGACCCCCGCCCCGGCCCAGGCCGAGCATTTGAGCAGTGTTCGGCGGTCAGGGTTGAGCGGGCCGTCGGTGCGAATCGGGTGTCTTGATTGAATGTCCATCGGTTTTCCCTCGCTGGCGAACTACAGTGATGGTGCTGACACGAGGTACAACCCGACGGGACGGGACTTTATTCCGGGTCGAAAA
Source organism: Pseudomonas sp. 3296 (assembly GCF_031456615.1). NCBI lineage: Bacteria > Pseudomonadati > Pseudomonadota > Gammaproteobacteria > Pseudomonadales > Pseudomonadaceae > Pseudomonas > Pseudomonas sp. 3296. The sequence goes on from NZ_JAVDUY010000009.1 coordinate 370,119, forward strand.
AATAATTTTTTCCTGGGAATAAAAGGCCACGCAACACAGTTATAGGGGTGGGACAGTGCGGGAACCACTATGAAGCGATTTGAGGAACTGTTTGCGCCCCACCTGGACGCGGCCTATAACCTCGCGCGCTGGCTCACCGGCAACGACAGCGCCGCGCGTGATGTCGTCCAGGAAAGTGCCCTGCGCGCCTTTCGTTTCTTGCACCGGTTCGCCGATGGCAACGCCAAGGCCTGGTTCCTGACCATCGTGCGCAACGAAAGCTACACCTGGCTCAAGGCCTCGGCCGTGCACCATTGGGTGGCGATCGGCGATGAACTGCCCGAAGAAAACGCCGCGCTGAGTCATAGCCAGACTCCGGAGCTGCTGGCCATTCACACGGAAAACGTGGCGCTCATCCAGCAAGCCCTGTGCGCTCTGCCGCCGGCGTTTCGTGAGGTGATTGTTCTGAAAGAACTCGAAGACCTGCCCTACAAGGACATCGCCCTGGTGGTCGATATTCCCATCGGCACCGTCATGTCGAGACTGGCCCGGGCGCGCGCCATGCTCAAGCTCGAACTACTGAAGTTGCACGATCATGAATGAACTCGACTGCACGGTTTGCCAGACGTTGATGCATGGCTATCTGGACAAGGAACTTGACCCGCCGACGACCGCAACGGTGGCCGGGCATTTGGCCGAGTGCGCCGAGTGCGCGCGGTTGCACGATCAGGCGAAGTTGCTGATGCTCAGCGTGAAACGCCAGGCGCCCTATTACACGGCCCCGGCGTCGTTGTCAGCCAGTCTGTTCGTCCCTGTTGCCCCACCGCCTGGCATTCTAGAGCGCTGGCGAACATGGATCGCCCCGGCGTTTTCAGCGGCGGCGTTGGGCTTGGCGGTGGTGCTTTATGTGGCAACGCCGGCCAGCGAGCAACCGCTGATGGACGAGGCCGTCTCCAGCCATGTCCGCTCGTTGATGGGCGAGCATTTGAATGATGTGGTGTCGTCCGACCGTCATACCGTGAAGCCCTGGTTCACCGGCAAACTCGACTTCTCGCCGCCGGTCGTCGATTACTCGGCACAAGGGTTTGTGCTGTTGGGCGGGCGGCTGGATTACTTGCAGCACCAGACCACGGCGGCCCTGAGTTATGGGCGGGCCAAGCACATTATCAACGTGTTTATCCTGCCCACGCCGGAGGCGGACACGCCGCAAAAGAGTCAGGCCATTCGTGGCTTTAACGTGGTGTCCTGGCAAGCGAATCACATGCGCTTTGTGCTGGTTTCCGATCTGGAGAAAAGCGAGCTGGAGGCGTTCAGCCAGTTGCTCAAGCCATAGTCGGATCTCAGGCGTGTTGCTTGCGGTACTCGCCCGGCGCTATGCCAAACCGCGATTTGAAGGCCGTGGAGAAGTAGCTTGAATCGGAAAATCCCCAGGAGTAACCCAGCACCGACAATTTCTGTTCGGTGCGCGATTGGCGCAGGGATTCGGCGCACAAATCCAGCCGACGATTCTTGATGTACTTCGCTACCACCAACCCCTTCTTTGCAAAGATCCGGTACAGCCCCCGCACCGACATGCCGACTTCCCGTGCCAGCCATTCCGGGCACAGGTCTTCTGAGCGAATGTGTTCGTCGATGCATTCCAGCGTCTTGCGAAAGATGCGCTCATGCAGATCGTTGCTGTCTTCGGTTTGGCTGATGGCCGGGCGCAACAGGCTGACAATCGCTTCCAGCGTCGCCTCGCTTTCCGCGAGGCTCAGGGCGTTTTGCTGCGCGGCATCGAGAATCAACCGGTGCGAGAGCATCGCCATTGGCGACGCCGCGGCGATGCGGTGACCGCACTTGACCGGGTTGAAGCGCAAGGATTGCTCGATCAGCGACGAAGGCAGAATCAGCGACAACTGCCGGGAGTTTTCGCTGTAGGTGAAGTCGCTGGGGCGCGAGGCGTCGATCAGGGTGATATCGCCGGCCGACAGCAACACCTTGCTGTCGCCCTGGGCCATGCCCGCGGTGCCATCGAGCTGGAATACCGCAAAGTATTTGCCGCCCTCGCCCGCCGCGATTTGCGCCGGCGTGCGGTAGAGCCGCGCCTGGCAAGCATCGACAAAACTGAGTTTGAGCGCACCGCTCTGGTGTTCGCGGATCTGCCCGGAAAACTCATCGCCCAGGGTTTGCGCATTGAAGGCGCCACAGATCTGGTTGATCTGATGGATCCACTGGTCGAATCCATCACGGCGCTGTGCATTTGCAGAAATCATGTCAGGCCTCACGCAGGCTTATTTTTATTATCTACGCCAATCCTCCGGTTCTCCCTAACCACCCCGCTCCCACCGCAATGACGGGTTACTTCAACCCGCCAAAGCGTCGATAGAAACTCTCACCCACGTCCGGCAGCGGACCATCGGCGGTTTCCAGTGCACTGTTCAACCATTCCTCGGCTTTGGCGTAGATCAGCCGGTAAATGTTGCGGCACAACTGGCGCGCTGCCCGCCCCTCCCAATCACCGGGCAGTAATTCGTCCGGCAGCTGCGGGTCGCGCAACAGCAGTTTTCGGTATTCATGAATAAGCAGGACGCGTGCCAGGAAGCAGTCGCCCGGTTGCAGGTTCTCCTGCTCGCGAAGCGCTTGCCAGAGCGGTCGGAACAGCTGGATGAATTCGCTGTAATGGGTCGCCAGTTCTTCGATGTTCCAGCTTTCCTTTACCTGCAATCGCAGGGCCTTGGAGGCCAGGACGTCCTGCGCCGTGGTTTCGAAGACGATGGTTTCTTCCTGGACGCCGAGGTCGAGCAAGGTCGCATTAAGGTCGGTGCGGTCACTGCGTGGACACGCCAGCACCGCGGGCGAAATCGCACCAAAACCTTGCCACTCCAGTTCTTCGCGCACTTGTTTGCGCTTGTCCTGAGTCAACTGCGTGAGCATCACCAGGCACCAGGAACCGTCCCACGCCGGCACGGTGGAGCTGTAGACGCGCTTGAATGCCTTGTCGAAACGCCGGCGACCAGTGCCGGTCAGGCTGTAATAACTGCGACGCCCGACTTTTTCGGCGGTCAGCCAGCCTTCTTTGGTCAGGCGGAAAATCGAGGTGCGGATCAGCCGCTCGTTGATGCCGATGGGCTCGAGCAATTGAATCAGGCTGCCCAGCCAGACTGTCCCGCCGTGGGGTTCGATGGCATCGCCGTACAGCGTAATGATCAAGGAGCTGGCGCGGATCGGCGTCTGCTCCTGGAAGCGGGTTATCAGTTGGTTCAAGGGTGTCAGGGACGACATGGGCGTACCGGGCTGAAAAAAGAAAAGGAATATACCGGTTTCATAAGACTCACACGTACCCGTGTAGCAGCTACAGGAGGCTCATCGTTCATTGGGCGCTGCCTTTTGGGCGCAAGCCGCTGTCGCTGATGCGCGGGCGATTCGCCTCCACTTCGGTCAACGGTTCGCAGACCTGCATCTGTTCGAGGCAACGCTTGGCCAGATGCTGATACTCGCGGGTGCCCGCCTGTTTCCACGACACTTCTTCATCGCTCAGGCCGCGCTTGATGCTGGCCGGTGCGCCCATCACCAGTGACTGCTCGGGGCAGTCGAAACCGGCCTTGACGAAGGCCGCTGCCGAGACGAACGAGCGCGGGCCGATGCGGGCGTTGTCCATCACCACGGCGTTCATGCCCACCAGCGCATCGGCGCCGATCCGGCAACCGTGCAACACGGCGCCATGGCCGATGTGCCCATTGCGCTCGACCACCGTGTCGCTGTCCGGGAAACCATGCATCACGCAGGTGTCCTGCAGATTGGCGCCCTCCTCCAGCACGATGCGGCCAAAGTCCCCGCGCAGGCTCGCCAGCGGCCCGACATAGCAATGGGGGCCGACGATCACGTCGCCGATCAGCACCGCCGACGGATGAACGTAAGCCGAGGGATCAATTACCGGGGTCAAGCCATCGAGTCTGTAGCAAGTCATGGGACGGTCCTTTAAACGCATTGGTAAAGCGATGCCGATACAGGACCATTTTGTATCACATCGCTTTTACCACCACAAAGACAAAAATTCGTATCACTTAGTCCCGCCCCTGACGGGCGGTCGCTCGACGCCTGAAAACTCGCCACAAAACCCAATAAAACCGGCAAATATTCAATCACCTGGCTCGTATAGACAGCACCCTGACCCGATCAACACCCCATCAATAAGACACATTAAATACGCTTTACTATTGCTTTTGCGTATCACGTTGCAGGTATACTCAGGCAAAACCGGCCCACCGCGCCGATCCAATAATGAGCCGGCATTACAGCCGAGCATGCACCATGAGGGCATCCGCCATGCCTCTAACCCTTGCTGTCGAGTTCATCGAGCCGGGCGTTCGCCTGATTACCCTGCAGCGCCCGCAAGCGTTGAATGCCCTGAGCACCGAATTGCTCGGTGAACTGGCCGACGAACTGAACGCCGCGCAGGCCGATCCCGACACCCGCGCCGTGGTCCTGACCGGCAGCCGCAAAGCCTTCGCGGCCGGTGCCGATATCAAGGAAATGGCCGAGCGCAATCTGGTCGGCATCCTCGACGACCCGCGCCAGGCCTCGTGGCAAACCATCACCCGCTTCAACAAACCGCTGATCGCCGCCGTCAACGGCTTCGCCCTCGGCGGTGGCTGCGAACTGGCGATGCACGCCGACATCATCATTGCCGGTGAAAACGCCCGTTTCGGCCAGCCGGAAATCAACCTCGGGATCATGCCCGGCGCCGGTGGCACCCAACGTTTGCTGCGCGCCGTCGGCAAATCCATGGCCATGCAAATGGTCCTGACAGGGGAACCGATCGACGCCCGCCAGGCCCAGCGTGCCGGGTTGCTCAGTGAAGTGACGCAACCGGAATTCACCGTTGATCGCGCCGTGCAGATCGCCCGCAGCATCGCCGGCAAAGCGCCGCTGGCGGTGCGCCTGGCCAAGGAAGCCCTACTCAAGGCCATGGACACCGACCTGGCCAGCGGCCTGCGTTTCGAACGCCATGCCTTCACCGTGCTGGCCGGTACCCGCGACCGTGATGAAGGCATCCAGGCCTTCCAGGAAAAGCGCGCGCCGACCTTCACCGGCCAGTAATCAATCCTCCCTTTCAAAGCGAACGACCTCCCAGAGAGCGCCATGACCATGAACTTCGAACACATCCTGTTTTCCATCGAGGCCGGCGTCGCCCTGCTCAGCCTCAATCGTCCGGATCAGCTCAATAGCTTCAACGCGCAGATGCACGGTGAAGTGAAGGAGGCGCTGAAACAGGTCCGGCAAAACCCGGAAGTGCGTGTGTTGCTGCTGACCGGTGAAGGTCGCGGCTTCTGCGCCGGGCAGGACCTCAGCGACCGCAATGTCGCGCCGGGAAGCGACGTACCGGATCTGGGCGAGTCCATCGAGAAGTTCTACAACCCGCTGATCCGCCAATTGCGCGACCTGCCGCTGCCGGTGATCTGCGCGGTCAACGGCGTGGCCGCCGGCGCGGGCGCCAACATCCCGCTGGCCTGCGACCTGGTGTTAGCGGCGCGTTCGGCAAGCTTCATTCAAGCGTTCTGCAAGATTGGCCTGATCCCTGATTCCGGCGGCACCTGGACCTTGCCACGCCTGGTCGGCATGGCTCGCGCCAGGGCATTGGCCTTGCTCGGCAACCGTTTGAGCGCCGAACAAGCCGAGCAATGGGGTTTGATCTACCGCTGCGTGGAAGACGCCGAACTGCGCGATGAGGCGTTGAAACTCGCCCAACATCTGGCCACGCAACCGACCTACGGCCTGGCACTGATCAAGCGCAGCCTGAACGCCAGCCTGAGTAACACCTTTGACGAACAGCTGGAGCTGGAAAAAGACCTGCAACGCCTGGCCGGGCGCAGCGAGGATTACCGCGAAGGCGTCAGCGCCTTCATGGAAAAACGCAGCCCAAGCTTCAAGGGGCGCTGACTCATGACGGCACTGAACAGCAATGCACGTATCGCGGTGATCGGCGCCGGCGCCATGGGCGCCGGGATCGCACAAGTCGCGGCACAGGCCGGCCACACCGTGCTGCTGCTGGACAATCGCCCCGGCGCGGCGACGCAAGCCATCGAGGGCATTGCCCGACAGCTGGGCAAACGCGTCGACAACGGCAAACTCTCAGCCGAATCACGCTCGGCCACCCTTGCCCGTTTGCTGGCTGTTGAAGCCATTGAAGCGCTGGCGGATTGCGAGCTGGTGATCGAAGCCATCGTCGAGAACCTTGAAGTCAAACGCGCCCTCTTCCGCCAACTGGAAGAGGTCTGCGGCGAGCGCTGCATTCTGGCCAGCAACACCTCGTCGCTGTCGATCACCAGCATCGCCGCGCAACTGAATCACCCGCAACGCGTGCTCGGCCTGCACTTCTTCAACCCGGCACCGGTCATGGCGCTGGTGGAAATCGTCTCGGGCCTGGCCAGCGATCCGGCCATAGCCGCTTGCCTGTACGACACCGCCAAGGCCTGGGGCAAAAAACCGGTGCACACCCGCTCGACGCCGGGCTTCATCGTCAACCGCGTGGCCCGGCCGTTTTACGCCGAGAGCCTGCGTCTGCTGCAGGAGGGCGCGGCCGACTGCCCGACCCTGGATGCGCTGATGCGTGATGCCGGTGGTTTTGCGATGGGGGCGTTCGAGCTGACCGATCTGATCGGCCATGACGTCAACTATGCCGTGACCTGTTCGGTGTTCGACGCCTATTACGGCGACACGCGTTTCCTGCCGTCCTTGATTCAGAAGGAACGGGTGGACGCCGGACGTCTGGGGCGCAAAAGTGGCCACGGCTTTTACAGCTACGCCGAAGGTGCCGCACGGCCGCAACCGACCATGATCAGCAGTGAACAGACCGTCGAAACCTGTGTTGTCGAAGGTGATTTCGGTATCGCCAACGCGCTGATCCCGCGCCTGCGCGAACACGGTGTCGAGGTCATTCAGCGCGACGGCCAAGGCTTGCTGCGAGTGGGTGATGCGGTCCTGGCGCCGAGCGACGGGCGCATGGCCTGCCAGCGCGCCAGGGAAGACGGGCTGCGCAACCTGATCCTGCTCGACCTCGCGTTCGATTACAGCAAGGCCAGCCGCCTCGCGATCAGCTACGCAGCCGGGATTGAGCCGTCCGCGCTCGAACAGGGCGTCGCGTTGCTGCAACGGGCCGGATTCGGCGTCAGCCTGCTCAGCGACAGCCCGGCCCTCGCCGTGTTGCGTACCGTCGCCATGCTCGCCAACGAAGCCGCCGACGCCGTACTGCAAGGCGTGGCATCGGCCGCCGACATCGATCTGGCGATGCGCGCCGGGGTCAATTACCCGCAAGGCCCGCTGGCTTGGGCAGATGCCATCGGCCTCGTGCACATCCTCAACGTGCTGGAAAACCTGCAAGCCAGCTACGGCGAAGAACGTTATCGGCCGTCGCTGCTGTTGCGCCGCCGCGTTGCCGAAGGGAGGCATTTTCATGACTAACCACGAAGCGTTGGACCTGGCCAGCGACTGCGCCAAAGCCCTGTTCAGCCGCGACAACGCCAGCCAGGCGATGGGCATGCGCCTGCTGTCGGCCGGCCCCGGTTGCGCCCGCATCGGCATGAACGTGCGCGCCGACATGATCCAAGGCCACGGCACCTGCCACGGCGGCTACCTGTTTGCCCTCGCCGACTCGGCGTTTGCCCTGGCCTGCAACAGCTACAACGAAGCCACGGTCGCCATCGGTTGCAGCATCGACTACATCGCCCCGGCCCGCCAGGGCGACACCTTGAATGCCGATTGCACCGAGCAAAGCCGCTCCGGGCGTACTGGCAATTACGACGTGCGTATCGAAAACCAACTGGGCCAGCTGATAGCGCTGTTCCATGGCAAATCCTACAAAGTGCGCGGCGCGGTATTGCCGCAGGAGAACCCGAATGAATGACGCCTTGATCATCGACGCGGTACGGACCCCGATCGGTCGCTACGCCGGTGCCTTGAGCAGCGTGCGCGCCGACGACCTCGGTGCGGTGCCGCTGCGTGAACTGCTGCGCCGTCACCCGCAGGTCGACTGGAACACCGTGGATGATGTGATCTACGGCTGCGCCAACCAGGCTGGCGAAGACAACCGCAATGTTGCACGCATGTCGGCGCTGCTGGCCGGGTTGCCGATCAGCGTGCCGGGCACCACGCTCAATCGCTTGTGCGGTTCCGGGATGGACGCAATCGGCACCGCGGCGCGAGCGATTCGGTGTGGCGAGGCCGGGCTGATGCTGGTCGGCGGCGTCGAATCGATGTCCCGGGCGCCGCTGGTGATGGGCAAGGCCGAGCAGGCGTTTTCCCGTGATGCGCAGGTGTATGACACGACCATCGGCTGGCGTTTCGTCAATCCGTTGATGAAGAAAACCTACGGCATCGACTCGATGCCGGAGACGGCAGAAAACGTCGCTGAACAGTTCAATATCTCCCGCGCCGACCAGGACGCCTTTGCCCTGCGCAGTCAGCAGCGTGCCGGTGCGGCCCAGGCCAGGGGGCGTCTGGCCAAGGAAATCGTCGCAGTCGAAATTCCCCAGCGCAAAGGCCCGGCCAAAATCGTCGAGCACGATGAGCACCCGCGCGGCGATACCACGCTGGAGCAATTGCAGAAACTCGGCACGCCATTCCGCGAAGGCGGCAGCATCACCGCCGGCAACGCCTCCGGGGTCAACGACGGCGCCTGTGCGCTGCTGCTGGCCAGCCCGGAAGTCGCCAAACGCCACGGCCTGAAGGCGCGTGGCCGGGTGGTCGCCATGGCCACCGCCGGTGTCGAGCCGCGCATCATGGGCATCGGCCCGGTGCCCGCCACGCACAAAGTGCTGGAACTGGCCAACCTGAGCCTGGCCGACATGGACGTGATCGAACTCAACGAAGCCTTCGCCGCACAAGGTCTGGCGGTGTTGCGCGAATTGGGCCTCGGCGATACCGACCCGCGTGTGAACCCGAACGGCGGGGCGATTGCCCTTGGTCATCCGCTGGGCATGAGTGGTGCGCGACTGGTGACCACCGCCCTGCATGAACTGGAAGAACGTCAGGGCCGCTACGCCTTATGCACCATGTGCATCGGCGTCGGCCAGGGCATCGCGCTGATCCTCGAGCGGTTGTCCGACTAAAGAATCGCGATTCCCGGGGAGCCCAGAGGTATCCTTGGGGCATGCACTCAAAGCCCTGCCACGACGGGGCCGGAACACAAAAATAATTCGAGTGAAGTTATGAACATGCCAATTGCCAAAGCCGTGCTTGATCCTGTGCTGGACCCGCTGGAAACCGCCAGCATCGACGAACTGCGTCAACACCAGCTGGATCGCCTGCGCTGGAGCCTGAACCACGCCTACACCAATGTGCCGCTGTACCGTCAGCGCTTCGACGCGCTGGGCGTGCACCCGGACGACATCAAATCCCTGGAAGACCTGGCGAAGTTTCCGTTCACCACCAAGACCGACCTGCGCGATAACTATCCCTACGGCATGTTTGCCGTACCGATGAACGAGGTGGTGCGCCTGCACGCCTCCAGCGGCACGACCGGCAAACCGACCGTCGTCGGCTACACCCAGAACGACATCGACACCTGGGCCAACGTGGTCGCCCGTTCGATCCGTGCGGCGGGTGGTCGTCGCGGCGACAAGGTACATATTTCCTATGGCTACGGCTTGTTCACCGGCGGCCTCGGCGCGCACTACGGCGCCGAGCGCCTGGGCTGCACGGTGATTCCGATGTCCGGTGGGCAGACCGAGAAACAGGTGCAACTGATCAAGGATTTCCAGCCGGACATCATCATGGTCACGCCGTCCTACATGCTCAACATTGCCGATGAAATCGAGCGCCAGGGCATCGACCCGCACAAACTGGCCCTGCGTCTGGGCATCTTCGGCGCCGAGCCGTGGACCGGCGAATTGCGCAGTGCCATTGAGAACCGTTTGGGCATTACGGCGCTGGATATCTATGGCCTGTCGGAAATCATGGGGCCGGGTGTCGCCATGGAATGCGCTGAAACCAAGGATGGGCCGACGATTTGGGAAGACCACTTCTACCCGGAAATCATTGATCCGGTCACCGGCGAAGTGTTGCCCGACGGGCAGATGGGTGAGCTGGTGTTTACGTCGTTGAGCAAGGAAGCGTTGCCGATGATTCGCTATCGCACCCGCGATTTGACGCGTCTGCTGCCGGGGACGGCGCGACCGATGCGACGAATCGACAAGATAACTGGGCGCAGTGATGACATGTTGATTATTCGCGGGGTCAACGTGTTTCCGACGCAGATCGAGGAGCAGGTGCTGAAGATCAAACAGCTTTCAGAGTCTTATGAGATTCATCTGTATCGCAATGGGAATCTGGACAGCGTTGATGTGCATGTGGAGCTCAAGGCGGAGCATCAGCATTTGAGCGATGAACAGCAGAGGGCTGTTTGTGGTGAGTTGAGCCGGCATATCAAGACGTATATCGGGATCAGTTCGCGGGTTGTTTTGCAGCCGATGCATTCGATCAAGCGTTCTGAGGGCAAGGCTTGTCACGTGATGGACAAGCGCCCTAAAGCATGACTGCTGCACCCTTTATGGCCCCGCTTTGGCGGGGCTTTTTTTTGGCTGGAACGCGCGCGGATCAACGTTGATAGAGGCGCCGATGGAGGTAGCCACAGGTTGACGCAGAGGCTCAGGGCGTTAGGGGGCGGTGCCTCAAGATCAAAAAGCTGCAGGCGAGCTAACGCTCGGCCTGTTGAGTGGTGGGGAGCAAAAGCCGTACGCCGATTGATCGTTCCCACGCTCTGCGTGGGAATGCCGCCGGGGACGCTCCGCGTCCCCTCTTCAAAGATTGCGCGATAACGCCCGACGTACGCTTTCGCTGTTCAGCGGCTGGCTTTGTGCCGGAGCATCAACGCTGGCCTGGACCGTTTTCTCTTCCTGAACAGGGCTTTCTTCCTCAATCACAATGTCAGCCTCGACAAACAGCTCTACCTGGGCAGGTTGCACCACTTGGGCAGGACTTGGCGCACGACCGCGACTACCGACCTCAGCGTCCAGTTTGTCGATGTAGGCATTCAAATCGCTGATCAGCAGTTTCTTGCGCTGGGAGCCCTGGTACCACGCGTAGCAAAAATAGCCTGCCCCCGCCAGGATGCCCAACCCGACTGTAGCAAGGCCGGCGACGCACAACCCGGACACAATCATCACGGTCTTCCAGTTGAAAGGCGCCAGCTCCAACTCGGTATGCAGCGCGTTGGCGTCACGCAGTACCCAACGCTTGGCCGCCGTGTGGTTCTGCAGAAGGATGTGTAGCGGCGAACCGTCCTTTTTCAAGGCACTGATCAATGAGATGTCCTGGCCGGTGCGCAACGGAATATCCACGCCGCGCAACTTCACATCGTGCTCGACGCCATCCGGGGTTTTGACCCAGAACTCATGATTAATGATCGAAACCGAACTGACGCGCACCGGCGTCACTTCACTGTCCTTGCCGTTCACATGAACGCCGCCAGTGGACGTCACACGGGTTTCGCTGAGTTTTTCGCTGCCCACCACTTCACCGCTCAGGACAGTGAAAACAACCGATTTATCGCCATGGGTGAACGTGTGCATTTCGATTCCTTGATAGACCCACGCCAGTCGACGTGCAGGAGAAAATCCGTATGCGGCGGATGCTACTAAGTAGCCATCAGGCTGTCCAGAAATCGCGCCGCGGGTGACACGGAGCGTCAAAGGATGCATCTCCACGCAGAGCGCAGGAACGAGCAAAAGCATCGCGAGCAAGCTCCAAATAGAGGCCATCACCCAAAAAACGGATATGCCCCCGACCAAAAGCAACCACCCATGCCAAAGCGATACAAAAACACATACGACACACCATTTTCTGTTTGATATTAAATTCTGTATCGCTTATAAAGTTCTCCATGCCATCAAACAGATTCACGGCGGGAGACCCAACATGTACGCACAGCTCGTAGAAACAGGCGTAAAGCGCATCAAAGACCTCTCGGAGATGTCCGACCAGGAACGCGCCTTCCAGGAAAAAATCGATTCAGAAATCAAAATCGAAGCCAAAAACTGGATGCCAGATGCCTATCGCCAGACCCTGATCCGGCAGATCTCCCAACACGCCCACTCCGAAATCGTCGGCATGCTGCCCGAAGGCAACTGGGTCACCCGCGCCCCGTCGCTCAAACGCAAACTGCAATTAATGGCCAAGATCCAGGACGAAGCCGGCCATGGCCTGTACCTCTACAGCGCCATGGAAACCCTCGGTGCCGACCGCGATGAAGAAATCGCCAAACTGCACAGTGGCAAAGCCAAGTACTCAAGCATCTTCAATTACCCGACGCTGAACTGGGCCGACATGGGCGCAGTGGGCTGGCTGGTCGACGGCGCCGCCATCGTCAACCAGGTGGTATTGCAACGCACTTCGTACGGCCCCTACTCCCGGGCCATGGTGCGCATCTGCAAGGAAGAAAGTTTCCACCAGCGCCAAGGCTACGAAATCCTGCTGACCATGATGCGCCACGGTAATCAGGCGCAAAAAGACATGGTCCAGGACGCGATCAATCGCCTGTGGTGGCCGTCGCTGATGATGTTCGGACCGAGCGACGAACACTCGCCGAACAGCGCGCAATCCATGGCCTGGAAAATCAAGCGCCAGAGCAACGACGAACTACGCCAGCGCTTCATCGACCAGACCATCCCGCAACTCGAACTGCTGGGCTGCACCTGCCCTGACCCGGACCTGAAGTGGAACGCCGAAACCGGCCACTACGACTTCGGCGAGATCCAGTGGAGCGAATTCTACGAAGTGCTCAGGGGCAACGGCCCGTGCAACCAGGAACGCGTCGCCACCCGCCGCAAGGCGATTGAAGACGGCGCCTGGGTTCGCGAAGCCGCCGTCGCCCACGCTCGCAAAAAACAGAACAAGAACGCCGCCTGATCGGCCACCTGATGTGGAGTCATTGAAATGTCTGAATGGACCCTTTTTGAAGTCTTCGTGCGCAGCAAGCACGGCCTCAACCACAAGCACGTCGGCAGCGTGCATGCCGCCGACACCCCGATGGCCATCGAGAATGCGCGCGAGTTGTACACCCGACGCAGTGAAGGCGTGAGCCTGTGGGTCGTGCCGTCGGCGCTGATTACCGCCTCGTCGCCGGATGAAAAAGACCCACTGTTCGATCCGTCGGACGACAAGGTCTACCGCCACGCCAGCTTCTACGAGCTGCCGGCCGAAGTCGGGCACATGTGAGGTCGACCATGAACAACCAGACTGATCTGATCGAATACCTGCTGCGCCTCGGCGACAGCGCCCTGATCCAGGGCCAGCGCCTGTGCCAATGGTGCGGCAAGGCCCCGGCGCTGGAAGAAGAACTGGCGCTGATGAACGTCGGCCTCGACCTGGTGGGCCAGGCGCGCAACTGGCTGGAATACGCCGCCGAACTGCTCAACGATGGCCGCAGCGCCGATGACCTGGCGTTCCGCCGTGACGAGCGCGCCTACCGCAACCTGTTACTGGTGGAACAACCGAACGGCGATTACGCGGTGACCATCCTCAAGCAGTTCCTCTATGACGCCTGGCACTTGCCCGTGCTCAGCGGCCTGAGCCAGTCCAGCGACGAACGGGTCGCCGGGATCGCCGCCAAAGCCGTCAAGGAAGTCACCTATCACCTGCGCCGCTCCGGCGAGTGGGTCGAGCGCCTGGGTGACGGCACGGAAGAAAGCCATCGCCGCATGCTGGCCGCGATCCCTGAGGTTTGGCGCTTCACCGTCGAACTGACCAGTGCGGATGACAGTGAGCAACGCCTGTGCGATGCCGGCATTACCCCGGACACCGCGCAAGTCGCCGCAGCCTGGCAAGCCAAGGTCTGCGAGATTTTCGCCAGCGCCACCCTGCCCGTGCCGGACGCGGCCAACTACTTCTACCTGAATGCACGCAAGGGCCTGCACACCGAACACCTCGGCATTCTGCTGGCCGAAATGCAGTTCCTGCCACGAGCGTACCCCGATGCGACCTGGTGAGTTGATCGCCAGCGACCTCGGCGCCCGGCCGGCACAACCGACCGACCTGGCCGCCGCGTGGGCGACCCTGGCGCAGGTCATGGACCCGGAAGTGCCGGTGGTCAGCGTGGTCGACCTCGGCATCGTGCGCGATCTCGACTGGCAGGCCGGGCACTTGCACGTGGTGGTCACGCCGACCTATTCCGGCTGCCCCGCCACCGAAGTGATCGAAAGCGATATCCGCGAGGCCCTGGAACTGGCGGGGTTCAAGGCGCCGCAACTGGAGCGCAAATTGACGCCGGCGTGGACCACCGACTGGATCAGCGACAGCGGCCGTGAACGCTTGCGCGCCTATGGCATCGCCCCGCCCGAAGGCAGCACCAGCAAGCGCAGCCTGCTTGGTGAAAGCCCGGTGATCGTCTGCCCGCAGTGCGGCAGCACGCACACCGAAGTGCTCAGCGAGTTCGGTTCCACTGCCTGCAAGGCGTTGTATCGCTGCGTCGATTGCCGCGAGCCGTTCGACTATTTCAAGTGCATCTGAGCGGCAATCGGCCGTCCCAGCTGGAGAACAATAATGAGCAAATTTCACAGCCTGACCATCAAGGATGTGCGCACCGAGACCCGTGATGCGGTGTCCATCGCCTTCGAGATTCCGCAGCACCTGCAAGACAGTTTTCACTTCACCCAGGGCCAGCACCTGGTGATGCGCACTCAGTTGGATGGCGAAGAAGTCCGCCGCTCGTACTCGATCTGCACCGGGGTCAACGACGGTGAACTGCGCATCGCGGTCAAGCGTGTGGCGGGTGGACGTTTTTCCGCATTCGCCAACGAGCAACTCAAGGCTGGCCATAGCCTGGAAGTCATGCCGCCCGCCGGGCATTTCTGCGTTGAACTCGATCCGGCGCGCCACGGCAGCTACCTGGCGGTCGCGGCCGGCAGCGGTATCACGCCGATTTTTTCGATCATCAAGACCACTCTGGAAACCGAACCGAACAGCCGCGTCACTCTGCTGTACGGCAACCGTTCCAGCTCCGGCGCATTGTTCCGCGAACAGCTGGAAGACCTGAAAAACCGTTATTTGCAGCGCCTGAACCTGATCTTCGTGTTCAGCCGCGAACAGCAGGACGTCGACCTGTACAACGGCCGGATCAACGCCGAGAAGTGCGAGCAACTGTTCAGCCGCTGGCTCGACGTCAAGGCCCTCGATGCGGCGTTCATCTGCGGCCCGCAGGAAATGACCGAGACCGTGCGCGACAGCCTCAAGGCAAAGGGCATGGCGCCAGAGCGCATCCATTTCGAACTGTTCGCCGCCGCTGGCAGCCAGCAAAAACGCGAAGCCCGCGAGGCGGCCCGTCAAGTGGATGCGGCGGTCAGCCAGATCACCGTGATCAGCGACGGCCGCGCCCTGGCGTTCGACCTGCCGCGCAACAGTCAGAGCATCCTCGACGCCGGCAACGCCCAGGGCGCCGAATTGCCCTACTCGTGCAAGGCCGGCGTGTGCTCGACCTGCAAGTGCAAGGTCATCGAAGGCGAAGTGGAAATGGACAGCAACCACGCCCTGGAAGACTACGAAGTCGCCGCCGGCTATGTGCTGTCGTGCCAGGCGTTCCCGATCAGCGACAAAGTGGTGCTGGACTTCGATCAGCTCTGAACACTAGCGCATGCAGCACCGCGCGCGACCAACCATTTCATAATCCGGAGGAATCGTGATGCCTCACGCCCCTACCCTGCAAAGCTTCATCGCCGGTCGCTGGATCGGCCAACACGGCGCACAAATCCTGCGCAGCGCCATCGACGGCCATGAAATTGCGCGCACCCACGAAGAGCGTCCGGACTTCGCCGAAGCCGTCGAACATGGTCGCCGCCAAGGCATCAGTGGCTTGATGGCGCTGGACTTCCAGCAACGCGCCCAACGCCTCAAGGCCCTGGCCTTGTACCTGAGCGAACGCAAGGAACAGCTCTACGCGATCTCCCACCACAGCGGCGCGACCCGTGCCGACAGCTGGATCGACATCGAAGGCGGCAACAGCACCCTCTTCACCTACGCCAGCCTCGGCTCGCGCGAATTGCCGTCGGGCAACATCGTCCACGAAGGCCCGGCGATGCAACTGAGCAAACTCGGCACCTTCGCCGGCACCCATATTCTGGTGCCACGTGGCGGCCTGGCGGTCCACATCAACGCCTTCAACTTCCCGATCTGGGGCATGTTGGAAAAGTTCGCACCGAGCTTTCTCGCCGGCATGCCGTGCATCGTCAAACCGGCCAGCGCCACCAGCTACCTGACTGAAGCTGTGGTGCGCCTGATGGACGAATCCGGTTTGCTGCCTGCGGGCAGCTTGCAGCTGATCATCGGCGGCACCGGCGACCTGCTCGACCGTCTGCAAGGCCAGGACGTGGTGACCTTCACCGGTTCCGCCGACACCGCCGCCAAGCTGCGGGTCAATCCGAACCTGATCCGTAACTCGGTGCCGTTCAACGCCGAAGCCGACTCACTGAACTGCGCGATTCTCGCCCCGGACGTCGCCCCGGACGACGAAGAGTTCGAGCTGTTCATCAAGGAAGTCGCTCGCGAGATGACCACCAAGGCCGGGCAGAAATGCACCGCCATCCGCCGCGCCATCGTGCCGGCCAAACACATCGACGCGGTCGCGATGCGCCTGCGTGATCGACTGAAAAAAGTCGTGGTCGGCGACCCGTCGGTGGAAGGCGTGCGCATGGGCGCACTGGCCTCCCACGACCAGCAAAAAGACGTCGCCGAGCGTCTGGAAAGTCTGTTGCAGAGCAGCGACCTGCTGTTCGGTGCCCGCGATGGTTTCGAACCGCGCGGCGCAAACGTCAGCCAGGGCGCGTTCTTTGCCCCGACCCTGCTGCAAGCCCGCGACCCGCACGCCGAGGGTGGCGCACACGATATCGAAGCGTTCGGCCCGGTCAGCACCCTGATGGCCTACGACGATCTGGACGAAGCCCTGGCGCTGGCCGCTCGCGGCAAAGGCAGCCTGGTGGCGAGTTTGATCACCAAGGATCCACAGATCGCCGCCAAAGCCATTCCGGTGGCCGCCGCCTGGCACGGTCGTTTGCTGGTGCTGGATCGCGAGTCCGCCGCCGAATCCACCGGCCACGGATCGCCCCTGCCGCAACTCAAGCACGGTGGCCCGGGGCGTGCCGGTGGTGGTGAAGAACTTGGCGGTCTGCGCGCGGTGAAACATTACCTGCAACGCGCGGCGGTACAAGGTTCGCCGACGATGTTGGCAGCGGTGACCGGTGAATACGTGCGCGGCGCCAAGGTCATCGAAACCCAAGTGCATCCGTTCCGCCGGTTCTTCCAGGATCTGCAGATTGGCGAATCGTTGCTGACACACCGTCGTACCGTGACCGAGGCCGATCTGGTGAACTTCGGTTGCCTGTCCGGCGACCACTTCTACATGCACTTCGACGACATCGCCGCCAAGGAATCGCAGTTCGGCAAACGTATTGCCCACGGTTACTTCGTGCTGTCGGCGGCGGCCGGGTTGTTCGTGTCGCCGGCGCCGGGGCCGGTGTTGGCCAACTACGGCCTGGACACGCTGCGCTTTATCAATCCGGTGGGGATTGGCGACACGATTCAGGCGCGTCTGACCTGCAAGCGCAAGATCGACCAGGGCAAGAAGAGCCCACAGGGGATCCCGCAAGGGGTGGTGGCTTGGGATGTGGAAGTCACCAACCAGTTGGGTGAGCTGGTGGCCAGTTACGACATTCTGACCCTGGTCGTTAAACGCGAAGACTAAGCGATCACTGTAGGAGTGAGCCTGCTCGCGATGCAGACAACTCGGTGTAACTGGAAGACCGAGGTGATGCTATCGCGAGCAGGCTCACTCCTACAGGGGGTTTGGGGTGGGTTGTAGATTTGTGATCAGTGCTGGCGCAACCACTCGATAAACAGCGCAAACAACTCTGACTGCGACCCGACTTCCAGCTTCAAATACAGATTCTTGCGGTGCATCCGCACCGTCTCCGGCGAGATGCTCATCTGGCTGGCCGTGGATTTCACCGAATGCCCCCGAAGTACCATGTGCGCCACTTCCCGCTCGCGCTCGGTCAACAAATCGCAACCAAAGTTTTCGAAGGCGGACTGCACGCGATGCTTCAGATCGTCACTTTCAGTGACTGCGCTTTGCACCAGGCCACGACGGCCAAACTCACTGACAAATTCCCGAACCAAAGGCTCCACCGCGCGCAACAGGTTCAACTGCTCCGCCCGCAGGCTTTCCCCGCCAAATCCCTGAAACAGGCTGACCGAGACCTGGCTGTCATGCCCCGTATCGATCAGGTAAAAACTGTCCTCCGAACACCCGGTCTTCAAGTAATAAGTCTTGTAGTACTCGCTGTCGAAGAAGTTGTCCGGGGCGATTTCCTCCAGGTGATAAAACCCTTCGGCCAGCCCCTGCTCCACCGCGAGGCAAAACGGGTCGAGCAAGTAGCCACCGGAAAAATAGCGGTCGATGATCGAGTCCCGATACTGCTCCGGGATACCACGCTGGTACAGCAACTGCGGCGCGCGGTCCTTGTGTTCGAGGCTGATCATCACCGATTCGATGGACACCAGATGCCCGAACGCCGACGCCAGGTAGTGCAACGCATCAGGCGCGTCGACATGGGCGAATGCCTCGCGCATGTCGCCGTGCCATTTGTGCAAGGCCCCGAAGGGCAATGCGATCAGCGTATCGTCGTTGGGTTTGCTCATGCCCCGCAGTCTAGCGGGAGAACCGACGCCGGGTAACCGCCGATTGATCGAACTCATTGCCCGACGTACTGGCCGCTTTTCTCAAGCTCGGCCGCCACTTCAAGAATGCACACCCGCAGGATCTCGACGATTTCATCGACCTGGGCGCAGGTCAGAATCAACGGCGGCGACATCACGTTGAGGTGCATGATCGGCCGCACCAGCAGCCCTCGGGCCTGGGCCCGGGAGTGAATCATCTCGCCAATATTGATCTCATCGGCGAATAACGCCTTGGTGCGTTTGTCGGCCACGAACTCCACGCAGGCCATGAACTTCTGACAGCGAACATCGCCCACCAGCGGCAAGTCGCTGAGGGTTGCCAGGCGTTCTTCGAGGTACGCGCCGACCACCTCGACATGCTCCAGCAGGTGTTCGCGCTCGATGATCTCGATGTTTTTCAGCGCCGCCGTGCAGCACACCGGGTGGCCGCTGTAGGTGAAGCCGTGGGTAAAGCAGCGACCCTTGCCGGGCTCGGCGATGACTTTCCAGATACGGTCGGAAAAGATGCACGCACCCAGCGGCAAATAAGCCGAAGTCAGGCCTTTGGCCGTGGTGATGATGTCCGGCTGCACATCGAACAGATCATAGGAGGCGAAGAATTTGCCCAGGCGCCCGAACGAGGTCACCACTTCATCGGCGACAAACAGAATATCGTAGCGCTGGCAGACTTCCCACATGCGTTTCAGGTAACCCTTGGGCGGGATGATCACCCCGCCCGAGCCCATGATCGGCTCGGCAAAGAAGCCCGCAACCTTGTCCGCGCCGATGGCCAGGATCTTGTCCTCGAACTCCTTGATCAGGAACTCGAGAAACTGCGCCTCGTCCATACCGTCCGGTGCGCGGTAAGGATTCGGGTTGGAGACGTGGTGGATCTTGTCGTTGGCGTAATCGAATTCCGGCACGCGGTCGGCGGCTTTGTTGCCAATCGACATCGTCAGCGTGGTGGAGCCGTGATACGCGTTAAACCGGGCGATGACGTGCTTCTTCTGCGGTTTGCCACGGCAATTCTGGTAGTACTGAATCAGTCGGTACGCAGTGTCCACGGCGGTGGAGCCGCCGGTGGTCAGGAACACATGATCGAGGTCGCCCGGCGCCAGGCTGGCGAGTTTTTCGCACAACTGGATGGCAACGTTGTTGGACATGTCGGAAAACGGATTCGAATACGCCAGTTGCCGCACCTGATCGGCAATCGCCAGGGCCATTTCCTCGCGGCCCAAGCCGATATTGGTGCACCACATGCCGCCGACCGCATCGAGAAACCGGTTGCCTTGAGCGTCGTAAATATAGGCGCCGTCACCGGCCACGATGTTCAGCGCGCCCTGTTCGGCGTGCTCGTCGAACACATGGTAGCCGTGCATGTAGTGGGCTTTGTCAGCCTTGATCAACTGGGCGTCATCAACGGCCGGCAGTGCTTTCAACGTTGGAGTAGCCATACAAAAACCTCGAACCGAAGGGTTAAACGATCAGATCCCGCTCTTCACCGTGCTCCAGACGCGGGTGATGGCGCGCATTTCCTTGGCGTCCTGAGTCTTTTGCGGAAACAGGCGCTGGCGGGTTTCTTCATCGGGGTAGATCGCCGGATTGCTGCGCACATCGGCATTGAGCAACGGCGTGGCCGCCGCGTTGCTGTTGGCGTAGTGGATGTAGTCGGTGACGTCCGCCATCACTTGTGGCTGCATCAGGTACTCAAGGAACTTGTGTGCGTTGGCCACGTGCGGCGCGTCGGCGGGGATGTACATATTGTCGAACCAGATCAGCGAACCTTCCTTGGGTATGAAGTAGGCCAGTTTGATCTTCAGCTTGGCTTCTTCGGCGCGGGCCATGGCGGTGGCGTAGTCGCCGGACCAGGTCATGGCCATGCAGACATCGCCGTTGGGCAGGCTGGTCAGGTAGTTCACCGAGTCGAACTTCTTGATGTACGGCCGCACGGACAGCAACAAGTCCTGCGCAGCTTTCAAGTCTTCCGGCGACGCACTTCGCGGGTCTCGACCCAGGTACTTCAAGGCCAGCGGAATCACTTCAGTGGGTGCATCGACCAGGGTGACGCCGCAGTCGGCGAAGCGCGAGACGATTTTGGGATCGAAGATCATCGCCAGCGAACCAATCGGCGCGTCCGGCATGCGTTCCTTGATCTTGTCGACGTTGTAGGTGATGCCGTTGCTGCCCCAGGTGTACGGCGCAGAGTACACGGTGCCGGCATCGAAGCCCTGCAAGTCCTGCAAGACTTTCGGGTCAAGGTTGGTCCAGCCCGGCAGCAACTTCTTGTCCAGCGGCTGGAACACTTTTGCCTTGATCAAGGGCGGCGCAAGGGAGGCATTCAATACCACCAGATCGTAACCGGAGTGCCCGGTCAGCAACTTCGCCTGGACGGTTTCGTAGGCATCGAACGTGTCGTAGATCACCTTGATCCCGGAGGCTTTCTCAAAGTCGGCAATGGTCTTTTCGCCGATGTAGTCCGCCCAGTTATACAACCGGAGCGTATTGTTTTCGTTCACGTCAGTGGCGGCGTGCACATTGAGTGTCAGCGGAACTAGCAACAGACTGGAAATCACCATGAGGGCCTTGCGCATAGCAAATTCACCTTATCAAGCGAAGTCGGTTCTGGACGACCGGTTGATGCCACTATTGAGCGATCGGGCCAACGGCACCATACCCCGAATGGGTGTGTGAACCTTTTTGCCGGCCAGCGCTGCGGCGAAAACATGGCAAAAAGCAGCAGTTTCGTTGACTCGTTTTGTCATAGCTCCCGCGCCCGTCGGGCGCTTAGAGTGGCTGCCGGACAAAACGGGCGGGGCATTCCATGACTGAGCTGATCAAACAACAACGCAACGAAGGCGTTTTGACGCTCACGCTCGACCGCCCCGACAAGCTCAACGCGCTGAACAACAGCCTGTACACGCAGTTGGCCGACCAGTTGCTGGCGGCGGATGAAGACGTAGACGTCGGCGTGATCGTGATCACCGGCGGCACCACGTGCTTTACCAGTGGCAACGATCTGGCGGATTTTCTCGAGCACCCGCCGACGCATCTGGACAGTCCTGCGTTTCGCCTGATGAACGTCGTCATTCACCTGAAAACCCCATTGGTCGCCGCCGTGTGTGGCGCGGCCATCGGCATTGGCACCACCTTGTTGCTGCATTGCGATCAGGTGCTGGTGACGCGAAACGCCAAGCTGCGCGTGCCATTCGTCAACCTGGGCCTGTGCCCCGAGTTCGGTGCCAGCCTGTTGTTGCCGCGCCTGATCGGTCACGCCCGCGCCGCGCGTCTGCTGCTGTGGGGCGACAGCCTCGACGGTGCTGCGGCGGTCGCCTGCGGCCTGGCCAACGAGCTGTTCGACGACGGCCAACAATGCCTGGACGCCGCGCAAAACCTGGCCCGACGCCTGCTGGCCTTGCCGCAGGAATCCCTGCGCCAGACCCGGCAACTGCTCAAACAGCCGGCGCTGCCAGAACTGCAAGCCACTATTCGTCAGGAAAACCTGTTGTTCATCGAGCGCCTCAAGTCACCTGAAGCGCAAACAGCGTTGACCGCCCTACTCAATCGCAGTACAGAAAAGCATTCACCAAGAGGAAAGCCGTAATGAACACCCCGGATATTTTTGTTGTCAGCGCCGCACGTACCGCCATCGGCACCTTTGGTGGTTCGCTCAAAGACGTTCCGCTGGCCGACCTCGCGACCACGGCGGTCAAGGCCGCCCTGCAACGCTCCGGCGTAGACCCGGCGCAAGTTGGCCATCTGGTGATGGGCAGCGTGATCCCGACCGAAACCCGCGACGCCTACATCTCCCGCGTTGCCGCGATGAACGCCGGCATCCCGAAAGAAACTCCGGCCTACAACGTCAACCGCCTGTGCGGTTCCGGCCTGCAAGCGATCATCAATGCCGCGCAAACCCTGATGCTGGGCGATGCCGAGATCGTCGTCGGTGCCGGTGCCGAATCCATGAGCCGCGGTCCTTACATCATGCCGGCCGCCCGTTGGGGTGCGCGCATGGGCAACATCCAGGCCATCGACTACATGCTGGGCATCCTGCATGACCCGTTCCACGGCATCCACATGGGCATCACCGCCGAGAACGTCGCCGAGCGCAACGGCATCACCCGTGAGATGCAAGACGCCCTGGCCCTGGAAGACCAGAAACGCGCGGCCTTCGCCATCGCCAATGGCTACTTCAGCGAGCAAATCGTTGGCGTGGAAATCCGTGATCGCAAGGAAACCAAGCTGTTCAGCGTCGACGAACACCCTCGCGCCACCTCGCTGGAACAACTGGCGGGCATGAAGCCAGCGTTCAAGAAAGACGGCTCGGTCACGGCCGGCAACGCTTCCGGCCTGAACGACGGCGCCGCTGCGCTGGTCATGGCCACCGGTGCCGCTGTGCAGAACAACAACCTGCGCCCGCTGGCCCGTCTGGTCAGCTACGCCCACGCCGGTGTCGAACCGGAACTGATGGGCCTCGGCCCGGTGCCGGCCACCCGCCTGGCGCTCAAGCGTGCCGGCCTGACCGTCGCCGACATGGACGTGATCGAAGCCAACATCGCCTTCGCCGCCCAGGCCTGTGCCGTCAGCCAGGAACTGGACCTCGACCCGGCCAAGGTCAACCCGAACGGTTCGGGTATTTCCCTGGGTCACCCGGTCGGCGCCACCGGCGCGATCATCGCCACCAAAGCCATCCACGAACTGCACCGCACCAACGGCCGTTATGCGCTGGTGACCATGTGCATCGGCGGTGGCCAAGGGATTGCGGCGATTTTCGAACGGGTTTAATAGTGTCAACGCGATGCCCGGTGCAACGCCGGGCATCGCAGCCGTTTGATGATTTCCTTCGACAACGGGTCGCAATCCATTCATCCCGCCCCTTCCTTGCGCCCTGGATTAACTCCCAGAGCCAGTTGCCGTGCCGTGCGGCCAGCTCCTGTGGAGACCGCCCCTGCAAAACCTCCAAACCCGCAAACAGCAAAACCCCGTCGAGAGCCGGGATCATCAGGACCTGGAAGAAGTTTTCACCCTGCTGGCAATGTAGAGAGACGCGCTGCGCGTACTTGACGGGAAGCGATGTGGGTTGCCGTTATGCCGCGCAAAATTTTGAGCCGGCTATCACTAGGATTTTTCCTACATTTCAGTGGCTTCATGCCTACAAACCATGGGTCATTGGTGCGGCACTATTCAACTTTTTCAGGCCATTGGGCTATCAAAGGGCAATGGTTCTTTTACGAAATTTCTGGATAGAAGATCATTGGCGATGAATAGCTTTCCGCTCCGTGCACTGGTTCTTGAGGACCATCCATTTCAGCGGGCGTTTGCAGTGAAGGTGCTGCAACATTTGGGGTGTACCGAGATCTTCGAAGCCGAAGACGGAGAGCAGGCGCTGGCGTTATTACAGCAGGTTGGCGGCGTGGATATCACGCTGTGCGATCTGCGCATGAATGGCATGGATGGCCTGGAGTTCTTGCAGCAGGCGAGCCACTCCAATTTGGTGGGCGCGATCATCATCAGCAGCTCGATGTCTTCTGATCTGCGGTGCTCGGTACAGAAAATTGTTTCTTTGCTGGGGATGCAGCTATTGGGTGACGCCGGCAAACCCTTGCGACCGGAAGCATTGGCGCCGTTACTCGCGAAGTATTCGGCAAGCACGCACAAACCCTCGCATCGCGCCCCGAACCTGAACCTTGAACTGCCGGACAGCCAGGAAGTCGCCCATGCCCTGCATGACCGGCAGGTGAAGGCGTACTACCAACCTAAAATCAATCTGCACACAGGCCAGGTTTATGGCGTCGAGGTGCTGGCCCGGTGGCTACACCCCATCAAGGGAATTTTATCACCGGCGTTCTTCATTCCGACACTTGAACATTGTGGGCTGATGGACGAACTGTTGTTCGATCAGATGAGCCAGGCCTTGGCGCTGCAAAAGCAAGTGAACGAAAAGAACATCGACCTGAATTTTGCATTCAACCTGCAAACGTCTCAATTGGCCGGTGGTCATCTCACGCAGCGAATCAAATCGATACTCGATCACTTCGACCTCCCAGGCGCTGGCCTGACGTTTGAGTTGACCGAGAGCGGGTTACTTGAAGCAACAGCGGACAGCCTTGAGACATTGGTACGCTTACGCATGATGGGCTGCCAATTGTCCATTGATGACTTTGGCGCGGGGTTTTCTTCGATCCAGCGTTTATGTCAGCTGCCGTTCAATGAAATCAAACTGGACACCGAGTTCGTGCGTACCTTGCAGGAACAACGCTGCCAGACGGTGATCAGCAGCATCCTCGCACTGGGTGACTCGTTGGGCATGTCAGTGGTTATTGAAGGGATCGAAACGCTTGAGCAACGTGACAAACTGCTGGAGCTGGGCTGCTCGAGAGGACAAGGCTATTTCTATGCCCGCCCCATGAGCGGCGCCGATTTATTGTCGTGGCTGACTCCTGCGTCTTTGGGCTGAGTTTCGTAGACACTTCCAGGTCTTGAAATGACGAAGGCCCCATAGGGGCCTTCTTCTTTGCAGCCGCGTTTCAGCGATCGGGTAGCTCACTACTATAAGTTGGTGTCGAGCACCTGGGCACAGGTCTGTGGCAAGAACACATACGACTGCGCGACTTTGTTGTCGTCGAACATCACCTTGTACTGGCAGACCCGCGGCTCATGGGTGCCGGGCTGTTGGAACTTGAAGATGTAGTCCCACTCACGGACGTTGAACATGGCTTCGGAGAAATGCGGCAAGCCAATCAGCTCGTAGATTTGTGGCTTGGTCAGACCTGGCACGACCTTGCGCAAATTCTCCACGTTCACATAACTGCCTTCGGTACGGCTGGCATCCTTGAGCGCCGGAAACACCGGGTTGCTGGACTTTCCACTCGCATTGACATGGCTTGGGTTGGTACCACAAGCCGCCAGTGTTGCGGCCAGGCCGCCGCTCAGCAGCAGACGCACCATTAATTTATTGAGCTTTTGCATAACATTCTCGACACGATAAAAAGGGAGAAGAGCCCGGCATACGCCGGGCTCTGGATCAACGTGAAAGGCTTACCATTGATAACCCACACCCACCGATGCGCCGAATTCGCGCTGGGTGTTGGTCGTGGCTTGCAGTTTGGTGACCCATCGGCCGTTATCCGAGATCCGCGACACGCCCAAGGCCATCGCCGATTCACCGCGATAGGTACCCATGGAGCCGGAGGTCATGCTTGCACCCGCGGCGTACGGCTGAGGCAGCGCAGCCATGGCCATTGCACCGGCGACACCAGCGCTCAAGTCGTCATCCAACTGCTTGATGTCTTTGTTCAACGCGCTGTAGACCGAGTTGGTGTAGGCATTGGCATTGTTGGTCGCGTCAGTCACGCCCTTGTTCAACTGGCTCAGGTTGACTGCGTCTGTCGGCGCTGTACCGGCCGCCACGTTGGTGATCTGGCGCTCGCTGCCTGCTGAGCCTACCGAAACGCTGTTGGCACGATCGGCAATCGAGTTGGCACCCAGCGCTACCGAGTTATCCGCCTTGGCGTTGGAACCGTTACCCGTTGCCGTCGAGTTGTTGCCCGCGGCGATGGCGTTAGTGCCGACGGCCGAACCGTTCTTGCCAGAGGCCTTGGCGCCCGCACCGCCCGCCATCGAGTCCTCGCCAGTCGCTGACGGTTTTGGCAGGTTGCTGGTGTTGTTGACCTGGAACATGCCATCGGTGCCGTTTTGCAGATGAGTGACATTCGTCACCGCCTGGGTCACACGGTTGTCGACACTGGAAATCCGCTTGTCCTGATTCACAACGGAGGTGTTGATCGTGCTGATCGAGTCATCGGTGTACTTCTTCGACTCGGCCACAGCACCGTCCAGCTGACGCAGGTTAACCGCATCGGTGGCGTCCTTACCGTCCGCGACATTGCTGAGTGTGCGGGTTTCGCCCGTTGCCGCGTTGCCAACGGACACTGTTCCTGATGTAGCGTTATCGGCGCCAGAGTACTTGCCGGTATAGGTTTCAGCACCACGACCGCCATCGCTGGACCCGCTGCCCAATGCAACGCTGCCATCGGCAGATGCCTTGGCCCCATTGCCCACGGCAACAGAATTGCTGCCCGTTGCATTTGCACCGTTACCCGAAGCCACCGAACCAGCGCCCGACGCTACGGCATTCGGTCCGACGGCAACCGACTCGGCCCCACTGGCCACGGAGTCAGCACCCGATGAGTTGGCATGGAAATACTTGATGCCCCCACCGTTGGTGATGTTGCTGATATTGCCCTCGATATTCGTCACTCGATTATCGATACCGGTAACCTGCTGGCCCAAGGCAAAAAGCTGCGAACCGTTGACTGCATCCTTGGAGTTGGCGCTGAGATCACCCGCCCCCACGTTGGTAATTTTGTTGACGGTGTTACCGCCATGGCTCGCACTGAAAGCACCCAGGCTGGAATCCCACTGTAACGCGTCATTCGCCAGGTTGTTGATGTCGGTGGTGTTGGTGGCCACCTGAGTGTTGGTCTGGTTGAGCTGTGACATGTTCACCGCATCGCTGTCAGCGACACCATTGGCCACGTTGGTGATTTTGGTGCCGCCGGTGTGGGTGCTGTTGTCGTAGGTATTGCCACCCAGGGTGATGGTGTTGTGGGTGCTGTCATCGTACTTGACCGCATCGGCCACAGAGGCCGCGGCGCCTGCTTCGACGGCTTTCAATTGCTTGACGTTGACCGCATCCGCATCAGCGGCACCGGCCGACAGCCCGGTCATACGACGATCACCGATGTTAACTTCGCCTGTCGAGGTGCCCCTCACCAGGTAAGCCTGTTGACCCAGAGTGCTGCCATCCGCGACCGAGCCTGCGCCCAGTGCAACACTGCCGTCGTGGCTAGCCACTGCGCCCATACCGATCGCGACTGCATCCTGACCCGAAGCAACCGAATCCGTGCCGGTGGAGTTGGCGTGGAAGTACTTGGTGCCCGTCTCATAGAGATTGGTCAGAGAGTTGCCGAGGTTGGTGATGCTGCTGTTGGTTTCGGTCAATTGCGAATAATTCACCGCATCACTTGGCGCCTTGCCATCGGCTACGTTGGTGATTTTGGTGCCGCCGGTGTGGGTGCTGTTGTCGTAGGTATTGCCACCCAGGGTGATGGTGTTGTGGGTGCTGTCGTCGTACTTGACGGCACCGGCGTCGACCGCAGAGAGGGCCTCATTGGTCGCGTTCAGCTGGCTGCCGTTGATGGCGTCGGTGCTGCTGGAATTGACCTGTCCGGCCGCTACGTTGATGATCTGGCGTTCCCCGTTGACAGTACCCACGCTCACCACACCTGACGGCGCGCCGCCCGCGTAATTGTAGGTCGTGCCATTGATGACGCCTGTGGGCGTGCCCAATGCCGCTCTGTCGGTGCTGTTATTGCCCAGCACCACGCTGTTGTCCTGAGTGGTAGTGACGTTATTGCCCATCACGAATGTGTTGTCATTCGCGATAGTGTTGGCGTTACCCAGGCTATAGCTGTTGTCGCCGGAGACGCCTTTGAAATTGAAGATAAGTCCGTTACCGATGGCACCGGAGTTAGTGCCTGTCACCACATTTTCGGCGCCGATGCCGATGCTCGCCCTGCCCTCTGCACGAGCAGCAGTACCCAATGCGATGGCGCTAACCCCGGACGCTCTGGCCCTGTCGCCTATCGCCGTGGCACTCGAGTCGCTAGCCACCGCCAGGTTACCGATACCCGTGCTGTTGTTGCCCGACGCGATGGTCCAGGTACCTAACGCGATTCCGTTCGTACCCGAAGCAACCGGAGCATTACCGATACCAATAGCGCTGTAGCCGGTGGCTTTGGTACCTGAACCAATGGCCACTGTGTAGCCTTCTGTGGCCTGAGCCGAGAAACCTAACGCTAAAGACTTCACGATACTCGTGCTGCCACTCACTCCCGAAACGGCGCCTTGTCCAAGTGCCATGGTTTGCGACCCATAGGCCGTTGCGCCAGTACCGAGCGCGATGGCGTTAAACAATTGCGCCGACGAGTTCGTACCGATGGCAATCGCACCGCCCACGTGCCCATCAGCATCTACTGCGCCATCTGCTTTCGCAGTAGTGCCAAGCGCCAGGTCATTTACCTGCGCTGCGCTTGCTCCCTCGCCGCATGCGAGCGCCTTATCCCCTGGCGCCGAGGGAGCAGTCACCCACGTCCCGTTAACCAGACAGGTATTACCTGTCGCAGCAGAAGCAACGTTGATTGAACCAGCGCCAAACAACAGTGCCACCGTGGCAAGTTTGGTTGCCGAACTCATCTTCTTGTTGCCGCTGTCCAACGTGGAAGACTTGGTTTTAGAAATTGCAAGTTCGGAAGCAACAACCCACGTGCTAAGTGTCGCATTCCAAACCAACTTGAATATTTTGTTCATTGCATTACCTGCTGAGCGTGTCGAGTGCCCCCAGATGAACTACCCGAGGCCGTGTGGCGACTTTAGATAGGTTGACTTGTATTTAATGTAGGAAAATTCCCAGCGTTGCTTCCTAACAAACACATTTCGACACGCTTTTGAGCTCCGGCCTTTCGGTGGGAAATTTCCTACAAAAGCAGGGGCTTAGCCCTACATTTCCACCACTCTATTTGGTGAAGCATTCAGACACCCGCGCAAAGGGATAACGATGTGCAGAGTTTCTCTGCTACAACCAAAACCACAAGATTTGAAGTGACCCACAACTACTAAGATCTGGAGCGAATAAATTCATGCCTAAAGAGACACAGTCTTCCAGTCCAATGCCTAGTGTCTTGCGCCCGGCGACACCCAACAATCCGCCTGGCAATCAAAAATCAAAACAAGGCGCAATACTTGGCCAAGGGACAAACACCACACTTACATCCCCTTTTATTCAGCCAACCGGCTCGGTGAAACCGGCGCCGCCCCCTGTAAAATCGAAACCGACCCCCTTTCAAGTGCCTAAAACCTGCCCTCTGTGCAGGACCCATCACATCGGTGCTTGCGCGACTAAACAGTCGACACCGTCCTCTTCAGACGCCGGAAAATCTGCCACCGCTCAAGAGATCCTCGACAAATATAAGAGCGGTTATACCGCAACAGATAGAGTACTGTAGTGGTCTAATGAAACCGGACACCCATTTAGGCGAGAATGCTCGCCCGATCGAGGTGTCAGATGACCAAACAACGCCGTTCCTTTTCTGCT
>NZ_JAVDUY010000010.1:0-320297 GCF_031456615.1 Pseudomonas sp. 3296
GGGTTTCCCCATGTGAGAGTAGGTCATCGTCAAGATTAAATTCCGAAACCCCTATCTGCGTATGCAGGTAGGGGTTTTGTTTTGCCCGCAGGAAATCCGTCTTGTCGGTTTTCTATGCAACGGCTCGGGGCATGGCTATCATGCGGGCCTCATTGTGAGGCGAGACTTGCATGCTGACGTTGTTAAAGCTTCTTAAAGATGGCCGGTTCCATTCGGGCCAGACCCTGGGTGCTGCACTGGGGATCAGTCGTAGTGCGGTGTGGAAGCAGCTTCAGCATCTAGAGGCTGAGCTTGGCTTGTCAGTTCATAAGGTGCGCGGTCGCGGATATCAGCTGGCTGCACCGTTGACGCTATTGGATCCTGTCGCCATATCGGACGAGGCGCCTGCTTGTGGCTGGCCAATTTTGCTCTTCGACTCAATAGACTCCACCAACGCTGAGGCCTTGCGCGCTATCGAGCGTGGTCAGGCTGCGCCATTTTTAGTGCTTGCTGAGCGCCAGACGGCTGGTCGCGGGCGGCGAGGGCGCAAGTGGGTCAGCCCTTTTGCAGAGAACGTCTATTACAGCCTGGTATTGCGCATTGACGGTGGAATGCGGCAGCTGGAGGGTTTGAGTCTCGTTGTCGGTCTTGCTGTCATGCAGACATTGCGAGCGCTCGGTGTCCCGGGAGCAGGGTTAAAATGGCCCAACGATGTTTTGGTGGGGCAGAAAAAGATCGCCGGGATATTGCTTGAATTGGTGGGTGATCCTGCGGATGTCTGTCACGTAGTGTTGGGTGTCGGAATAAACGTCAATATGCAGATGACTGAAGAGGTTGATCAGCTATGGACGTCAATGCGTCTGGAGTCAGGTAAGGCCTTTGATCGCAATCACCTGGTTTCGGAATTGGGCTCGATGCTCCAGAAATACCTCGCTCGACACCAGCTAGACGGATTTTCCTCTATCCAGTCGGAGTGGGAGCAAAACCATCTTTGGCAGGGGCGGGCAGTGTCTTTGATTGCTGGCGTAAGCCAGATAGATGGTGAGGTGTTGGGTATCGACAGTCAGGGGGCTTTGCGCTTGAAAGTAAATGGCGTTGAAAAAGTCTTTAGTGGTGGTGAGCTCAGTTTGAGGTTGCGCAATGATTCTTGAGCTCGACTGTGGAAACAGTTTTATCAAATGGCGTGTGCTCTGTGCAGATGTCCGGCGAGTGTTTAGTGAAGGTGTGGTTGATTCGGATGATGCTTTGTTGGAGAGCTTGAGTAATCTAGATGGGCTCGCACTTAAGCATTGTCGGTTGGTCAGCGTTAGAACGGCTGAAGAAACCGCTGCTTTAGCTTCTATATTGACCCAAGCTTTCGGTGTGTCCGTGGTATGCGCGACTCCAGCCCGCGAAATGGCCGGCGTACGCAACGGGTATGAGGAGTTTGAACGGTTAGGTCTCGATCGCTGGCTTGCGATGCTCGGAGGGTTTCATCTGGCTTCCGGTGCGTGTCTGGTGCTTGATTTCGGTACCGCTGTGACGGCCGACTTCATTGCAGCGGACGGAGAGCACCTCGGTGGCTTTATCTGCCCTGGGATGCCCTTAATGCGCAATCAGTTGCGAACCCATACGCGTAAAATTCGATACGGTGACCTGGCTGCCGAGCGCGCGCTCGAAAGTCTCGCTCCTGGCCGTACAACCGTCGAAGCGGTAGAGCGAGGGTGCTCTCTTATGCTGAGGGGATTTGTCCTGACTCAGCTGGAGTTGGCGCGTAGTTACTGGGGGGGGGAGTTTACTGTATTCCTTACCGGGGGCGATGCGACGCTGGTTTCCGGTGTCGTGCCCGAAGCCAGGCTGGTTCCAGACCTGATTTTTGTCGGTTTAGCGATGGCGTGTCCATTGTCCTGAGGTTTTTATGCGCTGGTTGTTCCTCTTGCTGCTCGTACTCAACGTCTTCTATTACATTTGGCATCAACAAGAGGCTCCGCTGCGGGCGAAAGATGTTACGCCTTTGAGCTTGTACAGAGGGGCGCAATAGGATATTCGCTTGTTAAGCGAGGCGGCTGATACGACTCGAGAAAAAGGAAAAGCCGCAGAGGCAGGTAATGGCTGTCTCTATTTGGGGGGCGTTGCTCGCCAGGAGAGCATCCTGCTGGTAGGACGCCGCCTGGGAGAGGTAGGTGTCAAGTATCAGTCTTTGCCGAAAGATGCCGTCGAGTCGTCTGGTTATTGGGTCCGCGTAGCTCCCGAAAGCCAGCGTTTGCTGGATGATTTGCAGCTGCTAAACCTTTCTAAAGAATTCAATGAGTTAAAACATAAAATAATGCCGTGTGAGGGGGTTGCACCGGCTGAATAGTTTGCATAGAATGGCGCCCGCTTCGCAGTGAAGACCTTTAGCGGTCAGCAATGCGAAAGCGGCGTCAACGCAGCTAACCTCAGGTTTTTAATGAGAAAAGTGCTTGACAGAAGGCTGGCATGATGTAGAATGCCGGCTCGCTTAGGAGGGGTTCCCGAGCGGCCAAAGGGATCAGACTGTAAATCTGACGTCTACGACTTCGAAGGTTCGAATCCTTCCCCCTCCACCAATTTTAGCGAGAGCTGCAAGCTCCGCGGGTATAGTTTAGTGGTAGAACCTCAGCCTTCCAAGCTGATGATGCGGGTTCGATTCCCGCTACCCGCTCCAAGTTTGCAGATCCTGCAAAGTGTTACGCTCTTGTAGCTCAGTTGGTAGAGCACACCCTTGGTAAGGGTGAGGTCAGCGGTTCAAATCCGCTCAAGAGCTCCATATAACAAGGCAGATATGAAAATATCTGCCTTTGTTTTAATGGTTGATATTACTTGCTCAATTCTTTTGTTGGGGGTTGTTTCGATGGCTAAGGAAAAGTTCGATCGTTCGCTGCCGCACGTTAACGTTGGTACTATTGGTCACGTTGACCATGGTAAGACTACGCTGACTGCTGCTCTGACTCGCGTTTGCTCCGAGGTTTTCGGTTCGGCCATCGTTGATTTCGATAAAATCGACAGCGCGCCAGAAGAAAAAGCTCGTGGTATCACCATCAATACCGCG
The DNA here is from genome assembly GCF_031456615.1 of Pseudomonas sp. 3296. NCBI lineage: Bacteria > Pseudomonadati > Pseudomonadota > Gammaproteobacteria > Pseudomonadales > Pseudomonadaceae > Pseudomonas > Pseudomonas sp. 3296. Next base: position 3,029 of record NZ_JAVDUY010000010.1, read on the forward strand.
CACGTCGAGTACAACTCGAAGATTCGTCACTACGCTCACGTTGACTGCCCAGGTCACGCTGACTATGTGAAGAACATGATCACTGGTGCTGCCCAGATGGACGGCGCTATCCTGGTTTGTTCGGCCGCTGATGGTCCGATGCCACAAACCCGTGAGCACATCCTGCTGTCCCGTCAGGTAGGCGTTCCGTACATCGTGGTTTTCCTGAACAAGGCTGACCTGGTAGACGACGCTGAGCTGCTGGAACTGGTTGAGATGGAAGTGCGTGATCTGCTGAGCACTTACGACTTCCCTGGCGACGACACTCCGATCATCATCGGTTCGGCGCGTATGGCTCTGGAAGGCAAAGACGACAACGAAATGGGCACCACTGCCGTTCGTAAGCTGGTTGAGACTCTGGACAGCTACATCCCAGAACCAGTTCGTCTGACCGACAAGCCGTTCCTGATGCCAATCGAAGACGTATTCTCGATCTCCGGTCGCGGTACTGTTGTGACTGGTCGTATCGAGCGCGGTATCGTTCGCGTTCAGGATCCACTGGAAATCGTTGGTCTGCGTGACACTACCGTCACCACCTGCACCGGTGTTGAAATGTTCCGCAAGCTGCTCGACGAAGGTCGTGCTGGCGAGAACTGCGGCGTGCTGCTGCGCGGCACCAAGCGTGACGACGTTGAGCGTGGCCAGGTTCTGGTTAAGCCGGGTTCGGTTAAGCCGCACACCAAGTTCACCGCAGAAGTTTACGTTCTGAGCAAGGAAGAAGGCGGCCGTCATACTCCGTTCTTCAAAGGCTACCGTCCACAGTTCTACTTCCGTACTACTGACGTGACCGGTAACTGCGAATTGCCAGAAGGCGTTGAAATGGTAATGCCAGGTGACAACATTCAGATGACTGTTACCCTGATCAAAACCATCGCGATGGAAGATGGTCTGCGTTTCGCTATCCGTGAAGGCGGTCGTACCGTCGGCGCTGGTGTCGTAGCCAAAATCATCGAGTAAATTGTTGTAATGTCTTTTTCGGGCCGGCATAATGGTCGGCCTGATTTTGTTTTAGGTCAGTAGCTCAATTGGCAGAGCGACGGTCTCCAAAACCGTAGGTTGGGGGTTCGATTCCCTCCTGACCTGCCAGATTCACTTGGTGTGTCTGGCTTTCTTTTCACAGGATCTTCATAGATGACTCCTAAAGCTGAAGCTCAAGGCTCTCGCTTCGATCTGCTCAAGTGGCTAGTAGTAGTCGCTTTGGTGGTTGTTGGCGTTGTTGGCAATCAGTATTACTCTGCTTCGCCGATCCTGTACCGTGTACTTGCACTGCTCGTCATTGCTGCTGTAGCTGCCTTTGTAGGCCTGCAGACAGTCAAGGGCAAGTCTTTCTTTGTACTGGTTAAGGAAGCTCGCACCGAGATTCGTAAAGTCGTATGGCCAACTCGCCAAGAAACCACGCAGACCACGTTGATTGTTGTGGCTGTTGTTCTGGTTATGGCGTTGCTGTTGTGGGGGCTTGATTCCCTCCTCGGCTGGCTTGTTTCCTTGATTGTCGGCTAAGGGTGTCCCGTGGCTAAGCGTTGGTACGTTGTGCATGCTTACTCCGGTTACGAGAAGCATGTCATGCGCTCGTTGGTAGAGCGCGTAAAGCTGGCTGGCATGGAAGATGGCTTCGGCGAAATTCTGGTTCCCACTGAAGAAGTGGTTGAAATGCGTAATGGCCAGAAGCGCAAAAGCGAGCGCAAGTTCTTCCCAGGTTACGTGCTGGTACAGATGGATATGAACGAGGGTACTTGGCACTTGGTCAAGGATACGCCTCGGGTGATGGGCTTCATTGGTGGTACTGCCGATAAGCCTGCGCCAATTACAGATAAAGAGGCAGAAGCAATTCTGCGTCGCGTCGCTGATGGTAGTGATAAGCCGAAGCCGAAGACATTGTTCGAGCCGGGCGAGTCGGTACGGGTCAATGACGGGCCGTTTGCTGATTTTACCGGCACGGTTGAAGAAGTTAATTACGAGAAGAGCCGGATCCAAGTGGCAGTGCTCATTTTCGGTCGCTCTACCCCGGTAGAGCTAGAGTTCAGCCAGGTCGAAAAGGTCTAGCTGAGCAAGCATCCCAACCCCGCAGCCCTAGGCTGTGGGGTTTTGTCGTCACTGGGATAAACGCGCAAGTAACCGGGGAGCCTTTCGAGGCGTTTGAACCCGTAATTGGAGTGCCTCATGGCCAAGAAAATTACCGCTTACATCAAGCTGCAAGTGAAGGCCGCTCAGGCTAACCCAAGCCCACCTGTTGGTCCTGCTCTGGGTCAGCACGGCGTGAACATCATGGAATTCTGCAAGGCCTTCAACGCCCGTACTCAGGGTCTTGAGCCAGGTCTGCCGACTCCAGTGATCATCACTGTCTACAGCGACCGTAGCTTCACTTTTGAAACCAAGTCCACCCCTGCTTCGGTTCTGCTGAAGAAGGCTGCTGGTCTGACTAGCGGTTCCGCTCGTCCGAACACCGTTAAGGTTGGCACCGTGACCCGTGCTCAGCTGGAAGAAATCGCGAAAACCAAAAACGCGGATCTGACTGCAGCTGATATGGAAGCAGCCGTGCGTACTATCGCCGGTTCTGCTCGTAGCATGGGCCTTAACGTGGAGGGTGTGTAATGGCTAAGTTGACCAAGCGTCAAAAGGCTATCGCCGGCAAAATCGAAGCAGGCAAGGCCTACAACTTTGTAGACGCTGCTGCTCTGCTGGCTGAGCTGTCGACTGTCAAGTTCAGCGAGTCGTTCGACGTTGCTGTTAACCTGGGTGTTGATCCGCGTAAATCTGACCAGGTTGTTCGTAGCGCTACTGTGCTGCCACACGGCACTGGCAAGACCGTTCGCGTTGCTGTGTTCACCCAGGGTCCAGCTGCTGAGGCCGCTCTGGCTGCCGGCGCTGACCGTGTAGGTATGGATGACCTGGCTGCCGAAATGAAAGGCGGCGACCTGAACTATGACGTAGTTATCGCATCCCCGGATGCTATGCGCGTTGTTGGTCAGCTGGGTCAGATCCTCGGTCCACGCGGCCTGATGCCTAACCCTAAAGTTGGCACCGTAACTCCAGACGTAGCTACCGCGGTTAAAAACGCCAAAGCTGGTCAGGTTCGTTATCGCACCGACAAAAACGGCATCATCCACACTTCCGTTGGCAAGATCGGCTTCGACGCCGTCAAGCTGAAGGAAAACGTTGAAGCCCTGATCGCTGACCTGAAGCGTATCAAGCCAGCTTCCTCGAAAGGCATTTACGTCAAGCGCGTTACCCTGAGCACCACTATGGGCCCAGGTCTGGTCATCGACCAGAGCTCGCTCGACGCGTAAGACACAGGTTGGCGCGAGCGATCGCGCCAATTGAAAGATTGGGGTCCCTGCCTGGCGGGGGCTATCCAAGACCGTAGGCGACGCAAGTCTTAAACCTCAAGCCTACGCAGATGGTGCTCCCGGTTCCTTACCGAATCAGACACCAAAACGACATCCGGCTTCGGCCAGATGAAACGGTAACAAGCAGGAGTTAAACCCGTGGCAATTAATCTCGAAGACAAGAAGGCCATCGTCGCTGAAGTCAACGAGGCTGCCAAAGTCGCTCTGTCCGCTGTCGTGGCTGATGCCCGTGGCGTAACAGTAGGCGCGATGACCGGACTCCGTAAAGAGGCTCGTGAAGCTGGCGTTTATGTACGTGTTGTACGTAACACCCTGCTCAAGCGCGCTGTTGCTGACACTGAATACAGTGTCCTCAACGACGTGTTCACCGGCCCGACTCTGATCGCGTTCTCCAAGGATCATCCTGGCGCTGCTGCCCGTTTGTTCAAGGAATTCGCCAAGAGTCAGGATAAGTTCGAGATCAAGGCAGCTGCGTTCGAGGGCAAGTTCCTCGCAGCTAACCAAATCGACGTACTGGCAACACTGCCGACCCGTGACGAAGCAATTTCTCAGCTGATGAGCGTGATTCAAGGCGCTACCAGCAAGTTGGCTCGTACTCTGGCTGCAGTTCGCGAGCAAAAAGAAGCTGCTGCAGCCTAAGGCTGAGTATCTCCTTTCGCGTATTTTTGTTTATTTCGATGGCCGCGTAGGCCGTCCCCCAATTCAGGAAATACAGTAATGTCTATCTCCCAAGAAGATATCCTCAACGCCGTAGCTGAAATGTCGGTTCTGCAGGTTGTTGAGCTGATCAAAGCTTTCGAAGAAAAATTCGGTGTTTCCGCTGCTGCTGCATCGGCTGGTCCAGCTGCTGCTGCCGCTGTTGTTGAAGAGCAAACCGAATTCAACGTCATGCTGACCGAAGCTGGCGAGAAGAAAGTAAACGTGATCAAGGCAGTACGTGAACTGACCGGTCTGGGCCTGAAAGAAGCCAAGGCTGTAGTTGACGGCGCTCCTGCCATGGTTCTGGAAGCTGTTTCGAAAGACGCAGCTGACAAAGCCAAAGCTACTCTGGAAGAAGCAGGCGCTAAAGTCGAGCTGAAGTAAGCATCGACTTTGCTCCTCCAGCCCGAGCGTAAAGCGAAAGGCTGATGGCTGGTGGCTCTTGCCACCGGCCTTTTTCCGTTATTGGCAGCCGACTGGGTCGGTGCTGATCACGAGCTGTAACCACCCGATGTGGTGGCGCAAACCATGGGGTTTGCACGATTTTCTGGCTGCTCCCGTCGGGAGGGGCCAAACAAGCAGGTGACCAAGCTGGGGAACGCTGATGGCTTACTCATATACTGAGAAAAAACGTATCCGCAAGGACTTTAGCAAGTTGCCGGACGTCATGGATGTGCCGTACCTCCTGGCCATCCAGCTGGATTCGTATCGTGAATTCTTGCAAGCGGGAGCGACTAAAGATCAGTTCCGCGACGTGGGCCTGCATGCGGCCTTCAAATCCGTTTTCCCGATCATCAGCTACTCCGGCAATGCTGCGCTGGAGTACGTCGGTTATCGCCTGGGCGAACCGGCATTTGATGTCAAAGAATGCGTATTGCGCGGTGTAACTTACGCCGTACCTTTGCGGGTAAAAGTGCGCCTGATCATTTTCGACAAAGAATCGTCGAACAAAGCGATCAAGGACATTAAAGAGCAAGAAGTCTACATGGGTGAAATCCCCCTGATGACTGAGAACGGTACCTTCGTAATCAACGGTACCGAGCGTGTAATCGTTTCCCAGCTGCACCGTTCCCCGGGCGTGTTCTTCGACCACGACCGTGGCAAGACGCACAGCTCCGGCAAACTGCTGTACTCCGCGCGCATCATTCCTTACCGCGGTTCGTGGCTGGACTTCGAGTTCGACCCGAAAGACTGCGTGTTCGTGCGTATCGACCGTCGTCGCAAGCTGCCTGCATCGGTACTGCTGCGCGCGCTCGGCTATACCACTGAAGAAGTGCTCGACGCGTTCTACACCACCAACGTTTTCCACCTGAGCGGCGAAACCCTCAGTCTGGAACTGATTGCTTCGCGTCTACGTGGTGAAATCGCTGTTCTTGATATTCAGGATGAGAAGGGCAAGGTCATCGTTGAGGCTGGTCGCCGTATTACTGCGCGCCACATCAACCAGATCGAAAAAGCCGGTCTCAAGACCCTGGAAGTGCCTCTGGACTACGTCCTGGGTCGCACTACCGCCAAGGCCATCGTGCATCCGGCAACCGGCGAAATCCTGGCAGAGTGCAACACCGAGCTGAACACCGAGATCCTGGCGAAAATCGCCAAGGCTCAGGTTGTTCGCATCGAAACTCTGTACACCAACGATATCGACTGCGGTCCGTTTGTCTCCGATACGCTGAAGATCGACTCCACCAGCAACCAATTGGAAGCGCTGGTCGAGATCTATCGCATGATGCGTCCAGGCGAGCCGCCTACCAAAGACGCTGCCGAGACCCTGTTCAACAACCTGTTCTTCAGCCCTGAGCGCTATGACCTGTCTGCGGTCGGCCGGATGAAGTTCAACCGTCGTATCGGTCGTACCGAGATCGAAGGTTCGGGCGTGTTGTGCAAAGAAGACATCGTTGCGGTATTGAAGACTCTGGTCGACATCCGTAACGGTAAAGGCATCGTCGATGACATCGACCACTTGGGTAACCGTCGTGTTCGCTGCGTAGGCGAAATGGCCGAGAACCAGTTCCGCGTTGGCCTGGTACGTGTTGAGCGTGCGGTCAAAGAGCGTCTGTCGATGGCTGAAAGCGAAGGCCTGATGCCGCAAGACCTGATCAACGCCAAGCCAGTGGCTGCGGCGGTGAAAGAGTTCTTCGGTTCCAGCCAGCTGTCCCAGTTCATGGACCAGAACAACCCGCTGTCCGAGATCACCCACAAGCGTCGTGTTTCTGCACTCGGCCCTGGCGGTTTGACTCGTGAGCGTGCCGGCTTTGAAGTTCGTGACGTACACCCGACTCACTACGGTCGTGTATGCCCGATTGAAACGCCGGAAGGTCCGAACATCGGTCTGATCAACTCCCTGGCCGCTTATGCGCGCACCAACCAGTACGGCTTCCTCGAGAGCCCGTACCGTGTGGTGAAAGACGCTCTGGTCACCGACGAGATCGTATTCCTGTCCGCCATCGAAGAAGCTGATCACGTGATCGCTCAGGCTTCGGCCACGATGAATGATAAGAAAGTCCTGATCGACGAGCTGGTAGCTGTTCGTCACTTGAACGAGTTCACCGTCAAGGCGCCTGAAGACGTCACCTTGATGGACGTATCACCGAAGCAGGTAGTTTCGGTTGCTGCGTCGCTGATCCCGTTCCTTGAGCACGATGACGCCAACCGTGCGTTGATGGGTTCGAACATGCAGCGTCAAGCTGTACCAACCCTGCGCGCTGACAAGCCGCTGGTCGGTACCGGCATGGAGCGTAACGTAGCTCGTGACTCCGGCGTTTGCGTCGTGGCTCGTCGTGGCGGTGTTATCGATTCCGTCGACGCCAGCCGTATCGTGGTTCGTGTTGCTGATGACGAAGTTGAAACCGGCGAAGCTGGTGTCGACATCTACAACCTGACCAAGTACACCCGCTCCAACCAGAACACCTGCATCAACCAGCGTCCGCTGGTGCGTAAAGGTGATCGGGTTCAGCGTAGCGACATCATGGCTGACGGTCCGTCCACCGACATGGGTGAACTGGCTCTGGGTCAGAACATGCGCATTGCGTTCATGGCATGGAACGGCTTCAACTTCGAAGACTCCATCTGCCTGTCCGAGCGTGTGGTTCAGGAAGATCGCTTCACCACGATCCACATTCAGGAACTGACCTGTGTGGCGCGTGACACCAAGCTTGGGCCAGAGGAAATCACTGCAGACATCCCGAACGTGGGTGAAGCTGCACTGAACAAACTGGACGAAGCCGGTATCGTTTACGTAGGTGCTGAAGTTGGCGCAGGCGACATTCTGGTCGGTAAGGTCACTCCGAAAGGCGAGACTCAACTGACTCCGGAAGAGAAGCTGTTGCGTGCCATCTTCGGTGAAAAAGCCAGCGACGTTAAAGACACCTCCCTGCGCGTGCCTACTGGCACCAAGGGTACCGTCATCGACGTACAGGTCTTCACCCGCGACGGCGTTGAGCGTGATGCTCGTGCACTGTCGATCGAGAAGACTCAACTCGACGAGATCCGCAAGGATCTGAACGAAGAGTTCCGTATCGTTGAAGGCGCAACTTTCGAACGTCTGCGTTCCGCTCTGGTCGGCCACAAAGCCGAAGGCGGCGCCGGTCTGAAGAAAGGTCAGGACATCACCGACGAAGTTCTCGACGGTCTTGAGCATGGTCAGTGGTTCAAACTGCGCATGGCTGAAGATGCTCTGAACGAGCAGCTCGAGAAGGCTCAAGCCTACATCGTTGATCGTCGCCGTCTGCTGGACGACAAGTTCGAAGACAAGAAGCGCAAACTGCAGCAGGGCGATGACCTGGCTCCAGGCGTGCTGAAAATCGTCAAGGTTTACCTGGCAATCCGTCGCCGCATCCAGCCGGGCGACAAGATGGCCGGTCGTCACGGTAACAAAGGTGTGGTCTCCGTGATCATGCCGGTTGAAGACATGCCGCACGATGCCAATGGCACCCCGGTCGACGTTGTCCTCAACCCGTTGGGCGTACCTTCGCGTATGAACGTTGGTCAGATCCTTGAAACCCACCTCGGCCTCGCGGCCAAAGGTCTGGGCGAGAAGATCAACCGGATGATCGAAGAGCAGCGCAAAGTGGCTGAGCTTCGTACCTTCCTGGACGAGATCTACAACCAGATCGGCGGTCGTAACGAAGATCTGGATAGCTTCTCCGACCAGGAAATCCTGGATCTGGCGAAGAACCTGCGTGGCGGCGTTCCAATGGCCACTCCAGTGTTCGACGGCGCCAAGGAAAGCGAAATCAAGGCCATGCTGAAACTGGCAGACCTGCCAGAAAGCGGCCAGATGCAGCTGACCGACGGCCGTACCGGCAACAAGTTCGAGCGCCCGGTTACTGTTGGCTACATGTACATGCTGAAGCTGAACCACTTGGTAGACGACAAGATGCACGCTCGTTCTACCGGTTCGTACAGCCTGGTTACCCAGCAGCCGCTGGGTGGTAAGGCGCAGTTCGGTGGTCAGCGTTTCGGGGAGATGGAGGTCTGGGCACTGGAAGCTTACGGTGCCGCTTACACTCTGCAAGAAATGCTCACAGTGAAGTCGGACGATGTGAACGGCCGTACCAAGATGTACAAAAACATCGTGGATGGCGATCACCGTATGGAGCCGGGCATGCCCGAGTCTTTCAACGTGTTGATCAAGGAAATTCGTTCCCTCGGCATCGATATCGATCTGGAAACCGAATAACACGTGACGCGAATCGAGAGCGGGGCAGGATTGCCCGCTCTCTGCTCCGCCAGGAGGAAAGGCCTTGAAAGACCTACTGAATTTGCTGAAAAACCAGGGTCAAGTCGAAGAGTTCGACGCCATCCGTATTGGATTGGCATCGCCTGAGATGATCCGTTCGTGGTCGTTCGGTGAAGTTAAAAAGCCGGAAACCATTAACTACCGTACGTTCAAACCTGAACGTGACGGCCTGTTCTGCGCCAAGATCTTTGGCCCGGTAAAGGATTACGAGTGCCTGTGCGGTAAGTACAAGCGCTTGAAGCACCGTGGTGTGATCTGCGAGAAGTGCGGCGTTGAAGTCGCGCTGGCTAAAGTTCGTCGTGAGCGCATGGCGCACATCGAACTGGCCTCGCCAGTTGCCCACATCTGGTTCCTGAAATCGCTGCCGTCGCGTATCGGCTTGCTGATGGACATGACCCTGCGTGATATCGAACGCGTTCTCTACTTTGAGAGCTATGTCGTTATCGATCCAGGCATGACCACCCTTGAAAAAGGTCAGCTGCTCAACGACGAGCAGTACTTCGAAGCGCTGGAAGAGTTCGGCGACGATTTCGATGCCCGCATGGGTGCCGAAGCTGTCCGTGAACTGCTGCACGCTATCGACCTGGAACACGAGATTGGCCGTCTGCGTGAAGAAATTCCGCAAACCAACTCCGAAACCAAAATCAAGAAGCTGTCCAAGCGTCTGAAGTTGATGGAAGCCTTCCAGGGTTCCGGCAACCTTCCTGAGTGGATGGTGCTGACCGTTCTGCCGGTTCTGCCGCCAGATCTGCGTCCACTGGTCCCGCTGGATGGCGGTCGCTTCGCGACTTCCGACCTCAACGATCTGTATCGTCGAGTGATCAACCGTAACAACCGCTTGAAGCGCCTGCTTGATCTGTCCGCTCCGGACATCATCGTGCGCAACGAAAAGCGTATGTTGCAGGAAGCCGTCGACGCACTGCTCGACAACGGTCGTCGTGGCCGCGCTATCACCGGTTCCAACAAGCGTCCTCTGAAATCCCTGGCTGACATGATCAAGGGTAAGCAAGGTCGTTTCCGTCAGAACTTGCTCGGTAAGCGGGTTGACTACTCCGGTCGTTCGGTAATTACCGTAGGTCCGACCCTGCGTCTGCACCAGTGCGGTCTACCTAAGAAGATGGCACTCGAGCTGTTCAAGCCATTCATCTTCGGCAAGCTGGAAATGCGCGGTCTCGCGACCACCATCAAAGCGGCCAAGAAAATGGTCGAGCGCGAACTGCCAGAGGTTTGGGACGTTCTCGCTGAAGTGATTCGCGAACACCCGGTTCTCCTCAACCGTGCACCGACCCTTCACCGTCTGGGTATCCAGGCGTTTGAACCGGTACTGATCGAAGGTAAGGCTATCCAGCTGCACCCTCTGGTCTGTGCTGCGTACAACGCCGACTTCGACGGCGACCAAATGGCCGTGCACGTACCGCTGACACTGGAAGCCCAGTTGGAAGCGCGTGCGTTGATGATGTCGACCAACAACATTCTGTCGCCAGCCAACGGTGAGCCAATCATCGTTCCTTCGCAGGACGTTGTATTGGGTCTGTACTACATGACTCGTGAAGCGATCAACGCCAAGGGCGAAGGTCGTGTGTTCGCGGATCTGCAGGAAGTTGACCGTGTGTTCCGTGCCGGCGAAGCCGCACTGCACGCTAAAGTCAAAGTGCGGATCAACGAAACCGTCAACGATCGTGATGGTGGCAGCGTCAAGAACACCCGTATCGTCGACACCACCGTCGGCCGTGCGCTGTTGTTCCAGGTTGTTCCACCTGGCCTGTCGTACGATGTCGTCAACCAGCCGATGAAGAAAAAGGCGATCTCCAAGCTGATCAACCAGTGCTACCGCGTGGTTGGTTTGAAAGAGACCGTGATTTTCGCTGACCAGTTGATGTACACCGGTTTTGCTTATTCGACCATCTCCGGCGTTTCCATCGGTGTTAACGACTTCGTTATCCCGGATGAAAAAGCCCGCATCATCGGTGCAGCCACCGACGAAGTGAAAGAGATCGAAAGTCAGTACGCCTCCGGCCTGGTAACCCAGGGCGAGAAGTACAACAAAGTGATCGACCTTTGGTCCAAGGCGAACGACGAAGTTTCCAAGGCGATGATGGCCAACCTCTCGAAAGAGAAGGTCATCGACCGTCATGGCGTCGAAGTCGACCAGGAATCTTTCAACTCGATGTACATGATGGCCGACTCGGGCGCACGGGGTTCTGCTGCGCAGATCCGTCAGCTCGCCGGTATGCGTGGCCTGATGGCCAAGCCGGACGGTTCCATCATTGAAACGCCGATTACTGCGAACTTCCGTGAAGGTTTGAGCGTACTTCAGTACTTCATCTCCACTCACGGTGCTCGTAAAGGTTTGGCGGATACCGCGTTGAAAACTGCGAACTCCGGTTACCTGACTCGTCGTCTGGTAGACGTGGCGCAGGATCTGGTAGTAACCGAGATCGATTGCGGCACCGAGCATGGCCTGGTAATGACTCCGCACATTGAAGGCGGTGACGTTGTTGAGCCGTTGGGTGAGCGCGTATTGGGTCGTGTTATTGCCCGTGACGTGTTCAAGCCAGGTACTGAAGAAATCATCGTTCCTGCCGGCACGCTGGTAGACGAGAAGTGGGTCGAGTTCATCGAGCTGAACAGCATCGACGAAGTGATCGTGCGTTCGCCGATCAGCTGCGAAACCCGCTACGGCATTTGCGCCAAGTGCTACGGCCGTGATCTGGCTCGTGGCCACCAGGTGAACATCGGTGAAGCGGTCGGCGTTATCGCTGCCCAGTCCATCGGTGAGCCGGGTACCCAGCTGACCATGCGTACGTTCCACATCGGTGGTGCGGCAAGCCGGACCTCCGCAGCTGATAGCGTTCAGGTGAAGAATGGCGGTACCGTCCGTCTGCACAACCTGAAGCACGTTGAGCGAGTGGATGGTTGCCTGGTTGCTGTGTCCCGTTCCGGTGAGCTGGCGATCGCTGATGACTTCGGTCGTGAGCGCGAGCGTTACAAGCTGCCGTACGGTGCTGTGATTTCGGTTAAAGAAGGTGACAAGGTCGACGCTGGCGCAATCGTGGCCAAGTGGGATCCGCACACTCACCCAATCGTTACCGAAATGAAAGGTACCGTGACCTACGTGGGCATGGAAGAAGGCATCACGATCAAACGTCAGACTGACGAATTGACCGGTATGACCAACATTGAAGTACTCGACGCCAAAGATCGTCCAGCTGCCGGTAAAGATATCCGTCCTGCTGTGAAGATGGTTGATGACAATGGCAAGGATCTCTTGCTGCCGGGTACCGATGTAATTGCTCAGTACTTCCTGCCTGCTAACGCCCTGGTCGGTGTAGCGGACGGTGCGAAAATCGCGATCGGTGATGTTATCGCTCGTATTCCGCAAGAGACTTCGAAGACCCGTGACATCACCGGTGGTCTGCCGCGTGTTGCCGACTTGTTCGAAGCACGTCGTCCGAAAGAAGCCTCGATTCTGGCTGAAGTCAGCGGCACCATCGCGTTCGGTAAAGAGACCAAAGGCAAGCGTCGTCTGGTCATTACCCCGAACGACGGTAGCGATCCGTACGAAGAGCTGATTCCGAAGTGGCGTCACCTGAACGTCTTCGAAGGCGAACAGGTAAACCGCGGCGAAGTTATCTCCGACGGCCCGAGCGATCCACACGACATCCTGCGTCTGCTGGGTGTGAGTGCGCTGGCCAAGTACATCGTGAACGAGATCCAGGACGTTTACCGTCTGCAAGGCGTGAAGATCAACGATAAGCACATCGAGACCATCCTGCGTCAGATGCTGCGTAAAGTTGAAATCGCTGAATCCGGCGATTCCAGTTTCATCAAGGGCGACCAGATGGAATTGACTCACGTTCTGGTAGAGAACGAGCGTCTGGCTGGCGACGAGAAATTCGTTTCCAAGTTCACTCGCGTGCTGTTGGGTATCACCAAGGCGTCGTTGTCCACCGAATCGTTCATCTCGGCGGCTTCCTTCCAGGAAACCACTCGCGTACTGACCGAAGCGGCGGTAACCGGCAAGCGCGATTACCTGCGCGGCCTGAAAGAAAACGTGGTCGTGGGTCGTCTGATCCCGGCGGGTACCGGTCTGGCTTATCACAGCGAGCGCAAGCGTCGCCGTGATGCTGACAAACCGTTGCGCGTAAGCGCCAGTGAAGTGGAAGCTGCACTGACCGAAGCGCTGAACTCTAGCGGTAACTGAGTTCTGCGATAAATGAGCGTAAGGCCCTGGCTGCTCCGTTCATCGAATCGAGACAATTTGTCGAGGTTGGATGGGTGGGGAGGTCGGGGCCTTGCCTTGACTGGGGACAAGATCCTCTTTAGACTCTTGTACCCCTAAATTTGGCGGGAATTCGTTCCTGCCATTTTGCTTTTCTTGCAAGACAATAGCGTCGCAAGACAACAGTGGAGCTAGTAGATGGCAACTATCAACCAGCTGGTACGTCAGCCGCGTAAGCGTATCGTCGAGAAATCCGACGTGCCTGCGCTGCAGAACTGCCCGCAACGTCGTGGCGTATGCACCCGTGTGTATACCACCACGCCGAAAAAACCTAACTCGGCACTGCGTAAAGTATGCCGTGTGCGTCTGACCAACGGTTTCGAGGTTTCCTCGTACATCGGCGGTGAAGGCCACAACCTGCAAGAGCACAGCGTGGTACTGATCCGCGGCGGTCGTGTAAAAGACTTGCCAGGTGTTCGTTACCACACCGTACGCGGTTCTCTGGATACTTCCGGCGTTAAAGGTCGTAACCAGGGTCGTTCGAAGTACGGTACCAAGAAGCCTAAGTAGTAGCGGCTTTTTGTAAAAACTGATTTTCTATTTTTCTGAGTCGATAAGAGTAAGGTCGGAGGCGTCCCGCAAGGGCACCGATTCCGAGCGAACCTGAAGACCGTTTGAGGGCTTATCCATGCCAAGAAGACGCGTAGCAGCCAAGCGCGAAGTGCTTGACGATCCAAAGTACGGCAGCCAGATCCTGGCCAAGTTCATGAACCACGTTATGGAAAGCGGCAAGAAAGCCGTTGCCGAACGTATCGTTTATGGCGCGCTGGAAAAAGTTAAAGAACGCAAGAACAGCGATCCCCTGGAAATCTTCGAGAAAGCTCTCGACGCCATCGCTCCGCTGGTCGAAGTAAAGTCGCGCCGTGTAGGCGGTGCTACTTACCAGGTTCCGGTCGAAGTTCGTCCGTCCCGTCGTAACGCTCTGGCAATGCGCTGGTTGGTAGACTTCGCCCGCAAGCGCGGCGAGAAGTCTATGGCTCTGCGTTTGGCTGGCGAACTGTTGGACGCCGCTGAAGGTAAAGGTGCTGCAGTTAAGAAGCGTGAAGACGTGCACCGTATGGCTGAAGCCAACAAGGCTTTCTCGCACTACCGCTTCTAATTTTAGCGTCACTAATTTTGCGAGGGCTTTATGGCTCGTACTACACCGATTAACCGCTACCGTAACATTGGTATCGTTGCTCACGTGGATGCTGGTAAAACCACCACCACCGAGCGCGTCCTTTTTTACACTGGCAAAAGCCACAAGATGGGCGAGGTGCATGACGGCGCCGCGACCACAGACTGGATGGTGCAGGAGCAGGAGCGTGGTATTACCATTACTTCTGCTGCTATTACCGCCTTCTGGCAGGGTTCCGAGAAGCAGCACAAGGACCAATACCGTTTCAACGTCATCGACACCCCGGGCCACGTTGACTTCACTATTGAAGTTGAGCGTTCCCTGCGTGTTCTCGACGGCGCGGTCGTTGTGTTCTGCGGCACCTCGGGTGTTGAGCCTCAGTCGGAAACCGTATGGCGTCAAGCCAACAAATACGGCGTTCCACGTCTTGTTTACGTAAACAAGATGGACCGTGCTGGTGCCAACTTCCTGCGTGTGATCGGCCAGATCAAGCAGCGTCTGGGTCACACTCCGGTGCCGATTCAATTGGCCATCGGTTCCGAAGACAACTTCCAGGGTCAGATCGATCTGATGGCTATGGAAGCTGTTTACTGGAATGACTCTGACAAAGGCATGGTTCCAGTTCGTAAGCCTATCCCTGCTGAACTGCAGGAGCTGGCTAACGAATGGCGCGGCAACATGATTGAAGCTGCGGCAGAAGCCAGCGAAGAGCTGATGAACAAGTACCTCGAAGGTGAAGAGCTCACCAACGCGGAAATCAAAGCGGCTCTGCGTCAGCGTACTATCGCTGGTGAGATCGTTCTGGCTGTTTGCGGTTCTTCCTTCAAGAACAAGGGTGTTCCCCTGGTTCTCGACGCCGTTATCGACTACCTGCCTGCTCCAACCGACATTCCTGCCATCAAGGGTACTGACCCGGATGACGAGACCAAGGAAATGGAGCGTCACGCAGACGACAGCGAGCCGTTTTCGGCTCTGGCGTTCAAGATCGCTACCGACCCATTCGTGGGTACCTTGACCTTTGTTCGAGTTTACTCGGGCGTGTTGGCCTCCGGCGACGGCGTGATCAACTCGGTTAAGGGCAAGAAAGAGCGCGTGGGTCGTATGGTGCAAATGCACGCAAACGCCCGTGAAGAAATCAAGGAAGTGCGCGCTGGTGACATCGCGGCCTTGATCGGCATGAAGGACGTCACCACTGGTGAGACTTTGTGCAACGCTGACAAGCCAATCATCCTGGTTCGTATGGACTTCCCGGAGCCGGTTATTTCGGTTGCCGTAGAGCCTAAGACCAAGGATGACCAGGAAAAAATGGGTATCGCTCTGGGCAAGCTTGCTCAGGAAGATCCATCTTTCCGCGTCAAAACCGATGAAGAGACTGGTCAAACGATCATCTCCGGCATGGGCGAGCTGCACCTGGACATCCTGGTTGACCGGATGCGCCGTGAGTTCAACGTCGAAGCCAACATTGGTAAGCCTCAGGTTTCCTATCGTGAGCGCATCACGAAGAACTGTGAAATCGAAGGCAAATTCGTTCGTCAATCCGGCGGTCGTGGTCAGTTCGGCCATTGCTGGATTCGTTTTGCTCCTGCTGACGAAGGTCAGGAAGGTCTGCAATTCGTGAACGAAGTCGTGGGTGGTGTGGTTCCTAAGGAATACATCCCGGCGATCCAGAAGGGTATCGAAGAGCAGATGAAGAACGGCGTTGTTGCCGGCTATCCGCTGATCGGCCTGAAGGCTACCGTGTTTGATGGTTCTTACCACGACGTCGACTCCAACGAGATGGCGTTTAAGGTGGCTGCTTCCATGGCGACCAAGCAACTGGCCCAGAAGGGCGGTGGTGAGTTGCTCGAGCCGATCATGGCGGTAGAGGTTGTTACGCCTGAAGACTATATGGGTGACGTGATGGGCGACCTTAACCGTCGTCGCGGCATGATTTTGGGTATGGAAGACACGGTCTCCGGCAAAGTAATTCGCGCCGAAGTTCCGCTGGGCGAGATGTTCGGTTATGCGACCGACGTTCGTTCCATGTCCCAGGGTCGCGCAAGCTACTCTATGGAATTCAAAAAATACAATACAGCTCCGTCGCACATCGTCGAAACTGTTACCAAAAAACAAGGCTGATTCAGCCCTTTAGGCAAGGAGTTAATTGTCGTGGCTAAAGAAAAATTTGATCGTTCCCTACCGCACGTCAACGTTGGCACCATCGGTCACGTTGACCACGGTAAAACCACTCTGACTGCAGCTCTGACTCGCGTCTGCTCCGAAGTATTCGGTTCGGCCATCGTTGATTTCGATAAAATCGACAGCGCGCCAGAAGAAAAAGCTCGTGGTATCACCATTAACACCGCGCACGTCGAGTACAACTCGAAGATCCGTCACTACGCTCACGTTGACTGCCCAGGTCACGCTGACTATGTGAAGAACATGATCACTGGTGCTGCCCAGATGGACGGCGCTATCCTGGTTTGTTCGGCCGCTGATGGTCCGATGCCACAAACCCGTGAGCACATCCTGCTGTCCCGTCAGGTAGGCGTTCCGTACATCGTGGTTTTCCTGAACAAGGCTGACCTGGTAGACGACGCTGAGCTGCTGGAACTGGTTGAGATGGAAGTGCGCGATCTGCTGAGCACTTACGACTTCCCTGGCGACGACACTCCGATCATCATCGGTTCGGCGCGTATGGCTCTGGAAGGCAAAGACGACAACGAAATGGGCACCACTGCCGTTCGTAAACTGGTTGAGACTCTGGACAGCTACATCCCAGAACCAGTTCGTCTGACCGACAAGCCGTTCCTGATGCCAATCGAAGACGTATTCTCGATCTCCGGTCGCGGTACTGTTGTGACTGGTCGTATCGAGCGCGGTATCGTTCGCGTTCAGGATCCACTGGAAATCGTTGGTCTGCGTGACACTACCGTCACCACCTGCACCGGTGTTGAAATGTTCCGCAAGCTGCTCGACGAAGGTCGTGCTGGCGAGAACTGCGGCGTGCTGCTGCGCGGCACCAAGCGTGACGACGTTGAGCGTGGCCAAGTTCTGGTTAAGCCGGGTTCGGTTAAGCCGCACACCAAGTTCACCGCAGAAGTTTACGTTCTGAGCAAGGAAGAAGGCGGCCGTCATACTCCGTTCTTCAAAGGCTACCGTCCACAGTTCTACTTCCGTACTACTGACGTGACCGGTAACTGCGAATTGCCAGAAGGCGTTGAAATGGTAATGCCAGGCGATAACATTCAAATGACTGTTACCCTGATCAAAACCATCGCAATGGAAGACGGTCTGCGCTTCGCTATCCGTGAAGGCGGCCGTACCGTTGGTGCTGGCGTTGTAGCTAAAATCATCGAGTAATTATCTCTTCTGAGATAGCTCGATTTTTTTGAGAGGGCCCCCGCTTAGCGGGGGCCTTTTTTATTGGGTTGACACCTATCTGGGGCGTCTATAGAATTGCGCCTCCTTTTAACGGGCGTATTGCGCTCGGTGGGAATAGCAGCCGGAGTCTGAAATCCAATGCAAAATCAGCAAATCCGTATCAGGTTGAAGGCTTTTGACCATCGCCTGATCGACCAATCCACCCAGGAAATCGTGGAAACCGCGAAACGTACTGGTGCTCAAGTGCGTGGTCCAATTCCACTGCCTACCCGTAAAGAGCGGTTCACCGTTCTGGTCTCCCCGCACGTCAACAAAGACGCGCGTGACCAGTACGAGATCCGTACTCATAAGCGCGTTCTGGACATCGTCCAGCCAACGGATAAAACCGTTGATGCTCTTATGAAGCTTGATCTTGCGGCCGGTGTGGAAGTGCAGATCAGCCTCGGCTAAGACTCGGTCTTAGTCGTGTAACGCTCTGAAATGGGCGGCCATAGCGGGTGAAAGCCCCGTACACTCATGAGGTTTACAACATGACTATTGGTGTAGTCGGTCGTAAATGCGGTATGACCCGTATTTTCACCGAAGAAGGTGTCTCCATTCCGGTCACGGTCATTGAGATCGAACCGAATCGCGTCACCCAGTTCAAAACTGAAGAGACCGATGGCTATCGTGCAGTGCAAGTCACTGTAGGCGAGCGTCGTGCTTCGCGTGTTACAGCTGCTCAAGCTGGCCACTTCGCTAAAGCGAACGTTGCCGCTGGTCGCACCGTAATGGAATTCCGCCTTGAAGAAGGCGAGTACCAGGCCGGCGATCTGATCAACGCTGAAATCTTCGCTGCTGGTCAACTGGTTGATGTAACCGGTCAGTCCAAGGGTAAAGGCTTCCAGGGTACGATCAAGCGTTGGAACTTCCGCGGGCAAGATAATACCCACGGTAACTCCGTGTCCCACCGCGTTCCAGGCTCTATCGGCCAGTGCCAGACTCCTGGTCGTGTATTCAAGGGCAAAAAAATGTCCGGTCATATGGGCGCTGAGCGCGTGACCGTGCAGTCCCTCGAAGTAGTGCGCGTGGACGCTGAACGCAATCTGTTGTTGGTCAAGGGCGCTGTTCCTGGCGCTACTGGCGGCAACTTGGTTGTACGTCCAGCAGCCAAGGCTCGCGGTTAAGGGGAAGCTGACATGCAATTAAATGTAAATGACGCTCAAGCGATCGAAGTTTCCGAACTGACATTTGGCGGCGAATTCAACGAGACGCTGGTTCACCAAGCAGTCGTGGCCTACATGGCCGGCGGCCGTCAGGGTTCCAAGCAGCAAAAGACCCGTTCCGACGTTCGTGGTGGCGGTAAGCGCCCATGGCGTCAGAAAGGTACTGGCCGTGCTCGTGCCGGTACTATCCGTAGCCCAATCTGGCGTGGCGGCGGTACCACTTTCGCAGCTCGTCCTCAGGATCACACCCAGAAGCTGAACAAGAAGATGTATCGCGCAGCAATGCGTTCCATCCTTGCTGAGCTGGTGCGTACTGATCGTCTGGTAGTGGTTCAGGACTTCGCTGTTGATGCACCGAAGACCAAAGATCTGCTGAACAAGCTGACCGGCATGGGCTTGACTGACGTCTTGATCGTGTCTGAAGTCGTTGATCAGAACCTGTACCTGGCTGCTCGTAACCTGCCACACGTTGATGTACGTGACGTGCAAGGTTCCGATCCAGTTAGTCTGATCGCATACGACAAGGTGTTGATCACCGTGTCGGCCGTGAAGAAATTCGAGGAGCTGCTGGGATGAACCAGGAACGCGTATTTAAAGTTCTGCTTGGCCCGCACGTTTCCGAGAAGGCTACGGTTCTGGCTGACAAGAAAGGCCAGTTCGTTTTCAAGGTTGCAACTGACGCAACCAAGCTGGAAATCAAGAAGGCCGTCGAAAGCCTGTTCAGCGTGAAAGTAGAGCGTGTTACTACCCTGAATGTTCTGGGTAAGAGCAAGCGCACTGCTCGCGGTCTGGGCAAGCGTAATGACTGGAAGAAGGCGGTTATCTCCCTTCAGCCAGGCCAAGATCTCGATTTCAGCAGCAGTGCTGAGTAAGGAAGGGGTGCATCATGGCAATCGTTAAATGCAAACCGACTTCCCCTGGCCGCCGTTTTGTGGTCAAGGTGGTCAACCAGGAGCTGCATAAAGGCGCTCCTCACGCACCGCTGCTCGAGAAAAAATCGAAGACTGGTGG
Source organism: Pseudomonas sp. 3296 (assembly GCF_031456615.1). Taxonomy (NCBI): domain Bacteria; kingdom Pseudomonadati; phylum Pseudomonadota; class Gammaproteobacteria; order Pseudomonadales; family Pseudomonadaceae; genus Pseudomonas; species Pseudomonas sp. 3296. The sequence goes on from NZ_JAVDUY010000010.1 coordinate 22,830, forward strand.
TCGTAACAACAATGGTCGCATTACCACTCGTCACATCGGTGGTGGCCATAAGCAGCATTATCGTCTGGTCGATTTCCGTCGCAACGACAAAGATGGCATCTCTGCCACTGTCGAGCGTATTGAATACGATCCAAACCGTACTGCTCACATCGCTCTGCTGCTGTACGCAGATGGCGAGCGTCGCTACATCATCGCCCCAAAAGGCGTGAGTGCTGGTGACCAGCTGATCGCAGGTGCTCTGGCACCGATCAAGCCGGGCAACGCTCTGCAACTGCGTAACATTCCAGTTGGTAGCACCGTACACGGCATCGAATTGAAGCCAGGTAAAGGCGCACAGATCGCTCGTTCCGCTGGTGCTTCGGCTCAGCTGATCGCTCGTGAAGGTGTCTACGTGACCCTGCGTCTGCGTTCTGGTGAGATGCGTAAAGTGCTGGCTGAATGCCGCGCGACCCTGGGCGAAGTCTCGAACTCCGAGCACAGCCTGCGTTCGCTGGGTAAAGCTGGTGCCAAACGCTGGCGTGGCGTTCGCCCAACCGTTCGTGGTGTTGCCATGAACCCGGTTGACCACCCACATGGTGGTGGTGAAGGTCGTACCTCTGGTGGTCGTCATCCGGTATCGCCATGGGGCTTCCCGACTAAGGGCGCGAAGACTCGTGGTAATAAGCGTACCGACAAAATGATCGTCCGTCGTCGCAAGTAAATAGAGGGATACGACAGTGCCACGTTCTCTGAAAAAAGGTCCTTTTATCGATCTTCACCTACTGAAGAAGATCGAAGTGGCGGCGGAAAAGAATGATCGCAAACCGGTGAAAACCTGGTCGCGTCGTTCGATGATCCTGCCACAAATGGTCGGTTTGACCATCGCAGTACACAACGGTCGTCAACACGTCCCAGTTCTCGTTAACGAAGACATGGTCGGCCACAAACTGGGCGAGTTCGCCGGTACCCGCACTTATCGTGGGCACGTGGCAGACAAGAAAGCCAAGCGTTAAGGGGTTAGGAAATGGAAGTAGCCGCTAAGTTGTCGGGCGCTCGAATCTCCGCCCAGAAAGCCCGCTTGGTCGCCGACCAGATCCGCGGGAAGAAGGTGGGCGAAGCGCTCAACTTGTTGGCTTTCAGCAGTAAGAAAGCCGCCGAGATCATGAAGAAAGTGCTGGAGTCGGCCGTAGCCAACGCCGAGCATAACGAAGGCGCAGACGTTGATGACCTTAAAGTCAGCACCGTTTTCGTCAACGAAGGGCGTTCGCTGAAGCGCATCATGCCACGTGCCAAAGGCCGTGCTGATCGCATCGTCAAGCGGTCTTGCCATATCACTGTCAAGGTTGCTGACAAGTAACGGAGTCGAAGAGATGGGTCAGAAAGTACATCCCATTGGCATTCGCCTGGGAATCGTCAAGGAGCACACCTCCGTCTGGTACGCAGACGGTCGGACTTATGCGGACTATTTGTTCGCTGATCTGAAGGTGCGTGAGTATCTCCAAGACAAACTAAAAAGCGCGTCCGTAAGCCGTATCGATATCCATCGTCCGGCTCAGACTGCACGTATCACCATCCACACCGCTCGTCCAGGTATCGTTATCGGGAAGAAAGGTGAAGATGTTGAGAAGCTGCGTCAGGACCTGACCAAGCAAATGGGTGTGCCTGTGCACATCAATATCGAAGAGATCCGCAAGCCGGAGCTCGACGGTATGCTGGTTGCGCAGAGCGTAGCTCAGCAGCTGGAGCGTCGCGTAATGTTCCGTCGCGCTATGAAGCGCGCTGTTCAGAACGCCATGCGCATTGGTGCCAAAGGCATCAAAATCCAAGTGAGCGGTCGTCTCGGCGGTGCTGAAATCGCACGTACTGAATGGTATCGCGAAGGTCGTGTGCCACTGCACACCCTGCGTGCCGACATCGACTATGCCAACTACGAAGCTCACACCACTTACGGTGTGATCGGTGTAAAGGTTTGGATCTTCAAAGGCGAAGTAATTGGTGGTCGCCAAGAAGAACTGAAACCACAAGCACCAGCGCCTCGTAAAAAAGCTGCTAAGTAAGGGGTACGCCAAATGTTGCAACCAAAGCGTACGAAGTTCCGCAAGCAGATGACAGGCCACAACCGTGGTCTGGCACAGCGCGGTAGCAAAGTCAGCTTCGGCGAATATGCGCTGAAGTCTGTAGCTCGTGGTCGTCTCACCGCTCGTCAGATCGAGTCAGCGCGTCGTGCTCTGACCCGTCACGTTAAACGTGGCGGCAAGATCTGGATCCGTGTATTCCCGGACAAGCCTATTTCCAAAAAGCCCCTCGAAGTTCGTATGGGTAAAGGTAAGGGTAGTGTGGAGTACTGGGTTGCCCAGATTCAGCCAGGCAAAGTCCTGTATGAAATCGAGGGTGTTTCTGAAGAGCTGGCGCGTGAGGCTTTTGCCCTGGCTGCTGCAAAGCTGCCGCTCGCCACCGCCTTTGTTAAACGGACGGTGATGTGATGAAAGCGAATGAACTTCGTGAAAAATCCGCACAGCAGCTGAACGAGCAACTGCTCGGCTTGCTGCGCGACCAGTTCAATCTGCGTATGCAGAAAGCAACTGGCCAGTTGGGGCAGTCTCATCTGCTCTCGCAAGTTAAGCGTGACATCGCTCGCGTGAAGACTGTGCTCAACCAGCAGGCAGGTAAGTAATCATGGCTGAAGCCGAAAAAACTGTCCGTACGCTGACTGGCCGTGTTGTCAGCGACAAGATGGACAAAACCATCACCGTACTGATCGAGCGTCGCGTTAAGCACCCGATCTACGGTAAATACGTTAAGCGTTCGACTAAGCTGCACGCGCACGACGAAACCAATCAGTGCCACATCGGCGACAAAGTCACTATTCGTGAAACTCGTCCTTTGGCCAAGACCAAGTCTTGGGCGCTGGTTGATGTTCTCGAACGCGCTGTGGAAGTCTAAGGACTAGGGGTCGGAGAAATTATATGATTCAGACTCAATCCATGCTCGATGTGGCCGATAACAGCGGCGCTCGCCGTGTTATGTGCATCAAGGTGCTGGGTGGCTCCCATCGTCGTTACGCTGGTATCGGTGACATCATCAAAGTTACCGTGAAGGAAGCAATTCCTCGCGGTAAAGTGAAAAAAGGCCAAGTGATGACTGCTGTTGTAGTCCGCACTCGTCACGGCGTACGTCGTGCTGATGGCTCCATTATCCGCTTTGATGGCAACGCTGCTGTTCTTCTGAACAACAAGCAAGAGCCGATCGGCACCCGTATCTTTGGGCCAGTGACCCGTGAACTTCGTACTGAGAAGTTCATGAAGATCGTCTCGCTCGCCCCAGAAGTGCTGTAAGGAGATCCGACATGCAAAAGATTCGTCGTGACGACGAGATCATCGTGATCGCCGGCAAAGACAAAGGTAAGCGCGGTAAGGTGCTTAAGGTTCTCGCTAACAACCGTCTGGTTATTGGCGGTCTGAACCTGGTTAAGCGTCATACCAAGCCTAACCCGATGTCGGGCGTGCAAGGCGGTATCGTCGAAAAAGAAGCTCCACTGGACGCTTCTAACGTCGCCATTTTCAACGGCGAAACCAACAAGGCTGACCGCGTTGGTTTCAAGGTAGAAGACGGCAAGAAAATTCGTGTCTTCAAGTCGACCCAAAAAGCGGTTGATGCTTGAACACTGCTAGGTAGAAGACCATGGCACGACTAAAAGAGATTTACTGGAAGGAAATCGCACCGAAACTTAAGGAAGAACTTAAGCTTTCGAACGTGATGGAAGTTCCACGCGTTACAAAAATCACCCTGAACATGGGTCTGGGCGAAGCAGTCGGTGACAAAAAAGTCATCGAGCACGCTGTTGCCGACCTGGAAAAGATCACCGGCCAGAAAGTCGTTGTGACCTACGCTCGGAAATCCATCGCTGGCTTTAAAGTCCGTGAAGGTTGGCCGATCGGCGTCAAAGTGACCCTGCGCCGTGAGCGTATGTACGAGTTCCTGGATCGTCTGCTGTCGATCTCCCTGCCTCGGGTTCGCGACTTCCGCGGCCTGAATGCCAAGTCCTTCGATGGTCGTGGTAACTACAGCATGGGCGTTAAAGAGCAGATCATCTTCCCGGAAATCGACTACGACAAGATCGATGCTCTCCGCGGTCTGGACATTACCCTGACCACCACTGCCAAGAACGATGATGAAGGTCGCGCCCTGTTGCGTGCTTTCAAATTCCCGTTCCGCAACTGATTGGAGTAGGAAAATGGCCAAGATGAGCATGAAAAACCGCGAGCTGAAGCGTCAGCTCACGGTTGCCAAGTACGCCAAAAAGCGTGCAGCACTGAAAGCTATCATCGTTGATCTGAACGCAAGTCCAGAAGCACGTTGGGAAGCTACAGTAGCTCTGCAGAAGCAGCCACGTGACGCAAGCGCCTCGCGCATGCGTAACCGCTGCCGCCTGACCGGTCGTCCACACGGCGTTTACCGCAAGTTCGGCCTCGGCCGTAACAAGCTGCGTGAAGCTGCAATGCGTGGTGACGTACCTGGTCTGGTTAAAGCCAGCTGGTAAGCACTATCAAAGTCTCGGTGTTTGGGATCGCAAGATCCTGACCACCGGTGACCTTGAACTTGAATCAAGCCCCTTTTGGGGCTTGATTCATTTGTGGGGTGTGTCTAGAATACCCGGCTCGCCTGAGCCCGTGCTTTTTCCGCATGGATGAGCTCGGCGACAAGTAGTAGCCGCAAGGCTAATTTTTTTGTATTAGGAGCGTCTAGCCCATGAGTATGCAGGACCCGTTAGCGGACATGCTAACTCGAATCCGTAATGCCCAGATGGCTGAAAAGTCCGTCGTAAGCATGCCATCTTCTACTTTGAAGGTAGCTGTTGCCAAAGTCCTGAAGGACGAAGGTTACATTGCGGGTTATCAGATCAGCAGCGAAATCAAACCACTGCTGTCCATCGAGCTGAAGTACTTCGAAGGCCGTCCGGTCATCGAGGAAGTGAAGCGCGTTAGCCGTCCAGGCCTGCGTCAGTACAAGTCCGTCGATGATCTGCCAAAAGTTCGTGGCGGTCTCGGTGTGTCTATCGTCTCCACCAACAAAGGTGTGATGACGGATCGTGCTGCGCGCGCTGCCGGTGTCGGCGGCGAAGTTCTTTGCACTGTGTTCTAAGGGGGGATAAGCATGTCACGCGTCGCTAAGAACCCCGTTAAGCTGCCAGCCGGTGTCGAAGTCAAATTCGCAGGCCAACAGCTTTCGGTGAAGGGTGCCAAGGGCACTCTCGAACTGAACATCCATTCGTCCGTTGAGATCGTTGAAGAAGCTGGTGAGCTGCGTTTCGCTGCTCGCAATGGCGATCAACAAACTCGCGCAATGGCTGGTACCACTCGTGCGTTGGTAAACAACATGGTCCAAGGCGTAAGCCAAGGCTTCGAGCGCAAGCTCCAGCTGGTCGGTGTTGGTTACAAAGCGCAAGCAAAAGGCACAGTGCTGAACCTGGCTCTTGGCTTCTCGCACCCAGTGGATTATGAACTGCCGGAAGGCATCACCGCTGAGACTCCTAGCCAGACCGATATCCTGATCAAGGGCATCGATAAGCAGCTGGTAGGTCAAGTGGCCGCCGAGATCCGCGACTTCCGTCCACCAGAGCCGTACAAAGGCAAAGGTGTGCGCTACGCGGACGAAGTCGTCCGTCGTAAAGAAGCCAAGAAGAAGTAGGGCATAGCAAATGACCGACAAAAAAGTTACTCGACTGCGTCGCGCTCGCAAAGCACGCCTGAAAATGCACGAACTCGAAGTCGTGCGTCTCTGCGTGTTCCGCTCGTCGCAGCACATCTACGCCCAGGTCATTTCGGCCGACGGCAACAAAGTCCTGGCATCTGCCTCGACTTTGGATAAAGAACTGCGTGATGGCGCCACTGGCAACATCGACGCGGCCACTAAGGTTGGCCAGCTGGTCGCTACGCGTGCTAAAGCCGCTGGCGTCTCGCAGGTGGCTTTCGACCGCTCTGGCTTCAAGTACCACGGCCGCGTCAAGGCGCTGGCTGATGCTGCTCGTGAAGCTGGGCTGGAGTTCTAAGTTATGTCAAATAACGACCAAAAGCGCGACGAAGGCTACATCGAGAAGCTGGTTCAAGTTAACCGCGTAGCCAAAACCGTTAAAGGCGGCCGTATCTTCACTTTCACCGCGTTGACCGTGGTTGGTGATGGTAAAGGGCGTGTTGGCTTCGGCCGTGGCAAGTCGCGTGAAGTGCCTGCTGCGATCCAGAAGGCAATGGAAGCTGCTCGCCGCAACATGATCCAAGTTGATCTGAACGGCACCACTCTGCAGTACGCAATGAAGTCCGGTCACGGCGCTTCGAAGGTGTACATGCAGCCTGCTTCTGAAGGTACCGGTATCATCGCTGGCGGCGCTATGCGTGCTGTCCTCGAAGTTGCTGGCGTTCAGAACGTTCTGGCCAAGTGCTACGGCTCGACTAACCCGGTAAACGTGGTTCACGCCACTTTCAAAGGTTTGAAAGCTATGCAGTCTCCTGAATCCATTGCCGCCAAGCGTGGCAAAAGCGTCAAGGAGATCTTCTGATCATGGCTACCGTTAAAGTAACGCTGATCAAAAGCATGACCGGCCGTATCCCTAACCACAAACTGTGCGTTAAGGGTCTGGGTCTGCGTCGCATCGGTCACACTGTAGAAGTACTTGATACTCCCGAGAATCGCGGGATGATCAACAAGGCTTACTACATGCTGCGTGTCGAGGGTTAATCGATGAAACTCAATGATCTGAGTCCAGCGCCGGGTTCCCGTCGCGAAAAGCATCGTCCGGGCCGTGGTATCGGTAGTGGTTTGGGCAAGACCGGTGGCCGTGGCCACAAAGGTCAGTCCTCCCGCTCCGGTGGCACCATTGCTCCAGGCTTTGAAGGCGGTCAACAGCCGCTGCATCGTCGCCTGCCGAAGTTCGGTTTCGTTTCCCTGAAAGCCATGGATCGCGCAGAAGTGCGTCTGTCCGAACTGGCTAAAGTGGAAGGCGACATCGTCACCGTGCAGTCCCTGAAAGATGCCAACGTGATCAACGTCAACGTTCAGCGTGTGAAAATCATGCTGTCCGGCGAAGTTACTCGCGCTGTCACCATCGGAAAGGGAATCGGCGCCACCAAAGGTGCGCGTGCGGCTATCGAAGCAGCTGGCGGCAAGTTCGAGGAATAAATGGCTAAGCAAGGTGCTCTCTCTGCGCTCGGCAAAGGCGGTATGTCTGAACTCTGGGCTCGTCTGCGTTTTCTGTTCCTGGCGATTATCGTCTACCGAATAGGCGCACACATCCCGGTTCCAGGTATCAACCCGGACCGACTCGCGGACCTGTTTCGACAGAATGAGGGGACCATTCTTAGCTTGTTCAACATGTTTTCCGGCGGCGCGCTGGAACGGATGAGCATCTTTGCACTGGGAATCATGCCGTACATTTCGGCATCGATCATCATGCAACTGATGACCGCCGTCAGCCCGCAGCTGGAACAGTTGAAGAAGGAAGGTGAAGCTGGCCGTCGCAAGATCAGCCAGTACACCCGCTACGGCACTGTCGTCCTCGCTCTCGTTCAGGCAATTGGCATGTCCATTGGTCTGGCAGGGCAGGGCGTTGCGTTCACTGGTGACTTTGGCTTCCATTTCGTCGCGGTATCCACTTTTGTGGCTGGTGCGATGTTCATGATGTGGCTGGGTGAGCAGATTACTGAGCGTGGTGTTGGCAACGGTATCTCGATGTTGATTTTTTCGGGTATCGTCGCCGGTCTTCCGAGAGCGATCGGGCAGTCTTTCGAGTCTGCACGTCAGGGTGATATCAACATCTTCGCCCTGGTTGCCATCGGTTTGCTGGCAGTAGCGATTATCGGTTTCGTGGTGTTCATTGAGCGTGGTCAGCGTCGCATTGCTGTTCACTACGCCAAGCGTCAGCAGGGCCGTAAGGTCTTTGCTGCGCAGACTAGCCACTTGCCGCTGAAGGTGAACATGGCCGGTGTTATTCCGGCCATTTTCGCGAGCAGCATTTTGCTGTTCCCGGCTTCGTTGGGTGCCTGGTTTGGTCAGTCTGAAGGTATGGGCTGGTTGCAGGACATCTCGCAGTCGATCGCTCCTGGTCAGCCGTTGAATATTCTGCTGTTTAGTGCAGGGATTATTTTCTTCTGCTTCTTCTATACGGCGTTGATGTTCAATCCGAAAGACGTAGCGGAAAACCTGAAGAAGTCCGGTGCCTTTATTCCGGGCATCCGTCCAGGTGAGCAGTCTGCGCGCTACATTGACGGCGTTCTGACCCGCTTGACCATGTTCGGTGCTCTTTACATGACGGCCGTGTGCTTGTTGCCCCAGTTCCTGGTGGTTGCAGCAAACGTACCGTTCTACCTTGGCGGGACCTCGTTGCTGATCGTCGTCGTGGTTGTGATGGACTTCATGTCCCAAGTACAATCGCACCTCGTTTCGCACCAGTACGAATCCCTGATGAAGAAAGCCAACCTGAAGGGTTACGGCAGCGGCATGTTGCGCTGAGTACCCATAAGGTTCGAGGAGTTGGTGATGAAAGTTCGTGCATCGGTGAAAAAGCTGTGCCGTAACTGCAAAATTATTCGCCGCGAAGGTGTCGTTCGAGTAATTTGCAGCGCGGAACCGCGTCACAAACAGCGCCAAGGCTGAGTGTGATTGTGCTTCAAGCCCGGTAGCTAGTGCGCTACCGGGTTGATTATTTGTTATTACAGCGATATTATCTCGCGCCCTATTTCTTGGCTTCCGGGGCGTAGGTAGCTGTCAATTGGAGTCCCACTGAATGGCCCGTATTGCAGGCGTTAACATTCCAGATAACAAGCATACTGTTATCTCGCTGACCTACATCTATGGTGTTGGTCGCACTACTGCACAGAAGATCTGTGCAGTGACTGGGGTAAACCCAGCCGCAAAGATCAAAGATCTGAGCGACGAGCAGATTGAACAGCTGCGTGGCGAAGTGGCGAAGTTCACCACTGAAGGTGACCTGCGTCGCGAAATCAACATGAAAATCAAGCGTTTGATGGACCTCGGTTGCTATCGCGGTCTGCGTCATCGTCGTGGTCTTCCAGTGCGCGGTCAGCGTACCAAGACTAACGCGCGTACCCGTAAAGGTCCGCGTAAGCCGATCCGCAAGTAATCGCCCCCGCGAATCGACAGGAAAATTATCATGGCAAAACCTGCTGCTCGTCCTCGTAAAAAAGTTAAAAAGACAGTGGTTGATGGCATCGCCCACATTCATGCATCTTTTAACAACACAATCGTGACCATCACCGACCGTCAAGGCAACGCTCTTTCCTGGGCTACCTCCGGTGGTTCGGGTTTCCGCGGTTCCCGCAAGTCCACCCCGTTTGCTGCTCAAGTAGCTGCTGAACGTGCTGGTCAAGCTGCGCTGGAATACGGTCTGAAAAACCTCGACGTTAACGTCAAAGGTCCAGGCCCAGGTCGTGAATCTGCAGTCCGCGCTTTGAACGGCTGTGGCTACAAGATCGCCAGCATCACCGACGTGACGCCAATCCCGCACAACGGGTGCCGTCCGCCGAAGAAGCGCCGCGTGTAATCCAGGAGATTGTAAAGAATGGCTCGTTACATTGGTCCAAAATGCAAACTCGCTCGTCGCGAAGGCACCGATCTCTTTCTGAAGAGCGGCGTGCGCGCGATCGAATCGAAGTGCAACATTGAAGCAGCACCTGGTATCCACGGCCAACGCCGCGGTCGCCAGTCCGATTACGGCACCCAACTGCGTGAAAAGCAGAAGGTCCGTCGTATCTACGGCGTTCTCGAGCGTCAATTCAGCGGCTACTACAAAGAAGCTGCTGGCAAGAAGGGTGCAACCGGTGAAAACCTGCTGCAACTGCTCGAATGCCGTCTGGACAACGTTGTATACCGTATGGGTTTTGGCTCTACTCGTGCCGAATCCCGTCAGCTGGTATCGCACAAATCCGTCAGCGTTAACGGTCAGACCGTAAACGTACCGTCTTACCAGGTTCGTGCTGGTGACGTGGTCGCGATTCGCGAGAAAGCAAAGAACCAACTTCGCATTGTCCAAGCTCTCGATCTGTGTGCCCAACGTGGCCGCGTAGAATGGGTAGAAGTAGACACTGAGAAGAAGTCGGGCGTTTTCAAGAACGTTCCAGCTCGCAGTGATCTGTCCGCCGACATCAACGAAAGCCTGATTGTCGAGCTCTACTCCAAGTAAGGGCTAGAAAATAGGTGCATCCATGCAGATTTCGGTAAATGAGTTCCTGACACCCCGCCACATTGATGTGCAGGTTGTCAGTCCAACCCGCGCCAAGATCACTCTCGAGCCTCTCGAGCGTGGTTTCGGCCACACCCTGGGCAACGCGCTGCGCCGCATCCTGTTGTCCTCAATGCCCGGCTGTGCAGTAGTCGAGGCCGAGATTGACGGTGTACTCCATGAGTACAGCGCCATCGAAGGCGTACAGGAAGACGTAATTGAAATCCTGTTGAACCTTAAAGGTCTGGCTATCAAGCTGCACGGTCGTGACGAAGTTACGCTGACCTTGTCGAAGAAGGGTTCGGGGGTGGTTACCGCTGCCGATATTCAGCTGGATCATGATGTCGAGATCGTTAACCCCGATCACGTAATCGCTAACCTGGCGTCTAACGGCGCCCTGAACATGAAGCTCACCGTAGCTCGTGGTCGTGGTTATGAACCGGCAGACTCGCGTCAGAGCGATGAAGACGAAAGCCGCAGCATCGGTCGCTTGCAGCTTGACTCTTCGTTCAGCCCGGTTCGCCGTATCGCATACGTGGTGGAAAACGCCCGTGTCGAACAGCGTACTAACCTGGACAAGCTGGTTATTGATCTGGAAACCAACGGTACCCTGGATCCTGAAGAGGCTATCCGCCGCGCTGCAACCATTCTGCAACAGCAGTTGGCTGCGTTCGTCGATCTCAAAGGTGACAGTGAGCCAGTGGTTGTCGAGCAGGAAGACGAGATCGATCCGATCCTGCTTCGCCCGGTTGACGATCTGGAACTGACTGTACGTTCGGCTAACTGCCTTAAGGCGGAAAACATCTACTACATCGGTGACCTGATTCAGCGTACCGAAGTAGAGCTGTTGAAGACTCCGAACCTTGGCAAGAAATCCTTGACTGAAATCAAGGACGTTCTGGCCTCCCGCGGTCTGTCCCTCGGCATGCGCCTCGACAACTGGCCGCCTGCAAGTCTTAAGAAGGACGACAAGGCGACTGCCTGATCGTCGTAATCACCGAACGTCGTGTTTGGTAAGGAATGAACCATGCGTCATCGTAAAAGTGGTCGTCACCTGAGCCGCACTAGCTCGCACCGCAAGGCCATGTTTCAAAACATGGCAGTGTCGCTGTTCGAGCACGAGCTGATCAAAACTACACTGCCGAAAGCTAAAGAACTGCGTCGCGTTGCTGAGCCGCTGATCACTTTGGCCAAGACAGACAGCCTGGCTAACCGCCGTCTGGCTTTCGACCGTACTCGTTCGAAAGCTATCGTTGGCAAGCTCTTCAACGACCTGGGCAAGCGTTACGCTACCCGTGAGGGTGGCTACCTGCGCATCCTCAAGTGCGGCTTCCGCACTGGCGACAACGCGCCTATGGCGTACGTCGAGTTGGTTGATCGTGCTACTGCCGGCGAAGCTGTATCCGCCGAGTAAGACGTCAGTCTGAAACGAAAAACCGGGCCTAGTGCCCGGTTTTTTGTGCCTGTAAGAAACGCGCGGTTTATACAAGCTTTTCTGCGTTTCATGCCTTCATTCTGTTAACGGCATTCGTTGGTAGTATTTTTCTATTGATCTCTGCAAATTAATGAATTTGTAGCCTTCTTGATCAATGGTCAATACTCCGTCCCAAGCCGATTAGCCGGCAGCTATAGACTGACAAAGGAAGAGATCGCATGAGCCAAAGTAAAACGCTTACCACCGCCAGTGGCGCTCCTGTCGCCGATAACCAGAATTCCCGTTCCGCCGGCCCCCGTGGCCCGCTGCTGCTCGACGACTTTCACCTGATCGAGAAGCTTGCCCACTTCAACCGCGAAAACATCCCGGAACGCCGTGTACACGCCAAGGGCTCGGGTGCTTACGGTACGTTCACCGTCACGCGGGATATCACCGAGTACACTAGCGCCAAACTGTTTGAGTCCGTCGGCAAGCAAACCTCCACTTTCCTGCGGTTCTCCACCGTTGGCGGTGAGCGTGGTTCTGCCGATACCGAGCGCGATCCACGGGGTTTTGCCCTGAAGTTCTACACCGAAGAAGGCAACTGGGACATTGTTGGCAACAACACGCCCGTGTTCTTCATCCGTGATCCGTTGAAATTTCCGGACTTTATCCACACGCAAAAGCGCCTGCCGCAAAGCAACCTGAAAAGTGCGCAGATGATGTGGGACTTCTGGTCGCATTCGCCTGAGGCGCTGCACCAGGTCACGATCCTGTTTTCCGATCGCGGCATTCCTGATGGCTACCGTCACATGCACGGCTTTGGCAGCCACACCTACAGCCTGATTAACGCCAGTGGCGAGCGGCACTGGGTGAAATGGCACTACAAAACCAAGCAAGGAATCAAAAACCTCGCTCCGGCAGAAGCGGCGCGTCTGGCGGGTACCGATCCGGATTATGCTCAGCGCGATCTGTTCAGCGCGATCGAACGCGGTGATTTCCCGAAATGGCGCGTGTGCATCCAGATCATGAGCGAGGCTCAAGCTGCGGCTCACTACGAGAATCCTTTCGATGTCACCAAAACCTGGTCGCAGAAAGAGTTTCCACTGATCGAAGTCGGTGAACTGGAGCTCAATCGCAATCCGCTGAATTACTTTGCTGAAGTCGAGCAAGCGGCGTTCGGTCCGAGCAACATGGTCCCTGGTGTCGGCTTGTCGCCTGACCGCATGCTGCAAGGTCGCGTTTTTGCTTACGCGGATGCTCACCGCTACCGTATCGGCACCAATCACCAGCAATTGCCGGTGAACGCGCCTCGCAGCCCCGTGAACAGCTACCAGCGCGACGGTTCGATGGCGTTTGGCAGTAACGGCGGTGCGGCTCCCAATTACGAGCCGAACAGCTACGTTGATGCGCCGAAGCAAGCGCCTCGTTATGCGGAACCGCCATTGGCACTGAGCGGTGCAGCTGATCGTTACGATCACCGCGAAGATACCGACTACTACAGCCACGCCGGTGCGTTATTCCGCTTGATGAGCGACGAGCAGAAAGCGCTGCTGGTCAGCAACATTGCCGGTGCCATGGCGGGAGTATCCAGCGATGTGGTTGACCGTCAATTGCAGCATTTCTATAAAGCGGATCCGGCGTACGGAGAAGCAATCGCAACGCTGCTCAACGTACAGCTTAACGAAGTCTAAATGAGAAGCAGAACCGCCCTCGATTGGGCGGTTTTTGCGTTATTTGAACCAATTTTCTCGGAATATCTTCGCTTTTATCGCGCTAGCGGAGTGACCAATCAGTCTTCGTGGTTCAAACTACAGACTTTCAAGCAGGGAGATGTAGGGCGATGCAAGGCCACCCAGACGTAATCGATTACCTCAACACGTTGCTGACCGGCGAACTGGCGGCGCGTGATCAATATTTCGTCCATTCGCGGATGTATGAGGACTGGGGTTTCACCAAGCTCTACGAACGTATCAACCACGAGATGGAAGAAGAAGCCGGGCACGCTGATGCTTTGATGCGCCGGATTCTGATGCTCGAAGGCACGCCGCGCATGCGTGCGGACGACCTTGATGTCGGCACCACCGTGCCGGACATGCTTGCCGCTGACCTGCGACTGGAATACAAAGTCCGGGCCGCTCTGTGCAAAGGCATCGAACTCTGCGAGCAGCACGGAGATTACGTCAGCCGTGAGATGCTGCGAATCCAATTGAACGACACCGAAGAAGATCACACCTACTGGCTCGAAAAGCAGCTAGGCCTGATCAAACTGATCGGTCTGGAAAATTACCTGCAATCGCACACCTGATTCCATGAAGACAAAAAAGCCCCTGTCACCGAGAAAGTGACAGGGGCTTTTTCATGGCCGTGATTCAGGCCTTGTCGCGAGCCAGCAGCGGCTTGAGGTAGAAGCCGGTATGAGACTGCTTCATCTCCGATACTTCTTCCGGTGTACCGACGGCAATAATCTGCCCGCCCTTGGAACCGCCTTCTGGTCCAAGGTCCACCAACCAATCGGCGGTCTTGATCACGTCCAGGTTGTGCTCGATCACCACCACCGTGTTGCCGTGGTCGCGCAGTCGATGCAGTACATCAAGCAGTTGCTGAATATCCGCGAAGTGCAGGCCAGTCGTTGGCTCATCGAGGATATACAGGGTCTTGCCGGTATCGCGCTTGGACAGTTCACGGGACAGTTTCACCCGTTGTGCCTCACCACCGGACAGCGTGGTCGCCGATTGCCCCAGCTTGATGTACGACAAGCCAACATCCATCAGCGTCTGAAGTTTGCGTGCCAGCGCTGGAACCGCGTCGAAGAACACCCGGGCTTCCTCGATAGTCATCTCGAGGGTTTCATGGATACTCTTGCCCTTGTACTTGATTTCAAGGGTTTCACGGTTGTAGCGCTTGCTCTTGCAGACGTCGCACGGGACGTAGATGTCTGGCAGGAAGTGCATTTCCACCTTGATCAACCCATCGCCCTGGCAGGCTTCGCACCGTCCGCCCTTCACGTTGAAGGAGAACCGTCCCGGACCATAACCCCGTGAGCGAGACTCCGGTACGCCGGCGAACAGTTCGCGAATTGGTGTGAACAGCCCGGTGTAGGTGGCAGGGTTGGAACGCGGCGTCCGGCCGATCGGGCTTTGGTCGATGTCGACGACCTTGTCCAGATGCTCCAGGCCCTTGATGCTGTCGTGCGCGGCGGCCTCAAGCGTCGTGGCGCCGTTGAGAGCCGTCGCGCTCAACGGGAACAGCGTGTTGTTGATCAGCGTCGACTTGCCGGAACCGGACACGCCGGTCACGCAGGTCAGCAGGCCGATGGGAATCTCCAGGTCGACGTTGCGCAAGTTGTTACCGCGAGCACCCTTGAGGGACAGCAACAGCTTCTTGTTACGCGGGGTGCGCTTGGCCGGAACAGCGATCTTCACCCGGCCCGACAAGTATTTGCCGGTCAACGAGTCAGGGTGAGCCATGACCTCGGCCGGAGTACCTTCGGCGACGATATGCCCGCCGTGTACACCGGCGCCCGGGCCGATATCCACCACGTAGTCCGCCAGGCGAATTGCGTCCTCGTCGTGCTCGACCACAATTACCGTGTTGCCGATGTCGCGCAGGTGCTTGAGCGTGCCCAGCAGTCGATCATTGTCCCGTTGGTGCAGACCAATCGATGGTTCGTCGAGGATGTACAGGACGCCCACGAGGCCGGCGCCAATCTGGCTGGCCAGACGAATCCGCTGCGCTTCACCGCCGGACAGGGTGTCGGCACTGCGATCCAGTGACAGGTAGTCGAGACCCACGTTGACCAGGAACTGCAGGCGCTCGCGGATTTCCTTGAGAATCTTGTCGGCGATCTCGCCACGACGGCCCGTCAGCTTCAACACACCGAAGTATTCACAGGCGTCGCCAATCGGCAGATTGGTGACGGCTGGCAGGGTTTTCTCGCCTACCCAGACATGCCGCGCCTCACGACGCAGGCGGGTGCCACGGCAATCCGGGCAAGGCTGCGTGCTGAGAAACTTGGCCAGCTCTTCACGCACCGAAGCGGACTCGGTTTCGCGGTAGCGGCGTTCAAGGTTCGGCACGATGCCTTCGAACGGATGCGAGCGTTTGACGATGTCGCCACGGTCGTTCAGGTATTTGAAATCGACGTTCTGCGAGCCGCTGCCGTGCAGGATGAACTTCTGCTGATCGGCCGGCAGTTCGTTGAACGGCACTTCCAGGCTGAATTTGTAGTGAGACGCCAACGACCCGAGCATCTGGAAGTAATAGACGTTGCGCCGGTCCCATCCGCGAATCGCGCCCTCGGCCAGCGTCAGCTCGCCATTGACCAGGCGCTTGATGTCGAAAAACTGCTTCACGCCCAGGCCATCGCAGGTCGGGCAGGCGCCGGCCGGGTTGTTGAAGGAGAACAGCTTGGGTTCCAGCTCGCTGATGGCATGGCCGCAAATCGGGCAGGCGAAGCGGGCGGAGAAGATCATCTCTTCACCCGGCTCGTCGTCCATCGGTGCAACCAGTGCAATACCGTCCGCCAGCTTCAGCGCGGTCTCGAACGATTCAGCCAGACGCTGTTGCAGATCGGCGCGGACCTTGAAACGGTCGACCACGACATCGATCGAGTGCTTCTTCTGTTTATCCAGCTTCGGCAGCTCGTCCAGTTCGCAGAGCCGGCCATTGACCCGGGCGCGCACAAAACCTTGCGCGCGCAATTCTTCGAACACCGACAGATGTTCGCCCTTGCGCTCGCGGATCACCGGCGCCAGCAGCATCAGTTTGCTGCCTTCCGGTTGGGCGAGGACCAGGTCGACCATCTGGCTGACGGTCTGCGCTTCCAGCGGAATGTCGTGATCCGGGCAGCGCGGAATACCCACGCGTGCATATAGCAGGCGCAGGTAGTCGTAGATTTCAGTGATGGTGCCGACCGTCGAACGCGGGTTGTGCGAGGTCGACTTCTGTTCGATCGAAATGGCGGGCGACAAACCTTCGATGGTGTCGACGTCAGGCTTTTCCATCATCGACAGAAACTGGCGGGCATAGGCCGACAGCGATTCGACATAGCGACGCTGGCCTTCGGCGTACAGCGTGTCGAATGCCAGGGACGATTTGCCCGACCCGGACAGGCCGGTGATGACGATCAGCTTGTCCCGTGGCAGGGTCAGGTCGATGTTCTTCAGGTTGTGGGTCCGGGCCCCACGAATCAGGATCTTGTCCAAAGTGGCCTCGCTTGGCGGGCGTCGAAAACGTAGGAGTATACGGCCAAATACTGGATGGATGCACACTATCAAACGAGCGGGTTGATGTCTTACATGAAGAGTCTGTCAGCGGAGCGCGTCAAAGCGTCGCGATATACCCTGTCAATCGATGGGACTGGTAGAATCGCCGCCGGTTCACATGAGGTTTTTCCATGCACGATCCCCACAGCGAACGCATGAGTGGCAGTGAGACCCGCGCAGCAAGCGGTCTGGCCCTGGTGTTCGCCTTCCGTATGCTTGGCATGTTCATGGTGTTGCCGGTTCTGGCGACCTATGGGATGGATCTGGCAGGCGCGACACCGGCCCTCATCGGCCTGGCGATTGGCGCCTACGGCCTGACCCAGGCGATCTTCCAGATTCCTTTCGGTTTCATTTCCGACCGCATCGGTCGTCGCCCGGTGATTTACCTGGGGCTGATCATCTTCGCCCTCGGTAGCGTGCTGGCGGCCAATGCCGATTCGATCTGGGGGGTGATCGCCGGACGAATCCTGCAGGGCGCCGGGGCGATTTCTGCCGCCGTCATGGCCTTGCTGTCAGACCTGACCCGCGAACAGCATCGGACTAAAGCCATGGCCATGATCGGCATGACGATTGGTCTGTCGTTCGCGGTCGCGATGGTTGTAGGACCGTTGTTGACCCGTGCCTTCGGCCTGTCCGGATTGTTCCTCGCCACTGGCGGCATGGCGCTGTTCGGTATCGTGATTGTGATGTTCATGGTGCCGAAATCCACCGGGCCGTTACAGCACCGCGAGTCCGGTGTCGCGCGCCAGGCGCTGATCCCGACGCTCAAGCACCCGGACCTGCTGCGCCTGGACCTCGGCATTTTTGTGTTGCACGCGATGTTGATGTCGAGCTTCGTTGCCTTGCCCCTGGCGCTGGTCGAAAAAGCCGGCCTGCCTAAAGAACAGCACTGGTGGGTCTACCTCACCGCGCTGCTGATCTCCTTCTTCGCCATGATCCCGTTCATTATCTATGGCGAGAAGAAACGCAAAATGAAACGAGTTTTATTGGGCGCCGTGCTGACGCTGATGCTCACTGAGCTATTCTTCTGGCAGTTCGGCGATAGCTTGCGGGCTCTGGTGATCGGGACGGTGGTGTTTTTCACCGCGTTCAATCTGCTGGAGGCTTCGTTGCCTTCGCTGATCAGCAAGGTTTCACCGGCAGGCGGCAAAGGCACGGCGATGGGGGTTTATTCCACCAGTCAGTTCCTCGGTTCTGCGCTCGGCGGTATTCTCGGCGGCTGGATGTTCCAGCATGGCGGTCTGTCGGTTGTGTTCCTGGGATGCGCCGGTCTGGCTGCCCTCTGGCTGGCCTTTGCTGTTACCATGCGCGAACCTCCCTACGTGACGAGTCTGCGCTTGCCGCTGTCGCCTGAGGCGATCCGCGAAGCGGGTCTGGTCGAGCGCCTGAAGGCTGTCGTAGGGGTAACAGATGCAGTGATCGTCGCAGACGAAGCGGCTATTTACATCAAATTGGACACCGAACTATTGGATCGCACCACCCTCGAGCGCCTGGTGAACAACCCGCCCGAGGCAGCGTGCGTAGCCTAGGAGAACGTTATGGCCCGTGGGGTTAACAAAGTCATATTGGTCGGCACTTGCGGCCAGGATCCCGAAGTTCGCTACTTGCCTAACGGTAACGCCGTGACCAACCTGAGTCTGGCGACCAGCGAACAATGGACCGACAAGCAAACCGGTCAGAAGGTCGAGAAGACCGAATGGCACCGTGTGTCGATGTTCGGCAAGGTTGCGGAAATCGCCGGCGAATACCTGCGTAAAGGTTCGCAGGTGTACATCGAAGGCAAGCTGCAGACCCGCGAGTGGGAAAAAGACGGTATCAAGCGTTACACCACTGAAATCGTGGTCGACATGCAAGGCACCATGCAATTGCTGGGCGGCCGTCCACAACAGGGCGACCAACAAGGCGGGGGCAACAACTACCAGCAGTCCGCCCCGGCTCCACGCCAGCAGGCTCCACGTCCCCAGCAGTCGTCGGCACCGCAGCAGTCGCGTCCGGCTCCACAGCAGCAGGCCGCGCCTCAGCCGGCTCCGGATTTCGACAGCTTTGATGACGATATCCCGTTCTAAAAAGCGGCGATCCAGTCAGTAATAAAAAAAGCGAAGCCATCAGGCTTCGCTTTTTTTGTGGGCGCTATTAACGGGATAACGTGGTGACGTTGGCCCGTGCCGAGTGCAGTTTCTTGTAGCTTTCGATCAACCGCAGGTGCCTGTCGAGCCCCTCCAGTTTCATGTTGGTCGGCGTCAAGCCATGGAAGCGCACGCTGCCGTCCACCGATCCGATGGCGGCGTCGGTGCGCTCGTTGCCAAACATCCGACGGAAATTGGCCTCGTAGTCTTCCAGTTCCAGGTCTTCGTCCAGCTTCATCTCCAGCACCACATTGACGGCCTGGTAGAACAAACCACGTTCAACCGTGTTGTCGTTGTACTGCAGGAACATTTCTACCGCCTCTTTCGCCTCTTCATATTGCTGCAAGGCGAGATAGATCAGCAGTTTCAACTCCAGGATCGTCAACTGACCCCACGCCGTGTTGTCGTCGAACTCGATGCCAATCAAGGAGGTAATGTCGGTGTAGTCGTCCAGTTCACTTTCCACCAGACGCTCAACCAGCGATTGCAATTCTTCTTCGTCCAGACGATGCAGGTTGAGGATATCTGCGCGGAAGAACAGTGCCTTGTTGGTGTTATCCCAGATCAGATCGTCCGCCGGATAGATTTCCGAATAGTCCGGTACGAGGATGCGGCATGCCGTTGCGCCGATGTGCTCGTAGACCGCCATGTACACTTCTTTGCCCATGCCTTTGAGGATGCCGAACAAGGTCGCGGCTTCCTCGGCATTCGAGTTTTCACCCTGGCCGGAGAAGTCCCACTCGACGAATTCGTAATCCGACCTGGAGCTGAAGAAGCGCCACGACACCACACCGCTGGAGTCGATAAAGTGCTCGACGAAGTTGTTCGGCTCGGTCACCGCATGCCCTTCAAACGTCGGCTGCGGCAGGTCATTGAGGCCTTCGAAACTGCGGCCCTGCAACAATTCGGTGAGGCTGCGTTCCAGTGCCACTTCCAGGCTAGGGTGCGCGCCGAACGAGGCGAACACGCCGCCGGTGCGTGGGTTCATCAGCGTGACGCACATCACCGGGAATTCACCGCCCAGGGACGCATCCTTCACCAGCACCGGGAAGCCTTGCTCTTCCAGCGCCTGAATACCAGCCAGTATGCCGGGGTACTTCGCCAGCACCTCGGCCGGCACATCCGGCAGGGCAAATTCGCCTTCGATGATTTCGCGTTTGACCGCGCGCTCGAAGATCTCCGACAGGCACTGAACCTGGGCTTCGGCCAGCGTGTTACCGGCGCTCATGCCGTTGCTCAGGAACAGGTTTTCAATCAGGTTGGACGGGAAATACACCACCTCGCCGTCCGACTGACGCACGTACGGCAGTGAGCAGATTCCGCGCTCTTCATTGCCCGAGTTGGTGTCGATCAGATGGGAGCCGCGCAGGTCGCCGTCGCGGTTGTAAATCTTCAGGCAATATTCGTCGAGAATTTCCGTGGGCAGCGCGTCCTTGCGGCCAGGCTTGAACCAGCGCTCGTCCGGGTAATGCACAAACGGCGCGTTGGCGATGTCTTCGCCCCAGAACTGGTCGTTGTAGAAGAAGTTGCAGTTCAGGCGCTCGATAAACTCGCCCAGCGCCGATGCCAACGCGCTTTCTTTGGTGGCGCCTTTGCCGTTGGTGAAACACATCGGCGAGTGCGCATCGCGGATGTGCAGCGACCACACGTTGGGCACGATATTGCGCCACGAAGCGATTTCAATCTTCATGCCCAGGTCCGCCAGAATGGCCGACATGTTGGCGATGGTCTGCTCCAGCGGCAGATCCTTGCCCGCGATATAGGTGTGCGCCTCGGAACTGGAGGCCGGCATCAGCAACGCCTGGGCATCGGCGTCGAGGTTGTCCACTTCTTCGATCACAAACTCAGGGCCAGCCTGCACCACTTTTTTCACGGTGCAACGGTCGATGGAGCGCAGGATGCCCTGGCGGTCCTTGTCGGAAATGTCCGCCGGCAACTCGACCTGGATCTTGAAAATCTGGTTGTAGCGGTTTTCCGGGTCAACAATGTTGTTCTGCGACAGGCGGATGTTTTCGGTGGGAATGCTGCGAGTGTCGCAGTACAACTTCACGAAATAGGCCGCACACAACGCCGATGAAGCGAGGAAGTAGTCGAACGGACCCGGTGCCGAGCCATCGCCCTTGTAGCGGATAGGTTGATCGGCGACCACGGTGAAGTCATCGAACTTTGCTTCAAGCCGAAGGTTGTCGAGAAAGTTGACCTTGATTTCCATGGGGGATTACCAGAATAACGGGCTAGACGAATTGGCCGCCATTATCCGGCTTTTCAGGCGTATGTCTTGTCGTTGTCGGATCCAGAGCCTGGTTTACGCCTGTTTCAACCTGACGCCCGATACACGGTATCGGGCGTTCAATGAGCGATCTGCTGCTCAGTCGAGGATCAGGTGTGGCAAAAAGCGGCTCGAATCCTTGGTGATCAAGCTGTTGTCTTCCCGCACACCAATCCCGGCCGCCTGATCGCCGATCACCCAAGAGCCGATCAGCGTATAGCTGTCGCCAAATTTAGGCAGCGGCGCAAATTCCTGAAGGATAAACGGCGCGTCGGTGTAGGGGCCGTCCTCTTTCACGATCAGACCGTCGGCCGTTTGCAGCTCGATGTTGGCGCCTTCGCGGGAGAAGAAGGGTTTGCGCACCCAGCCCTTGGGCACGGCTTTGTTCGGATCCGTGTCCAGATGCGCAGCGAGCAGGTTCGGGTGACCTTTATTGAATTCCCACAGCAACGGCAGGATGCCCTTGTTGGAAATAATGGATTTCCACGCGGGCTCAAAAAACTGCGTATCACACTGGGCAATCGCTGCACCGAAGGGCTCATGGAAGATGAACTCCCAGGCGTGCAGCTTGAACAGGTGAGGAATCCAGCGATCTTCCAGATCGACGAAGCGGCCGTCACTGGTGAGGCCAATGTCTTCTATGTCGATGTGCCGCGATTCGATGCCGACCTTCTCCGCGACCAGCCGCAGGTAATCGGTGGTGCCCTTGTCTTCGACCGAGTGTTTCATCGAGGCGAAATAGAACGGCTGCTTCAACTGCAACTGGGCGAAGGCCTGATGCAGTTTGGTGTCGATGCTGTTGAACTGGTCAGCCTGCTTGGGCAGCAAGCCGCGTTCGATACATTGCTCCAGCCAGCCCCACTGAAACGCCGCAGCCTCATACAGGCTGGTCGGGGTGTCGTAGTTGAGTTCCAGCAACTTGGCCGGCCCGGTGCCGTTGTAGGAAAAATCCATGCGCCCATACAGGTGCGGGTGGCCTTCGAGCCATGACGTGCGAATCATGTCGTAGAACGCCGGGGGAATACTCAGGCGCTCCAGCAATTGCTCGTTCTGCACCACCCGGGCAACCATGTCCATGCACATCTCATGGATCTCGGTGGTCGGGTCTTCCAGATCGTTTTCGATCTGCTTGAGCGTGAACTGGTAATACGCGCTCTCGTCCCAGTAGGGTTCGTTGTCGATGGTGTGAAACAGAAAGCCGAGACCTTCGGCGGTCTGTTTCCAGTCATGACGCTCTGCGCATTGGATTTTCTTCATGGCCCGGTTTCCTTAACTGCTCGACCCGCCGCCCCAGCCGCTGCGCGCACTGGCCTTGCTGCCAAAGCCGCCACGCGACGTCGACGAGGCAACGGAAGAAACCGGCTTGCTGGCCGATTTGCTGATGGTGGAGCTGTAGCTGCTGCCGGATCGCGCCTGGTTGGAGCGGCCAAACGTTGAACCGTTGGCGACGCGCTGGCTGAGCGTTGAGTTGCCGTAGTTACCGCGATCATCGCGGTAGCGGTACACCGGCTGTGAGTAATAGCTGTTGCGGTTGTTGCTCAGCATGTTGCCGATCAACAGTCCGGTCAGCAGGCTGCTGGTGGAGAAGCCCGAACCGCCGGTGTTGGCTTCCGATGCCGGCAGTTGCGCCTTGGCGGCGTCGACCTGGGACTGCGTCACCTCGCCATCGGCGCTCAGCTCGAAGCCGCCGAGCCGGGGAATGAACTTGCCGGTCGAGTCCTGCTGGCACCAGTCGGCGACAAAGTCGGCGTCACAATCGGCCTGGTTGTCGTACACCGGCGCAATGCGGCGATGTTCGGTCATGGCTGTCATGTAGGCGTCCGAGCAGACGTCCACCGGGAGCTTTTCATCGGCGCATTGTTGAACGGACTGGAAGTTGTACTTCTTCTGCACCGCGTAGGTTTTTTCCGTTGGCCCGCAACCGGATATCGCCATGGCGACCGATGCGGCCAGCGAGAGCTGAACGTACTTGCTTCGTTTCATCAGGATCTCCGCTGCGCAATCAGTTCTGGGAAGGGGTCATGCACGCGGCGTTCAACATGCCGACGCTGATGGCCACTGCCGCGACATAAATGCCCGCCGCGATTTCACCTTTCTTGATGCGTTCCGAGGTGCCTTTGAGCACCAGGCTGGTCATCAGGAACGCCAGCAGTTGCACGAACGCGGCAATGACTGCCCAGACGACGAAGTCCAGCAGGCTGATCGAATAGGCAATCACATTGCTCGCTGGAATGGCGAAACCGATGATCGCGCCACCCAGGGCAATCGCAGCCGCCACGTTGCCTGAACGGATCAGTTCGAATTCCTTGTGCGGGGTGATGCGGGTGTAGACGAACTGGAACAGCGCGAACAGCACGGCGGCGCCGAGGATGTACGACAAAAACCCGAGTACGGCCGCCGGGTTCAGGGAGATGGAGAGTGCTTCTAGCATGGACGGCTTCCTTGTTAAAAAGTATTCAGGTCAGTGGTGTACAGCGAGACGCCCAGCGAGGTGCTCAAGCTGATGGTGCCTTCGGCGTCTTCTTCGACGGAAAACAGCAGGAATTCCCGGCGGTCTGTCAGGCCGGTTTCGCGGGCGTACAGCATTGAACGGTGCTCGATGCTGTAGCTGTCTTCCGGATTTTTCAGCTGTTCGCTCAGTTCGACCAATTCCGTCTGGCCGTTCTCGGTGCCCCATTCACGGGTGTATTCGACACCGTTGTGGATGTAGGTCGGCAGCCCGATCAGGCTCTGCGGGCCGGCCAGCCGACGCAGCTCTGCTTCGCTGTTGATGGTGATGTAACTGAGGTAATTGAACAGGATCACCGACTCGACCTGGCCGGCGATATCGCCGGTGGTGTGCACTTGCAGCCAATACTCTTCGTCGTTCATGTAATAGCGCGACAGCCAGGTCGACTGCCCGAGATCGATGGTGCCGTTGCTCCAGATTTGCTGGGAGCCCGGGATCGTCACCGTGGAATTACCGTCGAGCAACAACTTCAGCGTCGTGTCGAACATCACCCCTTTGCCCAAGGCCAGGCCCAATGGGCCAGTGACGGGTGACGGCGTTTCGTTGGCAGTCCATTTCGACGGGGTGTTTGTGTTCGTGTTCGGAGCCTCAAGCCCCATCAACTGTTTAAACCATCCCATTGGAGATCTCCTTCAGGCGAGTGGAGGCAATGTAAAAGAGTTCGCCGCCCTGAACGCGTGTGGCGCAAGGCGGGTTGATTGAAGGTTGCTGCGCGCCTTTGACGCGATAGCCGATGAGGGCGGCGGGGCGGTGGGGCGGCGTACGCCCAGCGCAATCAGCAAGCCCGCCCAGCCAAAACGGTGGAAGAGGGACGAGGCGTACATCCGCAATAACAGAAAAATCGACATGGGGTCCCTGACTTCCGTGGGGTACTTGTTCCTGCGAGGTAATGGCGTTGGCGCTTGAGTGCTCACTGCGCTTACCGGGCGGCATTAAACCTGCTGCGTGGTGCAGATAACAGTACTTTGGCGGCGATAAATCCGGCGAAGGCCCCGAACAGATGCCCTTCGAAGGAAATGCCCCGGCGTGGCAGGAAGCCAAAGATCAGGCCGCCATATAACAGCGCCACGACGCCCGCCGTGAGCACATTGCCCCAGCTCTTCTGGAACCAGGCGCGCGCCAGAATGTACGCCCACAGCCCGAACACCCAGCCGCTGGCACCGATGTGTACACCTGCAAAACCGAACAGCCAGACCAGCGAGCCGCCCAGCAGAATAATGATGGCGCTGACCGCCATGAACCGATTGAGCCCTTCGACCATCACCAGCGAGCCCAGGACCAAAAAGGCCACGAGGTTGGCGCTCAGGTGCGAGAAGGACGCATGTAAAAAAGGTGAAGTGACGATGCCGAGCAGTCCATGCACGCTTCGCGGGATCAGGCCGAATGCCACCAGGCTGTAGCCGGTCGCCGCGTTGATCACTTGCAATGCGACCATGAAGATGGCCAGGCCGGCGATTAGCTTGAAACCCTTCAGGGCATCCATCCTTGACCTCGGTTCTACAAAAAATAAGGGCGATGAGTTCAGTCAGTTCAGGTAACCCACCTGTGGGAGGAGCAAGCTCGCTCCCACAGGGTTTTTGGTGTTGCCCCGACCGCTTTACTCGGCCGATTTTTGCTTCAGGCGTTCCAGGATCGCGTTGGCGCTGCCTTCGTTCGGCGTGATGCCGGCTTCGCGCAGTTTGCGTTCCAGATCGGTACCGGTCGATGCGTCAGCCAGTTCGTCCTGAGCTTGCAGTTCAGCGGCACGTTGCTGCTGCTTGGCCTGCAAACGGTTCAGGGTGCCGACGGCAGTTTCCAGCTTGCCGTTGGCGCCGCCGCTGGCGATGGAGGCGCTGACCTGGGCTTTCTGCACGCTTTCGCGGGCCTTGGCCATGTCCACTTGTTGGCGCAGACTCTTGATGCGGTTTTCGGCCTTGGTGATGTCTTTGCGCATGTTTTCGGCGTAACCGCCGAATTCGGTGGCCTGCTTTTGCTCGACATCGAGTTCGTTGGTCAGGGTCGAAATCGCTTCGGCCACTTCCATCGCCAGGTCTTCACGGCCGGCATTCAGGGCGGCAACAGCTTTGGATTCAAGGTCCTTGATTTTGGCGTTGTACTCGCTGACGCGGTCGGCCGACAGTTTGTGCTTGGCCATGATGGTGATCAGCTCACGCTTGGCGTTAGCCAGCGCGCTGTCAGCATCGCGAATTTCCTGGTCGAGGATGCGCAGGGCCTGCTGGTCGACGATGGATTCGCCCACTTCAGTGGCGCCGCCGCGCAGTGCGGTGAACAACTTGCTCCAGATGGACTGAGTCATTGGATTTTCCTTTCCTGATAATTACTTGAAGAAGCGTTCGAAGGCTTCGATGGCACGCTGGACGTTGTCGACGAGGGTTTTCACCTCGGTCACCACGTTGGTCAGGCTGGAGTCGGAACTCAGCGCGCCGAACATGTTGTAAACGACCTGGCCGTTGGGCATGGACTCGATTCCGATCGAGGACAGCGGGAACATTTCCCGGCTGCGCAGCACTGCATCGTTGAAGGCTGGCACGTCGCGGATGGACTCGACGTCGACCAGAACGGTGTCGACGATGATTTGCTCACCTGCCACGGCGATGTGAATCGGCAGACCGCCAAACTCGTTCATCTCCAGCTTCAGGCTGGGTTCGGCGCTCTGGATCAGGGAGAGCGTGATCTCTTGCGAAGCCACCTCATCAAGGGCCTTGAGGGCGTTGTAGAGGCTGTCGATGTTCCAGTTGTTGCCTGCGCTCATGTAATTCTCCGACATGAATGAGCCAGCCAGAATCGGTTGGCGTAACTGTTGCTCCATTTGCTTGAGCAAGCTTCGGTTTTCGGGAAGCACCCAAGATTCGTGTTTCACATAACCGGCGGCTGCCAAGCCTGCGCGCATCTGCTTCATGTAGAAGCTCGATGGTTTTTTCGCGGACGGTTTCGAGCGGCTTTGCATGGCAGTGACTCCGTTGTGAAAATCTCACGCGTGAGAAACCCTACGCCCAATCCTAAGTGTCATCAATGACTCACGCGTGAGTTTTTTCTGCCATGCGCCAAAAGGCCCGCTGCATGGCGGGCCCTGTGGTATTTCAAAGTATTTCCCGACCGTTAATGAAGGTTGGGCGGCACACATTTACTGCGTTTAGTCACGCAAGGAATTCATCAGTGGACACCACGTTGGCGTAGGCAAAGCCCAATGCCGACATGAATGCCGCGTGAACATGGGCGGCCGGCACGGTAACGCCGTTGAATTCCAGGTCTCGGGTGGCACAGGCGTCATGAATCACGGTGACGTTGTAGCCAAAATCCGCCGCCGCGCGGGTGATGCCATCGATGCACATGTGGCTCATGCTGCCGACCACCACCAATTCCTTGATTCCTTGTTCATCGAGGATCGATTTCAGCTCGGTTCCGCGGAACGAGTTGACGAAGTGCTTGAGGACCACGGGCTCATTGTCGAGGTTGAGCACATTGGGGTGCAGCTTTGCGCCTTCGGAACCGGGGGTAAAGAACGGTGCCTCTTCGGAGGTGAATTCATGGCGGATGTGCACCACTGAATCACCAGCCTCACGAAAGGCCTTGAGCACACGTACGGCGTTATCTGCCGCGGCGTCAGCGCCGACCAGCGGCCACTTGCCTTGTGGGAAGTAGTCGTTTTGGATATCAACTACGATGAGCGCTTGCTTGACCATGAGTGTTTCCTCGAAATGCTGCTTGGGTGTGGAATGAAGTATTGGGCCTGGCGGGCTGTCCGAGGATTGGCCGCACCGACAATAGAAGGGGGAAAACTGACAATGGACGCAGAAAGGGCAATCGCCGAACTGGGCGTGCTGATTTATCCCGGCGCGCAGATGGCGGCGGTGCATGGGCTGACGGACCTGTTCGATGTGGCTAACAGAATCGCCGCCGAGCATCAGTCGGCGCGGTTGCCGCTGTTGCGGGTCAGCCATTGGCAGGTTGAGGGCGATCAGGCCCCGGTTCGGGTCTACGACAGCCATCCGGCGCCGGACTCAGCCCTGGTGGCGGTATTGATCCCGCCGTCGATCGCCAGTTTTTACGCCGGTCAGGTGCCGCAGGCATTGCTCCAGTGGGTTCGTCAGCAGCACGCGAACGGCGCGACCCTCGGTGGCGTCTGTGTGGGCTCGATTCTTTTGGCTGAAAGTGGCCTGCTCGATGGCCGCAGCGCCACCGCGCACTGGACCTCGGCCAAAACCTTCGCCGAGCGTTACCCGGCGATCAAGCTCAAGGCTGAAACGCCGATTGTCGACGACGGCGACCTGATCACCACGGCCGGGCTGATGGCCTGGTCCGAGTTGGGGCTGCGCCTGGTGGACCGTTTGCTGGGGCCGAGCATTGCGACCGGCACCGCACGCTTTCTGGTGGTGGAACACAGCGATAGCGCAAGCGAGTGCGGCAGTAACTTTGCACCGATTCTCAGTCATGGGGACGCTTCGATTCTCAAGGTCCAGCATTGGCTGCAAAGTACCGG
This sequence comes from Pseudomonas sp. 3296, assembly GCF_031456615.1. Taxonomy (NCBI): domain Bacteria; kingdom Pseudomonadati; phylum Pseudomonadota; class Gammaproteobacteria; order Pseudomonadales; family Pseudomonadaceae; genus Pseudomonas; species Pseudomonas sp. 3296. Next base: position 51,105 of record NZ_JAVDUY010000010.1, read on the forward strand.
TGCGACCGATGTGTCGCTGACCGCCATGGCCGAGCGGGCCGGGCTGGAGGAGCGCACGTTCCTGCGTCGCTTTCGCGCGGCGACCGGGCTCAAACCGACCGAATACTGCCAGCACCTGCGGGTCGGCAAGGCGCGGGAAATGCTCGAGTTTACCAACGGCACCATTGATCACATTGCCTGGACCGTGGGGTATCAGGATCCGAGTGCGTTTCGGGCGACATTCAAGAAAATTACCGGACTGGCGCCGAGTGATTATCGGACGCGGTTTGGTGTGTCGCCGACGGCTGCAACCCCAAGGTAGCCAGATCACAACATAGTCCTGTGGGAGACGAGCTTGCTCGCGATGGCGATGTATCAGACACATCACTGTTGAATGTCAGAACGCCATCGTTCCCACAAGGTCATCGTGCAAAATGCAGGAGATGAATCGGCTGTCGTGCAGAATAAAACAGGCCTGATGCCATTACCCTTTGCGCAACTAACTGTTTTAAAAGTCGTTCCCGGCGCCCACCGCTTGGCCTGATCTCTGCACCTTCCCCTCAACACTCATCAAGCGCCAATTGAAGGGGGACGCATGACCCCAACAAGCCGCAAAAAACTGGTGGTCGCCCATTCCGTGCACCCCAATGCGCCACAGCATGAGGTCGAAACCAATCGCGCCCTTGCCCGTTGGCTGGCGCAGATTCTGGGCCTTAAATATGGCGGTAGTTTTGATCAGGAACTGCATAACGGCCGCGATCTCTACCTGCTGCCGACGCAGACCCTGATAGGCGCCGCTGCCGCCCGGCAAATGGGCGTCAAGGGACCGGAAGATTTGTGGGGCGGCTACGTCGACCACGATTTCATCTGCACCAAAGCCATCAGCCATGGTTTGCTCAACCAGAATGCTTACGCGCCACCCGGCTGGTCACCGCTGTTTTCCGAGCGCGTGCGCAATGTGGTGCTGGATGGCCTCAGCGTGTTCTCCCTAGGCGATGCGCGGCCTGCAGCCGAACACCTGCTCAACAACGGCCCGATCCGCCTCAAACCGGTACATGCCTGCGCCGGACGTGGACAGGAAGTGATCGAGAGCCTTGACCAGTTCGACGCCATCCTCGCCAGACCCGAGGCCAGCAAACTGTTCACCGAAGGCGTAGTGTTGGAGCAGGACCTGAGCAATGTGATCACCCATAGCGTCGGTCAGAGTTTTATCGGCGACACCGTGCTGAGTTACTGCGGTGATCAATACTTGATCGAAGACGGGCAGGGTGAGCTGGTGTACGGCGGCTCCAACCTGCTGGTGGTGCCGGGTTATTACGAGGACCTGCTCAAGCTGCCGTTGCCGGATGACGTGCGATTGGCGATCCGCCAAGCGCAAGTGTTTGACAGCGCCGCCGATGAGGCCTATCCCGGTTTCTATGCGTCCCGGCGCAACTACGATATTGCTCAAGGCCTGGACAGCAATGGTAAACAGCGCAGCGGTGTGCTGGAGCAGTCCTGGCGCATGGGCGGTGCCAGCAGCGCGGAAGTGGCCGCGTTACAGAGCTTCGTCAACGATCCGCGGATGCGCGCAATTCGTGTGTCCTCGGTAGAAATCTACACCGACCAGCCGCTGCCGGCGGACGCCATCGAGGTGTATCGCGGCCCGGCGGAAAACAGTGACTTTCTTCTCAAGTACGTAACGGTCAAATCCTATGACGGCTAGAAGCGAAACCATTCAGATCGACATCGACGATGAACAGATGAGCGGGACTTTTCTCAGCCCCAAATCCAAGGTCCCCGGCGTGCTGTTCGTGCACGGTTGGGGCGGTAGTCAGGAGCGGGATCTGGAGCGGGCCAAAGGCATCGCCGGTCTGGGGTGCGTGTGCCTGACGTTCGACTTGCGCGGTCACACCGGCGGCACCGGAATCCCGCTGACGCGCGTCACCCGTGAAGACAATTTGCGCGACCTGCTGGCGGCGTATGACCGGCTGCTCGCGCACCCGGCGCTCGACACTTCGGCCATCGCCGTGGTCGGCACCAGTTATGGCGGTTACCTGGCCGCGATACTGACGTCATTACGTCCGGTGCGCTGGCTGGCGCTGCGGGTGCCGGCGCTGTATCGCGACGATCAGTGGCACACACCCAAGCGTGAGCTGGACAAGACCGATCTGCGCGATTACCGCAGCACGTTGATCCGCGCCGACAGCAACCGGGCACTGCATGCCTGCTCGCAATTCACCGGTGATGTGCTGCTGGTTGAATCCGAGACTGACGACTATGTGCCCCACGCAGCCATCATGAGTTACCGCGCGGCGTGTCAGCAGACACACTCGCTGACCCACCGGATTATCGACGGTGCCGATCACGCCTTGAGCGACCCCGTTTCACAACAGGCGTACACCTCGATATTGGTGGACTGGATTACCGAGATGGTGGTGGGTGAGCGGTTGAGCATTATTCAATCGACTTGAGATTTGCAATGTCCTTTAGACCATTCGCGAGCAGGCTCACCGCCTCCCTCAAGAAGGTTTCTTCGAGATCCGCAACGACTTCGCCTTGGCTTCCACCACCAGATACATCACCAACGTAATCAATAACGGCAAGATGAAATAAATCGCCCGATACGCCAGCAATCCCGCCACCAGGCTCCCGCGCGAAACCTCATGTTGCAGCAGCGCCACAAACACCGCCTCCAGCACCCCAAGCCCTGCCGGGATATGCGTGATGACCCCGGCGATGGCGCTGATCAGCAGCACACCCAGCACCAGCGGATAGTCCAGCTTGCTCGGCAACAAAGTAAAAATCACCGCCGCCATCAACGACCAGTTCAGCGCCCCCAGTGCCAGTTGCAGCACCGCCATGCGCAGCGATGGCAGGTTGATTTCCACCCCGCGAATCGCCCATTCCCGACGCTTGGAAAACCGGCAAGCGACCAGATAACCTGCACTCACCAACAGCAGCACCACACCGACGCCTTGCAATGCATCGCTGCTGAGTTTCCAGCCGGGCGGCATGCGCACCAGGCCGCTGCTGAACACTGCGCCGGCAATCACCATGTAGCCGAACCAGTTAGTCGCCAGGCTCAAGCCGAGGATTTTTGCGATGTTGCCCTTACTCACGCCCAGCCGTGAGTACAGCCGATAGCGCATGGCGATGCCGCCCACCCACGCACTCAAATTGAGGTTGAAGGCGTAACTGATGATCCCCACCGGCAGGATCTGTTTCCACGTCAGGTCCTGGCGAATGTAGGTGCGGCCGATCAGGTCGAAACAGGCGTACACCAGAAAACTCACCAGCGTCAGTCCAGAGGCGATGACCAGCGTGCGCACCTTGAAATCCGCCAGGGTGTCGAACACTTCATTCCATTCGAGACGCTGGGCGAGCATCGTCAGCAGAACGATCAGCGCCAGGAAAAACAGCATCGTCAAGGGACGCTTCCAACGGCTCCAACGGGTTTTCGCCGGGTGCTCGGTGTGTGGGGTCGAATGAGCTTCAGCGCGGGACATGGTGATCACTCCCGTTAGGTTGGCTAAAGGGTTTCAGGCGCGGCTTGTGGGCCGGCAGCCAACCCGCCCACGCCGGGAAATGCCGCAGGAAGTGAAACACCAGAAAGCCGACCGTCATGTGCCAGACTCGTCCGCGCGGGGCGGTGTCGACGGACATCGCTTTGCAGTGGTTGTCGCTCAGGTATTCAAGACGTTCGAACAGCGTGCGATTGAACGCGCGGTCGCGGATCAGCACGTTGGCTTCCAGGTTCATCGACAGGCTCAGCGGGTCGAGGTTGCTCGAACCGACGGTGCTCCAGTCCTCATCGACCAGCGCGACTTTGCCGTGCAGCGGCCGCTCGCAATACTCGTGAATCTGCACGCCTGACTTGAGCAGATAGTCGTAGGTCATGCGCGCCGCGAGCTTGGCCACCAGCATGTCCGGCTGCCCTTGCAGGATCAGCCGTACGTCGACGCCACGGCGCGCCGCGTTGCGGATCTCGCGCAGCAAGCGATAACCGGGAAAGAAGTAGGCGTTGGCGATGACCACCCGACGCTTGGCGGTGCGCAGCACCCGTCGGTAAACCTCTTCGATGTCGGTACGGTGGTCGCCGTTGTCGCGGTACACCAGCCGAACCTGACCGTCATGATCGTTGAAGGCCAATTCCGAGCGCCGCTGCCGGCGTCGTTGCCACCAGTATTTGGCACGGGCCGGGCGCCCGCATTGCAGCAGCGCGAAGTGATGAATGTCGGCCACCGCCGGCCCTTGCACTTCGACGGAATAATCCTGCTTGGCTTCGGGACCGAAGTCGCCCAAATGATCGGCGGAAAAGTTGATCCCGCCGATGAAGGCAATCGTGCCGTCGACCACCACGATCTTGCGGTGCAGCCGACGGAACCAGTTGGTGCGAATGCCCAGATGCTTCGGTGCCGGATCGAATATCTGGATGTGCACGCCGGCCTCGCTCAACGCGGCGAGGAACCCGGTGCTCAATTCGCCGCAGCCAAAGCCGTCGAGACTGGCGGTGACCCGCACGCCGCGCCGGGCCGCGTCGATCAGCACTTGCTGCAGCTCGTTGCCGACCTTGTCCTCGAACACGATGAAGGTTTCCAGGAGGATTTCCGTGGTGGCCTGACGCATGGCCTCGAACACCCTCGGGAAATACGCTTCACCGTTTTCCAGCAACTCGACCCGGTTGTTGCCTTGCCAACCGTAGTCCACATCGACCACGCCGGGTTCACCGGTGGTCTGGGGGGTGGAGAGACGTTCCACACGAGTTTCTTCCATCGACGGGATGCTCATAGTTCGATCTCCACCGACAGCGGTGCGTGGTCGGAAAGGTGGGACCAGGGGCGGGCGGCCAGCACCTGCGGACGGTGAGCCTTGAGGTTGCGTACGTAGATGCGGTCCAGTCGAAGCGCCGGCAGGCGTGCCGGAAAACTGCGCGCCGGTTTGCCGTGATGTTCGGCGAACACTTCGCGCAGGCCACACGGCTTGAGCAGCACATCGGCGCGCTGGCGCCAGTCATTGAAGTCCCCGGCCACGATCACCGGCGCGTCGTCCGGCAACTCTGCGAGGCGTCGACTCAACAGTTTAAGTTGCTCGGTGCGATGGTTTTCGCGCAGTCCCAGGTGCACGCAGATGGCGTGGATTTCCTGACCGTCACCGGGCAGGCGCAGCACGCAATGCAGGAGGCCACGGTTTTCATGGCCGCTGATCGACACGTCCAGGTTGTCGTGGCGAATGATCTGGAATTTCGACAGCAGCGCATTGCCGTGATCGCCCGCCGGGTAAACCGCGTTGCGGCCATAGGCAAACTGCGGCCACAACGTGTCGGCGAGGAATTCGTACTGCGGCATCGCCGGCCAGTTGCTGTAGCGCATCGGATGCTGCTCATGGGCGCCGTGGACTTCCTGCAAAAACACCACGTCGGCGGACACACTGCGCACCGCTTCACGCAACTCCGGCAGGATGAAACGCCGGTTCAGCGCGGTAAAACCTTTGTGCGTATTGACCGTCAGCACCGTGAAACGGCGCACGGCGGTCAGGATGGGGGACGGCTCATCCGCTGCGTCGAGCGGCTCGGGAACGTTCATGGCAGTACGCCTTCCGCTGCCGGCTCACCGGGGGCGGTGGCGAGTTCGTTGTCGAGGTGGAAGCGCTCGAGCAGGCGCCGCGCATCGAAGGGCGCGCGGACCTTGATGTCGTTATCGAAATAACAGAACACCTCGCGGGATTTGCGGGCCTTGGGTTTCTGCCGAGGTGCGATCAATTGCGCGTCCGACGGTTGCTGGCCATGCACCCAGGCGTCGATCCGGTCGCCCCAGCGTTTCAGCGCCTGCGGGGTGTAGCCGCTGGCGTAGAGCTCTTCGGCACCGTGCAGGCGCAGGTAGACGAAATCGCTGGTGAGGTCTTCACGGTACGGCCATTTACCCGCCGTATCGGCAATCACCAGCGCGGCATTGTAGCGTTTGAGCAGACGGATGAACGTCGGGTCGACAAAGCTTTCGTTTCTGATTTCCACGGCATGCCGTACAGGTTTTTTCTTGTACGCCGTGAGGCTGGTGTGGCCGTTCAGGTGCGAATCGTGCTGACGGGCGAGGGCGGCCGCCTGCTGGGTGTCGTGGGGTAATTGTTCGAGGAAGCTTTCGAACACACCGGCATCGAATTTGAAGTTGGGCGGGAATTGCCAAAGGATCGGGCCGAGTTTCTCCTTGAGCTCCAGCAGCCCAGAGGCGAAGAAGTTTGCCAGTGGATGATGGATATCTCGCAGGCGTTTGATGTGGGTAATGAAACGCGGGCCTTTGACGCTGAAGACGAAACCCGGCGGGGTGTCGGCGTACCACTCGGCGTAACGTTCCGGCCGTTGCAAGGCGTAAAACGATCCATTGATTTCAATGCTGTTGACCGCCCGCGAGGCGAATTGCAATTCGCGCTTCTGGGTCAGCCCCTTTGGGTAGAAATTCCCCCGCCAAGGCGCATAACGCCAGCCTGAAATGCCGATATGAATCGCCGCCATGTCGCCTCCCGTCTGATGGTCCTCGGACAGCCCTGTCTTTGGATGACTGCCGGGCGGGCGAGAAAGTTTCGACGGGACTACGGACGGTACGCCCTCATACAAATCAAATGTGGGAGTAATCAATGTCCGGCGACGATTCGGGTTGAACCTTGATACACCGGCCCCAACCGGTCAAGCCGACCGCTCCACGCTGTCAGCGCCATGGCCACCAACACCACCAGGCCACCGATCCACGCGGTATGAATCAACCCCATGTGCGCAACGATCAAACCACCACCCCACGCACCCCCCGCAATACCGAGGTTAAACGCCGCAATGTTCAACCCCGAGGCGACGTCCACTGCCTGTGGCGTGTGATGTTCGGCCTGACGCACCACATACACTTGCAGGCCCGGCACATTGCCGAACGCGACGGCGCCCCACACCAGCACCGTGACCAGCGCCAGCCATGGATTGCCGGCAGTAAACGTCAACGTGAACAGCACCGCCGCGAGCAAGGCGAAGATGATTTTCAGCGCGCTGATCGGGCCACGTTTGTCCGCCAGTTTGCCGCCCCAGATGTTCCCCACCGCCACCGAAACGCCGTAGACCAGCAGCACCAGGCTCACCGTGCCGGCGCTGAAGCCGGAAATGTCCTGAAGAATCGGCGCCAGGAAGGTGAACGCGATGAACGAACCGCCATAACCCACCGCCGTCATGGCGTACACCAGCAGAAGGCGAGGTTGCTTGAGCACCTGCAATTGCTGCAACAGCGAAGCGGGTTTGCTGTGGGCGATGTTTTTCGGCACATAGATCAGGCTGCCAATGAAGGCAATCACGCCTAAGGCTGACACCGCGAGGAAGGTTTCACGCCAGCCGAAATGCTGACCGATGAACGTCCCCAGCGGCACACCCGTGACCAGCGCCACGGTCAGGCCGGTGAACATGATGGCAATCGCACTGGCGGCTTTTTCCTTGGGCACCAGGCTGGTGGCGATGGTCGAGCCAATCGAGAAAAACACCCCGTGGGCCAGGCCGGTGACGATCCGCGCAATGATCAGCGACTCGTAGCTCGGCGCTTGCCAGGCCAGCAAATTGCCGAGGGTAAACAGCACCATCAGCGACAGCAGCAGCATTTTGCGCGGGACTTTGCCGGTCAGGGCGGTCAGCACCGGGGCGCCGACGGCCACGCCCAAGGCGTAGAGGCTGACCAGCAGGCCGGCGGACGGCAGGCTGACGCCAAGGTCGGCGCCGATGGTGGGTAGCAGGCCAACGATGACGAACTCGGTCGTCCCGATGGCGAAGGCGCTGAGGGTCAGCGCGAGCAAGGCAATGGGCATGACTGCAACTCCGGTGGGTTTGAGTGAATGGAGCGCAGTGTCCGGGGTTGGGTTGTGCGGAAAAATACCGGGATCGGCATTTGATAATTGACCGCCAGGCAAAGATCGAAGATTCGAGACCTTTCAGGCGTGTTGCCGATCTACGCTTGTAGGCGCGGCCGAAGGCTGCGATCTTTCGTTTCATTTCGACGATTCAAAAGGAGCACCGCGTTTTGCATCAGTTCAAGATGGCGATACTGCTGGCGCTAATTTTCATGACGGGCAGCCTCGGAGTGCACGCGGCAACGTTACCGGGCCTGCAGACGAACAGCACCGCTGCGACGCCACCGGCTCACCCGGAGCCGCTGGTCCAGGGCGGTTTGCTGGGGGCAATCAGTTCGAGCATCGATGAGGTCGAGAGCAAACTCGATCTCAACGAGGGCCTGGTCGACGCCTGGCGTCTGCGCGCCGACCGTGCGGCCGATGAAGTGGATCAGTTGGTCAATCGTCCCTCGGCGCGTTCCAGTTGGAGCGTGGCGGGGGATTTCCTGATTTTGTCCGGTGTATGGATGAGCGTCTTTGCGATGCTCTGGCTGCTCGGTGGAATGCTCGCCACGCGACTGAGCGAGCACCGCCTGCTGCTCACCCGTGAACGCGGCCAGGCCGTGCTCGGTTATGTGTTGCCGTTCAGCCTTCCGGCGCTGATCAGCCTGCCGTTGACGATTTTTGTCAGTCACTTCCTGCCCGTTTCAGCCGGCCGGGCGCTGGCGTTGTGTTTCGCCTATGCCACCAGCAGCGGTATTTTCGCGGCCTCGCTGGTGCTCACATTGGTGGTCCTGTTCAACACCGGACACAAGCGTCGGGCGGTGCAGATCCTTCGTCAGTACAGCCCTCGGCCGCTATTCGGAATCGGCTTTCTGGTGGCGATCAGCGATGCCTTGACCAGCCCGCAGATTGCCCATCAGTTGGGCAACAACCTCACCAGCAGCATCGCGGTGCTGACGGGGCTAGGGGCCTCGATTTCCTTTGGTCTGCTGGTGGTCAAGATGCGCCGACCGGTCGCGCACCTGATCCGCATTCTGCCGTTGGCCCAGCGCCTCAAACAGCCGGCATTGCGCGAGACGCTGTGGATCTTTTCCGGCCTGTGGTATTGGCCGATTCTGTTGATGGTGATGGTCTCGGTCATGAACCTGATCAGCATCAGCGATGACAATCAGCAGGTGCTGCGCAGCGCACTGTTCACGACCATATTGTTGATCGCCACGGTGTTCCTCAGCACGACGCTGCATCACCTGTTCAAGTCCCGCAGCGAGCAAGCGGTGCGCCGCAGCAATGCCTACAAAGAGCGTTTCCTGAGCCTTTCACACGCCTTGCTGCGGATCGGCATGGCGATTGTGTTCATCGATATTCTGGGGCGAATCTGGGGGGTGTCACTCCTGGAGTTCGCGATGAGCAATACGGTGGGACGCGCGATCAGTGATTCGCTGAGCCGCATCGGTCTGATTTTTCTGGTGACCTGGATGGTCTGGGTGGTGCTCGACACGGCGATTCAGGAGGCCTTGAAACCACCGGTCAACAAACGTTCCGCACGCCAGCCGAGTACGCGGGTGAAAACCATCCTGCCGCTGCTGCGCAATGCGATCAAAATCCTGCTGGTGGTGATCTGTGCGATCACCACAATGGCCAATCTCGGGATCAACGTCGCGCCATTCCTGGCGGGTGCCGGGGTGGTGGGGCTGGCCATCGGTTTCGGCTCCCAGCAACTGGTGCAGGACGTCATCACCGGGCTGTTCATCATCATCGAAGACACCTTGTCGATCGGTGATTGGGTGGTGCTCGATTCCGGGCATGCCGGCACGGTCGAAGGCCTGACCATCCGCACCTTGCGCCTGCGTGACGGCAAGGGTTTTGTGCACTCGGTGCCGTTCGGCCAGATCAAGGCAGTGACCAATCAATCCCGGCAATTTGCTTACGCGTTCTTCTCGGTGCAGTTCACCTACGACACCGACGTCGACAAGGCGATCGAGTTGATCCGTGAGGCCGGGCATTCGATCAGCGACGACCCGTTTCTCAAGTACAACCTGCAAGGGCCGCTCGACGTCTTCGGGGTCGACAAAATGGACCTCAATGGCGTGGTGCTGACGGCGCAGTTCCGTACCGTGTCGGGGGGGCAATATGCGGTGAGCCGGGCGTTTAACCAGCGATTGAAAAAGCTTGTGGATAACAGTCCTTGGGTGCACTTCGCGCAGACTTATCCACAGCAGGTATTTATGCCGCAGCGGCAGATGGATGGGGATGACGAATTGGCGCAGGAGCATTCGGCGGTGTTGCTGCCGGATCAGCCGCGAACCCAGTGATTTGTATTGAGGCCGGTGCAGGAACCCTCAATGCCGGATCAGCTTGCTATGCAACTCAGCTCTCGATACCTGATCCAGCTCCAGCCAAAAATGCAGCTTGCCGGCAATCTCCGCCGCCGCCGGCAACCCATCGCGGTACACCAACCGATTACTCGCCAACGCCGGCACCTTCGGTCCCGGTAACAGCGTCCCTGCCAGGTTCAGCGGATCGACCCCGCACACCGCAATCAAACTCCCGTCATGCGGTCGTCGACGTACTTCGCGCAACAGTGGAATGGCCTCGGGCAACGCAAATTGCTCGCCGGCCAAACCACTGACAAACCGACCGCCGCGTATCTCGCCCCGCGCCTCCAGCCGATGAAAGGTGCGCAGCAATTCGCGCCAGCTCGGCAGCCAATCCGCCTCTCGTTCCAGTAAACGCCAGAACACCACGCCGTAGCGTCGCAGCAACGTCATGGCGATGTGTTCCAGCGTTTCGACAGGTGTGGGCGCTGGACGCTGGTTAGCCACAACTGCCGCGACCGGCCCTCGGCGCAACAAGGCCCATCGTCCGGCATCGTCCATCCCGCCGATAAACGCCCCGCGCCCGCGTCGGCTGCTGCGATTCTGGCGTTTGCTGGCCGGGGTGATCAGCGCCCGCAACCCGGCGAAGCTGTCGGCATTCACCAGTCCGGCGCCGACCAGTTCCTGCAAGGCGATTTCCAGTTCCGCGCGAAGCAGATGAGCTTCGTGAATCAGCTCATCGAAAAACAGCGCGCCGTGTTGGCTGAGCGCTTCGTGAACTTTTTGCGTTTTGGGTGACAGTTCGCTGACCGGTGTCTGCTCGGTCAAGCTGCTCCACAACCGGACCTGACTGCGCGGCAGCAGCAGAATCGGCGTGCTGCGCAGCGCGGTGCTGGCGGCTTTGTTGTGTGCGCTCAGGCGTGTCCAGACCAGTTTTCCGCTGCGGCAAAGATCGTCCAGCCAACCTGGCGAATAGTCTTTGATCCGCGCTGGCAGGATGTCGCTATCCCAGGCCGATGCGGCGGCGGGGTAGCCTTCGAACTGACTGACGATCGCCGGCAAAACCGCGCTGCCCTGGCCCTGAGTCGCCGACGACAAGTGCTGCCAGTCGAACAGGAAACGCATGAAATCCTGCAGCGCCACTGGCTCGATTTCCCGGCGCAATCGCTTGACGGTGTAGCGGTGAATACGCGCCAGCAGATGCCGCTCGCACCATTGCTCATCACCCGCGCCGGGCGTGAACCGGCCGCGCAACACATAGCCTTCGCGTTCCAGTTGCGCCAAGGCTTGGGTGACGTGATTGGCCGCCAATCCAAGCGGGTCGGCAATCGCGCTGAGCGGCAATGGCCCGAATGCGCTGAGCCGTGCGCGGATCACTTCAACGATGGCTTCTTCGGGCGCCCAGGCTTCATTGAAACCGGGCAACGCTCGCAGTTCAGGCAACAAAATCGCCTGTGGATAAATCGCCTGCCAGCAAGTCAGTCGCTCCAGAGCCAGCCACAACGATTGCCTGGCGTTGATCTGCAAGCGGCTGGCGCGCCCGCTGTCGGCCAGGGCGTTCAGCCAATCGAGCCAGTGCGCATTGGCCTGCGCTTCTGTGTCGGTGATGCACGCAAGGCTCATCAACGCCTCGTGCATTTCATCGACGCCGGTGGGCGTCGGCCAGGCCTCATCGCGTACCGCTTGAATCGCTTCGGCATCCAGCGCGCCGAGGTCATCGGTCGACTCTGGGTCGGTCCAGCGCCGGTTGAGCACAGCTTGCGTGCGGCGCTCTTCCAACGGCGCATCGTCGAGAAAGGTGTAGGGCCGGGCGCTGAGGATTTCCGCCGCCAGTGGGGACGGCGCTGGCAAGTCGCGACTGATCAGCCGCACGTCGCCACGTTCCATGCGCCGCAACAGAGTCAGCCAGCCTTCGCTGTCCATCGCCTCGTGCAGGCAATCGTCGAGGGTCTGTTCCACCAGCGGATGGTCGGGAATTTCGCGCTCGCCGGCGAGGTTTTCCACGCAGGCAATCTGATCGGGGAAGACGCTGGCGATCAGGTCTTCGCTTTTCATCCGCTGAATCTGCGGCGGCACTTTGCGTCCGCCGCTGTAGCGCGGCAGGGCCAGGGCGACCCCGGTATTCCAGCGCCAACGCACGCCGAACAACGGCGCGTCGAGCACCGCTTGAATCAGGATGTGCTCGGCGCTGTTGCTGTGCAGGTAGCGCCAGACGTCGTCGAGTTCAAAACTGTGGCTGGTGGACAGCGAAAGCACGATCGCGTCTTCGCTGGCGGCGGCCTGCAATTCGAAGTTGAAGGTGCGGCAGAAACGCTTGCGCAGGGCCAGGCCCCAGGCGCGGTTGATGCGGCTGCCGAACGGGGTGTGAATGATCAATTGCGTACCGCCGGACTCGTCGAAAAACCGCTCCATCAGCAGTGTGTCTTGTGACGGCAGGGCGCCGAGCGTCAGGCGTGCACGAGCGAGGTAATCCACCAGTTGCTCGGCGCTGGCGAGGTTCAGGCCGAGGGTGTCGGTCAGCCAGTCGAGGGCCGGTTGCAGGTTGCCCGGTGTAGCGCCGAGCAGTTCGTCGAGGTGCGCTTGCAAACGGGCGACGGCAAATGACAGTTCCGCGCTGCGCCCCGGCGCTTCACCGAGCCAGAACGGAATGGTCGGCGGCTGGCCCTGAGCGTCTTCGACCCGGACCTTACCAGTGTCGACCCGCAGGATCCTGTAGGAGGTATTGCCCAGCTGGAACACGTCCCCGGCGATGCTTTCCACCGCGAAGTCTTCGTTGACGCTGCCGATGTTCAGGCCTTGAGGCTCCAGCAACACGCTGTAGTCGGCGTTGTCCGGAATGGTTCCGCCACTGGTCACGGCGGTCAGCTTGGCGCCCCGGCGACCGCGCAGGGTGCGGGTCACGGCGTCGCGGTGCAGGTAAGCGCTGCGGATGCCCTGACGACCGTTGTAGCCCTCGGCGAGCATGTGCAGTAGCGCCTGATAATGTTTTTCGTCGAGCCCGGCATATGGCGAAGCGTTGCGGAACGTCTCCAGCAGTGCCTGCTCCGACCATTCCTGGCAACTGACTTCGGCGATGATTTGCTGTGCGAGTACGTCCAGTGGCGCGGTAGGAATCTGCAGCGTGTCGAGTTCGCCGCGCCGCACGCAATCGAGCAGCGCGGCGCATTCGATCAGGTCGTCCCGGGTGGTGGCGAACAAGCGGCCCTTGGGCGTACCGCCGATCTGGTGTCCGGAGCGACCCACTCTTTGCAGAAACCCGGAAATCGAGCGCGGCGAGGCGATTTGGCACACCAGGTCGACGTCGCCGATGTCGATACCCAACTCCAGCGAAGCGGTGGCGATCAGCACTTGCAGGTCGCCGCGCTTGAGCCGCTGCTCGGCGTCCAGACGAAACTCTTTGGCCAGGCTGCCGTGGTGCGCGGCCACCGCGTCTTTGCCGAGGCGTTCGCTCAGGTGCCGGCTCAGACGCTCGGCGAGGCGCCGGGTATTGACGAAAATCAGCGTGGTCCGGTGTTCGCGGGCGAGGGCGGCGAGGCGGTCGTAGACCAGTTCCCACACGTCATTGGCCATGACCGCCGACAACGGCACGGGCGGTACTTCGATGTCCAGATCCCGTGGGCGGGCGTGGCCGATGTCGACGATGGCGCATGGACGGTCGCGGCCCACCAGAAAACGCGACACTGCTTCGATGGGTTTTTGCGTGGCGGACAGGCCGATGCGCACCAGCGGTTCTGCACACAGCGCCTGTAACCGTTCAAGGCTCAGGGCCAAATGGCTGCCGCGTTTGCTGGCGGCGATGGCGTGAATTTCATCGACGATCACGGTGCGCGTGGTGCCGAGCATCTGCCGGCCGGAATCGGAGCCGAGCAGCACGTAAAGGGATTCCGGGGTGGTCACCAGAATGTGCGGCGCGGTCTTGCGCATGGCCGAGCGGTCTTTCTGCGGGGTGTCGCCGGTGCGCACAGCGGTGTTGATCTGCAGTTCGGGCAAGCCCATCGCCCGTAATTGCGCGGTGATTCCAGCCAGCGGGTTTTGCAGGTTGATCTGGATGTCGTTGGACAAGGCCTTGAGCGGCGAGACATAGACCACCAGGGTTTTGTCTGGCAGCCCGACGTCGGTTTCCAGGCCGCGGTGAACCAGGTCGTCGATGACGGCGAGGAAGGCGGTAAGGGTTTTACCGGAGCCGGTGGGCGCGGCGATCAGGGTCGAGCGGCGCTGACGAATTAACGGCCACGCCCGGGCCTGGGCGGCGGTGACCGTCGGGAAGGTGCTGCTGAACCAGGCGCTGACGGCGGGGTGGAAGCCTGCCAGGGCGCTGTCCGTGGGGATTGGCAGATTCATGAAGTGATTTATGCGGGTGGGCTGGGCAAGTTGCAAGTACCGCTCGGGATTTGCGTTGAGCCCTCTGGCCTCATCGCGAGCATGGACAGCGCAGATTCAGGATCACTACACTTTACGGATGACGGTTGCGCACTAAACCCGCAAAATGCAACGATTCCGGCAACTATCAACGGCATTGCCCGCGGGCCGTGTCGATAAAGCCATCGTTCCAATCAGACTGGGCCTGCTGACTCTATGCGAATGCGCCTTATGTTACTGGGCGGCGGAAATGCCCTTGGGCAGGCGCTGATTCGCCTCGGTGCGGAGGAAGACATCGGTTTCCTCGCCCCCCGCCCCCCACAAGACGGCTGGGATGCCGCGAGCCTGACGCAACTGCTCGACGACACCCGCCCGGACGCGCTGATCAACCTCGCCTACTACTTCGACTGGTTTCAGGCGGAGACGGTCAGCGAAGGGCGTCTGGCCGGGCAGGAGCGCGCGGTCGAGCGTCTGGCCGAACTGTGCCAGCATCACAACATCGTGCTGCTGCAACCTTCGAGCTATCGAGTGTTCGATGGCTCCCGCGCCACCGCCTACAGCGAAAAAGACGAACCGGTGCCGCTGGGGCTACGCGGTCAGGCGCTGTGGCGCATCGAACAAAGCGTTCGCGCAACCTGCCCGCAGCACGTCTTGCTGCGTTTCGGCTGGCTGCTCGATGACAGCCCTGACGGCACGCTCGGGCGTTTCCTTGCGCGGGCCGAAACCCCCGACGAACTGCTGCTGGCCGATGACCGCCGGGGTAACCCGACCCCGGTCGACGACGCGGCCCGGGTGATCATTTCGGTGCTCAAGCAACTCGATTGTGCAGCGCCGCTGTGGGGCACCTATCATTACGCCGGGCATGAGGCGACCACGCCGCTGGCACTGGGGCAGGCCATCCTGACCGAAGCACGCAGTCTGCATCCGCTGGCCATCGAAGCACCGACCGCCCAGGCGCACGCCGCGCGTCCGGATGCCGCCGAAGAGCCGCAGCACGCAGTGCTGGCCTGCAAGAAAATTTTGCACACGTTCGGGATCAAGCCTCGCGCCTGGCGCGCCGCGCTCCCGGGCTTACTGGACAGGTTTTATCGCCATGGCTGACGGACCCGTTTTAATCACCGGCGGCGCCGGTTTCATCGGCTCGCACCTGACCGATGCCTTGCTCGCCAAGGGCCATTCGGTGCGGATTCTCGATGACCTGTCCACTGGCAAACGCAGCAACCTGCCACTGGATAACCCCCACCTTGAATTGATCGTCGGCGACGTCGCCGATGCTGCGCTGGTGGCTCAGGCGATGCTCGGATGCAGCGCGGTGGCGCACCTGGCCGCAGTGGCGTCGGTACAGGCTTCGGTGGATGATCCGGTGAAGACGCATCAGAGCAACTTCATCAGTTCGCTGAATGTCTGCGAAGCCATGCGCCAGGCTGGCGTCAAGCGCGTGCTGTTTGCATCCAGCGCGGCGGTGTACGGCAACAATGGCGAAGGTGAGTCGATCGATGAAGACACCGCCAAAGCGCCGTTGACGCCGTACGCGTCGGACAAACTGGCGAGCGAGTACTACTTCGATTTCTACCGGCGCCAGCATGCACTGGAACCGGTGATCTTCCGCTTCTTCAACATCTTCGGCCCCCGGCAGGACCCGTCCTCGCCATATTCCGGGGTGATCAGCATTTTCAGTGAGCGGGCACACAAAGGCCTGCCGATCACCGTGTTCGGCGATGGCGAACAAACGCGCGACTTCGTCTACGTCGAGGATCTGGTGGACCTGCTGGTGCAAGCCGTCGAAAAACCACAGGTTGAAGTCGGCGCGGTGAATGTCGGCTGGAACCAGGCGACCAGCCTCAAGCAAATGCTCCAGGCGCTGGAAGCGGTGGTGGGCGAGTTGCCGCCGATCAGCTATGCCCCGGCGCGTTCTGGCGACATCCGCCATTCCCGGGCGAACAACCAGCGTTTGCTGCAGCGCTTCAGCTTTTGCGGGCAGACACCGATGAGTGTTGGTTTGGCACGGCTGCTGGGACGCTGAGTTTTTTACAGCCACAAAAAAGGCGCCGGTTGAGGCGCCTTTTTTTATGGGGGCTTAGAACTTGTAACCCAGGCCAACCATGTAAACGAATGGGTCTACGTCAACATTGACCTTGGCACGTGTGCCAGGCGCCAGCGAGTCGTTTTCGACGGTCGCGCGGGTGTCGATGTCGATGTAGCGCATTTGGGCGTTGAGCAGGATGTTGTCGGTGATCATGTAGTCAGCACCGACCTGAAACGCCAGGCCCCATGAGTTTTCAGCCTCGAAATTGCTGAAGCCCTTGGCCTGGGCTTCGCTGCCGACGTGTTCGTCATAGATCACGGTGTAGTTGATACCGGCGCCGAGGTACGGCTGGAAATCGGACTTCGAGTCGAGCGGGTAGTACACAACGCTCAAGGTCGGCGGCAGGTGTTTCAGGGTGCCGAGTTTACCGTTGGCCGCGGAACCCAAAGAAGTGCCTTTGAGTTTCACCTCATGCTCGAACGGGGTAGCCGCCAGCAGCTCGATACCCCAGTGGGCGTCAATCATGTACGCGAAGTTCAGGCCCAGCTGCGTGTCGCTGTCCATGGTGGCTTTGCCACCCAGGTTGGTACCGGCCAGCGGGCCTTGGTCGACCTTGACGCTGGAGCTGTCGGCTTTCGGGTTGACAGTGATGGCACCGGCACGAATGAGGATGTCGCCAGCCTCGAAGGCATGGGCGAGCGGGGCTGTGAGCGCTAAGGCAAACAGCGAAGCGCTGAGCAAGGACTTGTGCATGGAGGGCTCCAAAGGACGTTAAAAATTTTCGATGTCCAATGGTACAAAGCGCTCTGATACGGTCTTTTGATTCAGCTCAATGAAACGGTGATGGGTTGGTTTTTGTGTTGGCTCTGAGGGCTCCTTCGCGAGCAGGCTCACTCCTACAGGATTTAGGTGATCCCTGTAGGAGTGAGCCTGATCGCGATAACTATCTGTCAGATCACACATGACCACCGGATTCACTCCGGCAGTTCATACACATAAATTTTGTCCGCCTCCATCTGATACCCGGCATCCGCCAGCTCGCTGGTGGACGCCTTGACCTGCATCGCCCCCTCGATCCAGTACGGCTGATACAGCTCATCCAGCTTCACGCCGACTTCGCTTTTCACATGCACGATCTGGTTCGACGGCGGTGGCGGCACGTGGATGCAGGCGCCGAAATACGGCACTAACAGAAAATCCGTGGTCCGCCCGTCTTCACTGACTTCCAGCGGCACGATGTAGCCCGGCAGGCGAATGTTCTGGCCATCCAGGCTCTTCACCACCGGCGCATTCGGCATGTCCTGCTTGGCGGCGGGTGCCGACTCGGCCGCCAGGGTGCTGCTCATCTGCGACAAGTCGTGCAGCGGCGTCATATTCGGCACTTCCGGCGCGGCGTCCGGCGGGATCATTTCTGACCAGGTCAGGTCTTTCGGCTCGGCCGCCCACAGGGGCAAGGCGACCAGCATTAGCAGCGCTAGTACGGCGCGGGGCATGTTCAACGTCCTCATAGTCGGATCGACAGGCCATCGGCCAACGATTGGCGATACGCGCGCCAGGCCGGCACGCTGCCCATCAGCAAAGCGGCGATCAGGATGCCACCGAGCAGCTTCCATTCATACTCGCTCGGCCACGCCAGCGGCAGGTACAAGCCGTAATTGGCTTGCACGTAGCCCTGGGCGGCGGCGATACACACATACAGCAACGCCACGCCGGCAATCACTCCGGCCAACGCCAACGCAAATGCCTCCAGCACCAGCAACGTTGCGATGTGCCACGGTCGGGCCCCCACCGAACGCAGAATCGCCATCTCCCGCCGACGTTCATTCAGGCTGGTGAGAATCGCCGTGAGCATGCCGATCAACCCGGTCAGTACCACGAACAGCGAGACCACGAACAAGGCTTTTTCCGCCGTGCTCATCAGGCTCCACAACTCTTGCAGTGCCACGCCGGGGAGGATCGCCAGCATCGGCTCACCGCGGAATTCGTTGATCTCGCGTTGCACCGCGAAGGTCGAAATCTTGCTGTTGAGACCGAGCATGAACGCCGTGATCGCTTGCGGCGTGAGGTCCATGTTGCGCGCCTGATCGGCACTGATCCGGCCTTCGCCTCGGGCCGGCACGCCGTTGTGCCAGTCGATGTGAATCGCCTCCATGCCGCCGAGGCTGATGTGCAACGTGCGGTCCACCGGGGTGCCGGTGCGCTTGAGGATGCCGACCACGGTGAACGGTTTGTCGTCGTGCTTGACCAGGCTGATCACCGCCACGCCGTGGGACAGCACCAGTTTGTCGCCGAGTTTGTAGTGCTGCGCGTCGGCGACTTCGGCACCGAGTACCACTTCGAAAGGATCGGTGGCGAAGGCGCGGCCGTCGGCCAGTTCCAGGTGTTGCTGATGGCCGTACTGGTAATGCTCGAAGTAGGCCTCGGTGGTGCCCATCACGCGGTAACCGCGATGGGAGTCGCCGAGGGACATCGGGATTGCCCACTTCACTTTCGGGTTGTTGGCGAAGTGTTCGAAGCTGTCCCAGCGGATGTTGTTGGTGGCGTTGCCAATCCGGAACACCGAGTACAGCAACAGGTTCACCGACCCCGAACGCGCGCCGACGATCAGGTCGGTGCCGCTGATGGTGCTGGCGAAACTGGCTTTGGCTTCGGTGCGCACGCGCTCAACCGCCAACAGCAGGCACACCGACAGGGCGATGGCGAACGCGGTGAGAATCGCGGTGAAGCGCCGGTTAGCCAGACTGGCCATGGCTAGACGAAACAAATACATCTCAGACCTCGGACGGGGTGGCGGCGCGATTGAGTTCGGCCAGCGACAGGTTGCGATCGAACAGCGGCGCCAGGCTCTGGTCATGGCTGACAAACAACAGGCTCGACCCGGCTTCACGGCATTCGGCGAACAACAGGCGAATGAAGTTTTCCCGAGCGTCGTAGTCCAGCGCCGACGTTGGTTCATCGGCGATGACCAGTTCTGGCTGACCAATCAGCGCTCGTGCAGCGGCCACGCGTTGTTGTTGACCGATGGACAGCGAGTCGGCGCGGCGGCTGAGGATGCTTTCGTCCTTCAAACCCAAATGGGCGAGGAGGGTGGCCGCGGCCTGATCGACGCTGCCGTGGCGCTGCTTCGCCCGTTCGGCGCGTAATTTGGAGAAGTGGCAGGGTAGTTCGACGTTCTCGCGCACCGACAGGAACGGCAGCAAATTGAATTGCTGGAAGATGTAGCCGGTGTGGTCGACGCGGAAACGGTCGCGGGCACCGGCGCCAAGTTCGGTCAGTTCCTGGCCGAGCAGGCGAATGCTGCCGCGATCAGGTTTCTGCACGCCACCGAGCAGGCCGAGCAGGGTGGTTTTGCCACTGCCGCTGGGGCCTTTGAGGAACAGGGTTTCGCCGGGCTCCAGGCGAAACGCCGGGATGTCCAGCAACGGCGGGTGACCTGGCCAGCTGAAGCCCAGGTCGGACAGTTCGATGAGTGCTTGGGTCATGTGAAACCGGTCAGATTGGTGGTGAACCCTGTGGGAGCGAGCAAGCCCGCTCCCACATTAGATTTCAGTGAGCTCAGAACTTGAGGGCCGCCGCCTTCGCGGTCACTTCAACGCCTTGCTGCCCGCTCGGGCCGATCAGTTGTACCTGAATTTTCCGGGTGGCCGGGAACGTGTTGAAAATAGTCGCCAGGTCCAGGGTTTTCAGGGCGCCGGGCGCTGCACAGGTGAATTGATAGTGTGCGTGGATTTCGCTGTGATCGTGGTGATGTTCGTCCTTGGCATCTTCAGCGTGATCATCGTCGGCGTCCGGCTTGTCACCGAACAGCGGGCTCTCCAGTTCCTGCATGGCGACCACACAGCCAGCGGCTTTCGGCAGATTAAACAACGCCAGCGGTTTTTCCAGCTGGGCGCGGACGGTGACGACCTTGGCTTTGTCGGCATCCGTGGTGGCGGCGTGTTCGAAACCCACCAGGTTCATCGCCGGGCTTTCCAGTTCCAGCTCCAGGGTCTGGCCGTCCAGCGCTGCGTTCAAGCGGCCGACGCCATGTTCGTGGGCGCCGAGGCTGCCGTGCTCATGATCATGTTCATCGGCGGCGTGGGCGACGGCCAACGGCAACAAGGCAAACGGCAAAGCGAGCAGCAGACGGCGCATGGCGGGTCTCCGAAAAGTAAAATGAATAATTTGTTATGTAATCTTATAACGTAAGTGCGAAGAGTTTGACCGCCTGCTTGGCGTTGCACAAGTCCCATGGGAGCATGCCGGTCAGAAATGTGCAGGAGCGGACCTATGTTGCGAATTCGCGGGAGCATCGGCGACTGGCCGGTGGATTTGACGCTGGAGATGGATGACGGTGACTGGGCGAAGCTCGGCGCGCAGTTGCAGGTGAGCAAGCCCGAGGCCAGTGTCGCCCCGGCCAAACCGGTGACTCAGGATGAAGCGTTGTGGCAGATCGCCAAGGACCTGCTGCGCAAGGCCGGGCAATTGAGCGGGCCGGATTTGCTCGATCAGCTGGAAGGGCTGACCGGCAGCGCGGTGTCGGGCAAGCGCCTGTTGGTGCGCTTGCGCCATAGCGCCGATGTGAAAGTGTCGAGCGGCGGGGATACGCCGCTCTACAGCTGGATCGAACCGGCTTAGTACAGCGCAGCGAACAGCTTGCGGCGGTACGTGGTCACCAGCGGATGGTCATTGCCCAGCAGTTCGAACACCTGCAGCAGGGTTTTGTGCGGCAACCCTTCGCTGTAGCTGCGATTGCGGATGAACAGTTTGAGCAACGCATCCAGCGCCGCGTCGTATTGCTGGCGAGCCAGTTGCTGAATCGCCAGTTGATACACCGCTTCATCGTCCTGCGGGTCTTTCGCCAGGCGCGCTTTCAGGTCTGCCGCATCCGGCAAATCCTTGGCCTGACCGAGAAACTGGATCTGCGCCTTGGCACCGGCCAGCGCCGCTTTGTGTTCATCGCTCTTGACCGCGTCGAGCACGGTTTGCGCTTCAGCCAATTCACCGCGCTCGGTGAGGCAGCGGGCGTAGAGGATCAGTGCCTTGGCGTTGGTGTTGTCTTCGCCCAACAGCACTGTGAGCACCGCTTCGGCGTCGGCGAAACGGCTTTCGTCAAACAACGCCTGGGCCTGTTCGAACGGGTCGGTCGCTGCGGGTGGCGGCATCTGAACGTGGGGCTCAAGCATCGCCCGCACGGCGGATTCCGGTTGCGCACCGGCAAAGCCGTCGACCGGTTGACCGTCCTTGAACAGCACCACGGTGGGCAGGCTGCGAATGCCGAAACGGGCGACGATGTCTTGTTCCAGGTCGCAGTTGACCTTGGCCAGCAGCAATTCGCCCTGATAGCTTTCGGCAATGGTCTGCAGCAATGGCATCAGCACTTTGCAGGGCGCACACCATTCGGCCCAGAAATCCACCAGCACCGGCTTGTGGAAAGAGTTCTCGATCACCGACTGGTCGAAATCAGCAGTCGTGGCGTCGAAGATGTACGGCGTTTCCTGACTCATGGGGGATCTCGTAAAAGCGTGAATGGGGCAACTATAAGGCTAGGCACGCCGCGCATGGTAGAGGCTCACATGCCGAAACTCTTCAGGTTCAGCCAGATCCGGCAGGGTCATCGCTTCCAGCATTTCAATGCGCTGATACAACGGGTGACGAAAATCCCGGACCCGCGAATCCGCCACCAGTGCCTCCTTGCCACGGGTCAAAAACTCATCGAGCAATGGCAGGTTCGCGCGGTCGTAGAGCACGTCGGCGACCAGGATCAGGTCAAACCGGTCGGCCTCGGCGAAAAAGTCGGTCGAGTAGGTGAGCTGTACGTCATTGAGTTCGGCATTCGCCCGGCACGCGGCAATCGCCAGCGGGTCGAGGTCACAGGCCACCACTTCCAGCGCGCCGGCCTTCACGGCGGCAATCCCCGCCACCCCCGAACCGGCACCGAAATCCAGGACTCTCTTGCCTTTGACCCACTCCGGGAATTCGGCCAGATAACGCGCCACCGCCAGACCACTGGCCCAGCAGAAACTCCAGTAGGGCGGTTCATGCAGGATCCGTCGGGTTTCTTCGGGGCTGAACGCGCGGTCCATGTTGTCGCCGTCGATCAGCCAGAGTTTCAGGTCGGTCTCGGGCAATGCGACAGGCACGAGCTGCGCATCACCGAGCAGCTCACCCAAGGCCTGTTGCAGGTCGAACGGTGCAATCATGGCGCTTTGACGAATTGCAGCTGACCCAAGGCCTGCGTGGTCGGCTGGGAAATGAACTGCGACGGCAGATGCAGAATCAGCTGGCCGGACTGGCTGGCGCGGCCGCGCAGTTCAACGCGGGCACCGACCGGGAATGAATCCGGGTTGAAGCGCAGGTGAAACGGCAGCGCTTGATTGGTGCCGATCAAGGTGGAACTGGCAAGCAATTGCTGTGGGCGATCCTTTTCATCGATCACCAGCAGCGCCAATTCGACTTCGGCGCCGGCCGGCACGCCTTGCAAGGTGCCGCTCAATTCACGCTGGTACGCGGGCAGCGGCCCAAGATTGGCCGACTCCTGGGCTTTTTTCTGCGCTGCCTGCGGGGCGGGCCCTGGCGTCGGTGGCTGGGGCTTGGGCGCATCGCTGCTGCAGGCCACCAGCAGGCTGAAAAGACTGAGCAAAACGAGCGGTCTTAAGGACATTTACGGCTCCAGCAAGGTGAAATCCATGGATCAAGCTCTATAGGCGTCTGTATACCGTAAACCCTATGGCTTGTCTTGCCACCGGGATGCGCTACCATGGCCCTCCCTTTTTTTGTTGCCTGCCACCATGCACTGTCCCTTCTGCGGTGCCAACGACACCAAGGTCATCGACTCGCGTCTGGTCGCCGAGGGCGAACAGGTGCGCCGCCGGCGTGAATGCCTGGCCTGCGGCGAGCGTTTCACGACGTTCGAGACCGCCGAACTGGTGTTGCCGCGCCTGATCAAAACCGACGGCAGCCGTCAGCCCTTCGACGAAGAAAAACTGCGTGCCGGCATGCAGCGAGCGCTGGAGAAGCGCCCGGTGAGTGTCGAGCGCCTCGAATCGTCGCTGGTACACATCAAACACAAACTGCGCGCCACCGGCGAGCGCGAGGTCAAATCCCTCGTGGTCGGTGAACTGGTGATGGCCGAGCTGCAGAAGCTCGACGAAGTCGCCTATATCCGCTTCGCTTCGGTGTATCGCCGCTTCCAGGACCTCAACGAGTTCCGCGAAGAGATCGATCGCCTGGCCCGTGAGCCGGTGAAAGAATGAATATGCCCGCCGAACACGCCATCCTCGACGCTCATTACATGGCCCGCGCGCTGGAACTGGCGCGCAAGGGTCATTACACGACGCACCCCAACCCTCGGGTGGGCTGCGTGATTGTGCGGGACGGGCAGATTGTCGGCGAAGGCTGGCACGTGCGCGCCGGCGAGCCGCATGCTGAAGTCCATGCCCTGCGCGCCGCTGGCGACAAGGCCCGTGGCGCCACGGCCTACGTGACGCTGGAACCGTGCAGCCACCACGGCCGCACGCCGCCCTGCGCCGATGCACTGGTGAATGCCGGGGTCGCCCGGGTGGTCGCGGCGATGCAGGACCCGAACCCGGAAGTCGCGGGTCGCGGTCTGCAACGCCTGGCCCAGGCCGGAATTGCCACCGAAAGCGGCGTGCTGGAAGGCGAGGCGCGCAAGCTCAATCAGGGCTTCCTCAAACGCATGGAACACGGCTTGCCGTTCGTGCGCGTCAAGTTGGCCATGAGCCTGGACGGTCGCACCGCGATGGAAAGCGGCGAAAGCCAATGGATCACCGGCCCGGCCGCGCGTTCGGCGGTGCAACGCCTGCGCGCCCAAGCCAGCGTCGTGCTGACCGGCGCCGACACGGTGCTGGCGGACAACGCCCGGTTGACTGTGCGCGCTGACGAATTAGGCCTGGATGCGGAGCAAACCGCTTTGGCCATGAGCCGTCCGCCGCTGCGCGTGTTGGTCGACGGTCGCCTGCGGGTGCCGCTGAATGCGCCGTTTTTCAAGGCTGGCCCGGCGTTGGTCGCCACTTGCGTGGCGGTAGAGGAGCAGTACGCCAATGGCCCGGAATGCCTGATCGTGCCCGGCGTCGACGGTCAGGTTGATCTGCGCCAACTGCTGGTCGCGCTCGCCGCCCGTGACGTCAACGAGGTGCTGGTCGAAGCCGGGCCGCGTCTGGCCGGTGCTTTCGCGCAGCAAGGCCTGGTGGATGAATTCCAGATTTTCATCGCCGGCAAGTTCCTCGGTTCTTCGGCGCGGCCGCTGCTCGACTGGCCGCTCGCGCAAATGAAGGATGCTCCCGAACTTAAAATCACCGAAATTCGCGCGGTTGGCGATGACTGGCGGGTCACTGCCATTCCTTCGCCAGTAGCGAGGGTATAATTCCCGGCCATCGCTACAGCGCTGGCTTTGTTCTCGAGGAGAACCTCATGTTTACCGGCATCATCGAATCCATCGGCAGTATTCGTGCATTGACCCCAAAGGGCGGTGATGTGCGGGTCCACGTAGAAACCGGCAAGCTCGACCTGAGCGACGTCAAGCTGGGCGACAGCATCGCGGTCAACGGCGTGTGCCTGACCGCGGTAGAACTGCCGGGCAACGGCTTTGCCGCCGACGTCAGCCGCGAAACCCTCGACTGTACCGCCATGAACGACCTCAAGAGCGGCAGTCCGGTGAACCTGGAAAAAGCCCTGACCCCGACCACTCGCCTCGGCGGGCATCTGGTCAGCGGTCATGTCGATGGCGTGGGCGAAGTGGTTGCCCGTACCGAAAACGCGCGTGCCGTGGAATTCCGCATCCGCGCGCCGAAAGAACTGGCCAAGTACATCGCCCATAAAGGCTCGATTACTGTCGACGGCACCAGCCTGACCGTGAACGCGGTCGATGGCGCCGAGTTCATGCTGACGATCATTCCGCACACCCTGAGCGAAACCATCATGGCGTCGTACCAGCCAGGTCGCCGGGTAAACCTGGAAGTCGACTTGCTGGCGCGTTATCTGGAGCGTCTGTTGCTGGGTGACAAGGCCGCAGAGTCGACTGCCGGCAGCACCATTACCGAAAGCTTTCTGGCCGCCAACGGCTACCTCAAATCCTGACTCAAGGGGGTGCCTTGTGGCGCTCAATAGCATCGAAGAACTGGTTGAAGACATCCGCCAAGGCAAGATGGTCATCCTCATGGATGACGAAGACCGCGAGAACGAAGGCGACCTGATCATGGCCGCCGAGTGCTGCAAGCCCGAGCACATCAACTTCATGGCCAAGCACGCCCGTGGCCTGATCTGCATGCCGATGAGCCGCGAGCGCTGCGAACTGCTGAAGCTGCCATTGATGGCGCCACGCAACGGTTCCGGCTTCGGCACCAAGTTTACCGTGTCGATCGAAGCGGCTGAAGGCGTGACCACCGGCATCTCCGCCGCCGACCGCGCACGCACCGTGCAAGCGGCCGCAGCCAAAGACGCCAAGGCTGAAGACATCGTCAGCCCCGGCCACATCTTCCCGCTGATGGCCCAGGCCGGTGGCACCCTGGCCCGCGCTGGCCACACTGAAGCCGCTTGCGACCTGGCGCGCATGGCCGGTTTCGAGCCGAGCGGTGTGATCTGCGAAGTGATGAACGACGACGGCACCATGTCCCGCCGCACCGAGCTGGAAGCTTTCGCCGCTGAACACGACATCAAGATCGGCACCATCGCCGACCTGATCCACTACCGAATGATCCACGAACGTACCGTTCAGCGGATTGCCGAGCAGCCGCTGGACAGCGAACTGGGCCAATTCAACCTGGTGACCTATCGTGATTCCGTGGAAGGCGACGTGCACATGGCCCTGACCCTGGGCAATGTGTGTGCCGAAGAACCGACCCTGGTTCGCGTGCACAACATGGACCCACTGCGCGACCTGCTGATGGTCAAGCAACCAGGCCGCTGGAGCCTGCGCGCCGCCATGGCTGCGGTTGCCGAGGCTGGCAGCGGTGTGGTGCTGTTGCTCGGTCACCCGCTCGATGGCGATGTGTTGCTGGCGCACATTCGCGAAACCGCCGATCAGGCGGCCGTGAAAAAGCCGACCACCTACAGCATCGTCGGTGCCGGTTCGCAGATCCTCCGGGACCTGGGCGTGCGCAAAATGCGCCTGATGAGTGCGCCAATGAAATTTAATGCGATATCCGGTTTCGATCTGGAAGTTGTAGAATACGTGCCCTCCGAATAATGACCGGTTGTTTCCGGTCCTTGATTCGCGGCTAACAAATCACTGAGGGACGCGTAGAAAGCGCGTCCCGGCTCTTTAAGAGATCTAACGAATGACCCTGAAGACCATCGAAGGTACCTTCATCGCCCCTAAAGGCCGCTACGCTTTGGTAGTGGGCCGTTTCAACAGCTTCGTCGTTGAAAGTCTGGTCAGCGGTGCAGTGGATGCCCTGGTTCGCCACGGCGTAAGCGAAAGCGACATCACCATCATCCGCGCACCTGGCGCCTTCGAAATTCCGCTGGTTGCGCAGAAAGTCGCTCAGAAAGGCGAATACGCGGCAATCATCGCCCTGGGCGCGGTCATTCGTGGCGGCACTCCGCACTTCGAATACGTGGCAGGCGAATGCACCAAGGGCCTGGCCCAGGTGTCCATGGAGTTCGGCGTTCCAGTCGCATTTGGCGTGCTGACCGTTGACTCCATCGAGCAAGCCATCGAACGTTCCGGCACCAAGGCCGGTAACAAAGGTGCCGAAGCTGCCCTGTCCGCTCTGGAAATGGTCAGCCTGCTGGCGCAGTTGGAGGCCAAGTGATTAGCGACGATAGCGATCGTTTCAACCCGCGCGATCCAAAGCCTGCGGATGCCGGCAAGCCATCGAAAAGCGTCAAGCGTCGCGAAGCCCGTCAGCTCGCGACCCAAGCGCTGTACCAATGGCACATGGCCAAGCAGTCTTTGAACGAGATCGAAGCGCAGTTCCGGGTCGATAACGATTTCAGTGATGTCGACGGTGCCTACTTCCGCGAAATCCTTCACGGGGTTCCGGCTCAGAAGGACAAGATCGATGCAGCCCTGACGCCTTGCCTGGACATCACCATCGAAGAACTGGACCCGGTTGAACTGGCCGTTCTGCGCCTGTCCACCTGGGAATTGCTCGAGCGTGTCGACGTGCCTTACCGCGTTGTGATCAACGAAGGTATCGAGCTGGCGAAAGTCTTCGGTTCCACCGACGGCCACAAGTTCGTCAACGGTGTACTCGACAAGCTGGCCCCACGTCTGCGTGAAGCTGAAGTGAAGGCGTTCAAGCGCTGATTTGCGCTTGATATCGCGATGGGCGAGTTTGAGCTGATCCGCAATTTTTTCGCCGCCGCGCCCTGTGCGCAAGGCGGCGAAGGCGTTGCCCTCGGGATCGGCGATGACTGCGCCTTGCTGGCTGTTCCCCCCGGGGAGCAGTTGGCCATTTCCACCGACACCCTGGTGGCCGGTGTGCATTTCGCAGACCCCTGCGACCCGTTTCTGCTCGGTCAGCGCTCGCTGGCTGTGGCCGTCAGTGACCTGGCTGCCATGGGCGCCACCCCCATTGCCTTTACCCTTGCCCTGACCTTGCCGACGGTGACCGCCGATTGGCTGGAGGCGTACTCCCGTGGTTTGAACCTCATGGCGCAACGCTGCGGCGTGGCGCTGGTGGGCGGCGATACCACCCGAGGGCCGCTGAGCCTGACCATGACCGTGTTCGGTCGTGTGCCGGCCGCTCAGGCGCTGACCCGTAGCGGCGCCCAGCCCGGCGATTTGTTGTGCGTGGGTGGCGAGTTGGGCAATGCGGCCGGGGCATTGCCTCTGGTGTTGGGTCAGCGAACGGCTGACGCCGCCGTTGCCGAGCCGCTGCTGGCGCATTACTGGTCACCGCAGCCGCAACTGGCGCTGGGTCAGGCTCTGCGTAGTAAGGCCACCTCGGCGCTGGACATCTCCGACGGCCTGCTCGCCGACTGCGGTCACATCGCGCAGGCGTCGAAGGTCGGCATTCAGCTTGAGCGGAGTAAGCTGCCCGTGTCGGCTGCGTTAGTGGCCTTTCTCGGTCAATCAGCTGCCGAAACCGCAGCCCTCAGCGGCGGCGATGATTATGTGCTCGCCTTCACCCTACCGTCCGTCGAGTTGCCGGCATTGCTGGCAGAAGGCTGGCCTATCCATGTGGTCGGGTGTGTCGTGACGGGGCAGGGCGTAGCGCTGCTGGATGCCGATGGACAAGACATCACCCCGCAAACCCGGGGTTATCAACATTTTCGGGAGACACCGTGACAGATCATCCCAAACAGGTCCCGGCGGAGTTCGTACCGCCTTCGGTCTGGCGCAATCCCTGGCATTTCCTGGCGTTCGGCTTCGGCTCGGGAACCCTTCCGAAGGCACCGGGCACCTGGGGTTCGTTAGTTGCGCTACCCTTTATCCCGTTGTGGCAAATGATGCCCGATTGGGCCTACTGGCTGATGCTGGGCATCACCATGCTGTTCGGCTTCTGGCTGTGCGGCAAGGTGGCCGACGATTTGCGCGTGCATGACCACGAGGGCATCGTCTGGGATGAAATGGTCGGGATGTGGATCACCCTGTGGCTGGTGCCGGAAGGTTGGTACTGGTTGCTGGCGGGTTTCCTGATGTTCCGCTTCTTTGACATTCTCAAGCCGTGGCCGATTCGCTGGATCGACCGGCATGTCCATGGCGGCGTCGGGATCATGCTCGACGACGTGCTGGCCGGTGTATTTGCGTGGTTGGCGATGCAAGGGCTGGTAAGGATTTTCGCCTGACGGGCGAAGCAGAGGACTGGGATGGTTCGGTGCTGGTTGGCGGTGGTTTTTGCAATGGTTTGCTCGCTCGCCCAGGCGGGGGATGCCGCGCCGACGCCGTCCGTGATTCATCTGGCCAGCGAAGAATGGGAAAACTATACCGCTGCTGACGGGCATGGCCTGGGCTGGGACGTGATGCGGGCTATCTTCGAGCCGGCCGGGGTCAAACTCGACTTCCGTACTGAGCCGTACACCCGCGCCGTGGGCCTGGCCCAGCGCGGTGAAGTGGATGCCTGTGTCGGTTCTTATCGTGACGAGGCCAGCGATGTGCTTTATCCACGCTGGAATTACGACACCGATCACATCTATGCCTTGGGCCTGGCGAGTAATCCGGCACCGAACCCGCAGACACTCGGCAACTATCGTCTGGCCTGGGTTCGCGGTTACGAATACCAGAAATACCTGCCCAATGTGCAGCGTTACAACGAAGTCGTACGACGCACTGGCATTTTGTCGATGCTGATGCACAACCGCGCCGACTTTTACATCGACGCGCTGACCGAGATTGATTACATCGTCAAACGGGCCAAGGATCCTGCCCAGTTCCGTCGCACACCTATCGCTGAATTACCGCTGTACCTGTGCTTCGCCAATACGCCCACGGCCCGAACGTTGATGGCGTTGTTCGACCAGCGCATGGACCTGTTGGTAAAAAACGGCACACTGAAACCGATCTTCGAACGCTGGAAACAGCCTTACCCGTTCGACGCGAACTGAACGCGGACCCTGCTACAGAGCCTGCACACATCGGGCGTCAGAGGGCTGAGATCTAACATTTTGATCGTTATGCCCCATAATTCAGCCTAAGCGTCTGTAGGAACCTGCTGTTACAATGCCGCGTCTGCGAATCTCCAGTACTTATTGATCAGGAGCACACCGGTGCCTGTCGTTTTCGTCGCCGCTTCCAAGCTGCCAACGCCTTTTGCGCAATTCACCATGCACGGCTTTCTCGATGAAGAAAACGGGCGCGAGCACGTTGTGCTGAGTCTGGGTGAGTTCGCCGACGGTGCCCCGGTACTCGGCCGGTTGCACTCCGAATGCCTGACGGGCGATGCCTTGTTCAGCCAGCGTTGCGACTGCGGCTCGCAACTTGAAGCCGCGTTGCAGGCCATCGCCCGTGAAGGCCGCGGCGTGTTGCTGTATTTGCGTCAGGAAGGCCGTGGCATTGGCCTGCTGAACAAAATCCGGGCGTATGAGTTGCAGGACGGCGGCGCGGATACCGTTGAAGCCAACGAGCGTCTGGGCTTTGCTGCCGACCAGCGCGACTACGCCATGTGCCTGCCGATGCTTGAGCACCTGGGCGTGAAATCCCTGCGTCTGATGACCAACAACCCGCGCAAGGTCAAAGCCTTGACCGACATGGGCATCGTGGTCGCCGAGCGCGTGCCGCTGCACACCGGTCACAACCCGCACAACAAACTCTACCTGGCGACCAAGGCCAGCAAGCTCGACCACATGATGGGCAACGAGCATCAGGGCGAGGCGGATCGGGCGTGACCCGCGGTCAGGTTCGGCGACGGTTGTCGTTCAGTTGGTGGCAATATCTGGCGCTGGCGTTGTTGCCGCTGTTCGTGATCAATGGCGTGTTCGGTCAGGGCGAGGCGATCCTGCCGGTGCTGGCGATGCCGCTGTTCATCGCGGGTGTGGCGTCGATGTTTGTCAGCCTGAAGTTTTTCGGTGGCTACAAGCACGCCCTGATCGCTACGCAAAAAGCCCTCGATACGCCTGAAGAACCCGCTGCCTGGATCGTCCTGGCCGCCAAGCGACGTACCGCGTTCCTGGCAGCTGCATTGCCGGCCTGGATTGGCGCACTGGCGGTGTTCGTCGGCCTCGAAGCCGTGCCGTTGGTGCTGCTGGCACTGTCGACCACGGTGCTGTTCTACCTCTACCGTATTCCGCGTCAACTCGGCTGATGCGTCGGGCCTGGCTGGCGGTTTTGCTGTTGGCCGCCAGCGGCTCGGCGGCTGCCGTCGAACGGGTCGTCAGCCTGGCGCCATCTCTTTCTGAAATCGTGGTTGAACTGGGTTCAGCCGACCTGCTGGTTGGCGTGCTGGATGCCGGTGAGCGTCCTGCCGAGCTCAAAGACCTTCCTTCCGTTGGTCGCTACGGTCAGTTGGACATGGAGCGTTTGCTCAGTCTCAAACCCGATTTGCTGCTGCTCTGGCCGGGCAGTGTTGGCCCCGCCCAGCGTGAGCAGCTCAAGCGCCTGGACATTCCCACCTACGTCGCCGAACCCCACACCCTCGACCAACTCGCTGCACAAATCGAAGCCATCGCCACGCAACTCGGCCGGCCAGAGCGGGGCGTGACGTTGGCGACCGACCTGCGACAAAAACTGGATAACCTGCGCCAGCGTTATCGACGGGACGAGCCGTTGCGGGTGTTTTATCAGGTCTGGGATCGGCCGCTGTACACCGTGGGGGGTGGCCAGATCATCAGTGATGCGCTGGAAGTGTGTGGGGCGCGCAATGTGTTTGCCGATCAGACATTGCCGGCGCCGCAGGTCAGTGTCGAGGCGGTGTTGCAGCGCAATCCCGAGGTGATTCTGGCCAGTGATCAGGCCCAGCTCGACGCGTGGAAGGCGTGGCCGCAGGTGGCGGCGGTGACGCGGGGGCAATTGCTGCTGGTGTCGGACAAGGGACTGGAGCGGCCGAGTGGGCAGATGGTCGAGGCCACAGCCAAGCTTTGCCAGCTTATCGCACCAGACCGCTGAGACCGAGGCGCGGCCATCATGGGCAAGCCTTGACACCACTGACTTCAGATCAGATTTTCGGTGTCCAGGTCACCCCAAACATCAACGCCCGACCTTCCTCGCGATACCCATACTGGCTGCCCTCATAGCTATACAGCGCCCGGCTATAGCCCTTATCCAGCGCGTTATCCAGCTTCAGCTCAAGCTTGATCTCACGATCGAGCTCCCAACTGCTGCGCAATCCGAGCAACGCATACCCACCCAGTGGTTGTTGATTGTTCAAGTCGTCGTAACTGCTGCTGACCGCTTGCCAACTGGCGCCGAGGCCCAGGCGATCAAATTGTCGATCCAGGTCCAGGCTCAATGTCCGCCGTGCACGACGGGCCAGGGTATGGCCGGTATCGCGGTCGCGCGGGTCAATGATCGCCACGCCAAGGTTGCTCTGCCAGCCGAACAGTTCCTGTTTCAGTGCGGCTTCGAAACCGTTGATCCGCGCCGACGCCACGTTCTCTGGCCGCGAGTTGCTGCCGAAAATAATCGCGTCTTCAAGGTCTGTGCGGTAAAGCGACGCTTCCAGGCGACTGTTTTCCGTCAACTGGCTGCGCCATTGCAGTTCATAGCTTTTCGACGTTTCGGGTTTCAAATCCGGGTTGCTGAAGTCCGGATAGTACAAGTCGTTGAACGTCGGCGCTCGAAAGCCTTCGCTGTAGGTCAGCAGCACGTCGTTGTCCGGATTCACCGGCAAGGTAAGGGTGCCACTCCAACTGTTCTGGCCGCCAAACTGTTGGTTATCGTCGTGGCGCAAGCCCAGCTCGGTGGAGAAGCTGTCCGCCCGATAGTGATGCTGGACAAACGCCGCACGGTTCCAGCGACTGTCTTCATCGAACACGGTAGTGCTGTTGATCCGGTCTTCGTACCAGTCGCCGCCCAGAAGCAGGCTATTGCGGTCGTTGAGCGTCAGGTCGTTCTGCCAGTTCACCGAGTCGCGGTAGGTGTTGAAGACGCTGCGTTCATCGCTGAGCTTATCGAGGGTCTTCTCGCGGTTTTCGCTGTGGCCGAATTCGACGCGAGTTTTCCAGATGTCGTTAACCCGCGCATCGATGTAACTGCTGACGCTGCTCACCTCGAAGTCGCTGTAAGGCTGTTGCTGTACGGACTCGAAGGTGGTGGTATCGAAGCGGCCAAACGGGTTGTCGAACTCGCTTTTGCCCCGGTTATCCAGCACGTTGGCACCGATTTCCAAGTCATCGGTGAGCGCGTGACTGACGCTGAAACTGACTGATTGATTACGGTATTCATCGTGATCGCTGTCGCTGGGGTACGACTCGTGCGTGCGATTGATCCCGGCGGTTTCATTGAGGCTGGCGCCGAGGTTGAAGCGGGTTTTGTCGTCGCCGCCGGACAGCCCAAGGCTGCGCTCCCAGGTCTGGTTGCTGCCAAAACCCACGTGCATCCGCGGTTGCAGGCCTTGCTCGTCGCCGCGGCGGGTGAAAATCTGAATCACCCCGCCAATAGCATCGCTGCCATAAATCACCGAACGGGAGCCGCGCAGCACTTCCACGCGCTCGACCTGTTCGATGTTGATGTGCTGCAGGTTGCTGTCGCCCGAGGTCGAGTTGCCGATGCGCTGACCGTCCACCAGCACCAGGCTTTGCGCTGACTGGGTGCCGCGGATGTAAACCCCTGGCAGACTGCCGCGCCCGCCGGTTTGCGCGACTTGCACGCCCGGCACCCGGCTGAGCAGGTCAGTGATGCTGTTCGGTTGCAGGCGGTCGATGTCTTCTCGGGTGAACACCGTGTTGGCGGCGCTGCTGTCGTTGCGCGCTTCGACCTGACGGTTGGCGGTGATCAGCACGTCGGGCAGTTTCAACGCTTGATCGCGTTCGAAGGAGTCGGCCAGCAGTTGGCCGGCCGGCAGCAGGGTCAGCGTCAGGGCGAGGGGGGAGAGTTTCATCGGCAGTCCGTTGTGGCGCGTTGTAGCGAACAAAATGTGAAGATCACAAAAAACCAATGTGGGAGCGAGCCTGCTCGCGATGACGGTGTGTCAGTCAGGGAATTGTTGACTGTCAGTCCGTTATCGCGAGCAGGCTCGCTCCCACAGGGGATTGCGTATATCCAGCAGGTTAAATCTTGAGCAGTTGCAGGCGCTCGCGCACCGCCGCTTCGATCCCTGCCTCGTCCAGCCCACACTCGGCCAGCATCTGTGCAGGCTTGGCGTGTTCGACATAGAGGTCCGGCAAGCCCAGGTGCAGGATCGACTTGAGGACGTTCTCGCGGGCAAGGAATTCGCTGACCGCGCCGCCAGCACCGCCCATGATTGCGTTTTCTTCGACGGTCACCAGCAGCTCGTGGCTGCCAGCGATGTCGAGAACCAGCGCTTCATCCAGCGGTTTGACAAAACGCATGTCGACCACCGTCGCGTCCAGCGTCTCGGCGACTTTCAGCGCCTCGGCCAATTGCACGCCGAACACCAGGAAGGCGACTTTGCTGCCCTGACGACGAACAATGCCTTTGCCGATTTCGATCGGTTGCAGGTCTTTCTCGATGGTCGCATTCGGACCCGCGCCGCGCGGATAACGCACCGCCGCCGGACCGTTGTAGAGGTGACCGGTGGTGAGCATTTTGCGCAGTTCGTTTTCGTCGCTGGGCGTCATCACCAGCATGCCGGGGATGCAGCGCAGGAACGACAGGTCGAAGCTACCCGCGTGAGTCGGGCCGTCTTCGCCCACCAGGCCGGCGCGGTCGATGGCGAACAGCACGTCGAGGTTCTGCACCGCGACGTCATGAATCAGTTGGTCGTAACCGCGTTGCAGGAACGTCGAATAAATCGCCACCACTGGTTTCGCGCCTTCGCAGGCCATGCCGGCGGCGAAGGTCACCGCGTGTTGCTCGGCAATCGCCACGTCGAAATAGCGCAGCGGGAAACGCTCGCTGAACGCCACCAGGTCGGAGCCTTCTTTCATCGCAGGGGTGATGCCCACCAGACGCGGATCAGACGCGGCCATGTCGCACAGCCATTCACCGAATACACCGGAATACTTCGGTCCGCTGGCCTTTTTCGGGGCAGCGGCCGGAGCGTCCAGCGGTTCGAGCTTGGTGATGGCGTGGTAGCCGATCGGATCGACTTCCGCTGGTGCGAAGCCTTTGCCTTTCTTGGTGACGACGTGCAGGAACTGCGGGCCTTTCAGGTCGCGCATGTTGCGCAGCGTCGCGATCAGGGTCGGCAGGTCATGGCCGTCGATAGGACCGATGTAGTTCCAGCCCAGTTCTTCGAACAGCGTGCCGGGAACCAGCATGCCTTTTGCGTATTCTTCAGTGCGCCGGGCGATTTCCCAGGCCCCGGGCAGGCGCGACAGGACCTTTTTGCTGCCTTCACGCATGCTGGCGTAAGTGCGGCTGGAAAGGATCTTCGCCAGATAATTCGACAGGCCGCCGACATTGCGCGAGATCGACATGTCGTTGTCGTTGAGGATCACCAGCATGTTGGCGTTCACTTCCGGCGCGTGGTTCAGCGCTTCGAAGGCCATGCCGGCGGTCAACGCGCCGTCGCCGATCACGGCAATCGCTTTGCGATCACTGTTTTGCAGGCGGGCGGCAATGGCCATGCCCAGCGCAGCGCTGATCGAGGTGCTGGAGTGGCCGACGCCAAAGGTGTCGTACTCGCTCTCGGAACGACGCGGGAAGGCCGCAATACCGTCCTTCTGGCGCAGGGTGCCCATGCGCTCGCGACGGCCGGTGAGGATTTTATGCGGATAAGCCTGATGACCCACGTCCCACACCAGCCGGTCGTCCGGGGTGTCGAAGACGTAATGCAGCGCGATGGTCAGCTCGATGACGCCCAGGCCGGCACCGAAATGCCCGCCGGTCTGACCGACCGTGTAGAGCAATTCCAGGCGCAACTCATCGGCCAGGGTTTCCAGCTCGGCTTCGCCTAACCGGCGCAGGCCGTCCGGCGTGTTGGCACGGTCGAGCAAGGGCGTGGTCGGGCGCTTGCGGGGAATCTCATGAAACGTCGTGGGCATCAGGCGAATCGTTATAGGTATAAAAGATGCGGCAGTTTACCTGATGCATCGCCCCCTGCCCACGCGTTGCTTTTAACTTGGCCGATACGCTGTCAGCTACGCCGGTCGACGATATAGCGGGCGAGGTCGCGCAAAGGCTCGGCGGCCGCGTCAAACGGTCGCAGTGCGTGCAGGGCCTGATCGCGCAGTTCCAGGGCGTAAGCCTTGGCCGCGTCGAGGCCGAGCAGGGCCGGGTAGGTTGGTTTGTCGCGAGCGATGTCCGCGCCCTGGCGTTTGCCGAGGGTTTCGGTATCGCTTTCGACGTCAAGAATGTCGTCCTGCACCTGAAAAGCGAGGCCAATGGCCTGTGCATAAGTCTGCAACGCTTTCAGTTCGTCCTTCTCGGCACGGCCGCTGGCCAGGGCGCCGAGTTTGACGCTGACTTCAATCAGCGCGCCGGTCTTGTGCCGGTGCATGTACTCAAGGGCTTTTTGATCGAGCTTGAGGCCGACCGAACCGAGGTCGATGGCTTGACCGCCGACCATGCCCGCCGGGCCTGCCGCGACGGCCAGGGCGCTGACCATCTGCAGGCGGGTCTCGGCGTCCGCTGCGTTCAGGCGCGGGTCGAGCAGGGCGCTGAACGCCAGGCTCTGCAAGCCGTCACCGGCGAGGATGGCGCAGGCTTCATCGAATTTCTTGTGCGTGGTCGGCTGGCCGCGACGCAGATCGTCGTCGTCCATGGCCGGCAAATCGTCGTGTACCAGGGAATACGCGTGAATCAGCTCCACTGCGCAGGCCGCGCCGTTGGCTTGCTCGGCTTTGCCGCCCAGCGCTTCGCAAGCCGCGTAAGCCAATAACGGTCGTACACGTTTGCCGCCATTCATCACGCTGTAGCGCATGGCTTCATAGAGACGGGCGAGCTCGGGGCTGGGTGCGTTGAACAGGGTTTCCAGTGCCGCGTTGACACGGGCCTGGCTGGTCGCCGAATACGCTGCAATCATTCTGGCTGATCCGCGTCGAAGGGTTCCTCGGCCAGCTCGCCATCACGCTCGAGCAGCACTTGAACCTTTTGCTCGGCCTGGGCCAGCGCCGCCTGGCAATCGCGGGTCAGACCGATGCCTTGCTCGAAAGCCGTCAGCGAGTCTTCCAGCGACAGTTCGCCGTTCTCCAGACGCTCTACCAGCGTTTGCAGGTCAGCGAGAGATTGTTCGAAATCCAGTGCAGCTTTTTTGCGGGCCATGGCGGCTATTTCCGGTTGACGTTAAACCGGCGCGACACTAGCAGACATGGGGGTTATGGGCAAATGGGCCGGGCATTTCGGCGACAGCACCGGCGGCAACCGGATCACCTGCACCGCATCCTTTGTAGCAGCAGGCTTCGCCAGCTGCTAAAGCTCACCCTATGGCTTAATTATGCTGAGTCATCCGGATAGCTGACCTGATAGCGAGTACTACGCCCGCCACCGGGCAGGCGTTGCAGACAACCCTTCTCCAGCAACTCTGTCAAATGGCGGGTGGCGGTGGCTTTCGATACTTTCGCCACGGCTTGATATTGAGCCGCGCTGATCCCGTCCGCGAAGCCTCGCTTCCCACCGTCCAGCATGCGATTCAGTACCTTGATCTGCTCGGCTGACAGTTTTGCGTCCCGATTCGCCTGCCAGAAGCGCGCCTTGCCCAGTACCGCTTCGATCCGCGTCATGGCCTGCTGCAAGCTGCGCAGCAGGGTTTGCAGAAACCATTGCAACCACTCGGTGATGTCCGTGGAGCTTTTCTGGCAGGTTTCCAGCACTCGGTAATAGCTGGAGCGGTCGTCCAGGATGCTC
This sequence comes from Pseudomonas sp. 3296, assembly GCF_031456615.1. Lineage (NCBI taxonomy): Bacteria > Pseudomonadati > Pseudomonadota > Gammaproteobacteria > Pseudomonadales > Pseudomonadaceae > Pseudomonas > Pseudomonas sp. 3296. The sequence goes on from NZ_JAVDUY010000010.1 coordinate 88,903, forward strand.
GCTGACATGGCGTTGAAGCGGATCGCCTGCGCCTCTCCCTGAGCCAGGGCGAGATCGGTAATGGTTCGCGTGAGGCGACCATTGCCGTCGTCAAAGGGGTGCAGGGTGACGAACCAGAAGTGCGCGATGCCGGCCCGCAACAAGGGATCGAGCCCGTCCTGCTTCTGGCTGGCTGCAAACCAGGCAAGAAACGTATCGAGCTGCTGTTCAAGCCCAAGGCGTGGCGGTGCTTCGTAGTGAATGGTCGGTTTGTCCAGTCGCCCGGACACCACCTGCATCGGCTCATCGCCACGCAGCTCGCCGATATGGATCGAACGGGCGGCAACATTCATGTCCTGATCGGGAAACAGCCATGTATGCCACTCCAGCAACCGCGGCAGTGTCAGCGGTTGTGCGAAGCGTTGAGTGGCGTCGAGCATTAACTGCGCCAGCCCTTCGCTGCGTTGGCTGACTTTATCGCCATCGACCACCCCCAGGCCCAGGCGCCGCGCCAGTGACGAGCGGACCGAGCCCACGTTGAGCTGTTCACCCTCGATGGCTGAAGACGTCACGATGTTTTGTAACAGCGCGTCCATTTCGTTCTGTGCGCTGAGTGAGCGATCCACGGAACTGGCCATGCCCATCAACCGGCCTTGCGCCTGTACGCACTCACGCAATAGCGGCGTCAGGCGTTCGGATTGCCAGGTGAAATTCGGCCAGTCGGGCTGTTGCCAAATCCAGTGAGGTGCCATGACCACGGGTAACTCCAAAGTGAATGAGCCGAATAATAGCCTTATTCGGCTCATCTTGTGAGCCGAATAAGGTCGCTATTCGGCTCACGTCCCCACTTCTTCGTGATGCCTACAGCAAATCAAGAGGTATCCGATTGTTAAAAAACTGCCGAATCGCTAACCTTCGCGCCTTCTACGACCCAATAGTCACGGGTCTTTCTGACGAAACGCAGTATTTGGATCTGTAACGCGCCGAGGATCGGGCGCAAGGTTTCGTTATGCATGGCAGGAGGCGTCACATGCGTTCATTTCTTTTGCTGTTGATGGGGCTGGCCTGCGCGAGCGCCGCCTGGGCCGAGCCGACGGCTGAGCTGTCGGAGCCGGTCGGCGGCTGGCGCTATAACGGCCTGCTTGATCGCAGCGAAAATCCGCAAGTCGCCTACCCCACGCCGCCCATCGACCGCGGTGTGCAGCGCAATCGCACGATGATCGAAGGCCAGCTCAAGGCCATCGGCACGCAACGCGGTCCGCACACCCTCGCGGTCAACGGCAATCCACTGAACCTGTACACCGACGACGAAGGGCGTTTCGCCCGGCCGTACGCGTTTGGCGCGGGTTCCAACAGCGTCGAAGTGCGCAGTGCCGAAGGCAAGTCGCTCAAGCGCGTTCAATTCTATGAAGCCAATGACCTGCGCACGCCGGCACGGATTCGCGTGGTGCTCGGTTGGGACGACCCGAAAGCCGAGCTCGACCTGCACATCATCACCCCCGACGGCCAGCATGCGTTTTTCGCCCACACGGCGTTGACCAATGGCGGCGGCCTCGACCCGGACGGCGTCGATGGCCCCGGCCCGGAAATGTTCACCATGACTGCGCCGCTGCATGGCACCTACCTGGTTTATGTGAACTATTGGGGCAACTTCGGCAGCGAAGGCTATAACTTCGATGAGACCAGTAACCAGAACGAGGTCATCACCTCGCAAATCAACCTGGTGCTCAACGAAAACACCGTCGACGAAAAACGCGAGACCTTCATCGTGCCCCTGCGGGCCATCGGTGACCTGTTGCTGGTCAAGACTTTCAACTATTAAGCATCCCGCACCACGGATGAATTGGGCGTTGTGAACATGAGCGATAACACTGTATCTCCGGCTGCGCAAACACCAGCCGCCAAAACTCCTCGCCGCTGGCCGGCGCTGCTGGTCGGCTTGGCCCTGGTGGCCGGCGTCGCGGGCGGGTTGGGGTGGTTCATGCACAAACCCAAGGCTCCGCCGGCGCAATTGGCCAGTGACAAACTGGGCATGAGCCGGCCGGACGGTCTGCTCGAAACCCATTCCCTGAGCCAATTGCCCAAGGACCTGCTGGCGGTGCCGTTCCTCAAGGAAACGCTGACCGAAGATTTCGTCTTCTATTACGAAGCGCACGTCGATCGCCTCGGCCTGATCGGCAGTCTGCGGCGGATCATCTACGAACATGACCTGAAATTGCAGGACAGCCTGATCGAGCAACTCTTCGATCAACCGGCCGACGTGGCGCTGTGGCGCGGGGCGGATGGCCGGCTCAAGGATTTCCTGTTGGTGATGGATCGCGGTGGCCTGGCCAAGGTGCTGGAACCGCTGGCCAAAGTGGCGCTGGACGATTCGCAGTTGACCCAACTCAGTGTTGTGAAAGTCGGTGCCGACGACGTGGCGCTGTATCAGCTCACCTACAACAACAAAGCGCTGGTGTTCGCCTCCCATGGCGACAAACTGGTGGTGCTGTCCAATCCCGCCAAACTCTACGACCCGAGCAACGGCTCAAGCGATGAGCGCGGCAGTGTCTCGACCACGGCTATCGCCGCGTTGCTCAACGGCGACAAACTGTTCCCCGAAGCCTTCGGCCTGCCACTGCGTGCGCCGGAAGTGAAGCAACGCCTGTCGGTCAATTCGAGCGTGTTGGCCATGGGTTACCAGCGCTTCATCCCGAATTTCGCCGGGCTGCGTTTCGACATGGACGACAAGGGTTGGCACAGCTTCCTTGCGATGGATGAACTGGACGATCAGCCGGACTTCGATTTCAAACCGATCTGGCAAGCCATGCCGATGGGCGCCAGTGCCTGCGTGGCCTTGCCGCTGGCCGCTGAACAGCAGAAACCGTTGCTGGTGAAACTCGGCGCCGAAGAGCCGGTGGCCCAGGCGTTGACCGAACACATGGCGGGTGCGGCAGGCTTGTGCTGGTACGCCGATTCGCGTCTGTACACGCCGTTGCTGGTGGCCAGCCTGAATGACAAGGACAGCGCCAAACTCGACGGTGACCTCGGCACTTTGTTCGGCTCGATGGTCGGGGCCTATGAGCCCAATGTTGAAGAACACGTGTTCCCGGTGATCGAAAAACAGGACGGCCCAACCCACCAATGGCAGCGTCAGGTCAGCTCCAACTTCGGTCCCTACAAAGCCAAGGACGCTGAAGATCCGGACGCGATCTCCGGCAAGGCCTTCATGAAAGTCAGTCTGGCCCGTCACGGCTCGACGCTGCTGTTTTCCCTCGACGACAAGCTCGTCGACAAAGCCCTCGGCACCCTCGACAAGCGCTTCCCGCCGATGGCCGACGTGGTGCCCAAAGACCTGCTGATGCCGGTCTACTTCGGCCCGGATTCGATGGCGCAACTGATGCAACAGGAAACCCTCGACAGCCTGCCGCAGGACATGGAACCGGTGTTTTACAACGCCGCGCAAACCTACCTGATCCCGAAACTGCGCAAGCTCGGCGGCTACGGCAAGTACGCCCTGACCTTGCCTGAAGGCAGCGAGCCCGACGGCCATTGGCAATGGCTGCCGCTGGAATGGAAAGCCCTGTGACCGCACTCATCCGCGGCCTCGGCCTGCTGGCGCTGTTGCTGGGCAGTCGCGCCTTTGCCACTGAGGCAGCGCCGCTGGATCCGCAGCAATCCCAGGTGTTCCGCGCCTGGTTCGTGCGCATCGCCCAGGAACAACTGACCCAAGGCCCGAGCCCGCGCTGGTATCAGCAGGACTGCGCGGGGCTGGTGCGGTTCGCTGCCAACGAAGCGTTGAAAGTCCATGACGACAAATGGCTGCGCAGCAATGGCTTGTCCAATCGTTACCTGCCGCCGGAACTGCAGTTGAGCGAGGCGCAACGCGGTCTCGCCCAGCAGTGGCAGCAGGGCGGCGGCAAGGTCGGGCCGTACGTCAACGCGATCAAGCTGATTCAGTTCAACAGCCATCTGGTGAGTCGAGACGTGGCGCAAGCCCGGCCCGGCGACCTGATGTTTTTCGATCAGGGCGACGACCAGCACCTGATGATCTGGATGGGCCGCTATATCGCCTATCACACCGGCACCACCACCCCCACTGACAACGGCATGCGTTCGGCAAGCCTGCAGCAACTCATGACATGGAAGGACACCCGATGGATACCCGACGCAGCCAACCCCAACTTCATCGGCGTCTATCGACTGAATTTTCTCTCACAATGATCGGTGCCCGCATGTTGCGTTTTCTGCCTTTGCTGTTGGTTTTGCTGCTGCCGTTTTCGGCGGTCAACGCCGAAGACACCGTCGCGCCGAGCGGCTACACGCCGGTGGCCGGTGAAAGCTTTTTCCTGCTGGCCGACAGCAGTTTCGCCAGCGACGAACAGGCGATGGTTCGCCTCGAAGCGCCGGGTCGCGATTATCGTCGGTTCCGCATGGAGCCTTACGGCGGTGCCGACATTCGCGTGTACCGCATCGACAAGCCGCTGGATTTCCTCAAGCGCCAGAAGAACCTGCACCGCGTGGTCAGCGATGGCCAGTTCAAGGGTGAAGGGCTGTCGAATACCCTCGCGTACCTGTGGGACAACTGGTACCGCAAATCCCGTCGCGTGATGCAACGGGCGTTTTCCTACGAGTCCCGTCAGCAAGTCACCGAGGAAGTGCCGGAACTGAAAATGGGCACCGCCATCGCCGCGCCAACGCCTTACGACGCACAGCCGCAATTCGCCCTGATCCCGGGCCTGCCGGTGGTCAGTCAATTCCGCTATCCGCTGTGGCAAGCGAAACCGATCCAGCCGCCTGAGGGCGTGAACCTCGCCGGTTCTTCCAGCGAGTTCGTCAGCGTCGCACCGGGTAACGTGTACATCCCGTTGGGCAACCTGAAACCGGGTCTGTACCTGGTGGAAGCGCTGATCGGCAAGTACCGCGCAACGACGATGGTCTTCGTCTCGAACACCGTGGCCGTGAGCAAGATCGCCGGTGATGAACTGGTGGTGTGGGCTGCGCGCAAACACGAAGGCAGTTCGGTGCCGAAAGTGAATGTGTTGTGGACCGATGGCCTCGGCGTGATGAGCAGCGGCGCCACCGATAGCGATGGTTTGTTGCGCCTGAAACACGTCAGCCCCGAGCGTTCGTTCGTGATTGGCGAGGACGAAGAGGGCGGGGTGTTTGTCTCCGAAAACTTCTACTACGACAGCGAAATCTACGACACCAAACTCTACGCCTTCACCGACCGGCCGCTGTACCGGCCGGGGGATTGGGTGTCGCTGAAGATCGTCGGTCGCGAGTTCAAGAATGCCCGGGACTCGGTGGCGCCGACAGCAGCTGACGTCAACGTGACCGTGCTCGATGCCACTGGCACGGCGCTGCAATCGCTGGCGCTGAAGCTCGATTCCAAGGCCGGCACCCAAGGCCGTTTCCAGTTGCCGGACAATGCGGTGGCGGGCGGTTATGAACTGCGATTCAGCTACAAGGATCAGGCCTACAGCAGTGCGTTCCGTGTGGCTGAATACATCAAGCCGCACTTCGAAATTTCCCTGAACCTGGCCAAGCAGGATTACCGCACCGGCGAACCGGTGAAGGGCAGTCTGGTGCTGCTGTACCCGGACGGCAAACCGGTGGCCAACGCCAAGTTGAGCCTGAGCCTGCGCGCCCAGCAACTGTCGATGGTCGACAACGAACTGCAATACCTCGGGCAATTCCCGGTGGAGCTGACCAGCACCGAATTGACCACCGACGCCAAGGGTAACGCGACCCTCGACCTGCCGGCCGCCGAGAAACCGAGCCGCTACATGCTCACCGTGTTTGCCAGCGATGGCGCGGCGTATCGGGTCAAGACCACCAAGGAAATCCTCATCGACCGTGGCGCGGCAAGTTTCAGTTTGCGCGCGCCGCAGCGATTCAGTGCGGTGGGCGACAAGGTTGCGTTCAGCTTCGTCAATGAGGGCGCCAACGAGCAGAGCAAAACCGTGACGCCGAGCAGCTACAGCTGGGTGCGTCTGGAAGACCAGACCTCCGGCGACGGCAAACTGGCCGCCAAAGACAAAGGTTTCACCGTGGCCTTCGAGCGTCCCGGCACCTACAACCTGACGTTGAAAGATGACCATGGTCGAGTCATTGGTGCGACCAGTCATTCGGTCACCGGCGACGGCGTAAAAGCCGTGCCAGGCACCGTGGAAATCGTCCTCGATAAACCCGAGTACAAGGCCGGTGATGAAGCCCTCGCACTGATCACGTTCCCGGAGCCGATCAGCGATGCCTTGCTGTCGCTGGAGCGTGACAAAGTCGAGGCCACCGCGCTGCTGTCCAAGGGCAGTGACTGGCTGAAGATGGAAAAACTCAGCGACACCCAATACCGCGCGCGCATCCCGGTGAAGGACAATTTCGCGCCGAACCTGACTTTCTCCGTGCTCTACACCAAGGGTGGTCAATACAGCTTCCAGAACGCCGGGATCAAGGTCGTCGCGCCGCAAATCGACGTGGCCATCGCCACCGATAAAGAGGCGTATCAACCCGGTGATACCGTGTCGGTCGACCTGACCACGCAGTTCGCCGGCAAGCCGATTGCGGCGCACCTGACGGTCAGCGTGGTCGACGAAATGGTCTATGCGCTGCAACCGGAAGTCGCGCCGACCATCGACCAGTTCTTCTACCACCCGCGCCGCAACAACGTGCGCACCAGCGCGAGCCTGTCGTTCATCAGCTACGACGTGGCACTGCCGGGCAGCCCTGGCGCACCGGGTAAAGCCAACCGCAGCGAGCGGGGTGTGAAAGTGCTGGAGCGGCCGCGTCGCGAAGACGTCGACACCGCCGCGTGGCAGCCGGAATTAATCACCGATGCCAACGGCAAAACCCGCTTCACCTTCAAGATGCCGGACTCGCTGACCCGCTGGCGCATCACCGCCCGGGCCATCGCCGATGACGGGCAAGTTGGGCAGAAGAAGCAGTTCGTGCGTTCGGAAAAACCGCTGTACCTGAAGTGGAGCGGCCCGACCAAATTCCGTAGCGGCGACAAGCCGAGTCTCGGGGTGTTCGCCTTCAGCCAGGCCGAGAAACCGGTCAAGGCTGAACTGGTGATTCATTTCGGCGGCACCGATCAGCGAGTGCCAGTGACCCTGAACAACGGCATCAACTACATCGCGCTGCCGGAGTTCTCGTTGACCAGTGGCGAGTGGACCGCCGAACTGGTGCAGGACGGCAAAACCGCTGACGCGCTGACCGTGCGCCTGACCGCGACCGGTGAAGGTTGGCAGGTCACGCAAAGCCAAAGTCTGGATGTCGCCAGTGGCGATACACCGCTGACGCTGCCGGCCGACGCGACGGATATTCGCCTGCGTCTGGATGACAGTCCGCAAGCGCTGTTCCGTTCGGCGCTGGATGATCTGTTGAGCTATCCGTACGGCGGCGTCGAGCAGACCGCCAGCCGTTTGCTGCCGCTGAGCATCGCCTATCCGACGCTGGCCTCGAACCCGCAGATCCGCGACCGTTTGCGCCTGATCATGCAAAACAGCCGCCTGCGACTGGTGCAAATGGCCGGGCCTTCGGCGAGCTTCACCTGGTGGGGCATGGACGGCGAGCCGGATGCCTTCCTCACCGCTTACGCCTATTACGCCGACTGGAACGCCAGCAAGGTGCTGGATCTGAGCTTGCCGCCGGAGCATTGGCAGCGGGTGCTGGAGGTGTATTCGAAACAGGCCAAAAACACGCCGTTGTTGCAGCGCGCGCTGATCCTGTCGTTCGCCAAACAGATGCAATTGCCGGTGAACACCTTGCTCAGCGGCTTGATGGATGACCTGGCGAAAGCGGGCGAGGGCAATGCCGCGAACCTGATGGAGGATGGCGAAGACAGCATTGTCATGAGCGATCCGGACTCGGCGCTGGGCCTGGCCGCTGCGCGCGTGTTGACGGCATCACTGGCGCGCCAGTCCAAAGTGACACAGCCGGAAACTTTCAATCGTCAACTGGCGGATGCGCAGCAGCGTTTGGCGGTCAGCTCGCAGCCGTTCGCCGAAGCGTTGAACCTGTCGCTGCAACCCTTCGATCAGGTCCACGCTCAAGCGTTGCTGCAACGCTTGCTGCCCCAGCAATCGACGCTGGAACGCGCGCTGGCGCTGACCTGGCTGCAACGCAGTATCGAACAGGCTTCGCCAACCATCGCACTGGCGCCGGGTGACGGCTGGAAGAAACAGTACGGCGATACCGGTGAGATGTACTGGACGTGGCAGGGTTCATCGTCGGTGCCCGCGGTGTTGTCGCTGACCGGGACACAGGAGCGGCCATTGCGTGCCGCGTTGAGCTTCCAGACCAAACAACCTGCGGTCGATCCGATGGCGGTGACCATCACTCGTCGCTTGTCGCGTCTGGTGCCAGGCGACGAAGCCTTCACCTTCAAACTCGAAGCGGTCGGCACCCAGCCGTTGTCCAGCGACAGCCTGTACCTGGACGAAGTGATCATCACCAGCAAAGCGGCGAAACCGCTGCGCTACGGCATGCTCGAAGTGCCGCTGCCGCCGGGAGCGGACGTCGAGCGCACGACGTGGGGCATCAAGTTGATGGGCAAGGCTGGCACCGAACCGACCGCGCTTGAGAAGGCGCGTTTTGAGCCGGGTCAGATGGCTTACGCGATTCCGGTGGATGCCTTGAGCGGTGAATTGCGCCTGCGTCATCTGGTGCGCTTCTCGCAGAAGGGCCAGTTCAATCTGCCGCCGGTGCGTTTCACTCAGGTGTATGCGCCGCAACATCAGGCGCAGGAACAGAAACCGGCCCTCGGTCAGGTCACGGTTAACTGATATGACCCGGCCTCTGGTCTGGTTGCTGCTGTGTTTGATTCCTGCGCTGGCGACAGCGCAGGACGAACCGCTGCGGCTGGGCTTCAAGGGTGAACTGATTTCGTTGAACCGGACTCAGGTGATTTCACGCGAGCCGTTGCCCGCTGATGTGCAGGCGCCGTTGGGCAGCTTGTGGAAGTTGTTTGTGTACGGTTGGCTGGTGGATACCGGCGCCCATGAGCCTGCCTATGAATGTCGTGGGCAGTCGAAGGACGAGGTTTATTGCTGCACCGCCGGCGGCACGATCGAGCGTGATCAGGCGTTGGTGAAATCGTGCGGTTTGTATTTTGAACCGGCACGCTTGGGCATCACTGCCGCTGACTGGCGCACGTATTGGCAGGCGCGACAGGCGCCGGAGTGGTTGCTGGATCTGCCGTCGTTAAAACCCTCTATGCGAGTGTCCGTCGCTGAATTGCTCAAGGTGTTGGCCGTGATGCCCGCGCAGGATCAGGCGCGGCGGGTGTTGCTGGACGTGGTGCTCAATGCCGCCGACGGCAATGTGGTGGGCGAACTCGGTGGCCGGTTGCGGGTGAAAACCTGGAGCTGGCTGGGGGATCAGGATCCGTCGTCGCGTCAGGGCGGTTTTGCCGGTTGGACAACGGATAGCACGCCGATCTGGGCGGGTGGGCGCGGGACCAGTCAAATGGTGCTTCGTCATTACGCTGAGGCGTTGGCTTCGGTGTTGCCGACTGACTGGCCAGCGGACACGGGACGCTGCGTCGAAGTCGGACTGTTTTCTCGCTATCCGATCGAGCGCGTTTTGGCGGGAGATCGTGTTGTGTCTTCCGGGCCATTGCAGGGCGACTACCGCGTCGAATTCAGCAACGGCAACCAACTGGATATTCACAGCGACGGCGAACTTTTTTTGCTCAAGGACAAACTCGTCGCCCGTCTGGACCGCGAAGAATACGTCGCCCGCGTCCTCCAGCGCGAAGCCAAGCCCGAACCTGCCGAAGCCGCCAAAGCCCTGGCCGTCGCCATCCGCACTTATCTGCTGCAAAACGCCACGCGCAGTGGCGACTGCCTGAGCATCGACGACAGCAGCAGCCGCCAACGCGTCGCCCCGCGCCCGGCCACGCTTGAATCACGCAACATCGCCGCATGGACCAGTGATCTCGTGTTGGCCGGCAGCACCGTCACCTACCACTCCGACCAACCCGGCCCGGACAAACTGTCCTGGCAACAAGCCGTCGAACAAGCCAACGCCGGCCAGCGCTACGACGCGATCCTGCTGCACGCCTACCCACGCGCGAGTCTAAGCCGCTGGGACAACCCCGTCGCCTCCTGCGAAGCGCTGCCCGCCGCGCAAGACTGGCTGCAAACCCAGCGCCGCGGCTGGCGTGCGCGGTTGGAAAGCGAGGTCGGCTACAACGAAGTCAGCACCTTCGCCGTCTGCCGCCTGGCTTTCGGTCGTCCCTACGTCGACCGCGAACGCCAGCGCATTTACGTGCGCGGCGTGCTCTCGCTGCAAGACCGCCTCGACCTGACCCACGAATACCTGCACCTGGCCTTCGAAGCACACCCCAACGGCCAGGATGAAACCTACATCGAAGGGCTCGCCCGCCACCTCTTGCTGGAATAGGCCATGAAACTCCGTTATCCACAGGTCCTCCTGTTCCTCTGTACTTTTTGCGCGATGCCGACGATTTTCGCCGCAGACGCCGCCGTCAAACTCGACACCCCCGTCGGCGGTTGGCGCACGGGCGCGGTAGAGGGCGAAGGCGAAAACTTTCGCCAGACCGTCAACTATCCCGCTTCGTCGGTGAACACCCCGGTAGGGCAGGCCAACACCGCGCGCATCAGCGGCCAGATCAAAGCCACGCCCAAGTCGAAGGAGCCTGGTCGCTTGATCGTCAACGGCGTGAGCATGCCGCTGAAGATTGATCCGGCAGGCCGCTTTGATCGGCCGTTTTCGTTTCCCAATGGCAGCAACAGCGTCGAAGTGCGCAGCCCCGATGGGCAGCAGCGCCATCGCACGCAGTTCCTCAATGCCAGTGGCGGTGCGACACCGGCCAAGTTGCGGGTGTTATTGTCGTGGGACAGTGACGGCACCGACCTCGACTTACACCTGATTACGCCGGATGGGGCGCACATCTGGTACGGCGATCGAGTTGCGCCGAATGGTGCGGCGCTGGATGTTGACGTGACGACCGGGTATGGGCCGGAGATCTTTGCCATGCCGGCGCCGATCAAAGGGCAGTATCTGGTGTATGTGAATTACTTTGGCGGTGGGTATAGCAGTGATGAGGAAGGACAGGAGGATGCGGTTCAGCCGCTGACGACTGCGCAGGTGACGGTGATTACCGAGGAAGGGACGCCGAGCGAGAAGATGGAGACGTTTCTGGTGCCGATGCGGGCGGTGGGGGAGTTGACGTTGGTTAAGTCGTTTAGTTATCCGTGACGTTGCACGAAGGTTCTCAAATCGCAGGCATTAAAAAGCCGGCTTGTGGCCGGCTTCTCGGGGACTGGCTTGGTTCATTTTTGGTAAACCGCGCCAGCCTTCAAAACGTACACCCGGATCTTGCGTCCGGCTGTGGGACTCGGCGAGAAGATCATCTGCCTTGTCGGTGCGATTCTCCGCCGCGAGGCGGGTCGATGCGCAAATGTGGGGCGCAGCATACTGATTATTTGAGGAAATTCCCAGCGTGGAGTGTGGTGTAGAGCGATTGGTGCATTGAGTTCAGTCACCCGTCCGGGTTTGTAGGGTGAATGTTCAGCCGCCATCGCGAGCAGGCTCGCTCCCACATTTGATCGCATTCCAATGTGGGCGCGACGGCGGGTGTTTACAGGAACGGCACTGACGGTCGCCGTTTGTTGAGCGTCGACCACCAGAACACCCAGCCCAGCACCCTGATGTTCTGCTTATCAATCTGCTCTGCGCTGAAAATCTCATCCGGGTGCTCGGTTTTGTTGTAGCTGCGCAACCGCAGCGCATTCCCGGGCATCCGGTGCAGGTATTTGATGCGCAGCATCCCGTCATGGTCGAGGGCGTAAATCTCCCCATCAATAACTTTGGTCAGCCCACGGTCGATGGCGAGGATCGAGCCGTCCTCAATTCTCGCGCCCATGCTATTACCGAGCATGTGAATACAGATCGCATCGGCATGGTTGATTTCAAGGGAGTCGAGGTGGCTTTTGGGTAGGCGGATGAATTGGCCGGTGTCTTCCACGATGTGGGTTTTGTGAGACCCGGGGGCGATGGGTGTTTCTTTGTAGAGGGGCAGTTCGACGTCGGTCGGCTCGATCACCGTGTAGATGCCACGAATCGCCTGGGCGTCGAAGGTGTTGCCGGACTCGTCGAGCAGGCGCAGGTGTTTGGCGTCTTCCGGGCCTTCGCCGGTTTTGAGCCAGTGGCTGTTGACCGAGAGTAATCTGGAAACCTCTTCCATGCGGTAAGCGGGCACACCGCGGGTGTACCAGTTGTGGATGTTTTGAGCTTCCGTGTCGAAAAAAGCGGCAAATCCTGTCGTCGTGATCTTGGCTTTTTCGAGCAATGCTTTGAACCGTGGGCCGCTAGTGTTCTTTTTCATAAACACGAGTCTACGGGCGCAGGGCGGGGCTTTGAATAAACGAACCGTTCAAATTTCGAGGGAAATTTACGACCGGATGTAAGACGTATTTGGAACAAATTAAACAGAGAAAAACCGCAGCGGCGAAAAGATAAACACGCTGTTTAAAGCCCTTTGTGAGCGCCCACAAAAAACCCCGGATCAACCGGGGTTTTTTTCAAGTCGTCAGTGGCGCAAGGCCAATGGCGTCTTAGCCTTTGTAGGCGGCAGCCGACTTGGTGATCGCTTCGCGGGCGGCATCAGCGCCGGCCCAGCCTTCAATCTTCACCCATTTGCCTTTTTCGAGATCTTTGTAGTTCGCGAAGAAGTGCTCGATCTGCTGGATCAACAGTGGAGGCAGGTCGGTGTATTCCTTCACGTCGACGTACAGCTGGGACAGCTTGTCGTGTGGGACTGCGATGACTTTGGCATCGCCGCCGCCGTCGTCGGTCATGTTCAGGATGCCGACTGGACGAGCGCGGATCACCGAACCTGGAGCAACCGGGTAAGGGGTCACGACCAGCACGTCGAGGGGATCACCGTCGTCAGCCAGGGTGTTCGGGATATAACCGTAGTTGGCCGGGTAGAACATCGGGGTGGCCATGAAACGGTCAACGAACAGGCAATCGCTGTCTTTGTCGATTTCGTATTTGATCGGCGCGTGGTTGGCCGGGATCTCGATCGCGACGTAGATGTCGTTCGGCAGGTCTTTGCCAGCCGGAATCTTGCTGTAGCTCATTGGGCGGTGCCCCCGTTAGTTGACCAAAAACACTTGGCCGGATTGACCAAAAAGTGGCGGCGATTATAGGCATATTCCGCCGATGACGCCATGTACCAGAAGTCGTGTAGACCTTAGTCGCGTGCCTGATAGACCGGGTCCTCGGCCAGAAGTTGCTGCAACCGGCTCAGTGGATCCTGTCGATAAAACAACTTCAGCTGTTCATACACCTTGGGATAAGCCTCATGCAGCAAATCCGGAGCGCTGAAGAAGTATTCACTGGTGACGGCGAAAAACTCGGCAGGGTTTTCCGCCGCATACGGATCGATCGCGGTTTCGGCGTCCGGATTGCGCTCCAGTTGCCGGTCGAGGTCGTCGTAGGCCTCTTGCATCACCTTGGCCCAATCGCTGACCCGCATGTCCGGGTGCAGCGGCGGCAGGCCGTTGGCGACGCCGTTGAGCATGTCGAGTTTGTGCGCGAGTTCGTGGATGACCAGGTTGTAGCCTTCCCAGCCACCACTGGCCATCACGCCCGGCCAGGCGAGGATGATCGGGCCCTGTTGCCACGCCTCGCCACTGTGTTCGCCGTCCCACTCGTGCTCGACGCCGCTGGCATCGCGATGGCGCTGGGGGCTGAGGAAGTCGTCGGGGTAGAGGATGATTTCGTGGAAACCCTGGTACCAGTTCAAATCGCCCAGGTTCAGCAGCGGCAATTGTGCCTGCGCGGCCAGCAGCAGGCGCTGCTCCTGGTGCAGTTCGACGCCGGGCAGGGCGGTCAGGTGTTTGTCTTCGAGGAACAGCACGCTGGCTTCGCGCAACCACTGGTCTTCAGTGGCGCTGATGCCATCGAGGAAGCTCAGGTGATGGCGCACCCGCTGCCACATGTCGTCGGCAATCGGGTGCTTGGCCAGGGTGCGCTGGCGACGCCAGGCGCTAAGCGACCACATCACCTGTCAGCGCGATTGGGCTTTGGACGCGGCGTTGCCGAGGCGGCTGCGGACCATGCTGATGATCATCGGCACCAGCGACAGCAGGATGATGCCGACCACCAGCAACGACAGGTTTTTCTTGATGAACGGTACGTTGCCGAAGAAGTAACCGAGGGTCACCAGGCCGCCGACCCAGAGGATCGTGCCGAGCACGCTGAAGAAAAAGAACCGCGGGTAAGGCATCTTGCCGACACCGGCGACGAACGGTGCAAAGGTACGAATGATCGGCAGGAAACGCGCCAGGGTCACGGTTTTACCGCCGTGCCTTTCGTAGAAATCGTGGGTTTGTTGCAGGTAGTCACGGCGGAAGATCTTCGAGTCCGGGTTACTGAACAGTTTTTCGCCGGCCGTTCGACCAATCAGGTAGTTGGTGCTGTCGCCGAGAATCGCCGCGAGCATCAACAGGCCGCCCAGCAATACCGGATCCATGCCGCCACCGGCCGCCACGGCACCGGCGATGAACAACAGCGAGTCGCCCGGCAAGAACGGCATGACCACCAGACCGGTTTCACAGAAAATCACCAGAAACAGGATGGCGTAAATCCAGGTCCCATAGTTGGTCACCAGCATGTCGAGGTAAACGTCGAGATGCAGAATAATGTCGATCGGGTTGAAATCCATGGGGGCACCTGTGGTGACGGCCCGACTCAGCAGGCCTGTGCGGATGACTGCGTATAAGACTACATGGGGGTGTAGTTTTTCTTACAAGTCGGAAAGATCGGGATTATACGGACTGAAAAGTGAAAAGAGCGTTCAGTTTGTAGCGGGGAATGTCGCATTAGACCGATGGTCCAGGCAGGTTTTCTGTGGGAGCGAGCTGGCTCCCACAGTGGACGGCTGGGGCTCAGAGCTCGTCGCTGATCGGCAACACGTAGTTCTTGAACTCGGTGTCTTCCTTGAACCCGATGGATTCATAGGTTTTACGCGCGACTTCGTTGTTGCTGCTGGTGGAAACGCGCATGCGCACGGCATTGGTTTCCTTGGCCATTTTTTTCGCGGTACGGATCAGGTTGTCAGCGACCAATTGGCGGCGGGCGTCTTCGGCGACATAAATGTCGTTGAGGATCCATACACGCTTCAGCGAAAGGGACGAAAAGCTAGGGTACAACTGGCAGAAACCCATCAGTTTGTTGCTGTCGTCATCGGACAACGCCAGATAAATCACCGACTCTTTGCGGCGCAGGCGTTTTTCGAGGAACGCTCGGGACGAGTCCGGGTACGGCAGGGATCCATAAAATTCACGATATTTGACGAACATTGGCGCCAATAGGTCCAGGTGTTCGAGGGTCGCTTGAATAATCCGCATGGTAGGTCTCGTCTTCAAGTGGCTGTCTTACGTGCGTTGACGGCGATGGGAAACCCGTGGCGGCCGTTCGTCGATCCTGCCTGAAACCCATTCGCAAACGCAATGCGGAAACGGTTCAGGCATCTGTCTGCCCCAGCAGGAAGTTTCGTTTCATGTCCGTACCGGCGTCCGATTCCAGCGTCTGAAGCTGTGCTTCGTCCTTGAGATTGACCCCCGACAACTGTCTACGACAGGCTTCCCGCATCAAATACAGCAAACGGTGAGCGGCCATGCCGTAACTCAGGCCTTCGAGTCGAACGTTGGAGATGCAATTGCGATAAGCATCCGTCAGGCCAACCTTTGGATTGTAAGTGAAATATAAACCCAGACTATCGGGGGAGCTGAGCCCGGGGCGTTCACCGATCAGGATGACCGTCATTTTCGCCCCCATCAGTTCACCGATCTCGTCGGCCACCGCTACGCGGCCCTGTTCCACCAGCATCACCGGTGCCACGGACCAGCCTTCGGCCAGCACCTGTTCTTCCAGGCGTGAGAGAAACGGCAGGGTATGGCGATGCACGGCCAGTGCCGACAATCCGTCGGCCACCACAATCACCAGATCGATGTCGCCGGGATTGGCCGCCGCATACGCTCGAAGCGTCTGCGCGGACTCATCGCTCAACTTGCGCCCCAGATCAGGGCGCTGCAAATAGCTGTCCCGGTTCGTGGCGGCGCTGTGCAGCAACAAACTGTCGCGCCCGATCTCGGTCAGTTGAGCGCGGAGCCCCGCCGAGTCGAACGGCAAATGCACGGCATCCCGCGCCTGCGCATGGGCGTACTGGAAATCCAGTTGGGCGCTGGTTGGCATGCTGGTGCCTGTGCGCCCCAAGGCAATCCGCGCGGGTGTCAGCCGGCGCAACTCCAGCAACGGGTTCTGCGGATCAACGGGTGGTTTATCCATGAAAGCACTCATCCCAATTGCGCCATCGCCTGGCGGAAGGCCGGGGGCAGGCTGTCGCCGAAGTGAATTTTGCCGTCCGCCTGGGTAAAGATGCCCATTTTCGTCAGCCACTGCTCGAATTCCGGCGCGGGTTTCAGGCCCAGCGTCTGGCGGGTGTAGAGGGCGTCATGGAACGAGGTGGTCTGGTAGTTGAGCATGATGTCGTCGGAACCGGGGATGCCCATGATGAAGTTGATCCCGGCGACGCCCAGCAAGGTCAGCAGGGTGTCCATGTCATCCTGGTCGGCTTCGGCGTGGTTGGTGTAACAGATGTCACAGCCCATTGGCACGCCCAGCAACTTGCCGCAGAAGTGGTCTTCGAGGCCGGCGCGAATGATCTGTTTACCGTTGTAGAGGTATTCCGGGCCAATGAAGCCGACCACCGTGTTGACCAAAAACGGTTTGAAGTGACGGGCTACGGCGTAGGCGCGGGTTTCGCAGGTTTGCTGATCAATGCCGTGGTGGGCGTTGGCGGACAGCGCACTGCCTTGGCCGGTTTCGAAATACATCAGATTCTGGCCCAGCGTGCCGCGATTCAGGCTCAAACCGGCGTCGTAACCTTCCTTCAAGACATTCAGGTTGATGCCAAAACTGGCGTTGGCCGCTTCGGTGCCGGCAATCGACTGGAACACCAGGTCCAGCGGAACGCCGCGATTAATTGCCTCGATCGAGGTGGTGACGTGGGTCAGCACACAGGCCTGGGTCGGGATTTCGTAGCGCTGGATGATCGCGTCGAGCATTTCCAGCATGGCGCAGATCGAGGCGATGCTGTCGGTGGCCGGGTTGATGCCGATCATCGCATCGCCGTTTCCGTACAGCAGGCCGTCGAGGATGCTCGCCGCGATACCGGCGGGCTCGTCGGTGGGGTGATTGGGTTGCAGGCGGGTGGATAAGCGTCCGCGCAAGCCCATGGTGCCGCGAAACTTCGTGACCACGCGGATTTTCTGCGCGACCAGCACCAGGTCCTGGACGCGCATGATCTTCGACACGGCGGCGACCATTTCCGGGGTCAGGCCGGGGGCGAGCGCGCGCAGGCTTTGTTCATCGACGGCATCGCTGAGCAGCCAGTCGCGAAAACCGCCGACGGTGAGGTGGCTGACCATGGCGAAGGCGTGTGTGTCGTGCGTGTCGATGATCAGTCGGGTGACTTCATCGGACTCATAAGGAATCAGTACTTCCTGCAGGAAGTGGCTCAGCGGGATGTCAGCCAGGGCCATTTGCGCGGCCACACGCTCGCCATCGTTGAGCGCGGCGACGCCCGCCAGGAAATCCCCGGAGCGCGCCGGACTGGCCTTGGCCATGACGTCCTTGAGGCTCTCGAAGCGGTAGGTCTGAGCGCCGACGGAGTGGGCAAATGCGGCCATGGGATGGTGTCCTCCTTATTTTGAAATGATGACCTGTAGGAGCAAGGGTAAGTCGACCCCAAATAGGGCAGGCGCCGGGGGATTGGCCCGGCGCTGGTGCAACTCAGATACCTTCGAGCATCGCATCGGCCGGCGCGTCGGCGCGTTGCTTGGCGGTCAGCTGGAAATACAGGTAACCGGCGGCCATGAAACCGAGGAACACACAGCCGATCAGCGTGTTGAACCACGCCATCGCCACCAGGCACACCACCGCCAGGAACAGCGCGATCCCCGGAACAATCGGGTAGCCCGGTGCGCGAAAGGTGCGCTCAAGGTTCGGTTCGGTTTTACGCAACTTGAACAGACTCAGCATACTGATGATGTACATCACGATGGCACCGAATACCGACATGGTGATCATCGCTGCCGTCAGTGTCATGCCTTGCAAGTTGACCAGGCCATCGCTGTAAATCGCCGCGATGCCGATTACGCCGCCGGCCAGAATGGCGCGGTGCGGGGTCTGGAAGCGCGAGAGTTTGGCCAAACCACTCGGCAGGTAACCGGCCCGCGCCAGGGCGAAGAACTGGCGCGAGTAGCCGAGGATGATCCCGTGAAAGCTCGCCACCAGGCCGAACAGACCGATCCAGACCAGCATGTGCATCCAGCTCGAATTGTTGCCGACCACGGCTTTCATCGCCTGGGGCAACGGGTCGTTGATGTTCGACAGTTGGCGCCAGTCGCCGACGCCGCCGGCCATCACCATCACGCCGATGGCCAGG
Source organism: Pseudomonas sp. 3296 (assembly GCF_031456615.1). Lineage (NCBI taxonomy): Bacteria > Pseudomonadati > Pseudomonadota > Gammaproteobacteria > Pseudomonadales > Pseudomonadaceae > Pseudomonas > Pseudomonas sp. 3296. Next base: position 107,348 of record NZ_JAVDUY010000010.1, read on the forward strand.
AACACCAGGGTCAGAATGCCGCTGACGTAAGCCTTGGGAATCGTGCGTTTGGGGTCCTTGGCTTCTTCAGCGGCCATCGCCGCACCTTCGATCGCGAGAAAGAACCAGATCGCGAAGGGAATGGCGGCAAAGATCCCGGGAATGGAGGCGATGGTGAATTCATTGGACCCCGACCAGCCATTGAGCACGAAATTACTGAAGCTGAAGCCGGGTGCCACGACGCCCATGAACACCAGCAACTCGGCGACCGCCAGCACGGTGACCACCAATTCGAAGGTGGCCGCGATGCTGACGCCGAGGATGTTCAGGCCCATGAACACGAAATACGCGCCAACTGCGGCGATCTTGGGGTCCAGTTCCGGGTATTGCACGTTCAGGTAGGCGCCGATGGCCATGGCAATGGCCGGGGGGGCAAACACGAATTCGATCAGGGTGGCGATGCCGGCGATCAGTCCGCCTTTCTCGCCAAACGCCCGCCGGCTGTAGGCAAATGGCCCTCCAGCGTGGGGAATCGCGGTCGTCAATTCGGTGAAGCTGAAGATGAAGCAGGTGTACATCGTCGCCACCATCAGGGCGGTGACGAGAAAGCCCAGGGTGCCGGCGGTGCCCCAGCCGTAACTCCAGCCGAAGTACTCGCCGGAAATCACCAGGCCGACGGCAATACCCCAGAGGTGCAGGGTGCCGAGTGTGGGTTTGAGCTGTGTGGAAGAAGTCATAAGTCCTCGCTGTCTTTTTTATTGTTTGATCTTTTGGACTTGCGGTACGACGTTTTAGCTGTGAAGCGGGCACGCAAGGCCCGTGCCAGAGCGGCCATGGCGATGTTGGTGTGTCATGGAGGGCGCCATCGCTGGCAAGCCATGCTCCTACAGGTACAACGCAATCCTGTAGGAGCCGAGCTTGCTCGCGATGGCCGTTACGCGATATCGCGCCGGGTTAGAAGAAGCCCAGCGGATTGATGTCGTAGCTCACCAGCAGGTTTTTGGTCTGCTGATAATGGTCGAGCATCATTTTGTGGGTTTCACGGCCGACGCCGGACTTTTTGTAACCGCCGAACGCGGCGTGCGCCGGGTACAGGTGGTAGCAGTTGGTCCACACACGACCGGCCTTGATGGCGCGGCCCATGCGATAGGCGCGGTTGATGTCGCGGGTCCAGAGGCCGGCACCGAGGCCGAACTCGGTGTCGTTGGCGATGGCCAGGGCTTCGGCTTCGTCCTTGAAGGTGGTGATGCTCACCACCGGGCCAAAGATTTCTTCCTGGAACACGCGCATTTTGTTGGTGCCCTTGAGCAGGGTCGGCTGGATGTAATACCCGGTCGCCAGGTTGCCCTCGAGTTTTTCAACCTTGCCGCCGGTCAGCAGTTCGGCGCCTTCGCCCTTGGCGATTTCCAGGTACGAAAGGATTTTGTCGAATTGCTGCTCGGACGCCTGGGCGCCGACCATGGTGTCGGTGTCCAGCGGGTCGCCACGTTTGATCGACAGGACTTTTTTCATCACGACTTTCATGAAGTCGTCGTAGATCGACTCTTGCACCAGCGCGCGCGACGGGCAGGTGCAGACTTCGCCCTGGTTGAAGAACGCCAGCACCAGGCCTTCGGCGGCTTTTTCGATGAAGGTCGGTTCGGCCTGCATGATGTCTTCGAAGAAGATGTTCGGCGACTTGCCACCGAGCTCCACGGTGGACGGAATGATGTTTTCGGCAGCGCATTTCATGATGTGCGAGCCGACCGGGGTCGAGCCGGTGAAGGCGATTTTGGCGATGCGTTTGCTGGTGGCCAGCGCTTCGCCGGCTTCTTTGCCGAAGCCTTGCACGATGTTCAGCACGCCCGGTGGCAGCAGGTCGCCAATCAGCTCGACCAATACGGTAATGCCCAGCGGGGTCTGCTCGGCAGGCTTGAGCACCACGCAGTTACCGGCGGCCAGGGCCGGGGCGAGTTTCCAGGCGGCCATCAGGATCGGGAAGTTCCACGGGATGATCTGCCCGACCACGCCCAGCGGTTCATGGATGTGATAAGCCACGGTGTTGCCGTCGATCTCGGCGGCGCTGCCTTCCTGCGCGCGGATGCAACCGGCGAAGTAGCGGAAGTGGTCGGCAGCCAGCGGGATGTCGGCGTTGAGGGTTTCGCGGACGGCTTTGCCGTTGTCCCAGGATTCGGTGATTGCCAGCAGTTCCAGGTTTTGCTCGATGCGGTCGGCGATTTTCAGCAGCACCAGCGAGCGCGCCTGGGCGGAAGTGGCGCCCCAGGCATCAGCGGCGGCGTGGGCGGCGTCCAGGGCCTTGTCGATGTCTTCGGCGGTGGAACGTGGGAATTCGGCAATCGGTTGGCCATTCACTGGCGAGGTATTGGTGAAGTACTGACCTTTGACAGGCGCGACGAACTCGCCGCCGATGTAGTTACCGTATTTGCTCTTGAACGAAACGATAGCGCCTTCAGTACCGGGGTGAGCGTAACGCATGGTGATGTTCTCCTTGGCTTTGTACTTATTAGAGAAACGCGCAAGTGCGCTTGCTATAAGCGTAGAGCAAAGGTCGGGCCACCGCCTTGCAGGTCAGAAAAATCAAGGCCTTGCGTGGTTTTTGTCGGACCGGCGGATGCACGCTGTGACGCTTTCGGTACAGCCGTCGTGACACTTTGTACCGCTTGTGGCACAGGGTGTGACTGACGGGTCTTGCCAGCATTGCAATGTGCGTTCGGCTGGAGGATGCTCGGCCTCAGTTGCTACACACGTCACCCTTTGTGCCGACCCGTCAGTGGGCTCCAGCACAACTCCCGGGGAGAATAATAAGAAATGCACGACAACCATTTGAGTCGCCATGCCCGGCAAGTCCTGACCGTCACTCAGGGCAAATCGCACCTGCACGGTCCCGGCAGCGATCCGTCCATCGCCCGCTCCTGGCTGCGCTGTCTTGAGGACTATCACCTCGACCCGGCCCTGACCATCGCGCCCACGGTGCTGGAACATGGCCGAGTGCTGGAGAGCCGCGAACGCTTGCAGCAAGTGCTGCAGATTGCCGGCAATGAAATGACCAGCCTCCATCAACAACTCTCCGGCGCCGGCCACGCGGTGCTGCTGACAGATGCCCGTGGCGTGATCCTCAACTGCGTCACCGCCCCCGCCGAACGGAAGATTTTCGAGCGTGCCGGCCTCTGGCTTGGCGCTGACTGGAGCGAGGCCTGCGAAGGCACCAACGGCATCGGCACCTGCCTGGTGGAACGCCAGTCTCTGACCATCCATCAAGATGAACATTTTCGCGGTCGCCACACCGGCCTGACCTGCTCGGCGAGCCCGGTGTTCGACCCCCATGGCGAATTGCTGGCGGTGCTCGACGTGTCATCGGCGCGCCACGATGTCTCGCGCCAGAGTCAATTCCACACCATGGCCCTGGTCAATCTGTCGGCGAAGATGATCGAAAGCTGCTATTTCCTGCGCTATTTCGACAATCAATGGCTGCTGCGTTTTCACTTGCAGGCCGAGTCCGTAGGGCTGTTCAGCGAAGGCCTGCTGGCGTTCGACGGGGAAGGGCGGATCTGTGCGGTCAATCAAAGTGCGCTGAACCTGCTCGGGCACGTTCGTGGCGGCCTGCTGGGCAAACCGGTGGAAGCGTTTTTCGATTGCTCGCTGGATGAGTTGCTCGGTCGTGCCAGTGTGAATGCCAGCGCCAGTTGGCCGCTGCGCACCCGTGACGGTCGCAGTCTGTTTGCGGTTTTACGCGGGCAGCCGCGCAGCATCCCGGTGCCGGTGGTGCAAAGCCCGGCGATTGCCGAACGTCCAAGGCTGTCGGGCATCTGCATCGGTGATGCTGCGCTGCAGGAAGATTTTCGCAAGTCGCTGCGAGTGTTCGAGCGCGATGTACCGCTACTGATCAACGGCGAAACCGGTTCCGGCAAAGAAGCCTTCGCCAAAGCCGTGCACCAGGCCAGTCAACGAGCGGAAAAAGCTTTCGTCGCCCTTAACTGCGCGGCCATTCCTGAAAGCCTGATCGAGAGCGAACTGTTCGGTTATCGCGGCGGCAGTTTTACCGGCGCGCGCAAGGAAGGCATGCGGGGCAAGTTGCAGCAGGCCGATGGCGGGACCCTGTTTCTCGACGAAATCGGCGACATGCCGCTGGCCTTGCAGACCCGGCTGTTAAGGGTGCTGGAAGACCGACAGGTAGTGCCAATTGGCGGCGAGCCAGAGGCGGTCAACGTTCGAATCATCAGCGCGACTCACCGTAACCTGCTGGACCGGGTGCGCGATGGCAGCTTCCGTGAGGATTTGTATTACCGGCTCAACGGGCTGGAAGTCGCGTTGCCGGCGTTGCGTGATCGCAGTGATAAATCCCGGTTGCTCGATTTTTTGCTGGCGGAAGAGGCGGGTGGGGAAACGGTTTTGATCGACGGGCCGGCGCGGGAAGCCTTGTTGGGGTTTGCCTGGCCGGGCAACGTGCGGCAGCTGCGCAATGTGCTGCGTACGTTGACGGCGTTGTGTGACGGCGGGCGAATCGGGCTGGAGGATTTGCCGGCGATGATTCGTCAGGCGCGGCCGGCGGTTTCATCGGCGGTCGAAGCGCCGTCCGAGCATCCGTTGGACGATGCCGAGCGGCTGGCGTTGCTGAATGCGCTGGAGCATACGCGTTGGCACATGACCCATACCGCCGAGCAGTTGGGTGTCAGCCGTAATACGCTTTATAGAAAGCTGCGTAAGCACGGTATCGAGCGCTAGACCTGCTTCTGTAGTTGATCGTTCCCAGGCTCTGCGTGGGAATGCCTCCCTGGCTTCATTACCCCGCGGAGCGTGGGAACGATCATCAAAGACAAGGTGCGATTTTCCCCTCCCTACGCTAACCTGCGGCCATGTTTTACGAGGTCGACTAATGCACATTCATATTCTGGGTATCTGCGGCACTTTCATGGGGTCGATGGCGGTTCTGGCCAAGGAGCTGGGCCATCACGTGACCGGTTCCGACGCCAACGTCTATCCGCCGATGAGCACTCAGCTTGAGGCTCAGGGCATTGAGTTGACCCAAGGCTACGATCCTTCCCAGCTCGATCCGGCCCCGGACCTGGTGGTCATCGGCAATGCCATGTCACGCGGCAACCCGGCCGTCGAGTACGTGCTGAACAAAGGCCTGCCGTACGTTTCCGGCCCGCAATGGCTGGCGGATCACGTGCTGCAAGGTCGCTGGGTGCTGGCCGTCGCCGGTACCCACGGCAAAACCACCACCAGCAGCATGCTTGCCTGGGTGCTGGAACACGCCGGCATGAGCCCGGGTTTCCTGATCGGCGGCGTGCCGCAAAACTTCTCGGTGTCCGCCCGCTTGGGTGACACACCGTTCTTCGTGATCGAAGCCGACGAGTACGACAGCGCGTTCTTCGACAAGCGCTCCAAGTTCGTTCACTACCGCCCGCGCACGGCGATCCTGAACAACCTGGAATACGATCACGCCGACATCTTCCCCGATCTGCCAGCCATCGAGCGGCAGTTCCACCATTTGGTGCGGACTATTCCAAGCGAAGGCCTGGTGATCCACCCGACCACTGAGCCGGCGTTGCAGCGCGTTATCGAAATGGGCTGCTGGACCCCGGTGCAGACCACCGGAGCGGGCGGGCAGTGGCAGGTCAAACTGTTGAGCGAAGACGGTTCGACGTTTGAAGTGATGTTTGAAGGTGTCGCTCAGGGCGTGGTCGAGTGGGACATGACCGGTCAGCACAACGTGGCCAATGCCTTGGCGACATTGGCGGCCGCGCGCCATGTCGGCGTGGTGCCTTCCATGGGCATCGCCGCGTTGAGCGCGTTCAAAAGCGTGAAGCGCCGGATGGAAAAAGTCGCCGAAGTGCGTGGCATCACCATTTATGACGACTTCGCGCACCACCCGACTGCCATTGCGACGACCCTCGACGGTCTGCGCAAACACATCGGCGATGCGCCGTTGATCGCGATCATCGAGCCGCGCTCCAACTCCATGAAGCTCGGCGCGCACCGCGGCGGCTTGCCGGAAAGCGTGGTCGATGCCGATCAGGTGATCTGGTACGCACCCGCCAACCTCGGTTGGGACCTGGCCGGGACCGCCGCGCTGTGTACCGTGCCGTCGATTGTCAGCGATTCGCTGGAGGGCATTATCGAGCGCGTGAAGTGCCAGGCCCAGCCCGGTACCCACGTGGTGATCATGAGTAACGGCGGCTTCGGTGGCCTGCACGGCAAACTCGCCGAGGCGCTGCAATGAGCAACGGTCCGGATCGCATCACGCTGGCCATGACCGGCGCTTCCGGCGCTCAGTACGGTTTGCGTTTGCTCGATTGCCTGGTGCGTGAAGACCGCGAAGTGCACTTCCTGATTTCCAAGGCGGCACAACTGGTGATGGCCACCGAGACTGACGTCACGCTGCCGCCAAAACCGCAGATGATGCAGGCCTTCCTCACGGAATACACCGGTGCTGCGGCCGGGCAAATCAAGGTGTATGGCAAGGAAGACTGGATGTCGCCGGTGGCTTCTGGCTCCGGTGCGCCCGGGGCGATGGTGGTGGTGCCGTGTTCGACGGGGACGCTGTCGGCCATCGCGACCGGCGCCTGCAACAACCTGATCGAACGTGCGGCCGATGTGACCTTGAAGGAGCGTCGCCAGTTGATTCTGGTGCCGCGTGAGGCGCCGTATTCGAGTATCCATCTGGAGCACATGCTCAAGCTGTCGAACATGGGCGTGACGATCTTGCCGGCTTCGCCGGGTTTCTATCATCAGCCGCAAACCATCGATGACCTGATCGATTTTGTCGTGGCGCGGATTCTCAATCTGTTGAACATCCCGCAAGACATGCTGCCGCGCTGGGGTGAACACCATTTGAGCAGCGATGAATAAGCTACTGATCCTTCTGTTGGCCTTGCAACTGACGGGCTGCGCCACGGCGCGCACCCTTGATGCTGCCAAGCCCGGGGCGCCGCTGGTGTATGCGGGGACGCGTCTGGATTTGTATGCCATGAACGGCGGGTGCTGCGCCAAGGACCACTTTGGTGCCGAGGCGCCGAGTTACCCAGGCGTGGACCTGCCAGCCAGCGCGCTGCTTGACACGCTGCTGTTGCCGTTGTCATTGCTGACGGTGATCGGGGTGAGTTTTCAGGCGACGGGTGGGTTGTAGGAGAGCGTTGTGGTGAGGGGGCAAGCCCCCTCGCCACAGGTTACTTGCCTAGTTTACGCAACTCATCCGACTCAACAATCCGAACCCCATCCTGCTCTTCCAGCGCCAACCGCCACATCGCCCTGGCCAGTTGGCAGGCTTCGATGCCGTGGTACTTGCCTGGGATCAGGCGTGACAGCGGGCCGGCGACTTTCTCGCCCATGCGTGGCTCGATGCGATCACCCAGTAGCAGTGACGGGCGGCAAATGGTCAGTTGCGGCCAGTCCTGCGCGCGCAATGCGTGTTCCATCTCGCCTTTGACCCGGTTGTAGAAAATCGAGGATCTGCGATCAGCGCCCAGGGCACTGATCACGATCAGGTGGCGTGCGCCCATTTCCCGCGCACGTTTGGCAAACGCCACGACCATGTCCAGGTCCACTGCACGAAACGCTTCTTCGGAACCGGCCTGTTTGATTGTGGTGCCCAGGCAGCAATAGGCAATATCGACACGCCCGTTCAGCTGCGGCAGAAACACCGCCGGGTCGCCAACCGGATTTTCCAGGTGTGGGTGTTTGGCGAGTGGACGGCGTGAGGGGGCCAATACCCTTGAAATCGTAGGCTCGTTGAGCAGGCGATCAAGCAGATGTTCACCGGTCAACCCGGTAGCTCCGGCAAGCAATACATGCTGAGGCGTCAAGTACATAGTGTTTCCCCCTTGATACTGTTCAGCTTAGTTGCTCTTTGCATCCTTGCTGTCGATAGAGACACTTTGTAGCGCTTTTCGTGCCTGCTGCTTGCGTAGCAACTGCCAGTGAGAGATGACCGTTTTTGGCGCCCAGAGCTGCGGTTCAGAGGCTTCGAAGCTGTCCGCCAGTTCGCGCTCTGCGATGGTGGCCTTGGCCAGTTTGAAGGCTTGCTCCAGATCGTCGGTCTGGTTCAGCGCCTGGGCAAACAGCGCGTCGCCGAAGTAGGTGAAGTTGGCTTCCTCGGAGCAGCCAAAGGACACGCGGTCTGCCCGCGAGGCCGTCATGATGAGTGTTCGTTCGTCTTTCAATGCCGGAATGAATCCACCGGAATAGCAGGAGGAAATCACGATGACCTTGTCGCGATTCTTCAGCGGCGCCAGCACCGCGGCGAGTTCATCGGCCGCCAGGTCGGACAGCTCCATGCGTGGCTGGTCGAGCACCAGTTCGTGTTCGGCGGTGCCGTGGCTGGTCAGGTAAATGAAGATCAGGTCTTCCGGGCCGCTGCGCTCGGCCAGGGTTAATGCCGCACGGCGCAGGTTTTCCCGGGTGGCCATCGGCCGGTCGACGAGGTGGTCGCGATGATTCACCAGCCGGATTTGCCCAAATGCACCGAAGCGGCTGCTGAGCATGTTGCTGACGTAATCGGATTCGCGCAGGAACACGCTTTGTTTGCCGTCACCGCCAACGGTCAGGGTGTACAGTTCGACGGCCGGCGTCGAGGTCGGCACGTTGAACAGGGCGTCGTCGAGCAAGCGACCCTGAGCCAGCAAGCCAAGCTCCAGGCTGTCGGGCAGCAACTTGCCATCGGCGTCACGCACACGCTGGCCATTGTTCCACGTGCCGCTTTGCACGGTGCCGTCAGTCAGCACCAGGGTGCCTCGACCTGAATAGCTGTCGCCGTCGAACTGGCCGGTATAAAAGCTGCCATCGGGCAGATTCAAGCGGCCCTGGCCGGTGAAGCGCCAGTCGCTGAACTGGCCGATGTAGTGGCTGCCATCCGCACCGATCAACTCGCCCTTGCCGTTCAGTGAGCCTTCCTTGAACTGACCGAGCCAGACATCGCCGTCGGCATTCTCGTAGCGACCCTTGCCGTGCAATTGATTGTTCTTGAAACCGCCCGCGTAGATGTCGCCGTCAGCGCTGTTGAAGGTCCCGTTGCCTTCCAGTTGCCCATCGACGAAATGCCCGGTGAACTGATTGCCGCTGGCGTCGCCGCGCTGGCCTTCACCGTTGGGTTTGCCATGGGCGAACTGGCCCTGGTACGAGCTGCCGTCATCGAGTTCGAGATGACCGAGCCCTGAATATTGATCGGCCTTGAATTCACCGCGATAGGTCATGCCGTTTTCTTTGAGCGTGCCTTCGCCCTCGCGCCGACCGAGTTTGAAACCGCCGGTGTAGCTGCTGCCCGGTGTGGTCAGCGTGCCTTGGCCGTCGAACAGGCCCTGGTTGAAATTCCCGCGATAGACCTCGCCGTTGCTGCCATGCCATTCGCCCTGGCCATGCCATTGACCCTTGTCGAACTCGCCGGCGTACCAGCTGCCGTTCGGGTAGTCGATGCGACCCTGACCTTGCAGCAAGCCGTTGACTAGGTCGCCGCGATAACGCCCACCGTCCGGCAGCCGGGCATCGGGAGGCAGCAGCGATTCACCATCGCCGCAAGCGGTGAGTAACAGGGTCAAGGCAAGGAGTGCAAGTGAGCGCATAGCGGGATCCGGGCAATTAGGCGACCGAGTATGCCGCAGCTATGTGTCGTATATATAGAGAGGGTCGCGAAACAGCGTGAGCTGCTTCGCATCCGGGAGGTTTACACGAAGCAGAGGGACAGCGATTCAGCGATATAGGCCGGTTTGTCCGAGCCTTCTATCTCAAGGGTGCAGACGGCCTTGAGCAGCCATTGGCCGGGTTTTTTCTCAGTGGCGTCGCTGAGTTCGACCTTGAGACGCACTTTTGAATCGACCTTGACCGGTTGAATGAAACGCACGCTGTCGAGACCGTAGTTGACCACCATCTTCGCGCCTTGGGGGAGGATGAGGATGTCTTCCATCAGTTTCGGGATCAGTGACAGCGACAGGAATCCATGTGCGATGGTGCTGCCAAATGGCGTTTGCGCGGCTTTGACCGGGTCGACATGAATAAACTGATAATCACCTGTGGCTTCTGCGAACAGGTTGATGCGCTCCTGATCGATGGTGAGCCATTCGGAACGTCCGAGTTCCTTGCCGACATAATCTTTGAGCTCTGCAACGGGAACATGGGGCATTGAGACTCTCCTTGGGTTTCATCGGATTTATAGTTTTTCGAGTGGGGGGATTTGACCTCCCTGTGAACCACTTTAGATCAACATGGCAAATGGCTCCGGTCAACTGTCCATGCTTTTGGCGAATGCCGATCCATAGCGCTGACGTGCTTATAATGCTCGGCCCCTGCTTGGTGGGGCGAGTGCGGGAGATGCCGGATGTTGTTACGTGGCCTGACCTGGCTGGTGCTGTTCCAATTGCTGGGCACAGCCATCAACCACCTGTTTTTACCGGTGCTGCCGGGGCCGATTATCGGTTTGCTGTTGTTGCTGGTGTACCTGATTTCACGCGGACAAGTCGGCGAGCCGCTGAGCCTGGCGGCCAGCAGTCTGCTGCGTTACTTGCCGTTGCTGCTGGTGCCGCCGGCCGTGGGCGTGATGGTGTACTTCAAGGACATTGCCGCGGACTTCTGGGCCATCGTCGGTGCATTGGTGTTGTCGCTGGTGCTGTCCATGGCGTTTGCCGGAGTGTTGATGCAACGCATGGTCAAGCGCCACGTCCCTCGCGGAGATGACCAATGATCCTGGATTGGCACGGCGCGCTCGACTCGGTGATTCATCATCCGTTGTTCGGCATCGGCATCACGTTGGGCGCTTATCAGTTGGTGTTGGCCGCTTTCGAGAAAACCCGCTGGATCTTCCTGCAACCAGTGCTGGTCTCGATGCTGGTGGTGATCGGTGTTCTGGTGACCTGCGGCCTGACCTACGCCGAGTACCGCAAGAGCACCGAGATCCTCAGCATCTTGCTCGGGCCTGCGACGGTGGCGCTGGCGGTGCCGCTGTACCTTAATCTGCGACGGATTCGGCAGTTGTTCTGGCCGATATTTACTACGCTGGTGATAGGTGGCGTGGTCGCCACGGGCATGGGCGTGTTGCTGGGCTGGTGGTTCGGTGCCGAACACATGATCCTGATGACCATGGCACCCAAGTCGGTGACGTCTCCGATTGCCATGCTGGTGGCCGAGCAGATCGGCGGTGTCGCAGCGCTGGCCGCGGTGTTCGTGTTGATCACCGGCGTGATCGGTGCGATCTTCGGCCCGAGCCTGTTGACCCGGCTGGGTGTCCACAGCCCCGAGGCGCGCGGCATGGCACTGGGCATGACCGCCCATGCGGTCGGCACTTCGGTGGCCTTGCAGGAAAGTGAGGAGTGCGGCGCCTTTGCGGCGCTGGCGATGAGTCTGATGGGCGTGGCCACGGCGGTGTTCCTGCCGTTGGTGGTGTCGATGATGGTGTAAGGAAATGTCTATGAGTTTGCCGCTTTTTCCGCTGAATACAGTGCTGTTTCCTGGCTGCATCCTCGACTTGCAGATCTTCGAGGCGCGCTACCTGGACATGATCAGCCGCTGCATGAAACAGGGCAGCGGCTTTGGCGTGGTGTGCATCCTTGATGGCGAAGAAGTCGGCATTGCACCGGCAGGTTATGCGCTGGTGGGCTGTGAAGCGCTGATCACCGATTTCAAACAGCAGGACAACGGCTTGCTGGGGATTCGGGTGCAGGGTGGACGGCGGTTCCATGTCTTGCGCACCGAGGTGCAGCGTGATCAGTTGACCGTCGCTGATGTCGAGTGGCTGGAGGATGAACCTGAGCAACCGCTGCAGGATGAAGACGCGGATCTGGTGGCGCTGCTCAAGGCGTTGGCCGAACACCCGATGGTCGAAGCGTTGAACATGGGCACCGAAGCGACCGGGCAACAGTCGCTGGCCAATCAGCTCGCTTATCTACTGCCGTTTGCCGAGCTGGACAAGATTGATTTGCTGCAACTCGATGACCCGCAGCAGCGACTGGATGCGATCCAGGCGCTGTTGGATGAGTTGCAAGGGGAGCTGTTTGCTTGAATCGCACCTGTAGCAGGCTCGACAACTGCTACTTCAGTACGCATACCGCAACATCGCGTGCGGCAAATGCCGCAATGCGAAGAACGCAAACAAAACCATCAGCGCCGGCAGCACCAGCCACCAGACTTTAGGCGGCATGGCGTTTAGCGGCGCCTGACGCTGGCTCAACCACAAGCTCGCTGCACACACGCACGCCGCCAGCATCGCGCCGGCCAGTACATCCGTCGGCCAATGCGCGCCCAGATACACCCGCGACAGGGCAATCGCCAGCGCGGGCAAACATCCCAGCAGCAACCAGGTCAGGCGCATCCGCGGTGGTTGTCCGCGACCGGCCAGCACGGCGAGGGTCAGGAATAATGCGAAGGCGCCGGAGGCATGACCGCTTGGCATGCTGTAGCTGGTCAACGGATCACTCAACACTTCGGGGCGCACGCGGGCGAAAAATTGCTTGGTGAATGTGTTGCCAAGGGCGGTGACGAGCAGGGTGCTGCCAGCGAAAATCGCCTGTCGCCATTGCCGAGCGATCAGCAGAAGCGCGACCAGCAAGCCACTGAACACCAGCATGTTGCGGAACTCACCAATCAGCGTGAAGAGCACGGCCACTTCATCGAGCATCGGGCTGCGGTGTTCCTGTACCAGGGTCATGACGCCCTGATCGAGCGCGGTCAGGCGCGGATAGCCAATAAACAGTCCCAGCAGAATCAGAAAGCTCATCCCGGCGATCAACATCGTCGCCTTGCGATGGCGGCGCATGCTGCTGGTGATGCTCAGGCCGACCATGGCCGCAATGGCGCCAGCGACGACGCCCGCCTCCGGCCAGAAGCCTTCCGGCAACGGTAAACGAATCGCCGCGCCCGTGGCCCAGCCGGGCAGCAGGTACGCCACACTCCAGCCAGCGGCAGCCAACAGACTGACAGCGAAAAATCGCGGGAAGGGCATGTCGAACATGCCGGCGACCATCGGCAGCATCGGACGCAGGGGGCCGATGAAGCGCCCGACCAACAGGCTGGCAATACCATAGCGCTGGAAATACGCCTCGGCCCCGGCAATCCATTCCGGATGATGGCGCAAACCCGGCAGGCGCCGAATGTTTTGATGGAAATGTCGACCGATGAAGTAGGACACGACATCGCCCAGTACGCCGGCGAAGAACCCCAACAGCAACGTTTCACTTAGCGACAGCGCGCCGCTGCCAGCCAGTACCGCCACGGCAAACAACATAACCGTACCGGGTACGATCAGTCCGGCAATCGCCAGGCATTCGACAAAGGCCACGATGAACACCGCCGCCGCCAGCCATTGAGGGTTGACCGTCAACCAACCGGTCACGCTATCGAGCCATGGGCCCATAAAAACAACTCCATCAAATGTTCATTGGTCCCATGGGGGACGAACGCTATCTTCCAGACACTTCAGATCCCTTGTAGGCGTAAGCCTGCAGGGGGAATATCCATCATCGAGGCAGCAAAAAATAATCGCGACCTTCGACCTGCCCCCGTCGAAGCGGGTTTCGCGTGCAATACGGCGCATAAGCAGCATCGACGAAGCGGTACATCAAGTGCTCATCGCGCCCACGGGGGATGCCCAGGCGCGTGGTTTGAATGACGTGGGCTGGCGCCGGACCGACGTCCTCAACCAGCAACACCTCATGGTCGAAACGCTTGGCATCCCAGACCGGCACCTTCAAAGCCAGCGCCTTGCACAGCAATGTCTGTCCGGCGCACAGCTTTTGCGTCGGGCGAGGGCGGCCTTGGGTGTCGGGGTTGTTCAACAGCATCTGCGCCAGGCTCGCCGGCCCGCTCAATTCGTCGACCCACGGATAGGCGGATTTGATCAGTACCGCGTTGCCCGGGCCCTGAGCGCTGAAGTTCAAGGAGTCGCCGCCACGGGCGTAATACATATAGATGTGACCGCCATCCAGAAACAAAGCCTTACGCTTTTCTGTGTAGCCGAGGGAGGCGTGGCTGCCTTTTTCTTCGAAGTAATAGGCTTCGGTTTCGATAATCCGGGCGCTGAGCCACAGGTCGCCGACCCGGTGACGGATGACTTTGCCGAGTAAATCCCGGGCCAGTGTTTGTGCGTCGCGGTCGAAAAACGCATCCGGGAGCCCCGTGGGCAGGCTCGCAGCGGACGCTCGAACAGTCAGGTTGGACATGATGAACGGCGTTTATCAGGGCTGATTGAGTGGTGATGATAACAATTTGCAGCTTAATCCCGGCTGAACGTCGGCAAATTGCCCTCGATTTCGACCATCCGCCCGTCACCGCTGTTAGTCCCGGGACGCGACAGCTATAATCTGCCGCTTTACTCTTTACCAAGACCTTAGCAAAGATCACCACAGACCATGACTGAGTCCGTTCTTGACTACATGACCCGCCTGGGTCGCGCTGCCCGCGAGGCTTCTCGCGTCATCGGCTGCGCCAGCACCGCGCAGAAAAACCGCGCCTTGCAGGCCGCTGCCAATGCGCTGGACGCTGCACGCGTCGAGTTGACGACTGCCAACGAACTGGATTTGGCCGCGGGTCGCGCCAATGGTCTTGAACCTGCCTTGCTGGAGCGTCTGGCGCTGACCCCGGAACGCATCGACGGCATGATCGTCGGCTTGCGCCAGGTGGCCGCACTGCCGGACCCGGTCGGCGCGATTCGTGACATGAGCTTTCGCCCGTCGGGTATTCAGGTTGGCAAGATGCGTGTGCCGTTGGGCGTGATCGGGATCATCTACGAATCCCGGCCGAACGTGACCATCGACGCCGCCAGCCTGTGCCTGAAGTCCGGTAACGCGACGATCCTGCGTGGCGGTTCCGAAGCCATTCATTCCAACCGCGCCATCGCCGCCTGCATCCAGCGCGGACTGGCCGAAGCCGAACTGCCGGCCGCCGTGGTGCAAGTGGTTGAAACCACCGATCGTGCCGCCGTTGGCGCGCTGATCAGCATGCCGGAATACGTCGACGTCATCGTGCCCCGTGGTGGCCGTGGCCTGATCGAACGTGTCAGTCGTGACGCTCGCGTGCCGGTGATCAAGCACCTGGACGGAATCTGCCACGTCTACGTGAGTGAGCACGCCGACCTGGCGAAAGCCCAGCGCATCGCGTTCAACGCCAAGACATACCGTTATGGCATCTGTGGCGCGATGGAAACGCTGCTGGTGGACCAAACCGTTGCCAAGGATTTCCTGCCGTCGATGGCTGCCCAGTTCCGCGAAAAAGGCGTTGAACTGCGTGGCTGCGAACGCACGCGGGCAATCATCGATGCGGTCACGGCTACTGAAGAAGACTGGACCACCGAATACCTGGCGCCGATTCTGTCGATCCGTGTGGTCGACGGGCTGGGCCAGGCCATCGAGCATATTAATAAGTACGGCTCCCATCACACCGACTCGATTGTCAGCGAAAATCTCGCCGATACGCGGCGTTTCGTCGCGCAAGTCGATTCATCGTCGGTCATGATCAACACCCCGACGTGCTTCGCCGATGGCTTTGAATACGGATTGGGTGCCGAGATTGGCATTTCTACTGATAAGCTGCACGCCCGCGGCCCGGTGGGCCTCGAAGGTCTGACCTGCGAGAAGTACATCGTGGTCGGTGATGGCCAGTTGCGCGGCCAGGCGTCGGTCTGACTTGGGCGACCTCGACCCGACAGCCCCAGCCACCGCAAACGAGCCTCAACCTCGGCGCATTGGCATGCTGGGCGGCACGTTCGACCCGGTGCACATCGGCCATCTGCGCGGTGCGCTGGAAGTCGCCGAGTCGTTGGCACTCGATGAATTGCGTCTGACACCCAGTGCCAGGCCGCCGCATCGCGGTACGCCGCAGGTGTCGGCAAAAGACCGTCTGGCGATGGTCGAGTGCGCGGTGGCCGGTGTGGCACCGTTAGTGGTGGATGCCCGCGAATTGCAGCGGGACAAACCGTCCTACACTATCGATACCCTGGAACTGATGCGCGCCGAACTGGCCGCCCCGACCCAGGTTTTTCTACTTTTGGGCTGGGACGCATTTTGCGGCCTGCCCACTTGGCACCGCTGGGAGGAGTTGCTCCAGCATTGCCACATCCTGGTGCTGCAACGCCCGGATGCCGACAGCGAACCGCCGGATGCCTTGCGCAACCTGCTGGCAGCGCGCTCGGTGAGCGACCCGCTGGCCCTCAAAGGGCCGAGCGGACAGATTGCATTCGTCTGGCAGACACCGCTCGCGGTATCCGCCACCCAGATCCGTCAACTGCTGGCCAGCGGTAAGTCGGTACGTTTCCTGGTGCCCGACGCGGTCCTGGCCTACATCGATGCGCACGGACTTTACCGTGCGTCGAACTGAAAAGAGGCGCGCTTCAAGCACGTGATCACGTGTATCGAAGCCCCCGAACATACGAGCAAAACGAGTTTTATATGACTGACAAAGACGTAGCTAAAGTAAAGCGCAAAGGCACATTCAAAAGCGCTCCACTGCCAGTAGAGGCGCCAACCGGGCCGGAGCTGCGCGGCGAAGAACTGGTCAAGGTTGCCGTAGCCGCCCTGGAAGACGTCAAGGCCCAGGACATCCAGGTCATCGACGTTCGCGAAAAGCAGAGCATCACTGACTTCATGATCATCGCTACCGGTACTTCCAACCGCCAGATCGGCGCGATGCTGGACAAGGTTCGCGAAGCCG
Organism: Pseudomonas sp. 3296; assembly: GCF_031456615.1. Taxonomy (NCBI): domain Bacteria; kingdom Pseudomonadati; phylum Pseudomonadota; class Gammaproteobacteria; order Pseudomonadales; family Pseudomonadaceae; genus Pseudomonas; species Pseudomonas sp. 3296. The sequence goes on from NZ_JAVDUY010000010.1 coordinate 123,953, forward strand.
TCAAAGCCCAGGGCGTCAAGCCATTGGGTGAAGAAGGCAAGGGCGACAGCGACTGGGTGTTGCTGGACATGGACGACGTCATCGTTCACATGATGACTGCCTCCGCTCGCCAGTTCTACGACCTGGAACGTCTGTGGTCCGGCGCTGAACAGAGCCGTGCGTTGAACGCGGCTCACCACAGCCCGGAAAACACCCACGAGCATTTCATCAAGCTCAACAAAGACCAGCAATAAGGGCCCGCTGTGCGACTGCGACTGATCGCCGTCGGTTCACGGATGCCCAAGTGGGTGGAAGAAGGCTGGCATGAATATGCCAAGCGTCTTCCGTCCGAGCTGGCGCTGGAACTGGTGGAAATACCGCTCAACACCCGTGGCAAGAACGCCGACGTGGCGCGCTTCATCCGTCAGGAAGGCGAAGCCATGCTGGCCAAGGTCGGGCCGAATGAGCGCGTTGTCACCCTCGAAGTCCACGGCAAGCCCTGGAGCACCGAGCAGCTGGCGGTCGAGCTCGATCGCTGGCGCCTGGACTCGCGCACGGTGAATTTCATGGTCGGCGGTCCTGAAGGACTGGCGCCGGAAGTCTGTGCCCGAGCCGATCAGCGCTGGTCATTGTCGCCGTTGACGTTGCCGCACCCGCTGGTGCGTATTCTGATCGGCGAACAGCTGTATCGTGCCTGGACAGTCTTGTCCGGTCACCCTTACCACAAGTAGTTCTGCCCTCATGTCTCAGCCGATCCGTATCAAGGACCACGAAAAAGACGCCCGTCTGGTGCGTGGCCGTGTCGTGTTCGGTGCCATTGCGGTCGTGACGCTTATTTGTGTGCTGATCGCGCGGCTGTATTTCCTTCAAGTCATCCAGTACGAGTACCACTCGACCCTGTCGGAAAACAACCGCGTCCATGTGCAGCCGATTCCGCCGACGCGCGGACTGATCTTCGACCGCAATGGCGTGGTGGTGGCCGATAACCGGCCCAGCTTCAGCCTGAGCATGACCCGCGAGCGCTCCGGCGACTGGCAGCAAGTGCTCGACGTGATCGTCGAAGTGCTGGAGCTGACACCCGAGGACCGGGTGATCTTCGAGAAACGCATGCGTCAGGGGCGCCGGCCGTTCGAGCCGGTGCCGATCCTGTTCGAGCTGACCGAAGAGCAGATCGCCCGGATCGCGGTGAACCAGTTCCGTCTGCCTGGCGTGGAAGTGGTTGCGCAGTTGGTGCGTCACTACCCGCAGGGCGCGCATTTTGCGCACTCGGTCGGGTACATGGGGCGGATCAACGAGAAAGAGCTGAAATCCCTCGACCCGGTCAATTACAGCGGCACCCACCACATCGGCAAGACCGGCATCGAGCGCTTTTACGAGCCTGAGCTGCACGGTCAGGTGGGTTACGAGGAAGTCGAAACCAACGCACGGGGCCGCGTTTTGCGTGTGCTCAAGCGTACCGATCCGATTCCCGGCAAGGACATCGTCCTGAGCCTGGACATCAAATTGCAGGAAGCCGCCGAAGCCGCACTTGGCGGTCGCCGTGGTGCCGTCGTTGCGCTGGACCCGAAAACCGGCGAAGTGCTGGCGATGGTCAGTCAGCCGAGTTTCGACCCGAACCTGTTCGTGACCGGCATCAGCTTCAAGGCCTATTCCGAACTGCGCGACTCGATCGACCGGCCATTGTTCAACCGCGTGCTGCGCGGTCTGTACCCGCCGGGCTCGACCATCAAGCCGGCAGTGGCGATTGCCGGTCTGGATTCGGGGGTGGTCACCGCATCGACCCGCGTGTTCGATCCCGGTTATTACCAACTGCCCAACTACGATCACAAATACCGTAACTGGAACCGTACCGGCGACGGCTACGTGGATCTGGACACGGCGATCATGCGGTCCAACGACACCTACTTCTATGATCTGGCCCATAAGCTGGGAATCGATCGCTTGTCGGCGTATCTGGGCAAATTCGGCATTGGCCAGAAGGTCTCGCTGGACATGTTCGAAGAATCACCGGGCCTGATGCCGTCCCGCGAATGGAAGCGTGCGACCCGTCGCCAGGCTTGGTTCCCGGGTGAAACCCTGATTCTCGGAATCGGCCAGGGCTACATGCAGTCCACGCCGCTGCAACTGGCCCAGGCCACGGCGCTGGTGGCCAACAAAGGTGTGTGGAACCGTCCGCACCTGGCCAAGACCGTCGAAGGCGAGAAGCCGAAAGATGAAAACCCGATGCCGGACATTGTCCTGCGCGATCCGTCGGACTGGACCAAGGTCAACCACGGGATGCAGCAGGTGATGCACGGCGCTCGTGGTACCGCACGCAAGGCATCGATTGGCGCGCAATACCGGATTGCCGGTAAAAGTGGTACGGCCCAGGTGGTCGCGATCAAGCAGGGCGAGAAGTACGACCGCTCCAAGGTTCAGGAACGTCACCGCGACCACGCCTTGTTTGTCGGCTTCGCGCCGGCCGACAACCCGCAAATCGTGGTGTCGGTGATGGTCGAGAACGGCGAGTCCGGTTCCGGGGTCGCCGCGCCAGTGGTGCGTCAAGTCATGGACGCCTGGCTCCTGGACCAGGATGGCCGCCTTAAAGCCGAGTACGCCAGCCCTATCAGTGCAGAGGCTACAGCCCGTGATGAATAATTTTGATCGCATGCTCTCCAGTGAGGATGTGATGCGTCGTCGTGCCACGTTGTTGCAGCGCCTGCATATCGATGGCCCGTTGTTGATTCTGCTGCTGACTCTCGCGGCCGGCAGCCTGTTCGTGCTTTATTCGGCCAGCGGAAAAAGCTGGGACCTGCTGGCCAAGCAAGCCACGTCATTCGGCATTGGCCTGGTGTCGATGATCGTCATCGCACAGTTCGAGCCGCGTTTCATGGCGCGTTGGGTGCCGGTCGGTTACGTGCTCGGTGTGCTCTTGCTGGTCGTCGTGGACGTCATGGGCCACAACGCCATGGGCGCCACGCGCTGGATCAACATCCCCGGCGTGATTCGCTTCCAGCCCTCGGAGTTCATGAAAATTCTGATGCCGGCGACCATCGCCTGGTACCTGTCCAAGCGCACCTTGCCGCCGCAACTCAAGCACGTTGCGGTCAGTCTGTTCCTGATTGGTTTGCCGTTCATCCTGATCGTGCGTCAGCCGGACCTGGGTACATCGCTGCTGATCCTGGCAGGCGGTGCGTTTGTGCTGTTTATGGGGGGCTTGAAGTGGCGCTGGATCATCAGCGTGATCGCCGCCGCCGTGCCGGTGGCCGTGGCGATGTGGTTCTTCATCATGCACGACTACCAGAAACAGCGAATCCTGACCTTCCTCGACCCGGAGAGTGATCCGCTGGGGACTGGCTGGAACATCATTCAGTCGAAAGCCGCCATCGGTTCCGGCGGTGTGTTCGGCAAGGGTTGGCTGCTGGGCACCCAGTCGCACCTGGACTTCCTGCCGGAAAGCCACACCGACTTCATTATTGCGGTGTTGGGCGAAGAGTTCGGCCTGGTGGGTATTTGCGCGTTGCTGCTGATCTACCTGCTGCTGATCGGACGGGGTCTGGTGATTACCGCCCAGGCGCAGACATTGTTCGGCAAATTGCTCGCGGGCAGCCTGACCATGACGTTTTTTGTTTACGTTTTCGTCAACATCGGTATGGTCAGTGGCCTGTTGCCGGTTGTGGGGGTGCCGTTGCCGTTCATTAGCTACGGAGGAACTTCGCTGGTAACGCTGCTGTCAGCGTTTGGGGTTTTGATGTCGATCCATACCCATCGTAAGTGGATCGCACAAGTTTGAATAAGGTGAAGATTTCAATGCAAGTAATGCGTGGCTGGGCGACTCGATACGCGCCGTGGGTCGGCCTGGTAAGCATCCTTGGCACAGCGCAGGACGCGTTGGCCGGCGATTACGAAGGCTCACCCCAGGTGGCCGAATTCGTCGGTGAAATGACCCGCGACTACGGTTTCGCCGGTGAGCAGCTGATGGGCGTGTTCCGCGAAGCCGAGCGCAAGCAGTCGATTCTGGACGCGATCTCGAAACCCGCCGAACGGGTCAAGCAGTGGAACGAATACCGGCCGATGTTCATCACCGACGCGCGTATCGCCCGTGGTGTGGACTTCTGGCGTCAGCACGAAGCAGTGCTGGCGCGTGCCGAGCAGGAATACGGTGTGCCGGCGCAGGTCATTGTCTCAATCATCGGCGTTGAAACCTTTTTCGGACGCAATACCGGCAATTACCGGGTGATCGACGCGTTGTCGACCCTGGGTTTCGACTATCCTCCCCGTGCCGAATTCTTCCGCAAGGAATTGCGTGAGTTCTTGCTGCTGGCCCGGGAAGAGCAGGTCGATCCGTTGACCCTCAAGGGTTCCTATGCCGGCGCCATGGGCTTGCCACAGTTCATGCCGAGCAGTTTTCGCGCATATGCGGTGGATTTTGACGGTGACGGTCACATTAATATCTGGACCAATCCGGACGATGCCATTGGCAGCGTTGCCAGTTACTTCAAGCGTCACGGCTGGGTGGCCGGCGAACCGGTGGTCAACCGCGCCGATGTGCGAGGCGAGCAGGTGGATGAAGGTTTGACCACGGGGATCGAGCCGGTAAAAACCGTAGGGGAGTTGCGGGCGCTGGGGTGGTCAAGTCATGATGCGCTGCGCGATGATATGCCGGTCACGGCTTTCCGCCTGGAAGGTGACAATGGCCCCGAGTATTGGATGGGCCTGAAGAATTTCTACGCGATCACGCGTTATAACCGCAGCGTGATGTACGCCATGGCCGTACATCAACTGTCTGAACAGCTGGTCCAAGCACGGGGCGTCAAGTAATGCGGGCATTGCCTATGAATAAACCCCTGAAGCTCATGGCTTACACCGCGTTGGCGGTGCTGCTTGCCAGTTGCTCGACCAGTCGCGCGCCGACTCAGAAAACCTCGTCCACTGCCGTGCGCTCGGCGCCGGGGCTGGACATCAACCGCGCCCACAAAGATGGCGCGCCGTGGTGGGACGTCGACGTATCGCGCATCCCGGATGCCACGCCGACCCTGCACAGCGGTCCTTACAAGGCCAACCCGTACACGGTGCTGGGCAAGACCTATTTCCCGCTGCAAGAATCCAAGACCTACGTCGCCTCGGGCACGGCGTCCTGGTATGGCACCAAGTTTCACGGCCAGAATACCGCCAATGGCGAAGTGTACGACCTGTACGGCATGAGTGCCGCGCACAAGACATTGCCACTGCCAAGTTACGTTCGGGTGACCAACCTGGACAACAACAAGAGCGTGATCCTGCGGGTCAACGACCGTGGGCCGTTCTATTCGGACCGCATCATCGACTTGTCCTATGCCGCCGCCAAAAAGCTCGGTTATGCCGAAATCGGTACGGCGCGGGTCAAGGTCGAGGGGATCGACCCGCAACAGTGGTGGGCTCAAAAAGGCCGTCCGGCGCCTTTGATGCTCAACGAGCCACAAGTCGCGCAAAATAGCGCCCCGGTGATTACGGCCTCGGCCGGCACCGTCGAGCAATGGACACCGCCGCCGCAGCAACACGCCGCGGCCGTCGTGCCTGTTCAGCTTGATGCAAAAAAAAACGCTTCTGTACCAGCCTCTGGCCAGTATCTGCAGGTGGGCGCGTTCGCCAACCCGGACGCTGCAGAACTCCTGAGATCGAAGCTCAGCGGGATGGTGAGCGCTCCGGTGTTCATCAGCTCGATAGTACGCAACCAACAGACACTGCATCGGGTGCGCCTGGGGCCGATCGGTTCTCAGGGTGAAATCCAGCAAGTGCAGAACAGCGTGCGCATGGCCAATCTCGGTTCGCCGAGTCTGGTTACCGCCGAGTAATACGTAGTACTTGATTCACGGTTCGCTTGCGGTTTGGGGGGCGGACCTGGTTGTTGGCTCGTTAAAGAACAAAAGCCCGGCAAGGGTTCTGAGTGAACAACTGAACACGCGATGACCCGTGGGGTTTGGCCGAAAACTCGCCGAGCGGCGATCAGGCAAGGCAAAAGCAGGTGAGGACGCGGAGTGTAGGGGACCTACATGAGCATCCGAGGCTGTTTTTAACGCCGCATGATCATCGCTCAGGCAGTTTGGGACAAAGCCTGAAGGTTGTCTGAATAGTTTTGCCCCTGGGCAGTTTCCATTAGCGATTTCGAGAGACGGATGAACATCACCACCTTTGCCAAACGCCTGTTCCTGTTAGTCCCGCTGCTCCTCTCGCCCGCCGCGTTTGCGGTCGAGGTGATGCCTTCACCCCCGCAACTGGCCGCCAAGGCCTATGTGCTCATGGATGCCAGCAGCGGCAACGTGCTGGTCGAGAACAATGGTGATCAGCGTCTGCCGCCGGCCAGCCTGACCAAGCTGATGACCGCGTACATCGCGACCCTGGAAATCCGTCGTGGCCAGATCGGCGAAAACGACCCGGTGACCGTCAGCGAAAACGCCTGGCGTACCGGCGGTTCGCGGATGTTCATCAAGGTGGGCTCGCAGGTCACTGTCAGCGACCTGCTGCACGGCATCATCATCCAGTCGGGTAACGACGCCAGTGTTGCGCTCTCCGAGCACATCGCCGGCAGCGAAGACGCTTTCGCCGACGTGATGAACAAAACCGTGGCCGACCTGGGCATGACCAACACCCACTTCATGAACCCGACCGGTCTGCCAAACCCTGAGCACTACTCGTCGGCTCATGACATGGCCGTGCTGGCTCGCGCGATCATCCACGAAGACCCTGCTCACTACGCGATCTACTCGCAAAAAGAGTTCTTCTGGAACGGCATCAAGCAGCCTAACCGCAACCTGCTGCTGTGGCGCGACAAGACGGTCGACGGTCTGAAAACCGGTCACACCGACGAAGCTGGCTACTGCATGGTGTCTTCGGCCGTTCGTGATGGCATGCGCCTGATCGCCGTGGTATTTGGCACCAACAGCGAAGTGGCTCGTGCCGCCGAAACCCAGAAACTGCTGACTTATGGTTTCCGCTTCTTCGAAACCCAGACCTTCTATCAGAAAGGCGCCGAGCTGGCTCAGGCCCCTGTCTGGAAAGGCGCGACCAATCAAGTCAAGGCCGGCCTGGCTGAAGACCTGACCATGACCCTGCCAAAAGGCCAGCTGAAAAAGCTCGCCGCCAGCATGACCATGAACCCGCAACTGGTTGCGCCAATCGCGAAGGGCGACGTGATCGGTAAAGTGGAAGTGAAACTGGACGACAAAGTGGTGCACAGCGCCGACCTGATCGCTCTGGACGCTGTCGAGGAAGGTGGTATCTTCCGCCGCATGTGGGATAGCATCCGTCTATTCTTCTACAGCATCTTCAACTGAATACAGTGTGCACCTGCATGACTCCGCGCTGATCCGGCGCGGGGTCATGCCCGTCGCCACGGCTTACGCTTACGAGGCCGTTACGCCATGACCGATACCGAAGTAAAGGCGCCAAAGATCGAATTCCCTGCCAATGATTACCCGGTTAAGGTGATCAGCGACACCGGCGTGGGGAATAAGGACAAGATCATCGACATCGTCAGGAAACACGCAACAATCAATGATGAGCGTGTAGACGAACGCCAAAGCAGCAACGGCAAATACACCACCATTCAGTTGCACATCGTTGCCACCGGCCAAGAACAGCTGTACGACATCAACAGCGAACTGCGGGCTACCGGCTTCGTGCACATGGTGTTGTGATGTCTGGCACGCTGGGCTTTCGTGAGCTCGGCCAGATGGCTTACGAGCCGGTCTGGCATGCCATGCAACGCTTCACCAACGAACGCGGCACCGAGGCTGCCGACGAAATCTGGCTGGTCGAGCACCCGCCGGTGTTCACCCAGGGGCAAGCCGGCAAGGCCGAGCACTTGTTGTTGCCCGGAGATATTCCGGTGGTGCAGGTCGACCGGGGCGGGCAGGTGACTTATCACGGGCCCGGCCAACTGGTGGCTTATCTGCTGCTGGACGTACGCAAACTCGGGTTTGGTGTGCGTGACCTGGTCACCCGCATGGAACTGTGTCTGATCGAACTGCTGGCGAGTTACGGCGTTACTGCCGCCGCCAAGCCGGACGCACCGGGTGTCTATGTCGACGGGGCGAAAATCGCGTCCCTGGGGCTGCGGATCCGCCACGGTTGTTCCTTTCATGGCCTTGCCCTGAACGTGGACATGAACCTGGAACCGTTTCGACGAATTAATCCCTGCGGCTACGCCGGGCTGGCGATGACCCAGCTGAGCGATCACGCAGGGCCGATTGAATTTGCCGAGGTAAGTGCCCGGCTGCGCGCGCAGCTCGTCAAACACCTCGACTATGCTGAGCAGACGACCCTAACGGGCGGAATCGACTGATATGACTACTGATGCAGTGCAAACCATGATCCCGACGCTCGATGTCACCGAGCGTCCGGCCCCGCGTGCCAAGGTTGAAGCCGGCGTCAAGCTGCGCGGCGCCGAGAAGGTTGCACGTATCCCGGTGAAGATCATTCCGACCACCGAACTGCCGAAGAAACCCGACTGGATTCGCGTGCGCATCCCGGTTTCCCCGGAAGTCGACCGCATCAAGGCCCTGCTGCGCAAACACAAGCTGCACAGCGTGTGCGAAGAAGCGTCCTGCCCGAACCTGGGCGAGTGCTTCTCCGGCGGCACCGCGACGTTCATGATCATGGGCGACATCTGCACCCGTCGCTGCCCGTTCTGCGACGTCGGCCACGGCCGTCCGAAACCACTGGACGTCAACGAGCCGGAAAGCCTGGCCATCGCCATCGCCGACCTGAAACTCAAGTACGTGGTGATCACTTCGGTTGACCGCGATGACCTGCGTGACGGCGGTGCCCAGCACTTTGCCGACTGCATCCGCGAGATCCGCAAGCTGTCGCCTAACGTGCAGCTCGAAACCCTGGTCCCGGATTACCGTGGCCGTATGGACGTGGCGCTGGAAATTACCGCCGCCGAGCCGCCAGATGTGTTCAACCACAACCTGGAAACCGTGCCGCGCCTGTACAAGGCTGCGCGTCCGGGTTCGGATTACCAGTGGTCGCTGACCCTGTTGCAACGCTTCAAGCAGATGATGCCGCACATTCCAACCAAGTCCGGTTTGATGCTGGGTCTGGGCGAAACCGACGAAGAAGTGATCGAAGTCATGAAGCGTATGCGCGAACACGACATCGACATGCTGACCCTGGGTCAGTACCTGCAACCGTCCCGCAGCCACTTGCCGGTGCAGCGTTTCGTGCACCCGGACACCTTCGCCTGGTTCGCCGAGGAAGGTTACAAGATGGGCTTCAAGAACGTTGCTTCCGGCCCGCTGGTACGTTCCTCGTACCACGCCGACGAGCAAGCGAAGCTGGTTAAAGCCGAGTTGATATCGTCCTTGTAATGTGGCGATGACATAAAAGGCGCCCGCATGGCTTTTCAGGCTTTGCGGGCGTTTTTTTGCCTGGCCTGCGCCAGCCAGTGTTTTGTCCTGCAACCGGCGGGCGACTGAGCCTCTTCTGTTTGTCCCCGTTCCTGACTACTGTGTGCTGAAGATTTTCGCGCAGGGAGATTCATGGATGACCGTTCGACCGACCCACACGCTGTATCCGCATACACCTGTTCCAGCCTTGCCTTCGCAAGGGTTGATCGGCGTGATTGCACCCGCCGGCCCTGCCGGGCTGGACACTGACAAGGCCATCGCCTGGATGCGCGCTCGCGGCTATGCGCTGCGGGTGTTTCCCGGGGTGTACGAGAACGAGGGTTATTTGGCCGGCAGTGACGAGGTGCGGCTCAATGATCTGCACGCGGCGTTCGCGGATCCCGAGGTGGATGCCATCATCTGCCTGCGCGGTGGTTATGGCACACCACGCTTGCTCGACCGCCTTGATTTCGAGCTGCTGCAAAACAACGCCAAACCGTTCATCGGCTACAGCGACATCACGGCGCTGCATTTGGCGATCAGCCGTTATGCCGGTTTCGTGACCTTTCATGGTCCGCTGCTCAATGCCGATTTGCTGGGTGACAAGCAGAAACCTACCGAGTCATCATTTTTCAACATGCTCAGAGGCCAGGTAAAGGCCGGTAGCGTGATTTCGCACCCGGTGGCCTGGCCGTTGACCACGATCGAGCCAGGCATCGCTCACGGGCGTTTGCTCGGCGGTAACCTGTCGATGATTGCCGCAACCATGGGCACACCCTACGAATTGGAAGCCGAGGGCGTGATCCTGTTGATCGAGGACGTCAACGAGCCGCTGTATCGCATAGACCGGCTGCTGACCCATCTGCGTCTGGCGGGTGCGCTGGGCAAGCTGCGCGGGGTTTTGGTAGGGGATGTGGCGGGGGTTGATGCGGTCGCGCTGGAACGGTTGCTCAAGCAGACCTTCGGGCCGTTGCGGATTCCGGTGCTGGCCGGGTGGCGCAGTGGGCATTGTGATCCGAACCTGACGTTGCCGATGGGGGCTTTGGTTCGATTGGATGCGGGGAAGAAGGAGTTGGTGTTGGAGCAGGATGTGGTGGTCATGCGCTAGAGTTTTCCTCGCCTGAATGTCAGCCATCGCGAGCAGGCTCACTCCTGGATTGGTTCTGTGAACGACACAAAACCTGTGGGAGCGTGGCTTGCCCGCGATGCTTTTAGCGATTACGCAGACCTTCCAGCAACTTGTGCGTCGGATACCCGTCCGCCGGCCAGCCAAACGACTGCTGTGCACTGCGGATCGCTTTGCGCGTATTGGCGCCGATAATGCCATCCGGGGTGCCCGCGTCGTAGTTCTGGGCACTCAACAGGCTTTGCAATTCCATGCGCTCGGTACGGCTCAACGGCAAATCATCTTTCGGCCAGGTGCCGCTGATCAGCCCTCCACCACTGAAGCGTTCGGACAACAAACTCACCGCCAACGCATAGGACGACGAGTTGTTGTACTTGAGGATCGCGCGGAAGTTGTCGAGCACCAGGAATGCCGGGCCACGATAGCCAGCCGGCAGCAGCAGGGCCGCAGAGAGGTGTTCCGAGCCTGGCGGAACCCGAGCGCCAGCAGGCAGCGAAACTCCCAGTTGCAACCACTCGGCGACACTTTTGCGAATTGTGCCATCGGCCAGCACGTAGTTGAAACTGCCCGGCAGTTGCACTTCAAAGCCCCACGGCTGGCCTCTCTGCCACCCGGAGCTTTGCAGGTAGTGCGCGGTCGAGGCCAGGGCGTCGGCGGAGCTGTTCCAGATGTCACGGCGACCGTCACCATCGAAGTCGACAGCGTGGGTGTTGTAAGTCGTCGGGATGAATTGGGTCTGGCCCATGGCGCCAGCCCAGGAACCGAGCATTTTCTCGGGGGTGATGTCGCCCTGTTGCAGGATTTGCAGAGCGGCGATCAGTTGATCGTGGGCAAAGCCGGGGCGTCGGCCTTCGTACGCCAGGGTCGCCAGCGAGTTGATGACTGACTTGCTGCCCTGGAACTGACCGAAGTTACTCTCCATGCCCCACACCGACACCAGCGCCTGGCGGTCGACGCCATAACGCTGTTCGATGCTTTGCAGGATGGCCGCGTTTTCGCTGAGCAGCGCCTGGCCCTTACGTACCCGCAACGGCGACAAGGCACCGTCGAGGTATTCCCACACCGGGCGGGAAAACTCCGGTTGACTGCGGTCGGCCCGGATTACACTTGGGTCGAAGCTGACATCGGCAAAGGCGCGGTCGAACAGATCGGCGCGGATACCGGCGGTCAGTGCGTCTTTGCGGAAACCTGCTTGCCATTCGGCGAACGTCTGGGTGGGCTGGATGTCGAGGTTTTCCCCGGCCGGCACCACGGGCGGAATGACCGCAGGGGCTGTCGCGACGGGAAGGGTCTGTAGTGGCTGGGCGTCGGCGGCGGTTGGTTTTTCCGCGCAGGCGACAAGCAAAATGAGGCTGGAGGCAGCGATCAGTTGGCGAACGGGCCAACGACGGGAAAGACTAAGGGGCATGCACAGGTCCAGAGGATACGAATCAGGTACAGACCTTAACATGTAGAAGGGGTGTTCTGCTTTACGCAGCCAGAAAGTAAGAAGCCTCCCAGCTATTAGACTGGAAGGCTTCGCGGCGGTAGCTGCCTTTGCCCTTGCCGGCTCGCTCTTGACGGCTGCGGAACAGTGGCTGGGCGATAATGGATTTGGCCTTGTTCGGGCCATGGGTTGATGGCTTTTTGCTCATGATGATTCTCGCGAGTGAGTGGTTTTTGCAGGGCAAATCATCGGCTGAAGTTGGGGTTCTGTCTAGTCCCCACAGGTTGTAGGACCTTTCGCCAGCTGCTACAAGGGTGTGTTTATTCGGCGGGCAATGTCAGGCGTTGACCGGCCATCAACAACGACAATCGACTGAGGCTCATCCACGGAGAGCCCGCCGCCTGACCCTTGATCTGCGCGTCAATGCGCTGCGCTTCCAGCAACAACTGCGCCCAGCGTTGCGCCGAGTAGCGTTGCAGGGCTTTGCTCATCAGGGGTTTTCGCTTGTCCCAAACCGGTGGGCGGGCTGAGCTGAAGGCTTTGTCCAGTGGCACGCCCTGGCTGTATTGCAATGACAGGTTGGCCAGCAGACGCAGTTCCCGGGCCAGCGCCCAGAGAATGACCGGAGGTTCGACACCTTCACCGCGCAGCCCTTCAAGCATGCGCAGCGCGTGGGCCGCCTCGCCATTCAGGATCGCGTCGGTCAGGCCGAATACATCGTAACGTGCACTGTCGGCCACAGCGGCCTGTACGGTTTCGACGGTGATCTGCCCACCTTCGGCCATCAATTTGAGCTTTTCGATTTCCTGCGCGGCGGCGAGCAGGTTGCCCTCGACGCGCGCGGCAATCAGTTCGACTGCGTCCTGGCTGGCCGACAACCCGGCTTGAGACAGGCGCTGGCGAATCCAGCTTGGCAGCTGGTTGGCATCCACCGGCCAGATTTGCACGAACTGCGTGTGCTGACCCTCGACCAGCGCCTTGCCCCACTTGGTCTTCTGCGCACTGCCATCGAGCTTGGGCAAGCTGATCAGCAATATCGTGTCTTCGGCCGGGCGCGAACAGTATTCGATGAAGGCGGCAGCGCCCTTGTCGCCGGGTTTGCCGGAGGGCAGGCGCAGTTCCAGCAGGCGCTTTTCGGCGAACAACGACATGCTCGCACCCGCCTGCAACAACGTGCCCCAGTCGAAGCTGGCGTCGGCGGCGAAAACCTGACGTTCATCGAAACCTTGCTGGCGGGCGGCGGCACGAATGGCGTCGGCCGCTTCCTGACACAGCAACGGGTCATCGCCGCTGATGATGTAGACCGGCGCGAGGGCACCTTGCAGGTGTTTACCGAGTTGGGCGGGGGCGAGTTTCATAAGAAAGGGCCATCGGGGCGCCGGAGCGCCCCGAAAGTCTTACTGTTGCGGGATCTGGACAGGCGACTGGCGCGGAGTATTCGCTTCAGCCTTCTGTGCAGCTTCCAGCGCCTGGGCTTCAGCCTTGGCCTTGGCTTCGGCGGTCTGCTGCAGCTGATCCAATTGGGTCGGGGTAATCTGTTGCAGACGCAGCATCATGCGCTGAATCAGCTCGCGACGGGTTTCTGCACGGGCAGTGTCGGCGTCCTGGTCGGACCCTGCCAGGTTGTTGCCGTCATGCATGAAGATCTTTTGCACTTCGAGCTTGTCGCTTATCAGCTGCAGATCATGTGCGCCACGAATGTCGTAGTTCAGAACAGTGGTGATCTGGTACTCACCAGTATGGCCGCCGCCTGCGTAGCTGATGATGCGCTGGCTTTCCTGCTCATTGGTCAGCACCAGCTTGTAAGGTGCGCCGGTGTAGACCTTGACGCCACTGCCTTCCAGCACCTGACGCATTTGCTTCACGGTCTCGCCATAGGCGTTACGGGCGCTCAGGTCGAGCTCCTTGATCGCCAGTTCAGTGGTGCCGGTGCCGCGCAGCTGGAAACCGCAGGCGCTCAACAGGACCGCAAGGCCCATCACCAGCAGATTGCGTTTGATCATTTTGTTGCTCCCCTTGAAACCATGTGGGCCGATCTTGCGGCCCGAAAGGTTTTACTCGGCGCCGGGCATGGCCCGGCACCTGATCCAATTAGCTGGCGACGATGTTGACCAGTTTCCCGGGCACGACGATCACTTTGCGAATAGTCAGGCCGTCGACAAAGCGCAGCACGTTCTCGTTGATACGGGCCGCGGCTTCGACTTCTTCGCGCGTTGCGCTGGCCGGCATTTCGATCTGGCCGCGCAGCTTGCCGTTGACCTGGATGACCAGCGTCAGGCTGTCCTGCACCAATGCGTTCTCGTCCAGTACCGGCCAGGCGGCGTCGATCACCGGGTCAGCGTGACCCAGCCGATTCCACAGCTCGTGGCTGATGTGCGGGGTGATTGGCGCCAGTAGCAGCGTCACGGTTTCCAGACCTTCCTGAACCAGTGCGCGATCCTGTTCGGTGCCTTGCGGGGCTTTTTCCAGCACGTTCATCAGCGTCATCACCTGGGCGATGGCCGTGTTGAATTTGTGGTTCTGGCCAACGTCGTGGCTGGCTTGCTTGATGGCCTGGTGGATCGAGCGGCGAATGACTTTCTGTTCGTCGTTCAGGCCGGCGACGTCCAGTTTGCCCGGCAGGCCCAGAGTGACGTGGGCTTGAGCCAGGCGCCAGACGCGCTTGAGGAAGCGGTGCGAACCTTCCACGCCGGAGTCGGACCATTCCGCGCTCATGTCGGGTGGCGAGGCGAACATCATGAACAGGCGGCAGGTGTCGGCGCCGAACTGGTCAATCATCGACTGTGGGTCAACGCCGTTGTTCTTCGACTTGGCCATCTTCTCGGTGCCGCCGATTTCCACCGGCAGGCCGTCCGCGATCAGCTTGGCGCTGATGACCTTGGCCTTGCTGTCACGCTCGAGTTCCACGTCCGCCGGATTGAACCAGGTGTAGGCGCCATTGGCTTCACGGCGATAGTACGTCTCGGCGATCACCATGCCTTGGGTCAGCAGGTTCTTGAACGGCTCGTTGGAGCTCACCAGTCCTTCGTCACGCATCAGCTTGTGGAAGAAACGCGCGTACAGCAGGTGAAGAATGGCGTGCTCGATACCGCCGATGTACTGATCCACCGGCAACCAATGGTCGGCCGCGGATTTTTCCACCAGGCCGCCTTCATAGTGGGGCGAGGCGTAGCGGGCGTAGTACCACGAGGACTCGACGAAGGTGTCCATGGTGTCGGTTTCACGCTTGGCAGGCTGGCCACATTTAGGGCAGCTGCACTCGTAGAACTCGGGCATGCGAGCCAGTGGCGAACCGGCGCCGTCGGGCACGACGTCTTCCGGCAGCACAACCGGCAACTGGTCTTCCGGCACCGGCACGTCACCGCAGCTAGTGCAGTGGATGATCGGGATCGGGCAACCCCAATAGCGCTGGCGGCTGATACCCCAGTCGCGCAGACGGAACTGGGTGCGCGAGGCACCAAGGTTTTTCTTGATCAGCGCGACTTCAATGGCGTCAAACGCGCCGGCGAAATCGAGGCCGTCGAACTCGCCGGAATTGATCAGCGTGCCGTGCTCGCCATACGCGTCCTGCCACGGAGCCGGGTTGGTGTCACCCGAGCTGGTGCGCACCACGGACTTGATCGGCAGGTTGTACTTGGTGGCGAACTCGAAATCACGTTCATCGTGCGCCGGGACAGCCATGACCGCGCCATCGCCGTAATGCATCAGCACATAGTTGGCGACCCACACCGGCAGTTTCTCGCCGGTCAGCGGGTGCTCGACGAACAGCGAGGTCGGCAGGCCTTTCTTCTCCTGGGTGGCGACGTCGGCTTCTGCGACGCTGCCGCCCTTGCATTCAGCGATGAACGCTTGCAGCTCAGGATTGTTCTGCGCGGCCAGGGTGGCCAAGGGGTGTTCAGCGGCCACGGCGACGTAAGTCGCTCCCATTAAAGTGTCCGGACGGGTGGTGAATACCTTCAGCGCGCCGGCTTCGCCGATGGAATCGACGTTGTACGGGAACTGCACTTCCATGCCGCGGGACTTGCCGATCCAGTTGCGCTGCATGGTCTTGACCTGTTCAGGCCAGCCAGTCAGTTCGTCGAGGCTTTCCAGCAGCTCATCCGCGTACGCGGTGATCTTGAAGTAGTACATCGGGATTTCGCGTTTTTCGATCAGCGCGCCGGAGCGCCAGCCGCGACCGTCGATCACCTGTTCGTTGGCCAGGACAGTCTGGTCGACCGGGTCCCAGTTCACGGTGCCGCTTTTTTTGTAGATCACACCTTTTTCGAACAGGCGAGTGAACAGCCATTGTTCCCAGCGGTAGTAATCCGGCTTGCAGGTGGTCACTTCGCGAGACCAGTCCACCGCCAGGCCCAGGCTGCGCAGCTGGGTTTTCATGTAGGCGATGTTTTCGTAGGTCCACTTGGCGGGCGCTACGTTGTTTTTCATCGCGGCGTTTTCCGCCGGCATGCCGAAGGCGTCCCAACCCATGGGTTGCAGAACGTTCTTGCCTTGCATGCGCTGGTAGCGGGAGATCACGTCGCCGATGGTGTAGTTGCGCACGTGCCCCATGTGTAGCTTGCCGCTGGGGTAAGGGAACATCGACAGGCAGTAGAACGTCTCCTTGCCTGGCTGTTCACTGACTTCAAAGGACTTTTGCTCGTCCCAGAACGACTGGGCGGCGGCTTCGATTTCACGGGGCTGATATTGTTCGTGCATGGCTACTTTTGAACTGAATAGGGGTGGCCTAATCCTCTTCAATGCGACGCTGGACGGTGAGCACGCCAAATCGGCGTTTCGGTGCCCAGACGAGCTGGAAGTGGAGTTACAGGAAGCGCCGTAGCATACATGACCGCACTCTACCGAGGGAAACCCTGATTACGCTCGCGCGTCTTGCAAAAACGGCTGCGAGGGCCGTTGGTCGCAGTGTTCAGCCGGTTTGTTCATGGAAGCTAAGCTCTAAATGGGGAGCGAGTCTTATCTTCAATGAGGTGAGGGATGGTTGAGTCACAGCAAAAAGCCACAAAACCGGAGCTGTACGAAAGACTGATCGATCGCCTGGGAATGGCCCTGGACGCTGCAAAAACCGCTGGCCGGCTGCGCGATGAGCGTCCCCTTGAGTTGGAACTGCGCGGCCTTAGCCCCGCAGAGTTTGAATTGGTCAAAGCCTATCTGGATCGCAGTGAACGTGAAACACACGGATGCTTGTCAGCAGCAGTGAAGCAACTCGATGCACCACGTTCGGCCAAAATCATCTGGCTCAAGGACAAAGTACCCGGCAGGGACACGGTAAAGGTCCGGTCTCTGCAATTCAAGTAAGGGCACTTGAGGTCATGGCCCGGCTTCTTTTTAACTCTTTTGAAGCATAGTCCTTCCATATCTGTTGTCGCATTGCGTCAACCCACTTAGGCTTCGGGCATCTCTGGAGATGCTCGATGCCTTTTCGATATTTTATAAAACAACTGCTGTTACCTCCCGGTATTCTTTTGCTGCTTTTGGTCCTTGCGTGGTGGTTGCGCCGCTCAAGGCCAAGGCTTGCGGGTGCGTGCTTTGTTCTGGGTGTCGGTGGTTTTTGGCTGATGAGCTTGCCGGTGGTGGTGCAGTGGAGTGCCAAAGCGCTTGAGCGTGATCCGCCGCTGTCACGCGACGAATGGGCGGCCCTTGGCCAGCGCGCGGACGCCATCGTGGTGTTGGGTTCCGGGCGTGAGCGCGGCGACATTGCCTGGGGCACCGACCAGCCGACTGGCATAGGGTTGGAGCGTGAGCGGTATGCGGCGCGTCTGGCCAAAGCTTCCGGTTTGCCTGTGCTGACCAGCGGTGGTCTGCATTACGGTACGCCACCCACCGAAGCGAAGTTGATGGCGGACTCGCTGCTCGATGATTTTGGCGTGACGGTACGCTGGCAGGAAGGGCGTAGCCTCACGACGTGGGAGAACGCGAAGTTCAGTGCCGAGGTGTTGTTGCCTCAGGGTATCAAGCGGGTAGTGGTCGTGACCCATGCCTGGCACATGCCGCGGTCTGTCTGGAGTTTCCAGAAGGCAGGGTTTGACGTTGTGCCTGCGCCGGTGGGCTTTTTAGGCGTCGACAATGCCCGACCGCTGGGCGGCTGGATGCCGGAATTCAAGTCGATCTGGCAATCCGGACAATTGATGAACGAGGCGGTGGGACAGATCGGGTATTCGCTTTTCTATCGCTGATGATCGTTCCCACGCCGGGCGTGAGAACGATCAGATGGGGTCAGACGGTTTTTGCCATCCGGCTAGCAATCAACGCCCAACCAAACAACAACACGCAAACGATGATCAACGGCCACGAGCGCCATTGCAGGTACGGCGTCAGGTTGTGCATCGGCACTACTTCGCCGTAGAGGATGCCGCGTTCGAATTGCGGGATCTGCGCGGTAATCTGGCCAAACGGGTTAATCAGCCCGGATACGCCATTGTTGGTGGCGCGGATCATCCAGCGGCCCGCTTCCAGTGCGCGCATCTGCGCCATCTGCAAATGTTGCAGCGGGCCGATGGAGGTGCCGAACCAGGTGTCGTTACTGATGGTCAGCAGCAAATCACTGCGCGCCGCAAGGCTGGCGGCGAATTCCGGGTAGACCACTTCGTAGCAGATGAACGGCGCAACCTGATACCCCTTGGCCTGCAACATCGGCTGGTCGGCCGGTCCACGGGCGAAATCGGACATCGGCAGGTCGAAGAACGCGATCAGTCCGCGCAGTACATCCTGCAACGGCACGTATTCGCCGAACGGCACCAGTTTTTGCTTGAGGTAAGTGCCATCGCCTTCGCCGACGACTGTAATGCCGTTGAAGAAGCGTTTCTCGTGACGCACTTCCTGACGGATCGGCACGCCGGTAATCAACGCCGAATTACGCTCGGCGGCGAAGTTGCCCATCATGGTCAGGTAGCCCTCGGCGGACGACTTGAGCACCGGTACGGCGGTTTCGGGCCAGATCAGCAGGTCGACGCGTTTGGAGCTGAAGCTCATGTCGCGGTACAGCTCCAATTGCGCGTTGAGCTGCGCCGGGTCCCACTTCATGCTTTGTTCGATGTTGCCTTGAATCGCCGCGACGCTGAGCGCTGGGCCCGCCGGGCTGGTCCAGGCATGTTCTTTCAGGGCCAGGCCGGCCACCCACGGGCCGACCAGCAACAACGCGCCCGCTGCAACAAACCCTTTACGCCCGGTGCGCACCAGTCGCAACGCGTTGCAGATCAGTGCGGCTGTCAGGGCGAGAGTGAAGGAGATCAACCACATGCCGCCTAACGGCGCGAGCCCGGCCAATGGACCGTTGAGCTGACTGTAGCCGGAATAGAGCCACGGGAAACCGGTGAGGAACCAGCCGCGAAATGCTTCCTGGCCGACCCACAACGCTGCAAACGCCAAGGCATCTGCCAGCGGCGCTTCGTTGCGACGTAGCCAGCGCGCCCAAATCCAGGCCGGCAGGGCAAAGAACCAGGCAATCGCTGCGGTGAACGCCAGCATCAGCAAGCCCGCCAGCAACACCGAGGCGCCACCGAAGTTGTGAATGCTGTAGTAGATCCAGCTCGTGCCGGCGCCGAACAGTCCAAAACCGAAACACCAGCCACGGCCCAAGGCCTGACGTGGGCTCAGTTCGCGCAAACCGGCGTAAAAGAAGCCGACCGCCAGCAATGCCAGCGGCCAGATATCGAACGGCGCCAGCGCCAGGGTGGTGAGTGCACCGGCCACCACGGCCAGCAGATTACCGGGCCAGCCGGGACGGGTGAGACGGTGCATGTCAGTCCTTAACGAGCAATTGGAGTCAGGCGCAGCAGATGAATCCGACGGCTGTCGGCGTTCAGGATGCGGAAGCGATAAGGGCCGATTTCAGTGATTTCGTTGCGTTTGGGCAAGTGCCCGAACGCGCTCATCACCAGGCCGCCGACGGTATCGAACTCATCGTCGGAGAATTCGCTGTCGAAAAACTCATTGAAGTTTTCGATCGGTGTCAGGGCCTTGATCAGGAAATCACCGCTGGGCAACGGCTTGATGTAGCTGTCTTCCTCTACGTCGTGCTCGTCTTCGATGTCGCCGACGATTTGTTCCAGCACGTCTTCGATGGTCACCAGGCCAGCCACGCCGCCGTATTCGTCAATGACGATAGCCATGTGGTTGTGGTTGGCGCGAAATTCGCGCAGCAGCACATTCAGGCGCTTGGACTCGGGCACGAACGTCGCCGGGCGCAGCAGGTCCTTGATGTTGAAGCTGTCGCCGTTCTCCTTGAGGATCAGCGGCAGCAAGTCCTTGGCCAGCAATACGCCCATCACGTCATCGTGGCTTTCGCCGATCACCGGGTAGCGGGAGTGGGCAGAGTCAACCACGGCGGGCAGGAACTCGCGAGGGGTCTGGGTCGCCTTGATGCTGACCATTTGCGAGCGCGGGACCATGATGTCCCGTACTTGCAGGTCTGCAACCTGGATGGCGCCTTCGACGATGGCCAGCGCTTCGCTGTCCAACAGTTTGTTCTGATGTGCATCGCGCAGGAGCTCCAGCAGCTCCTGACGGTTTTTCGGCTCGTGGGCAAAAGCCTGGGTGAGCTTACCCAGCCAAGACTTCTGCCCGTTGCTCGATCGATCTTCGCTCATAGCGATTACTCTGAATCCTTTGTTGTAACGATAGGGGATGTTTCGGTTTCGTCGTCCGCATATGGGTCGGGATAACCCAACTCTGCAAGCAACGTTCGTTCCAGTGCTTCCATTTCTTCGGCTTCGTCGTCATCTATATGGTCGTAACCCAACAGATGCAAGCAGCCGTGAATGACCAGATGAGCCCAGTGGGCCTTCAATTTCTTGCCTTGTTCGGCGGCTTCACGCTCGACCACGGCCACGCAGATCACCAGATCGCCCAGCAGCGGGATATCAAGGAACTCGTCGGGCACGTCGGCGGGGAACGACAGAACGTTAGTGGCGTAATCCTTTTGCCGCCAGGTGTGATTCAGCTCGCGGCCTTCTGCTTCGTCGACCAGGCGGATGGTCATTTCGGAGTCGGCAGTGCGCTGGCGCAGGGCGAGTTCGCACCATTGGCGGAACTCGGCTTCGCTGGGGGCGGACGCTTTTGTAGCCAGTTGCAGATCAAGCTCAAGCATCGCGGCGGTTGTCCTTGGGTGCTTCTTCGGTCACGCGATTTTCGAAGCGCTCGTAGGCTTCGACAATGCGCTGCACCAGTGGATGGCGCACAACGTCCTTGGGCATGAAGTGGGTGAAGCTGATGCCCGGCACGTCCTTGAGCACCTCGATCACATGGTGCAGCCCGGACTTGGTGCCTTTCGGCAGGTCGACCTGGGTAATGTCACCGGTGATGACCGCGGTGGAGCCAAAGCCGATACGGGTCAGGAACATCTTCATTTGCTCGACGGTGGTGTTCTGGCTCTCGTCGAGAATAATGAAACTGTTGTTCAGCGTGCGACCACGCATGTAAGCCAGCGGTGCGACTTCGATGACCTGACGCTCGATCAGCTTGGCGACGTGTTCGAAGCCGAGCATTTCGTAGAGCGCGTCATAGAGCGGGCGCAGGTAGGGGTCGATCTTCTGCGACAAATCGCCGGGCAGGAAGCCAAGCTTCTCGCCAGCTTCAACCGCCGGTCGAACCAGCAGGATGCGACGAATCTGCTCGCGTTCCAGCGCGTCTACGGCGCAGGCCACGGCCAGATATGTCTTGCCGGTACCAGCAGGGCCGATGCCGAAGTTGATGTCATTACCGAGAATTTCTTTCACGTAGCGCAGCTGATTCAAGCCTCGAGGGCGAATCATGCCTTTCTTGGTGCGCAATGCGACGGAAGGTTCGGAGGGGGAGACGTTGTCCAGTTCCTCGACGGCCGATTCCTGCAGGAACAGGTGAACCATGTCCGGCGACAGCTCGGTACCCTTGGTTTCCCGGTACAGACGGCGCAGGAGGTTTTCCGCTGAGGTGGTGTGTTTAGGTTCGCCGATCAATTCGAACTGGTTTCCGCGGTTGCGGATCTCGATCGTCAGGCGCTGTTCGATCAAGCGTAAATGCTCGTCGAATTGCCCGCACAGATTGGCGAAGCGGCGAGCCTCAAAGGGCTCGAGGATGAAACGATGCGGTTCTATGGGTGCGTTCAAGGTCGTATTTAGCCGCCCTGGGGCAATTAAGATGAAATCAAGGATAACGCCAGTGGGCTGGGTGCGAAAGCTCTTAAATATCCCAGCCTCAAACACCGTCCCTGTAGGAGCCGAGCTTGCTCGCGATGGCGACCTGGCATTCAACATAATTGTCGTCTGACCTGGCGCCATCGCGAGCAAGCTCGGCTCCTGCACAGGGAAAGTGTGTTACTGGATCAGCGAGCCCCGCAGCGAGTGCGGTTGTGCGGCATCGATGTGCACATCGGCGAATTGGCCAATCAGGGTTGGAGTATCGCAGCGGAAGTTGACGATACGGTTGTTCTCGGTCCGGCCTTGCAGTTCGCCGGGGTCTTTTTTCGAGTAATCGGTGACGAGGATTCGCTGGATCGAACCGACCATTTGTCGGCTGATTTCGAAACCTTGCTGGTTCAGGCGATGTTGCAGGGCGTTCAGACGCTCTTTCTTCAACGCTTCCGGCGTCTCGTCGATCAGGTCGGCCGCCGGGGTGCCCGGGCGCTGGCTGTAGACGAACGAGTAGGAGAAGTCGAAACCGACGTCTTCGATCAGCTTCATGGTCTGTTCGAAGTCTTTTTCGGTCTCGCCCGGGAAGCCGACGATGAAGTCCGAACTGATGCAAATGCCCGGCACTGCGGCCCGCAGCTTGCGCAGTTTGGATTTGTATTCCAGCGCGGTGTGGTTGCGCTTCATCGCCGAGAGAATTCGGTCCGAACCTGACTGCACCGGCAAATGCAGGTGTTTGACCAGTTCCGGCACATCGGCGTGGGCCTGGATCAGGCTGTCGGAGAACTCCAGCGGGTGCGACGTGGTGTAGCGAATCCGGTCGATGCCATCGACGGCGGCCACGACACGAATCAGCTCGGCCAGATCGGCGAGGCGACCCTCATGCGTGGTGCCGCGATAACCGTTGACGTTCTGACCCAGCAGCGTCACTTCACGCACGCCGTTTTCAGCCAGGTGGATGATTTCGGCAATCACATCGTCGAACGGCCGGCTGACTTCTTCGCCACGGGTGTACGGCACCACACAGAAGGTGCAGTACTTGCTGCAGCCTTCCATCACCGACACATAAGCGCTTGGGCCATCGATGCGTGGCTCGGGCAAATGGTCGAACTTTTCGATTTCCGGGAACGAGACGTCAACTTGCGGCAGCTTGGTGGCGCGAGCGGCGTCGATCATTTCCGGCAGGCGGTGCAAGGTTTGCGGGCCGAAGACCACGTCGACATACGGCGCGCGATCACGAATGGCTGCGCCTTCCTGACTGGCCACGCAACCGCCGACGGCGATCACCATGTCCGGGTTGGCGAGTTTCAGTTCACGCCAGCGGCCTAGCTGGGAATACACCCGGTCCTGGGCGCGCTCGCGAATGGAGCAGGTGTTGAGCAGGATCACGTCGGCGTCTTCAGCGCGGGCGGTGACTTCCAGGGCCTGGTGTTCGCCCAGCAAGTCGACCATGCGCGAGCTGTCGTACTCGTTCATCTGACAACCGTGGGTTTCGATGTAAAGCTTCTTGGCCATGGACAGAGTCATCACGTGATTCAAAGAACCGCGCATTATAGGGAACATGTCCCAAGGTTCCTACCGCTGTGCGTCCGGTGGCTATGCTATAGTTCGCGCCCTCATTTTTATCCCAAATGTGTTGCTCGCCCACCATGACCAAACGTGAAGCTCCAATCTACAAGGTGATTTTCCTCAACCAGGGCCAGGTGTACGAAATGTATGCCAAGCAGATCTATCAAAGTGATCTGTGGGGCTTTCTGGAAGTGGAAGAGTTCGTCTTTGGCGAGCGCACGCAAGTGGTCGTCGATCCGAGCGAAGAGAAGCTCAAGGCTCAGTTCGAAGGCGTGGTACGCAGTTTTGTGCCGATGCATTCTATTGTGCGCATCGACGAGGTCGAGCGCCTGGGCACGCCGAAAATCAGCGAAGCGCGTGGCGCGGTCGGCAATGTCATGCCGTTTCCGATGCCGATGCCTGAGAAGTAAGCCCCCTCGTCACAGGGGCCCGAGCTGGATTCAGGGTAAAGGTGAAAAAGGCGTTCGCCCATCCGCATTCTGCAATTCCATCAGGTATTTACGAAAGATTTGCCCCAGCACCTGGGTTGCCACTTCCAGCTCTTCGCGCGGCATTTTCTCGGTGACTTCGTCGGCGGTGTCCAGCGCATCTTCAGCACCGTTGACCGCAGCCATTTTCAGCAGAATGTAAGCCTGAACGTTATTGGCCTGAACACCTTCGCCATGGAAGAACATGGTGCCCAGTTTGAATTGCGCCTGGGCGTGGCCTTGCAGAGAGGCTTTTTCGAAATAGCTGAGGGCCTGATTGAGGTCGCGTGGCGCGTTTTTGCCTTCGTAGTAGAACTCACCCAACTCGTATTGCGCTTGTGCATCCCCTTCATCCGACGCTTTCTGGCAGGCGGCGAGCGCTTGCGTCAGGTCTTGCGGCTGAGTATTGAGGGTGCAGCGACCCATCGCTGGGATTAACAACGAGTTGCCGCCTGCTTGTGCGTGCGCGAGCAGGGGCTGAAGGAGCAACAGGCAGCCCAGTGCAAGGGCGCGGCCGGTGCGGTTCATGAGAATCGACTTACCTCTGAAGGGCGCGCGGACCCATCGAGGGATCCAATAAGCGCGCATTATGAAATAAGCAGGGCCAACCTTACAAAGTCTTTACTCGTTTTTCTGCTGCGCGGGGAATATATCGCCCAATTTGCGGGAGATTATTGGCAGAAGCGTAGGAATAACGGTGTGAATGTAGGTAAAAACTGACGCTGGCAGTCGCCAGCGTCAGCGGCGCAGCGATTATTTCAATGCGGCGAATGCACGCTCAGCGGCATCCAGCGTCAGTTTCAACTCGGCTTCGCCATGAGCGATCGAGGTAAAGCCGGCTTCGAAAGCACTCGGCGCCAGGTACACGCCACCTTCAAGCATCAGATGGAAGAAGCGACCGAACAGCGCCGCATCGCTGGCCATTACGTCATCGAAGGTCACGATGTCGTCGGCGCCACTGAAATACAGGCCGAACATGCCGCCCGCCTGCGTGGTCACGAATGGAATACCCGCCGCATCGGCGCGTTGTTGCAGGCCATCGAGCAGGCGACTGGTGTAGTCGCTCAGCTCGGCATGGAAGCCCGGACGGCTGATCAGGCGCAGGGTGGTCAGGCCGGCGGCCATGGCCAGCGGGTTACCGGACAACGTGCCCGCCTGGTACACCGGACCCAGTGGCGCGATGTGCGACATGATTTCGCGTTTACCGCCGAAGCAGCCGACCGGCATGCCACCGCCGATAATCTTGCCGAAGGTGCTCAGGTCCGGCGTTACGCCGAAATGCGCTTGTGCGCCGCCGAGGGCGACGCGGAAACCGGTCATCACTTCGTCGAAAATCAGCACTACACCGTGCTTGTCGCACAGGGTCCGCAGGCCTTCGAGGAAACCTGGCGCCGGCGGTACGCAGTTCATGTTGCCCGCCACGGGCTCGACGATGATGCACGCCACGTCCTGGCCGACTTCGGCGAGCATGGTTTGGACCGCGTCGATGTCATTGAATGGCAGGGTCAGGGTGTGTTTGGCGAAGTCCGCCGGCACGCCGGCCGAACTCGGTACGCCCTGCGTCAGCGCGCCGGAGCCGGCCTTGACCAGCAGGCTGTCGGAGTGACCGTGGTAGCAGCCTTCGAACTTGATGATGCTGTCGCGGCCGGTGAAACCACGGGCCAGACGAATCGCGCTCATGGTCGCTTCGGTGCCGGAGCTGACCATGCGCACCATTTCCATCGACGGTACGATCGAGCAGACCAGATCCGCCATTTCGGTTTCCATCGCGGTCGGGGCGCCGTAGGACAAGCCGTGTTCCAGCTGTTTACGCACCGCGTCCAGCACGTCCGGATGGCTGTGGCCGAGGATCATCGGGCCCCAGGAACCGACGTAATCCACATAACGCTTGTCGTCTTCGTCGGTGACGTAGGCGCCTTCAGCGTGTTTGAAAAACAGCGGAGTGCCGCCCACGCTTTTGAATGCGCGCACAGGCGAGTTCACGCCACCGGGAATGTGTTTCTGGGCATTGGCAAACAGGGTTTCGGAACGAGACATGGTCGGGCTCTCAAATCAGACTTTAAGTAATTCGTTAAAAGCGCGGGCGCGGCGGGTCACTTCGGCAGCGCTCTCGGCGCCAAACAGACCGTGGACAACCGCCAGCAGATCAACCCCGTGGGCTACCAGTGGCGCGGCATTTTCCAGGGTAATGCCCCCAATCGCGCAGATTGGCAGGTGCAGTGTGCTGCGGGCCTGATCGAGCAAGTCGAGGCTGCAGGTCGGTGCGCCGGGTTTGGTGTTGGAGTTGAAGAAACGGCCGAAGGCGACGTAACTGGCGCCTTCTTTTGCAGCCTGTTCGGCAAGTTCGAGCTGCGCGTGGCAAGTCGAACCGATGATGGCTTGGCGACCGAGCAGGGCACGGGCCGGGGTCAGTGGGCCATCGGTCTGGCCCAGGTGCACGCCGACGTTCAGGCGTGCAGCGAGCTCGGCATCGTCGTTGATGATCAGGTGAGTCTTGTAGCGTTCGCATAAAACACGCAGCGCTTCAGCCTCACGCAGACGCCGTGCCTCGTCGCTGCTCTTGTCGCGGTATTGCAGCAGGGTGACGCCGCCTTCCAGCGCCGCCTCCACGTACGAAAGAAATTTACCGGCCAGCAACTGGCTATCGGTAATGGCGTACAGGCCACGTAGTTTCATCGGACAAGCCTCGGCGCTTTACGCATCAATAGTTACGAGCAGAAATCCAGGGGCAGACGGCGCGGCACGAACTGGCCTTTGCCCAATTGCTCCGCATCGCGCAGGGTTCGCCATGTGTAGTTAAGCGCGGTCTGTACCGCACTGGCGAGGTTTTCACCCTGGGCCAGACGACCGGCCAGGGCGCTGGCCAGCGTGCAACCGGAACCGTGATAGCTGCCGGGCAAGCGCTGGCAGGTAAAGGTTTCGCGGCGACCGTCGCGGCAGTAGAGGCGGTTGTGGATTTCGTGTTCGTCGCCATGGCCGCCAGTGATCAGCAGGTGTTTGACGAACGGCAACAGTTTTTCGGCGCATTCGTCGGCCGTGCCTTCTGGCAGTTCGGCGAGGATGCGCGCTTCGGGAAGGTTAGGGGTGGCGATGATGGACAGGGGCAGCAGGCGTTCGCGCATGGCGTAGCCGACTTCGTCCTTGCCCAGTCGTCCGCCACCGCCGGCGCGCAGCACCGGGTCGCAGACCACCGGCAAATGCGGGTGCGCCGAGAGCAGTTCGACAACGGTGTCGACCATCTCCAGGGAACCGAGCATGCCCAGTTTGACCGCGGCGACTTCGGAATCGTTGAGCACGGCATTGGCCTGGGCCAACACCCACTCACGGTCGAGGACGCGAAAGTCAGTGACGTTGACCGTGTCTTGCACGGTCAGGGCGGTGACGGCCGGAGCCGCATGGCAACCCTGGGCGAGCAGGGCTTCGATATCTGCCTGCAAGCCGGCGCCACCACTTGGGTCGTGGCCGGAGAGACAGAGGACAACGGGGCGAGAGCTGTAGATATTCATGGTGCGCGAGCTTACCACCAGTCGACCAGCGAGTCATGAGACGGACCCTGAAGCCGCTGGCGAAGCCTGCGGCCGGCGGATACAGGAATGTGTAAAACGGCCGATGCATCGGTACAACCTGACCAACCCAGCTGATTTTGCGCAAAATTTGTCGCTGGAATGCCCGTAATAGAGCCTCTACAGTAAAATTTTCAATGGTGTTCAATGGCCATCAACGGCTATGCTAGAGTGGATCCAAACCAATAACAGGTAATGCCGGTTTTACGTCTACTCAAAGGGAATGAGGGGCTTCCTGAGATAACCGGACAGGCCACGCTGGGGCTTAAATGCGCTATTTGCTGATGTTGCTGCTTTGCTTGCCCCTCATGGCGAGCGCCGTCGAGTTCGACGAATTCACCCAGAGCCTTCCCCTGGGCCGAGTCATGCAGGTGTACGAAGACGCGGGTGGTCAGGCGACCATCGCTGATGTTCGTGCGCAGGCTGCGGCCGGAAACTTCCAACCCCACGACAAAGCCACGCTCAACGCCGGGTACTCGCGTTCGGTGTTCTGGCTAAAAATCGATTTGCATTACCGCCCGACCAACCCCGCGGCGCAGCGCACCTGGTTGCTCGAACTGGCCTATCCGCCCCTCGATCACCTTGATCTGTACTTGCCCGATGCAACCGGCAGCTATCAATTGGTGCGGCAGACCGGTGATGCCTTGCCGTTTGCCACTCGCGAGATCCGCCAGAACAACTACCTGTTCGATTTGAATTTCACCCCAGACCAGGCGCAAACCGTCTACTTGCGCCTGCAAAGTGAAGGCTCGATTCAGGCGCCGGTGACCTTGTGGTCGAGCACCGCGTTTCTTGAAGAACAACCGGTGCGCCTCTACGTCTTGGGGCTGATCTACGGCGTCTTGTTGGGGATGTTGGTGTACAACCTGTTCATCTACCTCAGCGTGCGAGACACCAGTTACCTCTATTACATCTTCTACATCGCCTCGTTTGGCCTGTATCAGCTGTCAG
The DNA here is from genome assembly GCF_031456615.1 of Pseudomonas sp. 3296. Lineage (NCBI taxonomy): Bacteria > Pseudomonadati > Pseudomonadota > Gammaproteobacteria > Pseudomonadales > Pseudomonadaceae > Pseudomonas > Pseudomonas sp. 3296. Next base: position 152,487 of record NZ_JAVDUY010000010.1, read on the forward strand.
TCAACGGCGCGGCCGTGGAGTATTTCTGGCCGAACAATCCCTGGTGGGCCAACGCGGCCACGCCGTTTTTCATCGGCTGTGCCGGGCTGTTCGGCAGCCAGTTCGCCCGCAGCTTCCTGCAGACCGGGTCCTACGGTCGCTGGCTCGACCGCTTGTTGCTGGCATTGATTGCATTCGGCGCGGTGGTGATCGGGCTGTCATTGATGGCCAGTTACGCCCTGTCTCTACGCCTGGCCACAGCGTTGGCCTTGACCTTCACCGTGGTGATTTTCGCCGCCGGGTTGTGCGCCTGGCTTCGCGGCCTGCGGGTAGCCCGCTACTTCATCATTGCCTGGTCGGCGTTTTTGCTCGGCGGCATCGTCAACACGCTGATGGTGCTGGGTTACCTGCCCAACGTGTTCCTGACCATGTATTCGAGCCAGATCGGCTCGGCGATCGAAGTCGCCTTGCTATCGCTGGCCCTGGCCGATCGCATCAACGCCATGCGCGAGCAGCAGGCGCAAACGTTGTTTGATGCCGGCCAAAAGCTCGAAGTGCTGAACCAGCAACTGGCCCACAGTAACAAGCTCAAGGACGAATTTCTCGCCACCCTCACCCACGAATTGCGCACCCCAATGAACGGTGTGATCGGTTCTTTGGAGTTGATGCAGACCGTCGAGATGGACCCGGAACTGGAGCAATACCAGCAGACTGCCGCCGGCTCCGCGCGGGACATGATGCGCATGGTCAACGGCATCCTGACCCTGACCGAGTTGCAGGCCGGCAAGCTCAAGGCCATGCCGGCAACGTTCAGCTTGCGCGGTGTGGTCGATGCCTTGCGGGCGCAGTTCGAGGGCAATGCCTCGAGCAAGTCGCTGGACTTCAAAGTCGACGTCACGTCGGGGCTGCCGGACCGCTTGCACGGCGACAGCACCAAGCTGGCGCAGTGCCTGGAATGCCTGCTGGACAACGCGATCAAGTTCACCCGGGTCGGTGGGCTTGCGCTGCGGGTGACCGGCAAACCGGTGGTAAACGGGCGGCTGTCGTTGTCGTTTGCGGTGATCGACACCGGCATCGGTTTCACCGACCTGGGGGAGGCAACGATGTACCAGCGTTTCTTCCAGCTTGATGGTTCGATGACTCGCGAATACGGCGGCCTGGGCGTAGGCCTGGCGATTTGCCGGCAACTGGTCGAATTGCTCGGTGGGCGCCTGACACACCGTTCGGAGCCGGGCAGTGGCAGCCGGTTCCAGCTGGATGTCGACTTTGAAGTGCCGGTGGTAGAGCGCCCGCCCGTGCCATTGATGAGTGGTGATCCTGCGCGTTTGCGCTTGCCTCAGGATTGCAGCGTGCTGCTGGTCGACGACAACAGCGTCAACCAGTTGGTGATGCGCGGGATGTTGCTCAAACTCGGGTTTCGGGTGCGTTCCGCGGACAACGGCGCGGCCGCGCTCGATCAGTTGCAGCGTGAAACCTTTGACGCGGTGCTGCTCGACTGCCAGCTGCCGTCTCTGGATGGCCGCTCTTTGTGCTGCCAGATCCGCGACCTGCCGGGTTGCGCCGAGTTGCCAGTGTTCGTGATCGCACTCAGCGTCGATCGCGAACGCTGCCCGACCGGCGACATGATCGATTACCTGAACAAACCGGTGAAATTCGAAGATTTGCAGGCCGCGCTCTATCGCCGGGTGTTGTGCCCAAGACAGGGCGAAAGCGCCGACAGTTAGGCGGATATGCCACTTTGTTCAGCCCCGGGGCAGTGCTTAACTGAATCCCTTGGCTGACCCAAAGGAGCCCCGTCATGAACCTGCATCAGTTCGCCGAAACCCACGAAGTCACCAACCAGCCACCGTCGCTGGACGGCACTAACCTCTACCGCGTCGACCTGCCGCTGCAGGAGTGGTCGCGACGGTTCGGGGCCGGTTGGGCCGAGTCGCGGATCGACGCCTATGGCGCACTGGCCGGCGGACCGCTGATGGAGGCCGGGTTCCTCGCCAATCAAAACAAACCGGTATTCGTCAGCCATGACCGTTATGGTCATCGTATCGATCTGGTGGAATTCCACCCGGCCTATCACCAATTGATGCGCACCGCCGTCGAGCACGGACTGACGTCGTTGCCCTGGGCACATCCGCAGGCCGGTGCGCATGTGGCCCGCGCGTCCATGAGTTACTTGCACAGCCAGGCCGAGGCCGGCAGCGGTTGCCCGTTGACCATGACCTTCGCCAGCGTCCCGGCGATGCGCCTGCAACCGGATCTGGCCGAGCAGTGGCTGCCGAAAATCCTCTCGACCGAATACGACCCGCGCAATGTCGGCATGGCGCACAAGGCCGGTGTGACCATCGGCATGGCCATGACTGAGAAGCAGGGCGGCACCGATGTGCGCGCCAACACCACCAAGGCTTATCCGGTCGGCGCCAGCGGCCCGGGCCAGGCTTACGAACTGGTCGGGCACAAGTGGTTCTGCTCGGCGCCGATGTGCGATGCCTTCCTGACCCTGGCGCAGACCGATAAGGGTTTGACCTGTTTCCTGCTGCCGCGCCATCGCCCCGACGACACGCGCAATCAGTTCTACATCCAGCGCCTGAAAAACAAATTGGGCAATTGCTCGAACGCCTCCAGCGAAGTGGAATTCCGTGGGGCACTGGCGTGGATGATCGGCGAAGAAGGACGTGGCGTGCCGACCATCATTGAGATGGTTGCCATGACCCGCTTCGATTGCATGGTCGGTTCCAGCGCGCTCATGCGTCAGGCCCTGACCCAGGCCAGCCATCACTGCGCGCACCGCAGCGTTGGCGGTAAGCTGCTCAGCGAACAACCGTTGATGCAAAACGTGCTCGCCGATCTGGCGCTGGAAAGCGAAGCCGCCCTCGCGTTGAGCCTGCGCATGGGCAAGGCGCTGGATCATCTGGACGACAGCCATGAAGCGAAATTCGCCCGGCTGGTAACGGCAGTGGGCAAATACTGGATCTGCAAACGCGCGCCCGCGATGATCAATGAAGCCGCCGAATGCATGGGCGGCGCCGGTTACGTCGAGGAAAGCATCCTGCCGCGCCTGTATCGGGAGGCGCCGGTCAATTCGACGTGGGAAGGCTCCGGCAATGTGCAGTGCCTGGACGTGTTGCGCGCCTTGTCGAAGGAGCCGGGTGTGCTGGATGTGTTGTTCAGCGAACTGGGTGATGGTCATGGCGACAAACGCCTGGCCGCGCACATCAGCCAGTTGCAGGTGGCGTTCAAGGACACCAGCGACATCCAATACCGCGCGCGGCAATTGACCGAAGACATCGCGCTGGGGCTTCAGGCCAAGTTGTTGCTGGAGGCGGGGAATGCGGCGGTCAGCGATGCGTTTATTGCCAGTCGCCTGGGATCGGCGGGGCGGGTGTATGGCGCGCTACCGCGTGGGCTGGATGTAGAGGCGATTGTCGCGCGGTCGACTCCGCAAGGTTTCTGACCACGGTTTCATGAACACCGCCGCTCCCACATTGGATCTGCGCTGGACTTGGCATTTGTGTAGCCACCACTGTTCCCGTGAAGCGACGATGCAGGCAAGATGAAGGTCTGCAAGTCAGAACACAGGATGCTGATCGTGACCGAAGCTTTTATTGTCGTTCAAACCGCCGAGCAAGCCGTGGACCGGCTTGCGCTCTTGCACAATCGTGCAACCACCGCGCTGAACCAGGCGCTCAAGCGTTACCTCAAGGATCGTGTCGAGCCGGACGCCGAACAGCGTGCGATGTTTCGTTATCCCGAACTGCGTCTGACCTATCACTGCCAGGGCGAAGTCCCGCAGACCACGCGCGCCTACGCCAAGGTTCAACTGCCGGGGACCTACAGCGTCACCGTCACCCATCCCGCCGCTTTCCGTAAATACCTGCTGGAACAACTCGTGCCGTTGATGCACGACTTCACCGTGACCGTCGAAGTCGGCGTCAGCCAGCAGAACATTCCTTATCCGTACGTGGTCGAGCAGGGCGATGAACTGGCCGGCTCCGGCGTGACCGCTGCCGTGCTGGCGCGGGTGTTCCCGAGCACCGATTTGTCTGCCGCCACCGATGGCATCGCCGATGGCCTGTACGATTGGGAAAACACCGACCCGCTGCCGCTGGCGCTGTTCGACGCCGCGCGGGTGGACTTTTCCCTGCGTCGACTGGTGCATTACACCGGCAGTGACTGGCGTCATGTGCAGCCGTGGATCCTGCTGACCAACTACCACCGCTACGTTGACCAGTTCATCGTCCATGGCCTGGAGCAATTGCGCAGCGACCCGCGTTTTGTACGCATGGTCTTGCCCGGCAACGTCATCATCGAAAAAAGCATGGACCACGGCGAAGCCTCGGCGATTGCCGCGGGTGTGGTCTGGCATCGTTACCAGATGCCGGCCTATCACCTGATCGCCAGCGATGGCCACGGCGTGACGCTGGTGAACATCGGCGTCGGCCCGTCCAACGCCAAGAACATCACCGACCACCTGGCGGTGTTGCGTCCGCATTGCTGGCTGATGATCGGCCACTGCGGTGGCTTGCGTCAGTCGCAGACCATTGGCGACTACGTGCTGGCGCACGCTTATATGCGCCGCGACGGGATTCTCGACCGGGTCGTGCCGCCGAATATTCCGATTCCGGCCCTGGCTGAAGTGCAGATGGCGTTGCAGCAAGCAGCGGCCAATATCACCGGCGAAAAAGGCGACGAGCTGAAGAAACGCCTGCGCACCGGCACGGTACTGACGTACGACGACCGTAACTGGGAACTGCGCTGGGCGCAGGAACGTCCGTTGATCAACCTGTCTCGCGCTGTGGCAGTGGACATGGAAAGCGGCACCATCGCCGCCCAAGGCTATCGTTTGCGGGTGCCTTACGGCACGTTGCTGTGTGTCTCGGACAAACCGTTGCACAGCGAAATCAAGCTGCCGGGCTCGGCCAACGCCTTCTATGAACGCGCGGTCAGCCAGCACTTGAAGATCGGCATCGAAGCGGTGGACCTGTTGCGTACCGAACTCAACTCGCTGCACTCGCGCAAACTGCGCAGCTTCGACGAGCCACCGTTCCGCTAACAGTCATGGTCATTTAACGGTCAGAGCACTAGCATTAGCAGCCCTGACCGTTAGATGTTTCTTTCCCCATGCCCCGTCCACCACGTCCCGCTCCTCGCCGTCCTGGCGCGAATACTCCATCCTCAGCCCCGCGCCGTGTCGCCAAGGCGCCGCCGGCCGAGCCGAAGCTGATCCTGTTCAACAAACCGTTCGACGTGCTGACCCAATTCAGCGACGGCGAAGGGCGGGCGACGCTCAAGGATTACATCGAGATTCCCGGAATCTACCCGGCAGGACGGCTGGATCGCGACAGCGAGGGCTTGCTGCTGCTGACCAACGATGGCCAGCTCCAGGCGCGGATCGCCGACCCGAAGCACAAACTGGCCAAGACCTATTGGGTGCAGGTGGAAGGCGAGCCGAGTGCCGAGCAATTGCAGCGTTTGCGTGATGGCGTTGAACTGAATGACGGCATGACGCTGCCGGCCGAGGCGCGGCAGCTTGAAGAACCGGAGCTGTGGCCACGCAACCCGCCGGTGCGTTTTCGCAAAAGCGTACCCACGAGTTGGCTGGAGTTGGTGATTCGCGAGGGGCGAAACCGTCAGGTGCGGCGCATGACGGCGGCGGTCGGCTTGCCGACATTGCGGCTGGTGCGGGTCAGGATTGGCGACTGGACGATCGAAGGGCTCGATCAGGGCCAGTGGAAGGAAGTGCCGGCGCGTTTATAACGTGCCGGATTCGATCAGGCCGATCACCACGCTTTTGATCACGAACGCGGCCACGCCCAGACCCAGCACAAAGAACAGAATCATCGAGCCAAAGCGCCCGGCCTTGGACTTCTTCGCCAGATCCCAGACGATGAAACCCATGAAAATGATCAGGATGCTGACAAGGCCAGTCATCATCCACTCTTCAAATACTGCAGGATCCATCGAACATCTCCAGCGCAGGCGCGGCTAAAAGGGCGCGGCGAGTATACGCCACGGGGGATTGGCGAAGTATTGACCTGCGTCGGTGTGTCGCAGTCATTCGTCGCTTGTGCCGGCCCTATCGCGAGCTTGCTCGCGATGGCGTCCTCAGCTGCGCAGATGAGTCAGCGGTAATTCAGTGCTATTGAGCACCTGATTCAACACAAAACTCGACCGCACACTCGTCACCCCTTCAATCCGGGTCAGGTGCCCCAGCAGCAGTTTCTGATAGTGATCCATATCGGGCACCACCACCTTCAATTGATAATCCGCATCCATCCCCGTCACCAGGCTGCATTCCAGCACCTGCGGCAAGGTACGAATCGCCGCTTCAAAGTTCTCGAACCGCTCGGGTGTGTGTCGATCCATGCCGATCAGCACGTAGGCCGTCAGGCTCAAGCCGAGCATTTTGCGGTCCAGCAGGGCGACCTGACGGGTGATGTAGCCGTCGTCTTCCAGTTGCTTGACCCGGCGCGAGCATGGCGAAGGCGACAGGCCAATGCGTTCGGCCAGTTCCTGGTTGGAGATGCGCGCGTCACGCTGCAATTCCGCCAAAATGCTCAAGTCGTATCGGTCGAGTTTGCTCATCAATCAGGCCTTTGTCGTAACTATTGCGGCAGATTATCTATCCAGGGTTAAAAATTGCGCAAGTGATGTTTATTTGAGCAATCTTCGCAATCCTCTGCCGGCGCTTCAGGCCTATTCTTATCACCAGAATCACTGCTCGGACAAACAGTCCACAGCGACTCGCCCAATCAGGCCAGTCGCGGCCGCCACCCCCACCGGGGATGTGCCGGCCCCCGAGCTGCACACTGTCCAGAAGACGGCGTGAGGTGAGCCGGCGTCATAAGCGTCGAGCACGGACGAAGTTCTCAAAGGGAGGCCGACGGGTCTCCCTTTTCTTTTGCCCGCGATTTCTGTTCTGCCCTCAATAAATAAGTTTCGCGACTGATAACCTGTTGCAGAACCGGCCTGTGCTTTTCCAGTCTTACGTACAGGCCCTAACCCGCAGTGAGGAAAAGCATGAAGTCGCGCATCTGGCGTATGGCCGGTGTTGGTTTGCTGTGTGTTGGTGTCGCTGCACAATCGCTGGCCGATGATCAGCAAAACCGTGGAAACGATGGCGGGCAGCATGGGCCGGACGGCCATCAGGGCAACGGTCAGGGGCATGGCAACAATCAGCAACGCCCGCAGAATAACGAGATCATTCGTGGCGAAAACAGCCGCCAGTTTGAACAAGACGGCCAAAACCAAAACAACGGTCAATGGCAGAACCAGAACCAGCCACGACCGCAGCACGACTACAACAACCCGGTTCGCTCGCCGCCACCGCCGCCGCAATTACCCGCCAATGACCTGCCGATTCAGGGGCGGCCCGATACCGTGCGCCAGACCCAGCAGCCGCAGCGTGGTTACTATCAGGACAATCCGCGCAACAACGGATACAACCAGCAGTGGCAAACCGGCGGTATGGGCGCACACCCCAATGATCATTACTGGGCAGGCCGCCCGAATGGTCACGGCAACGGCTGGGGCCCCGGTCCGCAGTATCGGCCTGGTCAGGTGATCGATCGTTTCCCGGATCGCGATTACCGCGTGCCTTACGGCGGTCGGGATTACTTCTATTCCGGCGGCTACTGGTATCGCCCGCAAGGCCCGCGTTACGTGGTGGTGCAGCCGCCGCGCGGGATTCGTGTCAGCTACCTGCCCGATTACGCCCGTGAAGTGTGGATTGGCGGGGCATTGCTGTTCCTCGCCGCCGGTTCGTATTACGCCTATCAAGAGAACACTCAGGATTACGTCGTGGTCGAACCGCCGGGACAACCGCTGCCGCAATCGTCCAGCAATGGCTATGACGTCGAAGCGTACCCGGCGAACGGGCAGTCGCCGGAACAGGTCAGTCAGGACGGTTACGAGTGCTATCAATACGCGGTTCAGCAGAGCGGTTTTGACCCACGCGCCGACACTTACCAACCTGACCCTTCGGTGGTGCAAGCCTACCGTCAGGCCCAGGGCAATTGCCTGGGCAGTCGCGGTTATCAGGTCAAGTTCTGAGCCCTGGCGGCTTTCACCACTTCCTGCGGGTCGGCGTGCACCAGCACTTCGGCTCGCGGGTAGGCGGCGTGGATGGCATCGGCAGCTTGATCGCTGATGCCGTGGGCGACTGACAGTGTCAAATCCCCCGGCAATTCCAGGTGCAGTTGCACGAACCACTGGTTGCCGGAAATCCGCGTGCGCAAATCATGCGCCCCCAGAACGCCCGGCACGCTGCACGCCAGTTCCAGCATGTGCTGACTGACATCCGGTGGCAGTTCTTCATCCATCAATACCGTGAAGCTTTCCCGGGCGATCTGAATCGCGCTCCAGAGAATGTACGCGGCAATTCCCAGACCGAACCACGGGTCGACCTGATGCCAGCCAACCCCGGCCAGCACCAGCGCCACCAGAATGCTGCCGTTGAGCAGCAGGTCCGAGCGGTAATGCAGCGAGTCCGCACGCACCGCGTTAGAGCCGGTGGCCTTGACCACGCGATGCTGCAACATCAGCAACGCCACCGTCAGCACCAGGGAAAACAGGATCACCCCGATGCTGATCCACGGCGCGCCGACCGGCTCCGGGTGTTGCAGCCGGTCAATCGCCTGCATTGCAACCAACACCGCACTGCCGCCAATGAACAACGCCTGAGCCATGCCTGCCAGCGACTCGGCCTTGCCATGCCCGTAACGATGGTCGTCATCGGCCGGGCGCAAGGCGTAATGCACTGCCAGCAGGTTGAGCAGCGATGTGACGCCGTCGAGCGTCGAGTCGGTCAACCCGGCGAGCATGCTCACCGAGCCGCTCAACCACCAGGCGATAGCCTTGGCGACGATCAGCGTACACGCCACCGCCACCGAGGCACGGGTCGCCAGCCGCAGCAGGCGGGCGTGTTCGGAGCTGGAAATCATAGGGGCAGCTTTTCCTTTTGGTGCACCGATTACGCGGCGGGTTGCAGGCCGAGCAGGGCCAGTTGTTGAGTGCTGCCTTTGTGCTGGATCAGGCGCGGGTCGTCGAGGGGGAAGCTGCGGCCCAGTTCAGTTTCGAGAATAGTCTGTAACTTGTGGTTATCGACCTTGCCGTCCGCTCCGATCGCTTCCTTGAGCTTCTCCGGATCTACCTGAGCGGTCTTGCCTGGCTCGAAATAAATCGCCCCGGTGGCGAAGTCGACCGCAAACGCGATCAGGCCGGGGATGATGTAGAACAACAGGCCCACGGCATCCAGCGCGGCGATGGCCGGGTCGATCTTGCCGTCGATTTGCCCGCGGCGGTCGGGGTAAAAAATCGAGCCGCAAGCCGTCACTTGGGTCAGCAGGGTTGCAACCAACACACCGCCAATCAGGCGAAAGGGAACGCGCATATGAAATCTCCTGGATAATTTCAAAACGAAAAGGCGTCGGTATGAATTAGGACCCTGATAAACGCCGGGCAGTTCGCCGTTATACTCGCCGCTCTGTTTTGGAGCCAGCATGATTTCTTTGCCGATTGATGAAGTTTTACCCGCGCTGCGTGAAGCCTTGGCGACACGCCACGAAGCCGTGCTCGAAGCACCGCCCGGCGCCGGTAAGACCACCCGTGTCCCATTGGCCCTGCTCAACGAGGCCTGGCTGGCCGGGCAGACCATTCTGATGCTTGAACCGCGCCGGTTGGCAGCGCGGGCGGCGGCGGAGCGGCTGGCCAGTGAATTGGGTGAGAAGGTTGGCGAAACGGTCGGCTATCGCATTCGTCTCGACAGTAAAGTCGGGCCCAAGACCCGTATTGAAGTGGTCACCGAAGGCATCCTGACGCGGCGTTTGCAGGACGATCCGGCGCTGGAAGGCGTTGGCCTGCTGATCTTCGATGAATTCCACGAGCGCAGCCTCGACGCCGACCTGGCGTTGGCCCTGAGCCTGAATGGCCGGGAGCTGTTTCGCGACGATCAGCCGCTGAAAATCCTGCTGATGTCGGCAACCCTGGAGGGCGAACGCCTGGCCGGGTTGCTCGATGATGCGCCGATCCTGCGCAGTGAAGGCCGAATGTACCCGGTGGCGATGCGCTGGGGGCGGCCGTTCCAGCCCGGTGAATTCATCGAGCCGCGAGTGGTGCAGACCATCCTTGAAGCCTTGAACGATGAAACCGGCAGCCTTCTGGTGTTCCTGCCGGGGCAGGCGGAAATCCGTCGTGTGCATCAGCAATTGGCTGATGCGCTGGGCGAGAGCACACAGGTGTTGCTCTGCCCGTTGCACGGTGAGCTGGACCTTGCGGCGCAACGCGCGGCGATCGATTCGGCACCGGCGGGCAAGCGCAAAGTGGTGCTGGCGACCAACATCGCCGAGACCAGCCTGACCATCGACGGCGTGCGCGTGGTGATCGACGCGGGGTTGGCGCGGGTGCCGCGTTTCGACCCCGGCAGCGGCATGACCCGCCTCGACACCCAACGCATCTCCAAGGCCAGCGCCACGCAGCGCGCGGGCCGGGCAGGGCGTTTGGAACCGGGCGTGTGTTATCGCTTGTGGTCACAGGATCAGCACGAACATCTGGCGGCTTATGCCAGCGCGGAAATTCTTTCGGCCGACCTCGCCGGCCTGGCGTTGCAACTCGGTCGCTGGGGCGTGACGCCGGGCCATCTGGTTTGGCTGGATGTCCCACCGGCCGCCGCTTATGTCCAGGCTCAGGACTTGCTGGATCGACTGGGCGCATTGGACGGTGAAGCGCTGACCCGTCATGGACAGGCCATGGCCGAACTGCCGGCGCATCCGCGTATCGCGCATTTGTTGTTGCGCGGTCAGGCGCTCGGTTTGGCTGACATGGCCTGCGATGTCGCGGCTTTACTCGGTGAGCGCGATATCTTGCGTGGCGCGGGTGCCGATCTGCACAGTCGCTTGGCGATGTTGTCCGGCGAAGAACGTGCCGCGCGCGGTGCTCAGGGTGGCGTTCAACGGGCGCGGCAACTGGCGCGGCAGTATCGTGGTTATCTGCGCGGTAAAGCCTCGGAGCCGGTCAGTGATCCGGATCATCCGCGCTGGCTCGGCGCACTGCTGGCGCTGGCCTATCCCGACCGCGTCGCCCAGCAGCGCCGTGCCGGGGGCGCGGAATACCGCTTGGCCAACGGCCGCGCCGCGTTGTTCGCCGAGGCTGACAGCCTGATGAAACAGGCATGGCTGGTGATTGCCGATCTCGGCAGTCGTCAGGGGCAGCGGGAGGAACGGATTTATCTGGCGGCGGAATTCGATCCGACGCTGTTCGATTCGGTGCTCGCCGAGCAAGTACGTGTCGTCGATCAACTGGATTGGGATGAGCGCGAAGGTGTGCTGCGCGCCGAGCGCCAGCGCAAGGTCGGCGAACTGATCCTGAGCCGCGAACCGTTGACCGGTCTCGATGAAACTGCGCGCAGTCAGGCCTTGGTCAATCTGGTTCGGCGTAAAGGTCTGGAGTTGTTGCCGTGGACTCCGGAGCTGCGTCAGTGGCAGGCGCGAGTGGCCTTGTTGCGTCAGTTGGATATGGCCGGGAAGGGCGAGAGTGAGTGGCCGGACGTCAGCGATGCCACGCTGCTGAAAAGCCTTGAACATTGGCTGATGCCGTATCTGGGCAAAGTCTCGCGGCTCAGCCACTTTGCCAACCTGGACCTGTCGAGCATCGTCCATAACCTGCTGCCGTGGCCGCTGCCGCAACGGCTCGATGAGCTGGCGCCGCATCATCTGAGCGTGCCGTCGGGGTCGTCGATCCGTCTGGATTACAGCGAGCAGCCGCCGATTCTGGCGGTGCGATTGCAGGAACTGTTCGGCCTCGCTGAGACACCGCGCATTGCCGGTGGCCGGCAAGTGGTCAAGCTGCATCTGCTGTCCCCGGCACGACGGCCGGTGCAGGTGACGCAGGATCTGGCCAATTTTTGGCGCAGCACCTATGCCGAGGTGAAGAAGGATTTGAAAGGGCGCTACCCGAAGCATTACTGGCCGGATGATCCGTTGGTGGCCGAAGCGACGGCGCGGATCAAACCCCGCAAATGATCTTCCAAAAACAACGAAGGACCCTGTGGGGTCTGCTGTGATTGGCAGAACTCACTCTATATCAATGTTTGGCCCCTGCCTTCGCTGTGAGCTGCTCCCTACAATAATCCGCAAACAACTGCGCCGGCTTGGTCAGTTGCCCGCGCTTCAACCACGCCGCCACCAACCCTGAACCGGTGACGTCTTCGACGATGTCCACGCACACCACTTTCTGCCCGTCGTAGGTGCATTCCGAGTGCGGTCGCGTGACCAGGATCGAAAAGCCGAACCCTTGCCCGACCATGCCCCGGACCATCTCGATCGAGGGTGAGCTGAAGGCAATGTTCGGCGACAGGTTCAATTCCTCGAACAGGCTGACGAAGTACGTCCGGCTCGGTTGCACGTCCAGCAGAATCATCGGCTCCAGGCACAGGTCGCGCAGCGATACCTGCTTGAGTTGGGCAAAGCGATGGTCCGCGGGCAGCAACGCATAGGGTCGCTGCGCCGGCATCAACGGTTCGGTCTGGATGGTGGCGTCGAGGTCGTGTTCGTACAGGATCGCCAGGTCGAAGGTGCCCGACGTCAGGCCTTGCACCAGCTCTTGTTGCTCGCCGTCGCGAATGCGGATTTTCACCCCCGGATACAGCGCCGAGAATCCGGCAATCAGTTGCGGCAGGTACAGCGGCGCCACCGTTTCAAAACAGCCGATATCGATTTGCCCGGCTACCACGTCATTGTCGGCCAGGGCGTTCTGTTCGAACTCCTTGGCCATGCGCAACAGCTCCTGGGCCTTGCGGTAGAAGCGCGCGCCGCTCGGCGTCAAGGACACGCCTTGGGCGTGATGACGGATCAGCAGTTGCACGCCGAAGCTGTCTTCCAGGCCTTTGATCGCCGTGGAAATCGCCGGCTGGGCGATGTACAGCTTGCGCGAGGCCTCGGCGACGCTGCCGCATTCGACGGTGGTGATGAAGTATTTCAGTTGACGCAAGTTGTAGGCAGCCACGGCAAACCTCGGGGTGGATGATCCAGACATCCAGGCAATATTCGCGCCGACTGCGTCCGTTCTGACGACGGTGTTGTTGTGCTTGAACAATAACCACATACCGCGCCACGGGGGAGGTTGGCTGCCCAGTTTTTTCATGGTCTGCGAAAACATTTTTACTATTTTTCGTGGACACGGGGCTGGGCCACCATCCAATCACAAGAAAAGCCCTTGGAGCATCTGAACGTGTTCGAGCTTGCATATTGGCAAAACAAAGCCGCAGCGCTGCAGTTTCCCGACCAGGCCGTGATCGACGGTAAACGCCGTTCGGCGCAGTCCGGCCAGACATTCGCCGCGATCAACCCGGCCACCGGGCAATGCCTGGCCAACGTGACCGCGTGTGGCGATGAAGAGGTCAACACTGCCGTCAGCAATGCGCGGCAGGTATTTGAAGCCGGCACCTGGTCGGCGCGTTCGCCCGGTGAGCGCAAACAGGTGCTGCTGCGCCTGGCTGACCTGATCATGGCCAATCGCGAAGAACTGGCTCTGCTTGATTCGCTGAACATGGGCAAACCGGTGATGGACGCCTACAACATCGACGTGCCGGGCGCCGCCGGGGTGTTCCGCTGGTACGCCGAAAGCCTCGACAAACTCTACGACCAGATCGCCCCCAGCGCGCAAAACGTACTGGCGACCATCACCCGTGAAGCCCTCGGCGTGGTCGCGGCCGTGGTGCCATGGAACTTCCCGCTGGACATGGCTGCGTGGAAACTCGCACCGGCCCTGGCTGCCGGCAACTCGGTGATTCTGAAACCCGCCGAACAATCACCGTTTTCCGCCCTGCGTCTGGCTGAACTGGCGCTGGAAGCGGGTTTGCCGGCAGGTGTATTGAACGTGTTGCCGGGCCTCGGCGAGCAGACCGGCAAAGCCCTCGGTTTGCACCCGGATGTCGATTGTCTGGTGCTCACCGGCTCTACCGAAGTCGGCAAATACTTCATGCAATATTCTGCGCAGTCGAACCTCAAGCAGGTGTGGCTGGAGTGCGGCGGCAAGAGCGCGAACCTGGTGTTCGCCGATTGTCAGGACCTCGATCTGGCCGCTGAAAAAGCCGCATTCGGAATCTTCTTCAATCAGGGCGAAGTCTGCTCGGCCAACTCGCGATTGCTGGTGCAACGCTCGATTCATGACGAGTTCGTCGAACGCCTCATGGCGCACGCGGAACGCTGGCTGCCGGGCGATCCACTGGACCCGTCGAGCGCCGCCGGGGCGATTGTCGACAGCCGCCAGACCGCGCGCATCATGAAGTTCATCCAGCAAGCCGAACGTCAGGGCGCGACAAAAGTGTGCGGTGGCCGGCAGTCGATCTTCAACGGCTCTGACAACTTTATCCAACCGACGATTTTCACCGGCGTGACCCCGGACATGCCGCTGTTTCGCGACGAAGTATTCGGCCCGGTGCTGGCGGTTACCGCATTCGATGACGAGGCCCATGCCTTGCAACTGGCCAACGACAGCGTCTACGGTCTGGCGGCTTCGCTGTGGACCGATGACCTCAATCGCGCCCATCGTGTGGCGCGGCAATTGCGAGCGGGCACGGTCTCGGTCAACAGCGTCGATGCACTCGACGTGACCGTGCCCTTCGGCGGCGGCAAACAGTCCGGTTTCGGTCGTGACTTGTCGCTGCATTCATTCGATAAATACACCCAGTTGAAAACCACCTGGTTTCAGCTGCGCTAATAACAAAACGGAGAACTGGCGATGACCACACCACGTGAAACCCGCGACTACCAGGCCGCCGACGCTGCGCACCACATCCATGCATTCGTCGATCAAAAGGCACTCAATGACGAAGGCCCCCGGGTGATGGTTCGTGGCGAACGCCTGCACCTGTGGGACAACGACGGTCGGCGCTACCTCGATGGCATGTCCGGGCTGTGGTGCACCAACCTCGGTTACGGTCGCAAGGATCTGGCGGCGGCAGCGACTTGGCAACTGGAGCAGCTGCCGTACTACAACATGTTTTTCCACACCACTCACCCGCAGGTGATCGAGCTGTCGGAGTTGCTGTTCAGCCTGCTGCCTGGCCACTACAGCCACGCGATCTACACCAACTCCGGCTCTGAAGCCAACGAGGTGCTGATCCGCACCGTGCGGCGTTACTGGACGATCCTCGGCAAGCCCGAGAAGAAAATCATGATCGGCCGCTGGAACGGCTACCACGGCTCGACCCTGGCCGCGACGGCGCTCGGCGGCATGAAGTTCATGCACGAAATGGGCGGCATGATTCCGGACATCGAGCACATCGACGAGCCGTACTTTTTCGCCCACGAAGGCAACCTGACCCCGGCGGAATTTGGCCTGCGGGCGGCGCAGCAACTGGAAGCGAAGATTCTCGAACTGGGTGCGGACAAGGTCGCCGGCTTCATTGCCGAACCGTTCCAGGGCGCGGGCGGGATGATCTTTCCGCCAGAGAGCTACTGGCCTGAGATTCAGCGGATTTGTCGCAAGTACGACGTGCTGCTGTGCGCTGATGAAGTGATCGGCGGCTTCGGTCGCACCGGCGAATGGTTCGCCCACGAGTACTTCGGTTTTGAGCCTGACACGCTGTCGATTGCCAAGGGTTTGACCTCCGGTTACATCCCGATGGGCGGGCTGATCCTGTCGAAGAAAATGGCCACGGTGCTGGTGGAACAGGGCGGGGTGTTTGCCCACGGCCTGACGTATTCCGGGCACCCTGTAGCGGCGGCGGTGGCGATTGCCAACCTCAAGGCGTTGCGTGATGAAGGGGTGGTGACGCGGGTCAAGGATGACATCGGCCCGTACCTGCAACAGTGCTTGCGCGAGGTGTTCGGCAATCACCCGTTGGTGGGGGATATTCAGGGCGTCGGCATGGTCGCGGCGCTGCAATTGGCCGAGGACAAAACCAGCCGCAAGCGCTTTGCCAACGAGAACGACATCGCATGGCGTTGCCGCACGATTGGCTTTGAAGAAGGGGTGATTATTCGTTCGACGCTGGGGCGGATGATCATGGCGCCAGCGTTGATTGCCAGTCGTGAGGAGATTGATGAGCTGGTGGGCAAGACCTTGAAAGCGGTGGATCGTACCGCTCAGGAATACGGCCGGCTCTGATTTAGCTGGAAGGTCCTTCGGACCTTATCGCGAGCAGGCTCGCCCCTACACTGGATTTGTGATCGACACAGATCCCCTGTAGGAGTGAGCCTGCTCGCGATTTGCCATGGCACATCCAAGACACCTCTGAGCATTTGCACCCGCCTCGGGCGCCCCTGCCCACACCGCCCTTTTCCAGTGCGCGCTACACAGCTTTTTCATCATTCGCCTCGACATATTTCCTAATTTTCCTTCTCCCCGCACTGGGCCAACATCGACTTCGCCAGTCAGCCCGATGCTGCGCGCCGCAAGGTCCATCAGAGACCTGAGGTGACAGCTGATGTCCAGGGCCGCTGGCCGTACTGCCCATCAAAACTAAATCAACAGCTTTGGGAGTGCTCCATGATCAAGTCCTTGCTAACCCGCATCGCTCATCCATTGGCGATCACCGCCATCGCCGCCACGGTCGCCACCAGCGCCCAGGCCGGCACCCTCTCTATCGGTCACACCACCTGGGTCGGCTACGGCACCCTCTACCTGGCTCAGGACCTGGGCTACTTCAAGGAAAACGGCTTGACCGTCGAGTTGCCCGTCGTCGAAGAGGCTTCGATGTACATGGCCGCGCAGGCCTCGGGCGAGTTGTCGGGCTCGGCGTCGACCATCGACGAAGTGCTGAAATACCGTCCGCAATTCTGCTTCAAGGCTGTGGCCGCGCTGGATGACAGCCATGGTGGCGACGGCGTGCTGGTGGGCAAGGACGTCAAGAGTCTGCAGGAGCTCAAAGGCAAAGCGGTGGCGGTGAACGAAGGGTCGACCTCGCAGTTCTGGCTGTCGTATTTGCTGAAGAAACACGGCATGACCATGAGCGACATCACCGTGCAGAACATGACAGCCGACGACGCTGCTACCGCGTTCATTGCCGGTCGGGTGCCGGCCGCCGTGACATGGGAGCCGCATCTGTCGATGGTGCGTGACAAGAAACAGGGCAAGGTGTTGATCGACAGCAGCAGCACGCCGGGCGTGATTGTCGACGTGGTCGCGCTCAACTGCACGGTCATCGAAAAGCAGCCGGAAGACGTCAAGGCCCTGGTCGCCGGTCTGTACAAAGCAGTCCAGTACACCAAGGACCATCCGCAGGAAGCCTACAAAATCATGGCCAAAGGCGTTGGTGGTTACCTCGCCGATCCGAAGGAACTGGCCGCCGCCGCGCAAGGCGTGCGCTTCTACGATCAGGCCATGAGCGAAAAACTCCTCGGCTCGCCAGGCAAGCCGGGCGACAGCGAACCGCTGATCAAACTGGCCAATGAAACTGCCAGCGAATTGCAGGGCAAACCCTACAACGTCAGCAATGACGATTTGATCGACAACCGTTTCGTCACCCCGTTGTAGGAGGTTTGCATGTTCAAGCGCAATTCATGGCTGAGCCGCTGCATCACGCCCAAGACCGGCCTGCCGGTGCAGGTGATCTGGAGCGCTAGCGGCCTGGCCTGGGTGTTGTTGATCGGCCTGTGGGCTGGTTTGTCCTATGGCGGCGTGGTGCCGGGCATGTTCCTGCCGACACCGGGTGCGGTGGCCGAAGCTGCCGTGCGCCTGGGCCGCGACGGCACCCTTGGCCTGCATGTGTGGGCCAGTCTTGAAGTGGTGATGGTCGGTTTCATTGTCTCGTCCTTGGTGGCGGTGCCGCTGGGGTTGCTGATGGGCAGCTTCCGCATCGTCCAGGCGTTCCTTGAGCCGATGGTCAATTTCATCCGCTACCTGCCGGTCACCTCGTTCGTGCCGCTGTTCATTCTGTGGATCGGGATCGGCCTGGAGCAGCGGGTCTCGGTGATCATCTTCGGTGTGTTCTTCCAGCAACTGGTGATGATCGCGGACGTGTCCAAAGGTATCTCCAAGGATTTGATCAACGCGTCCTACACCTTGGGCTCGACCCGTCGCGATGCGGTGCTGCATGTGATCGCCCCGGCCTCCTTGCCGGGTGTGCTCGATACCTTGCGCGTGACCATGGGCTGGGCCTGGACCTACCTGGTGGTTGCCGAACTGGTCGCCGCTTCCAGTGGCCTGGGTTACTTGAGCCTTAAAGCCATGCGTGGCTTTCAAGTGGATGTGATTTTCCTGGCAATCGCGATCATCGGCCTGTTGGGCCTGGTCACCGATCAACTGTTCCGTTTCCTACGTCTGAGGATCGCCGCATGGGCTCAGTAAGCGCCGTCAACCCTCGCTTCGTCACACCTTCGGCCACCCCGGTGCAGGCCGCTCCAAGGCTGCAAGTGGACAAGGTCAGCCTGCGCTATCAGAAACCTGACGGCGGCATGTTCACTGCGCTGGAGCAGGTGTCGTTCGAGGTGCCGGACCAACAATTTGCCGTGCTGGTCGGACCTTCCGGTTGCGGCAAGTCGAGTTTGCTGTACCTCACCGCCGGCCTCAACGAACCCACCGAGGGCGAGATCTACGTCGGTGGCCAGCAAGTGCAGGGGCCGGGGGCGGACCGCGGCATGGTGTTCCAGAGCTATACGCTGTTCCCGTGGCTGACCGTGCGCCAGAACGTCGAATTCGGCCTCAAGCGTCGCGGCATGGCGGCTGCCCAGCGCAAGGAGATCGTTGACTATTACGTCAATGAAGTGGGCCTGAGCGGGTTTGCCGATAACTACGCCAAGCAGCTGTCCGGCGGCATGATGCAGCGTGTGGCGATTGCCCGCGCGCTGGCCAATGATCCGCAAATCCTGCTGATGGACGAACCCTTCGGCGCGCTCGACAGCCAGACGCGCCTGCAAATGCAACAGCTGTTGTTGCGGGTCTGGGGCAACAGCAAGAAGACCGTGTTGTTCGTGACCCACGATATCGACGAGGCGGTTTTGCTCGGCGACCGGGTCTACGTGATGGGCGCGCGGCCTGGGCGGATCAAGCAGATTCTGGATGTACCGATCGAACGCCCACGGACCCTGGACATGGTCATGGAGCGCTCGTTCATCGACATGAAGCGCAAGATCTTCGGGCTGTTGCATGACGATCTGGAAGAGGTGCATTGATGCCGGCCCTGCACCCATCCCTGTAGGAGTGAGCCTGCTCGCGATGGCGTCGTGTCAGTCGACATCAATGTAGCTGGAACTCCGCCATCGCGAGCAGGCTCACTCCCGCAGGTTATGCATCGTCAGTTGGCAGGTAGCAGGAACCGCGCAATCACCGGCAAGTGATCGGAGATGCGCAACGTATCGTCCTGCCTCACCATCGCCTCGACCCGTTTGAGGCGCGGGCTGTAGAACAGGTAATCAACCGTGCGGTCCGGGCCGCTCAAGCCGGGGTCATTCGGGTAATGCGTCAGCCACCGGGCCCGATCCGCGCCACTGGCTTCATTGTTGGTCGGGATCATCGGGTACTTGTCCCACAGCACATGCAGCGCGCTGTCGGCCGAGTAGGGCGTGCGTTGTTCCTCGGGCAGTCGGCGAAACTGCCCGAGCGGCAACAGATTGAAATCGCCACCGGTCAACCACGGCGTGCCACGGCCTTCGAATTTGTCGAGGACCTTGGCAACAGCCGTTACTTGGGCTTGCAGGGTTTCGTCGGGCTGGATGAGGTGGTCCAGGTGGGTATTGAGCACCGCCATCTGACCGCCGTCGTTGAACGGCAGGTAAGACACCAACAAGGCGTTTTTCGGTTTGAACTGGCGGCTGATCAGGTTGGCCGGCGCGACCGGCAATTGCAGGCGTTCGGCATGTTCGATCTGGTAGCGGCTGAGCGTCGCCAGTTGCCGGCCGACACTGCCAAAGATATGCGGATCCGGCACGAAGTCTGCCTTCCAGTCGAAGGCGTAAACGCTGCACGGATACAGGTCGGCGACCCGCTCTAGCAGCAGTTTGAACTGGTGTTGGTAATCGCTGGTCTTGGCGTTGTCATCGAGCTCCTGCAACAACACGATGTCGGGGTTTTCGTCGCGTATCACCCGCGCCACTTCGTCGAGGCTGAAGGCCATGTCTTCGGGGGTGGGGTTTTCATCGGCGCCCTGCGCGAGGTCGTTCCAGAACACATATCGTTTACCCGCCAGGTACTGAACGTTCCAGGTCATCACTTTCAATGCCTGACCGGGTACCAGGGAGGGCGCTTGAGTCGTGCAACTGACCGGCAGCACTTCCTTGGAGTCGGGGCGCCAGGTCAGGTTGTAAATCAGCAATGCGATCACGCCGGTCACGATCAACAGGCTCAGCAGGGTGTAGCGCAGTAGACGGGTCATGGCTCGGCTTATAGCGTTACAAAAGGTGGCCCCGAGCATAACCGAGACCGGAGCCGAAGCCCACGGTCAGAGCGGCCCCTCAATCTTCTCGGGTGTATCGCCGATCAGCATGAACAAGCGGAACAACACCACGCTGGTGAACAGTTGCAGGAAGCTGTGGGCGCTGTCGATCAGCAGGGAAATCACCGGGTTTTGCGGGTCCGGGTACACCGCGAGGGTGGC
The DNA here is from genome assembly GCF_031456615.1 of Pseudomonas sp. 3296. NCBI lineage: Bacteria > Pseudomonadati > Pseudomonadota > Gammaproteobacteria > Pseudomonadales > Pseudomonadaceae > Pseudomonas > Pseudomonas sp. 3296. Next base: position 172,993 of record NZ_JAVDUY010000010.1, read on the forward strand.
GCCCTTGAGCACCCACAGCGGACCCATCACACACAGGATGCACACCAGAATGCGCATGAAATGGCCGCGGGTCAGGCGCAGGCTTTCTTTCATGGCCGCCAACGGGGCCATGCCACGCAGGACCAGCAGGTATTCGCCGAAGGCCAGGGTCACCATCAGATAAATACCGGGCAGGAAGTACAGCGACAGACCGAGCAGGATCAACAGGGTGTTAAGTGCCGTGAGCAGGGCGAAACGCGGCCACAGGTACGCCGAACGTGTCAGCAGGTCACGGTTGCGCGGTGACTCACCGCGACTGCGGGCGTCGAGGAAGAGGATCAGGGCGGCGGTGTACAGCGGATAAACCAGCAAGCCGACGATCACACTGACGCCGGGAAAACTGTCCGGCTCGGTGGAGTGGTCGACAATTTGTTGCAGCAGCGCCTCGAAGATCACCAGCGGCAGGCACAGTTGCACGATCTGCCCCAGATTGCGTTTGAAGAAATACAAGGAGTCACGCAGTACATCGAACGGATTCATCAGTCGGTATCGCAGGTTGGAAGCAGTGCCCCACTTTAACCGATGAAACACTTGGAAACGCAAACGTAAACGTTAGGTAAAGCTCATTGAAACAACTTGTTTCAGCCTCCATTAAGGTCGAGCACCTTATCCTCTTTGGAAAAGGACAACGATTTTCCCCGGCAATCTACGAGGTCGCCATGAACAGCGAAGAACAAACCCTGATCGATGGACTGTTTTCCCGGCTGCAACAGGCCGAAACGGACTCAGCCCCGCGCGATGCCCTGGCTGAGGCGCGGATCAAGGAACACCTGACTCGCCAGCCTGCGGCCGGCTATTTCATGACCCAGGCGATCCTGGTTCAGGAAGCTGCCATCAAGAGCCTTGACGAACAGAACAAGCAACTGACCCGGCAAGTGCAGCAGTTGCAGGCCGAACTGCAAGCAGCCAAGGCACAGACAGCGGCCCCGGCGCCAAGCGGTGGTGGCTTTTTGTCGAGCATCTTCGGGGGCAGTGCCCGCGATCCACAACCCGCACCGACCCAGAGCGCCCCACCGTCCACGGGCGGCTGGCGTGAACCGGCACGGCCATCGTTCAACTCACAGCCACCGCAGCAGAATTTTGGTGCCGCGCCGCCCCAACAAAACTACGCCCCGCAACAGCAAGCGCCGGCGGCGGGCAGCAGTTTTCTCGGTGGTGCGCTGAAGACCGCGGCCGGTGTCGCGGGTGGCGTGATGCTGGCACAAGGCATCAGCAGCCTGTTCCATCACAACCAGCAGCCGGAAGTGGTTGAAGTGATCAAGGAAGAACCGGCTCAGGTCAATGACCAGAGCAACGGCGGTTGGGGCGATGACCAGCGTATGGCTGACAACAGCACCAATGATCAGGGCGGTTTTGCCGACACTGATTACAGCGATGACAGCTCGTCATTCTTCGGCGGCGATGACGACGATTCCTTCGTCTAAGACGCCATTCGTCCGGGGCGCGACCGTGCCCCGGGCCGATTATTCGCGGAACAATCCTTCGGGCTGGCATACTGGGCGACTTTTCGGGCCAGGTGCCTGATCTCGCCTGCGCGCCTGTGCGCCAAGAGGAAACCCGCGGTGAAAAAAATCGCAGTGTTCGCCGATGTCCAAAACCTCTATTACACCGTGCGTCAGGCCTATGGTTGCCACTTCAACTACGCCGCGCTGTGGGCTGACATCAGCAAACAGGGCGAGATCGTCGAGGCCTACGCCTACGCGATCGATCGTGGCGACAGCAAGCAGCAGCAGTTTCAGCAGATCCTGCGCAACCTCGGCTTCACCGTGAAGCTCAAGCCCTACATCCAGCGCAGCGACGGTTCTGCCAAGGGCGACTGGGACGTGGGCATCACCCTCGATATCATGGACGCCGCCGATCACGTCGACGAAATCGTACTGGCCTCCGGCGACGGTGATTTCGACATGCTGCTGGAACGCATCATCAGCAAGCACGGGGTGCAAGCGGTGGCCTACGGCGTGCCGGGGCTGACCGCCAACTCGCTGATCCGCGCCGCTAGCCGGTATGTGCCGATCGAAGGCGCGTTGCTGCTCAAGAATTGATTTTTACGGAGTTGAAACAGGTTTGGAACGCATAGCAGTCATCGACTTTGAAACCACCGGGATCTCCCCGAGCAGCAGCTGCCGGGCCACGGAAATTGCCGTGGTGATTCTTGAACAGGGGCGCATCGTCGAGCGTTACCAAAGCCTGATGAACGCCGGCGTGCGCGTGCCGGCCTTCATCGAGCAACTCACCGGCATCAGCAATTCCATGTTGCGCACCGCGCCATCGGCCGAGCAGGTAATGAACGAGGTTAATGAGTTCGTCGGCATCACGCCGCTGCTGGCGCACAATGCGGCGTTCGACCAGAAGTTCTGGGACTTTGAGCTGGGGCGGATCAAGCGCACGCGTTTGCAGAACTTTGCCTGCTCGTTGCTATTGGCCCGTCGGCTGATGCCGGCAGCGCCGAATCACAAGCTCGGCACCCTCACCACGTTCGCCAACTTGCCCGATACTGGCAAGGCTCACCGGGCCATGGCCGACGCCGAGATGGCCGCGAATCTGACGACGCATTTGATGGACGAGTTGCGGCGCAAGCATGGGTTGCGCGAGTTGTCCCATGATTTGCTGTGCGGCTTGCAGAAAGTGCCGGCGGCGAAGATCAACGAACACCTCAAGCGCCATCGCGGGTTCTGATACCACCACAAACCGGCAGCTTTAGATCGTTTTTCCATTACTTTCGATGTGCCCCAGCGGCACGCGTTTCTCTATAGCGCTCGACAACACAATCGACGTCTTGCTGAACCCGAACTTGGCAATCCGGTTGATCAACTCCTCCAGCTCCGGCATCGAGCCCACCGCCGCCTGCATGATCACGCACGGATCGCCGGTCACCCGGTGGCACTCGGTCAACTGCGGGATTTTGATCAGATCGTCGTAGGCCTTTTGATTGCCGTGCTGGTTCAGGCGCAGTTCGATCACGCACTGGATCGGCAAGCCGAGCTTGGCCATGTCGACTTTCGCCTGGTAACCGGTAATCACGCCGCTGGCTTCCAGCTTGGCCACGCGTTCGGCCACGGCCGGGGCGGACAGGTTGACCTTGCGCGCGAGGTCGGCGTAGGACGCACGACCGTTTTCCAGCAGGGCGCTGAGGAGCATGCGGTCGTATTTATCCATCGGCGTACACCTTGAAAATGACTGACTTTCGAAAGCATGGTTTATAGCGCTGATCTCCGTGTTTTGAAAAGTGTACCGGCGCTATAAACAGGTTTTGTAACTTATTTTTAGCGTTTGGCCTTTCTAGAATAGCTGTTCACATTGTTCTGTCATCGAGCTGCCCATGCCTGGCGTACGTCGTTTTCCCTTACCCTTGATCGCTGCCTTTTTCGCGTTGTACGTGATTTGGGGCTCGACCTATCTGGTGATCCGCATTGGCGTGGAGTACTGGCCGCCGTTGCTGCTCGCCGGGATCCGTTTTGTGCTCGCCGGGACGTTGATGTACGCGTTCCTGCGCTGGCGCGGGGCGCCGGCACCGACGTGGGCGCAATGGAAAGCGGCCGGCATGATCGGGATCTTGTTGCTCGCCTGCGGTAACGGCGGCGTCAGTGTCGCCGAACACATGGGGGTGGCTTCCGGTGTGGCGGCATTGGCGGTGGCGACGGTGCCCTTGTTTACTTTGTTGTTCGGCTATTTCTGGGGGGCGCGAAATACCCGTCTCGAATGGGCCGGGATTGCGCTCGGGCTGATCGGCATTGCCATGTTGAATCTCGGTTCGAACCTGCAATCGAGCCCGTTGGGCGCGCTGTTGCTGGTGTTCGCGGCGGCGTCCTGGGCATTCGGGTCAGTCTGGAGCAAACACGTGCCGTTGCCGGCGGGGGCAATGGCCAGTGCGGTGGAAATGCTGGTCGGTGGCGTGGCGCTGCTGATCGGCAGCGCCGTGAGCGGCGAGCAGCTGCAAGCCATGCCACCGATTGAAGGCTGGGCGGCCTTGGCGTATCTGACGTTCTTCGGCTCGATCATCGCGTTCAACGCTTATATGTACCTGTTGAAAAACGTGCGTCCGGCGGCGGCGACCAGCTATGCCTACGTCAATCCGGCCGTGGCAGTGTTGTTGGGGATCGTATTTGTGGGCGAGACCATCGGAATCGAAGAAGGGCTGGCGATGCTGGTGATCATCAGCGCCGTGGTGTTGATCGGATTGCCGCAGTGGCGTCGGGCGCCTGTGCAGCCGGCTGTAGTCGTGCCGACAGAATCCCGTGTGAATTAGGGTAAACTGCGCGCCATTGCATCTTGTGTTGCACACTTGTTTTGAAAAACTCGCGCTGAATTTTCCTACGGTAATCCCATGACTTTCGCCACCCTTGGCCTGATCGAACCCTTGCTGCGCTCCCTCGAGACGCTCGGCTACCAGACCCCGACGCCGGTTCAGGCGCAAGCCATTCCGGCGGTGCTGGCCGGTCGCGACCTGATGGCCGCGGCCCAGACCGGTACTGGCAAGACGGCCGGTTTCGCGTTGCCGCTCCTGCAATTGCTGGCCATGGAAGGGCCGAAAGTCACCGCCAACTCGGTGCGAGCATTGATTCTGGTGCCGACCCGCGAACTGGCGGAGCAGGTTCACGAAGCCGTGCGTCAGTACGCCGAGAACCTGCCACTGAGCACTTACGCGGTGTATGGCGGCGTCAGCATCAACCCGCAAATGATGAAGCTGCGCAAAGGCGTCGACCTGCTGGTGGCCACGCCGGGCCGTTTGCTCGACCTGTTCCGCCAGAACGCGCTCAAGTTCAATCAGCTGCAAACCCTGGTGCTCGACGAAGCCGATCGCATGCTCGACCTGGGCTTTTCCGAGGAACTGGGCAACATTTACAAGGCGCTGCCGAAGAAACGCCAGACGCTGTTGTTCTCGGCGACGTTCTCCGATGCGATCCGCACCCTGGCCGGACAGATGCTCAACGATCCGCTGAGTATCGAAGTCAGCCCGCGTAACGTGGCGGCCAACACGGTTAAGCAGTGGGTGGTGACGGTCGACAAGAAGCGCAAGCCGGAACTGTTCGTTCACTTGCTGCGTAAAAGCAAATGGAAGCAGGTGCTGGTGTTCGCCAAGACCCGCAACGGTGTCGACGCGCTGGTGGAAAAACTCCAGGGCCTGGGCATCAATGCCGACGGCATCCACGGCGACAAACCGCAGGCGACGCGTCAGCGCGCACTGGACCGTTTCAAGGCCAGTGAAGTGCAGATCCTGGTCGCCACTGACGTCGCGGCCCGTGGTCTGGACATCGAAGATTTGCCGCTGGTGGTCAACTTCGACCTGCCGATCGTGGCCGAGGATTACATCCACCGCATCGGGCGTACCGGCCGTGCGGGTAACACCGGGCAGGCGATTTCGCTGGTGTGCGCCGATGAAGTGAATCTGCTGTCGGCCATCGAGACGTTGACCCGTCAGACTTTGCCTCGGCAGATGGAGCATGACTTCGAACCTGAGCACCGCGTGCCGGACACCGATGCCAGCGGTCAGGTGGTGAAAAAACCGAAAAAGCCGAAGAAACCGAAGACTTCCAGTGGCGGTAAACGCAACTTGGGCAAGTGGGTCGAGAGCGGGGATGCTTCGGCGCCGGAGCCTTCGATCAAGCCTGTGCGTAAAGTGCCGGTGTTCAACACTGGGCCGCGCAAGCGCAAGCCTTAACAGCAGCTATAAGTTGCAAGCTACAAGCTGCAAGTTAAAAGCCATTAACTTGCAGCTTGTAGTTAAAACTTGGCGCTGCTTCGGAGCCATTCCACCATCCCCATCCCCGCCGCACGCCCACTGGCGAAACACGCGGTCAGCAGATAGCCGCCCGTCGGCGCTTCCCAATCCAGCATCTCCCCCGCGCAAAACACGCCAGGCAATTGCTTGAGCATCAAGCGTTCATCCATCGACTCGAACGTCACACCACCGGCGCTGCTGATGGCTTCGTCCAGTGGGCGGGTTTTCACCAGCGTCAGCGGCAGTGCCTTGATCGCTCTGGCCAGCAACGCCGGGTCGCTGAAGCAATCGGCCGGTGTCAGCTCGCGCAGCAACGCGGCTTTCACGCCATCAATGCCCAGCTGACTGTGCAGGTGTTTGGACATCGAGCGTGAACCGCGAGGTTTGCTCAGCGCGGCCTGCACTTTATCCACAGGCTTGCCCGGCAGCAGGTCCAGATGAATGGTCGCGGAACCGTTGAGGTTGATCGCTTCACGAATCGGTGCGGACAGGGCATAGATCAGACTGCCTTCCATCCCGGTCGCGGTGATTACACATTCCCCGAGCCGTGGCACGTCGTCATTGAGACCGATGGCGATGTTCTTCAGCGGTGCGCCGGCGAATTTACTGACCATCAATTCGCTCCAGGCCTGGACCTCGAAGCCGCAATTACTCGGTTGCAACGGCGCAAGTCCTACACCGCGTTGTTCCAGCGGCAGCCTCCACGCGCCATCCGAACCGAGCCGCGACCAACTGCCGCCGCCGAGGGCCAGCAGGGTGGCGTCCGGTGTCAGGCTTTTTTCACCGTCGGGGCTCGACAGTTTCAGGCTGCCGTCGGCATTCCAGCCGAGCCAGCGGTGGCGGGTGTGGATAACTACGCCAGCGTCGCGCAGGCGTTTGAGCCAGGCACGTAGCAAGGGCGCGGCTTTCATGTCGGTCGGGAACACCCGGCCGGAACTGCCGACGAAAGTTTCGATGCCCAGGTCATGAATCCACTGGCACAACGCGTCGGCGCCAAAGGAGCGCAGTAGCGGTGCAATCTGTGGCGCGCGCTCGGCGTAACGCGAGAGAAACGCCGGGTAGGCTTCGGAGTGGGTGATGTTCATGCCGCCGACCCCGGCCAGGAGGAATTTGCGTCCTACCGAGGGCATGCCGTCGTACAGGTCGACCTTGATCCCGGCCTGGCTCAACACTTCAGCCGCCATCAGGCCGGCGGGGCCACCACCGATGATGGCGACGTGAGGGGGGAGGGCGGTGGAGGATCGGGTCATGGAATGCGCTGCGGTTTGGCGGAGTGAAGCCGCGCATTCTACCAGCTCGCTCCCACAGGGGATTTGTTATGTGTTTAGGATCTGGTTAAAAAACAACCATCGCAGTGTAGGCTGTGCGCCGTAAGGGCTGTAGGCGCTTTCACTCAGGTTATCCACAGGCAGTTCCACAGGCATTGTGGGTAAACACTCACGGTTCAATGACAACCTGATGACTGCCACACCCGTTGTGCGCTGTGATGCAGAATCCCGTGCCGCCGCGCCAACGCCTTGCGGTCCTTGCTGTAACCGCCGCCAATCACCCCGACCACTGGAATATCCCGGCCCAGGCAATGGCGCATCACGCTTTCATCACGCGCCGCCACGCCTTCGTCCGTCAGCTTCAAATAACCCAGGGCATCGTCCTTGTGTACATCGACCCCGGCGTCATACAACACCAGGTCCGGTTGATAGAGCGGCAGCAAATAGTTGAGCGCATCGTCGACCACTTTCAGGTAGTCGGCGTCGCCCATGCCCTTGGGCAACGGGATGTCCCAGTCACTTTCGGCTTTGCGCGCAGGAAAATTCTTTTCGCAGTGCAGGGAAACGGTCACCGCGTCCGGGGTGTTGTGCAGGATCCGCGCAGTCCCGTCGCCCTGATGCACGTCGCAATCGAAGATCAACACCCGATTCACCCGGCCACTTTCCAGCAGGTAATGGCTGATCACTGCCAGGTCATTGAAGATGCAGAAGCCCGCCGGGTAGTCGAAATGCGCGTGATGGGTGCCGCCGGCCAGGTGACAGGCCAAACCGTGTTCCAGCGCCTGCTCCGCCGCCAGCAACGACCCGCCGACCGCGCGCACCGTGCGCCGGGCCAGGGCGTCACTCCAGGGCAGGCCGAGACGCCGCTGGTCTTCACGGGACAACTCGCCGCTCATATAACGTTCGATATAGGCAGCGTCATGGGCGAGGGCGAGAATCTCCGGGGGACAGAGCTCGGGGCGCAGCAGGTCGGCGTCCCGGGTCAGACCGCTGTCCACCAGGTGATCGCGCAACAGGCGAAACTTGTCCATGGGGAAGCGGTGATCCGCCGGAAACTCGGGGCTGTAGTCTTCGTGATAAATCAGCGGCAGCGGCATGATGATTTCATGTAGGAATGAGAGAAGGATCCTACCAGCGATGTAGACTTGCAGCATGGAAACGGGGGAACGCAATGGAGCCAATACTGCAACTCGAAAGTGCGCGACTGCTGTTGCGGCAGTGGCGCGATGAGGATTTGCCGGAATTTGCGGCGATGTGTGCCGATCCGCAGGTTATGCGTTATTTTCCGGCGCCGTTGAGTCGTCTGGAAAGCGCTTCGCTGATCGGGCGCATTCGCGGGCATTTTGCCGAGCACGGATTCGGCTTGTGGGCGCTGCAACGCAAGGACACTGGCCAATTCATCGGGTTTACCGGGCTGGGTGTGGTGGGCTTCGATGCGCCATTTACCCCTGCGACCGAAATCGGCTGGCGTCTGGCCCGCGAACATTGGGGCCTGGGGTATGCCAGTGAAGCCGCGTGGACCGCTCTGCGTTGCGGGTTTGACCGCTTGGGGCTGGCAGAAGTCGTGTCCTTTACCACGCAAACCAACACGCCTTCCGAGAAAGTCATGCAGGCGATCGGCATGCACCATGATTCAGCCGATGACTTCGAGCATCCGAAGCTCGCCGCCGGCCATCCCCTGCGTCACCATGTGCTGTACCGCATCACCCGTGAACAATGGCTGCAAACCTTGCATGGATAAGCCGCCGAGGACGTTTACAATGACCCCCATCTTATTGGCCCTGGCCAGCAACTGAATCGACCGTCGCAGCCAAGACTGCGCGGCAATGTTTTGCGTGAGGAGAGCCTGAATGAGCCAAGTGTTGGATGATCTGGTCGACCTGTTGACCCTGGAACCGATCGAAGAAAACCTGTTCCGTGGCCGCAGCCAGGACCTGGGTTTTCGCCAGTTGTTCGGCGGTCAGGTGCTCGGCCAGTCGTTGTCGGCGGCAAGTCAGACGGTAGAAGAAGCGCGCCACGTGCATTCGATGCACGGTTATTTCCTGCGTCCGGGCGATGCCGGGCTGCCAGTGGTGTATCAGGTTGACCGGGTACGCGACGGCGGCAGTTTCAGTACGCGCCGGGTGACGGCGATCCAGAAAGGCCACCCGATTTTCACCTGCAGCGCCTCGTTCCAGTACGACGAAGCAGGCTTCCAGCACCAACTCGAGATGCCGGTGGTGGTAGGCCCGGAAAACCTGCCGTCGGAACTGGAGCTGACTCAACAGCGCGCGCACCTGATTCCGGAAAAAATGCGCGAAAAACTGCTGTGCCCGAAACCGATCGAGTTTCGCCCTGTGACTGAGAAAGACCCTTACAACCCGCAACCGTCCGACCCGGTCAAGTACGTGTGGTTTCGTGCCGACGGTGCGTTGGCCGACTCACCGGCGCTGCACAAATATTTGCTGGCCTATGCCTCGGACTTCGGTCTGTTGGTGACCTCGATGCAGCCCCATGGCAAATCTGTCTGGCAGAAAGACATGCAGGTCGCGAGCCTCGATCACGCACTGTGGTTCCATCAGGATCTGCGCGCCGATGATTGGTTGCTCTATGCGATGGATAGCCCATGGGCCGGTAATTCCCGAGGCTTCAGCCGCGGCAGCGTGTTCAACCGCGCAGGACAACTGGTGGCCTCGGTCACGCAGGAAGGCCTGATTCGTCATCGCAAGGATTGGGCATGAGCCTGTCCGAGGTGCGTCATTGGGTGTTCGACATGGACGGCACCCTGACGGTGGCCGTGCATGATTTTGCGGCGATTCGCGTGGCATTGGCGATCCCGGCCGAAGACGACATCCTGACCCACCTCGCTGCATTGCCGGCCGATGAAGCGGCGGCTAAACATGCGTGGCTGCTGGAGCACGAACGTGATCTGGCACTGGGGTCGAAACCGGCACCCGGTGCGGTAGAGCTTGTGCGTGAGTTGGCCGGGCGCGGTTATCGCCTGGGCATTCTCACACGCAATGCCCGGGAGCTGGCGCATGTGACGCTGGAGGCCATCGGCCTGGCCGACTGTTTCGCCGTGGAGGATGTGCTGGGGCGTGATGAAGCACCGCCCAAGCCGCATCCCGGTGGTTTGCTGAAGCTGGCCGAGGCCTGGAACGTGCCGGCGAGCGAGATGGTGATGGTCGGTGATTACCGCTTTGATCTGGATTGCGGTCGCGCGGCGGGGGCGCGAACGGTGTTGGTGAATTTACCGGATAACCCGTGGCCGGAGCTGACGGATTGGCATGCGGCGGACTGTGTGGCATTGCGGGAAATGTTGTTGGCTTGAGGGCCCCATCGTCGGATCAGGCCCCATCAAACTCACTGCCCAAACAACACCTTCTGCCCCTCAGGCGACGTCAACATCCCATCCCCGTTATGCCCGACCCCGGGAACCTCGACCAGTCGCTGGTTCACCCCACGCGGATTACGACGCAGCAAATACTCAAAGTAAAAATGCCCGCGAGCCAGCCGATTGGTGCCCTGGGCTTCAGCCTCGCACCCCTTATCCAGCGCCGCTTGCTGCGGGTCGGTGTCTTGCTGCCCGAGCAGATACGTCACGTCACGCTTGACGTAATTTCCTTCAATCTGTGGCGCGGTTTGCCCACTGGCATAGAGGGGTAAATCCGTCAGGCCATACTTCCAGCGGTTGAAACCGGGGCATTTCGCGTGATTGAACGCTACGGGACGCCGCTCATCGAAATACGCATACGAGGAGGGGTTGGCGACCACATAGCGGACTTTCACACCGGCGGCCGTGAGCGCCGGTTGCTCGTGAGCCAGTAATGCGTACCGCTGAACCACCTGGGCTCCACCGGAGTGACCGGCGATGACGATTTCTTTCACGTCCGGAAACTGTTGACGGTTGCTGACCCTCGCGATGATTTGATCCAGTGCGCCATAGGAACTCAACGCAAACGGGGCTGTGGATAAACCACCGGCCATCCAGTCATTGCCCTGCCAGCGCAGTACGCTGTCAGCCACTGGATGCAGGGCGACATCGGTTTCATTGAGAAATTGTGGGGCAATCACCAGCGTGGTCTGGCTTTGTCCTGCCAGTTCAGCCGCCTGCTCGGCGCTCTGGCGGTAGGTTCCAGCGTTGCGCAGACGGCCGTGGATGATGATCAGCACACGTTCGATTTTGGCCGGCGCGGCGCCGAGGCTCACCGCCATCTCGCCTTCTTTGAGCAACAGCCGGCCGGGGCTGAGTTCTTTGACCGCATGTTCGGCGGCTTGGGTACTTGCGCAGGTAAACAGGACAGCTAACAGCCACTTATTCATTTACAGGTTTTTCGCCGCAAAGGTATCGCACTGGCCCACCTGGCCTTGTGCAAATCCGGTTTTAAACCAGCGCACCCTTTGCGCTGACGTTCCATGGGTAAACGAGTCCGGCACCACGCGCCCCTGACCTTGCTGTTGCAAGCGGTCGTCGCCGATGGCGTTGGCGGCGTTCAGGGCTTCTTCGATGTCGCCTGGTTCCAGCCAGTTCAGACGCTTTTGTGCATTGTTGGCCCAGACTCCGGCCAGGCAATCGGCCTGCAATTCCTGGCGCACGAGTAAACCGCCGTCGCCTTCCATTTGGCGGCCTTGGGCGCGAGCGGTCTGAATTTTCGCCGATACGCCGAGTAAAGTCTGAACGTGGTGTCCGACTTCGTGAGCAATCACGTAGGCCTGGGCGAAGTCGCCGGCCGCTGAGAAACGTTGCGACATTTCCTGGAAGAATGCCATGTCCAGGTAGACCTTCTGGTCGGCCGGGCAATAGAACGGACCGGTCGCCGAGGTCGCCAGACCGCAGGCGGAATTGACGCGATTGCTGAACAGGACCAGGGTCGGGTTCTTATATTGCCGGCCGGCCTGCTGGAAAATCTGGCCCCAGGTATCTTCAGTATCACCGAGGATCGAGCGCACGAATTCGGCGCCCTCATCATTGGCCGGTGGCGCCTTGCGGGTCTGGTTGGTCGCTGGCGCCGACTGCTCGCTCATTTGGCCGGTGAGTTGTCCGAGGATCTGCATCGGATCCTGGCCGGTGATCCAGCCAATGCCGACAATCAGGATGATCGCAGTCAGGCTCAGGCCCTTGCCGCCACCAAAGCGCATCCCGCCGCCACCGCCGCCGACATCATCACCACGGGCGTCCACCACGTTGTCGCTGCGTCGGCCTTTTTTCCATAGCATGTGGGAATCCTCTGATTGTCCGTGGGGATGAGTGTTGCTGGTGTGGCGGAGCGACGCCAGTCCGATCGTCCGGGTTTCGGCTATTCCCGGTAATCGTCGGTGTTCGCCGGCAGTATTCCAGACTTGTATGAACGTGGACGCTCTATCGAATTCCGTCAGGCGACGGGTTTTTATCGAATGAACCTGGCGATCGTCGAGTTCCAGATTTCGCATAATCGGGTTCATCTTCTAGAATCAGGCAAATTGTGTGTGGAACCTCCCATGGCCGGCAGTCAGATCGAACGTGTTTTCAGTGTGCTGGAAAGCCTTACCAGTGAGCCTCGCGGTGTGCCGATGCAGGCGCTGGCGGAACAACTGGACATCCCGAAAAGCGCGACCCATCGCTTGCTCGCCGAGCTTATCCGGTTGGGCTATGTGCGACAGAATCAAGAGAACCTGCGCTATCACCTGACCACCAAACTGGTGGCGATGGGCTTTCGTTATCTCTCGGGCAGCGGCGCCGATATCGTGCAGCCGGTGCTGGATCGCCTCGCGCAGGAGACCGGCGAACTGGTGCGCCTGGGCGTCATTGAAGGCGAGCGGCAGGTCTGGATCGCCAAGTCGCAAGGTGCCCGGTCCGGCCTGCGTTACGACCCGGACATGGGCCGCGATGCGCCCTTGTTCTACACCGCATCGGGCCACGCGTGGCTGGCGTGCATGAGCGATGCCGAGGCGTTGTCGCTGGTAGAACGCCAGGGCGGCGAGCGGCCCAAAGACCTGGGGCCGAATGCGCCGCGTTCCAACATTGAATTGCTCGAGCGTCTGCGGCTGGCGCGTGAGCAGGGTTATGCCTGGGTTGAAGAGAGTTCGGCGGTGGGCACCTCGGCGATAGCTGCCGTGGTGCGGCACCCGAGCGAGGGGCGAGTGATGGGGGTGTTGAGCATCGCCGGGCCCAGTGCGCGTATGCCGGGGGCGCGGTTGCATGAGTTGGCGCCGCTGTTGTTGAAGTACACAGAAGAGTTGTCGTCGGCGAGTCTTGCTTCAGAGCTGTTCAGCTGATTTGGGATGTCTGTTCGTCCGGAAACTGTGCGATGTTCGAACACTTTCGGCCTATGCTTGTATAGGAATCTGGAACCAGGTTCTAAATTATTGGAATTCGCCAGGCACAAGGGAACCCCATGACCGTCAGCACTCCGCTCTCCGGCGTAAACCAGCCCTTCAAAGGGATTTTGCTGATCGTCGTCGCTACCTTTCTTTTCTCCAGTCACGACGCCCTGTCCAAATACCTGTCCGGTTTCTATCCGATCGTCATGGTGGTCTGGGCGCGCTATGTGGTTCACACCTTGTTGATGGCGGGAATTTTCCTGCCGCAATCCGGATTGCGCGTGCTACGAACCAAACGGCCATGGCTGCAAGTGATGCGGGCGTTGTGCCTGTTGGGCACCAGTCTGTTCTTCACCACGGGTTTGCAATACATCCCCTTGGCTGAAGCCACGGCGGTCAACTTTCTTGCGCCGGTGCTGGTCACGGCGCTGTCGGTGCCGTTGCTTAAGGAACACGTCACCCGTGGCCAATGGATTGCGGTGATCTGTGGATTTACCGGCGTGTTGATCATCGTCCACCCCGGCGGTGATCTGTTCACTCCCGCTGTGCTGCTGCCGCTCTGCTCGGCGCTGTTTTTCTGCTTCTATCAATTGCTCACCCGCAAGCTCAGCAACATCGACAGCCCGACCACCAGCAACTTCTTCGCCGGGCTGTGCAACACCCTGGTGATGAGCGCGCTGGTGCCATTCTTCTGGCAAGTCCCCAGTCTGGGCCATGGATTCATGATGGTGGCGCTGGGCGCCTGCGGGATGACGGCTCACTTGTTTCTGACCCAGGCGTTTCGCTACGCCGCGCCGGCGTTGCTGGCGCCGTTCGGTTATTGCCAGATTGTGTTTGCCGGTCTGCTGGGCTGGCTACTGTTTGCCCACACGCCGACCCTGACCACGGTGGTCGGGATCGCGGTGATTTGCTGCAGCGGGTTGGCGGCGGCGTGGCAACAGAGTCGTCGGTAGGACAAACAAAAAGGCAGGCCTGGAATCAGGCCTGCCGGGGGAAGGACACTTACTCGGTGACGGCAGGAATCTTGCGCGGTGCCATGAAGTACATCCAGGTCAGGGCAATGAAGTACATCGCCGGAATCAGGGTGAACAGCACGGTGTAGTTGTTATTGGTGACGGTCAGGATGTGGCCGACCAACTGCGTCATGAACATCCCGCCGATGGCTGCGCACATGCCGCCAAAACCGAACACTGTGCTCATCATGTGTTTAGGCGTGTAGTCCATGACCAGGCTCCAGATGTTCGCGGTCCAGGCCTGGTGCGCGCCGATGGCCAGGGAGATGGCGAACACCGCGACCCACAGACTGCTCGAACCCGCCGCCATGATCACGCCGACGATGCAGCAGGCAAACAGGAACATCGACATCAGCCGCGCCTTGATCGGATTGACGCCGCGACCGATCAGGAATGAGGAGAGGATCCCGCCACCGACGCTGCCGAAGTCGGCGGTCAGGTAGATGATGATCAGCGGAATCCCCATCTGGGTCACGTTGATCCCCAGGTTGTATTGCTGATTGAGGAACGGCGGCAACCAGTACAGGTAGAACCAGAACACCGGCGCGGTCATCGAGTAGGCGAGGGCGAAGGCCCAGGTGCCGCGCATGCGCAGGATTTTCGAAAACGGCACGCGGGCTTGTTCCGGTTCGACTTCGTTCTGGATGTAGTCCAGTTCCGATTGTTTGACGCTCGGATGATCTTCCGGGTTGAAGTATTTCAAACCCCAGAACAGCAACCAGATTCCGCCCAGTGCCGACATGCACAGGAACGCGGCCTGCCAGCCCCATACGTGGAGGATCAGTGGCAGCAACATCGGGGTGAACATCGCGCCGACGTTGGTCCCGGCGTTGAAGATGCCGGTGGCCACGGCGCGTTCGCCGGCCGGGAACCACAGCCGCGTGGTCTTCACGCAGGCCGGGTAGTTGGCGGCTTCGGTCAAGCCAAGGATGAATCGGCAGACCATGAAGCCTACCGCCGACGTCGCGAGACCGTGGGCACCGGTAGCGATGCTCCAGAGCAGCACGGCGCAGAAGAACACGCGCTTGACGCCGACCCGGTCGATCAACCGGCCTTGCAGCACGAAACCGATCGCGTAGCCGACCTGGAACCAGAAGTTGATGTTGGCGTAGTCCATCGCCGTCCAGCTCATTTCCTTGGCGAGGATGGGCTGCATGACGCCGAGGGCGGCGCGGTCGATGTAGTTCAGGGTTGTCGCGAAAAACACCAGCGCCAGCATGCCCCAACGGGTTTTGCCGACCGCCATGGCGCCGCGGATTTTGTCGCCGATGCCGCCGCTGGCAGGAGTCATGGAGGCGTGCTCCACGGGAGAACTTTGAGAAGGAGTCATTTAGTCCACCGATTATTTTTATGTGGTGTTCTGTGTCTTTGGTAACCGAGCCCGACGATGCATGACCGGTCTCAATGTGGAGTCGATGTTGCGCAGTGGACAAAAAATCGTCAATTCACCAACGGCCATTGTGTTCGATAATCGAACACAAAACTAACCGGGTAGTACACTTTAAATTGCTGTGCGAGTTCGTCCAGCCAATAATTCCCCACAAGAAAAAACGCAGTTCTGTAGAAGCACGGCTTGCCGGCGATGGCCGCCGCGAGATTGCCATCGCCGGCAAGCCATGCTCCTGCATAAAGCGTGCAGCGCCCTGACAAGACTGTCTCCACCACCGGGAGTCGAAACATGCAGCGTTCCATTGCCACCGTGTCCCTGAGCGGTACCCTGCCGGAAAAACTTGAAGCCATTGCCGCCGCCGGTTTCGACGGGGTGGAGATTTTCGAGAACGACCTTCTCTACTACGACGGTAGCCCACGGGAAATCAAACAGATGTGCGCCGATCTCGGGATCGCGATCACGCTGTTCCAACCCTTCCGGGATTTTGAGGGATGCCGCCGTGACCGACTGCCCCGCAATCTTGAGCGGGCTGAACGCAAGTTCGACTTGATGCAGGAACTGGGCACTGACCTGGTACTGGTCTGCAGCAATGCATCTGCCGATTCCATCGGTGATGAACAAATCCTCGTCGATGACCTGCGCCTGCTGGCCGAACACGCCGGTACGCGCGGTCTGCGAATCGGTTATGAAGCGCTGGCCTGGGGCCGGCATGTGAACACTTATCAGCAGGTATGGAACATCGTCCGCCAAGCCGATCATCCGAGCCTCGGTGTCTTGCTCGATAGCTTTCACACCCTGTCGCTCAGGGGCGATCCGAGCGCCATCGCCGAGATTCCGGGCGACAAGATCTTCTTCGTGCAAATGGCCGACGCGCCGATCCTCGCCATGGATGTGCTGGAATGGAGCCGGCATTTCCGCTGCTTCCCGGGCCAGGGTGAATTTGATCTGCCGGGGTTCCTCGCGCCGATCATCAAGAGTGGCTACACCGGCCCGCTGTCACTGGAAATCTTCAACGACGGTTTCCGTGCCGCGCCACCCCGGGCCAACGCCGCCGACGGTTTGCGTTCGTTGCTGTACCTGGAAGAGAAAACCCGCCAACGCCTGGCGCAGGAAGCTCAGCCGGCGCCCAACCTCGACATCCTGTTCGAGACACCCACGGCCAGCGAATACAACGGCATCGAATTTCTCGAATTTGCCGTGGATGAAAGCCTCGGCGCCAAGCTCTCCCATTGGCTTGAGCGGCTGGGTTTCGTCAAGGCCGGGCAGCATCGCTCCAAGAGCGTAAGCCTGCTGCGTCAGGGCGATATCAACCTGATCCTCAACTCCGAACCGTATTCGTTTGCCCACAGCTTTTTCGAAGCGCATGGCCCTTCGCTGTGCGCCACCGCCGTGCGGGTCAAGGACAGCGCCAGCGCGCTGGCCCGAGCCGTGGCTTACAAAGGCCAGCCGTATCGTGGGCTGGTCGGCCCCAATGAACTGGAGTTGGCGGCGGTGCGCGCGCCGGACGGTAGCCTGATCTATCTGGTGGATCAGGAGGCCGACGTCTACGGCACCGACTTCAATCTGAACCCCGCGGCGGTGGCCAGCGGTGGCCTCAAGCGTATCGACCACATGGCCATGGCATTGCCCGCCGACAGCCTCGACAGTTGGGTGCTGTTCTACAAGAGCCTGCTGGATTTTGAAGCCGACGACGAAGTGGTTCTGCCTGACCCGTATGGCCTGGTAAAAAGCCGCGCACTGCGTAGCCGAGACAGTTCGATTCGCTTGCCGTTGAACATTTCCGAGAACCGCAATACCGCGATCTCCCACGCGCTGTCGAGTTATCGCGGCTCCGGCGTGCATCACATCGCGTTTGATTGCGATGACATCTTTGCGCAAGTCAGCCGTGCGAAAGAGGCGGGCGTGCCGTTGCTGGACATCCCGCTCAATTACTACGATGACCTCGCCGCGCGGTTCGACTTCGATGAGGAGTTCCTCAGCGAGCTGGCGTATTTCAACGTGCTGTACGACCGCGATGCCCAGGGTGGCGAACTGTTTCATGTGTACACCGAGCCGTTCGAAGGGCGGTTTTTCTTTGAAATCATTAAGCGCAAAAACGGCTATGCCGGTTATGGTGCGGCCAA
Source organism: Pseudomonas sp. 3296 (assembly GCF_031456615.1). NCBI lineage: Bacteria > Pseudomonadati > Pseudomonadota > Gammaproteobacteria > Pseudomonadales > Pseudomonadaceae > Pseudomonas > Pseudomonas sp. 3296. The sequence goes on from NZ_JAVDUY010000010.1 coordinate 190,824, forward strand.
CGTCGCGGTTCGACTGGCAGCGATGGCCAAATCCCGCAGCGGTGCCATTCGTCAGGCCAAGTTGTAGGAAAATCGTAAACACCGGGACAAACCGCTGCCACGCGACTTCCTTCACTGTGCGCAGCGGCCCATAATCGCCAGCTTGTGCAGTGATGGCCGTGAGCCCGCAATGACAATGACTTCAGAACGCTCCGCAGTGCCCGCCGAACTGATCGCCGAGCCCCGCAAGAGCCGCAAGAACAACCCGGAAAAGACCCGCGAGAACATCCTTCAAGAGGCGATTGTCGAGTTCGTCCAACAGGGGCTTTCCGGTGCTCGCGTCGATGCAATCGCCGAGCGCATCCACACCTCAAAACGCATGATCTATTACTACTTCGGCAGTAAGGAACAGCTCTACGTCGAGGTGCTGGAAAAACTCTACGGCGACATTCGCCACACGGAAAACCGCTTGCACCTCACGGAGTTGGCGCCGGTGGAGGCGATTCGGCGCCTGGTGGAATTCACCTTCGATCACCATGATCACAACGTCGATTTCGTGCGCATCGTCAGCATCGAGAATATTCACAATGCCGAATACGTGAAGCGTTCCGATGCGATCAAGGCGATGAACAATACGATCCTCGATTCGCTGGGCGAGATTTTGCGTCGCGGTGCCGAGGAGGGCCTGTTCCGCGCAGGGCTCGTGCCGCTGGATGTGCATTTGCTGATCAGTTCGTTCTGCTTCTATCGCGTGTCGAACCGTCATACTTTCGGTGAGATTTTTCAAATCGACTTGCCGGATGAAGCCATCAAGCAGCGCCATCGAGCGATGATTTGCGAGTCGGTGTTGCGTTATCTGCAGGCCTGATATCAGGTGAGGGGGCTACCCCTCACTGCATCCCTCACCGCATCCCCTCAGTCGTTCATGCTCTGAAAGTGCGCCAGCATTCGCTGCGCATCCGGCACCACGCCGCTGAACAGTTCAAACGCCTTCACCGCCTGAAACACCGCCATGTTGCCGCCATCCAGCGTGCGGCAACCGAGCGCGCGGGCGTTGCGCAGCAGTTCGGTTTCCAGCGGGAAGTACACGATCTCCGCCACCCACAAGGCTGCGCGAAGCAACTCGACCGGCACCGGCATGCCCGGCAGTTTTTTCATGCCCATGGGCGTGGTGTTGACCAAACCATCAGCCAGGCCCAACGTGCTCGGCAAATCGTGCCCGGCCACCGCCCGGCCAGGTTCGAAGTGTTGATTGAGATTGTCTGCCAGCGCCTGCGCGCGGCTTGGCTCGACGTCAAAAATGCTCAGCAGTTGTACGCCTTCGCTCAACAACGCGTGGGCCACTGCCGCGCCGGCGCCACCAGCGCCCATTTGTACGACGCGCTCACGGGCAGCATCCTTCAAGCCACGGCGAAATCCTTCGGCAAAACCCAGGCAATCGGTGTTATGGCCAATGCGTTTACCGTCCTTCAACACCACCGTGTTCACCGCGCCGATGCCGCGGGCTTCCGGCGACAGTTCGTCAAGCAACGGGATGATCGCCTGCTTGCACGGGAAGGTGATATTCAGCCCCGTGAAGTTCATTCGTTCGGCCGCCATCAACAGGTCGGGCAGGGCACTGCTATCGAGCTTCAATTGATCCAGGTCGATCAGGCGATAGAGGTAGCGCATGCCCTGTGCTTCGCCTTCGTGCTCGTGCAGCGCCGGTGTGCGCGAGGCTTGAATCCCGGCGCCGATCAGCCCGGCCAATACAGTGTTGTGCTGAGTCATCGTGTTCACCCCTTCAATTTCAGACTGAAATGTTCCAGCGCCAGGCGATAGCCGTGGCTGCCGAAACCGGCCATCACCGCGGTGGCGATGGCCGAGACAAACGAGTGATGCCGGAAAGGCTCGCGAGCATGGACGTTCGACAGGTGGACTTCGATCACGGGCAGTTCACTGGCGACCAGGGCGTCGCGAATCGCCACCGAGGTGTGGGTCCACGCGGCTGGATTGATGACAATTCCGGCGCAACGACCGCGAGCGGCGTGAATCCAGTCGAGTAATTCACCTTCGTGGTTGGTCTGGCGAAACTTCACGGCCAGGCCGAACTCTTCAGCGGCGCGTGCGCACAGCGCCGAAATGTCTGCCAGGGTTTCGTGGCCATAGGTCGCCGGTTCGCGGGTGCCGAGCAGGTTCAGGTTCGGGCCGTTGAGCACCAGAACGATAGGGGGCATCGAGGGTCTCTCCACTTATTATTTTTGGAATCGGCTGTAGGTTTCAGCCTGTGGAGATAAATTGTACTAGCTGGTTAATTCGGTCAATTGAAGAGACGTCTCGAAGGGGATTTGTGTGCGGTGATCGGACGGTTTCGCTGTTTATCGCGGCAGATGCTCCACCAGGAAATCGATAAAGGCACGCAACTTCAGGGGCACATGGCGGCTTTGCGGATACAGCAACGTGAACGGCCGCGAGCGGCCGCTGTAAGGCTTCAAGACTTCTACCAGCGAGCCATCGGCCAATTCGTTTTCGACGATAAACCGGTACGTCTGAAACAACCCCGCCCCGTGTTTGGCCAGAGTCACGCCACCCAGCACATCGTCAGAGCAACTGAGACTGCCCTCGGCGAGAATCTCCCGAGGTGTGCCGTTGTCATTGAACAGCCAGGCGATCCGCCGACCGCTGCTGGGCAGTTCGTATTGGATGCATTCGTGCTGCGCCAAGTCTTCGAGTGTTTGGGGGACGCCTGCACGCTTGAGGTAATCGGGACTGGCAATCATCACCAGCGCGGCGTCCTCCAGATGCCGGGCGATCAGGCCGGAGTCCGGAATGGCCCGTACGCGAATCGCCATGTCGTAACCTTCGCCGACGAAATCGATGTTGCGATTGCTGATGTGCGACTCGACCTTCACGTCGGGAAAACGCGCCCGAAAGGCTGGCAGCAACGGCAAGATCCGGTGGTGTGCATAAGTCGTGGGAATGCTGATGCGCAATGTGCCAGACGGTTGCTGCTGCTGGCCCATGACCTCGCGCTGAGCCTCGACCAGCTGCGCCAGAGCCTGACGACATTCTTCGTAGTAACGACGACCGCTGTCGGTCAACTTCACACTGCGGGTGGTACGCGCAAACAGCCGAACGCCCAGACGCTCTTCCATGCGCGATACCGAGCGGCTGACCGCGGCCGGTGTCACGCCCGCCACCAGTGCGGCGGCCGTAAAGCTGCCGGCCTCGGCGGCGAGGCAAAACAGCTCGATGCTGCCCAACTGAAGATCATCGAAGACACGCTGCATGATTGATTACACCGGGGATCAAATGAGGGCTGGATGGCGTCACTGTAGATGAAATCGCCGTGGCAGTGCTTTGCTGGCGTTAGTGGTTTTTTTTGTGAGTGCAGTGAAAGGATTGCTTACTATTTTGGCGCCGTCATTGGTGGGTCAAAAAACGTTGAAGCGCTAGGCTCAAAACCGAGTCGATCGTCAATCGGATCAACCGCCAATTACCGGGTTCTTCAAGGAATGGAGAATCTTTGCACTCTATAACCTAACGGATGGGTTGGCATGAACGTATGTCGCTACAAGGACTTTTCATTGGTCATCATGTTGCGCGATCAACATTGCCCGCCGCATGTCCATGTCGATGCGCAGACATGGAGCGCACGCTTCAAATTCAGTTTCTGGCACAACGGCGTGGAGCTTTGGGACGTCGTTCCTCATTCGCAGCGCCCCCCTTCAGCAGTGCTGGAAGGATTGCGCCAGGCGCTGCGGCAACCGGCGCATTTACAGCGAGCGCGTGGCCTCTGGTGGCGAAAATTGCGCACCGCCTGCCTCGATAATCAGTTGTGGGATTGGGAGGGCAATGAAGTGGTCGTGATGAAACAACTCGCCCGCACGACTTACCTGATTGACTCGGCCAGTTACGAGCCCGAAGTGAACAAGACGCTGTTATCCCTGACGGGGGCTGCCGAGGGAGTGGAAATCGAATTATGAAAACCATACAGGCGAGCATTCAGGCGGATCGCCCCGTCACCGAAGAAACGCTGGAGCAGGCCATTCAGCGAGGTGAGTTGAGTCGTCGCAGTGGTTTGAATGCGAAGGCGGTGAACTGGACCGGACATTGCCTGATCATCAGCTTTGAGGACGGTAGTGGCGTGCTCCTGCCAGCGAAGAACTACCCGGAGTTTGATGGCTTTGACGATGAGGATTTCGCCGACTTGAGGGTAGGCTTTGCGGGAACCGCGCTCTGCCATGAAGGCAGTGATTTGCAGGTATCTATCGCCGGCCTGATTTCAGCGAGCAAGCCACTGATGGACATGGCGTCTTCTGTCATCGCCTCACGCAATGGGCGTCAGAGCAGCGTTGCCAAGGCCGAGGCGGCGCGGGCCAATGGCAAAAAGGGCGGGCGACCGCGCAAGGTCGATACGGCACTTTGATTCGCCCATAAAAAAGCCGTCGTCATGACGGCTCATTTGTACTGGCAACTGCAATCAACGACGGGTCAACAACACCCCGGATTCCATGTGATGCGTCCACGGGAACTGGTCAAACATCGCGCACTGAGTGATGCGATGCGTGTCGTGCAACTGGGCGATGTTCGCCGCCAGCGTTTCCGGGTTGCAGGAAATGTAGAGGATGTTGTCGAAACGTCGGGTCAGCTCGCAGGTGTCCGGGTCCATGCCGGCGCGGGGCGGGTCGACGAACACGCTACCGAATTCGTAGCTCTTGAGGTCGATGCCATGCAGTCGGCGGAACGGGCGGACTTCGTTCAGCGCTTCGGTCAGCTCTTCGGCGGAGAGTCGCACCAGGGTGACGTTATCCACCGCGTTTTCGCTGAGGTTGCTCAGCGCTGCATTGACCGAGGTCTTGCTGATTTCGGTGGCCAGCACTTTGCGTACGCGGGTCGCGAGCGGCAGGGTGAAGTTGCCGTTGCCGCAGTACAGTTCGAGCAAGTCGTCCGGGCGATCACCCAACGCGTCGTAAGCCCAGTTCAGCATCTTCCGGTTCACGGTGCCGTTGGGCTGGGTGAATGCGCCTTCCGGCTGGCGATAGCTGAAAGTACGGCCGCCGACTTCGAGCTGCTCGACCACATAATCGTGACCGATCACTTCGCGTTTGCCTTTCGATCGACCGATGATGCTGACGTTCAGGTCCGTGGCCAGTTTCGTGGCCGCCGCATGCCAGTGCTCGTCCAGCGGGCGGTGATAGCACAGGGTAATCATCGCATCGCCGGCCAGGGTGGTCAGGAACTCCACCTGGAACAACTTGTGGCTCAGGGCCGCACTGGCTTTCCATGCTGCTTTGAGCTTCGGCATCAGTTCGTTGATGCGCAGGCTGGCGATCGGAAACTCTTCGATCAGGATCGGCGTACGTTTGTCTTCCTGGGAAAACATCGCGTAGTGCCGCTCACCACCTTCACGCCACAGGCGGAATTCGGCACGCAGGCGAAAGTTCTTCAGCGGAGAGTCGAACACCGCCGGTTCTGGCGCATCGAACGGGGCCAGGAGGTCACGCAGGCGCGTGACCTTTTCTTCAAGCTGAACAGCGTAGGCCTGGGAATCAAAAGTCATGCGTTGAACCAACCCAACTTGATCACGAACAGAATCGACAGGATCACCAGCGCCGGGTTCAGCTCACGGCCACGACCGGACATCAGCTTGATGGCGGTCCAGGAAATGAAACCGAAGGCGATGCCATTAGCGATCGAATAAGTGAACGGCATCGCCAGCGCGGTGATCACCACCGGTGCGGCAACGGTGATGTCGTCCCAGTCTATTTCGGCCAGGCCGGAGGTCATCAGTACGGCGACGAACAGCAGTGCCGGTGCCGTGGCGAATGCCGGGATGCTGGACGCCAATGGCGAGAAAAACAGTGCCAGCAGGAACAGGATCGCCACCACAACGGCGGTCAGGCCGGTGCGGCCACCGGCACTCACGCCGGCTGCGGATTCGATGTAGCTGGTGGTGGTCGAGGTGCCCAGCAGCGAACCGGCCATGGCTGCGGTGCTGTCGGCGATCAGGGCGCGGCCCATTTTCGGCATGTGGCCATCCTTGCCCATCAGGCCGGCGCGTTTGGCGACGCCGATCAGGGTGCCGGAGTTATCGAACAGGTCGACAAACAGGAAGGCGAAAATCACGCTGACCAGACCGATGTCCAGTGCGCCTTTGATGTCCAGTTGCATGAAGGTCGGGGCCAGCGACGGTGGCATCGACATCACGCCGCCGAACGGGGTGAAGCCCATCACGATGGAAACGAGGGTCACCGCCAGAATGCCGATCAGCACGGCGCCGCGTACAGCCAGGGCTTCAAGGGCAACGATCAGGGCAAACCCCAGGGTCGCGAGGATCGGGGCCGGTTGTTTCAGATCGCCGAGGCCGACCATGGTCGCCGGGTTGCTGACCACGATGCCGGCGTTGTGCAGGGCGATCAGCGCCAGGAACAGGCCGATACCGGCGGCAATCGCCGAGCGCAGTGGCAGCGGGATGCTGTTGATGATCCATTCACGGATGCGGAAGATCGACAGCAGGAAGAAGCACACCGCCGAGATAAACACCGCACCCAGCGCCACTTGCCAGGTGTGGCCCATGTGCAGGACCACGGTGTAGGTGAAGAAGGCGTTCAAGCCCATGCCCGGCGCGAGCGCGATCGGGTAGTTGGCGATCAGGCCCATGATCGTGGAGCCAATCGCCGCAGCCAGACAGGTGGCGACGAACACCGCGCCCTTGTCCATGCCGGTCTCGCCGAGGATGCTCGGGTTGACGAACAGAATGTAGGCCATGGCCAAGAAAGTCGTGACGCCCGCCAGAATCTCGGTCCGCACGTTGGTGTTGTGTGCCTTGAGTTGAAACAGCCTTTCCAGCATGTCTGCTCCCCGTGGCGCGCCCGGCGCCGTGAATGTATCGACCTCAACAGCAAAGCACAGACCGCTGAACGCGCCTGGGAAATTACTGTGGGCCGGAAAAAGCCGCGCATCATACCAGCAGCGTGGGGTTATGGCTGCTTATGGCTGCGATCGTCGTCGATGTTTTGCCGTCAAGCGAAGTGAGCCATACTGCGCGCTGGTTTTGGGGGGCGTTATGTATTGCATGAAAACGCGTGTGATTGCCGTCATTGCCGTCATTGGCGTCGTGATGGCCTTGTTGCTGGGGGCACAAAACGCTTCGGCAGCAATGGCTCCGCGATTGAGCCAGTTGAAAGTGGTCAAGGTTGAATCGCCGGCCTGTGGCTTTGAAAACATTGCCGAAGGGCAGACCGAGACGCGTTGCGATCATAGTGGTCCGAGCATCAAGGTCTATGTGTTGGAAATCGGATACGGCAGTAATAGTCCACATGTCGCGCTGGATGGTTTTGAAGTGGACGGCACCCGGACGCCGGTATGTGCCTTTCAGACCGGCAACCTGACCGACTGCACGCCAGGGGCAAAAACTGTCGGCTATCTGTATATCTTCAATCTTGCGGGCAAGCAGGACGGGATCTTCACCTTCAGCAACACCTCGATTAATGCGCCGAGCGATAAGATGTCGACACAGCTTTACATCAAGTAACGGCTGCACTCGAACAAGCGTCAGGAAACCTGACTACGCTTTAAAGATCATCCTGTGGACTGCACCCATGACCTTTAGAGCTTTGATTACCCTCGCCGAGGGCATCGATGACCTGCAAACAGTGACCCTGGTCGATGTGCTGCGCCGCGCCAACGTTGAAGTGGTGGTGGCCAGCATCGAGGGGCGGCGCATGCTCACCTGCGCCCGTGGTACCCGGCTGACGGCCGATGCCATGCTGGTGGACTTGCTGGCCCAGCCGTTCGACCTGATCGCCCTGCCGGGCGGTGCCGTGGGCGCGCAACACCTGGCGGCCCATCAACCCCTGCAACAACTGATCAAGGATCAGGCCGCCGCCGGGCGCCTGTTCGCCGGCATCGCTGAAGCCCCGGCGGTCGCACTGCAACACTTCGGCGTATTGCGTCAGCGACGCATGACCTGCCTGCCCTCCGCCAGTCATCAGTTGTCAGGTTGCAACTTCATCGACCAACCGGTGGTGGTCGACGGCAACTGCGTGACCGCCCAGGGTTCCGGGGCCGCTTTGGCATTTGCCCTGACGCTGGTGGAACAACTCTGCGGCAAAGCCACGCGCATGGCGGTGGCGGGGGAGATGCTGGCTTAAAAGTCGGTCAGACCTTCATTTCCTCCACCGGCACATGCATGCGATCGCGATTGGCCAACGTCGGGAACAGTTTCACCCAGGCCCCGGTCACCACCAGCGTGCCGATCCCGCCCATGACTACCGCCGGCACGGTGCCGAACCAGTGGGCGGTCAGTCCGGATTCGAATTCGCCCAACTGGTTCGAGGCGCCGATGAAGAGGCCGTTCACGGCGCTGACCCGGCCGCGCATTTCGTCCGGGGTTTCCAGCTGCACGAACGAGGCGCGGATCACCATGCTGATCATGTCGGCCGCGCCCAGCACCACCAGCACCGCCAGCGAGAACCAGAACGAGGTCGAGAGGCCGAAGGCGATGGTGGCGACGCCGAACACACCGACGGCGGTGAACATCACCCGTCCGACGTTGCGCTCAACCGCAAACCGCGCCAGGAACAGCGACATCAACAGCGCGCCGACGGCCGGGGCAGACCGCAGCAGGCCCAGCCCCCACGGGCCGGTCAGCAGGATGTCCTTGGCAAACACCGGCAGCAGCGCCGTCGCGCCGCCGAGCAAGACGGCAAACAGGTCCAGCGATATCGCCCCGAGAATGTCCGGGCGACTGCGAATGAAGCGGATACCTGCCAGCAGCGAATCCAGCGTCGCCTTGCCCTTGTTCAGTGGCGTCTGCCGGGCCGGCAAGTTGAGCATCAGCCCGCAGGCAATGATGTAGAGGATCACGGTCGGGCCATACACCCAGACGCTGCCGAAGGCGTAGAGCAAACCGCCGAGCGCCGGAGCGACGATGGTGGCTGATTGTTGCGCCGATTGCGCGGCGGCCACCGCACGGGGAAATAGCGCGCTGGGCACGATGCTCGGCAACAGGGCCTGAGTGGTGGGCATTTCGAAGGAGCGCGCCGCGCCGAGCAGGAACGCGAGGATAAAGATCATTTCCCGGGTGACGTGATCTGTGGCGCTGCCGATGGCCAGCGACAGGGCGATCAACGCTTGCAGCGACTGGCAGATCGCTGCGACTTTGCGTCGGTCATAGCGGTCCGCGACGTGCCCGGTGTGCAGCATGAACAGCACGCGCGGCGCAAATTCCACCAACCCGACCAGGCCCAAATCGAGCACGTTGCCGGTCAACTGGTACAGGTTCCAGCCAATGGCCACGGTGAGCATCTGAAAACCACTGGCGGTGAACACCCGAGCCAGCCAGAACGCGATGAAAGGACGGTGATGACGTAACAGCAAGGGCTCTTGGCTGGGCATCTGCGGGGAAATCTGGGGGAGGGGAAGGGCGAGGTTATCACCAACCTGTAACCAGAAGTTGCAGCCACGGAAAATATACTTAGCTAGACACCGATCGCAAAATCGCCGAATTCCCCTGTGGAAGCGAGCTGGCTCCGGGCGGCGTTCCGACGATGGCGGTATATCAATCGATACCCCTGTGCCTGACACACCGCTTCGCAAGCAGGCTCGCTCCCACAGGGAAATGTGTCTGCCTGTAACGATAGCCATGAGGCAACTTGTCACGCGGCAAAAGACCACGCGGTTCATCCCCGGAAATGGGACTACTCTTTCAACGTTGATTGATCCAGATCAAAACCCCACGAGGAATTGATCCGGCGGCCACCAGGCCAGACTCCCTGCGTTGTGAGGCTTTCAATAAAAAGAACGAATTCGAATTCGCCGCACTCCATACCCGTGGGGGCCGTTGGGTGCAGGCTTCCAGCCAGCAGCCGTATTACCTGACAGAGGAAGACTTATGTTCGGTTTAGAGGCACTTGATCTCGCCCGAATGCAGTTCGCGTTTACCATCTCGTTTCACATTCTGTTCCCGGCCATCACCATTGGCCTGGCGAGTTACCTGGCGGTACTCGAAGGTCTGTGGCTGAAAACCCATAACGACACCTACCGCGACCTGTATCACTTCTGGTCGAAGATCTTTGCCGTCAACTTCGGCATGGGGGTGGTCTCCGGGCTGGTGATGGCGTATCAGTTCGGCACCAACTGGAGCCGTTTTTCGGACTTTGCCGGATCGGTTACCGGGCCGTTGCTGACCTACGAGGTGTTGACAGCGTTCTTCCTCGAAGCCGGTTTCCTTGGGGTCATGCTGTTTGGCTGGAACAAGGTCGGGCGCAAGCTGCACTTCTTTGCCACGGTCATGGTGGCCATCGGCACGCTGATCTCGACCTTCTGGATCCTCGCCTCGAACAGCTGGATGCAGACGCCGCAGGGTTTCGAAATCGTTAACGGTCAGGTGATCCCCACCGACTGGCTGGCGGTGATCTTCAACCCTTCGTTCCCGTACCGCCTGATGCACATGGCGACGGCGGCATTCGTTGCCACCGCCTTCTTCGTCGGCTCTTCGGCGGCCTGGCACCTGCTGCGCGGCAAGGACAACCCGGCGATCCGCACCATGTTGTCGATGGCCATGTGGATGGCCTTGATTGTGGCGCCGATCCAGGCGGTCATCGGTGACTTCCACGGCCTCAACACGCTCAAGCATCAGCCGGCGAAAATTGCCGCGATCGAAGGTCACTGGGAAAACATCGGCGACGAACCGACCCCGTTGATCCTGTTCGGCTGGCCGGACATGAAAGCCGAGAAAACCCGATTTGCCGTCGAGATTCCGTATCTGGGCAGCCTGATCCTCACCCACTCGCTGGACAAACAAGTCCCTGCGCTCAAGGAATTCCCGCCTGAAGACCGGCCCAATTCGACCATCGTGTTCTGGTCGTTCCGGATCATGGTCGGCCTGGGCTTCCTGATGATCTTCACCGGGTTGTGGAGCCTGTGGCTGCGTAAGCGCGACAAGCTCTATACCTCGCGACCGTTCCTTTACCTGGCGTTGTGGATGGGTCCGTCGGGCCTGATCGCGATCCTCGCGGGTTGGTTTACCACTGAAATCGGCCGTCAGCCTTGGGTGGTCTACGGACTGATGCGCACGGCGGATGCTTCTTCCAACCATAGTTTCATGCAGATGAGCATCACGTTGATTCTGTTTGTGGTGGTGTATTTCGCGCTGTTCGGTGCCGGCCTGGGCTACATGATGCGCCTGGTGCGCAAAGGGCCGAAGATCGACGAAGGCAAGGAAACCAGCGATGGTGGGCCTGGCAAGCAACGCACACCAGCCCGTCCGCTGTCCGCCGCTGACGATGATGACGCCGACAGTGAACACAGCCTGACCAAGGAGATTTGAGTCATGGGTATTGATCTTCCGCTGATCTGGGCCGTGATCATCATCTTCGGCATCATGATGTACGTGGTCATGGACGGCTTCGACCTGGGGATCGGGATTCTCTTCCCGTTCATCCCGGGCAAGACCGACCGTGATGTGATGATGAACACGGTCGCCCCGGTCTGGGACGGTAACGAAACCTGGCTGGTACTGGGCGGTGCCGCGTTGTTTGGCGCCTTCCCGCTGGCCTATTCGGTGGTGCTTTCGGCGTTGTACCTGCCGCTGATCCTGATGCTGATCGGGTTGATCTTCCGGGGCGTGGCTTTTGAGTTTCGCTTCAAGGCCAAGGACCACAAGCGTCACCTCTGGGACAAGGCTTTCATCGGCGGCTCCATCACCGCGACCTTCTTTCAGGGGGTGGCGTTGGGCGCCTTCATTGATGGATTGCCGGTGGTCAATCGCCAGTTTGCCGGTGGTTCGCTGGACTGGCTGACACCGTTCACGCTGTTCTGCGGCGTGGCACTGGTGGTGGCGTATGCGCTGCTTGGTTGCACGTGGTTGATCATGAAGACCGAGGGCAAGCTGCAGGAGCAAATGCACGACCTGGCACGGCCGCTGGCCTTCGTGGTGTTGGCGGTGATCGGTATTGTCAGCATCTGGACACCCTTGGCCCACGCTGAAATCGCCGCCCGCTGGTTCACGCTGCCCAATCTGTTCTGGTTCATGCCGGTGCCGATTCTGGTGCTGGTGACCATGTATGGCTTGATCCGCGCCGTCGCCCGCAATGCGCACTACACGCCGTTCCTGCTGACGCTGGTGCTGATCTTCCTCGGTTACAGCGGTCTGGGCATCAGCCTGTGGCCGAACATCGTGCCACCGTCGATCTCGATCTGGGACGCCGCCGCACCGCCGCAAAGTCAGGGCTTCATGCTGGTGGGCACGCTGTTCATCATCCCGTTCATCCTGGGTTACACCTTCTGGAGCTATTACGTGTTCCGCGGCAAGGTGACCCACGAAGACGGTTATCACTGACACTGTAGGAGCGAGCGTGCTCGCGATGGCGCCCTCACTGGCGCCATCGATCTACCTGAGGATTGTTGTAATGACCGGTAAACATTCCCTGCACGACATTGAAGAAGCCGAAAAAAAACCGCTGTTGCAGCGGCTTGGATGGCTGGCCCTGATCTGGGCCGGTAGCGTCGGCGCCCTGTTTATCGTGGCCAGCCTGATGCGCATGTTCATGAATGCGGCAGGTCTGAGCACGCACTGAAGATCCCATCCCGTTGCCTTGGAGGCACGGATTTACAACCCTCCTGCATGGAGGGTTTTTTTTGCCCGGTTTATTTGCGGGCTTTGAGAATCACGAATTTTGGCGTGGCGGCCACTTGTTCGACGCCGCGGAACAGCCGTGCGAGCTTGCTGTGGTAACCCAGGTGACGATTGCCGACGATATACAACGCGCCACCCACCACTAGCGCCTCGCGGGCTTGCTGGAACATGCGCCAGGCGAGAAAGTCGCCGACGACCTGTTGCTGATGGAACGGCGGATTGCACAACACCACGTCCAGGGATTGAGGTTCCTGCCCCGCCAGCCCGTCGCCGGCCCGCACAATGACCGCTCTGTCGCCCAGCGCCGCGCGCCAGTTTTCGGCAGCCGATTGCACCGCCATGAACGACTCGTCCACCAGCGTGTACTGCGCCTCGGGGTTTTGCAGCGCACTGGCAATGGCCAACACGCCGTTACCGCAACCGAGATCGGCGACTCGCGCGGTGCCGAGGTTTTTCGGCAGGTGCGGCAGAAAGGCCCGGGTACCGATGTCCAGTCCTTCGCGGCAGAACACATTGGCGTGGTTCAGCAGTTCAATGGCCGGCTCATCAAGCTGATAGCGCGAAGGGTAGGGGGACACGAGCGGGGCTTTGGTTTCAGGTGTGGCGATCAAGAGCCGGGCCTTTTTCACCGCCAGGGAGGCCTGTACCGGGCCGATGTAGCGTTCCAGCAGATCACCGGCAGCACGTGGCAGATGCTTGATCATCGCCGCAGCAATAACTTGCGCGCCCGGCGCCAGTTGGCCTTGCAGGCGAATCAGTTGTTCTTCCAGCAATGCCAGCGTCTTTGGCACCCGGATCAATACCCGGTCAAACGGGCCGCTGAACACGTCGCTGGCGGGCACGCTCGGTACGGCGTCAAACGCCTGGCCGTTACGGATCAGATTTTTTTCCAGTCCCTGAAAGGCGAGGAACGAATCACCACTGCTGATGACCCGGACCTTGCCCGCGAGGCTGGCGGCCAATGCACCAAAACTGTCGTTCAACACCAGTACCCGGGTTTCGGCCGAGGGCTGTTGTTCGGCCAAGTGGTTGAGCAGGTATTCGTCGGCGGCATCGAACGCTTGCAGCGGTTCGTTCTGCTGTTCTGGCTGACGGATCAGGTCGAGTTGGGCGAAGGGTGTTTCGAGCAGGGGCATGAGGCGGGGCTCTGGGTAGTCAACGGGTGTGGTGTCCCGCGGCCGGAGGCGTTGCAGCAGGCGGGACCGGCCGAGTGCACTGCGTCGTGAAGTTATATACGACATCACTCAGGGGGCCGCAAATGGTACGTTTTTTTCGGCTGGATTACCCGTGGGTTTTCTTCGTACTGAATGGATTCAGATAGCGCCGACCCTCACAGCCTTTATCACGGCTGCAATCTTGTTGTTCACCCCAAATTTACGGATGAAGTTTTGCACATGATGATTGATGGTGCGTTCACTGATGCTCAGGATTTTGGAACATTCATAGGCCGTCTTGCCATCGGCCGATAATTTCATGATTTCGATTTCACGCGTGGACAACCGTGGGGTGAATGCAGTCACCTGGCGGTGATCCAGCTTTTTTGCCACGAGCCCATGCAAATGGCGGTTGATTAAAATGGCGTAGGCCAGATGGGCATACCATTCATCGGCAGAGATCGGGCTGTTGCTTCTGGCCAGGCTAAACATGCTGCGCAGACCGCTGTCATGAATCGATTGTGACCACCCATACTGCAAGCCTTGTTGTTTTTGCACTTGCCTCAGTTGAGGGACCTTTGAGAAGAGTTCATCTTCCCAAAGAATTGGCAATTCCGAATGATTGCAATGAGCTAGTATTGGGTCTGTGTCACCGAAATGGTCATGTTCATATGCCGTGTTCCAATCGACTGGGTAATTGTTAAAACTTACCGTGTCATGATTAAGCAAAACCGCGGGGGATGTAATTGAAAAAGCACAGAAATTGAAGCCAAGATCCTGAGCCAGCATGAGTGAGATCTCATAGGCGGGCTTAACTTCCTTGGCTTCAAGTATCTGTCTTAACTGTGACTCCTTCCACATCTTCATTGCAGCAACTCCATGTGTCTATCTTCGGGGGTGCAAATTGGATCCGAAATCCAGCACGCCCCGAGTGTAGGAGCAATCCTACAAATGCGCTGCAATTTTTTTGCTCTTGAAAATTATAAATAGTGCGTATCTGGTTCTTAGCAGTTCAGGCTCATGGCATTCATTTTCGCATGGCGTATATCATTCTATGTATTGTGTTTGTATAAGTTTTAGTCATGTCATTGACAATATAAAAGCAGCTGTACAACTAACAACGGATCTAATACCAAAGACACTACAAATCATCGGTGTTTACATCGCCTGCTTTGCGCGACACTGGTGATATCAGTTCAATGGAGCGTCCCATGACCGCCAGTGCCGAAAAATACACTCGCCAAACCTTGCTCGACGTCCAGCCGTTGACCCCAAACCTGTTTACGCTGCGAGCCACAAGAGATCCGGGTTTTCGTTTCAGGGCCGGTCAGTTCGCTCGGCTAGGCGTCACCAAAGCCGATGGCAGCACGGTCTGGCGCGCCTATTCAATGGTGTCGTCACCGTATGATGAATTTCTCGAATTTTTCTCCATCGTGGTGCCGGGCGGTGAGTTCACCAGCGAACTGAGTCGACTGGAGGTAGGTGATACCTTGCTGGTCGACCGCCAGGCCTTTGGTTATTTGACCCCGGACCGCTTTGTCGATGGGCGTGACCTCTGGTTGTTATCCACAGGCACCGGCATTGCCCCGTTCCTGTCGATCCTGCAAGACTTCGAGGTGTGGGAGAAGTACGAGCGCATCATCCTCGTCTACAGTGTGCGCGAAGCCCGGGAGCTGGCGTACCAGACGCTGATTGCGGAGTTGGGAGCGCGTGATTATCTGGCCGAATACGCCCATAAATTGCAGTTCATCGCCACCGTCACTCGCGAACAACACCCAGGCGCCCTGAACGGACGAATCACCACGCTGATCGAAAACGGCGAACTGGAGCGGGCCGCAGGCGTGGCGCTGACACCTGAGCATTCGCGGGTCATGCTCTGCGGAAACCCGCAGATGATCGATGACACGCGCAAGCTGCTCAAGCAGCGGGACATGCACCTGAGCCTCAGCCGACGCCCAGGCCAGGTGGCTGTGGAAAACTTCTGGTAAAAAAACGGCGCCTCAAGGGCGCCGTTTCTGTTTAGAACCAGCCTTCAGGGCCGATTGTTCTGAGCCTTGAGCAGATCGCGGATCTCACTCAACAACTCTTCTTCCTTGGTTGGAACCGGCGGCAGTGTTGGGGCCGCGGCCTCTTCGCGCTTCAGTTGGTTGATCGCTTTGATCCCCATGAAAATCGCGAACGCGACGATGACGAAGTCAATCATGCTCTGGATGAATTTGCCGTAGGCCAGCACCACGGCCGGGGCATTGCCTTCGGCAGCCTTGAGCGTAATGGCCAGATCACTGAAGTCCACCCCGCCGATCAGCAAGCCAATGGGCGGCATGACCACGTCGCCGACAAACGACGTCACGATCTTGCCGAAGGCGGCGCCGATGATGATACCGACGGCCATGTCGATCACATTACCTTTGACCGCGAAGGCCTTGAACTCACTTATCACGCCCATAGGTTATTCCTTGTTACAGATGAGGTTGGTGAACGCAGTGTAATTCAGCAAAACGGCTCTTGCTCGAAACACCTCATTACAATGCTTGTGACTATCGACCTGTCTGCCGACAATAAGTTTGCAAAGTGCCAGCAATCGCGCGCGAAATACGCGCTAACTGACTGATTAGCGACATAAATATCTGAATCATCACGTTGCGTTTTTTCTATTTAAGTTTTGCCGGTTCGGCCTCTAGCCTCGGTTCAGCGCACTGGGAGTGCGCCTTGAAAACAGAGGAACCTGATATGACTTCTACACTTGGCCTTGGGGCCTTTCCCCAATGGCGTACGCTTGGCGTATTAACCGCCAGCCTGCTGTCCTTCTCCGTCCATGCTGACAACTTGACCCGTGATAATGGCGCTGCCGTGGGCGATAACCAGAACTCACAAACGGCAGGTGCCACAGGCCCGGTGTTGTTGCAGGACGTGCAACTGATCCAGAAGCTGCAGCGCTTTGACCGTGAACGCATTCCTGAACGTGTGGTGCATGCTCGTGGCACTGGCGCCCACGGCACCTTCACCGTGACCAATGACCTGAGCGACCTGACCAAGGCGAAAGTGTTTGCTGGCGGTCAGAGCACACCGGTGTTCGTGCGTTTCTCCGCCGTCGTTCATGGCAACCATTCGCCGGAAACCCTGCGCGACCCACGTGGTTTCGCTACCAAGTTCTACACCGCCGACGGCAACTGGGACCTGGTGGGAAACAATTTTCCGACCTTTTTCATCCGTGATGCAATCAAGTTTCCAGACATGGTCCACGCGTTCAAACCTGACCCGCGCACCAACCTCGACGATGATTCGCGGCGATTTGATTTCTTCTCCCATGTCCCTGAAGCCACTCGCACCCTGACCGAGTTGTATTCCAACTCGGGTACACCGGCCAGTTATCGGGAGATGGATGGAAACGGTGTACATGCGTACAAGTTAGTTAATGAAAAAGGCGATGTGCATTACGTGAAGTTTCACTGGAAGAGTTTGCAGGGGATTAATAATCTCGATCCTGAGTCGGTGTCGAAAGTTCAAGGGAAAGATTACAGCCATATGACCAATGATTTGGTTGCTCATATTAACAAGGGTGACTTTCCGAAATGGGACTTGTACGTTCAGGTTGTAAGCTCACAAGACTTGTACAAATTTGATTTCGATCCATTGGATGCGACGAAGATCTGGCCTGGAGTTCCTGAACGAAAAGTTGGACAAATGGTCCTGGATCGTAATCCTTCGAATGTCTTCCAGGAAACCGAACAAGTGGCGATGGCTCCGGCCAATCTGGTTCCCGGTATCGAACCTTCGGAAGATCGCTTACTGCAAGGGCGAGTGTTCTCCTATGCCGATACTCAACTCTATCGCCTGGGTGCCAACGCACTTCAGTTGCCGATCAATGCGCCAAAAGTTGCCGTGAATAACGGCAATCAGGACGGTGCGATGAACATCGGCCACAGCACCACAGGCGTGAACTATCAGCCAAGCCGTTTGATGCCCCGCGAAGAGCCGAAAACCGCGCGTTACAGCCAATCGGCACTGACGGGCAGCACCCAGCAGGCGAAGATCCAGCGCGAGCAAAACTTCAAGCAGGCCGGTGATCTGTATCGCTCCTTCAGCAAAAAAGAGCGCAGCGACCTTATCGAGAGTTTTGGCGATTCGCTCGCGACAACCGATGACGAGAGCAAGCACATCATTCTGTCGTTCCTCTACAAAGCCGACCCGGAATACGGGACCGGCGTGACCAAAGTGGCCAAGGGTGACCTGAGCCGGGTCAAGGCGCTGGCGGCCGACCTGGTCGACTGACGGCGTTTTCCTGAAATGCGGGACCTCCGGTGAGGTCCCGTCGGGCCAAGGAGTTTGCGATGCGTATTTATCTGTTTGTATGGCTGGCGTTGCTCTCGACCAGTGCCTTTTCCACCACACCCGACGACTCTGCGGCGCTGTCTGCTCAACTGCAGGATTACTACTTTGACGCCGCCCGCCGTGGCGATGTGCCCATGCTCGACACGTTCATTGAGGCTGGATACTCACTCGATACTCGCGACAGCAAGGGCTACACCGCGCTGATCCTGGCGGCCTATCACGGCCAGGTCGCCGCAGTAGAGCGTTTGCTCGCCGCCGGCGCGGATGCCTGTGCTCAGGACCAGCGAGGCAACACGGCATTGATGGGGGCGATTTTCAAAGGGGAGGTACAGATTGCCCGGACTTTACTATTGGCCAATTGCAGCCCCGACCAACGCAACGGCGCGGGGCAAACGGCGGCGATGTACGCCGGATTGTTCAAGCATGCCGAACTGCTCGACGCACTCAAGGCCAAAGGTGCGGATCTGGAGTCTGAAGATCCATTGGGCAACAGTGCCACGCGTCTGGCCAGCGGCGAAATCCGTATCGCCGCGCCGCGCTGATCGGCGTCAGCTGAGCTATCATCGCGGTTTTTGCCGGGAGTTCAGATGGCCAAGGCCAAACGCATGTACGGCTGCACCGAGTGTGGCTCAACCTTCCCCAAGTGGGCCGGCCAGTGCGGCGAGTGCGGTGCCTGGAACACGCTGACCGAAACCATGGTGGAAAGCGGTGGTGCCGCCGCCCCGAGCGGGCGTACCGGCTGGACTGGCCAACAGGCCCAGATCAAGACTCTGGCCGAAGTCAGTGTCGAAGAAATCCCGCGCTTTTCCACAGCCTCCAGTGAACTCGATCGAGTGCTGGGCGGTGGCTTGGTCGACGGTTCGGTGGTGCTGATCGGCGGCGACCCTGGCATCGGTAAGTCGACCATCCTGTTGCAAACCTTGTGCAACCTCGCCAAGAGCATGCCGGCGCTGTACGTCACCGGTGAAGAGTCGCAGCAACAAGTGGCCATGCGCGCCCGCCGGCTGGGCTTGCCGCAGGACCAACTGCGAGTGATGACCGAAACCTGCATCGAAACCATCATCGCCACGGCCCGGGTGGAAAAGCCCAAGGTCATGGTGATCGACTCGATCCAGACGATCTTCACCGAACAACTGCAATCGGCCCCGGGCGGCGTCTCCCAGGTGCGCGAGAGTGCGGCCTTGCTGGTGCGTTATGCCAAGCAGAGCGGCACCGCGATTTTCCTCGTCGGTCACGTAACCAAGGAAGGCGCCTTGGCCGGTCCCCGTGTGCTGGAGCACATGGTTGATACCGTGCTGTATTTCGAAGGCGAATCCGATGGGCGTTTACGTTTGCTGCGAGCGGTCAAAAACCGTTTCGGCGCGGTCAACGAATTGGGTGTGTTCGGCATGACGGACAAGGGGCTGAAAGAAGTCTCTAACCCGTCGGCGATTTTTCTCACACGCGCTCAGGAGGAAGTCCCTGGCAGTGTGGTCATGGCGACATGGGAAGGGACGCGGCCCATGCTGGTGGAAGTCCAGGCCCTGGTGGATGACAGCCATTTGGCCAACCCGCGCCGGGTCACGCTGGGGCTGGATCAGAATCGCCTGGCGATGTTGCTGGCGGTTCTGCACCGTCATGGTGGCATTCCGACCCACGATCAGGACGTGTTTCTCAACGTGGTCGGTGGTGTGAAGGTGTTGGAGACCGCGTCTGACCTGGCCTTGATGGCGGCTGTCATGTCCAGTTTGCGCAACCGGCCTTTGCCACATGATCTGCTCGTGTTTGGCGAAGTCGGCCTGTCCGGCGAAGTGCGCCCGGTGCCAAGTGGTCAGGAACGCCTGAAAGAAGCCGCCAAGCACGGCTTCAAACGCGCCATCGTGCCCAAGGGCAATGCACCGAAAGAGGCGCCGCCGGGGTTGCAGATTATTGCCGTTACCCGTCTGGAACAGGCCCTCGACGCATTGTTCGAATAACCCACAAATCCCTGTAGGAGCCAGGCTTGCCCGCGATAGCGACCTGTCATTCAACGATGATGTTGAAAGTAAAGCCGTCATCGCGGGCAAGCCCGGCTCCTATAGGGCATAGCGCAATCGGTTCAGGCTTCGATCAGGGCGCCCAGCTCTCGTTCCAGCTCTTGCGGGTCCCCCAGGTTGAGTTCGATCAACCGCCGCAGGCGCTCGATGGATTCCAGGCTGATGTGTTTGCAGACGAAGCCGAGTTGGCCATGGTCATCGTGGGTCAGTAGCACATCCATCTTGATCGCAACTTCAGGCGTCAGATGAATATCAACGCAAAAGTGATGCTCCGGATTGCCCAGCCACGGCTCGGGCTTCTCGACCAACAGCCCCTTGAGCGACAGATCAATCAACTTCACCTGCCAGATGTCTTCGTCCTGGCGCAGTACGGTTTGGGCATCGAACGCGATACGTTTGAAGCGGCGACGGTCGGCGGCGTGTTCGCTCATGGCGCAATCCTCGGAAAGGTACGCTGACTATAGACCTGCATTATTAAAGCGCTGCCAGCGCAGGCGGGCGTCTAGACCAATGTCGGGGTATGGCCTTTGCCGTCAGGAGAGCTAAACTCGGGGTGGCTGTCTTTCTTGTCCACTCTGGCTGGAATCATAAAATGAAAAATAATAATAGCCTGCTACGCCATTTACCCTGGCTGCTGCTGGCAATCGTCGGTGCGTGCGCCTTGGGTGTGGTGGCATTGCGCAGAGGTGAGGCGATCAACGCCTTGTGGATTGTGGTCGCTGCCGTGGCCATTTATCTGGTCGCGTATCGCTACTACAGTTTGTTCATCGCGAACAATGTGATGCAACTCGACCCGCGACGGGCCACCCCCGCCGTACTCAATAATGACGGTCTGGACTACGTTCCGACCAACAAACACATCCTCTTCGGTCACCACTTCGCAGCCATCGCTGGCGCGGGGCCGTTGGTCGGGCCAGTGCTGGCGGCGCAGATGGGGTATCTGCCCGGCACATTGTGGCTGATCGCCGGCGTGGTGCTGGCCGGTGCGGTTCAGGACTTCATGGTCCTGTTCATGTCCACCCGCCGCAATGGCCGGTCCCTGGGCGACATGGTCCGTGAGGAAATGGGCCGCATCCCCGGCACCATCGCCCTGTTTGGCTGCTTCCTGATCATGATCATCATCCTCGCGGTGCTGGCACTGATCGTGGTGAAAGCCTTGGCCGAGAGCCCTTGGGGCATCTTCACGGTGATGGCAACCATCCCGATTGCGATGTTCATGGGCATTTACATGCGCTACATCCGCCCGGGTCGCATTGGCGAAATCTCCGTGGTCGGCGTGGCGTTGCTGCTGGGTTCGATCTGGCTCGGTGGGCAGATTGCCGCTGATCCGGTGTGGGCCAAGGCGTTCAGTTTCACCGGGATCCAGATCACCTGGATGCTGGTCGGCTACGGTTTTGTCGCGGCGGTACTGCCGGTGTGGCTGATCCTGGCACCCCGTGACTACCTGTCGACCTTCCTGAAAATCGGCACCATCGTGGCGCTGGCGATCGGCATTCTGGTGACCATGCCCGAGCTGAAAATGCCCGCGCTGACCCAGTTCATCGACGGCACCGGCCCGGTGTGGAAGGGCGGTCTGTTCCCGTTCCTGTTCATCACCATCGCCTGTGGCGCGGTCTCGGGTTTCCACGCGCTGATCTCTTCCGGCACCACGCCGAAGCTGCTGGATAACGAAGTCAATTCCCGTTACATCGGTTACGGCGCGATGTTGATGGAATCCTTCGTGGCCATCATGGCCATGGTTGCCGCCTCGGTGATCGAGCCGGGTGTGTACTTCGCCATGAACAGCCCGGCTGCCGTAGTCGGTGGTGACATCGTAGCGGTCGCGCAAACCGTCAGCAGCTGGGGCTTTGCGATTACCCCGGAAGCCTTGCAAGCGGTGGCCCATGACATCGGTGAAACCACCATCCTGGCCCGTGCCGGCGGTGCACCGACCCTGGCGGTGGGGATCGCGCAGATCCTGCACAGTGTCCTGCCGGGTGAAAACACCATGGCGTTCTGGTACCACTTCGCGATCCTGTTCGAAGCGCTGTTCATCCTGACGGCGGTCGATGCCGGTACCCGTGCCGGTCGCTTCATGCTCCAGGATTTGCTTGGCTCCTTCGTGCCGGCCTTGCGCCGTACCGAGTCCTGGACCGCCAACCTGATCGCTACCGGCGGTTGCGTGGCGATGTGGGGCTGGTTGCTCTACCAAGGCGTGATCGACCCGTTGGGCGGGATCAACACCTTGTGGCCGCTGTTCGGTATCTCCAACCAGATGCTGGCCGGTATCGCGCTGATGCTGGCAACCGTTGTGCTGATCAAAATGAAACGCCAACGCTACATCTGGGTGACCATGCTGCCGGCCGTCTGGCTGCTGATCTGCACCGTGACGGCGGGTTTCATCAAGCTGTTCGACGCCAATCCGGCCATCGGCTTCCTGTCGCTGGCGAAGAAATACAGCGATGCGCTGGCCAATGGTCAGCTCCTTGCCCCGGCCAAGGACATCACGCAGATGCAGCACGTGATCTTCAACGCCTACACCAACGCAACGCTGACAGCGCTGTTCCTGTTCGTGGTCTTCAGCATTCTGTTCTACGCACTCAAGGTCGGCATTGCCGCCTGGGGTACCAAAGAGCGTACGGATAAAGAAGCGCCATTCCAGGCCCTGCCGGACGCGTAATCGAGGATTGCAAACATGTTCAATGACCTGAGTCGCCTCGGTAAATACCTCGGTCAGGCCGCGCGCCTGATGGTCGGCATGCCCGACTACGACAACTACGTCGAGCATATGCAAACCAAACACCCGGACAAACCGGTAATGAGCTACGAGATGTTCTTCCGCGAACGCCAGGAAGCTCGTTACGGTGGCAAGGGTGGGCCGAAGTGCTGTTGATCCGGTTGTCGGCTTAACAGCAATACCTGTGGGAGCGAGCTTGCTCGCGATGGCGGAATTTCAATCAACAGTGATGTTGAATGTTAAGCCGCTATCGCGAGCAAACTCGCTCCCACAGTTGTTTTGTGTTGATACTTTAATTTTGTGAGTCAGGAGATCCAGTTTGTCCTCTCCCATCCCGGTAACAATCCTCAGCGGCTTCCTCGGCGCTGGCAAGACCACGCTGTTGCGCCACCTGCTCAAAGCCGAGCACGGGCTGAAAATCGCCGTGATCGAAAACGAATTCAGTGATGCCGGTATCGACACCCAGCTGTTGGGCGACGAGCCGGTACAAGTCATGACGCTGTCCAACGGCTGCGTCTGCTGCACCATCCACACCGACCTGACCAAAGCGCTGTACCTGTTGCTCGAACGCCTGGACAGCGGCGACATCGCCTTCGATCGCCTGGTGATCGAATGCACCGGCCTGGCCGATCCGGCGCCAGTGGCGCAAACCTTTTTCATCGATGAAGAGCTGCGCGAGCGCTACATCCTCGACGGCATTATTACCCTGGTGGACGCGGCGCACGCCGAGACTCACCTGACCCAAACCATCGCCCAGGCGCAAATCGGTTTCGCCGACCGCTTGCTGGTGAGCAAGCGTGATCTGGTGGACGAGCCGACGTTCACCGCATTGAGTGAGCGTCTGACCCGCATCAACCGACGAGCACCGATTCGCGTGGTCGATCACGGCCAGATCGACCTGGCCGAATTGCTTGACGTGCGTGGTTTTAACCTGAATGCCGACCTCGGCGGTGGCGTGAGTTTGCGTCCGGTGAGCCAAGCGCCTTCCATCGACCGTATCTCCAGCCTGGTGCTGCGTACTGATCAGCCACTGGATATCGACAAACTCAGCGAGTTCATGAATGAGCTGCTGGAGGATCACGGCAAGCAGTTGCTGCGCTACAAAGGCGTGTTGAACATTGCTGGCGAGCCGCGACGCATGGTGTTCCAGGGTGTCCTGAAGTTGTACGGATTCGACTGGGACACGGAATGGGCAGAGGGCGAGGCGCGGGAAAGCGTAATCGTGTTTATTGCCGATGATTTGCCGGAAGAGAAGATTCGGGAGGGTTTTGCGCGGGTGGCGGCGAAGCCCTGATATTTTCGGTGGTTGAAAGAGCCTCTTCGCGAGCAGGTCGAATCGTCGCAGCTGCTCGCGAAGGCGATTTACCCGGCAACACAATTCTGACTGAGTGGCAGTTCCGAGCTCAGCAACATATTTTCCAGATGATCCAGATGCTGATTCAGCAAGGCGACCGCCAGCTCCTCATCGCCACTCTCCACCGCCGTCAAAATTCGCTGATGCACCCGCCAATCGAAATAACCCTCCAGCCATCCATTAAACTGCGCAACTGCCAACGCAGTCCGCGGCACCAGGCTGTCCAGAAAATGCGCCAAAGGAGCATTCCCAGCCATTTTCGCCAGCTGTAAATGAAACTCCCCCGACAACCGAATCGCCGAACCACGCTGGGTACTTTCGCGCTCGCTGTCGATCAACGCTCCCAGGCGTTTTAACGCGTGCGGGCACGGGTGCTGACAGGCCAACCGCATCAGCGTGATCTCGGCCAGCCGCCGTGCATGCAGCGTTTGCCGGACCTGCTCGACATCAAGCGCAGCGACACGGGGCCGATGATTCGCCCGAAGGACGATGATCTGCTGATGAGCCAATCGCGTCAGCACACCCCGGATATCACCGCGTCGAGCGTTGAATATCTGCGCCAGGCTTTCTTCGGTAAAACGACTGCCCGCATCAAGGCGCTGTTCGAGAATCGCATCGAAAACCCGTGAATACAGATTCTCCTCTCGGTTGGGAAAGGGCAGGGCAACAAGCGTCTGCGGTGAAGCGAAGCTGTTCATGGCCGGTCTCCGGTTCCAATGGTTTTAACTGCCGAGGTTGTCTTCCGGTATGTTCAATTCGATGCCCATTCGCCGTCCTTCGCGAAGGATGTGGCGACGCATTTCGGCACTGGCCTGTGCGCTGTTCTTGCTACGGATGGCGCGCACCACGGCTTCGTTTTCTTCAAGACGTTCGGCCAGGTGTTCCGGCGAGTTGCGCAGCACTTGCGCGCTTTGCTTGAGTGCGTTACTGGTCTGCTGCACCACGCTCTGGAAAATCGGATTGGACGTCAGCGTGAACAATTCTTCGTGGAAGGCGATGTAGGCGTTGACCCCGGCCTCGGCGTCGTTGGCTTCCAGCGCTTCGCGCATGTCCATCAGGGTCAGGCGCAGTTGCCCGACTTCCTTGCTGCTGATCGACTGCGCCACCAGACCGACGATGAACGGCTCAAGGGTGTAGCGCAGCTGCAGCACGTCTTCCAGGCTCGCGCCGGCCACTGCGCTGTCGTGGCTTTGGCTGTCGCCGAGGTGGGCGTCGAGCACCACCACGCCTTTGCCCGGCATTGAACGCACCAGGCCGAGGGTTTCCAGTACGATCACGGCTTCGCGCAGGCTCGGACGGCTGATGCCCAGTTGTTCGGCCAGTTCACGCTGTCCCGGCAACATCTCGCCGGAGCGCCACTGACCACGGGCCAGTGCGGCCCGAAGTTTTTCTACGACTGAATTGACGACCGTTGAAGTGGTAATCACGGTTTGCTCCATGGATAAAGGCAAGGGAGCCCGCCGTCTGGCAGGCGCCCACTTGATTCAAAATTCCTGCTGGTGCGCCGGCGTGACCGGTTTTCTCGGCTGGAAGGTATAACCCACCTGACCGGAAAGCACCTTGTTCGCGCGCTGGATATCGATGTCTTTCTCCCAGCGGGCGATGGCCACGGTGGCGACGCAGTTGCCGATCAGGTTGGTCAGCGCCCGGCCGATGCCCATGAACCAGTCCACCGCGAGCACCAGCACCAGGCCAACCACCGGAATCGCCGGGATCGCCGTCAGGGTGGCCGCCAGAATCACCAGCGCTGAACCGGGAATCCCGTGGGCACCTTTGGAGGTGATCAGCGACACCAGCAAAATGGTCAGCAGGTCAGTCATGGCCAGCGGCGTACCGGTGGCGTTGGCGATGAACACGATGGCGAGGGTCAGGTAAATCGAGAAACCGTCGAGGTTGAACGAGTAACCGGTCGGAATCACCAGCCCGACCGTCGAGCTGCCGATGCCCAGATGCTCAAGCTTGCGCATGATTTGCGGCAACACGGCGTCTGACGAAGCGGTGCCCATGACGATCAGCAGTTCTTCGCGCAGGTACTTGAGCAGCGGCCACATACGCAGGCCGGACAGGCGCATCACCAGGCCGAGGATCAGCGACACAAAAGCGGCGCACGTCAGGTAAAACAGGCCGACCAGGCTGCCCAGATGCTGCAGCGAATCCAGGCCATATTTGCTGGTGGTGAAGGCTATTGCGCCAAACACGCCGATCGGCGCCAGGCGCACGATCATGCCCATGATGCGGAAAATGACGTGGCTCAGTTCATTGATCAGTCGGGAGATGCCCGAGGCCGCTTCGCCCACCAGGTTCAACGCGCTGCCGAACAGCACCGAAAACAGCAGCACCTGCAGGATGTTGTTGTCGGCGAAGGCGCCAATCACCGAGGTCGGGATCAGGTCCATCAGGAATTGCGTGGTGGTGTGCATGTGCTGGCCGCGCTGGGCGATGTCACCCATGTCGGCAGCGGAGAGCTGATCCAGATGAATGTTCGCGCCACTGCCGATGCCGGTGCTGAAGGCGAACACCAGGCCGATCACCAGGGCGATGGTGGTCAGCACTTCAAAGTAGATCACCGACTTGAGGCCAATGCGCCCGACTTTCTTCAGGTCGCCGGCACCGCTGATGCCACTGACCACCACACAAAACACGATCAGGCCAATGAGCATCTTGATCAGCTTGATGAAGCCGTCGCCGAGGGGTTTGAGCTGGGCGGAGTATTCGGGAAGGGTCAGCCCGCAGACGATGCCGAGCACCAGTCCGAGAACCACTTGAAGGAAGATTGAACGCGAGCACCATCTGAGCATGGGAGGAATCCTGGTCGGTGTCCTGGCTGCCGTGCGCGAGGCGCATCAAATTCAGGACTTAATTATTGTGGTCTTACCGGTATGTCCAGTGCAGGCGCAGTCTAGGCGCAGGTTTCGGGTGATCGCAAGTGAAAAATGCGTCAGCGGCATGACCGGTCTTACCAGTTGCGCGGAATGCCCCGATCTTGAGCCTTTTTCGGCCCTAGAAAAAATCACGGGCGAAAAAAAACCGGCCATCGCTGGCCGGTTTTCATCTTGCGGGTCTAACGGTGCAATTAAGCGCCGTACACCGGCAGCTTCTTGCAGATGGCCTTGACCTTCTCACGAACAGCGTCGATCACCGCTTCGTTGTTCAGGTCAGCCAGGATGTCGCAGATCCAGCCGGCCAGTTCCTTGCACTCGGCTTCCTTGAAGCCACGAGTGGTCACGGCCGGAGTGCCGAAGCGCAGGCCGGAGGTGACGAACGGGGAGCGAGGGTCGTTTGGCACGGAGTTCTTGTTCACGGTGATGAACGCTTTGCCCAGAGCGGCGTCGGCGTCTTTACCGGAGATTTCCTGCTTGATCAGCGACAGCAGGAACAGGTGGTTCTTGGTACCGCCGGATACCACGTCGAAACCGCGCTCGATGAACACTTCGGCCATGGCCTGAGCGTTCTTCACCACTTGTTGCTGGTAGGTCTTGAACTCAGGCTGCAGCGCTTCCTTGAAGCAGATCGCTTTAGCGGCGATCACGTGCTCCAGCGGGCCACCCTGGGCGCCCGGGAATACGGCGGAGTTCAGCTTTTTCTCGATGTCGGCGTTGGCGCGAGCCAGGATCAGGCCGCCACGTGGACCGCGCAGGGTCTTGTGCGTGGTGGTGGTCACGACGTCAGCGAATGGCACCGGGTTCGGGTAGACACCAGCGGCGACCAGACCGGCCACGTGGGCCATGTCGACGAACAGGTAAGCGCCCACTTTGTCAGCGATTTCGCGGAAGCGCGGGAAGTCCAGAATCTGCGAGTAGGCAGAGAAACCGGCCACGATCATTTTCGGCTTGTGCTCAACCGCCAGACGCTCGACTTCGTCGTAGTCGATCAGGCCGTTGGCGTCGATGCCGTACTGGATGGCGTTGTACAGCTTGCCGGAGGACGAAACGCTGGCACCGTGGGTCAGGTGACCACCGTGGGCCAGGCTCATGCCCAGGATGGTGTCGCCAGCCGACAGCAGGGCCAGGTAAACGGCGCTGTTGGCTTGGGAACCGGCGTGCGGTTGTACGTTGGCGTAATCGGCGCCGAACAGTTCCTTGGCACGGTCGATAGCCAGTTGCTCGACAACGTCAACGAACTCGCAACCACCGTAGTAGCGCTTGCCCGGGTAGCCTTCGGCGTACTTGTTGGTCAGTACCGAGCCTTGAGCCTCCATCACCGCTGGGCTGGTGTAGTTTTCCGAAGCGATCAGCTCGATGTGTTCTTCCTGGCGCTGAGCTTCTTGCTCCATGGCGGCAAAAAGGTCGGCGTCGTACTTGGCAATAGTCAAATCACGGCTGAACATGGCGGTCCTCAAGGATCGGGGGCAGAAAAGGGGGGCATTCTAACCCAACCGCTTTTAGAAGGGATATGAAACGCAGTCAGGTTGTGGATAAGCGGGCTTCAAGCAGCAAGCCACAAGCTACAAGTAAAAGCCGATTCGCTCTTGGTTGTAGTTTGCCACTTGAAGCTTGCAGCTTTCTTCATGTTTGACTGATTGGAACTGTCAGCTCCAATCAGTCAAACATGAAGAGCGCATCATTGCTGAACTGCGCCTCAAACCGGGCAGGCGGCATCGGCCGGCCGAACAGATACCCCTGAACCTCATCGCAACCATGCTCACGCAGGAAGTCAAGTTGTTCGTGGGTTTCAACGCCCTCGGCAATTACCGCCAGATTCAGGCTGTGAGCCATGGCGATGATCGCCCGGGCGATTTGTGCGTCCTGCTCACCGGATGGCAGGCCATCGACAAACGTGCGGTCGATTTTCAGCACGTCGATTGGGAATTGCTTGAGGTAGTTGAGTGATGAATAACCGGTGCCGAAGTCGTCGACCGCGATGCTCAAGCCCAGATTTTTCAACCCGGCAAGAATCTGCATCGCCTCGCTGACTTCACGCATCAGGATACTTTCGGTCAGTTCCAGCTCCAGGCACGCTGGCGGCAGGCCGGTGTCCTTGAGGATATTGGCGATACGCGTGCCCAACTGGCCGTCAGAGAACTGCCGCGCCGAGATGTTCACCGACACCTTCGGCACACGGACCTTGGACTGGTGCCAGGTCTTGAGCTGACGGCAGGCTTCGCCGATCACCCAGTCGCCGACATCCACCACCAGGCCGAGCTCTTCGAGCACCGGAATGAAGTCCCCCGGCGGCACCAGTCCGCGTCGCGGATGACGCCAGCGCAGCAAGGCTTCGGCACCGGTCAGGCGTTTACCGTCGCCGCTGAACTGCGGTTGGTAATACAGCACGAATTCGTTCTGTTCCAGGGCGTGGCGCAAGTCGCTTTCCAGCTCCAGGCGTTCCAGGGCGCTGGCGTTCATGTCCGCCTGATAAAACTGGAAGTTATTCTTGCCGCGTTCCTTGGCGTGGTACATCGCCGTGTCGGCGTTCTTCATCAACTGACTGAGTTCGTTGCCGTCCTGCGGGCTCAGGGCGATGCCGATACTGGCCGTGACGAAGAACTCGCGCCCCTCGAGCACAAAGGGTTTCACCAGGCTGGCGAGAATCTGTTCCGCTACGTGGATCGCCCGGTTCAGCGCGATTTCACGATTGACCTTCGGCTGCAGCAGCAAGGTGAATTCATCGCCGCCCATGCGTGCCACGGTGTCGTCATCGTCGACGCAGCCGAGCAGGCGCGTGGCCATTTCCTTAAGCATGCGGTCGCCAGCGGCGTGGCCCAGCGAGTCGTTGATCGGCTTGAAACGGTCGAGGTCGAGGAACATCAAGACCACCCACGACTTCTGCCGTTCCGCCGATTGCAGCGCGGTGTGCAGGCGATCCTGGAACAGTGTGCGGTTGGGCAGGTGAGTCAGGGCGTCGTAGTAGGCGAGGCGGTGAATCCGCTGTTCACTGGCCTTGCGTTCGCTGATGTCGCTGAAGAAGCACACGTAACTGGCCAGGTCGCCTTCGTCATCGAGTACCGCCGTGATACCGACCCAGGCCGGGTAGTGTTCGCCGCTACGGCGTTTGAGCCAGACTTCACCTTCCCACGTGCTGTTCTGATGAAGTTGCTTGAGCACGTAGCGCAGATGCGCTTCCTGCTGCTCGTCGACGGTCAGGATGTTCGGCAACTGGTCGAGCACCTGTTCCACGGCGTAACCACTGACGCGACTGAACGCTTCGTTGGCCTGAACGATGTAACCGGCCGGGTCGGTGATCAGGATCGCCGAGGTCGAGTGCTCAAATACCGTGGCCGCCATGCGCAGGTCTTTCTCGGCCCGGCGCTGCTGGCTGATGTCGCGACCGACACCGAGCACGCCTTCGAAGGCACCGTGTTCGTCCCAGACCAGCACCAGCCGCAGCTCGATGGGAATCTTGCGACCGTCGGCCCGCAGGCAATCGAACAGGAACAGTTGGGTCTGCACCTGGCTGCGCAACAGCGCCAGTTGCTCGGGTTTATCCAGCGCTTTGCTGACCCGGTCCATCAGGGTGAATATGCCGGTCAGTTGTTGCGGGTTGGCGACGATCGATTGCCAACCGTTCTGGAAGATCCAGTCTGAGTCATAACCCAGCACGGCTTGCACCGAGGGGCTGACGTAGTTGAGCGACAGCTTGCTGTCGGTGGAGAAAATCACGTCGCTGATGCTTTCGGCGAGCATCCGGTAACGCTGCTCGCTGTCGCGCAACGATTCGCTGGCTTCGATCTGGTCGGTGATGTCCTTGGCCACGCCAATGATGCGCGTGACTTGATTGTGCTTGTCCCGTGCCAGGGCCTGTTCACGAATCTCGAATCGCCGCCATTTGCCGTCGCGATGACGGAAGCGCAGCTGGCACTGCATCAATTGACTGTAACCCGCCTGGCGCTGGATCTGGCGCGAACGGTGGTAGAAATCGGCGTCTTCGGGGTGCAGCAGGATTTCCCAGAAATACTCACCCATTTGATGCAGTTCGGTGCGGTCGTAACCCAGGGTCTGGCCCAAGTGGTGGTTACTAAAGATCATCCGCTGGCTGATCACGTCCTGCACGTACAGGTGATCCGGCACGGTGCGCACCACATCGGACCAGAACCCTTCACGTTCCAGCAGCGACAGCTCGATCAGCTTGCGGCTGGTGATGTCGGTGATGCTCAGGATCACCGCTTTATAGTCGTCCTGATCGGCCGGCAGGCGCAGAACCAGCCACAAATGCTGATCACGCTCATTGGCGCCCTGCAATTTGATTTCCAGCTCCAGCTGGTTTTGCTGGTTGAGCACCGCTTCAAGCACTTGATTGCCGATGGCGGTGCCGTCCAGCGGATTGCCATTGATCAGCAGGTTCCAGGCTTGATCGCAGGAATTGACGTTAAGCAGTTGCAGGGCAACCAGGTTGACCTCGGTGATGCGCAGCTCCTGAAGCAGTTGCCGTCGTTGTTGCGGATTATCAAGCCAGGCCTGCAATTGTTCGCTGCTGTTCAGCTGCGCCTTGTCGAAAACGCTCTTGAGCCCGGAAACATCGAGAACACAGAGTGCAACTCCCGTCCCTTCGAAAATGTCCTGATAACGTCGACGGCCTTCATGCACCTGGCGTTGCCGCCGGCGCATGTTCAGCAGCGCGATGAATGGCAGTAACGAGAGCGCCAGGCCCAGCAGGCATTTGCCGATGAAGGCCGGCAGCAAGTCTTCGAGCACCCGTTGCCGATCGAACAACCCACGCAGCTGCCAGTCGCTGCTGCTCAGGGGAACGGTCAGCACACTGCTGGCCAGTTCATCTGGCGTCAGCACGGTTGGCGTACTTGACGGCAATGCATCATCGCGGCTGATGATCTGGCGATTGACGCGGTTCTCCACCAGCCACAGCGGGCGGATGCCGGCTTCGTTTTGTTTGGTCAGGGCCGAGAAAAAGGTCGGTGTCAGACGCAAGGCCCAATAGCCTCGCGTGCTGCCGCTAGCCTGATGCAATAGTAGATGCACCATGGAGCCGTCATCGGCATTACTGAAATAGTGCGCCTGGGCGTGACTGCGCCGCACCAGTTCACTCAGGTAGTCGGCGTCCTGACTGTCAGTGGCACTGTCGCTGATAATTTTTCCGGAGGGACTGAGCAGCGCCAGGCTGCGCAATTCGGGCAATGACTGCTGCAGTTTGCGCAGCAACGCCTGTTGTTCGTCGGCACTTTGCGGTTGCTCGACGATCGGTAGCAGGTTAAGGGCGATCTGGGCGTTGAGCGCCATGTTCAGGCTGATTTGCGCGGCCAGGTCGGCGGTGTAATCGATGGTGTATTGGCGTTGGTGTTTCTGGGTTTCGCGAAGTTGATCCAGCAACTGCCAGAACAGCAGCGCGAGCAGTAACAGGACGAGGGTGGCCAGTGCGCCTTTCAAGGTTCCACGCAGGGGCGAGCCGGTCGCAGGACTGGGGGCGCTCACGGGAACTGGCGGGGTGGCATTAGGCAAACTGGAATCCTGCGGTTTGACTGGACTGGCGCGACGTGCACTATAAGCCTGACGCCCGAAGGGCGGCTAGCATGCCTTGAGTTGTGGCTAAGTGCCAGCCCCTGTCGGCTGGACTGCCTTCCGTCATTCAGGTAGCTTTGCCGGTTACGCGGGAGCGTTCCAGCTCCTAAACTCAGACTTTTTCAGCGCGCACGCATTGATCCCCATCAATCGGACGACGCGCACGGTCTGGCCGGGCTTCGCCTGCGCTGCAATCATTCATCTGTCACTGACCCAAGGTTCTCCATGGCTCAATACGTCTTCACCATGCATCGGCTGGGCAAAGTTGTTCCGCCGAAGCGGGAAATCCTGAAAAACATTTCTCTGTCGTTCTTCCCTGGCGCCAAGATCGGCGTACTCGGCCTCAACGGTTCGGGTAAGTCCACGCTGCTGAAAATCATGGCCGGTGTCGATACCGAGTTCGAGGGCGAAGCCCGTCCGATGCCGGAGCTGAACATCGGCTACCTGCCACAGGAACCGATCCTGGACCCGACCAAGACCGTGCGTGAAGTGGTTGAGGAAGCGGTCAGCGTGATCAAGAACGCCCAGGCGCGCCTGGACGAGGTCTACGCGGCTTACGCTGAAGAAGATGCCGACTTCGACAAACTGGCGGCAGAACAGGCCAAGCTCGAAGCCATCCTGCAAGCCAGCGACGGTCACAACCTGGATCGCCAACTGGAAGTCGCCGCCGATGCGCTGCGTCTACCGGCGTGGGATGCCAAGGTCGAATTCCTGTCCGGTGGTGAAAAGCGTCGTGTGGCGCTGTGCCGCCTGCTGCTGTCCGCGCCGGACATGCTGCTGCTCGACGAACCGACCAACCACCTGGACGCCGATTCTGTCGCCTGGCTGGAGCATTTCCTGCACGACTTCCCGGGTACCGTGGTTGCGATCACGCACGACCGGTACTTCCTGGACAACGTTGCCGGCTGGATTCTGGAACTCGACCGCGGCGCCGGTATTCCGTACGAAGGCAACTATTCGGGTTGGCTCGAAGCCAAGTCCGATCGTCTGGCCGCCGAATCCAAGCAGCAGTCGGCTCACGAAAAGGCCATGAAGGAAGAACTGGAGTGGGTGCGCAAAGGCGCCAAGGCCCGCCAGTCGAAATCCAAGGCTCGTCTGCAACGCTTCGAAGAAATGCAGTCGCAGGAATTCCAGAAGCGCAGCGAAACCAACGAGATCTACATCCCGGCCGGTCCGCGCCTGGGTGACAAGGTCATCGAATTCAAGAACGTCTCCAAGGGTTATGGCGATCGCGTGTTGATCGACAACCTGTCGTTCTCCATGCCTAAAGGCGCCATCGTTGGCGTGATCGGCGGTAACGGTGCCGGTAAATCGACCCTGTTCCGCATGCTGATGGGCAAGGAACAACCGGATTCGGGCAGCATCGAAGTCGGCGAAACCGTGCAACTGGCGTGTGTCGATCAGAGCCGCGAAGACCTGGACGGCAGCAAGACCGTGTTCCAGCAGATCTCCGACGGTTCCGACCAGATTCGCATCGGCAACTACGAGATCCCGTCGCGCACCTATGTCGGTCGTTTCAACTTCAAGGGCGGCGATCAGCAGAAGTTCGTCAAGGACCTGTCCGGTGGTGAGCGTGGTCGCTTGCACCTGGCCCTGACCCTGAAGGAGGGCGGCAACGTCCTGCTGCTCGACGAACCGTCCAACGACCTCGACGTTGAAACCCTGCGTTCCCTGGAAGAAGCCCTGCTGGACTTCCCGGGCGCTGCCATTGTGATCTCTCACGATCGGTGGTTCCTTGACCGCGTCGCGACCCACATCCTGGCGTACGAAGACGATTCGCAAGCGGTGTTCTTCGAAGGTAACTACACCGAATACGAAGCTGACCGCCGCAAGCGTCTCGGCGAAGCGGCTACCCAGCCGCATCGTGTACGGCACAAGAAACTGGCCTGATATCGGGTCGGTTGCATAAAAAACGGAGCCTTCGGGGCTCCGTTTTTTTATGGGCGTTCAGTGACACCGTGGTGTGGCCTTCGCGAGCCTGATGGTCACTCAATATCCATGCTCAACACCTCAATCACCAAATCCCCCACCGGTCGTTTCCAAACCACCTCATCCCCCACCTGCGCGCCCAACAACGCCCGCCCCAACGGCGAGCCCCAATTGATTAATCCGCTGGCGGCATCCGCCTGATCCTCACCCACCAACTGCACACGTTGTTCGCTGCCCTGTTCATCGGCAAAGGTCACCCAGGCGCCAATCTGTACCTTGTCGGTCGAGGAAGTCGGCACGACCAGTTGAGCGCTTTGCAGGCGCTGGTTGTAATAACGCCAGTCTCGCTCAAGGTCGGCCTGGCGCTGTTTGTCGGCCAGTTCACCTTTCGCGCTCTGTTCATTGATCAGGTTTTGCACCTCGGCGACTTTCGCCTGCAACTGCGCAAGTCCCGTGGGCGTGACGTAATTGGGTTGCGTGCTGACCTGTCGTTCGACCGGCTGATCGGCTTGCTCGGCGGCGTTATCTTCGTTGACGAATGCCCGGCTCATGGTCTTCTCCCGTTATAGGGTTTGGGCCATGGTTGCAGGCCTTTAGTTTCAGCGGATGTCTATAAGCGACTCATGGCGAGTGATAGGCACGTGCAGCGTCCTGGTCTTTCTGTTGCTGCCAGGCTTTTTCGCGCTCATCCCAGTGGTGGCTGCGATAGTCATCGCGGTCCTGATTTTCGAGCATCGCCTGGCACTGACGAAAGCCATCGCTCCAGCCTTCGGCGTACTGCTTGTCCTTGAGATAACGCGGGACATTCTTGCGAAACTCGCCACTCATCGCCCCGGCGGCTTGCCGTCCACTGCTGCAACCATCATCGAAGCCGTCGGCGAATGCCGGTGGATAACCCTTGGAGATCAACTCTTCGTGGGTTGTCTGGCAACCTGCGATCAACATCAACACACCTATGACTGCCACGCACCGCCACATCTCAAGCTCCCGGGCCGTGCAACGGCCTATAAGGGAAGTCTAGAAGTGGATTCGTGAGGCGTGTGTGAAAGGCCTGTGATGGATCTGTTGGATAACGCCACTCCTACAGGGGTTTACGGTGAGTTCGGGTCAATAGTGATACCACTTCACTTCAAGCATCACTTCGTTCTCGGGTGTGGCGAGGTGGCTGAAGTCTCGCTGGGCGCTCAGGCGCAGGCCGAGGTTGCGCGACAGTTCCCACTGCTGATTCAGGCTGATGTTGCGGCGCACTTCGCCATTGGTGAAAAAATCGCCCTTGGTCTCCAGGCTGAAGTTGCCCAGCGGGTTTTTCCACAGCACACCGGTGTTGAAGCCCGCCGCCGGGGCGATGAATTCGGCGAAGTCATTGTTGTGTTCGACGCGCACCGTGCCCAGCGCAAAACCGAGCATGTCGTCGCCCAGTTGCCAGGTGCCGCCACCACCGCCATTGACGTGACTGACCAGGGTTTCGTCGTCATGCTTGCCCGGCACCCGCTCCAGGCCGCCCGTTACCTGCCACGACAGCGGCTGCAGCAGCTCGTTGCGCGGGGTCAGGGAGCGAATCGTCGCCAGATCCAGCTGCTGAAACTGCCAGTGATTGCCTTCGTACTGGCGCAGTTTCATTTGCAGGATTTCAATCTGTGCACCGAGCGGGAAACTCTCGGCGTTATCGTTGAGATCGTGATAAGCCATGCGCAAGCCGTATTCGCCAAACGCCTTGTCACCGCGGGTGCCGATGCCGGCCTGCCAGGTGCGCGATTCATGGCCATCCTCGGGCAGGCCGGGTTGTGGGATATCCAATTCCGGCGCCGGGTTCTGGTTGATCGCCCGCAGCAGTTCGAAACTGCGCTGAGCCCGCGCCGGGTCGCGCTCCTGACCATTGGCGCGGTAGCGTTCAAGTCGATAGGCCGCATCGATCATCAGCGCCTGGCGATCCTTGGGTTGTGCCTTGAACGCAGGCTCCTGCAACTGCTTCTGATCGGCGCTGACTTTCAGCACCCATTGCTGTTCTTCAGGGCTCAGCGGTTCGGCACGACTCAACAACTCACGTTCGCGGGACGGGCGATATTGAATGGATTCCACCAGACCGGCTTCTTTCACGGCTTTGACGGTGTCGGTCGGAATCGCAGTCAGCGGGAATTGCTCGGTCAGGCGCAGGCTCGGCCGTGCCACTTGCAGCAATTCCAGCAGGCGGTAGGAGCAGTTCTCGTCGAAGAAAAAATAGTCGAACTTGATCTGTTTCAGCTCCCAGACATGCTCGACCATGCGTGCGGTTTCTTCCTGGGTCAGGTTCAGTCGGTATTCCCACAAGTCACGGTTCTCGAGGCTGCGGTATTCCGAGAGTTTTTCTTGATAGGGCACCAGCGCGAACAGCCCCGGGTAACCGCCCATCAAGCCTTTCCAGGCATAGAGGATGCTGTTGTCCGAACCTTCGATGTAGGCGCCGAAGTTGATCGCATAACTGAGCAGGGCCGTGTGGTCGCTCTGTACATCGGCCTGGTCGATGCGCAGCAACGTGTGGCCAAACATCGATGACGGACTGTTCAAATACGCTGCCGGGAAAATCATCACCGCACTGTGGGGCGAGACGTCCTTGAACCATTGCTTGAATTCGCTGCAG
This sequence comes from Pseudomonas sp. 3296, assembly GCF_031456615.1. Lineage (NCBI taxonomy): Bacteria > Pseudomonadati > Pseudomonadota > Gammaproteobacteria > Pseudomonadales > Pseudomonadaceae > Pseudomonas > Pseudomonas sp. 3296. The sequence continues at coordinate 227,989 of NZ_JAVDUY010000010.1, forward strand.
TCCAGTGTCGGCAGATCGGTCAGGTTGAGCTGCGCCTTCAGCCAGCGGGTACGGGCCGGATAGACGCATTGGGCGTGGTGGTCGCCGGCACTGGCCGGGGCGTACAACGCTTGCACGGTGGCGGCCAGTTCATGGTCGGGGTGCTCATTGCCGTCGGGCGCGAGGAAAAACTTCTTGTCGCTGACATAGCTGCGCCAGCCGCCGAGCTTGGCGGTTTCATAGTGGCCCAGGGAAATCCAGAAGGGGTCATTGGCCAGTTGCTGCAAACGTTGAGGTTCGATGTGCGGCGCGGCGGCCAGCGGGGCGCAGACACAGAGCGCCAGCCAGGCAAGGCGTTTGAGCATAATGGGCAACTTAAGTCGAAAAAAACAAAGACCCAAGGAGGGGCGGGTCAAAAAAATAAATCCGCTCCCCGAAAGGAGCGGGCGGTTCGAGCTTAAGCTTGAGTGGCGTACTTGGCCAGACGCGGATCGCTTTTCAGAACGGCCAGGGTGTTGGTATGCACGTCTTCAGCGGTCACGTCAGCCTTGCTGAAGATTTGCTGGAAGTGCTCGTGAGTCACGGCGGCGAAATGCGCACGGTCTTCCGGCGCCACGCCCAGGACCACGGCGTAAGTGGTCAGCGCTTCGCCCTGACCTTTAGCCATGTCTTCGGACAGCTCGTTCATCATGCCATTCATGGCAAACCAGGATTTGCCGCCGTAGGTCAGCGACGCATTCGTTGCGCAGCCGTTGGTACCGGAGGTCATACCGAAGGTTGCGTTGCCGGAGGTGCCGTTGGTGGTGGAGGCCATGAAGTGAGCCGGGGTGCCACGCTGACCTTCGAACAGCATGTTGCCCCAACCGCAATCCGGGCCACCTGGCGCTTGCGCCATGGCGTTGAGGGATACAACGGTGAAGAGAGTACCGAGAAGAATCCGTTTCATAGCTATGTTCTCTTTGTGTGCATACCGATGGACAAGGGGTTCTGGCCCGTGTCGGCGCCAGTTGGGCCGGTTATTAGTCCAGCCGCGCAGTTTGGAGTTTAGGCACGATCACAGGGTTCCGTGATTTTTTGCAAAACATTCGCCGAAATCAGTGATTTAGACCCGGTCCGCCTGGGGATGGCAGTTTGTCTATGCTTTGGCTGGAGGCGCGCCTTGCAAGTGGGGTATGGGCGGCGCCAGAATGCCGCTATCTGCCCCGCCTGATGTAAGGAAGCCCGATGCCTGATCCTGTTGCTGCCAGCTTGCGTCTAGCGCCTGAAGCGCTGACCCGTCCGTTTTCCGCTGAACAGTTCAGCTTCTCTACCACCAATGATCTGGAGCCCTTCCGCGGTGTGCTTGGCCAGGAACGTGCGGTCGAAGCCTTGCAGTTCGGTGTGGCCATGCCACGCCCCGGTTACAACGTGTTCGTCATGGGGGAACCCGGCACCGGCCGGTTTTCGTTCGTCAAACGCTACCTGAAGGCCGAAGCCAAACGCCAGCAGGCCCCGGCGGACTGGGTCTACGTCAACAATTTCGATGAACCGCGCGAGCCCCGCGCCCTGGAATTGCCGTCGGGCACCGCCGGTGCCTTCATCGGCGACATCAACGGTTTGATCGATAACCTGCTGGCGACCTTTCCTGCGGTGTTTGAACACCCGTCCTACCAGCAAAAGAAAAGCGCCATCGACCGCGCCTTCAACCAGCGTTACGACAAGGCGCTGGACGTCATCGAGCGCCTGGCCCTGGAGAAAGAAGTCGCGCTGTATCGCGACGCCAGCAACATCGCGTTTACCCCGATGAGTGAAGGCAAGGCGCTGGACGAAGCGGAGTTCGCCCAATTGCCGGAAGCTGATCGCGAGCGTTTTCACGATGATATTTCCGGCCTGGAGGAGCGTCTGAATGAGGAGCTCGCCAGCCTGCCGCAATGGAAGCGTGAGTCGAGCAATCAACTGCGCCACCTCAACGAAGAGACCATTACCCTGGCCTTGCAGCCGCTGTTGTCGCCGTTGTCGGAGAAGTACGCCGAGAACGCGGCTGTATGCGGTTACCTGCAAGCGATGCAGGTTTACCTGCTGAAGACGGTGGTCGAGCAACTGGTGGACGACAGCAAGACCGACGCCATTGCCCGCAAGCTGCTGGAAGAGCAATACGCGCCGAGCCTGGTGGTCGGGCATTCGGCCAGCGGCGGTGCGCCGGTGGTGTTCGAGCCGCACCCGACTTACGAAAACCTGTTCGGCCGGATTGAATACAGCACCGATCAGGGCGCGCTGTACACGACCTACCGACAACTGCGACCGGGCGCCTTGCACCGGGCGAACGGCGGGTTCCTGATTCTTGAAGCGGAAAAAATGCTCAGCGAGCCGTTCGTCTGGGATGCGCTCAAGCGTGCCCTGCAATCGCGCAAGCTGAAAATGGAATCGCCGTTGGGTGAGCTAGGGCGACTGGCCACTGTAACCCTGACGCCACAACACATTCCGCTGGCGGTCAAAGTCATCATCATCGGTGCCCGTCAGCTGTATTACACGCTGCAAGACCTTGATCCGGACTTCCAGGAGATGTTCCGCGTCCTGGTGGACTTCGATGAAGACATCCCGATGGTTGACGAGAGCCTGGAGCAGTTCGCCCAGTTGCTCAAAACCCGCACCTCTGAAGAAGGCATGGCGCCGCTGACGGCAGATGCCGTGGCGCGTCTGGCGACTTACAGCGCGCGCCTGGCTGAACACCAGGGACGTTTGTCGGCGCGCATCGGCGATTTGTTTCAGCTGGTCAGCGAGGCGGATTTCATTCGCCACCTGGCAGGCGACGAAATGACCGATGCCGGGCACATCGAACGTGCGCTCAAGGCCAAGGCCACCCGTACCGGGCGAGTCTCGGCGCGGATTCTTGATGACATGCTGGCCGGGATCATCCTGATCGACACCGACGGCGCTGCCGTCGGCAAGTGCAACGGGCTGACAGTGCTGGAAGTCGGTGACTCGGCCTTCGGTGTGCCGGCGCGGATTTCTGCCACGGTGTATCCGGGCGGCAGCGGCATTGTCGACATTGAACGCGAGGTTAATCTCGGGCAGCCGATTCACTCCAAAGGCGTGATGATCCTCACCGGGTATCTGGGCAGTCGTTACGCCCAGGAATTCCCGCTGGCGATTTCCGCGAGCATCGCCCTGGAGCAATCCTACGGTTATGTCGATGGCGACAGTGCGTCGCTGGGCGAAGCCTGTACGTTGATTTCGGCCTTGTCGAAAACACCGCTCAAACAGTGCTTTGCGATCACCGGTTCGATCAACCAATTCGGTGAAGTGCAGGCCGTGGGCGGGGTCAACGAGAAGATCGAAGGCTTCTTCCGCCTCTGCGAAGCGCGCGGACTGACCGGCAAACAAGGTGCGATCATTCCGCAGGCGAACGTTGCCACCTTGATGCTCGACGAGAAGGTGCTGGCTGCCGTGCGCGCGGGGCAGTTCCATGTTTACGCGGTGCGTCAGGCGGACGAGGCGTTGAGCCTGTTGGTCGGCGAGCCGGCGGGGGCGCCGGATGAGAATGGCGAATTCCCTGAAGGCAGCGTCAATGCGCGGGTGGTGGAGCGCCTGCGGGTGATCGCGGAAATGATCAGCGAGGAAGACCTCAAGGACGCCGAGAAAGAAGCGGCGCAGGAAGCGTTGGTCGAGGCCAAGCCGGCCTGACTGAAACAATCCTGAGGTTTATACCGATCTGATGTGGGAGCGAGCAGGCTCGCTCCCACATTTGTTTTGAGTGAAGGCTGGAAAAGTGCCATCACTCTGGCGTCAATATTCACACTATGACCATTCGGCGCCTTCTGGTCTCGCCTGACGTGCTGGCCGGACTTTTCTTCTATTCTCTGGTTCAAGGATATCGACAGCAATCACAGGATCGAAACAGCCTTCCCACAGGGGCTGAATACCGGATCTACCGAGGGTCGCCGCCATGTCGCGCAACCTCTGCCTCACCCGTCAATGCCTGGGCCTCGTGACCCGTATCGAATGTGCCATCCGCCCTTTGGCGGGAGATACGGGCATGTGGACCTTGCTCTTCGCCGCCGGAATGGCTGGCGAGCAACCTTCAGCCATCAAGGCACAAGGCCCGTTTCATGGCCCTTTCGTGGCTGAATCCATCCTCGACACCATCGTTGAAAGCCTGACGCTGCACGGCTACGAACTGGCCGACGATCCACAAATCTGGTGCCTGCACCTGCAAGCCCAACTGCGGGAAATCAACGGGGGGCGCTGCCGCAATCTGGGTGGTTTCGAGCACTGATGGGTTATTGATCAAGCTGGCTCAGATCAGCCTTGGCCAGTTTGATCTCGAAGCCATATTGCACCGTGGTGAGGTCGGTTCGCTGATATGTTTCCAGACGTGTGGGCTGGCCATAGAAGTAATGCACGTCAAATAACGCCAGCCCGTCGGCGCTGGCGTCATGGGTGACCGCAAGAATCTCCTTCAGGTAGTTCCCGCTGTCGTCCCTGGCGAAAAAGCGCCAGTCCTGCGCAGGAAACAGTTTCGCATCCACCACCAGCGCATTGCCTTTGAGCTCAATCCCCTTGGGCAATTTCTGTGCGTCGAGCGTTTGTTTGTCTACCGTGGCCAGGAACAACGGCATGGAGCCCACGGCAAACACCGGCGTTTGCGGAAACAGGTTCAGGTCGTAGGTGATCGTGCCGCGCAGAGGGTCGACCTGATAGGCCTCCGGTGGCAGTTCGATCGGCTCATCGCGCTTACCGCTGCTGTCTGCGGTAAAGAAACTGACCGGACTATCGCCGGGGCTGAATGACGTGCCGAGCAACTCGTCGTTGAAACTTCTGGGGTGATCGAATTCGATGCGCGCGGCACTCGGGTCGTCCACCGACTGATTGACGTTGATGCTTTTTTTCAGCTGCTCCTCACTCAGTGTCGCGCCCTTGAGCCAGTTTGGCGCCTGATCGTCATACACCACCACCGGCAAGTTCAGCGGCTGCACGGTTTTTGCCGTGGTGTGCGGGTCGAAGCGGCGCACCGGCAGGTTGAGGTCTTTTCGGGTGATGGTGGCGGTCGAAAAATCCAGCAGACTGACTTCAAGGGTTTCGATCGGCCCGTTGAAATACACCTTGGAATAATGCTGGCCCTGCTGCTGCTCGAACGTGCGCTGTTCTTCATTGAGCTGTTTTTCGAACGCCTCGCTCCAGGCTTTCTGCTGCTGCATTTTCTCCAGTTGTTTTTGATAGAAAGCAATTTGCGTGGCCGTTTCGTTGATCGAACCGGAACGCGAGAGAAATTGCCCGGTGCTGTCCTTGGCCTGGACGATCAGTGGGTTCAGCGGGGTTTCTCCGACTTCAGGCGCCACTGGTGCGCTGTTGTTGTATTCAATCTCGGCGTAGTTCTTTCCAAGCTTCAAGAGGGTGACGCTGAGGTTGTCGTTGGTGCGGGTCTGGCCAACGTCTTTTTGGGTCAGGTCGAAGCTGTAGAGCCGGCGCGGCGCGATCACTTCGACTTTGCCTTGCAGGCTCACCGGTTGCGGCTGGTTCTTCTTGTCGACATCCAGGCCGTCGATGAAAGGGTAGGTCACCGTCAGGTCGTCGGGGTTGGTCAGGTTGGAACTTGATGGGCTGAGCTGGATGCCGGGATCTGTTTCCGACCATTCGGGCTGGAAGGGGATGACACGTTTATTGCTCAGCGTCACCGATTGCCATTCCAGGCCATGAGGGAACAGGAATGCCGCTGGAATATTGAAGTTGAATGGGAATACCGGTTGCAGGTCGGTCAGGTAATCGGAGCTGGAATCCTTGTGCAGCACGAACAGGCCATTGATGTAGGTGTCGACCAGGGCCTGTGGCGTTGGGTAGTGCTTGAGCACGGCGAGGGCATCTTCGCCGTATTCGGTTTCCACCGGTTTGCTGTCGAGCTTGAGTTGCGCACGTTCGAGCAACAGCAGTGAGCCGCCGAGCTCGGACACGGCATCCTTGAGTTTCGGGTCCTGGATATGATCTAGCGATTGTTCGAACTGTGCGGTTTTTTCCTCGAGGCTGACCTGATGCTTGTCCTCGCCCGGCGAGCAGCCGCTCATCAGCAGCGTCAGGCAAATGCCGGCACTCGTTAAAGGCAATCGCACATCCATTTCCAGTCTTCCTGTCCGATGTCGCTGAGCGGTCAATAGTCTGGACACTAGCAGAAAAACTTTGTGACACACGCGCAGGTGGCGGATTTCTCGATGGTTTCTGGCAGCTTCTGGATAGCGACAGGTGGCTGGTATACTCGCGGCCATTTTCAACCCCTGTGTGAGATTCAATGGAACGCTTTATCGAAAATGCAATGTACGCCTCCCGCTGGCTGCTGGCGCCGATCTACTTCGGGTTGTCGCTTGGGCTGCTGGCGCTGGCGCTGAAGTTCTTCCAGGAAGTTTTCCACGTTATTCCCAATGTGTTCTCGATGGCGGAATCGGACTTGATCCTGGTGCTGCTGTCGCTGATCGACATGGCGCTGGTGGGCGGTTTGCTGGTGATGGTGATGATTTCCGGCTACGAGAACTTCGTCTCTGAACTGGACATCGATGACCATAAGGAAAAGCTCAACTGGCTGGGCACCATGGATTCATCTTCCCTGAAGATGAAAGTGGCCGCGTCCATCGTGGCGATTTCCTCTATTCACCTGCTGCGGATCTTCATGGACGCCAAGAACGTCGATCCCGAGCATTTGAAGTGGTACGTGATCATCCACATGACATTCGTCGTGTCGGCCTTCGCCATGGGTTATCTGGACAAGCTGACCAAGCACTGATTCACCCAAAATCCCTGTGGGAGCGTGGCTTGCCCGCAATGGCATCACCTCCGTTTGGCGATAAACCGCGCTGATGCCATCGCGGGCAAGCCATGCTCCCGCAAGGAGAGATGGTCGAACCGGACGGGCGGTGCCGTTGCTGGCTTGTACTTTGATGCGCCGGGGCCTATCCCTGTAAGTAGTCTTGGCTCGCCATTGTATGAGGTGCCTTCATGAACCTTGTTGAACTACGCGCTTATGCCATCGCAGGGAAAGTCGATGAGTTGAACCTGATCTCCATGGAAGGCGGGATCTATCTGCTGGAAGCGCGCATGCACGGTGCCGCGTATCCCTTGAGCGATGCCCACGACCATATGTTTCACGTGCGCTCGGTCGAGCATGCTCGTCAGGTGCTGCATAACTTCCCGACCTTACCCTTCAATCTGGTTCATGCCTCGGTTCATGATGAAATGTGCGGGCTGGGTGCCAGCGTGGGGGAAAGTCTGAAGGTACCGATTGCCTTCCGCTCTTCCTGGCATCACTGACAGCCCTCATCAGGACGATGCCATCTGTGCTAGTCTGCTGGCCCTTTTGGTTCCGGGCGCTCCGGGACGCGCTGTGCACGCACGGCAAGTTCCCGGGCCGTCCGCACAGCGGAGCAGTGTCATGTCCGAAGTAAATCTGTCCACCGACGAAACCCGCGTCAGCTACGGTATTGGCCGTCAGCTGGGCGACCAACTGCGCGACAACCCGCCACCGGGCGTTAGCCTGGACGCGATCCTGGCGGGTCTGACCGATGCCTTCGCCGGTAAGGAAAGCCGTGTTGGCCAGGAAGAAATGTCCGCCAGCTTCAAGGTGATCCGTGAAATCATGCAAGCCGAAGCGGCTGCCAAAGCTGAAGCGGCTGCTGGCGAAGGCCTGGCTTTCCTGGCTGAAAACGCCAAGCGTGAAGGCATCACTACCCTGGCTTCCGGCCTGCAATTCGAAGTGCTGACTGCCGGTGAAGGCGCGAAGCCGACCCGTGAAGATCAAGTGCGTACCCACTACCATGGCACCCTGATCGACGGCACTGTGTTCGACAGCTCCTACGAGCGCGGCCAGCCTGCAGAATTCCCGGTTGGCGGCGTGATCGCTGGCTGGACCGAAGCCCTGCAACTGATGAATGCCGGCAGCAAATGGCGTCTGTACGTGCCGAGCGAACTGGCTTACGGCGCTCAAGGCGTTGGCAGCATTCCGCCGCATAGCGTACTGGTGTTCGACGTCGAACTGCTCGACGTTCTGTAAGACCTCTGTGGGAGCGAGCTTGCTCGCGATAGCGGCGTAACAGTCGACAGAGATGTTGAATGTTAGTCAGTCATCGCGAGCAAGCTCGCTCCCACATTTTTTTGCGGTGATTTTCATATTTCGATCTTGTGGTGCAGTTCACTCGATGGGCGCAACGCCCGGGCATAACAGAATAGAAACAGATTACGCACCAGTTCCTTCAGCACCACTGGCTCGTTGGAGCTCAGGCCGTTGACGTCCAGGTCACCCTGGTCCTGCAGCTCGTTCAAGGCGTCTTCTTCCAGTACGGCACAGACTTCCCCGGTTTCCCGATGCAGGATCCTGAGGTAAGGGTGTGGGCGGTCCAGCCAGGCATCGATCAAATAAGTCATGTCTCATCTCCATTGATTTGGGTTTTGATGAGAATAATTCTTATTAATAGAATAGCAAGGGCCTATTGGCGGTTTGTGCTTCTTTGCGGGTAAAGGTTGCGTAAGGTCAAATCGGCTGGCGATTGGCTATTGCGCGTGCAGGCGGGTTGAAGTGGGGGGAGGGCGAAGCACCATCCCACGCATGGCGCGGGATGGAATACAGCGGATTCAGACTTTTCTGACGAACTCGGATTTGAGCTTCATCGGGCCGATGCCGTCGATCTTGCAGTCGATGTCGTGGTCGCCATCGCACAAGCGGATGTTCTTGACCTTGGTGCCGACCTTGACCACCAGCGACGTGCCCTTGACCTTGAGGTCCTTTATCACGGTGATGGTATCGCCGTCCTGCAGGACATTGCCGACCGAATCCTTTTTCACGGCGTCATCGGACGCCACATCGGCTTCGCCGCTGGCGGACCATTCGTGCGCGCACTCGGGGCAGATCAGCTGTGCGCCGTCTTCATAAGTGTATTCGGAATTGCATTTTGGGCAGGGTGGCAACGTGCTCACTAAAGCTCCTTGGATTCAGGATCGCTAAAAAGCGCACATTATATAGGGTTTTAGTTGGGAGGGGGCGACGCCAAAAACTGTGGGGGCGAGCAGGCCCGCTCCCACAGGGTATTACGGTGCAGTTAGTGCGTGCGGGCTACCGCAAACTCACTCAACTCAACCAATGCGTCGCGATATTCACTGGCAGGCAGTGCGTCGAGGCATTTGATTGCGCGGGCCACGTAATCACGGGCCAGTTTCGCGGTGTATTCCAGCGAACCGGAAGCTTCTACCGCTTCGCGAATGCTTTCCAGATCCTCGATGCCGCCTTTCTGGATCGCCTTGCGCACCAGGGCTGCCTGTTCCGGCGTGCCTTCGCGCATGGTGTAGATCAACGGCAGGGTCGGCTTGCCTTCGGCCAGGTCGTCGCCGACGTTCTTGCCCAGGGTTTCCGCATCGCCTTTGTAATCCAGCAGGTCGTCGACCAGTTGGAAGGCCACGCCCAGGTGGTCGCCAAAGGTGCGCAGGGCTTCGGCCTGTTCAGCTGTGGCTTCGCAGAGCGCGGCAGCACTGTGGGTCGATGCCTCGAAGAGCATCGCGGTCTTGCCGCGGATGACTTCCATGTAGGTTTCTTCGGTGGTGCTGGCGTCACGGACCTTCGACAGCTGCAATACTTCGCCTTCGGCAATGATGCGTGTCGCTTGCGAAAGGATCTTCATTACCGGCATGGAGCCCAGCTCGACCATCATTTCGAAGGAGCGCGAATACAGGAAGTCGCCGACCAGCACGCTGGGTGCGTTGCCCCACATGGCGTTGGCGGTCGAGCGGCCACGGCGCATGCCGGACATGTCGACCACGTCGTCGTGCAGCAGGGTGGCGGTGTGCAGGAACTCGATGGTCGCGGCCAGCAGACGCAGGTCGTCGCCTTCGCGGCCCAGCGCCTTGCCACACAGCAACACTAATAAAGGACGCAGGCGTTTGCCGCCAGCCGAGGTAATGTAATCGCCGATTTTCGATACCAGCGGCACTCGGGAAGTCAGCTGCTTCTTGATGATGCCGTCGACGGCGCTAAAATCGTCCGCCACCGCGCGGTAGAAAGCTTGGGGTTGCATCAGCGACAGTTGCTCCAGAAGGGTTGCGCGGCATGCTAGGACCCACGTCGGCGAGTGTCAAGGCGCGATGGACGGCCTCTTGCATCACTCCGGCAGCTTGCGTACAATCGCGCACCCTGAACTTCCTGGGCAGCACCTGCCTTACGCAATTGCAAACCGGCCTTCCAGCCCTATGCAGCCATGCCAGCCAATACCTCTTCTTATAAAGAGCTGGGTGAGCAGGATTATCGGAGAAATACCATGTCGTACGCAGTAATTGTTACTGGTGGCAAGCAATACAAGGTCGCCCCAGGTGAATACCTGAAGATCGAAAAACTGGAAATCGCTACCGGCGAATCCGTTACTTTTGATCGCGTTCTGTTGGTCGCCAATGGCGATGACGTGAACATCGGCGCTCCAGTTGTTGCTGGCGCTACCGTTGTGGCTGAAGTGATCTCCCAAGGTCGTCACGATAAAGTCCGCATCATCAAGTTCCGTCGTCGTAAGCACCACATGAAGCGTATGGGCCACCGCCAGTGGTACACCGAGATCAAAATCACCGGTATTCAGGCTTAATTTCAGCCTAATTCCTCACTAGGAGAATTGACTCATGGCACACAAAAAAGCTGGTGGTAGTACCCGTAACGGTCGCGACTCAGAAGCCAAACGCCTTGGCGTGAAGATGTATGGCGGCCAGGTTATCATTCCGGGCAACATCATCGTGCGTCAGCGCGGCACCCAATTCCACGCCGGTTACGGTGTTGGCATGGGTAAGGATCACACTCTGTTCGCTAAAATCGACGGCGTGATCAAGTTCGAAGTAAAAGGCGCTTTCAATCGCCGTTACGTAAGCATTGTCCCGAAGACTGACGTCGTCGCGGCATAATTACGTGGTTGCTGGAAAAGCCCTGTCTTGCGACGGGGCTTTTTCGTTTGTGGGGTGAGTCTCTTGCAAAGCTGTTTGTGATGGGCTCCAGCGCAGGTTTTTGCGGTCGTTGATTGAGGTCGCTGCGCTCATTTTTGCAAGAGTCTTATGTCTAGATTTTTTCGGCTCGTCCGTATGGCGAGAGGCGTTTTGTTATGAAGTTTGTTGATGAAGTATCGATTCGAGTAAAGGCCGGCGACGGCGGCAACGGTTGCATGAGCTTCCGTCGCGAGAAATTCATTGAAAACGGCGGCCCGAACGGCGGTGACGGTGGTGATGGCGGCTCGGTCTACATGATCGCCGACGAAAACCTCAACACCCTGGTCGACTACCGTTACACCCGTCACTTCGATGCCGAGCGCGGTTCCAACGGTGGCAGCACCGACTGCACCGGCAAGAAGGGTGAAGAGCTGGTGCTGCGCGTACCGGTTGGCACCACCGTCATCGACGCGGCCACCCAAGAAGTGATCGGCGACCTGACCAAGGCCGGCCAGAAGCTGCTGGTGGCTCACGGCGGCTGGCACGGTCTGGGTAACACCCGTTTCAAATCCAGTACCAACCGTGCTCCGCGTCAGACTACTCCGGGTAAGCCGGGTGAGGCGCGTGATCTCAAGCTGGAAATGAAAGTGCTGGCTGATGTAGGTCTGCTGGGCTTGCCGAACGCCGGTAAAAGTACCTTCATTCGCTCGGTATCGGCCGCCAAGCCGAAAGTCGCCGACTACCCGTTCACCACGTTGGTGCCGAACCTGGGTGTGGTCAGCGTCGATCGCTGGAAAAGCTTCGTGGTCGCGGACATTCCGGGTCTGATCGAAGGCGCTTCCGATGGTGCTGGCCTGGGGATTCGCTTCCTCAAGCACTTGTCGCGTACCCGTTTGCTGTTGCACCTCGTGGACATGGCGCCACTGGATGACACCAGCGCACCGGATGCCGCTGAAGTGATCGTCAGCGAGTTGACCAAATTCAGCCCGTCCCTGGCTGAGCGTGATCGTTGGTTGGTGCTGAACAAGTGCGACCAGATCCTTGAAGAAGAGCACGATGCTCGCGTCAAGGAGATCGTTGATCGCCTGGAGTGGACTGGTCCGGTCTATGTGATCTCGGCCATCTCCAAGCTTGGTACCGAGCGTCTGTGTCACGACATCATGCGTTACATGGAAGATCGTGCTGATCGCCTGGCTGCCGACCCGGCCTACAAGGAAGAGCTGGCAGAACTCGATCAGCGCATCGAAGACGAAGCGCGTGCTCAGCTGCAGGCCCTGGATGACCAGCGTGCCCTGCGCCGTAGCGGCGTGAAGTCGGTCCATGACATCGGCGACGATGATTGGGACGAAGAAGATGTGGATGACGAAGACGGTCCGGAAATCATTTACGTGCGTGACTGATTCGTTGCAGTAAACTTAAGCGCCGCTCAATCGAGCGGCGTTTTAGTATCTGGAAATCGATCGTTGGTCAGTAATAGCCGCGATTAACGTCACGGGCAGTGCCAGGTCGCGCTGTCCTCAAGCTAAGGTTGAAGATGATGCGGAGCAAGGTGACAGGTGCGCAGCGTTGGGTCGTGAAGATCGGCAGCGCTTTGCTGACAGCGGACGGCAAGGGCCTGGATCGCGCGGCAATGGGTGTCTGGGTCGAGCAGATGGTGGCTTTGCATGAAGCGGGCGTCGAACTGGTGTTGGTTTCTTCCGGGGCTGTGGCCGCGGGCATGAGCCGTTTGGGCTGGACCGTACGACCCAGCGCGATGCACGAGTTGCAGGCCGCCGCCGCCATCGGTCAGATGGGGCTGGTGCAGGCCTGGGAGTCGAGCTTTGCCGAGCATGGCCGGCACACCGCGCAGATTCTCCTGACGCACGATGATTTGTCCGATCGCAAGCGCTACCTGAACGCCCGTAGCACCTTGCGCGCCCTGGTTGAGCTGAAAGTGATCCCGGTGATCAACGAAAACGACACCGTGGTGACCGATGAAATCCGATTTGGCGACAACGACACGCTGGCGGCGCTGGTGGCCAACCTGGTTGAAGCTGATTTGCTGGTGATCCTCACGGATCGCGATGGCATGTTCGACGCCGATCCGCGCAACAACCCTGACGCCAACCTGATTTACGAGGCGCGCGCTGATGATCCGGCGCTGGATGCGGTGGCGGGCGGTACTGGCGGTGCGCTGGGGCGTGGCGGTATGCAGACCAAATTGCGTGCGGCGCGTCTGGCAGCTCGTTCCGGGGCGCACACCATCATCGTGGGTGGGCGCATTGAGCGCGTGCTGGATCGCCTGAAGGCGGGTGAGCGCATCGGCACCTTGCTCTCGCCTGAGCGTGGCATGCTGGCGGCGCGCAAGCAATGGCTGGCCGGGCACCTGCAAACCCGTGGCACGCTGGTGCTGGACGGCGGTGCGGTTAAAGCGCTGGCCCAAGACCATAAAAGTTTGCTGCCGGTGGGGGTCAAGCTGGTACAGGGCAGCTTCCGTCGCGGCGAAATGGTGGTGTGCGTGGCGCCGGATGGTCGTGAGATCGCCCGTGGCCTGGCTAATTACAGTGCGCTGGAAGCACAAAAAATCATCGGTCAGTCGTCTGAGGCGATTGTCGGTCTGTTGGGTTACATGGCTGAGCCGGAACTGGTTCACCGCGACAACCTGATTCTGGTCTGAAGGAATATTTGAATGCGTGTGGCAAAAGGATTGTTAGGTCTGCTGCTGGCGATGCCGCTGCTGGCTTCGGCTGAGGAAATTGGCCAGGTGTCGACGGTGTTCAAATTCGTCGGGCCGAACGACCGGATCGTTGTCGAGGCGTTTGATGATCCTAAGGTCGAGGGTGTGACGTGCTACCTGTCGCGCGCCAAGACTGGTGGCGTGAAGGGTGGTTTGGGCCTGGCGGAAGATCGCGCCGAGGCCTCTATTGCTTGCCGTCAGGTCGGCCCCATCAGTTTCAAGGGTGAGCTGAAGGATGGTGATGAGGTGTTCAAGGAGCGCACGTCGCTGGTGTTCAAGACCATGCAGGTGGTGCGTTTCCTCGACAAGAAGCGCAATACGCTGGTGTATCTGGTCTACAGTGATCGCTTGATCGAGGGTAGTCCGCAGAATGCGGTGACGGCGATCCCGATCCTGCCGTGGGCGCACGCTCAGTAATCTGACAAAGATCCAAATTGTGGGAGTGACCTGCTCGCGATAGCGGTGCAACAGTCGACATCGGTGTTGAGTGTTGCCCCGCTATCGCGAGCAGGCTCACTCCTACATTTTTTGTGTGGGGTTTGTTAATTCGCAGGCAATAAAAAACCGACCCTGAGGTCGGTTTTTTAACAAGCTTACCGCTTATGCGGCAACAGCAAGGTTCAGAGCCTTGACGTGACCGTTCAGGCGGCTCTTATGACGAGCAGCCTTGTTCTTGTGGATGATGCCTTTATCGGCCATACGGTCGATAACTGGCACGGCCAGAACGTAAGCAGCTTGAGCTTTAGCAGCGTCTTTTGCGTCGATGGCTTTAACTACATTCTTGATGTAGGTACGAACCATGGAACGCAGGCTGGCGTTGTGGCTGCGACGCTTCTCAGCCTGTTTTGCACGTTTTTTGGCGGAAGGTGTGTTGGCCACCGTCGAGCTCCTCGAAAGACTTTTTAGGAAATAGCAAACAAAATAGGCCGCGAATCATGCCGATGAGTTGATGTCTTGTCAAGGGCGGTTGAGACGTTCCGCTAAGTGGTAGGTATAAAGAGGCGGGATATTTATTTCCGGCGCTTGACCTGTAAACTCGCGAGCTTTGGCTCTGTGCTGCTGCGGCGCGGAGTATCGCATAAGTAGGCGCTTTGTTCGCCTGCTGTTTATCGACAGGCACAAACTCTTTCAATGAATTTGCTCAAATCGTTGGCCGCCGTCAGCTCTATCACGATGATTTCCCGGGTTTTGGGGTTTGTTCGTGACACGCTGATCGCACGTACATTTGGTGCCGGGATGGCGACGGACGCCTTCTTTATCGCCTTCAAATTGCCCAATCTGTTGCGGCGAATCTTCGCCGAGGGGGCGTTTTCCCAAGCCTTCGTGCCGATTCTGGCCGAATACAAAAGCCAGAAGGGCGAGGAGGCGACGCGAACATTCATTGCCTACGTCTCGGGTTTGCTGACATTGGTGCTGGCGCTAGTCACGGCATTGGGGATGATTGCGGCGCCCTGGGTTATCTGGGCGACTGCGCCGGGTTTTACCGATACGCCGGAAAAATTCGAGCTGACTTCCAGCCTGTTACGGGTGACCTTTCCCTACATATTGCTGATTTCCCTGTCGTCCCTGGCCGGTGCGATCCTCAATACCTACAACCGTTTTTCAGTGCCGGCCTTTGTGCCGACCTTGCTCAACGTCAGCATGATCGTCTTTTCGGTGTTCCTGACGCCGTACTTCGATCCGCCGGTTATGGCACTCGGATGGGCGGTTCTGGTGGGTGGCCTGGCGCAATTGCTTTATCAACTACCGCACCTGAAAAAAATCGGCATGCTGGTGTTGCCGCGCCTGAACCTGCGTGACAACGGTGTCTGGCGAGTGATGAAGCAGATGCTGCCGGCGATTCTCGGCGTATCGGTCAGCCAGATTTCCCTGATCATCAACACCATTTTCGCGTCCTTCCTGGTGGCCGGCTCTGTGTCCTGGATGTACTACGCCGACCGCTTGATGGAATTGCCGTCCGGTGTATTGGGCGTGGCGCTGGGCACGATTCTGTTGCCGACGCTGGCCAAAACCTACGCCAGCAAAGACCGTCACGAATATTCGCGCATCCTCGACTGGGGGCTGCGCCTGTGCTTCGTCCTGGTGTTGCCGTGTTCGCTGGCGCTGGGGATTCTGGCTGAGCCTCTGACCGTTTCGCTGTTCCAGTACGGCCAGTTCAGTGCCTTTGATGCGTCGATGACCCAACGTGCGCTGATCGCTTATTCCGTCGGTTTGCTCGGGATTATCGTGATCAAAGTGCTGGCACCGGGCTTTTATGCGCAACAAAACATCCGCACACCGGTAAAAATCGCCATTTTCACCCTGGTGGTTACGCAGTTGTTCAACCTGATGCTGATCGGTCCGCTGGCTCACGCCGGCCTGGCCCTGGCCATCAGCGCCGGCGCCTGCATCAACGCCGGGCTGTTGTTCTATCAACTGCGCAAGCAGCAGATGTATCAGCCGCAGCCGGGCTGGGCGAAGTTCGGCGCCAAGCTCGTTATTGCCGTGTTGGTGATGTCCGCCGTATTGCTGGTCGGGATGCACTTTATGCCGGCATGGGATCAAGGGCATATGCTTGAAAGATTCCTGCGTCTGGGCGCCTTGATCACCGCCGGCATCGTCGCTTACTTCGGAATGTTGCTGCTGATGGGCTTCCGTTTGCGCGACTTCAATCGCAAGGCATTGAGCTGAGGTTGCAGCCTCGATAAACACGGGCGAGCCGGTGGTTTTGTCGGCTCGATCACTTTGGTTACGGTGTTGCCTGTCGTCGGCCGCCGGGTGTGGTTATAATCGACCACTTTATGAGCAAGAAGCGCGTTATGCAGCTGGTTCGAGGCCTCCAAAATCTGCGCCCCCAGCATCGGGGCTGTGTCGCCACTATTGGCAACTTTGACGGTGTTCACCGTGGCCACCAGGCTATCCTGGCGAGGCTGCGTGAACGTGCGCTCGAGTTGGGCGTGCCTAGCTGCGTGGTGATTTTTGAGCCGCAGCCGCGAGAATTCTTCGCCCCGGACACGGCCCCGGCCCGTCTGGCCCGGCTGCGGGACAAACTGCAGCTGCTGGCCGACGAAGGTGTCGACCGCGTCCTGTGCCTGGCCTTCAACCAGCGGCTGAGCAAGCTCAGCGCCAGCGAATTCGTCGATACCATTCTGGTGGACGGCCTTGGTGTGCAGCACCTCGAGGTCGGTGACGACTTCCGCTTCGGCTGTGACCGCGTCGGCGATTTCGATTTCCTGCAACAGGCCGGCATCGTGCAGGGCTTTACCGTGGAAGCTGCGCAAACCGTCGAGCTGGACGGTATTCGCGTCAGCAGCACCCAGGTCCGCAATGCCCTGGCCGCTGCCGATTTCGTCCTGGCCGAGCGACTGCTCGGGCGGCCGTTCCAGATTACCGGACGAGTGCTGCACGGCCAGAAGCTGGCGCGCCAGTTGGGTACGCCCACGGCCAACATACAACTCAAGCGCCGTCGCGTGCCGCTGACCGGGGTTTACCTGGTCAACGTCGACATCGATGGCAAGACCTGGCCAGGCGTCGCCAATATCGGCGTGCGGCCAACGGTCCAAGGTGATGGCAAAGCCCACCTCGAAGTGCATCTTTTAGATTTTGCCGGCGATCTGTATGACCGGCGTTTGACGGTGGTCTTCCACCACAAGCTGCGTGAAGAGCAGCGTTTCGCCTCTCTGGAGGCGCTTAAGACGGCGATCAATGCGGATGTCGCCGCCGCCCGTGCCCTGTCGCACCTAGCGCCAATCGCTAATGAAGAGCCTTAAATGACCGACTATAAAGCCACGCTAAACCTTCCGGACACCGCCTTCCCAATGAAGGCCGGCCTGCCTCAGCGCGAACCGCAGATTCTGCAGCGCTGGGACAGCATTGGCCTGTACGGTAAGTTGCGCGAGATTGGCAAGGATCGTCCGAAGTTCGTACTTCACGACGGTCCTCCGTACGCCAACGGCACGATTCACATCGGTCATGCGTTGAACAAGATTCTCAAGGACATGATCATCCGTTCGAAGACCCTGTCGGGTTTCGATGCACCTTATGTTCCGGGCTGGGACTGCCACGGCCTGCCGATCGAGCACAAAGTCGAAGTGACCCACGGCAAGAACCTGGGCGCGGA
The DNA here is from genome assembly GCF_031456615.1 of Pseudomonas sp. 3296. Lineage (NCBI taxonomy): Bacteria > Pseudomonadati > Pseudomonadota > Gammaproteobacteria > Pseudomonadales > Pseudomonadaceae > Pseudomonas > Pseudomonas sp. 3296. The sequence continues at coordinate 245,688 of NZ_JAVDUY010000010.1, forward strand.
CAAGACCCGCGAACTGTGCCGTGCCTACGCCACCGAGCAGATCGAAGGGCAGAAATCCGAATTCATCCGTCTGGGCGTGTTGGGCGACTTCGCCAACCCCTACAAGACCATGGACTTCAAGAACGAAGCCGGTGAAATCCGTGCCCTGGCGGAAATCGTCAAGGGCGGCTTCGTGTTCAAGGGTCTGAAGCCTGTGAACTGGTGCTTCGACTGCGGTTCGGCCCTGGCTGAAGCGGAAGTCGAGTACGAGAACAAGAAGTCCTCGACCATCGACGTGGCGTTCCCGATTGCCGACGAAGCCAAGCTGGCTGCCGCTTTCGGTCTGGCGTCGCTGGCCAAGCCGGCTTCGATCGTGATCTGGACCACTACCCCGTGGACCATCCCGGCCAACCAGGCGTTGAATGTTCACCCTGAATTCAACTACGCCCTGGTCGATGTCGGCGACAAACTGCTGGTGCTGGCTGAAGAGCTGGTCGAGTCGTGCCTGGCCCGTTACAGCCTGGAAGGCTCGGTCGTTGCGACCACCACCGGTAAAGAGCTGGAACTGATCAACTTCCGTCACCCGTTCTACGACCGTCTGTCGCCGGTTTACCTGGCCGACTACGTTGAGCTGGGCGCCGGCACGGGTGTGGTTCACTCCTCGCCAGCCTACGGCGTAGACGACTTCGTGACCTGCAAGAAGTACGGCATGGTCAACGATGACATCATCAATCCGGTACAAAGCAACGGCGTTTACGTACCGTCGCTGGAGTTCTTCGGCGGCCAGTTCATCTGGAAGGCCAACCCGGCCATCGTCGACAAATTGACCGAAGTCGGTGCGCTGTTGCACACCAGCATCATCGAACACAGCTACATGCATTGCTGGCGTCACAAGACCCCGCTGATCTACCGCGCCACCGCGCAGTGGTTCATCGGCATGGACAAAGAGCCTGTGACCGGCGACACCCTGCGCAAGCGCGCGATCAAAGCCATCGAAGAGACCAAGTTCGTCCCGGCCTGGGGCCAGGCGCGCCTGCACTCGATGATCGCCAACCGTCCGGACTGGTGCATCTCCCGTCAACGCAACTGGGGCGTGCCGATCCCGTTCTTCCTGAACAAGGAAAGCGGCGAACTGCACCCACGCACTGCCGAGCTGATGGAAGAAGTTGCCAAGCGCGTCGAAGTCGAAGGCATCGAAGCCTGGTTCAAGATGGACGCCGCCGAACTGCTCGGTGACGAAGCGCCGCTTTACGACAAAATCAGCGACACCCTGGACGTCTGGTTCGATTCGGGCACCACGCACTGGCACGTCCTGCGCGGTTCGCACCCAATGGGCCACGAAACCGGTCCGCGCGCCGACCTGTACCTGGAAGGCTCGGACCAACACCGCGGCTGGTTCCACTCGTCGTTGCTGACCGGTTGCGCCATCGACAACCACGCGCCGTACCGCGAACTGCTGACCCACGGCTTCACTGTCGATGAGTCCGGCCGCAAGATGTCCAAGTCGCTGGGCAACGTTATTGCACCGCAAAAGGTCAACGACACCCTGGGCGCCGACATCATGCGCCTGTGGGTGGCTTCCACCGATTACTCGGGTGAAATGGCCGTGTCCGAGCAGATCCTGCAACGCAGTGCGGACGCCTACCGGCGTATCCGTAACACCGCGCGCTTCCTGCTCTCGAACCTGACCGGCTTCAACCCGGCCACCGACATCCTGCCGGCCGAAGACATGCTGGCGCTGGACCGTTGGGCTGTGGACCGTACCTTGCTGCTGCAACGCGAGCTGCAAGAGCACTACGGCGAATACCGCTTCTGGAACGTCTATTCCAAGATCCACAACTTCTGCGTGCAGGAGCTGGGCGGTTTCTACCTCGACATCATCAAGGACCGTCAGTACACCACTGGCGCCAACAGCAAGGCGCGCCGTTCGGCGCAAACCGCGCTGTACCACATCTCCGAAGCGCTGGTGCGCTGGATCGCGCCGATCCTCGCATTCACCGCTGACGAACTGTGGGAATACCTGCCGGGTGAGCGTAACGAATCGGTGATGCTCAACACCTGGTACGAAGGCTTGACCGAGCTGCCGGAAGGCGTCGAGCTGGACCGCGCCTACTGGGAGCGGATCATGGCCGTAAAGGTAGCCGTCAACAAGGAAATGGAAATCCAGCGCGCGGCCAAGGCCGTCGGTGGCAACCTGCAAGCCGAAGTGACGCTGTTCGCCGATGACGCGCTGAGCGCCGACCTGGCCAAGCTGAGCAACGAACTGCGCTTCGTGCTGATTACCTCGACCGCGACCGTTGCGCCGTTTGTACAGGCACCGGCCGATGCGGTGGTTACCGAAGTCAGCGGCTTGAAGCTGCAAGTGGTCAAGTCCAGCCACGCCAAGTGCGCCCGTTGCTGGCACTGCCGTGAAGATGTCGGCGTGAACCCGGAGCATCCGGAAATCTGCGGTCGTTGCGTCGACAACATCAGCGGCGCTGGCGAGGTTCGTCACTATGCCTAATGCCGTTGGCCGTTTCGGGCGGCTGAGCTGGCTCTGGTTGAGTTTGCTGGTCCTGGTCATCGACCAGGTCAGCAAGTTCTACTTCGAAGGCAAGCTCCAGATGTACCAGCAAATCGTGGTGATCCCCGATTACTTCAGCTGGACCCTGGCTTATAACACTGGCGCTGCGTTCAGCTTCCTGGCTGACAGCTCCGGCTGGCAGCGCTGGCTGTTCGCCCTGATCGCCGTGGTGGTCAGTGCGGTGCTGGTGGTGTGGCTCAAGCGTCTGGGGCGCAATGAAACCTGGCTGGCCGTCGCTTTGGCGCTGGTGCTGGGTGGCGCGCTGGGTAATCTGTATGACCGCATCGCCCTGGGCCACGTGATCGACTTCATTCTGGTGCATTGGCAGAACCGCTGGTATTTCCCGGCGTTCAACTTTGCCGACAGTGCAATCTCTGTCGGTGCCGTAATGCTTGCGCTAGACATGTTCAAAAGTAAGAAAACCGGAGAAGCCGTTCATGACTGAACAGGTATTGGCTGAGCAACGCATCCGCCAGAACACGGAAGTCACCTTGCACTTTGCACTGCGCCTGGAGAACGGCGACACGGTCGACAGCACCTTCGACAAAGCCCCGGCGACCTTCAAGGTCGGTGACGGCAACCTGTTGCCAGGTTTCGAAGCAGCACTGTTCGGCTTCAAGGCTGGCGACAAGCGTACGCTGACCATTCAGCCAGAAAACGCTTTTGGCCAACCCAACCCGCAGAACGTACAGATCATCCCGCGCTCGCAGTTCAAGGACATGGAACTGTCGCCTGGCTTGCTGGTGATCTTTAACGATGCGGCCAATACTGAGCTGCCCGGTGTGGTGAAGACATTCGATGACGAGCAAGTGACCATCGACTTCAACCACCCGCTGGCCGGCAAGACATTGACCTTTGACGTCGAGATCATCAACGTCAAATCGCTGTAACTTGTAGGAGCTGAGCAAGCTCAGCTCCTACGGGGTTTTAATGATCTTACTTCTTGCGCGCAAGACACGAGGCACAGCATGCAAATCAAACTCGCCAACCCCCGTGGCTTCTGCGCCGGTGTGGACCGTGCGATCGAAATCGTCAATCGCGCTCTGGAAGTCTTCGGGCCGCCGATCTATGTGCGCCACGAAGTAGTCCACAACAAATTCGTCGTCGAAGACCTGCGTGCTCGCGGGGCGATTTTCGTCGAAGAACTGGATCAGGTGCCCGATGACGTGATCGTGATCTTCAGTGCCCACGGTGTTTCCCAGGCCGTGCGCACTGAAGCCGCCGGTCGTGGCCTGAAGGTGTTCGACGCCACTTGCCCTCTGGTAACCAAGGTTCACATCGAAGTGGCCCGCTACAGCCGCGACGGCCGTGAATGCATCCTCATCGGCCACGCCGGTCATCCGGAAGTCGAAGGCACCATGGGCCAGTACGATGGCAGCAATGGTGGCGCGATCTATCTGGTCGAAGACGAGAAAGACGTCGCCGAATTGCAGGTGAACAACCCTGAAAAACTGGCGTTCGTGACCCAGACTACCCTGTCCATGGACGATACCAGCCGCGTCATCGACGCACTGCGTACACGTTTCCCTGCGATCGGTGGTCCACGCAAGGATGACATCTGCTACGCCACGCAAAACCGTCAGGACGCGGTCAAGCAACTCGCCGACGAATGCGACGTGGTCCTGGTGGTCGGCAGCCCGAACAGCTCCAACTCCAATCGCCTACGTGAACTGGCTGAGCGCATGGCCACCCCGGCCTACCTGATCGACGGTGCCGAAGACCTGCAAAAGAGCTGGTTTGAGGGGGTCGAACGTATCGGCATTACCGCTGGTGCCTCCGCTCCGGAAGTGTTGGTGCGGGGCGTGATCCAGCAGTTACAGGCATGGGGCGCCACCGGCGCCGATGAACTGGCCGGTCGCGAGGAGAACATCACGTTCTCCATGCCTAAAGAGCTGCGCGTGCGTTCCCTGCTTTAACGCTGACATAAAGCCTGCTCAACCTTGTCGCTGCGCAGGCTGACGCGACCCGTAGCGGCCAGCACCACCTGGAGCTGGCTGACCGGTTCGCGGGCTGCGCAAAAATGCACAGTCCCCGCTTGAAACGCCCGTCCGGGCATCTGGGGTTCGCCGATCCCGCTGAATCGAACATATCGCCTGACCGGCCAATTGCCGACAATCGCTCCCCGAGCGCTATCCACGCGCTCAACCAGCAGCGGATTGCTGCTGTCCTCCGGTCCTTTGCCACTGATGTCCAGAATGATCCGCCAGCCCTGACCCCAATCCCCGTTGATGCCATGAATCACAACGGCCTGATTGCGTGTGATGGCCAGGGTTCTGGCATTGCGAATACCACTGACCAGAGCGTTCGCCGTCGCCTCGCGATGGTTCGATTCAGTGAGTGCCGCGAACGCCGGACTGACCAACAGCAGAACAATTGCGGCAATCGCCAGTCCCATAAGCAGTTCGATCAGGCTGAAACCTTGCTGATGCATGGCATTTCCCTCCCTGGAGTGGTGTGACCCGCGCAATCCATGCGCAAGTAATGGCAAAACAACCCGCCTGGGCCGGTCGAATGTTCTAGCGTGTAGAAGCAGGTATAGCCGACGGCAACGGAGGGCACCGATGGATCATCGTACAAAAGGTTTCACGCTGATCGAACTGTTGATCACGCTCGCGGTGTTTCTGATCCTGATCACCCTGGCCGTACCGGCGTTTACCCGTTCGGTGCAAACCACCCGGGCCGATACCGAAATCGGCGACTTGCAGCGCGGACTCAATTTCGCCCGACTGGAGGCCATCGACCGTGGCATCACCACCCGCGTCCGCCCGACGGCGGGCGGCAGTGTCTGGACTGGTGAATTGACGGTCTATGACGGTACTGGCACACCGGCCAATGTATTGCGGGTTGTTCCAGCGATGAGCAGCGGCGCCACTCTGACGCTAACCTCAGGAGTGACCGCGCTGGACTTCAACAACCTGGGCGGTTTGTCGGCACCGTCTACCGCCGTCGTCATCAACTATGTATTGGGGACGCAAAGCAGGACGCTGAATGTGTGTTTGAACGGACGAATTCTATTGGGTGGAAGTTGCGGATGAGGGAATGGAGCAAGCGTGCACAGGAGGGCATGACGCTGATCGAAGTCCTGGTGGCGTTGTTGATACTGACGGTGGGGCTATTGGGGGCGGCGGCGATTCAGCTCAATGCGCTGAAGTACACCGACAGTTCACGGATGACCAGCCAGGCGAGTTTTATCGCCTACGACATGATGGACCGCATTCGCGCCAATTCCGCTGCCGACTACACCATCACGCCTCCGACCTCGGGCAACCTGAGTGTCACCCGGGACCAGGATCTCTACGACTTCACCACCAACATCGTCAATTTCGGCGGCGCGACGGCCACTGGCAGCGTGACGCTGAACCAGCGGGTTTACACCATTACCATCAACTGGGACGACTCGCGCGCCGCCAATATCGCCAGCTCGCGCCGCAGCTTTGTCCTGACCAGTCGCGCCACGGCCGACCCGGTGTCCACGCCATGAACCGCTCCAGCCGAGGGTTCGGTTTGATCGAGTTGCTGATCGCGCTGGCGTTGAGCCTGATCGTGGTCCTGGGCGTGGCGCAGATTTTCATCGCGGCGAAAAATACCTACGTCAGCCAGAACGTCTCCGCCGGGATGCAGGAAGACGCGCGTTTTGTGTTGAGCAAAATGATTCAGGAAATCCGTATGGTCGGCATGTTCGGCTGTCTGGGCACTATCACCGATTCGAGTTCGTCGGGTGACTTCAACGCCAGTCAGATAACGCCCATCAGTTGGGACAACGCCAACCTCAAGCTGACGCTGGTGACGGCGGATGTTGGCGGCAACGGCGGAGCGCCGACCTGGACGGTGGTGTCTGACTGTCGAAACTCGGCGACGGCGTACACCGGCGCACGAACACCCGCGACAGGGTTTCTGGCCTTTCCGATCCGGCGGTTGATCTACAGCTTCAGCAACAACCAGATATTGATGGGGGCGGGTGCCGGCACGCCCACCCAGTACGTGCTGGTGAACAACGTGAGTGCGTTCAACGTGAGCTTCGGTCTCGCCAGTTCCGCCACAGATGTGGCGGCTTCCAGTTACAGCAGCAACCCGTCGGACCCGGCACGCATCCGCAGCGTACGCCTGAGCCTGACCCTCACCGACCCGAATAATCGGGTGCGCAACCAGACCTTCAGCGTGGTTGCCGCCTTGCGCAACCGTCTGCCATGAGGGCGGCCACCATGACGTCTCAAGCCCAGCGTGGCATGGCGCTGCTGGTCAGTCTGGTGTTTCTGCTATTGCTGACACTGATCGGCCTTTCTTCGATGCAGAATGCCACCCTGCAGGAAAAAATGGCCGGCAGTGTGAGCCTGCGCAACCAGTCGTTTCAGGGGGCCGAAGCGGCGTTGCGCGTGGGTGAAAGCGCGGTGCAGCTCGACAGCTATTCATTGCCGGTCTGCAGCCAGTGCGCCCCGCCGGCCGAGGCCACGAGCCTCACGGCCGCCGGTCTCAACTCCAGCTCTGGTGTGACGTGGATCGCTTCCGGCGGTGGCTTTTACGGGGTGCAAAACATCGGCACCACGCTCAACGCCGTCAATGTGCCGAGCAATACCTCGGCGACGCTTTACCGGGTGACCGCCGTCGGCATCGCGGGCAACTCGCGCAGCGTCGTGGAGAGTATTTATGCTAAGTACTGAATGGCGCGCCCGCATGTGTCGGCTGCTTTGCGGCGTTGTGTTCGGCCTTTATCTGTCGGCCCCGGCGTATGCCTTCACGCCTTCGGATTCACCGCTGTTAAGCGCCGCGGCTGTTGCGCCGAACGTGATGTTGCTGATCGACGACTCGGGGAGCATGAACAGCATCCTTTACGCCGCCGGGTTCGATCCGACCGTTACTGGGCGCACGCCCGCCAGACAATGTAATTTTTTCCTCGGGCTGTGTTTGAGCGGCAGCGATATCGTCGGTGATTCGATCTTCCTGTCCAGCCTGCCGCAGTCCGGTTGTTCCAGTGGGGCCTACGCGTTTTACAACAACAGCCTGGCGCCGTTGTGCCTGAAGTTGCCAGACCCGGTGGGCAATGAAAACACCCGCTACTCCGACGATTACCTGTCCTACCTGGTGGGCTTGGCCAACGGCAGCAACCGGGATTTCACCACCGGCTCGATCCCCAACGACTACCGCATGAACGTGGCGCGAAACGTGTCCACGGCACTGGTGAGCAGCAACCGCGGCCTGCGCATGGGGCTTGCGACGTTCAATCCGGTAAATAGCAGCAACTCCGGCAATGGCGGCTTCATCGCCCGCTCGATCAGTGATCTATCGGTGGTGAGCGGCAGCGTGACCCAATCGCAGGCCGACAACAATTACAACAACCTGATCAGCTCCATCAATGGCTTGAGCGCCGTGGCCAACACCCCGCTGGCGGAAACCTACTACGAAATCACCCGCTACTTCCGGGGGCTGGCGCCGTACTACAACTCGACGCCAGCCACCTACACCAGCCCGATCCAGTACCGTTGCCAGAAAAACTATGGTGTGGTCATCACCGATGGCCTGCCGACGTTTGACCGGAGCTTCCCGACCAACGACCCACTGGGGGGCACCCGGCTGCCAAACTGGGACGGCGTGAACAATGATGGCAACAACCTCAACGGTGACGGCGAAGGTGACACCCTTTACCTCGACGACATCGCCAAGTTCGCGTTCGACATCGACATGCGCTCCACCGGCACCGATGCGGCGGGCAAAAGCTGGAACGCGGTGGACTTCCCGAAACAGAACATGAACACCTACACCGTAGGGTTTACCGCTGCGAATCAGATGTTGTCGGACGCGGCCGGCTATGGGCAGGGCAAGTATTATCAGGCGACCGATAGCGTGGGGCTCAACAACGCATTGTCGTCAGCGTTGAGTGAGATCACTTCCAAGGCTGGTTCCGGGGGGAGCGGGGTCACCAGCGGTACCACCCTGACCAGCGGATCCAGCTATTTTCAGACCAGCTATGACCCGAAAGACTGGCGCGGCACCCTCAAGTCCTTTGGTTTCACGTCTGCTGGGGTGGTGAACACTGCCGCTGTGCAATGGACCACCGACACTACCATCGTCCCCGGCGCGACCGTACCGGCGTTTCAATCCTGGAACACCCTGAGCAACACCGCTGTCACGCTGGCCTACAGCAGTTTTTCCCCGGCGCAGCAGACATCGTTGAGTCAGAGCCTGCCCACCGGCATCACTGGCAGCGATCTGGTGGAGTGGAGCAAGGGCACCAACAAAACCGGGCTCAAGGTGCGCAGCGTATTGCTCGGCGACATCATCAACTCGCCGCTGGTGTTGGCCTCCCCTGTGGATAAAACCGCATCCGATCTGCTGGGCGACAGTACTTACAGCACCTACCTGAACATCAAAGCCGCCAATATGAGTGCCAGCCTGGTGGTGAACGCCAACGACGGTTTTGTGAATGTCATCAACTCGGCCAATGGTGTCAGGCGCTATGCCTACATGCCGTCCAGTGTTTTGCCCTCGCTGCGGTACATCGCCGATCCAGCCTACATCAACGGTGTGAGCCACAAGTATCTGGTCGATGGGCAGGTCGGTGTGTTCGATGCCCAACTCAGCGGCACCTGGAAAACCCTGGCCATTGGCGGCACCGGGGCGGGCGGCAAAGTCTTCTATGCGCTGCAACTGTTCGATGCCTCGTTGGGTAACGCGTTCAAGGCGTTGTGGGAAATCGCTGCGCCGACCACGCCGAGTACGGCGAACGTGTTCAATGACCTGGGTTATGCCTACGCTCGACCGGAAGTGGCACGCTTGGCCGATGGTCGATGGGCCGCGTTTATTTCTAACGGTTATGGCAGCAACTCTGGCGTCGCTGCGTTGTACGTGGTGGATGTGCGTGATGGGTCGTTGATCAAGAAAATCGTGGTCGACAGCACTGAAACCACCAATGGTCTGTCGTCGGTGAAGCTCAGGGTCAACTCGCAGAATGTGGTGCAGGCTGCTTATGGCGGCGACTTGAAAGGGCGGTTGTGGAAGTTCGATCTGAGCGCCACGGCGCCCGATACCTGGGGCGTGGCCTTTTCCGGCAAGCCGCTGTTTACCACGGCCGGTGGCGCCACTCAGCCCATTACCGCGCAACCTTTGCTGGCGGACAATGCACTGGGCGGCAAGGAGGTGTTTGTCGGCACTGGTAAATTCAATGAGACGGCCGACAAGACCAACAAGGATTTACAGGCGTTTTATGCAGTGTGGGATGCGGACGGCGGATCGGGTCAAATCACCGTGGCCAGTTTGCAGGCTCAGGCGGTAACGGGGGTGTTCTCTGGCAGCACTGGCCAGTTCATCACCACCAGCCAGAACGACGTGACCTACCCGGCAGAGAAGGGCTGGTATTTGCCACTGGGGTACAACAACGCGCTGATCGGCGAGCGAGTGATCAATCAGGCCAGTCTGATACTGGGGCGGATCGTTTTTACTACGGCAAGTGTGGACACTACGGACCCGTGCGCCAGCTTCGGTACCGGCAAACTGGTCGAGCTGGAGGCATTCAGCGGTAAGATGCTCAACTATGCGGTGCTTGATACCAATGGCGACGGGGTGGTCGACAGTACAGATACGGTGTCGAGCGGGGTGATTTTCACCGGTGGCATTCCGACCCTGAACGCCATCGTCAATGGTGCAACCCGCAAAATCGTGAACGATTCCAGTGGCGGTATCAGCACGCTGGTGGAAAAATCCGGCGGCGGCAGCCGTCGCATCATGTGGCGACAAATACAGTAAGTGAGAGTTGAGGCATGCGTAGATCCAACCGAGGTTTTACCCTGATCGAAATCATGATCGTGATTGCGATCATCGGGATCGTCATGACCATTGCCGCCCCGAGCTTCACCGAATACTTGAAGAAAGGCCGACGCAGCGAAATCGCCGGGGTGTTGTCGGAGCAGGCGCAGATCCTTGAGCGGTTCTACACCAAGAGCAATGTCTACACCAACGCCACAGGCCTGAGCGCCGGCAACGACTATTACACCATCACCCCGACTATCACTGACCAGACCTTCCTGCTGACGGCCGTGCGCAAACCAGGTTCGAGCATGGCAATCGACAAGTGCGGGGATTTCACCCTGACCAATACCGGTGTCCGGAGCATGGTCAACGCAACAGCCGGTTTGACCGCCAAGGATTGCTGGGGTCGCTGAGTTTTCTTTCGGGTGCCTTTTGCGCCCTCTGTCTATTTAACGGTTGGATCTGAACATGACCAGGCAACAGCAAGTGGTGATTGTCGGCGGCGGCGTGATCGGGCTGCTGACGGCGTTCAATCTCGCGTCCGAAGTCCGCAGTGTGGTGCTGCTGGATCGTTCGAACGTTGGGCAGGAGTCATCATGGGCGGGCGGCGGGATTGTTTCTCCGCTCTATCCGTGGCGCTACAACCCGGCGGTCACTGCGTTGGCGCATTGGTCCCAGGATTTTTATCCACAGCTCGGTGAGCGATTGTTCGCGGCGACCGGGGTTGATCCTGAGGTTCACACCACCGGCCTGTATTGGCTTGACCTGGATGATGAAACCGAGGCACTGGCGTGGGCGAAACGGGAAAACCGCCCGCTACGGGCTGTGGATATCTCTGCGGCGCATGATGCCGTGCCGGTGTTGGGCGCGGGTTTTTCGCGGGCGATCTATATGGCCGACGTGGCCAATGTACGCAATCCGCGGCTGGTAAAGTCGCTGAAAGCTGCATTGCTGGCGCTGCCGAATGTGACGATTCACGAGCAGTGCGAAGTCAGCGGGTTTATTCGTGAAGGTGATCAGGTCGTTGGCGTACAGACCTCTACGGGTGCCGTTCCGGGTGATCAAGTGGTTCTGACTGCCGGCGCCTGGAGTGGTGATTTGCTCAAAGAACTGGGCTTGGCGTTGCCGGTCGAACCGGTAAAAGGGCAAATGATTCTGTACAAGTGCGCGGCGGATTTTTTGCCGAGCATGGTGCTGGCCAAGGGGCGTTACGCGATTCCCCGGCGCGATGGGCACATTCTGATTGGCAGCACGCTGGAGCATGAAGGCTATGACAAGACGCCGACCGACTTGGCATTGGAAAGCCTCAAGGCCTCGGCGGTGGAGTTGATTCCCGCGTTGGCGGATGCCGAAGTCGTCGGGCATTGGGCCGGTTTGCGGCCGGGCTCGCCGGAAGGCATTCCTTACATCGGTCAGGTGCCCGGGTTTGAAGGGCTTTGGCTTAATTGCGGGCACTACCGCAACGGGTTGGTGCTGGCGCCGGCGTCGTGTCAGTTGTTTGCGGATGTGATGCTGGGGCGTGAGCCGATTATTGATCCTGCACCTTATGCGCCGGTAGGGCGTATCTAGCCGCAGGATCTTCGGCGACTGTCATATTGCCTTCGCGAGCAAACCCGCGAAGGGGGCCTCAATCCAGCCCGAGTTTTTTCAGTCTGTAACGCATCGACCTGAACGAAAGATTCAACCGCTGAGCCGCCGCCGTGCGGTTCCAGCGGGTTTCTTCCAGTGCCTGGAGGATGACCTTGCGCTCGACGTTTTCCAGATAGTCTTCCAGATTGTCGATCTGCGTCAGGTCCGCAAGCCCGCCTTCTGCCGTGCAATTACCGTCGGCCAGACGTAAGTCGCTGGCTTCAATCTGCTTGTTTTCGCACAAGGTGTGAGCCCGTTCGAGTACGTTCTCCAGTTCTCTCACATTGCCCGGAAATCGGTAGCCTTTCAGCGCATCCAAGGCGAGCGGATGGAGCGTCGCGGGAGGTCGGCCGCTACCGGCTGCCAAGCGCTTGAGCACATGGCTGGCCAGTGGTTCGATGTCGTCACGGCGTTCGCGCAAGGGCGGAACCCGCAGTTCGATCACGTTGAGCCGATAGTACAAATCCTGACGAAAGCGTTCGGCGGTGATTTCGGCCTCAAGGTCTTTGTGGGTGGCGCAAAGAATGCGCACGTCGATCACGGTTTCCTGTTGCTCACCGATACTGCGCACGGCTTTTTCCTGAATCGCACGCAGCAGTTTGACCTGCATCGGCAACGGCAAATCTGCGACTTCATCGAGGAACAGCGTGCCTCCCCGGGCGGCCTGGAACAGTCCGCGCTTGTCTTCGATGGCACCACTGAAACTGCCTTTGCGATGCCCGAAGAATTCGCTTTCCATCAGCTCTGACGGAATCGCCCCACAGTTGACCGGGACGAAGGGATGATGGGCTCGCGGGCCTTGTTCGTGGATCAGTCTTGCAACCAATTCCTTGCCGCTGCCGGACTCGCCGCTGATGTACACCGGCGCCTGGCTGCGGGCGAGTTTGTCGATGTGTTTGCGCAGGCTGCGCATGGGCAACGAGTTGCCCAGCAGCCGGCGATCAATCGCCGTACTGGCGTCGGCTGGAGCAGGCAGGCGCAGGGCGCTGGTGACCAGTTCCCGCAGGCGAGTGAGGTCGACCGGCTTGGTCAGGAAGTCAAAGGCACCGGCCTTGAGCGCGCTAATAGCTGTTTCAAGGCTGCCGTAGGCGGTGATCATCGCCACCGGCACCTGTGCGTAACGCTGCTGGATGTGCTGCACCAGTTCAAGGCCGCTGCCGTCGGGCAGGCGCATGTCGGTCAGGCACAGATCGAAGGTTTCCCGAGCCAGCAACGCTTGCGCATCGCCGAGGTTTCGGGCGCTGAAAGTATCGAGTTTCATCCGTCCCAGGGTGATTTCCAGGAGTTCGCGGATATCCGGTTCGTCGTCGACGATCAGGACTTTGGGCCGTGGGCTCATGTTCAACTTTGTTTCCGTCCGTGAGCAAAAGTGATGCGAAAGCAGCCGCCGCCTTGGCGTGGTTTGAAGTCTAGGCGGGCCTGGTTGCTTTCGCACAGCTCACGGGACAGATAAAGCCCCAGGCCTGTGCCTTGGCTACTGGTGGTAAAAAACGGCTCGAACAAATGCCCCTGCTGGTCGGGCGTCACGCCGGGGCCGTCGTCCACAACCTCGAGGATCGGCAATTGGCTGTCGGCATCGACAAACAACTCGAGCCAGACCTGAGCCGTGTCGTGATTCAGGGCACTGTAGCGCCAGGCATTTCGCAATAAATTGTCCAGGACCTGGGTGAGCTGGTTCGGGTCCATCAAGGTGTTGAAGTCGCCGGAACCCATGCGCAGGTGAATTTGCTGGGCGTCGTTCGTGCTCTCACGGGTTTCAGCGACGAACCGTTCCAGCCACGGCTTCAGGTCCAGCCGTTGCGGGATGGTTTGCTGGCGGCGGGACAGTTGCAGGACGTTTTCGATAACCCGATTCATTCGCTGAGAGTGGTCTTGAATAATCTGGGTCAGACGCCGGTCCGCCCCGTTGAGTTCCTCGGATTCGCGCAGCAATTGCGCGGCATGACTAATGGCACCCAATGGATTGCGGATTTCATGGGCAATACCCGCCGTCAGTCGACCGAGGGCGGCGAGTTTCAGTTGCTGTGCCTGTTGTGCGACCTGAGCGATGTCTTCGAGGAAAACCAGGGTCTGAGGATTCGGGCTTTGGTCCAGGGCAATGAAGCTGGGTTGCAGCTCCAGACCGCTGCCGGGGATTTTCAGGCTTTGCGGACGTAAGGCTGGATTGTTGAACCACAATTGCAGGCGTTCGACCAGCGTGGGGGAAAAGTCATCGATCAGCCGTCCATCGAGTGCTTTATGCCCCAGCAGGATCAATGCGCTGTGGTTGGCCAACTGCACTCGACGCTGTTCGTCGAGCACCAGAATGCCCGTGCGCATGCGTTGCAGAATGAGTGCGTTGAGGGTTTCGAGCCCCATCACTTCGCTGGCCCGCTGTTCGGCGAGGTGTTCACTGACTTCCAGGCGTCTGCTCAGCCCTTGCACCAGCAACGCCGAGGCAAAACACAGGGCACCGAGCATGCCGACTTGCAGGTAATCGTTGGGGCTGGCCGGATGGCTGAAGCTCAGGAGGAAGCTCAAACCGACGATGCCCAGCGCGCCGACCGCGGCGATTAACAGGCCGACACGCCCACGCAGCAGCGTATTGCTGATGGCCACCGACACAATCAGCAGATTGCCGATGGCGCTGGCCACTCCGCCCGCAGCGTAGAACAAACCGCAGAGCAGCAAGACATCGACCAGCGCCAGGCTGAACAGCTGCGCCGGCCGGCGGGTGTTTTCCAGGAACACCACAAGCAGAATGTTCAGTACCAGGTACAACCAGCTGCCATTACGCAGCAGGTCGTCATTGGCGAACGCCAGCAACTGGTTGTCCAGGTTACTGGTCATCAACAGTACGAGGGTGATGCCGATACTTAAACGGTAGAGGTGATAGAGGCGCAGCAGTCGCTGAGCTTGTTTGCCGCCGGGACTGGAGGTCTCAGCGACCACTGGGGCCCGGGCCTTGCTCAAGGTGAGCCTGGCTGCAATACCACTGTTGTTGAAGGCTCAGCGCGCGGTCGCGGGGCAAGTGCACGCCACAATGGGCGCAACGGACCATGGGAGCCGCCTCCAGCTCGGCGGAGGACCTTGGGGCGTTAGCCGCGCCCTTGAACTTGCGCCAGAACCATACTGCAGCGGCAATCAGGGCGATCCAGAACAGTAAACGAAGCATGGTGAGCTGCTTTATGACGAGTGATTAAGCAGTTTAGCCAAGGTCATGCCGAGCGCACAGCGTAATCATCACGCCCACAAAAAAGGAGCCTCGCAAGGCTCCTTTTTGTACAACCTGAGGTGTCAGTCAAACACGCCAAAGGTCATGTAGCTGAACCACGAGCGGTCGCTGTTGTTGCCCTCGGACTCGTGTTGCTCTTCTTCGACTGCGTCGCCATTGCCATCTTTAGGCTTCAGTTCGCTCGGAATCGCGTCCTTGGCGTCCTGGAACTGTTTCTGCACGTCCTGGTTGGCGCGGGTTTCACCCGGCGGCAGCGGCGGACGGGATTCGATCAGGCCCAGGGTGGCCTTGCTCAACCACGAACGGTTGTCGGCTTCGGCAACCGAAGGCTGGAACTGACCGTCCACCAAGCTTGGGTGGTTCGGGTAGTTGAGCTTCAGGGTTTCGAGGCTGGTGGCTGCCAGTTCGTCCAAGTGCAGCCGCTGGTAGGCTTCAGTCATGACCGCCAGGCCGTCACCGACGGACGGGGTTTCCTGGAAGTTTTCCACCACATAACGACCACGGTTCGCGGCGGCGACATAGGCCTGACGGGTCAGGTAGTAGTCGGCAACGTGAATCTCGTAGGAGGCCAGCAGGTTGCGCAGGTAAATCATGCGCTGCTTGGCATCCGGCGAGTAGCGGCTGTTCGGGAAGCGGCTGGTCAGCTGGGCGAACTCATTGTAGGAGTCGCGAGCGGCACCCGGGTCACGCTTGGTCATGTCCAGCGGCAGGAAGCGCGCCAGCAGGCCGACGTCCTGGTCGAACGACGTCAAACCTTTCAGGTAGTAGGCGTAATCCACGTTCGGATGCTGCGGGTGCAGGCGAATGAAACGCTCGGCAGCAGACTTGGCGGCTTCAGGCTCGGTGTTCTTGTAGTTGGCGTAAATGAGCTCGAGTTGAGCCTGATCAGCGTAGCGACCGAACGGATAGCGCGATTCCAGAGCCTTCAACTTGGCAATGGCGCTGGTATAGCTACTATTGTCCAGATCGTTCTGAGCCTGCTGGTACAGCTCGACTTCGCTAAGGTTTTCGTCTACGACTTCCTTCGATGAGCAAGCAGCGGTCAATGCGAGGATGGCGATCAGCAGCAGGTGTTTCACTTGCATGGCGGCTTGCGTCCCTATGACGGCCGCTGTCTTGGGCGGGGCCGTCCTGTTATGATGAGCGCCCCGTTGAATAGCCTCGGGGCAAAAGACGCCGTATTTAACCACAAGCGCGCAGCCGAAACCAAAGGCTGTGCCGACGCCTAGTCTGAGCATGTCCGATAAAATTGAACTTCGCGCAGAGGTGCCGTCCGAATTGGGCGGCCAACGCCTCGATCAAGTCGCCGCACAATTATTCGCTGAGCACTCGCGCTCGCGCCTTTCCGCCTGGATCAAAGACGGCCGCCTGACTGTGGATGGGGCGGTTATCCGCCCGCGAGACATCGTCCACGGTGGCGCCATTCTTGAACTGACCGCCGAGCAGGAAGCTCAGGGCGAATGGATCGCTCAAGACATCGAGCTGGACATCGTCTATGAAGACGACGACATCCTGGTGATCAACAAACCCGCGGGCCTGGTGGTGCATCCTGCCGCCGGTCACGCTGATGGCACCTTGCTCAACGCCTTGCTGCACCACGTGCCGGACATCATTAATGTGCCCCGCGCCGGTATCGTGCATCGCCTGGACAAGGACACCACCGGTCTGATGGTGGTGGCCAAGACCATTCAGGCGCAGACACAGCTTGTCACGCAATTGCAGAGCCGCAGCGTAAGCCGGATCTACGAATGCATCGTGATCGGCGTGGTGACGGCAGGCGGCAAGATCAATGCACCAATCGGTCGTCACGGCCAGCAACGCCAGCGCATGGCCGTAATGGAAGGGGGCAAGCAAGCCGTCAGCCATTACCGCGTGCTCGAGCGTTTCCGCTCCCACACTCACGTGCGGGTGAAGCTGGAAACCGGTCGTACCCACCAGATTCGTGTGCACATGGCCCACATCAACTACCCGTTGGTCGGAGACCCTGCCTATGGCGGTCGCTTCCGTATCCCGCCGGCAGCCAGTGTGACCATGGTCGAATCGTTGAAGGCGTTCCCGCGTCAGGCACTGCACGCGCGGTTCCTGGAACTGGATCACCCGACCACCGGTAAACGCATGAGCTGGGAATCGCCACTGCCGGACGATTTTGTCTGGTTGCTGACCCTGCTCAAGCAAGACCGTGAGGCGTTCATCGGATGAGTGACTGGCTGATTCCCGACTGGCCTGCGCCTGCCGGGGTTAAAGCCTGTGTGACCACCCGTGCGGGCGGCGTCAGTCTGGCGCCGTTCGATAGCCTCAATCTCGGCGATCACGTCGACGACAGCCCCGAAGCTGTCGCCGAAAATCGCCGTCGTCTTACCGATCATTTCTCTATTCAACCGGCCTGGCTGCAGCAGGTTCACGGCATCGCCGTGGCCCATGCGGACCCAAGCCTGGTAGCCACTGCCGATGCCAGTTGGACAGCCACGCCCGGTATCGCCTGCGCAGCGATGACCGCCGACTGCTTGCCGGCGCTGTTTTGCGACCGTGCCGGCACTCGCGTTGCCGCG
The DNA here is from genome assembly GCF_031456615.1 of Pseudomonas sp. 3296. Taxonomy (NCBI): domain Bacteria; kingdom Pseudomonadati; phylum Pseudomonadota; class Gammaproteobacteria; order Pseudomonadales; family Pseudomonadaceae; genus Pseudomonas; species Pseudomonas sp. 3296. The sequence continues at coordinate 263,362 of NZ_JAVDUY010000010.1, forward strand.
GCCCACGCCGGTTGGCGTGGATTGGCGGCGGGTGTGCTGGAAGCGACGCTCGATGCGTTGGCTGTACCCCCGGAGGAAGTGCTCGTCTGGCTCGGCCCGGCCATTGGCCCCGAAGCCTTTGAAGTCGGCCCGGAAGTGCGTGAAACCTTCGTCGATCAATTGCCTGAAGCTGCCAAAGCCTTTGTGCCGAGTGCCAATGCTGGCAAGTTCATGGCCGATATCTACGAGCTGGCGCGTTTGCGCCTCGCGGCCCGTGGTGTCACCGCTGTTTATGGTGGCGGTTTCTGCACCGTGACCGATCCGCGCTTCTTTTCTTACCGCCGCAGTCCGCGCACCGGTCGGTTTGCCTCCCTTATCTGGCTGGAACGCTAGACTTCTCTGATCTGCATCAACTGATCGACGCTTGAAACTCCCAGAATCGACCGCATCTATAACGGTATCTGGCAGGTTTCTTCATTCAGGATGTTTTATAGGTCCGGCCTGCTCAAAAGGAAGGTGACCCATGCGCATAGATCGATTAACCAGCAAATTGCAGTTAGCACTCTCCGACGCCCAATCCCTGGCCGTCGGCCTCGACCATCCCGGCATCGAGCCGGCGCACTTGATGCAGGCCATGCTCGAACAGCAGGGTGGCTCGATCAAACCCCTGCTGATGCAGGTCGGTTTCGACGTCAACAGTCTGCGTAAAGAGCTGACCAAAGAGCTCGACCAGCTACCGAAAATCCAGAACCCGACCGGCGACGTCAACATGTCGCAGGACTTGGCGCGCCTGCTCAATCAGGCTGATCGCCTGGCCCAGCAGAAGGGCGACCAGTTCATCTCCAGCGAACTCGTGCTGCTCGCCGCCATGGACGAGAACAGCAAGCTCGGCAAGTTGTTGCTGGGGCAGGGCGTGAGCAAGAAAGCCCTGGAAAACGCGATCAATAACCTGCGGGGTGGCGAAGCGGTCAACGATGCCAACCACGAGGAATCGCGCCAGGCGCTGGATAAATACACCGTCGACCTGACCAAGCGCGCCGAAGAAGGCAAGCTCGATCCGGTCATCGGCCGTGACGACGAAATTCGCCGGACCATTCAGGTCCTGCAACGCCGTACCAAAAACAACCCGGTGCTGATCGGTGAGCCTGGTGTGGGTAAAACCGCCATTGCCGAGGGTCTGGCCCAGCGCATCATCAACGGCGAAGTGCCGGACGGCCTGAAAGGCAAACGTCTGCTGTCCCTCGACATGGGGGCGCTGATCGCCGGTGCCAAGTATCGCGGTGAGTTTGAAGAGCGCCTGAAATCGCTGCTCAACGAGCTGTCGAAGCAGGAAGGGCAGATCATTCTGTTCATCGACGAACTGCACACCATGGTCGGCGCCGGTAAAGGCGAAGGCTCGATGGACGCGGGCAACATGCTCAAGCCTGCGCTGGCGCGCGGCGAGCTGCATTGCGTCGGCGCGACCACGCTCAACGAGTACCGTCAATATATAGAGAAGGACGCAGCCCTCGAGCGGCGCTTCCAGAAAGTGTTGGTGGATGAGCCGAGTGAAGAGGACACCATCGCGATTTTGCGTGGCCTCAAAGAGCGCTATGAGGTTCACCACAAGGTGGCGATCACCGACGGCGCCATCATCGCAGCGGCCAAGCTTAGCCATCGCTATATCACTGACCGTCAGTTGCCGGACAAGGCCATCGACCTGATCGACGAAGCGGCCAGCCGAATCCGCATGGAGATCGACTCCAAGCCGGAAGTGCTCGACCGTCTGGAGCGTCGCCTGATTCAATTGAAGGTGGAATCCCAGGCACTGAAGAAAGAAAGCGACGACGCGGCGAAGAAGCGCCTGGAAAAACTCCAGGAAGAAATCGTTCGTCACGAACGTGAGTACTCGGACCTGGAGGAAATCTGGAACGCGGAAAAAGCCGAAGTCCAGGGCTCTGCGCAGATCCAGCAAAAAATCGAACAGTCCCGTCAGGAACTGGAAGCCGCACGCCGTAAAGGCGACCTGAACCGCATGGCGGAGCTGCAATATGGGGTGATCCCGGACCTGGAACGCAGCCTGCAAATGGTCGACCAGCACGGTAAAAGCGAGAACCAGTTGTTGCGCAGCAAGGTGACTGAGGAAGAAATCGCTGAAGTCGTGTCGAAGTGGACCGGCATTCCGGTGTCAAAAATGCTCGAAGGCGAGCGCGACAAGCTGATGAAGATGGAAAGCCTGTTGCACCAGCGTGTGATCGGTCAGGACGAAGCAGTCATCGCGGTCTCCAACGCGGTGCGGCGTTCCCGGGCCGGGTTGTCCGACCCGAATCGCCCGAGCGGTTCGTTCATGTTCCTCGGCCCGACCGGTGTCGGTAAAACCGAGCTGTGCAAGGCACTGGCCGAGTTCCTCTTTGATACTGAAGAGGCGATGGTGCGGATCGACATGTCCGAGTTCATGGAGAAACATTCCGTGGCGCGACTGATCGGTGCGCCACCAGGCTATGTAGGCTATGAAGAGGGCGGTTACCTGACCGAGGCGGTGCGTCGCAAGCCTTACTCGGTGATCCTCCTGGATGAGGTCGAGAAGGCCCACCCGGATGTGTTCAACATCTTGCTGCAAGTGCTGGAAGATGGCCGCTTGACCGACAGCCATGGCCGCACGGTGGATTTCAAGAACACTGTGATCGTCATGACGTCCAACCTGGGCTCGGTGCAGATTCAGGAACTGGTCGGTGATCGTGAGGCACAGCGCGCGGCGGTGATGGATGCGATTTCCACCCACTTCCGGCCGGAGTTCATCAACCGGGTCGACGAAGTGGTGATCTTCGAGCCATTGGCGCGGGATCAGATCGCGGGCATTACCGAGATCCAGTTGGGTCGCCTGCGCAGTCGCCTGACCGAGCGTGAACTGAAGCTGGAGTTGAGCCCTGAGGCCATGGATAAGCTGATCGCGGTGGGTTACGACCCGGTGTACGGCGCACGTCCGCTCAAACGAGCGATTCAGCGCTGGATCGAGAACCCGCTGGCTCAGTTGATTCTGTCGGGTCGTTTCATGCCCGGCGATACGGCACAGGGTGTGGTGGAAAACGACGAAATCGTATTCGTCTGACCCATCCAGGCAACAAAATCGACAAGGCCTCGCATTGCGAGGCCTTTTTTTCGCCAGGCTGTTGAACTCTAAGGAAAAGGCTTGTAAAGTGCGCCCCGCAGTCAGTCACCCGTCAGGGTTTCCGCTCCCCAAGCAGGAATCCAAAATAAGTTGCAAATCATTAACTTGAAAGCAATTTAGGGGGTTGACAGAGGTGCTGAAGATTGTAGAATAGCGCGCCTCAGACACACGAACGCAGCGATGCGAACGGGTCGAAGAGAACGCAAAAAGCTTCACCGTTGTAAATTGAAATATGTAGTTCCGTGATAGCTCAGTCGGTAGAGCAAATGACTGTTAATCATTGGGTCCCAGGTTCGAGTCCTGGTCACGGAGCCAATTTCAAACCGGGGTATAGCGCAGTCCGGTAGCGCGCCTGCTTTGGGAGCAGGATGTCAGGAGTTCGAATCCCCTTACCCCGACCATTTTTGGGTCGTTAGCTCAGTTGGTAGAGCAGTTGGCTTTTAACCAATTGGTCGTAGGTTCGAATCCCACACGACCCACCATTTTTGAAACCAGTTAACGCTGGGATCAGATCTTAAGATCAGAGGCCAAAAGCGCTGATCGAAGAAGGCGACTTGTGAAGGTCGCCTTTTTTTTACCGGGGTATAGCGCAGTCCGGTAGCGCGCCTGCTTTGGGAGCAGGATGTCAGGAGTTCGAATCCCCTTACCCCGACCATATTAAAAATCCTCGTATCGAAAGATACGGGGATTTTTTTTGTCTGCCGTTTTTATCCACCGAAAATGCGATCCCCTTCAAGTCATCGTACAACTTGCCGATAGCGAAGCGACGGGGTTCTGCCGATACACGCCCCTTATCCAGGCCATTACAAAAAAGGGCGTTCGTTATGTTGCTTCGTCAGTTGAATATTGCTCCTCGGGCGGCCTTGGGGTTTGCCCTGATCGCCGTATTGGTCGCCTTGCTCGGTGTGTTTGCGCTGGGGCAGATGGCGAGCATTCGCGACAGTGAGGTGGCGGTGGAGAAGCAATGGCTGCCGAGCATCCGCGGTGGCGACGAGATCCGCGAGATCATGTTGCGCATCCGTACCATTTCCCTGCGCATGGCTCTGGATCAGGACCCCAACAACATCCCTCAGTACCGCAGCCAGATGGATACTCGCGACAAGGAACTCAGCGACAGGATTGCGGCGTACGACAAACTGGTAAACACACCTGAAGGCAAGGTGTTATATGACCAGTTCAAAACCACCTTCGCGGCCTACCGTTCCGGTATTGCCCAATCGTTTTCCCTGGCGGAACAAGGTCGTCGTGACGAACTGACCAAATTGCTGCTGATCGACATGAAAACCGTGGTCGATGGCTCCGGTAAACAGCTCAGTGATCTGGCGGACCTGTTCGCCAAGCAAGTCGCCGCCGAAAGCGAGAAATCCGCCGCGCATTACGACACGTCGCGAATGATCGTCAGCCTGTTCATCGCGTTGGCGGCCCTGGCCACCGTCGGCCTCGCCATGTTGCTGACCCGCAGCATCGTCAAGCCCTTGGGCGAAGCGTTGCAGGCCGCGGAAAACGTGGCCCGTGGCGACCTGACGCGGCCGATCGAAACCCATGGCAACGACGAAGTCAGCCGCTTGCTCAAGGCGCTGGCAACCATGCAGCAGAACCTGCGTGACACCTTGCAAGGTATCAGCGGCTCGGCGGCGCAACTGGCCACGGCGGCGGATGAGTTGAACGCGGTCACCCTCGACAGCACGCAAAACCTGCAACAGCAGAACAACGAGATCGAACAAGCCGCCACCGCCGTCAACGAGATGACTACAGCGGTTGAGGAGGTTGCTCGCAATGCAGTGTCGACGTCTGACGCTACGCGCCAATCCAGCGAATCCGCCCACGCCGGTCAGGAGCGCGTCAGCGAAACGGTCACGGCCATCGGTGCGCTGGCCAGTGATGTGCAAGTGACGGGTGGCCTGGTTCAATCCCTGGCCAACCAGTCGCAGGACATTGGCAAGGTGCTGGATGTGATTCGTGCAATTGCGGAGCAGACCAATCTGCTGGCACTCAACGCCGCCATCGAAGCGGCGCGCGCCGGGGAAAGTGGTCGGGGGTTTGCGGTGGTGGCTGATGAAGTTCGCGCACTGGCTTATCGCACGCAGCAATCGACCCAGGAAATCGAACAAATGGTTCAGGGCATGCGCAGCGGCTCGACCCAGGCGCTGGATTCGATGCAAGCGAGCTCAACTCGCGCAGCGACGACTCTGGCCCTGGCCGAGCGTGCGGGCGAAGCGCTGCAGACCATCACCGACTCGGTTCACCAGATCCATGAGCGCAATATGGTGATCGCCAGCGCGGCTGAAGAACAGGCCCAAGTGGCGCGAGAAGTGGATCGCAATCTGGTGAATATTCGCGACCTGTCCGTGCGTTCCGCTGCCGGGGCGAATCAGACCAGTGCCTCCAGCCATGAGCTCTCACGTCTGGCCAATTCGTTGAGCACCATGGTGCAACGCTTCCAGGTGTAAATCTGCCCGACGAAAAAATGCCCCGCTTCTCGGTGAAGAAAGCGGGGCGTGGTGCTCAGAGGCTTAGGCGCCGTCTTGGTCTTTCAGGTGCTCGAACAGGCCTTTTGGCATTTTTTTGCCGTTGGCTTCGAAGTTGGCTTTCACGTTGTTGAAAGCCTCTTGCTCGTCGATGAAGCCGTCGTGGTTGGTGTCGATCTTGTCGAAGTTGGACTTCGGCGCGACCGCCTGGAATTCGGCGCGGGAGACCTTGCCGTCGCCATCAGTGTCGGTCTTGGCCATCGACGCGTCGCCACACTTGCCTTCGCCACATTTGCCTTCAGGGGTTTTCACCACCTGTTCAGCCGAGGCCAACAGATAGCCTTGAGTCAGTGGCTGCGAAGCGAAGACGGAGCCGGTCAACATCATGCCTCCAGCCAGAACAGCGCCAAGCAGACCGATAGTGTTTTTGGTAGTACGGGACATTTCAATTCTCCTGGGTTGCACGACACAACCACTCGATAAAGGGTTGCCACGTAAGTGCGGCGACAACCGAAGCTGGCGAGTTGCCTTGCTCGGGTGTGGCCATTTAGCGGGATGGGTGTATCGCTACTGTGTCGCGCAAGGGGGAGTTTGTAAGCGAAGGAGCGAAAACGCGGGGGGAGATACAGTGAGACACACATCTCCAAATCAATGGAGATCAATTGTAGGAGTGAGCCTGCTCGCGATGGCGGTGTGTCAGTGCCATCAATGTTGAATGACACTCCGCGATCGCGAGCTGGCTCACTCCTACAGGGTTTTTAGTGCAGCTTCAATCGCGGCTCAGTCCCTCGCCCGATTTTGCTGCCCAGCATCAGCATCGCCGTTCGGAACGCCCCATACAGCGCCATCTGGTGCATGCGGTACAGCGACACGTAAAACATCCGCGCCAGCCAGCCTTCCAACATCACGCTGCCCGTCAGGTTGCCCATCAAGTTACCCACAGCCGAAAAACGCGACAGCGAGATCAACGAGCCGTAATCGGTGTACTTGTACTCCGGCAACGCCTTGCCCTCGATCCGCAGCTTCAGCGATTTGGCCAGCAACGATGCCTGCTGATGCGCTGCCTGAGCGCGTGGCGGCACATTGCGATCGGTACCCGGTTGCGGGCAGGCCGCGCAATCGCCGAACGCGAAGATGTTCTCGTCGCGGGTGGTTTGCAGGGTCGGTAGCACTTGCAGCTGGTTGATGCGGTTGGTTTCCAGGCCATCGATGTCCTTGAGGAAGCCCGGCGCACGAATCCCGGCGGCCCAGACTTTCAGGCTCGCGTTGATCACTTTGCCATCGGCGGTGATCAGGCTGTCGGCCGTCACTTCACTGACCGCCGCATTGGTCATGACGTTGACCCCGAGTTTCTCCAGGGTTTTATGCACAGGCCCGCCGATGCGTTCCGGCAGGGCCGGCAATACCCGTGGACCGGCTTCGATCAGGGTGATGTGCATGTTTTCCGGTTTGATCCGGTCCAGACCATAAGCCGCCAGTTCATGCGCTGCGTTGTGCAGCTCGGCGGCCAGTTCAACACCGGTGGCACCGGCACCGACGATGGCGACGCTGATCTGTTCGACCTTGTCGGTTTGCCCGGCATGGGCACGCAGATAATGGTTGAGCAGTTGCTGGTGGAAGCGTTCGGCCTGTTTGCGGGTGTCGAGGAACAGGCAATGCTGCGCCGCGCCTTGAGTGCCGAAATCATTGGTAGTGCTGCCGACCGAGATCACCAGCGAGTCATAACCCACTTCACGGGCGGGCACCAGTTCCAGGCCGGCTTCGTCGTAAGTGGCGGCCAGCTGGATTTTTTTCTGCGTGCGATCGAGCCCGCTCATGCGCCCCAGCTGGAACTCGAAGTGGTTCCATTTGGCTTGGGCAACATAGTTGAGTTCATCTTCGGAAGAGTTCAGCGACCCGGCCGCCACTTCGTGCAGCAACGGTTTCCAGATGTGGGTCAGGTTCGCGTCGACCAGCATCACACTGGCCGTGCCACGCTTGCCCAGAGTCTTACCCAGACGGGTAGCCAACTCCAGACCGCCGGCGCCGCCGCCGACAATAACAATACGATGGGACATGGGGATAACTCGCAAGGCTAAAAGAAATCGGTACGGTTATCCGAGCGAGCGCAAGGCAGCTCATAGCGTCAGGTAACTGATAAATCGGCTCAACAGGCCCAGGCCTATGGTCACCGCCAACACCACCACCAGGAGCATCCACGGCCGGAAAGGCCGGCGCTCGACTTGGTGCTGGGACAAGTGCAGGTACTCTTCGACATGCTTTTGGTCGTCGGGGTTCAGGCGGCTGGTCATAAAGGCCTCGTCAGTAGACGTTGCTGAATGTGTAGAAGCTACAGGCAGATTTAACGCACGTTGAACGGAGCATAGCCGCTGTCCGGGATGGGCTCGACGCTCACCGTGTCGTCCAGTCGAATGATTCCACTTTGTATCACCCGAGCGGTGATTCCGCCATGGCCACGCACGGCTTGAAAGGTCCCGGGGCCGAGGTTGTTTTGCAGACGCGTGCAAGGCTGGCACCAACCGGTGGTTTCGAAAATCGCCTGACCGATCCGGAAGCGCCGGCCCTTGAGACTGAACAAGTTGATACCGCTAATAACGAGGTTGCGCCGCAAATCATCAGGTAAAACCGGTTGATCGTCCGGGCGCCCCATCAGCGAACTGATGACGGCCAAGTGTTCCCATTGAATCAATGTCACCTGCCGCGCGTTACGGATGCCGGGACGGGCTCGATCGCCAGTCAAACCGGCCTCGAGTCGCGCTTCCACTGCATCCAGTTCGATCATCGGTACATGAGGGGCCGGGCGCACGCCGATCCAGCGGACGCGGCCGGTTTGCGGGACTTGTGCGATCAATTCCTGGAGTGGGCTCACAGGCTGATTCCAACATCGAAGACGATGCTGCGCCCCAGGTTGCTGCGCAGGAAATCCGGCGCATCCGGGTGCGCGAACAGCACCCGGGCGAATGTCGGGCCGACCAGCGACAACGAACGCCAGCCCTGGCGCAAATATTCGGTGGGTGGCGGAAAATGGCTGTTGAGGTCCAGCACTTCACGCTTGAGGCTGGCGAAGGCGATGATGTCGAGCTCCCCCAGGTCCATGCCGCGTTCTTTGTAGTTGTGCGCTTTTTTGCGCAAGGTTGGCGCCAGTCGCAGTAAAAACTCATTGGCAGGGATGCGCTTAGGCTTGGCTTCGCGGCGCACCAACTGGCTCAGGGAAAACGCGCTGCGCCGACGTTGCAGCTCGTCGCGCCATTCGTCGTTCAGGCGGCGGCCCTCATCGAGTACGAAGAACACTTCGAAATTCGCCTCGCGAAACAACACATCCGGCGGCTCCCCGGCCGGGGCGAACTCGTCGGCGCGGTAGGAAATGTTCAGCCCTTGCAGCAGGCGCTGGCAGACCCAACGCTCACGCTCCCATTTGCGGGCATTGGAAAGGAACGCGTTGGCTTGCTCGGCCGCAATGGTCAGCAGGCGTAAATAATCTGAGTCATCCATAGGCCCAAGCTTAGCGTTCAAATGCGACAAGCAGAAACCGTTTACCGGCATTGGAGATCACTGGGCAGTCAGAATCGGCGGTGTAGACTGATGGCCATCATGCATAAGTGATAGGACAAGGGGTGAACGTGAAATATTGGCCGGTGTTGCTGCTCAGTTTTCTACCCGTGTGGGCCCAGGCGCTGGAGGTGGGTGAGCGACTGGCGCCCTGGACCCTGCTCGATCAGTTCGATCAGGCCTTCACGCTCGATAATCAGACTCAGACGCTGCTGGTGGCGCGGAGCATGGAAGCCGCCAAACTGGTTGAGGCTGCGTTGCAAGGCCAGCCCAAAGGCTATCTGGAGGCGCGGCACGTTGTATTTCTAGCGGACATCCAACGCATGCCACAGCTGATCGCGAAGATGTTTGCTATTCCGGCCATGCGCGATTATTCCTACAGGGTAATGCTGGACCGTGAGGGGCGCATAGTGCCGCGTTACCCAGGGGCGGTGGACAAGGTGCTGTGGCTGCAACTCAAGGCAGGCCAATTGGTGGCGCAACACGAATTCAGCACGGCCGCGCAGCTGCATGAGGCGCTGGAGAAGGTCCGGCCATGATCGGTGCCGAGCTGCTGTCACCCGAAACGCTGACGGTCGGCTGGCTGATCTATGTGCCCGTGCTGCTCTGGGCGATCTGGCGTGCGCCGTGGGTGGAGTTATTCACCGACAGTCGGCGCCAGCATTTGCTGTTCGGCACGGTGTTCGCGCTGTTTATGCTGTGGCTGGTGCGGCGGGATTTCGATACCGGCGTGTCTTATCACTTTATCGGCATGACGGCCGTCACGTTGTTGCTGGACTGGCCATTGGCAATCATCGGCGGCTTGATTGCGCAGTTCGGGCTGGTGCTGCTCGGGCGTCAGGACCTGATCGCCGTCGGTGTGAACGGGGCGTTGCTGATCTTGCTGCCGGTGCTGGTCACCGAGTGCATGGCCATCCTGGTGGAGCGCGCGCAACCGCGTAATCCCTTTGTCTATATCTTCTGTTCCGGCTTTTTTGCGGCGGCGCTGTCGGCGTTGTTGTGTCTGCTATTGGCGCTGTGGGTGCTGTGGTACGACGAAATTTTTGTCATGCCGTATTGGCTGGAAGATTTTGTCGGTTATCTGTGGCTGCTGATTTTTCCGGAAGCGTTCATCAACGGCATGATCGTCAGCGCGTTGGTGGTGTTTTGCCCGGAATGGCTGGAGACGTTCAATCGCACACGCTACCTGTCGGCCCCCTGGAAAGACGACGATCCGAGGTCTTGATCCACATCAAATCGGCTAACCGCCGGTCAACTCATGCTCGACCAAACCTTGAGGAGCATGGGCATGAGTGTGTACGAATGGGCAAGACAGGAACTGCGTCAGAGTCTTGAAGGGGCGCAGGAGGTGGGTTTTGATCCGGGGTTGAGCCTGCGCGCCTTGCTCAGCGCAGTGGTGCAACAAAGCAAGGCGGTGCGCAGTATCGAGGACCTGGCTGACGAGTTGCGCTTTCTCGCGGAAAACCTCGATGACGACCAGGATTACGGTTTTATGCGGCCCTGAGAAATCAGTGACGCGAGGCGAAATCTTCGCTGAACATTTCGTCTTCAGCGTCCGGGCTGACCGGAATCTTGTGTTCTTCCGATGCCCAGGCGCCCAGGTCGATCAGTTTGCAGCGATCCGAGCAGAACGGCCGAAATTTGTTCTCGGGGCTCCATTCGACAGGCGCGCCACAGGTTGGGCATTCGACGGTTGTTGGTTGGCTCATGACTGGCCTCCACGCAAAGTAAGGTAAAAGTGATGCAGGCGTTCGACCTCGCTGTGCAGCCAGGCGAGGTCGCGGTCGTTGACCACCACATCGTCGGCATGGCTCAAGCGGTCTTCGCGGCTGGACTGGGCCTTGAGGATCGCCTGGACCTGTTGCTCGCTGGTCTGGTCGCGCTGCAAGGTGCGTTCGATCTGTAACTGTTCCGGCGCATCGATCACCAACACCCGTTGGGTCATGGCGTATTGCCCGGACTCGATCAGCAGTGGCGAAACCAGAATCGCGTAGGGCGATTGTGCCTTGGCCAGATTGTGTGCGATTTCTTCACCGATCAACGGATGCAGCAAGCCTTCGAGCCACAAACGTTCTTTCGGCACCTCAAAAATCAGTTTTCGAAGAGCGGCACGGTCCAGTTGTCCGTCGGCTTGCAACACGCCGGGGCCGAAGTGTTCAGCGATGGCGGCCAGCGCCGGGCGCCCCGGCTCGACCACCCAGCGCGCCGCATGATCAGCGTCGACGACGTGGATACCGAGGTCGATGAAGTGTTGGGCGGCCGCGCTTTTGCCGCTGCCGATGCCGCCGGTCAAGCCGAGAATCCAGGGTTTTTGCACAGGGATATTCATTTCAAACCGACAAACTGCCAATAGAAGTCGGTTATTTGACCACCCCAGAGCAAGGCAATCCAGCCGGCAATCGCGAGATAGGGGCCGAAGGGAATTGGCGACGAGGTTTTCGCGTCGCGCAGGCGCAACAAAATCACCCCGAGAAGGGCGCCTACCAGCGATGCCAGGAGGATCGTCAGTGGCAAAATCTGCCAGCCGCCCCAGGCACCGAGCATGGCCAGTAACTTGAAATCGCCATGGCCGATCCCGTCCTTGCCGGTGAGCAGTTTGAACAGCCAATACACCGACCACAATGCCAAATACCCGACCACTGCCCCCCAGAGCGCCTCATGCAGTGAGACGAAAACGCCAAAGCTGTTGACGATCAACCCCAGCCACAGCAGCGGCAACACCAGCACATCCGGCAGCAGTTGGTGCTCGGCGTCGATCAGGCTCAGCGCCAGCAAGCCCCAGGTCAGGATCAGCACCGTGCAAGCCGGCCAGCCGAAACCGAAATGCCAGGCGATAAACCCCGAGAGCAGGCCGCAGGTCAGTTCGGTCAGGGGGTAGCGTTTGCTGATCGGTGCGGCGCAGCTTGAGCAGCGACCGCGTAAAAACAGGTAACTGAGCACCGGAATGTTTTCCCACGCGCGAATTCGATGGTCGCAGTGCGGGCAGTGGGAGTGGGGCAGCATCAAGTTGTAAGTCGGGCCCGGCACTTCGGGAGGCACGCCCAGCACGTCATGGGCTTGCAGCCGCCATTCGCGCTGGAGCATTTTCGGCAGGCGCCAGACCACCACATTGAGAAAACTGCCTATCACCAGGCCCACCGCCAAGGCGATGACCACGAAGTACGCCGGGTAAACCGTAAGGATTTCAGTCAATGGCATGTCAGATCGCTGAGCCGAGTTGGAAGATGGGCAAGTACATCGCAACCACAAGGCCCCCGACGATAACACCGAGCACGACCATGATGAATGGCTCCATCAGGCTGGTGAGGTTATCGACCATGTTGTCCACTTCGTCTTCGTAGAAGCTCGCGACCTTGTCGAGCATGTCGTCCAGCGCACCGGACTCTTCGCCAATGGCCGTCATCTGAATTGCCATGTTGGGAAAGATGCCGGACGTGCGCATGGAAAAATTCAGCTGCATGCCGGTCGACACGTCCTGCTTGATGCGCAACACCGCCCGTTTGAACACGATGTTGCCGGTGGCACCGGCCACTGAATCCAGTGCTTCGACCAGTGGCACGCCGGCGGCGAAGGTGGTCGACAGCGTACGGGCGTAGCGGGCCACGGCAGACTTGTACATCAGCGTGCCAATCAGTGGCAGTTTCAACAGCCAGGTGTCCAGCCAGTCGCGAAACCCCGGGGATTTCCTGAAGGCGTGACGCACGCCGAAAATGCCCGCGAACAACCCGCCGAGCATTGCCCACCACCACTGCTGCATGAATTCCGACAGGCCGATGACCATCACTGTGAACGCCGGCAATTGGGCCCCAAAGCCCTTGAACACCGACTCGAACTGCGGCACGACCTTGACCAGCAGAATCCCGGTGACAATGATTGCGACGAAGACCACCGCCAGAGGGTAGGTCATGGCTTTCTTGATCTTGGCCTTGAGGCTTTCGCTCTTTTCCTTGTAGGTCGCGACCCGCTCCAACAGGGTATCGAGGGCACCGGCCTGCTCGCCGGCGTCCACCAGGTTGCAGTAGAGTTCATCGAAATATTGTGGCTTCTTGCGCAGGGACGCGGCGAAGCTGTTACCCGCCGCCACTTCCTGTTTGACCTCGTCCACCAGCTTGCGCATCGCCGGGTTATCAAAGCCTTCGCCGATGATCTCAAACGACTGCAGCAGCGGCACGCCGGCTTTCATCATGGTCGCCATCTGCCGGGTGAACAGGGCAATGTCCTGAGCCTTGATGCGTTTGCCGAAACTGAAAAACGACGCGGATTTTTTGCGCACCTTGCCGGGGTTGATGCCTTGCTTGCGCAATTGGGCCTTGATCAACGCCGGGTTCTGGCCGCTCAACTCGCCGGTCATTTTCGTGCCTTTGCGGTCTGTGCCTTCCCAGGCGTAGACGCTGATTTTTGCTGCTTTGACCGCCATGTTCAGTCCTTGGTGACCCGGTTGATTTCTTCAAGGCTGGTGAGGCCGTGCATGGCCTTGATCAGGCCCGAGGTGCGCAAGTCGTTGAAACCGTCCTTGCGCATCTGGCTGTCGATTTCCAGTGAATTGCCTTCGGCCATGATCAGCCGTTGCAGGTCCTTGGTGTTCTTCACCACTTCATAAATCCCGACTCGCCCTTTGTAGCCGCCGTTGCACTGATCGCAACCGACCGGATCATAGATCGTGAATGAGCCGATGCGTTCCTCGGGAAAGCCTTCCTTGAGCAGCGTTTCGCGGGGAATCTCGATGGGTGTCTTGCAGTGACTGCACAATTTGCGCGCCAGTCGCTGGGCGATAATCAGGGTGACCGAGGTGGCGATGTTGAAGCCCTGAATGCCCATGTTGAGCAAACGGGTCAGGGTTTCGGCCGCGCTGTTGGTGTGCAAAGTGGACAGCACCATGTGCCCGGTCTGCGCGGCCTTGATGGCGATCTCGGCGGTTTCGAGGTCACGGATTTCGCCGACCATGATCACATCCGGGTCCTGGCGCAGGAATGAACGCAGTGCCTGGGCGAAATCCAGCCCTTGCTTGGGATTGACGTTGACTTGGTTGATGCCTTCCATGTTGATCTCCACCGGGTCTTCGGCGGTAGAAATGTTGATGTCGACGGTGTTGAGAATATTCAGGCCGGTGTAGAGCGACACGGTCTTGCCCGAGCCGGTGGGCCCGGTGACCAGAATCATCCCCTGTGGCTGCTTCAGGGCGGCCATGTACAGGTCTTTCTGGTCGGGCTCGTAGCCGAGGGCATCAATGCCCATTTGCGCGCTGGCCGGGTCGAGGATCCGGATCACCACTTTCTCGCCCCACAAGGTCGGCAGGGTATTGACCCGAAAGTCGATGGACTTGCTTTTTGACAGGCGCATCTTGATCCGCCCGTCCTGAGGTTTGCGCCGCTCGGAGATGTCCAGACTGGCCATGACTTTCAGCCGCGCCGCAATGCGGCTGGCCAACTGGATGGGCGGCTTGGCCACTTCGCGCAACATGCCGTCGGTGCGCATCCGCACCCGATAGGTTTTTTCGTAGGGCTCGAAATGCAGGTCCGAGGAGCCGCTCTTGATCGCATCGAGCAGCATTTTGTGGACGAACCGCACCACGGGGGCGTCATCGGCATCCTGCCCGGCGATGGCGTCATTTTTGATGTCGTCGACCGACTCGATGTCCAACCCATCAAGGTCAACGTCCGCCATGTCTTCGAGGCCGCTGGCGTGGCTGTCGAAGAATTTCTCGATGGCCTCGCTGAGCTTGTCGTCCTCCACCAGGATGGCTTCGGTGTTCAGCCCGGTGCTGAACTGGATGTCATTGATCGCTTGATGATTGGTCGGGTCGGAAACACCCACGAACAACTTGTTGCCGCGCCGCCAGAGGGGCAGGGCGTGGTGCTGGCGGATCAGTTTTTCGCTGACCAGTCCCTTGGGCTGGGTTTCCCTGTCCAGGCCATTGAGGTCGAGCAGCGCCATGCCGAAATGCTCCGAGGCGATCTCGGCGATCTGCCTGCTCTTCAACAGTTTGTTTTGCACCAGGTAACTGACCAGGGAGATTTTATTGCGCAGGGCTTGCTGATACGCATGTTGCGCGCTTTTGTCAGTGAGCAGCTCGGCCAGGACCAATTGCTTGGCCAGACCGCTAAGGGCGATGTCATTCATTGAGATACCGGACACAGGCAGTTCATGACTTATAGCCTAGTCAAGGACCCGAGCCCAACCAGCCGCGTTGAGGTGACAAAAAGTGTCAGATAGTGCGGTTAGTGGGTGTAGGAAAGGTCATTTGTTCGACCTGGCGCCCCGTCAGCAGGGGTTGTCGTGCTTGGCACGGCCTATGCTGGAGCTCTTTCAGATCATGAGATTCCGACTCATGCATGGAGCTTGTCTATGAAGACTCAGAAAGGTTTTACCCTGATCGAACTGCTGATCGTGGTGGCGATCATCGGGATTCTGGCGACGTTTGCGTTGCCGATGTATTCCAAATATCAGGCCCGGGCGAAGGTGACGGCCGGTCTGGCGGAGATTTCCGCGATGAAGGTGCCGTATGAAGATGTGATCAATCAGGGGACTGCGCCGACGGTTGCCAACGTTGCGCCGGCGGGTAATGCCACAACCAGCAACTGCACCGTTGCGGTGACCGGTACTGCGTCCACTGGCGCGGGCACGATTGTGTGCACAATTCTGAATGCACCGGCGCCAGTGCTGAGCAAGACCATTACCTTGACCCGCGATGCAACCAATGGCTGGTCGTGTACCAGCACCGCTCAACAGGACTATGTGCCTAAAGGTTGCACGGGTTCCGCTACCTGAAGGCTGACTTCCAGAACAGCCCCGCGTCCAAAGGACACGGGGCTTTTTTTTGCTTGCGAATGTCTTTCAGACACAGAAAAAAAGCCAAAAAATTCAGCGTGTTAGGAACTTTGTGAAAAGCCGCATGTTGCATGCAGAGATTTCCCGGGTCATGCATTTTGCATGATTTCGAAAATGGGCCTAATTTATAAGTTATTGATTTATAAAGATTTATTTGATTTGGTAAAGTTGGCACAGCGTTCGCAACATACTCAGTAACCCTGCTGAGAAGACAACCAGCAGACTTTCTAGAAAAACAGGAGTTACTCGTATGAAGAAGTTCGCTATCGCTGCCGCTACTGCTACCGCGCTGACCCTGACCATGGCCAACGTGGCATTCGCACAGACCACCACCACTCAAGCGCCAATGACCTTGGCTGCTGGTGAGGCTGCCAAGGTTGAGGAAGCTACTTCCGATACCTGGATCACGACCAAAGTCAAAAGCGACCTGCTGACCGAAAAAGGCATTCCTGGTACCGACATCAAAGTTGAAACCAACAAAGGTGTTGTGTCGCTGTCGTCCACTGTTGCAGTGACTGATTCCCAGAAAGCCACCGCCGTGGCGATCACCAAGAAAATCAAAGGCGTCAAAGCGGTCTCCGCTGACGGCCTGAAAGCCGAGTAAGGCAAGACTTCTCGCCTGGACCGGGAGAAGGTGTGGCAGACGGGCTGAGTAATACGCCTGCCGCTTCTTAGGAGTTCATGCGAACGGCCATAAGGATGTGGCCATTACAGGCCTCCGACATTCGTGTCGGGGGCCTGTTCTATTTGCGGCACCCAAAATAAAAATGTAGGAGCGATGAGTTCAGTTGCCGCGCTTGCTGGTGATCTGCGTCAGGCGATTCCCTTCAAACCGCAGGAACTGGTACATCCCGCCATTGGGCCCGTACGTCCATTCTTCCACCTGAAACTCTTCGCGTCGGTTGGCACTGCGTTTGTAGCCCAGCACATCGCGGCTGACCGGTTCACCGCACTTCTGCAGCACTTCGCTGGACCTGTCCCCAACGCTGATCAATTGACTGCCGCAGCGCAGCGTATCGGCCGCCGAGGCCTGGCTGGCAATCATCACCAGGGCCAGTCCCGTCAGCAATCGCCTCACGATCACTCCGCGTCCAGATGCAGCGGCGTTACCACCCGGCCATCACTTTCGGCTTCGCCAAGGTTGGCGTCGATGAAGTACACACGGTCATCGGCCAACTGACCCTTATCCACCAGATAGTCCTTGATGCTGCTGGCGCGCTCCTGCCCCAACTGACGCAACAGCACATCGCTGGAGCTCCAGAACTTGATCACGTCGGCGCGCATTTTCGCGGTGCGTTCTTCCTTGCCCAGGTCCTTCCATTCGGCTGGCGGCTGGGTCTTCAGGCGTGTGCGGTAGATGCCTTCCAGCAGCGGGCCTTTCTCGTTCTCCGGGACCTCAAGCAACGAAGCCTGGGCCGGCACCTTGTCGCCACGACGCTGGAGCATTTTGTAGTAGTTGTACTGGTATTCACGTTCCAGGCGTTGCTCGGCAATCAGCGGGCCGTCGCTGCTGGCGGCGGCCGTGCCTTCGATTTCCAGGCGCAGGGCTGGACGTTCCTTCAAGGCCTGGGACAGTTTGACCAGGGCGCTTTCAGCGTCCTTGCTCAAATCGCTTGAACCCGGCGCGAACGACACGGTGCCCAAGTCCTCGGAACCGCCGCCACTGACCAGTCCGCCAATCAGTTTGAACGGCGCAGCGGCCGCTTTGACGATCAGGTTGCGCAGGGTCTGCCAGACAATCGGCATGATGCTGAACTGCGGATTATTGAGGTCGCCAGTGACCGGCAACTCGATGGAAATCTTGCCATCGACATCTTTGAGCAAAGCAATCGCCAGTTTCAGCGGCAGGCTCACGGCATCCGGGCTGTCGACCTTTTCACCGAGTTGCAATTGCTCGATCACCACTTTGTTTTCGGCTTTGAGCTGGCCTTTGGTGATCAAGTAATGCACATCAAGATTGAGCCGGCCCTTGCGGATGCGATACCCGGCGAATTTGCCGGAGTAGGGCGTCAGCGTGGTCAGTTCCACCCGTTTGAAACTGGTGGCGATGTCGAGACTGGCCATTGGGTCGAACGGATTGACTGCGCCCTTGATGGTCACCGGCGCATAACGGTCAACCTTGCCCTTGACGTCCACGCTGGCCGGTTTCGCCTGACGGCTGTCGATGGTGCCGATCTGTCCGTTGAGCTGTTGGATGGCGGTGGCGAAGTTCGGTGTCAGGCTGAAGTCGGCGAAGTTCGCCGAACCGTCATTGATGGCAATGCCGCCGATGTGAATGCCCAGGGGTTTGTCTTTGCTGGCCGGTTTGGCCGCTGCGGTTTTGGCGCCGCTATCGGGCGGTTGCGGGATCAGCAGGTCATCGATGTTGGTGGTGCGATCATCGTTGATCATGAAGCGCGCATACGGCTGGAACAGGTTGACCTTGTCGATCGACAGGCTGTCGCCGTGCTGATAATTCAGGCCTTCGAGCACCAGTTGTTGCCACTTGAGGAAGTCGCGGGTTTTAAGGGTGTCGAGGGTGTGCAACTGATCGACCTGTGCACGACCGGTGACGCTGAACGCCAACGGCTCGGTGCTTTTCAGATCGACCGCCAGATCACTGCCGAGCATACCGCTGCGCAGTTCCAGGCGAATGAACGGGGTGATGTAGGACTGTGCGATACGCAGGTCAATGTCTTTGGTCTGTACCTTCAGTTTGGCGCTGATCGGGGCGAGATTGACCACGCCGTCTGCCAGGAGCTTGCCCTGTTTGCCCACGCCGGTGTCGAGCTTGAGATTGAAAGGTGAGCCATTAAGGCTGTCGAAGTTCTGCAAGTCCAGGTTCAACGGGCCGACTTCCAGCGCTACGGGGGGCTGCGCCTTGCGGTCGGCCAGGTGCACCTGGTAATTGCGCAGCTGCACGTCTTTGAGCAGCACCTGCCACGGTTTGCTCGGTGGCGCCGGTTCCGGTTTGGGCGAGTCGGCTGCCGCTGGCGTACTGGCCGGTTCGGCCTTGGCTTTGGCGGCGGATTTGGACGGCTGGCTGGCGAACAGCTTTTGCCAGTCGAGTTGCCCGTCGGCTTCGAGGGCGGCCCAGGTTTCCAGTTTCTGGCTGCGAATCTTGCCGACCACCACTTGCTGCTTGGCCAGGTCGACCGTGGTTTCGCTGATGTCCAGTCGTTCCAGTTTCGCCAAAGGTCGGCCGTCCGGGGCCTTGATCGCGAACGGCGCGATGCTGACCGCAACGTTGTTCAGCAACAGTTCGGTTTCTTTGGACAGGTTGAGTTTGTAGTCGGTACTGAGGTTCATGATGCCGCTTTCGAGGTCCAGGGGCACGGCGTCGCGCACGTAGGGCCAGAAGGCTTTCATCTTGCCATCGGTGATTTTCAGCTTACCTTCGGAGGCGAGCGGGATCAGGCTGAAGTTGCCGGTCCAGTCGACCTGGCCGCCGTTGGGGCCGATGGCTACCAAGGTCATGTCGGCGCTGTCGTCGGGCAGAGTGCTGAGGTTTTTCAGCTCGAAGTCGAGTTTGTCGTAGAGAAATTCGATGGGTTCGCTGGGACGCGAGTCCTCGAAGTGCAACGCGCCGCCAGCGAGATTGATCCGGTCCACGCGCAGCGGAAATGGTTTTGCGTTCGGGTCGGCAGGTGTCGGTTCGCTCGCGGGCAGTTTGAACAACCCGAGCAGGTTGAGCTGGCCGTCCTTGCCAAAGAGGATTTCGGTCTTGGGTTTGTCCAGTTCGATGTCGGACAGATGCACGGCCTTGGTCCAGAGGCTGTCGACTTGCACATTGGCGTAGAGGCGTTCGAAGCCGATCTGCTCCTTGCCCGGTTCGCCGATGATCAGCCCCCAAAGGGTGACTTCAAGGCTGAACGGGTTGAGTTCGATCCGTTGAAGGTGGGCGGGCACCGTGGCGTAGTTGGCCAATTGCTGGTTGGCAACCCGCAACGCGATGCCCGGCAAAATCAGAAACCCCAGCAAGCTGTAGAGAGCCAGAGCAGTCAACAAGGCGCCGGTAGCGCGAATCAATCCTTTGGGCATGTGCGGCTTCATCTGTCTGAATCGGAGTGCCTTGGAGTATGGCACGCGATTGCGGTTCCGAAGTCATCACGCTTTATAGGAATTGTCTGAAAGTCAGGGCAACTATCAGAGCTGCAGGATCAGCGTTTTCAGCGGAGGTTGCTGATCCATCGACGGAAAATCCCCGCCCGGTTTCATCACGGTCCACTCGCGGACCGGTCGCCCGGCCTTCTCTGCGCAGCGCAATACCTGTTCGCGCCAATCGTCCATGCTGACCTTTGCCAGGTTGTTGCAGCAGATCAGTACGCCGTTGTCGGCGGTGGTCAGCAGCGCGGGTTTGAGCAGGCTCTGGTAGTCACGCAGCAGATCGACGGTGCCGAAAGCGCTCTTGGCCCAGGCGGGAGGGTCGAGCAGCACCAGGTCGTACTGACGCTGTTCCAGTCGCTGGTAGCTCGGCAGTTTCTGCCCGCGCCGTTGACTGATCGGCAGGCCCGCCAATTGGCGGATCGCCGGGAAGTAATCGGACTGGATGAATTGCATGGCGGGCAATTGTGGATTGAGCAGCCCGTTCTCGCGGCCGACCGCCAGGTTGCCTTCGGCGAAATCCAGGTTGCACACCTCACGGGCGCCACCGGCCGCCGCACTCAGGCCGACGCCACAGGTGTAGGCAAACAGGTTGAGCACACTTTTGTTTTGACTGTGCGCCTTGACCCAGCCGCGAGTGTTACGCAGGTCGAGGAACAGCAGGGGATCCTGGCCGGCGTGACGCCCGCGAACACGATAGTTCAGGCCCCATTCGTGGCCGACCAGATCCGCCAGTGCGGCTTCATCGGCGCGGTAGACCGTGTCTTCGCGGTCGATGCGTGAATTGCCCCGGGAGCGGTCGTTGTAGACCAGCAGGGTGTCGAGGCCCAAGTGTTGATTGATTGCCTCGTGCACTTGCAGCAGCGCATCGCGTTCCAGCGATTGGTGAAAGCTTTGCACCAGCAGTTGCGGGCCGTAGCGGTCGATGGTCAGGCCGCCGGCGCCTTCCTGGCTGCCGTGGAACAGGCGATAGCAATCGGTGCCTTGCTGATGCAGTTCGGCAAGCAGATCCTGGCGATGTTCCAGGGCGGCGCGCAGCGCCTGATTCAAGGTAGACATGCTGGGCGCCTTGCAGGAGGGAATTTGGCGCGGGAGTTTAACAGCATTGCACCTGTGGCGAGGGGGTGGTGTCAGGTGAGCAAACCCATCCGCCGCTTCGCCCGCTGCACCGAGCCATTACGCACCGCCCAGCGCAACATCGGCGCACTGCGATTGACGCTGGCGCGGATCAGTTTACGTTGCAGCGGGTTTTGGCTGACGCCCAGCATGTCACTGGCCCAGTCCGGCAAGAGATCAATCCCGGCCTGCATCATCAGCCCACCGAAAGGCTTGGCCAAACGGCTGGGCGAGGGCGCATTCAACAACAGTCGCAAGACCTCACGGCTGCGTTCATCGCACAGCAACTGTGGGCGAATCCGCTCAAGGTAATCAGCGATTTCCTGCCGAGATCGCGGAACATCCCGGGCGCCCAGTCGTTCCGCGACCAGGGCGATTTCCCCGTAATAACGGTCCTGATCGGCCAGGGACAAATGCGGATTGCGATAGCGCAAATGCGCGGCGAGGAAGTTGCTGACCTCGGCCACGTGCACCCACGTCAGCAGGTCCGGGTCGCTGGCCGCATAGGGGCGTCCATCCGGCGCGGTGCCGGTTACTTGCAAATGGATGGTGCGGACTTTCTCGATCAGCCAGTCGGCATCTTTGCGTGAGCCAAACGTGGTGCCGGAGATGAACTGCCCGGTGCGGCGCAGTCGACCGAGCATGTCCTCACGGAAATTC
This sequence comes from Pseudomonas sp. 3296, assembly GCF_031456615.1. Lineage (NCBI taxonomy): Bacteria > Pseudomonadati > Pseudomonadota > Gammaproteobacteria > Pseudomonadales > Pseudomonadaceae > Pseudomonas > Pseudomonas sp. 3296. The sequence goes on from NZ_JAVDUY010000010.1 coordinate 285,193, forward strand.
GAATGGTCCCAGACCCCGGCCAGGGCCAGGGGATGCAAGGCTTGCAGCATCAGCGCACTGATACCGCCGATGAGCATGCTGCTGAAATCGCCATGCACTTGCCAGCTCACCGAATTCGGACCGAACAAGCCCGGATCGCCCTTGGGATTTTCCAGGTCGAGCTTGCCGAGGGACAGACCGGTCAGGCTCATGACCTGGGTTTCGATGCGGGTGCGGATAAATTCCATGGCGACTCAGTGGCAAAGATGAAACGCGGCCGTTGCTGGCCGCGCGAAGCTTATTGATTAAGGCGTTTATCCACCAGGTCCTGGACAACGCTCGGATCGGCCAGGGTCGACGTATCTCCCAGGGTGTCCAGTTCGTTGCAGGCGATCTTGCGCAGGATACGCCGCATGATCTTGCCCGACCGGGTTTTCGGCAAGGCCGGAGCCCATTGGATCAAGTCCGGTTTGGCGAAGCTACCGATTTCCTTGGTGACGTGGGCCAGCAGTTCTTTCTTCAACTCGTCGCTGGGTTCGGTGCCGTTCATGGGCGTGACAAAGGCGTAGATGCCCTGGCCCTTGAGGTCGTGGGGGTAACCGACCACGGCGGCTTCGGCGATGCTGTCGTGCAGCACCAGGGCGCTTTCCACTTCAGCGGTGCCGATACGGTGCCCGGAGACGTTGATCACGTCGTCGATGCGCCCGGTGATCCAGTAATCGCCATCCTCATCGCGCCTCGCGCCGTCGCCGGTGAAGTAATAACCAGGGTAGGGTTTGAAGTAGGTGTCGACCATCCGTTGCGGGTCGCCGTAGACGCTACGGATCTGCGCCGGCCAGCTGGATTTGATCGCCAGCACGCCGCTGCCGGCGCCTTTGATTTCCTTGCCCGTTTCATCGAGCAACACCGGTTGCACGCCGAACATTGGCTGCGTGGCGCAGCCCGGTTTGATCCGTTGCGCGCTGACCAGCGGGCTGAGCATGATGCCGCCGGTTTCGGTCTGCCACCAGGTATCGACAATCGGGCAACGCTGTTCGCCGACCGCATTGAAGTACCAATCCCACGCCTCCGGGTTAATCGGCTCACCGACGCTGCCGAGTAATCTGAGGCTGGCGCGGGACGTTTCCTTCAACGGTTCCGGCCCTTCGCGCATCAGCGAACGCAACGCAGTGGGCGCGGTGTAGAAAATGTTTACGTGGTGCCTGTCGATGACCTGCCAGAACCGCGAGCTGGTCGGGTAACTCGGCACGCCTTCAAAGACCAGCGTGGTCGCGCCATTGGCCAGCGGGCCGTAGACGATGTAGCTGTGGCCGGTGACCCAGCCGACATCGGCGGTGCACCAGAACACTTCGTTATCACGGTAGTCGAGCACGTATTTGAAAGTCATCGCGGCTTGCAGCAGATAGCCACCGGTGGTGTGCAACACACCTTTGGGTTTGCCGGTGCTGCCGGAGGTGTAGAGGATGAACAGCGGGTCTTCGGCGTCCATCGGCTCCGGCGGGCAATCGTCGCTGACGTCGCGCAAGGCCTGGTGATACCAGAGATCGCGCCCTTCAACCCAATTCACTTTGCCTTGTGTGCGCTCGACCACGATGACGGTGCTGACGTTCGGGCAACCCTCCAGCGCCTTGTCGACTTTCTCTTTAAGCGGTACGAACTTGCCACCGCGCACGCCTTCATCGGCGGTGATCACGGTGCGGCAATCGGCATCGAGAATCCGGTCGCGCACCGAGTCCGGGGAAAAACCGCCGAAGACCACCGAATGCACCGCGCCAATTCGGGTGCAGGCGAGCATGGCGTAGGCGGCTTCGGGGATCATCGGCATGTAGATGCACACACGGTCGCCTTTCTTCACACCACGGCTTTTGAGCACGTTGGCCAGGCGGCAGACGTTGTGATGGAGTTTTTTGTAGGTGATCTGTGCGGATTCGGCGGGATCGTCGCCTTCCCAGATAATTGCGATCTGATCGCCGCGCTGTTGCAGATGACGGTCGATGCAGTTGTAGCTGACGTTCAGTTTGCCGCCGGCAAACCAGCTGGCTTCGCCGGTTTTCAGGTTATAGCGCTGAACGGTGTCCCACGGCGTGCTCCAGTCGAGAAAGCGCGAGGCTTGTTCGGCCCAGAACGTGGTGGGGTGCTCGATGGATTCGCGGTACAGGCGGTGATAGTCGTCTTGACTCAAATGCGCAGCCCGGCGGACGGCATCGGCTTTGGGGAACGTGCTGATATCGAACATGACGGTTCCTTATTCTTGTTTTGCGACAAGTAATAAAGATGCGCCGAGCGGTCAACGGGTTCAAGTCATACACAAAACAACTGCAGGAGTGAGCCTGCTCCCGATGGCGGTGGATCAGCCAACATTAATGTTGAATGACAAACCGTTATCGCGAGCAGGCTCACTCCTGCAGGGGGATGGTGTTGCCCACAGGGTTTATGTTTCAACCCTGTGGGCAAGGCGTCAGATCAACCGCGGTGACGGCCGCGGAAGTAGTTGATCAGGCCTTGGGTCGAAGCATCGTCAGCCGGGGTTTCTTCGCTGCCGACCAGGCGGTTGTAGACGCCTTTGCCCAGTTCTTTACCCAGCTCCACACCCCACTGATCGAAGGCGTTGATGCCCCAGATCACGCTCTGCACGAAGACTTTGTGTTCGTACATCGCCACCAGTGCGCCGAGGCGACGCGGGCTGATTCGTTCAACCACCAGCGTGTTGCTCGGACGGTTGCCCGGGATCACTTTGTGCGACGCCAGTTTCTTCACGTCTTCTTCGCTCATGCCTTTGTCACGCAGTTCGGCTTCCGCTTCGGCAAGGGTCTTGCCGAGCATCAGCGCCTGACTCTGCGACAGGCAGTTGGCGTACAGCCACTGGTGGTGGTCGGAGACCGGGTTGAAGCTGACGATCGGCACAATGAAGTCGGCCGGAATCAGCTGGGTGCCTTGGTGCAGCAACTGATGATAGGCGTGTTGACCGTTGCAACCGACGCCGCCCCAGATCACCGGACCGGTGTCGGTGGACACCGGGGAGCCGTCCTGACGCACGCTCTTGCCGTTGGATTCCATGTCCAGCTGTTGCAAGTGCTTGGTGATGTTGCGCAGGTAGTGGTCGTACGGCAGGATCGCGTGGCTTTGCGCGCCCCAGAAGTTGCCGTACCACACCCCGAGCAGGGCCAGAAGCACTGGCATATTCTGTTCGAATGGCGCGGTCTGGAAATGCTGGTCCATGGTGTAGGCACCGGACAGCAGTTCCTTGAAGTTCGACATGCCGATGGCCAGGGCAATCGGCAAACCGATGGCCGACCACAGCGAGTAACGGCCGCCGACCCAGTCCCACATCGGGAAAATATTTTCTTCGCGAATGCCGAATGCCACGGCGGCCGCATTATTGCTCGATACGGCGATGAAGTGACGATACAGCTCGGCTTCCGAACCGCCCTGGGCCAGGTACCAGGCGCGTGCGGCCTGGGCATTCTTCAGGGTTTCGAGGGTGTTGAAAGACTTCGATGACACGATGAACAGCGTGGTTTCAGCGCGCAGCTTCTGGGTCAGTTCGTGGAACTCACTGCCGTCGATGTTCGCCAGGTAGTGGCACCGCACGCCTTTCTGGGCGTAGGACAGCAGCGCCTCGGACACCAGCTCAGGGCCGAGGAACGAACCACCGATGCCGATGTTCACCACGTCGGTGATCGGCTTCTCGGTGTAACCGCGCCACAAACCGTCGTGGATGCGGCCCACGAGGTCGGTGATCTGGTTCAGCACTTTGTGCACTTCCGGCATCACGTTGACACCGTTGACCGACAGCTTGTCGCCCACCGGGCGGCGCAGTGCGGTGTGCAGGGCCGGACGACCTTCGGAGGCGTTGACGATTTCGCCTTCGAACAGCGATTTGATCGCGCCCTTGAGGTCGACTTCATTGGCCAGGCCCACCAGCAGGTTGCGGGTCTCGGCGTTGATCAGGTTTTTCGAGTAATCGAGAAACAGCCCGCAGCTGCTCAGGGTGAATTGGGTGAAGCGCTGCGGGTCGGCATTAAAGGCTTCGCGCATGCTGAAATCCTGCATGGCTTGGCGGTGATCATTCAACGCCTGCCAGGCGGGCAGAGCGGTCACGTCGTGAGGAGTGCGGTAGTACGCCATCGCTGCGGGTTTCCTTTTTACTTGAACGGCTTTTTGAACACTAAAAATCCCGGAGCGCTGCGGGTCGGCGTCCGGTCAACTGCGTCGACACGATTTCATGGCGCAGGGCGAATACAGTAAACCCCGCGCCTTGATCTGTCTTGACTTTGTCTGACCTGTTTCCGGTACTTTTTTAACATCAAAGTTTGAAGCGGCCGACAAACGGAAAAAAGACAGGGCAACGGCTCGATCAGGCGACCTGGACCGGAATGGCATTGCTGGTGTGGCTCAGTTCATTGCCTGGTGCCATGTAGAGCATGCGCGGCTTGAAGTTGAGCAGCTCGGCTTCGCTGTAATGAGCGTAAGCGCAGATGATTACGCGGTCACCGACCTTGGCCTTGTGAGCTGCGGCGCCGTTGACCGAGATCATGCGCGAGCCTTCTTCGCCACGGATAGCGTAGGTGGTGAAGCGTTCGCCGTTGTCGACGTTATAGATCTGGATTTGCTCGTATTCGCGGATGCCGGACAAGTCCAGCCATTCGCCGTCGATGGCGCAGGAACCTTCGTAATCAAGTACAGCGTGGGTAACTTCGGCGCGATGCAGCTTGGCCTTGAGCATGATGGCGTGCATGAGTGTTTCCCCAGGTCGGAATCGAACGGCGGGCAGTTTGCCCGAAGGCTTTGGAGGCAGCAATACAGGGTGGAATCAGACGCAGATCCCTTGTAGGAGTGAGCCTGCTCGCGATAGCGGTATGTCAATCAACGATGATGTTGACAGATCCACCGCTATCGCGAGCAGGCTCACTCCTACAGGATTCGGTGTGAATCAGGCGAAGTCGTCGAGGTTCAGGTGCAGGTTGTCGATCAACCGCGTGGTGCCCAGGAACGCCGCAACCAGAATCACCAGGTCACGATCTTCCGGCGTCGCCGGGCGCAAGGTCAGCGCATGGCGAATCTCCAGGTAGTCGGTGCGCAATCCCGCGGCTTCGAGCTGCTTGATTTGCGCGTCGATCAGCGCCGGGAAATCCCGGTCACCCTGTTTGATCGCGTCGGCAATTGAACTCAGGGTGCGATAGACCACCGGTGCCACGGCACGCTGTTCTTCGCTGAGAAAGCCATTGCGCGACGACAGCGCCAGGCCATCGGCCGCGCGAACGGTCGGTTCGCCAATGATCTGGATCGGCATGTTCAGGTCATGCACCAGGGACTTGATCACAGCCAGTTGCTGATAATCTTTTTGGCCGAAGATCGCCAGGTCCGGCTGGACCATGTTGAACAGCTTGCTGACCACCGTCGCCACACCTTCGAAATGCCCCGGACGGCTGGCGCCGCACAGGCCTTCTGACAGCAGCGGAACGCTGACACGCGTCTGGCCGGCCATGCCGTCCGGGTACATTTCTTCAACGGTCGGCGCAAACAGCAGGTGACAACCGGCCTGGAGCAGTTTCTCCTGGTCGGCGGCGAGGGTGCGCGGGTACTTGTCGAGGTCTTCGCCGGCGCCGAATTGCAGCGGATTGACGAAAATGCTCGCGACCACAAAATCCGCCCGTTGGGAGGCTTTGGTAATCAGTGCAACGTGACCGCTGTGCAGGTTGCCCATGGTCGGCACGAAGCCGATGCGCTTGCCTTCGCTGCGGGCGCGGGCCACGGCGGCCCGCAGTTCGCGTACGGTTTTTACGGTGTTCATGCAGAGAATCCGTGTTCGATACCTGGGAAAGTCGCCGCTTTGACTTCAGTCACGTAAGCATTCAGGGCTGCTTGAAGGGAGGGCTGGCCGGTCATGAAGTTCTTCACGAATTTTGGCACGCGACCGGTAATCGACAAGCCGAGCATGTCGTGCAGGACCAGCACCTGGCCGTCGGTGCCACTGCCAGCACCGATACCAATGACCGGAATCTTCACGGCCTGGGTGATTTCTTCAGCCAGTTCGCTGGGCACGCATTCCAACAGCAGCATGGCGGCGCCGGCCTGCTCCAGCGAAATCGCATCGGCACGCATCTGCCGCGCCTGGTTTTCGTTACGGCCCTGGACTTTGTATCCGCCCAGGATGTTCACCGATTGCGGCGTCAGCCCCAGGTGCGCGCACACCGGGATGCCGCGCTCGGCCAGCAGGCGAATCGAGTCCGCCAGCCACAGTGCGCCTTCTACCTTGACCATGTGAGCACCGGCCTGCATCAACAGCGCGCTGTTGGTCATGGCTTGTTCGGTGGTGGCGTAGGCCATGAAGGGCAGGTCGGCGAGGATGAGCGCATCGGTGTTGCCGCGTTTGACGGCTGCGACGTGATAAGCCATCTCAGCAGTCGTCACGGGCAGGGTGCTGTCGTGGCCCTGCAAAACCATGCCGAGGGAGTCGCCCACCAGCAGCACTTCGACACCAGCCTCATTACAGGCGTGGGCGAAGGTCGCGTCATAGCAGGTCAGCATGGTGATTTTTTCACCTTTTTGCTTCAGACCTTGCAGAGTGGTCAGGGTGATGGCTGGCATGAAAAGTTCCTCATTCAGGCGCTGTGGAAACTACTGCGAGTAACGCGCGTGATTCTTCGTTAAATACAGGCGCACGGTCTGTTGTCGTGCTTTTAAGGCCTGGATTGCGCCCTTCAACGCCGTGTTGGCGGCAGCGGGACGCCTATAGTCGTGAGGAGAACTCGGGAAGTCAATTGCATGTGTTACCGCATTGTTACGACAGGGGTGTTACCGGGGTAACTGATGCGGTTCAGCAGCGGATTTTGTGTTCGACACAAAAACCAATGTAGGAGTGAGCCTGCTCGCGCCTACAGGGGGATAGGGTCAATTTGGGGGGAGGCGTTCCAGGCCGACGAACGGGCAGGCTACGAGTAAATCCTTCAGATTGCGGCCATCGGCCAGACGCAGATCCGCAGGCGCCAGTTCGGCCAGTGGGTACAGGACGAAGGCTCGTTCCTGCAGGTGGTAATGCGGAACCTTGAGACGAGACTCATCGATCAGTCGATCGCCAAACAGCACGATGTCCAGATCCAGCGTACGAGGGCCCCAACGCTCAAGACGCTCGCGCCCCTGCCCATTCTCGATGGCTTGCAGCGCATCGAGCAGGTCTAGCGGCGCGAGTGTGCTGTCGAGGGCGGCGACCGCGTTGGTGTAACGCGGTTGGCCGGGTAGCAGCGAGTCGCTTTGATAGAAAGCGGACACCCCGACCAGCTCGGTTTGCGGCAACCGCGCCAGCGCTTCGACGGCGCTGCGCAATTGTTCGGCGGGGTCAGCCAGATTGCTGCCCATGCCGATGTAGATGCGTTCCATGGATTACTCGCCCGAGACGCTCGGTGCGCCGGCGGCGCGTTTACGCTTGGCGCCACCGCTGCGGCGACGTTTGCGCGGTGCGCCGGTGCCGTCTTCCTTGCCGCTGAGGTCGCGGATCATGTCGCGACGTTCGCTGTCATTGGCGTCCTGATAATCCGTCCACCACTCGCCCAGGCCATCGGTCTGCTCACCGGCGCTTTCGCGCAGCAGCAGGAAGTCGTAACCGGCACGGAACCGCGGATTCTCCAGCAACAGATCGGCGCGCTTGCCGCTACGACGTGGCAGGCGCTCCTGCATGTCCCAGATTTCGCGGATCGGCATGGTGAAGCGTTTCGGGATGGCGATGCGTTGGCACTGTTCGGCAATCAGCTCGTGAGCGGCTTCCTGCATGGCCGGAATCGGCGGCATGCCACGTTCTTGCAGACGCAAGACGCGAGCCGGCAGGGCAGGCCACAACAGGGCGGCAAACAGGAACGCCGGAGTCACCGGTTTGTTCTGCTTGATGCGCAGGTCCGTGTTGACCAGCGCATCGCTGATCAGGGTGTGGGTGTACGTCGGGTTGTATTCGAGCGCCTCGGCACTGGCCGGGAACAGCGGATCGAACAACTGCAGATCGACCAGCATCTCGAAGGTGTCCGCGGCGTGGCCGGAGAGGAACAGCTTGAGCACTTCTTCGAACAGGCGCGCCGACGGGATCTCGCGCAGCATCGGTGCCAGTTCGCGAATCGGCGTGGCGCTGTGTTTCTCTATACCGAAATTCAGCTTGGCGGCAAACCGCACGGCCCGCAGCATCCTTACCGGGTCTTCCTGGTAGCGCTGTTTCGGGTCGCCAATCAGGCGAATCAGATGATTGCGGATGTCGTGTACGCCGTTGGCGTAATCGAGAATGCGCTCGCTGACCGGATCGTAATACAGCGCGTTGATGGTGAAGTCGCGGCGTTGCGCGTCTTCTTCCAGGGTGCCATAGACGTTATCGCGCAGGATGCGCCCGCTTTCATTACGGGAAGACTGGTTGCTGTCTTCTTCCTCGTCGTTTTGCGGGTGATTGGCGCGGAAGGTCGCCACTTCGATGATTTCGCGACCGAAGTGAATGTGCACCAGTTTGAATCGGCGACCGATGATCCGCGCATTGCGGAATTCGGCGCGCACCTGTTCAGGTGTGGCGCTGGTGGCGACGTCGAAATCTTTCGGCGTGATGCCGAGCAGCATGTCACGCACGCAGCCGCCGACCAGGTAAGCCTGGTAACCGGCGTTCTGCAGGCGTTCGACGATATTCACCGCGTAACGGCTGAATTGGGCCTTTTGCAGCGAGTGTTGGCCGCTGTTGAGCACTTCAGGCGTACTGCGAATGTGTTGCGTATGACGCTTGGGAGAACGGAATGACTGGAACAGCTTCTTCAGCATGGGATGCACTGTTTGAAGGAATGTTCGGCCATAACAGAAGAATGACCGCATGATGGGCGGGGATTCTAGCATTTAGTCGAGGGATGGTGTAGGACACAGCAGATATGAGCTGTAGGCCGCAGGCTTCAAGCGAAAAACAAAGCGGATTGGGGTAGGTTTTTCGAATCGTAGAAACTACAAGGGGAGCCGAAGCTCCCCAAGAAGTAGTTGCATGCTCTATTTTTATTATTGGTTTCGGGCTTTTTGTTTTTGTTAAGTGCCCTCGTCATGAAGCTTTTCCTTCATGACCCTCCCAATCGGGAGCCAAGAGCAAACGGATTGCTTTGGTCGCTGTGCTGCAGTGATCTTGCGATCCAACCAGTTCAGGCACTGTCTTAGGACAGTTTTTTATTATTCTCGGCCTGGTCGTGGGGCAAGCCCCAAATACAACGCCTCTCCAAAAGAATCAGTTAGCTGCGCCTCTCGCCGTCTTGTTTTTATTGTGCGTGAGTCGATTCGTCTTATTTTTATTATGTTATGCATTGCTTGTTATTGTTCTTGTACCAAACATATAGCAGGGTGCGTGCCAACTTTTGCGAACCCCAGTAAAACAAGGGGTTAGGTCGGTTCGTGGGGTTTTTCGAGGCCAAAAAAAACCGGGGCTTCGTTACCGTAAGCCCCGGCTTCTGTTACGTGAAAAATCTGGGGTAACAGTTTTTTCACGAAGTCACGTGTTACCCACACCTCGGACAGGTGACATTCAGCTTTCGCTGGCAACCCCGGTCTTGCGCCGCGGGATGCCCAGGCGCTGACGACGCTCCCACAGGCATTTGCGGCTGACCCCGAGTTTGCGCGCCAGCTCGGTTTCGGTCATGTGGTCTTGATGCTCGAGGACGAAATGCTGGAAATAGTCTTCCAGCGACAAGTCTTCGGTCGGCTCATGGCTGGTGTTACTGCCATTGCTGCCCTGTTGCGGTGCCAGGCCGATGAACTCGTCCTCTTCCAGGCCACTCAATTCGATGTCGATGCCCAGCAGCTCGGCAGAAATTTCCGGGCTCTCGCAGAGGATGACCGCGCGCTCGACAGCGTTTTCCAGCTCGCGAACGTTACCCGGCCAGGAGTAATGACGAATCGCCTGTTCGGCATCCGGGGCGAATTTCAGATCGGTGCGGTTGACCCGCGCGCTCTGTCGCGCCAGGAAGGCATTGGCGATTTCGTTGACATCCGCACCACGCTCGCGCAAGGCCGGCAGTTTCAGAGCGATCACGTGGAGGCGGTAATACAAGTCTTCACGGAACTGGCCGATTTTTGCCAGGCTCTTGAGGTCCCGGTGCGTCGCGGCGATCAAACGGACATCGACCTTTTGCGATTGAACCGAACCCACCCGGCGAATTTCCCCTTCCTGCAACACGCGCAGCAAACGGGCTTGGGCTTCCAGAGGCAGTTCACCGATCTCGTCGAGGAACAGCGTGCCACCGTCCGCTGCTTCCACCAGACCAGCTCGCCCGGCGCTGGCGCCGGTGAATGCACCTTTTTCGTGACCGAACAGCTCGGACTCGATCAGGCTTTCCGGAATGGCCGCGCAGTTCACCGAAATCATCGGCGCCTTGGCGCGCTTGGACAGGTTGTGCAGGGCACGCGCCACCAGTTCTTTACCGGTGCCGGATTCGCCCTGGATTAACACGTTGGAATCGGTCGGCGCGACTTTACGGATTTTGCTGTAAAGGTCCTGCATCGGCGGGCACGAGCCGATGATGCCGATTTCGCCATTATTGTTGTCGACGCCTGCTTTTGCGGAGCCATTAGCGGCTTTGCCAGCAGGCGCTTCTCCACCGGCCGGCAACGATTGCCGATCACGCAGGATACGGGCGACAGCCTGGAGCATTTCATCGTGATCGAAAGGCTTGGCGATGTAGTCCACCGCGCCCATCTTCATCGAGTCGACCGCTGAACGCAGGCTGGCGTAGCTGGTCATGATCAGCACCGGCGTGCCCTGGCCGAGTTTGATCAACTCGGTGCCCGGAGCGCCCGGCAGACGCAGGTCACTGACGATCAGGTCGAACGTGGGAATGGTGAAGCGTTCTTGTGCTTCCTGCACTGAACCGGCTTCGCTGACCTGGTACTGGTTACGTTCCAGCAGGCGGCGCAAGGCGGAGCGGATAATTGTTTCGTCTTCGACGATCAAAATGTGCGGCATTGATTCGATACTCTCGACGGTCTCAGTTCACAGCGGACGTCGCTTCGACATGACGCGGCAAGGTCACCCGGATACGGGTGCCGCGTTGGCTTTGAACATCAGCCGGGCTGTCGATGGTGATTTGTCCATAATGCTCTTCAACGATGGAATAGACCAGTGCAAGGCCCAGACCGGTGCCTTCGCCAGGATCCTTGGTGGTGAAAAAAGGTTCGAACAATCTATCCATGATGTTCTTAGGAATACCGCTGCCTTCGTCTTCCACGATCAGGTCGACCGTGTGTTCGCCGGCTTCGCTTTTCACCCGCACTGCGCTGCCTGGAGGCGAGGCGTCGCGGGCGTTTGAGAGCAGGTTGATCAGTACTTGGGCGAGTCGCTGCGGATCGCCTTCGACCCAGTGATCGGGGTCGCACAGGTTATAGAACTGCACTTCGAAATTGCGCCGGTTCAGGGCCAGCAAACCGATGGCATCCTGCGCCACTTCGGCCAGACAGACGGGCTCATCGCTGTGCTGGTGACTGCCGGCGTGGGCGAAGCTCATCAGCGACTGGACGATGCGCGACACGCGTTTGGTCTGCTCCAGGATCTGCCCGCTGATTTCCTTCAGTTCGCTGTCTTCTTCGCGCTCTTCGCGCAGGTTCTGCGCCAGACAGGCGATGCCAGTGATCGGGTTGCCGATTTCATGGGCCACACCGGCGGCGAGTCGACCGATGCTGGCCAGACGCTCGGAGTGCACCAGTTTGTCTTCGAGCATCTGGGTTTCGGTCAGGTCTTCAACCAGCAACACCAAGCCGCTGTTACCCGGTGCGAGCGGTTCATCGATTGCGGCTTTGTGCAGGTTCAACCAGCGGGTCTGGCCGTCGAGGGCCAGGTGCTGTTTGTGCAAATGCTCGTCGGGCAGATTGATGAAGCCTTGCAGCAGTTCCTTCCACGGATCGGCAATGGTGCTCAGGCGCGAACCCACCACACGTTGCGCGGCAATCCCGGTCAGCTCCTCCATGGCTTTGTTCCACATGAGGATTTCCTGATCCTTGGCCAGTGAGCAGACGCCCATCGGCAGTTCCTGCAGGGTCTGGCGGTGGTAGCGGCGCAAGGCGTCGAGCTCGGCGGCCAGGCCGGTCAGGCGCGAGTGGTAATCCTCAAGACGACTTTCGATGAAGTGAATGTCTTCAGTGACATAGTTCTCGCCGCCGGCCTTATAGGGAAGGAAGGTTTCGACCATGTCCTGCGCCACGCTCGGGCCCATCAGGCCGGACAGGTTGGCTTCGATGCGGTCACGCAGGCGGCGCAAGGCGTAAGGCCGGCGCTCGTCGAACGGCAGGTAGAGATCACGCAGCGCCTGTTCGACTTCTTTTTGCGCCGCTTTGGCGCCCAAGGGTTTTGCCAGCTGCGTGGCGAATTCCTGCGGGGAAGCGGCGTGCAATTCTCGGCGTTGCGGGCGGCGTACGTTATCCACGGCGCAGGCTTCGGCGGCGCTGGCTTCTTCCGGGCTGGCGTTGGTAAACAGCGAGATCAGGGTGAACATCAGCACGTTGGCGGCCAGCGAGGCAATCGCCGCCATGTGCCAACTGGTGTCATCCAGCACGTAGATCATGTTCAGCAGCGGGATGTAAAAGCCCTGCAGATTGCCCACAAGCGGCAACAACATCGTGACCAGCCACACCAGGATCCCTGCGAGCAAACCGGCAATGAAACCGCGGCGGTTGGCGGTCGGCCAGTACAGAACCGACAGGACACCGGGCAGGAACTGCAGCGTGGCGACAAACGCGACGATGCCGAGGTTGGCCAGATCCTGTTCTGCACCCAGCAGCAGGTAAAACCCGTAGCCGGCCATGATGATCGCCACAATCAACGCCCGGCGGGTCCACTTCAGCCAGCGGTAGATGTTGCCTTCGGCCGGTGGCTGATAGAGCGGCAACACCAGATGGTTCAGGGCCATCCCGGACAGCGCCAGGGTGGTGACGATGATCAGGCCACTCGCCGCCGACAGGCCGCCGACGTACGCCAAAAGTGCCAAGGCCTTGCTGTTGGCGGCGATGCCGATGCCGAGCGTGAAGTATTCGGGATTGGTGGTGGCGCCGAGTTTCAGGCCCGCCCAGAGAATCAGCGGCACTGCCAGGCTCATCAGCAGCAGGAACAGGGGCAGGCCCCAGCTTGCACTGACCAGCGAGCGCGGGTTGAGGTTTTCGGTGAAGGTCATGTGATACATGTGCGGCATCACAATCGCCGAAGCGAAGAACACCAGCAGCAGCGTGCGCCATGGCCCTTCTTGCAGTGGCGTGTGCAGAGCGGCGAGGGCGGTCTGGTTTTGCAGCAGCCACAGTTCCAGCTGCTGAGGGCCGTCGAACACGCCGTACAACGCATACAGGCCGACGCCGCCGATGGCGATCAGCTTGATCACCGACTCGAAGGCGATGGCGAACACCAGGCCTTCATGTTTCTCGCGGGTCGCGATGTGGCGCGAGCCAAAGAAGATGGTGAACAGGGTAATCAGTGCGCAGAAACTCAAGGCGACCCGATGCTGCACCGGTTCGCGGGTGAGGATGCCGATGGAGTCGGCGACCGCTTGAATCTGCAGGGCCAGCAGGGGCAACACACCGATCAGCATGAAAATCGTGGTCAGCGCGCCGGCCCATGTGCTGCGGAACCGGAACGCGAACAGGTCGGCCAGCGACGACAGTTGATAGGTCCGGGTAATTTTCAGGATCGGGTACAGCAGCACCGGCGCCAGCAAAAATGCGCCGGAGACCCCGAGGTAGCTGGACAAGAAGCCGTAGCCGTACTGATAGGCCAGGCCCACCGTGCCGTAAAACGCCCAGGCACTGGCGTAGACGCCCAATGACAGGGTGTAGGTCAACGGGTGGCGAATGATCGCCCGGGGAATCATGCCCCGTTCACTGACCCAGGCCACGCCGAACAGCACTGCCAGGTAGGCAGCGCTGATCAGGATCATCTGGGTCAGGCTAAAGCTCATCGGCATCTTTTTGGCTCTGCAGGATGAAGGTCACGACGATCAGAATCAGCCAGAGCAGATAAGGGCGATACCAGGCGCCAGTGGCGTCGATCCACCAATCCATGATGGCCGGGGAAAACAGATAAATCCCCACTACCAGGAGCAGGACCAAGCGATAGATGTACATCCCGGCCTCTCTTTTTTATGCGCGTGCCCGAAAACGTGCGGCGATGGTAACGGATGGGGGCGCCACTGCAAGTGCGATCACTGCAGTTGCGCCTCGGGCAGGTTCAGTGTGCGCGGGATAAGCGACGCATCCCAGTGGGCAATGCCCCAATTCAACACTTCCCGTGGGCTGGCATAAGCCAGTTCGGTGCCGGGTTTTTGTCCGAGTGCGCGCAATGCCCTTAGCAATAAAGGCGTCGCTTGATCTTCGGTCAGCGGGGGCGAGCGGTAGGATTTGCCGAGTTTGTTGCCATCGGGCTGGGTAATCAGCGGGATGTGCAGGTAACGCGGTTGTCGCAGGCCGAGCAATTCTTGCAGATAGAGCTGTCTCGGCGTCGAGTCCAGCAGGTCGGCACCGCGTACGATGTCGGTGATGCCTTGCCAGGCATCGTCCAGCACCACGGCCAGTTGATAGGCGTAGAGCCCGTCGCGACGGCGAATGACGAAATCGCCGACCTCGCGGCCCAAATGCTGGCGGTATTCGCCTTGCACGCGGTCGATGAAGTGGTATTCCAGCTCGGGTACGCGCAGGCGAATGGCCGCGTCTTCGGTGGCGTGGCCGGCGTTGCGGCACAGTCCCGGATAAATGCCGTGATACGCCTCCAGTTGTTTGCGCGAACAGGTGCAGGCGTAAGCGAGGCCGTGACTGAACAGGCGATTGAGCACTTCGGCATAAGCCTCGTGGCGGTCGCTCTGACGAACCATTTCACCGTCCCACTCGAAACCGTAGCTCTCCAGTGCCTTGAGAATCGCTGCCTGGGCGCCGGGTTCTTCCCGTGGAGGGTCGAGGTCTTCCATGCGCATCAGCCACCGCCCCCCTACCGAGCGAGCGTCGAGGTACGAGGCCAGTGCAGCGACCAGCGAACCGAAATGCAAATGGCCACTGGGCGTGGGGGCGAAGCGCCCGATGTAGGGCGTGGCGATGGCAGTCATGAGGGCAATGTTACTTTTCCGGGCTTGCGCCAGTCACCTGTGGGAGCGAGCCTGCTCGCGAAGAGGCCATCAGCCGCAACATCGATGTTGGCTGATTCATCGCTTTCGCGAGCAGGGTTCCTCGCAGAGGCAAAGATCAGAAACAAAAACGGAGCGTTCGCACGCTCCGTTTTTCGTTCAAGTCGATATTACTTGCCGACTTGCTTTTCCTTGATTTCCGCCAGGGTCTTGCAGTCAACGCACATGTCGGCGGTAGGGCGGGCTTCCAGTCGCTTGACGCCGATCTCGACGCCGCAAGACTCGCACCAGCCATATTCTTCGTCTTCGATCAGCTGAAGCGTCTTGTCGATCTTCTTGATCAGCTTGCGCTCGCGGTCGCGGGCACGCAGCTCGAGGCTGAACTCTTCTTCCTGGCTGGCACGGTCTGCCGGGTCCGGGAAGTTGGCCGCTTCGTCTTTCATGTGATCAACCGTACGGTCGACTTCCTGCATCAAGTCCTGTTTCCACTTGTTCAGGATCTTGGTGAAGTGAGCGCGCATGGGTTTGCCCATGTACTCCTCGCCCTTGACTTCTTTGTAGGGTTCGAAGCCGCTGATCGTCGTGGTTTGCTGCTTTGCTTGGGTGGACATGAAATAGACCGCCTCTACTCTTGTAATCCATTGCGCAGGATTGCTCCATCACCGACACCTGCCGGCCCTGCGGCTGCAAGCGGGCGAACTTACCAGATCAAATCGGGGCGCGCTACTCCCGGATGTCGAGGTAGTGGCCCGCGGGGCTTGCAAATCATTGCAAAGCCTTGCCTGGTGGTGTTGGAGGCCTGATCAAATATTGATTTTAGTCAAACCTGGGGTACTCGTTTGAGTCGTTTATGGCCAAGGTTCTAAGGGGTGTGACCGCTTTAGGTTCTCGCTCGTTCCTGCGCTTGGGTAGAATCGGTTCTTTTCCCGTTGAAGGAAGGCTAATGGCCCAGTCCTACAGTGCTCGCAGTCGTGCGATTGAACCTTTCCATGTCATGGCGCTGCTGGCGCGGGCCAATGAGTTGCAGGCCGCTGGCCACGACGTGATCCACCTGGAAATCGGCGAGCCGGACTTCACCACCGCCGAGCCGATCATCCAGGCTGGCCAAGCCGCATTGACGGCGGGGAAGACCCGCTACACCGCGGCGCGGGGCATTCCCGAGTTGCGCGAGGCGATTTCCAATTTTTATCAGCAACGGTACGGGTTGAACATTGACCCCAAGCGAATCCTCATCACCCCCGGTGGTTCGGGGGCCTTGTTGCTGGCCAGCGCCTTGCTGGTGGACCCGGGCAAACACTGGCTGCTGGCGGATCCGGGCTACCCCTGTAACCGGCACTTTCTGCGACTGGTAGAAGGCGCGGCACAGCTTGTTCCTGTCGGTCCGGACGTGCGTTATCAGCTGACCCCCGATCTGGTCGCACGGCATTGGGACCACGACAGCGTCGGTGCTTTGGTCGCATCCCCGGCCAATCCGACCGGGACCATCCTGACCCGCGACGAACTGGCGGGGCTGTCTGCGGCGATCAAGGTTCGTCACGGCCATCTGGTGGTGGACGAGATCTATCACGGCCTGACGTACGGCACCGATGCCGCCAGCGTGCTGGAAGTCGATGACAATGCGTTCGTGCTCAACAGTTTTTCCAAGTATTTCGGCATGACCGGTTGGCGTCTCGGCTGGCTAGTGGCGCCGGAAGCGGCCGTCGGCGAGCTGGAAAAACTCGCGCAAAATCTCTACATCAGCGCGCCGAGCATGGCTCAGCACGCCGCTCTGGCCTGTTTTGAGCCAGCGACCATCAGCATTCTGGAAGAGCGCCGCGCCGAATTTGGTCGTCGTCGCGATTTCCTCCTGCCGGCCCTGCGCGAGTTGGGTTTCGGGATTGCCGTAGAGCCGGAAGGCGCGTTCTATTTGTACGCTGATATCAGCAAGTTCGGCGGAGATGCCTTCGCGTTCTGCCGGCATTTCCTGGAAACCGAACACGTGGCCATCACCCCGGGGCTGGATTTCGGGCGTTATCAGGCCGGGCACCACGTGCGTTTTGCCTACACCCAAAGCCTGCCGCGCTTGCAGGAAGCGGTCGAGCGCATTGCTCGCGGCCTAAAGAGCTGGCAAGGCTGATGCGTTTTCATCCTCCCCTCGAAGAAGGTCGCCTCATCCGCCGTTACAAGCGTTTTCTCGCCGATATCGAAACCGTTAGCGGCGAGTTGCTGACCATTCATTGCCCCAACACAGGCTCGATGCTCAATTGCCAGGTCGAAGGCGGGCAAGTCTGGTTCAGCCGCTCAAACGACCCCAAGCGCAAGTTACCCGGCACCTGGGAAGTCGGTGAAACCCCGCAAGGGCGCTTGTTTTGCGTGAACACCGCCCGCGCCAACGGGTTGATCGAAGAGGCGCTGCGTGCCGGTGTCATCAGTGAACTGAACGGGTTTACTGAACTGAAGCGTGAAGTCGCCTACGGACAGGAAAGCAGCCGCATCGATTTTCGTCTCGAATACCCCAGCGGCCCGGCTTATATAGAGGTCAAAAGCGTCACCCTGGGTTTCGACGGGTCGTCGGTGGCGGCGTTTCCGGACGCCGTGACCCAGCGCGGGGCCAAGCATTTGCGCGAATTGGCGCACCTGGCCCGGGACGGGATTCGTGCGGTGCAGTTGTATTGCGTCAACCTGACCGGCATCGACGCGGTGCGTCCTGCAGAAGAAATCGATTCGGCCTACGCGGCAGCCTTGCGTGAGGCCATCGCGTGCGGCGTCGAGGTGCTGGCTTATGGCGTGCGTTTGAGCCATGAAGAAATGGTCGTCGACCGACGTCTGGACGTGCTGCTCAACGGTTAAAGGCTGACCCAGAGCCCTTGCGCATCTTCGCGACAGGGCACAGCGGTCAGTGATTGACCGGCGCAGGGGCCCGAAACGCATTCGCCGTCTTCGATCAGAAACAGTGCGCCGTGGGTGGCGCACTGGATCAGGCTGTTGCTGGGGTCGAGAAAGCTGTCTGGCGTCCATTCCAGACCGACGCCACGGTGCGGGCAGCGATTGATGTAGACGTAGGCCTGGCCGCCCCGGCGTACGGCGAAGAGCTTCTGCCCGTCGATGTCGAAACCGCGACTGCTGGCGTCAGCCAATTCGGCGCCTGTACAAAGAAACTTCATGTCTATCCTCTAGCTCGTGACCAGATATGTCCGAGCTTGACGTTCAAATGCAAACAATTATCAAATGGCCGCCTTGCCCGTCGGGTACAGGTGCCAGACGCCGAGGATACTTGGCCTGTTATCTCGATGCCTGGGAAAACTATTAAGGAAGCTGTTTATGCGCCTGAGTACCCGCGTTGCTGCGCTCTGTGTCGGACTCCTCGTCAGTCACCACGCCGCAGCGGCCGAGTTGCCGCAACGTTGGGTCAGTGCCGGTGGCGCGTTGTCCGAGTGGGTAAGCGCGCTGGGTGGCGAATCGAAACTGGTCGGCGTCGACACCACCAGTCAGCATCCTGAAAGCCTCAAGGCGCTGCCCAGCATTGGCTATCAGCGGCAATTGTCGGCGGAAGGCATCTTGAGCTTACGCCCGCAGATCCTCATCGGCACCGAAGAAATGGGCCCGCCGCCCGTGCTCTCGCAGATTCGTAATGCCGGGGTGCAGGTCGAGCTGTTCTCGGCGCAGCCGGATCTGCCAACCTTGCAGGGCAACTTGCAGCATTTGGGCAAGTTGTTGGGCGCTGAAGAGCAGGCTGTTCAAGCGTACCAGCGTTACCAGGAGCAACTCGCTCAGCAAAAAATCCGCGTGACCAAGGCACAGCTGACGCAACCGTCACCGGGTGTGCTGTTGCTGCTCGGGCACGCGGGCGGTAAACCGCTCATCGCTGGCAAGGACACCGCCGCCGATTGGTTGCTGCGCCAGGCTGGTGGCCACAACCTGGCCACGCATACCGGCTACAAACCGTTTTCTGTCGAGTCGCTGATCAGCCTCGACCCCGAGGTGCTGGTGTTTTCCGACCGGGCTCTGACGGGTGATGCGGCGCGTGCCGCGTTGTTCAAGGAAAACCCGATGCTGTCCACGACGCGTGCGGCAAAGGACGGACGGGTCATGGAGCTGGATCCGACGTTGCTGGTGGGCGGGCTGGGGCCACGATTGCCGGACAGCCTCAAAAAGCTGTCTGACGGTTTCTTTCCTGGCACGGCCGGCCAATGACCGTCCTGGTTAAGCCTCGTACGTTGTTCATTGGCCTGAGCCTTCTGTGTGTGCTGGCGATCTGGCTGTCGCTGGCGCTAGGGCCGGTCAGTCTGCCGTTGCTCGACACCCTGCACGCCGCATTGCGCCTGGCCGGATTGCCGATTGCTGCGGATGGGTTGGAGCAAGCCGAATTGATCGTCGGGCAAATTCGCCTGCCGCGAACCTTGCTGGGGTTGGCGGTGGGTGGCGTGCTGGCGCTCTCCGGTGTGGCAATGCAGGGCCTGTTTCGCAACCCGCTTGCCGATCCGGGGTTGGTGGGGGTGTCCAGCGGCGCGGCATTGGGGGCGGCCATCGCAATTGTTGGCGGCTCGGCGTTTGGCGGTTTGCCTGAGTCCTTCGGGCCTTATCTGTTATCGGTGTGTGCGTTTCTCGGTGGGCTCGGGGTGACTGCGCTGGTGTATCGACTGGGCCGGCGCAACGGCCAGACCAACGTCGCGACGATGCTGTTGGCCGGTATCGCATTGACCGCACTGGCGGGCTCGGCGGTGGGTTTGTTCACCTATCTGGCTGACGACGCGACTTTGCGTACGCTGACGTTCTGGAATCTGGGCAGCCTCAATGGCGCCAGTTACGCGCGGCTCTGGCCGTTGCTGCTGGTCAGCGCGGGTGTGGCACTCTGGTTGCCGCGTCGAGCCAAGGCCTTGAATGCGTTGTTGCTGGGGGAATCGGAGGCGGGTCATTTAGGCATCGACGTCGAAGGGCTCAAGCGCGAATTGGTGTTCTGTACAGCGCTGGGTGTTGGCGCGGCTGTGGCGGCGGCGGGGATGATCGGGTTTGTCGGCCTGGTGGTGCCGCATCTCGTGCGCTTGCTCGCGGGTCCTGATCACCGAGTGTTACTGCCCGCTTCGATACTCGCCGGTGCCAGTCTTCTATTATTTGCCGATCTGGTGGCGCGACTGGCCCTGGCACCGGCCGAGTTACCGATCGGCATTGTTACGGCCTTTATCGGCGCGCCGTTCTTTCTGTTCTTGTTGCTCCGGAGACGCGCCTGATGTTGCGCGCGCAGAACCTGCACATCCGTCGCGGCACCAAGACCGTGCTGACGGACATCACGCTTGAGCTTCGGTCAGGCGAGGTGCTGGGCGTGCTCGGCCCCAATGGCGCCGGCAAAAGTACCTTGCTCGGTGCCTTGTGCGGCGAGTTGCATGCCGATCATGGAAGCGTCTGGCTCGATGATCGCGAATTGCGTCACTGGGCCGCACCGCTGCGTGCGCAGCGACTGGCGGTGCTGCCGCAGGTGTCGACCCTGGACTTTGCCTTTCGCGTCGAAGAAGTGGTGGGCATGGGGCGTTTGCCCCATCAAAGTGGGCGAGCGCGCGATGACGAGATTGTCGCGGCCGCACTACACGCCGCCGATGCCAGTCACCTGAGTGGTCGCAGCTATCTGGCCTTGTCTGGCGGCGAGCGTCAGCGGGTGCATTTGGCCCGAGTGCTGGCGCAGCTCTGGCCGGGTGAGGCGGGGCAGACGCTGTTGCTCGATGAGCCGACCTCGATGCTCGACCCGCTGCATCAGCACACCACCCTGCAAGCGGTGCGCGAATTTGCCGATCGCGGCGCGGCGGTGCTGGTCATCCTGCATGATCTGAACCTGGCGGCGCGGTATTGTGATCGTCTGTTACTGCTTGAGGGGGGGCGTCCCGTGGCGTTGGACACACCGGAGCAGGTCCTGAAACCCGAGCCGCTCAAAGCCGTGTTCGGGCTGGAAGTGTTGGTGCAGCAGCATCCGGAGCGTGGGCATCCGCTGATCATCGCCCGCTGAGACTGTCATCGAGGTGAACATGCGTGGGATTTTTCTGCTGGCCGTACTGCTCTTGAGTGCCTGCCAGCATGTTGCGGTGCCACCGCCGGTCAACGGTGAAATCCGTGACCTGCGAAACGGTCAGGTCCTGACCGCGCAGGAACTGCTTGAGCGACTGGCCAAGCCTTCGCGGCTGATCGTCGGCGAGCAGCATGACAATCGCGATCACCATCAGCTGGAACTGTGGTTGTTGCAGTCGCTGGGGGAGCAACGGCCGCAAGGCAGTTTGCTCCTTGAAATGCTCACGCCGGATCAGCAGTCGCGGGTTGATGATGTTCGTCATGGGCCGACGCCACCGTCCAATTTGCCAGTTGCCTTGGCCTGGCAGGAAGGGTGGGACTGGGCGCTTTACGGGCCCATCGTGCGTTTTGCGCTGACTCAACCCTATCCCTTGCTTGCGGCCAACCTGGACAACCTCGACGTTCGCGCGGTCTATGCCAAACCTCCGGCATTGAGTGGCTCGCGCTCTAATGCGGCAGCGGTCAAGGAGGAGTTGCTGGCAGAGATCAGCGACTCCCATTGTGGTTTGCTGCCCACTTCGCAAATGCCCGCCATGTTGGCGGTCCAGCAACAACGAGACCGGCGAATGGCCGAGCGCTTGCTGGCGGCTCCAACACCTTCATTGCTGTTTGCCGGCGCCTATCACGCGCGCAAGGACGTTGGTGTGCCGATCCATGCACTGGATTTGGGGCAGGCGCCAGCGCCGACGGTGTTGCTGCTGGCAGAGCAGGGGGCGGAGGTGACAGCGGCAATGGCCGATTACGTCTGGTACACGCCTGCTTCGTCGCCTCAGGATTACTGCGCACAGATGCGCAAGCAATTCGGCAAGTAACGACCGGTGCTTTCACAGGTAAAAAGGCACAGGCAAAAATTCACAGGCAAAAAAAGACCCGGCAAGAGCCGGGTCGAATAACCGTGATTAGCCTGATGAGGAGATATCTGAGAGTCCGAACCAAGGGCTTTTCAAATATCGACCAGTCTCGCGACCGGTTGGTGGTAATCATAGCGATTCTCATTACCATGTCAACCGCTGTTTTTCAGTTTCTTTGAGATACCCCGCCAATTCGGTTCAAAGCCAATGCCATCAAGCCTTGTGGCGCGAGGAAATCGCTTCCAGCTGTTTGTTCAAGGCTTCTTTACGCTCGGCCGGAATGTCGTTCCAGTGCACATCCATCAGGGCACCTTCGATCGCATACAACAACACCTTTGACGCCCGAAACCCGCGCGTACGCACGGCCCGATAAGCATCCACCGCCCCGAGGCGACGCAAATCCGAGGCGCTGTGGATGCCCACGGCATGCAGCCACTGCGCCGACGTCTTGCCAAGATTCTTCAGGTGTTGCAGTTCATCATTCATCAAGCCTCCTTGCGACGGCCGAACGGTGCGTGGGCGAGCTTCTCAGGAGTGTAGCCATCAGTAGGAAAAGCGTGATTGTTTGGTCGGTTTCGACGCAAAAGCTTCTAAGAGGACGAGGCAAAGACGGGTAGGGAAGGGGCGCCAGAAGTCGGTTTTCGGGCGATCAAACGGCATCCAGCGCAAAGCGGGGGGCGCTGGACGTGTCAGGCTAAGACGTCGTTTTTAGCGAGTGCGATAACGCAGGCGTGTGCCGAAGTTCATCGACATCAGGATCTCGTCCGCGCTCAGCTCTGCCGGGAAGTAGGCACCGGAGATCTGCGCATGGGCCAGGCTTGCGCCTTCCAGTTGTGCGCTGCGAAAATCGATGCCGCGCAAATCGGCGGAGCGGAAATAGGCATCAGTGAAATCGACGCCATCGGCATTCAGTTCACGCAAGTCCAGGCCCCGGAAATCGCCACCGGCCATGTCGATAGGTCCGTCTTTGGGCCGCTCATTGTTGAATCCTGCGATGTCGTCTTTGTGCAGCAAGGCATACAGCGGGGTGTCGAGAAGTTTGGGCTGGCTCATGTCGCATCACCTGATGGTTTTATGACGCCAGTATAGTGCCACTATTTGACAGCCGTGAAGCCAGGGAAGGCTTCACGGCTGAAATAGTTTTTACAGGCCTGGCATGCGTTGGCGGATTTGCGCAACAACGGTGTCGAGGGTCCCGCTTTCATTGGTCTGGACGCGCTTGCTGCACAGAATCTCAGCGGGTGTCAGCGCTTCACGATTGGCTTGCTGGGCTGCGATAACGGCCAGGTTGGCGTCGGACGGATCCTTTTTGTCTGCCTGACGCAGGGCCAGCCAGCTCTCAATGACAGCTTGCGGCGCATGGCAATCGAGGATCAGGAACGGTGCACCAGTGGCCTCGGCAATTTTCGCCGCGCCGTCACGCTGGTCGCGCTTGAGGTAAGTGGCATCGATTACTACCGGGAAACCGGCGCGCAGGATGATTCCGGCGATTTCATGCAGGCGGCTGTAGGTGGCGGCAGTGGCGTCTGCATTATAAATGCCGGCCTGTGGATCATTCGCTACGGTTTGTTCACCGAACAGACGTTTGCGTTCTACATCCGAGCGCAGGCGAATGGCGCCCAGCGCTTCGACCAGGCGCATGGCCACGTGACTTTTGCCGACAGCAGACACGCCGTGGGTGATCGCCATGAAGCGTGAAGGAATGGTGCTGTAGCTTTCCGCCAGGTTGGCGTAATTGCGGTACTGGCGCAGGGTCGTTGCGCGCTGCACCGGATCGGCTTCGGCGGGCATGCTGAACAGGCTGACCTTGGCGCGAACCAGTGCGCGGTAGGCCTTATAGAAGTTCAGCAGTTCAAGGCCTTGATAGTCGCCGGTCAGCTCCAGGTACTGGCTGACGAAACGGCGCGCGAGGCATTTCAAACCACGGTCTTCCAGGTCCATCGCCAGGAAACCGGTGTCGGCGTAGACGTCGGTGAAACGGAACGGTTCGTTGAATTCGATGCAGTCGAAAATCACGACCTTGCCATCGATCACGGTGGCGTTGCCCAAGTGGATATCACCGTGGCATTCACGAATGAAGCCTTCGGCCTTGCGCTGGGCGAACAGTGGTTTGAGGCGTTCGAAGCTGCTTTCGGCCCAGGCTTGCAGGGCGTCGAGTTGCACCAGGTCGGCCTTGTCGCTGAGGAACGGACGGATCTGCTCGAAGTTCTGGCGTACCGGTGCCATCACGCTGTCCGGGGTACCGGCTTCGTGTTCGGCAGGCACTTTCGGTGCGTTGAGGTGGAATTGAGCAATCTGCGCGGCCATCTCGTCGATGTGCGCGGTGGTCAGTTCGCCATTGGCCTGCAGGGTGCTGAGCAACTGGCTTTGTGGAAATTGACGCATTTTCAGGGCGAAATCGACGACCGGGCCATCGCCACCGAATTGAGGGGCATCGGCGGTGCCGGTGATTGGCAACACTTCCAGATACAAATCGTTGGTCAGGCGCTGGTTCAAACGCAGTTCTTCGCCGCAGAAGTGCTCGCGGGCACCGAGGCTGGTGAAGTCGAGGAAGCCGAAGTTCACCGGCTTCTTCACTTTATAAGCAAAGGGGCCTGTGAGGATGACCCAGGAAATATGGGTTTCGATGACCTGGAACCCGTCTACCGCATGCGGGTAGAGGGCCGGGTTTTGCAGAGCGGCGATCAGGGACTGGCTCACAGGCGATCCTTCAAAGACTGGGAAAAATGCAAGGCCGCCATTATGGCCGCAAGTCCGCCTGACGCAAACCTCGGAGGGCGCCTGTTGAGTATCAATAAAGTGCGTATAATCCGCCGCCATGACTCGTACTCGATCCCCCCGCACTCCAAAAAAACCACCTTCCAGGGGCCTTAGCCCGTGGCTGGGCTGGGCCTTTAAACTCAGTCTGGTCGGCCTCGTGGTGCTTGCCGGATTCGCGGTTTACCTCGACGCTATCGTCCAGGAAAAGTTCTCCGGCAAGCGCTGGACGATCCCTGCCAAGGTGTATGCGCGCCCGCTGGAGCTGTTTACCGGCCAGAAGCTGAGCAAGGATGACTTCCTCACCGAGCTCGACGCCCTGGGCTACCGTCGCGAAAGCGTGAGCAATGGCCCCGGCGCTGCGGCAGTCAACGGCAATACTGTTGATTTGAATACCCGTGGCTTCCAGTTTTATGAAGGCCTGGAAAAACCGCAGCCTGTGCGCGTGCGTTTCTCCGGCGACTATGTCGCTGAGCTTTCGGCGACCAACGGTTCGAAGCTGTCGGTGGTGCGCCTTGAGCCGCTGCTGATCGGCGGGATTTATCCGAAAAACCTCGAAGACCGCATCCTGATCAAAATCGATCAGGTGCCGCCGTATCTGCTGGAAACTCTGGTCGCCGTGGAAGATCGGGATTTCTATAGCCACTGGGGCGTGTCGCCGAAGTCGATTGCCCGAGCGGTCTACGTCAACACCTCTGGCGGCAAGATGACCCAGGGTGGGAGTACGCTGACCCAACAGCTGGTCAAGAACTTCTACCTGACCAGCGAACGCAGCCTGACCCGCAAGCTCACCGAAGCGATGATGGCGATGTTGCTTGAGCTGCATTATGACAAGCGGGAAATTCTTGAGGCTTACCTCAACGAAGTGTTCGTCGGTCAGGACGGCCAGCGCGCGGTGCACGGTTTCGGTCTGGCCAGCCAGTTCTTCTTCGGGCAGCCATTGTCCGAACTGAAATTGCATCAGGTTGCCTTGCTGGTGGGGATGGTCAAAGGGCCGTCCTATTACAACCCGCGTCGCAATCCCGAGCGGGCGCTTGAGCGACGCAATCTGGTGCTCGACGTCCTTGAACAGCAGGGCGTCGCCACCGCTGAACAAGTTGCTGCGGCGAAGAACATGCCATTGGGCGTGACGACACGCGGCAAATTGGCCGACAGCTCGTTCCCGGGTTTCCTCGATCTGGTTAAACGCCAGTTGCGCGAAGACTACCGTGACGAAGACTTGACCGAAGAAGGCCTGCGGATCTTCACCAGCTTCGACCCGATTCTGCAGATGAAAGCCGAAGCCTCCGTCAACGACACCTTCAAGCGTCTGTCGGGTCGCAAGGGGTCCGATGACGTTGAAGCGGCGATGGTCGTGACCAACCCGGAAACCGGAGAGGTCCAGGCCATGATCGGCAGTCGCCAGGCGAGTTTTGCCGGCTTCAACCGTGCGCTGGATGCGGTGCGTCCTGTGGGGTCGTTGATCAAGCCGGCGGTTTATCTGACGGCTCTTGAGAAACCCACCCAGTACACCTTGACCAGTTGGCTGTCGGACGAGTCCTTCTCGGTCAAAGGCGCGGACGGTCAGGTCTGGAAACCACAGAACTACGATCGTCGTTCCCACGGGACGGTGTTCCTTTATCAGGGGCTGGCGCATTCCTACAACCTGTCGACCGCGCGTCTTGGCCTGGCAGTGGGAGTACCGAATGTCCTCAAGACCCTCGCTCGCTTGGGCGTGACCCGAGAATTCCCGGCATTCCCGTCGATGTTGCTGGGCGCAGGTGGCATGACGCCGATTGAAGTGGCGACCATGTACCAGACGCTGGCCAACGGTGGTTTCAATACGCCGATGCGCGGGATTCGTAGCGTTTTGACCGCTGAGGGCGAACCGCTCAAGCGTTATCCGTTCCAGATAGAGCAGCGTTTTGATCCGGCGTCCATTTACCTGATCCAGAGCGCCATGCAACGGGTCATGCGTGAAGGTACCGGCAGTTCGGTTTATAACGTGTTGCCGAAAACCCTGACACTGGCCGGTAAGACCGGTACCAGTAACGACTCGCGAGACAGCTGGTTCGCCGGTTTCAGTCAGGACTTGCTGGCGGTGGTCTGGCTAGGCCGCGATGACAACGGCAAGACGCCGTTCACTGGCGCGACCGGCGCCTTGCAGGTCTGGACCAGCTTCATGCGCAAAGCCGATCCGCTGCCGCTGGACATGCCGCAACCGGACAATGTGGTTCAGGCCTGGGTCGATTCGCGTACCGGGCAAGGCTCCGACGCCAACTGCCCAGGCGCGGTACAGATGCCGTATATTCGCGGCAGCGAACCACCTCCCGGTGCGGCTTGCGGTGGCGAAAGCCCTGCTTCCGGCGAAACGGTGATGGATTGGGTCAAGGGCTGGATGAATTAAGCAAAGAGGGATTTACGTGAACAAGTGGTTGATACCAGCGGTTGTCGCCGTGGCGTTGCTCAGCGGTTGCTCCACCGTACAACGCGGTTCGATTCCGGTTGAAGACTCCGGCACGGCTGTGTCCAACAGCGAGCGGATTTCGGCCAATGGCGGTTTCCGCAAGTCGACCGTGAAGCG
This sequence comes from Pseudomonas sp. 3296, assembly GCF_031456615.1. Classification (NCBI taxonomy): domain Bacteria; kingdom Pseudomonadati; phylum Pseudomonadota; class Gammaproteobacteria; order Pseudomonadales; family Pseudomonadaceae; genus Pseudomonas; species Pseudomonas sp. 3296. The sequence continues at coordinate 312,462 of NZ_JAVDUY010000010.1, forward strand.
TCCTGCGCAAGCCCAATCGCAAACCCAGGCGATTCCGCAAGGCGATACCGGTGTGGTGGTGATGGTCCCGGGTGGCGGCGCTGTCTCCTCGGCACCGATCAGCACCTCGCCGATCACGCCAGGCCCGATTACTCCGGGGCCGATCGACACGTCTGCGGTCCAGTCGGCACCGATCAATCAGGGCAGCTACAGCATGCCGTCGACGCCGAGCGGGATTCCTTCGGCAAACGCCGGCGGTCTGTCTGCCGACGAGCAGCTGGATGGTCCGGTGCTGGCGCTGCTGACCACGGCTCAGCAGCAACAGGCGAGCGGCGACCTCAACGGTGCTTCGTCCAGCCTGGAACGTGCCCAGCGCGTTGCACCGCGTGAGCCGCAAGTGCTTTATCGCCTGGCTCAAGTGCGCATGGCCCAAGGCGATGCGCCCCAGGCTGAACAATTCGCTCGTCGTGGTCTGACGTTCGCCAATGGCCGTCCAGACCTTCAGGCCAGCCTGTGGGAATTGATCGCCCAGGCACGCGAGAAGCAAGGTGATTCTGCCGGCGCAGCATTGGCCCGTCAGAAGGCCAAGGTTTCGCTGTGATGGACGCGCGCTTCCCGAAGATTGCCGAGCAGTTGCTGCTGATTGAGCGTGAACTGCGGGTGCAGGGGTGGTGGGATGAAGTCTCGCCCTCCGCTGAAGCACTTTCCAGCGTCGAGCCGTTTTCGGTCGATACGCTGGATTTCGAGCAGTGGCTGCAATGGATCTTCCTGCCCCGGATGAAGATGATCCTCGAGCAGGACCTGCCATTGCCCGCCGTCTCCGGGATTCAGGAGATGGCCGAAATGGTCTTCGCCGCCCGTGATGTCCAGGGCCGGGATCGACAGCTGCAAGTGTTGCTCAAAGAGTTCGATCTGCTGATCACCCTCTCCCGCTGAATCGGAAACTGCCAGTGCCTACTGGCAGTTTTGCGCAATCTGTTTCTGCGTTTCGCTGATGCGTTCCTGACGTTGTTGATCGGTCAGGCGACGCATTTCGCCCTCCACATCCTCCCGAAGTCGCGGATTGTTCTGCAGTTGCGCCAGATTCGTGCGCGCCTGCACGCAAAATGCCTTGAGTTGGGCCTGCTGCTCGGCGACCTGCTTTTTCACCCTGTTGTCGATTTCCTGCTGATTGCCGATGGCTTTATTGCCGGGCACTGTGGCCGGTTGGCTCACGGAAGAGGAGGGCGTCACCACGGTGGTGGCCTGCTGGCCTTGGGGTGGTTGTGCGTCGAAGTGAGTCACGCCCTGGGCATCGACCCATTTGTAGATCTGGGCGGCCGTGCACAAAGGGCTGATCAGCAGGCTGACCATGAAGAAGATCGTTCGCATGCCATTTCCTTGTCATGAGTTGCGCAATCGAAGCTAACACAGTCGCTGTTTAGCGATTTTTTCTTGCTTTCTCATGTGCTTACTTCAATAAAGCACATAGACGACTTGACTTGCAGGGGACGAAACAGAAGAATCCAAAGTCCGCTGTAGAGGGACTGCCAGAAGCAGACCCACTCAGCAGATCATGAGGCGCACATCCGCGCCGACCTGTTACACCCGCAACGCGTTACCTCGCGCTGGGTGGGAAAGGCCCGCAACACTTGGGACGATCCCAATACTTGCTCAGTCAGTGCTGACGTAGTCGGCGACCACCGTCGCTCATGCTCTGCTGAGAAGTAAACCTATTAAGACCCGTCCCCGTTTATGTGGGCGGTATTCTGGCGTTTTAGAGGTGAACAACGTGGAGCTTTTATCTGGCGGTGAGATGCTCGTCCGCTTCTTGCGTGACGAAGGCGTCAAATATATCTACGGGTACCCGGGTGGTGCTCTTCTTCATGTTTACGATGCCCTGTTCAAAGAACCGGAAGTGACCCACATCCTGGTTCGTCACGAACAAGCGGCTACCCATATGGCTGACGGCTATGCCCGTGCCACGGGTAAAGCCGGCGTGGTATTGGTGACTTCCGGTCCTGGCGCAACAAACGCCATCACCGGTATTGCCACCGCCTATATGGATTCGATTCCTATGGTGGTCATTTCCGGCCAGGTGCCTAGCAGCATGGTGGGCACCGATGCGTTCCAGGAAACCGACATGATCGGTATCTCCCGGCCGATCGTGAAGCACAGCTTCATGATCAAGCACGCGTCGGAAATCCCGGAAGTCATGAAGAAAGCCTTCTACCTGGCGCAATCCGGTCGTCCGGGCCCGGTCGTTGTCGATATCCCGAAAGACATGACCAACCCGGCCGAGAAGTACGAATACATCTTCCCGAAAAAAGCCAAGCTGCGTTCCTACAGCCCGGCCGTTCGCGGTCATTCCGGGCAAATCCGCAAGGCGGCAGAAATGCTCCTGGCGGCCAAGCGTCCGGTGATGTACGCCGGTGGCGGCGTGATTCTCGGTGGTGGCTCCGCGCCGCTGACCGAATTGGCGAAGATGCTCAACCTGCCAGTGACCAATACCCTGATGGGTCTGGGTGCCTACCCTGGCACCGACCGTCAGTTCATCGGCATGCTCGGCATGCACGGCAGCTACACCGCAAACCTGGCGATGCACCACGCCGACGTGATCCTTGCGGTCGGCGCGCGTTTCGATGACCGCGTGATCAATGGCCCGGCGAAATTCTGCCCGAATGCCAAGATCATTCACATCGACATCGATCCGGCTTCGATCTCCAAGACCATCAAGGCAGACGTACCTATCGTCGGCCCGGTCGAGAGCGTCCTGACCGAAATGGTCGCGATCCTAAAGGAAATCGGCGAGACCCCGAACAAGGAGTCCGTTGCCAGCTGGTGGAAGCAAGTTGACGAGTGGCGCGGTGATGGTGGCCTGTTTCCTTACGACAAGGGCGACGGCAGCGTCATCAAGCCGCAGACCGTGATCGAAACCCTGTGCGAAGTCACCAAGGGCGATGCTTATGTCGCTTCGGACGTGGGCCAGCACCAGATGTTCGCCGCGCAGTACTACAAGTTCAACAAGCCTAATCGCTGGATCAACTCCGGTGGCCTGGGCACCATGGGCTTCGGTTTTCCGGCGGCCATGGGCATCAAGTTGAGCTTCCCGGATGCCGACGTCGTCTGCGTGACGGGCGAGGGCAGTATCCAGATGAACATTCAGGAGCTGTCCACCTGTCTGCAATATGGCTTGCCGGTCAAAATCGTCATCCTGAACAACGGTGTTCTGGGTATGGTTCGCCAGTGGCAAGACATGAGTTACGGCAGCCGTCACTCGCACTCGTACATGGAATCGCTGCCTGACTTCGTCAAGCTGGCAGAAGCCTATGGTCACGTTGGCGTGCGCATCACTGACTCGAAAACCTTGAAGTCGCAGATGGAAGAGGCGTTCGCCATGAAGGATCGCTTGGTCGTGCTGGATATTTCAGTCGACACCAGCGAGCACGTCTATCCGATGCAGATCAAAGACGGCTCCATGCGCGATATGTGGCTGAGCAAGACGGAGCGTACTTAATCATGCGACACATTATTTCCTTGCTTCTGGAAAACGAACCGGGCGCTCTGTCTCGTGTAGTCGGCCTGTTCTCGCAGCGCAACTACAACATCGAAAGCCTGACCGTGGCGCCAACCGAAGACCCGACCCTGTCGCGTCTGACGCTGACCACGGTTGGCCATGATGAAGTGATCGAGCAGATCACCAAGAACCTGAACAAGTTGATCGAAGTGGTCAAATTGGTCGACCTGTCGGAGAGTGCTCACATCGAGCGCGAACTGATGCTGGTCAAGGTCAAGGCCACCGGCGCCCAGCGCGCCGAGATCAAACGTACCACCGATATTTACCGTGGGCAGATCGTCGATGTCAGCGCTAGCGTGTATACCGTTCAACTGACCGGTACCAGCGACAAGCTCGACAGCTTCATTCAGTCCATTGGCACTGCGTCGATTCTGGAAACCGTCCGTAGCGGCGTAACCGGTATTGCTCGCGGCGACAAAGTACTCAGCATCTAAACCAGATTAGCGAATGGCCTGAACGGCCTGGATATATAGGGGAATTTCATGAAAGTTTATTACGAAAAAGACTGCGACCTGTCCATCATCCAGGGCAAGAAAGTTGCCATCATCGGTTACGGTTCCCAAGGCCACGCTCAGGCGTGCAACCTGAAAGACTCCGGCGTTGACGTTACCGTTGGTCTGCGTAAAGGTTCGGCCACTGTTGCCAAAGCCGAAGCTCATGGCCTGAAAGTGACCGACGTTGCTTCCGCTGTTGCAGCTGCCGACCTGGTCATGATCCTGACCCCGGACGAGTTCCAGTCTGCCCTGTACAAGAACGAAATCGAGCCGAACATCAAGAAAGGCGCCACCCTGGCCTTCTCCCACGGCTTCGCGATCCACTACAACCAGGTTGTTCCGCGCGCTGATCTCGACGTGATCATGATCGCGCCGAAAGCACCGGGCCACACCGTGCGTTCCGAGTTCGTCAAAGGCGGCGGTATCCCTGACCTGATCGCTATCTACCAGGATGCTTCGGGCAACGCCAAAAACGTTGCACTGTCCTACGCTGCTGGCGTTGGTGGCGGTCGTACCGGCATCATCGAAACCACCTTCAAGGACGAGACTGAAACCGACCTGTTCGGCGAGCAAGCCGTTCTGTGCGGCGGTACCGTTGAGCTGGTTAAAGCGGGTTTCGAAACTCTGGTTGAAGCTGGCTACGCGCCAGAAATGGCCTACTTCGAGTGCCTGCACGAACTTAAGCTGATCGTTGACCTCATGTACGAAGGCGGTATCGCCAACATGAACTACTCGATCTCCAACAACGCTGAGTACGGCGAGTACGTGACGGGTCCGGAAGTGATCAACGCCGAATCCCGCCAGGCCATGCGCAACGCCCTGAAACGTATTCAGGACGGCGAATACGCCAAGATGTTCATCAGCGAAGGCGCAACCGGCTATCCTTCGATGACCGCCAAGCGTCGTAACAACGCCGCTCACGGTATCGAAATCATCGGTGAGCAACTGCGCTCCATGATGCCGTGGATCGGTGCCAACAAGATCGTCGACAAAGCCAAAAACTAAGTCGCGACCCTGTACGAAAAACGCGGCCTAGGCCGCGTTTTTTCGTTTGGAACGCCGCTTCTGGTATAAAGCTGCATCGTTTGTGGCCGAACCGTCGTCCCAGACACCTGTCGAAAACTTTCCATCCTGTTGCAAGGTAATGTCCATGAGCGAACGCCCCGAAGAGCCAAACCAGGCTTCTGACGCCGAAAGCCTGCTGCCCATCGATGAACACATCGAGGAAGGGCATGACGCTGAAGGCCGCAAAGTCCGGCATCGTGGTATCTATCTTCTGCCGAATCTGTTCACCACTGCGAACCTGTTTGCAGGGTTTTATTCCATCATCAACTCGATGAGTGCCCAGGCCGCGTTGAGTGCCGGTGATTCGGTCAATGCGAGCAAGTACTTTGCTTTCGCTGCGATCGCGATTTTCGTGGCCATGGTGCTCGACGGTCTCGATGGCCGCGTAGCGCGCATGACCAATACCCAAAGCGCGTTTGGCGCCGAGTACGACTCGTTGTCGGACATGGTCGCCTTTGGCGTCGCGCCGGCATTGCTCGCGTTTGGCTGGGCCTTGGGTGATATGGGCAAGGTCGGCTGGATGGTCGCCTTCATCTATGTGGCTGGCGCTGCGCTGCGTCTGGCGCGCTTCAACACTCAGGTTGGCACCGCAGACAAGCGCTATTTTATCGGCCTGGCCAGTCCGGCAGCGGCGGGTGTGGTCGCAGGGATCGTCTGGGCGTTCAGCGACTACGGCATTCAGGGGTCGAAGATGTCCTTCCTGGTTGCGCTGATGGTGGCGGCGGCTGGCATGCTGATGGTCAGCAATATCAAGTACAACAGCTTCAAGGAGCTGGACTTGAAAGGGCGCGTACCTTTCGTGGCGATTCTTGCGGTGGTGCTGGTGTTTGCCGTGGTCTTCAGTGATCCGCCACGCATTCTGCTGCTGGTTTTCCTCGGTTATGCGGCCTCCGGCCCGGTGCAGTACCTGTTGCGTCTTCGTCGGCACAAAAACGCCGAGTGATGTAATTTCCCTCATACTCCGCAGTCTATTGGTGCAACTGTTCTCCAATGCTGCGGAGTTGCCATGCTGATCAAAGTCCCCAAAGCGTCTGACTGTCATGAGTCGGACGTCACGCCTGAATCCCTCTACCTATCTCGTCGCAGTGTTCTCGGTGCTGCCGTTGCCGGTTTGGCTGTCAGTAGCCTGCCGCGCTGGGCGAGTGCCGAAGACGCTGCGCGCTATGCCGATGTCGAGGCTGGCAGGGCGCCTTCCTGGTTTGCCGAAAAGCTTTCTTCTACTAAATGGGGCGCGGTCAACGTCAGGGACGAAGCGATCACGCCGTTCAAGGACGCAACCCACTACAACAACTTCTATGAGTTTGGCACTGATAAAGGCGACCCCGCTGCCAAGGCAGGCGCGCTAAAGACCGAGCCGTGGAGCGTGGTGGTGGATGGCGAGGTGGGCAAGCCGGGACGATATGCGCTGGAAGACTTCATGAAGCCTTATCAGCTGGAGGAACGGATCTATCGTCTTCGCTGCGTTGAGGCTTGGTCGATGGTCATTCCGTGGATCGGCTTTCCCATCTCGGCGCTGCTCAAGGAAGTCGAGCCGACCTCCAAGGCAAAATACATTCGTTTCGAAACCCTGGAAGATCCCAAGAGTATGCCGGGGCAGCGCTCCGGGTTTGCCTTGATCGACTGGCCGTATGTAGAAGGGTTGCGTCTGGATGAAGCCATGAACCCATTGGCGATTCTTGCGGTGGGTATGTATGGGCGTGAACTGCCCAATCAGAATGGCGCGCCGCTGCGTCTGGTGGTGCCCTGGAAGTACGGCTTCAAGAGCATCAAATCCATTGTGCGTATCAGCCTGGTCAGCGAGCCGCCGAAAACCACCTGGCAGAGCATCGCTGCGGATGAGTATGGTTTTTACGCGAACGTGAATCCGACGGTTGATCACCCGCGCTGGACTCAGGCGCGGGAGCGTCGATTGCCCAGTGGTCTGTTCAAACCCAATGTGCGGGACACGCAGATGTTCAATGGCTACTCCGATGAAGTGGCCTCTCTCTATACAGGGCTCGATCTGCGGAAGAACTACTGATGCGTTTTCCGGTTTGGCGTATTGGCGTCTTCATCGGGGCAGCGGTGTGGCCGTTGCTTTGGTTGTATCAGGCCTGGGCGGATGTGCTGGGGCCTGATCCGGGTAAAGTGCTGGTCGATCGATTGGGGCTGGGTACGCTCATCCTGTTACTCATCACACTCAGCATGACGCCTCTGCAAAAACTCACCGGGTGGGCAGGGTGGATTGCTGTGCGCCGGCAGTTGGGATTGTGGTGCTTCGCGTATGTGGTTTTGCACTTAAGTGGCTATACGGCGTTCATTCTCGGGTTTGACTGGTCGCAACTGGGGGTTGAGTTGCGCAAGCGACCGTACATTATCGTCGGCACATTGGGCTTTCTGTGTTTGCTGGCGTTGGCGGTGACCTCCAATCGCTACAGTCAGCGACGTTTAGGTGCGCGCTGGAAGAAGCTGCATCGCCTGGTCTATGTAATTCTCGGGCTTGGGTTGCTGCATATGTTGTGGATCGTTCGCGCCGATCTGAAGGAGTGGGCGGTGTATGCCTCTATAGGGGCTTTGCTATTAGTGTTGCGTGTACCGGCGGTTGCCCGTCGAATCCCGCGTTTAGTGGCTAAAAAGGCACCATCCGTACGAAAGGCGTAATTAAAGGTTGACGGCAGATTCTGGATGTCTATAATTCGCCCCACTTCCGGCGCAGTCGAAACGGAAAACTCCTTGGTAAACAAAGAGTTACGCAGTTTTCGG
>NZ_JAVDUY010000011.1:0-193008 GCF_031456615.1 Pseudomonas sp. 3296
GTGAGTTCGCCGCCGTTGACGGTGAGGCCGTCGATGGTCACCGGATCGTCGTTGTTGTGGACTTGCAGCACCAGGTTGGCGGTGCTGGTGTCGCCATCAGCATCCGTCAGCGTGTAGGTAAAGGTTTCCGTGCCGCTACCGCCGCCGTGCAGCGCCTTGAAATCGGCGTCGCTGGTGTTCAGCGTGTAGGTGTAGGTGCCGTTGGGATTCAGCACCAGGGTGCCGTAGGTGCCGGTGAAGGTGCCGCCAATCACCGGGCCGCTGTTGGGGCCCGTGGGAATGCGGTCGGCCCCCTGGGTGTCGTTTGGCAGCACGCTGCCGGTCAGGGTCAGCAAGGTTTCCGACGCGGTGTTGGCGTTGCTGTCATCGACAGCCTTGGGCACATCGTCGGTGATGTTGACGTCCAGCGTGCCGGTGGCGGTGTCGCCGTTGCTGTCGCCGGCCACCACGGTGAACTGTTCGCTGAGGGCGTTGGCGCCGTCGCCGGCCGAATGGGTTTCGTTGCCGTTGAGGGTGTAGCTGTAACTCACCACGCCTGTGGCCGGATTGTAACCGGTGATGGTCAGGGTGTTGCCCAGTTGCGTGGTGATCGACTGCGGAAAGCCAATCGCCACGCCACCGCTGATCACATTGATACCGCCGATGCTCAGGCTGTTCAGCCCGTCCGGCGCCGATATGCTGAACGTGCCGCTCTGGGTCAATGCGCCCGGATTGCTCGCGGAACCGTCGGCCAGGTTGGCTTCGTTGACGGTCAGTTCGCCACCCGCCACCGACAGGCCATTGAGCGTGACCGGGTTATTGACCGGCGTTACCGGTGGGGCAATGACCGCAGGAGTGCCGTCGGCGTTCTGCTGGACGTCGGCGTTATGGCGTTCTTCAGGGAACTCAGGAATGCCGCCAAATCCAGCGGTCGGGAAGCCAATCGTCGGATCGACCTTCCCGCCCACTTCTTCGAGCATGACAAAACTGTGACCACCGCCCTGCGCACCATTGGGCGCCCCTGTGAAGCTCGGCCCGGCCGCAGTGGCTTCACCGGTTTGCGTCGGGTCAGCGCCCGCCGCGATAGCTTTTTGCAGTTGCTCGACATCGGTCAGTTGCGCTTCGCTCGGCGTTACCGCTTCTGAAGTGCCGACGTGCGGCGACTCATTGGCGAGGAGATGCGGGTCCATATTCATGCTGCTGCCACGCCCGAGGGTCAGTTCCTGGCCATTTTGCAGATGGACCGCCACCGCGCCTTCGGCCCCGGTGACCAGTTGATCGCCGGCGAACAATCGATCGCCCTCGATCACCGCACGCCGGGTACCGTCGCTCGCGACCACGAACACCTGACCAATGACTTTACTGACGATACCGATGAGCGTAGCCATGTGCATTTCCTCCGCTGCCAACCGGTGTCGGCATCCTGTTTTTAGCGAAGAATGTGCTCATGGTTTGAAAGCAGGTGGCTGCGCGGATCGCCTGCAGGACGCGTTTACCTGAGTAATCCACTGCCCTGGCGATGTCCTCGCCCAGCGTGCCGCTCACCGGCAACGTCGGCGACTGCGGGATAAACCCCTCTGCAATCAATGGCTTCGAAGGCCCAATTGCGTCGCCCTTGCCCAGTGAGCGATGCGTAACGATCCTGAATCAACAGGGTGACAAAAAACCGTCACTGCAAATCGTTACGCGTCCCTCCCCTCCAGCACTTCTCCGCCCTATGTCGATAAGTGGATGGAACTTTTCCTGAAACCTTTGAAAGCTCCCTAAAGCTCGTAATTCAAAGGCTTTCGTAATGAACAATGTGCTGGATTTTGCTGACGGCATAAGTTTTTTTTGGCATAAGGGTTATGAGAAAAATTTCTTAGCTATTCTCTAGAATGTTCTTAGCTCTGTTGTTACAAGGGTGAAACGGTTTTACCTATAAATGCCGTCAAATATTTGGCGACTGATAAGCACCATCAGGAATTCAGGGAGATGCACCCATGCGCGTTTTAACCCCCCTCTGCAGCGCGGTTCTGCTGGCCATGGCCTGCACTTCCGGCGCTCAGGCCATGTCGTTGACCGAGGCAATCCAGAGCACTATCGCAACCCATCCGGAACTGGCCTCGCGCGTGGATTCGCGCCTGTCCGCGGATGAGCAGGTGAAAGTGGCCAAGGGGGGCTTTTATCCATCTGTTGATCTGAACGCCGCCTACGGGCGCGGGTACAGCGATAACACCAACACCCGGGCATTCGGCAATCACCACACCGAAATCCTCAACTACACCCAGTCGGAACTGCGCCTGCGGCAGATGCTGTTCGACGGTTTCAACACCGCCAACGAAGTTGAACGCACCAAAGGCGTGGTCAACTCCCGGGCCTATTACGCTCAAGGCACCGCTCAGGACCTGGCCCTGCGCACCATCGAGGTCTACCTCGAAGTGCTCAAGCGCCGCGAACTGGTGACCCTGGCTACCAACAACCTGCAAGCGCACTTGCGCGTCAACGACCAGATCGGCCTGCGCACCCAGCGTGGCGTCGGCAGCAACGCCGACTCCGATCAATCCGGCGCTCGCCGTGCACTGGCGCAAAACAACCTCGACACCGCCGAAGTCGATCTGGCGGACGCCGAGTCGAACTTCGCCGCCGTTGTCGGGCGCCTGCCCGATGAGCTCGAAACACCGCCGTCGACCCGCGGTGAACTGCCCACCTCCCTGCAAGAAGCCCAGCAGAGCATGGTGGAAAACAACCCCTATCTGAAATCCGCCCAGGCTGACGTGCAATCGGCCGAGAGCCAGTACGAAGTTGCCAAGTCGCCATTCTACCCACGCTTCGACGCCGAAGCCGCCGTGGGCGCGAACAACAACGTGCAAGGCGATGAAGGCCACGACAATGAGTGGCGCGTGGGTGTGGTGATGAACTACAACCTGTTCCGCGGTGGCAGCGACAAGGCACGCCTGGCGTCCGATGCGCACCAGATCAACCAGGCCATGGACATCCGCAACAACGCCCTGCGCCAACTCAACGAGAACATTCACCTGGCCTGGAACGCCATGGTCAATGCGAAGAAACAAACCCCGACTGCACGCGAATACGCTGAAACCAGTAAGCGAGTGCGCGTGGCGTATCAGGACCAGTTCGGTCTCGGTCAACGCACGTTGCTCGACTTGCTCGACAGTGAAAACGAGCTCTACAACGCCAACCGTCGCTACACCGAAGTGCGTTACACCGAGGAATACTCGATGTACCGCGTGCTGGCCAGCATGGGAGAGTTGCTGAGCAAGCAACGGGTGGTGTTGCCCGCCGATGCGATCGCCGCTACCGAAGTGAAGAACGAAGCCCGTTTGCCTGAACTGAAGTAGCTCACTGGAGCGATCAATGTGACCAGCATGGAATCCGGCAACACCGGTGTCGATCCGCGGCTGAGCTTCGATGACCCGCTTCTGGACGGTCTGTTGATCCTCTGCAAACTCCACGGCGCGACGGTCAGTCGCGCCAGCCTGAGTGCAGGGCTACCGCTGCACAAACAGCGCTTGAGCCTGGACCTGCTGCCCCGCGCAGCGGCCCGGGCCAGTTTGCAGGCGCGACTGCTGCGCCGGGAACTGGGGGATATTTCCGCCCTCAACCTGCCGGTGATGCTGATCCTCAACAACGGCCGAACGGCCATCCTGCGACGCTTTGGTGACAACGGTCAGGTGCTGATCCTGCCCAGCGAAGCCGATGGTGGCGAACAATGGGTCAGCACAGATGAGCTGGCCGAAAATTACAGTGGCCAGGCCTTGTTTGCCCGGCCACGCCATGAACTCGAAGACTTGCGTTCGCCCCTGGTTCCGCGCGTCGAAGCGTGGTTTCGCGACACGCTGAAACTGTCGAAGTGGCTGTACAGCGATGCGATCCTGGCGAGTTTCCTGATCAACCTGCTCGGGTTAATGGTCCCTCTGTTCGTCATGCAGACCTACGACCGGGTGGTGCCAAACCAGGCCACCTCGACCTTGTGGGTATTGTCGATCGGCCTGCTGATCGGCACCGGCTTCGAACTGGTGTTGCGCGTTGTGCGCGCCCATTTGCTGGACACCGCCGGCAAGAAAACCGACGTGATCCTGTCAGCGACCTTGTTCGAGCGCATCACCGGCATGTCGATGAAAGCCCGCCCGGCGACCATCGGCGGCTTCGCCCAAAGCATTCATGACTTCCAGGGCCTGCGCGAGTTTCTCACCGCGGTCACCCTGACCAGCCTGATCGACCTGCCCTTCGCCGTGTTGATGCTGGTGGTGATCGGTTTGCTCGGCGGCTGGCTGGTGGTGATTCCGCTGCTGGCGTTCCCCATCACGATCATTTTCGCGATGATGATCCAGGTGCGCCTGCGCGACACCGTGCAAAAAAGCCTGAGCCTGGGCGCCGAACGCCAGGCCTTGCTGATCGAAACCCTCGGCGGCCTGGAAACCCTCAAGGCCTGTAGCGCCGAAAGCGAGCGCCAGCACAAATGGGAAAGCACCCACGGCGCCCTCACCCGCCTCGACAGCCATGCACGCAACCTCTCGGCACTGGCCACCAACGGCACCTTGTTCATCCAGCAGTTCTCCGGCATGGCAACGATTGTCGCCGGGGTCTACAGCATCATCGCCGGTAACCTCAGCGTCGGGGCGCTGGTGGCGACCTACATGCTCGGCAGCCGCGTGCTCGCGCCGCTGGGGCAGATTGCCGGGCTGATCACCCGCTACCAGCAAGCGCAGCTGACCATGAAAAGCACCGATGCGCTGATGGGCCTGCCGCAGGAGCGCGACGCCAAACAGCGGCCGCTGGAGCGCACACAACTGCAAGGCGCGATCGAAGTCAGCGGCGTGACCTTCCACTACAACGGCCAGAACGCGCCCGCGCTGGCCAACGTCAGTTTCAGCATGAAGCCGGGCGAACGCATCGGCATCATCGGTCGCAGCGGTTCGGGAAAAAGTACCCTGGCGCGATTGGTGATGGGTTTCTACGCACCGGAGGAAGGCCAGTTGCTGCTCGACGGCCTGGACCTGCGGCAACTGGACGTCGCCGACCTGCGCCAACAGATCGGTTACGTCGCCCACGACCTGCCACTGCTGGCCGGCAGCCTGCGCGACAACCTGACCCTCGGCGCCCGCTACATCAGCGATTCACGGATGCTCGAAGTGGCCGAGCTGACCGGCGTCACGGAACTCGCCCGTCAGCATCCGCAAGGGTTTGATCGCCCGGTCGGCGAACGTGGGCAATTGCTGTCCGGCGGGCAACGTCAAGCCGTGTTGCTGGCGCGGGCCTTGTTGCTCGATCCGCCGATCATGCTGCTCGACGAACCGACCAGCGCGATGGACAACAGCAGCGAAGACATTCTGCGGCAAAAGCTCCACACCTGGGTCCAGGGCAAAACTCTGCTCTTGGTCACCCACCGCACCTCGATGCTCAGCCTGGTGGATCGACTGGTGGTGCTGGATAACGGACGGATCGTCGCTGACGGTCCCAAAGAAGCGGTCATCGATGCACTGCGCAAGGGCCGCGTCGGCTCTGCGGCTGTCTAGGAGCGACCCATGGCCCGTTCATCGTCCGACACCTCCAAGGACCGCGGCTACTTCGGCAGCTTCGGCAAAACCGCCGAGAGCGAGTTCATGCCGGAAACGGCCGGCGCCTCGTTGCAGGATTCCCCGCGCTGGTCGCGCATTACCGTGTGGCTGGCTGCCGGGCTGATTATCAGCGCGGTGGTGTGGGCCAAGTTCGCGGTGCTTCAGGAAGTCACCATGGGCGAAGGCAAGGCGATTCCGTCGAGCAAGGTCCAGGTGATCCAGAACCTGGAGGGCGGCATCGTCACCGAGATCTTCGTGCGCGAAGGGCAAATGGTGAACAAGGGCGATACCTTGCTGCGTCTGGATGACACGCGATTTCTGTCGAACAAAGGCGAAAGCGAAGCGGATCGTTATGCTCTGACCGCGCAGGTTGAACGCCTGTCGGCGGAAGCGGAAGGACGCCCCTTCAAACTGTCAGAAGAAGTAATCGCCAAAGCCCCGCAAGTGGCCGAAGACGAGCGCTCGCTGTACGAACAGCGCCAGCGTCGACTCGCCAGTGAGCAACGCACGCTGAGCGAACAACTTCGGCAAAAAACCCAGGAACTGGCAGAGTTCCGCTCAAAACAGGGGCAGTTCAGCTCCAGCCTGGCGTTACTGCAACAAGAGATGAACATGTCCACGCCTCTGGTGGGCACCGGCGCGGTATCACCGGTGGAAATCCTGCGCCTCAAACGCAGTGCGGTGGAGATTCGCGGTTCATTGAACGCAACGACACTGGCGATTCCCCGGGCGGAATCGGCGATCAACGAGATCAAGAGCAAGATTGACGAGTCGGAACAATCCTTCCGTTCCGACGCAGCGAAAGAGCTGAATGAGAAACGCACTGACCTGTCGAAAATCACGGCGTCGAGCATCGCCATCGATGACCGCGTGACGCGCACGACGGTGGTGTCGCCGGTGCACGGGATTATCAAAGTGCTGAAGGTCAACACCATCGGCGGCGTGGTCCAGCCCGGCAGTGACATGGTGGAAATCGTGCCGCTGGAAGACAACCTGTTGATCGAGGCCAAGGTGCGGCCGCAGGACGTGGCGTTCCTGCATCCGGGGCAGAAAGCGATGGTGAAGTTCAGTGCGTATGACTACACGATTTATGGCGGATTGAGCGCCAAGCTCGAACTGATCGGCGCCGACACCATCACCGATGACAAGGGCAACAGCTTTTATCTGATTCAGGTGCGCACGGATAAAAACCACTTGGGCGGGGATGTGAAACCGCTGCTGATCATTCCGGGGATGGTTGCCACGGTGGACATCATTACGGGTGAGAAAAGCGTGCTGGATTACCTGCTCAAACCGGTGTTGAAGGCCCGGACTGAGGCGATGCGCGAGCGGTAGTCTCTGGCTCGGGTTTGTGGTGACTGTTTCACCGCCATCGCGAGCAGGCTCGCTCCCACACTGGATCTGTGTCGTTCACACCCGCCCGGTGGGAGCGAAGTTGCTCGCGATGAGGCCCTTAAATTCAGCGATCATTTCGGCCCATGATTACGCTGGAACGTCTCCTCCCCCATCGCCGCAATCTGCCCCTCGATCAACGCCTCGAACGGTTTTAACAACGGCTCAAACGAGCCCGGCGTTTCCAGCGTTTGCAGCGCCTGCACAATCGCCTCCACTGTCGACAATGCCCCCGGCCCCGGCGCCTTGCGCAGTCGGTATCGTGACACTCCGCCCTGCGCCAACGTCACCCTCGGCAACGCCGCCAACAGCGGATTGAGGTGCAGCATCTTGCGCGCCTTGCGCCAGGTGCCGTCCGGAACCACCAGCAATAGCGGCTCGTCAGTCGCCGTATACGTTTGCATCGGCTGCGCATGCTCGCCCGGAAACAACAACCGTGCCTGATACCCCGGTTGATTCAACAACGCCGGCAAATCTTCGAACACCTCGCCGACAATCAGCTCGGCATTGTTCAAGCCCAACGCCGCCAACCGGGCCGTGTTGAGCGCGTGATTCACTTCGCTCGGATGCTGCAACAGCAGCACCCGAGTGCGGCTGTCGAGGCTCGGGATCAGCGCGCACAAACAATGAGTTTGCGGACGCAGGCAACGGGGACACTGGATTCTGGACATCGATCAAGCCTGATTCAGTTGTGCTTTAAGCAAATCGCGGAAGGTCTGGATCAGCGGTTCGCGGCTGCGGCCACGGCGCACGATCATCGAGAACGGCGCCTGATAACCAAAGGTCGCCGGTAGCAACACACGCAAATCGCCCTTGTCCGCCCAGGCCTGGGCGTAGTGTTCCGGCAGGTAGCCGATGTAGGCACCGGACAGCACCAGAATCAGTTGTGCCTCCATACTCTCCACCGTGGCCGCGCTGTGCTTGAAACCGTGACGCGCCAGTTCCGCCTGGCTCCAGTAACCCCGGCCGACCATGCGTTGCTGGGTGATGACTTGCTCGGGGATACGCCGCTCGGTGAACAGCGGATGACGGCTGCTGCAATACAGCCAGTGCTGTTCGCGGTAGAGCGGCATGTAGACCAGGCCGCTCATGCGCGTGGAGAACGCGCCGATGGCGAGGTCGAGGCGATTGTCCTGCACGCCGAGTTGCAATTCGTAAGGGCTCATCACCGACAAATGCAAATGCACCGCCGGGTGTTCCTGGCTGTAGGCGCCGATGGCTTCGGCGAAGGGCAACGCTTTGTCACTGACCGTCGAATCGATCACGCCGAGGTTCAGCGTACCGCGCAATTCGCCCTTGAGGGCGGCGGCGTATTGCTCGAAGCCTTCGAGCTCGCCCAACAGACGCAGGGTTTCCTGATGGAATAGTTCGCCCTTGCTGGTCAGGCTGAACCCACCGCGACCGCGATGACACAGGACCAAGCCGAGGGCCGCTTCGAGCTGGCTCATGTAGGTGCTGATGGCCGAGGTCGAAAGGTTGAGCTCTTGCTGGGCGTTGGCGAACCCCTGATGGCGGACCACGCTGACGAAGATGCGCAATAGTTTCAGGTCGGGTAAAGCGTTGGCCATGGGGCACTCCAGCAAAAACACAGACAGGTATTGACCCCGTAGCAGCTGACGAGCACCGCCGAACGCAGCCTCGCGGTGCTCGTCAGCTGCTACGGGGCTCTGCGAGTCTATCGCCACCAGAACCATTAGTTTAGAAAAATCTGAACTAAGTATTTGCCCGTAGCGATTCTTCCCGGCCACTACATTTCGCAGAATCGGCCTCCAACGGTACCTGTGTCTGTCCTGACCTGTGCAACCGACATAAATAAAACAACGACGATGAGGCCCTACCCGTGGACAAAATTCTTCACCAACCACTGGGCGGTAATGAAATGCCGCGCTTCGGCGGCATCGCCACCATGATGCGACTCCCCCACCTGGATACCGCTGCCGGTCTGGACGCTGCCTTCGTTGGCGTGCCACTGGACATCGGTACCTCGCTGCGCCCCGGCACCCGCTTCGGGCCTCGCGAAATCCGCGCTGAATCGGTCATGATCCGCCCGTACAACATGGCGACCGGCGCGGCGCCGTTCGATTCGCTGTCGGTGGCCGACATCGGCGACATCGCGATCAACACGTTCAACCTGCTGGACGCGGTACGGATCATCGAAGAGTCCTACCACAAGATCCTCGAACACGATGTGATCCCCCTGACTCTGGGCGGTGACCACACCATCACCCTGCCTATCCTGCGTGCCATCCATAAAAAGCACGGCAAGATCGGCCTCGTGCACATCGACGCTCACGCTGACGTGAACGATCACATGTTCGGCGAGAAAATCGCCCACGGCACCACCTTCCGTCGCGCTGTCGAAGAAGGCCTTCTGGATTGCGACCGCGTGGTGCAAATTGGCCTGCGCGCTCAGGGCTACACCGCTGACGACTTCAACTGGAGCCGCAATCAGGGTTTCCGTGTGGTTCAGGCCGAAGAGTGCTGGCACAAATCCCTGGCCCCATTGATGGCCGAAGTTCGCGAGAAAGTCGGCGGCGGTCCGGTGTACCTGAGTTTCGACATCGACGGCATCGACCCAGCCTGGGCACCTGGCACCGGCACCCCGGAAATTGGTGGTTTGACGACCATTCAGGCGATTGAAATCGTTCGCGGCTGCCAAGGCCTCGACCTGGTCGGGTGCGATCTGGTAGAAGTCTCGCCCGCTTATGACACCACCGGCAACACCTCGCTGCTGGCCGCCAACCTGCTGTACGAAATGCTCTGCGTACTGCCTGGCGTGGTCCACCGCTGAGGATGGGCCATGAACGAACGTGATCAGGTGTTGGAAGCCGCCGCCGATCTGGTGTCCGCTTTCGCCCGTAACGATCGCGAAGCCTACTTCGGTGCGTTCAGCACCGATGCCAGCTTCGTCTTCTACACCCTCGAACAGCCTCTGCTGTCGCGCGATGCCTATCAGGCGTTGTGGGACGCCTGGCGCTCGGAGGATGGCTTCGAGGTGCTTTCGTGCACCTCGAGCAACGCCTTTGTCAGCCTGCAGGGTGACGTGGCGATTTTCATCCATGACGTGGCCACCGAGTTGCGCATGCAAGGGGAGCAACACTTCAGCCAGGAGCGCGAGACGATTGTTTTCAAGAAACAAGCGTCTGGCCAAGAACAACAAGGCCTATGGCTGGCCTGCCACGAACATTTGTCCGCGATGCCGGAAGGGCTGCCAACCCCTTAGCCAAACAGGTGACGCTCACGCACGATGAGCGCGCCTTTATGATCGGAGCTGATCATGAATAAAAACAACAACGACCAAAGCCTTACGCAAATTGAAACCTACGGGGTCGAACAGATCCCGGACAGCGAACGCACCGCAGGCCCGACGGATTTGTTCCGGATGATCTTCGGTGGTTCCAACACCTTTGCCACCGCCGTGCTCGGCAGTTTCCCGGTGCTTTTCGGTCTGTCGTTTCAGGCCGGTGTGCTGGCGATTGTGCTGGGCGTGCTGCTGGGCTCGCTGATCCTTGCACCCATGGGCCTGTTCGGCCCGATCAACGGCACCAACAACGCCGTTTCGTCGGGTGCGCACTTCGGCGTGCACGGGCGGATCGTCGGTTCATTCCTCTCGCTATTGACCGCCATCGCGTTCTTCTCGCTCTCGGTATGGAGTTCGGGTGATGCGCTGATCGGTGGCGCCAAGCGTCTGATCGGCCTGCCGGAAACCGACCTGACCCTGGGCCTGGCCTACGGCCTGTTCGCGATTCTGGTGCTGACCGTTTGCATCTATGGTTTCCGTTTCCTGCTGTGGGTCAACAAGATCGCGGTGTGGAGCGCCAGCCTGCTGTTCCTGCTGGGTGTCTTCGCCTTCGCCGGTCCTTTCGATGTGAACTACGCCGGCACCGTCAGCATGGGTCAGCCAGGGTTCTGGGCTGCGTTCATCGGTGCCGCACTGGTGGCGATGAGCAACCCGATTTCCTTCGGTGCGTTCCTCGGTGACTGGTCGCGCTACATCCCGCGTGACACGCCAAAAGGCCGGATCATGGCGGCGGTGGTGATCTCGCAGGTCGCCACCTTCATCCCGTTCCTGTTTGGCCTGGCCACCGCGACCATCGTGGCGATCAAGGCACCGGACTACATCGCCGCCAACAACTATGTCGGCGGCTTGCTGGCTGTCTCGCCGAGCTGGTTCTTCCTGCCGGTGTGCCTGATTGCAGTAATCGGCGGCATGTCCACCGGCACCACGTCGCTGTATGGCACCGGGCTGGACATGTCCAGCGTGTTCCCTCGCGTGCTGTCGCGGGTCAAGGCCACGCTGCTGATCGGTGTGATGTCGATTGCCTTCATCTTCATCGGGCGCTTTGCGGCGAACCTGGTGCAGAGCGTGTCGACCTTCGCCGTACTGATCATCACCTGCACCACCCCGTGGATGGTGATCATGATCATCGGCCTGGTGGTGCGTCGCGGCTTCTATTGCCCGGATGACCTGCAAGTGTTCACCCGGGGCGAGAAAGGTGGCCGCTACTGGTTCACCCACGGGTGGAACTGGCGTGGCCTGGGTGCCTGGATCCCGAGCGCGGCCATCGGCCTGTGCTTCGTGAACCTGCCGGGGCAGTTTGTCGGACCACTGGGCGAAATGGCCGGCGGTATCGACATCAGCCTGCCGGTCACCCTGGGCCTGGCCTCGCTAGTGTATCTGGCGCTGCTGAGCCTGTTCCCGGAAACAGCTACGGTGTTCGGCCCGAATGATTCACGCAGCAAGGGCACGCATTCGCTCGCTAAACCGGCATTGCGACAAGCCGCCTGAAAAACACAACAGAGTGATGAGGTGAACATTTGTGGTGAGGGAGCGTGCTCCCTCGCCACAAAAAGCATCCCATCACAGTAATGCAATTGCGCCTCACCATAAAAAAGACAATCGGAGACACGCCATAATGGCTTTGGATTTATTCGTTGTACTCATCTACGCCGCCGCGATGCTGCTACTCGGCTACTACGGCATGCGCAAGGCCAAGACCAACGAAGACTTTTTGGTCGCCGGTCGTAACCTCGGCCCGACCATGTATATGGGCACCATGGCCGCCACCGTTCTGGGCGGCGCTTCTACAGTTGGTACCGTTCGCCTGGGCTACGTCCATGGCATCTCCGGTTTCTGGCTCTGCGCGGCACTCGGTTGCGGGATCGTGGCGCTGAACCTGTTCCTCGCCAAACCGCTGCTGAAACTGAAGATCTACACCGTTACCCAGGTGCTGGAAAAACGCTACAACCCGATGGCCCGCTCCGCGAGCGCGGTGATCATGCTGGCGTATGCGCTGATGATCGGCGTGGTCTCGATCCTGGCCATCGGCACCGTGCTGCAAGTGCTCTTCGGCCTGCCGTTCTGGGTCTCGATTTTGCTCGGCGGTGGCGTGGTAGTGATCTACTCGGCGATTGGCGGCATGTGGTCCCTGACCCTGACCGACATCGTCCAGTTCGTGATCAAGACCGTCGGCCTGATGTTCATCCTGTTGCCGATCTGCCTGTACCGCGTTGGCGGCTGGGATGAGTTGGTGTTGAAACTGCCGGCGACCGCCTTCAGCTTCACCACGATTGGCTGGGACACCATCATCACCTACTTCATGATCTACTTCTTCGGGATCCTGATCGGCCAGGACATCTGGCAGCGGGTGTTCACCGTCAAGAGCGCCAAGGTGGCTCAAGTCGCCGGTACCTTCGCAGGCTTCTACTGCATCGTTTACGGACTGGCCTGTGCCTTGATCGGCATGGCCGCTCACGTGCTGATCCCGGACCTGGACAACGTCAACAACGCCTTCGCCGCCATCGTCAAATTGTCCCTGCCGGACGGTATCCGTGGCCTGGTGATCGCTGCGGCCCTGGCCGCCATGATGTCCACCGCCAGCGCCGGCCTGCTCGCCGCTGCCACCACCCTGACCGAAGACCTGCTGCCGAAACTGCGTGGCGGTAAGCAGTCGAGCCTGGGCATGAACCGCCTGTTCACCCTGTTGACCGGTATCGTGGTACTGGGCATCGCCCTGGTCGTGAATGACGTGATCAGCGCCCTGACCTTGGCGTACAACCTGTTGGTAGGCGGCATGCTGATCCCGCTGATCGGTGCGATTTTCTGGAAACGCGCAACCACCGCCGGCGCTATCGCCAGCATGGGCATGGGCTTCGCTACCGCGCTGGTGTTCATGTTCAAGGATGGTCTGGATGCCAACTCCCCGATCTACTACAGCCTCGCCGTAGGTCTGGTGAGCTTCGTGGTGGTGAGCTTGATGTCCCGCCGCCCTGCATTGGTGGCCAACGCCGCCTAAGCTGAACATAACGACTTGATGCTTTCTTCGACGGGTGTGGCGTCGGTTGCCACACCCGTTTTTTTTCGTCTGAAGGAAACTGCTTATGAAGATCGTCAGCCGCGATCAGTGGTTCGAAGTCAAACAGCTCAGCGACGGCATTCGCCTGATTCACGAGCCGTACATTCGGCCTTTCTATCGCTGCAACCTCTGGCACGTACAGGGCCGCGACAAGGACCTGCTGCTGGACAGCGGATCGGGACTGGTGAGCCTGCGCGAGCAATTGCCATGGATCACTGAACGGCCGCTGGTGGCGGTGGCGAGTCATTGCCATTTCGACCACATCGCCGGGCATCACGAGTTTCCTGAACGGCTGGTACACCCGGCTGAGGCCGACATCCTTGCCGCACCGGACGGCGACAACGATTTGAGCAAGGCCTTTGTCGGCGACGAGATGTTCGAGGCTCATCCCGATTGCCCGTTGTGCTACGCCGAATACCGGGTCAAGGCCGCGCCGGCCACGGGTCTGATTGAAGAAGGTGATGTGCTGGATTTGGGTGACCGCGTGCTGCAGGTGCTGCACACACCGGGGCATTCACCGGGTGGCATCAGCCTGTATGAAGCGGCGACCGAGACGCTGTTCAGTGGCGACATCATCTATGACGGACCGCTGATCGAAGACGCTTACCACTCCAATCTCGATGACTACGCCCGCAGCTTGCAACGCTTGCGTGCCTTGCCGATCCGCACAGTGCATGGCGGGCATTTCGGCAGTTTTTCCGGTGAGCATTTGCGCACGATGATTGACGAGTGGCAGCGCTCACACGGCTGAAGCCTGCTGTACTCAAGCGCAGGGACAACTACAATAACGCCCGCCAAGAGCAACCATGAAAAGAGCTGCCGTTCGCCGCGCCGTCCATCAGTTCATCAGCCGCTTGCTGGAGGGCCGGGATGACTTCAGCGACAACGTCAGTCTGGTGGAGTTGGGATTGGATAAAGCGGACATTGAAGACCTGATCTTCCATCTGGAAGATGAATTGGGGTTGACGGCGTTTACGGCGGAAGAAGACCGGATGCTCAAGACCGCCAGAACGGCGAATGATTTGAGTCGGTTTTTGCTGGAGATCGGGCGGGATTGACTGTGCCCGGTCTCTGAAATTCAGCTGCCCCCTGTAGCAGCTGCCGAGCACCGCGAGGCTGCGTTCGGCGCGAGTCGCGTTCGGACGGAGCCGTCGGTGGAGTCAAGGTTTCGACGTGTGTCAGGTAGATCGTGCATGTAGGGTTTACGGCTGCTGCGCAGCCGAACGCTGCCTCGCGGTGCTCGACAGCTGCTACATGCGTCGCGATTACCGGCGGCGCTGCTGGCGTCGGCGCTGTTCGTCGTCCGTCCGAATAGGCACAGGTTGCAGAGGCGGTTCGATCAAACCGAGTGCAACACCCAAGTCGTGCAGCCAGTTTTGGATTTTCTCTTTCATGGTGCCCCCTTCAGGGTAGTGCCGAGCGACCGGAATTCTGAGGCCGCTTCGCACTGATAATAGTCCGAAGTCCTACGCAATGCTCATCAAAAGTCGCAATGATCTGTTACTGAATTGAACAAAATACCTGACCGTTCGTTCAGGCAATCGCCTGGGCTTCAACCGGCGCCCACGGATAGACCGTTCGCTGCTGCTCGATCCACGCATTCAAATTGGCCCCGACCATGCCCTTGCGCCACATCAGCCACGTCGTCGCGCGGGCGAACGGCTCGGCCAACGGGTGCGCCGCGACACTCTCACGGCCCGGCAGGCTGGCAAGCATCGACTCCGACATCAACGCCACGCCGGAGCCGGCAATCACGCATGCAAGCATTCCTGGATAAGATTCGATCTCCATCGCCCGGCCCATCGCTGCATGGTCGTGGGCGAACCAGGCCTCCAGGCGCATGCGGTAGGAACATCCCTGGCGGAACGTGAACACCGAGCGCCCTTCCACATCCAGCGCGCTGTGCACTGGCGGGTGATCGGCCTCCGTGATCAGCACCAGCCGTTCGTCGCACAAGGGCACGCCGTCCAGCCCCGCGAGCTCCAGTGGGCCGTCCACCAGCGCCGCATCCAGCCGGCCGGTGAGCAGGCCTTCAAGCAATTCTCCGCTCGGCCCGGATTGCACTTGCAGGTTTACCGCGGGGTAAGTGCGGTGATAACCCGCCAACAATGGCGGCAGATGAATTGCCGCCGTGCTGTACATGGTGCCGAGCACAAAGTCCCCGGCCGGTTGCCCACCCTGCACGGCTGCACTGGCTTCGTCATGCAGGGCGAACAGCTTGGCGGTGTAGTCCAGCAGGACTTTTCCTGCAGGCGACAACTGCAAACGCTGACGCTCGCGGACGAACAGTTCTACGCCGAGTTGCTCCTCGAGTTGTTTGAGACGCGTCGACAGGTTGGACGGCACCCGATGCAATCGCTCGGCGGCACGGGTGATCGAACCCTCCTGCGCCACGGCCTGGAAGATCCGCAACTGGCTGAACTCCACGATCTTCTCCAAATCAGAACAAGTTACTCACTATTATTCATTTTAAAAGAAAGTCAATCAGTCCTAGCCTGACGGTCATTGATCCTTTGCCGGAACTGAGACTATGTCTGCGCTGATTCGCTTAACCGCCAGTTTTATCGCCCTGATGATGGCCATGGGCATCGGGCGCTTCGCCCTCACCCCGCAAATGCCACATTTGCTTAGCGAAGGTCAGATCGACCTGACCGCAGCGGGCCTGATTGCCGCTGCCAATTACCTGGGCTACTTCGTCGGCGCGTTGGATGCGATGTTCTCGCGCAAGCCGGCGCAAATCCGTCAGCGCTTGCTGGGCGGGTTGTGGCTGTGTGTGCTGCTGACACTGGCGTCGTTCTGGGCCAACGGGTTCTGGTCGCATCTGCTGCTGCGTTTTGGCACCGGCGTGGCCAGCGCCTGGGTGCTGGTGATGATCACCGCGCTGAGTCAGCCATTGGCGGCCGCGGCCGGTCGTCCACGGCTGGGCGCCCTGGTGTTTGCCGGGCCGGGTCTGGGGATTTTTCTCACGGGTTTATTGGCCTTGGGCTCGAACCTTCTGGGGCAGACCTCCGCGACGCTGTGGCTGGTGTATGCCGGCGTAGCGCTGGTGATGCTGCTGGGGATTCTGCCGTTCCTGCCACCATCCGCGGCAACGGTGGCGGCTGCGCCCGTCGCCGCCACAGCGAACAATCAGGGTATCGCTCGACTGGGTGTGATCTATGGCCTGTACGGTCTGGGCTACATCATCCCCGCCACATTCCTCTCGCAGATGGCCAATGCGCAGTTCCATGGGCAATGGCAGGCCGACCTGTTCTGGCCGTGCTTTGGCCTGGCGTCGTCGATTGGGGTGGTACTGGTGAGCCTGCGTCGACAATCCCTGAATGGCACGCGCCATTGGCTGATGATCACCTTGTGGCTGCAAGCCGTCGGGGTCTTCGCTTGCCTGTTGGGCAGCGGAGCGGGTCTGGCGTTGGGCGTGCTGCTGTGTGGCACACCGTTTCTGGCCTGCATGCAACTGGTGATGCAACGCTCTCGGGAACTGGCGCCCCACGCCACCCAGCGCAACGCCGGGCTGCTGACCGCGTGCTTCGCCGTGGGTCAACTCGCCGGGCCGTTGCTGGCGGCCCTGAGCAGTCACTTCAGTGGCGGTTTGCAGCCCGCGCTGATTGTTGCCGGCAGCGGACTACTGATCGCCGGCAGCCTGTTGCTGCGCCCGGTCAATACTGCCCGAGGGCTTTGCGCAAACGACGGCGCACCCACTGCTCAGCACTGACAAAGGTGATGCCGAGCAAGACCAGCACCGCGCCGATGACAAAATTGAGGCTCAGTTCCTCGCCCAACAGCACCACGCCGAACGTGACGCCGAACAACGGCGTCATGAACGAAAACACCGCCAGGTTCGCCGCCAGATAACGCCGCAACAGCCAGAACCAGGTCAGGTAACTGAAGAACGACACCACCACCCCCTGGAACAGCACGCTGGTCACCGCGATGGTGGTCAGGCTGACGTGAGTGACCTGGCCGCTGAGAATCGCGATCAGCATCAGGCCGACGAAACCGACGATCAATTGATAGAACAAAGTCAGCGTCACCGGCGCTTCCGACAGCCGTGAAGCGCGCACCACCACCGTGGTTGCCCCCCACGCTGCGCCGGCCAGTACGCCCAGCGCATCGCCCATCAACATGCGGTGATCGAGGTTATCCCAGGACACGCCACCGGCAAACGCGATGGCGATCCCGACAAAGGCGAGGAAAATCCCCAGCCACTGCACCGGCCTCAAACGCTCACTCGGCAGCAACCAATGCACGCCCAACGCGGTGAAAATTGGTGCGGTGTAGAGGAACACCGACATGTGCGCCGCGGTGGTCAGTTGCAGGCCTTCGGAGATGAAGAAGAATTCCAGACCAAACAGCGCACCGGCCAGCAAACCGCCGCGCCAGGTCGCGCCGACCTGATCCCAGCCGCCCTTCCAGCAGATCAGCAAACCGACGAGCAACGCGGACATGCCCGACCGCCCCGCCGCCTGCATGACCGGTGCGATGTCCGGCGCCGCCCACTTGATCATCACCTGCTGCACACCCCAGATCAGGCACAACCCGATCATCACCTGCAGGGCAAACCCGTCGGCGCTACGCCGGCTGGCGCTCATCGTGATACCTCGATAACACAATCCATGGCAGAAACCCGGCAGTCAAAAAGCAAAGCCCGGCACAGGGGCCGGGGCTTTTCATTACGGTTGTTGCAGGATCAGCTTAGTTCAATGCGATCCGCATGAATGACGATCTGGCCATTCTTGTACAGCGCACCAATGGCCTTCTTGAAGTTGCCCTTGCTGACGCCAAACATACTGGTGATCACCGTCGGGTCGCTCTTGTCGCTGACCGGCAGGGAGCCGTTGTTTTCACGCAACTTGGCGAGGATCTTCGAGTTGAGGCTGGTGGCCGCTTCTTCGCCCACCGGTTGCAGGCTCAGGCTGATCTTGCCGTCGGCACGGACTTCTTTGATAAAGCCCTTCTCTTCTTTGCCGGCGCGCATGAACTTGAAGATTTCGTTCTTGTGGATCAGGCCCCAGTGCTTGTTGTTGATGATTGCCTTGAAGCCCATGTCGGTCGCTTCGGCCACCAGCAAATCAACTTCCTGGCCCGGTGTGTAGCTGGCCGGCGTCTTGTCCAGATAGCGGTCCAGACGCGCGGTCGCGGTAATGCGACGGGTGTGCTTGTCGAGGTAGACATGCACCACCACATATTCACCGGCGGTCATCTGGCGTTTTTCTTCGGAGTACGGCAGCAGCAGGTCCTTGGGCAGCCCCCAATCCAGGAACACGCCGATACTGTTGACTTCAACGACTTTCAAACTGGCGAACTCACCAACCTGAACTTTCGGCTTTTCGGTAGTTGCGATGAGTTTGTCATCGCTGTCCAGATAAACAAAAACGTTGAGCCAGTCTTCATCTTCGCTGGGAATATCTTTGGGGATATAACGATTAGGCAAGAGGATTTCGCCGTCTGCCCCACCGTCCAGATATAAACCGAAGTTAGTGTGTTTAACCACTTGCAAACTGTTGTAACGCCCGACTAAAGCCATTTCAAATACCCTCATTACGTGGGCGGCATTCTACCCGGTTTTGCGGGCGACGTTCGGCGGCCGGCCGGGTGGCGGGCGAAAATACTGCGCAATCCGTGATTTTCCTGAGGGGATGGCCCGCACGGCTTCGCCACTCGTCAGCCCGACGAGGCGGTTTTGTCCCCTGCCAACCCATCCGAACATGGGCCTTTTCATCAACGTTCTTAGTTAAAACAGTGTGTTAGAGACCTATTTCAGATAATACCCTGAGATAAATTCCAGCCCTGCTCTGGGTATTTTGAGGGGATATTAGCCAAGCAATTGTCAAGTATTTCCTGTACGATGCCTGGCCAAGTTAATTTTCTACAGGTTAATGGCCGCCATGCGTGTAAAAGCATCCAACAGCAAAGCAAAGCCAGCTCCAGCCGTTGAAACCAGCGAATCGATCAACAACCAGATTGCTGCGTTCCTCAAGTCCGGTGGTGAAATCCAGCAAATTGCCAAAGGCGTCAGCGGCCAGACGTTCGGCCCGTCCAAGCAAATCACGCTCGGCAAGAAGTAACACCCTGCTTTAACTGGTCCCAAAGCGCTTTGAGCTTCGAAGCGCTTGGACTGGAACCCTCTCGCAACACCCTGCCAAACCCCTCTAAATTTCAAAAAACGACGAACGGCCCTCAATGCCGAGCATTCGCCGGTATCCTTGCACACGTCTAGAACAAGCGTTTCAGTAGGTTTCCGATCCCTGCTCCTCGCTGTCAATGGAGTGACGCATGCTCAAACCCTTTCTCCTGCTGCTCTCTACAGTGCTCGCCTGTCCGCTCGCCAATGCGCAAATCTTCCAGCGTGAACTGGGCGACTACGACCTCAAGCTCGGCACCACACCCAGCCGCAGCATGGCCCAGGGGCTGGTCAAACCCTCCAGCACCGGCTCATTCCATGGCGGCCTCGACCTGACCCACGACAGTGGCTTCTACGTTGGCCAATGGGCACCGAGCATGGGCTTGAGTCCGGGCAAAAACCTCGAAGTCGATTCCTACGCGGGATATAAACAGCCCTTCGATCAAACCCTCGGCTACGAAGTCGGCATGATCCACTACAGCTATCCGAAAGTGGACACCCTCGACAGCCAGGAGCTCTTCGGCGGCCTGACCCTGCTCGGCAGCCGCTTTGGTGCAGCCTTCAGCAACGACCCGGACAAGCGGAACAGAACGTTGTTCGCCGACCTCGGTGGCAACCAGCCGTTCGGCATCGGGATCAGCATGAAATACACCACCCACCAGCTCTACACCCCGGTGTCGGTCGAGGGAGGGTATGTCGACAGTTTTACCGACTGGTCGGTGCAACTTTCCCGGCCCTTCATGGGCATCGACCTGGACCTCATCTACAGTGACTCCAACCTCAGCGGCAGCAACTGTTCAGCCTATTCCGGGCACAACGGCCAATGCGACGGGTTGGTCACTCTCAAGGCTGAACACGCGTTTTATTGAACGGCTGAACTGCCGGGCTCATCCTGCGTTCACATGAATACCCAGGCTTTCGCAAGGATCCGCCCATGTCGCGCTGGCTAATTCGCTTCGCCGCTTTGATCATTTTGAGCCTCATCCTTGGCGCATGCAGCCGGGTGGGCCTGGCCTACCGCAACCTCGACGTGATCATTCCTTGGACGCTCAGCGATTACCTGGACATGAACGGCGAGCAAAAAGGCTGGTTCAACGAGCGCCTCAAAGAGCACCTGAGCTGGCACTGCAGCACGCAACTGCCGGGTTATCTGGATTGGCTGGACCGCCTGCAAACCATGGTCGAAACCAACCAGGTCACCGACGACGCCCTGCAAATCCGCACCCAGGAAGCCAAAGCCGCGATTGCCCAGACCGCCCGGGAAATTACTCCGTCGGCCATCGAGTTGCTGCAGGGGCTGGACGACAAACAAGTCGCGGAAATGAACGACGCTTTCGCCAAGGACCTGCGCAAACGCCAAGAGGAATACCTCAAACCGTCCCTCGATCAACAGATCAAACAGCGTGCCGAGCGCATGGAGAAACGTCTGGATGACTGGCTCGGCCCGCTGAGCACTACCCAACAACAACGTGTAGTCACTTGGTCAAGGGCCTTGGGTGACCAGAACACGCAATGGATCGCCAACCGCGCGCATTGGCAGACGCAGTTCAGCGCGGCGGTTGCTCAACGCCAAAGTCCTGAATTCCCACAGCAAATCGAGACGCTTCTGGTCAATCGCGAGAGCCTGTGGACGCCAGCCTATCGTCAGGCCTATGCCAATACCGAGGCTCAGGCGCGTGGGTTGATCGTGGATTTGATGGCCGAGAGCACTCCGGCCCAGCGTCAGCGGTTGTTGAAGAAAATCGGAGTCGTGAGAAAAGACTTCAACGACCTCAAGTGCCTAAAAGCAGCCAAACAAAGCTAAGCCGCACACACATTTCCCCTGAGGGAGCGAGCCTGCTCGCTCCCTCACTGTTATGCGCAGACTTCAGGCAATCTGCGCTTTAGACGCCACTTCATCGAACTTCACTTCATCCAGCGCATCTTCCTGCTCATCCAGCACCTGCCGCGGATGGTCATTCCCCGGAATGCTGCTGTCGATCAGGCTCAACAAACTGGAGCCGCGCTGCGTCAAAATGTAATTCGAGCCGCTGCCGCCCTGATCCTCAGGCCGCGATTCGATGTAGCCACGCGCCAGCAGCAGTTTTTCGTACTCGCCCGCCACCGCTTTCAAGTGATCGAGGTTTTCCGTCTGCTCGCCTTCCGCCGTTTTCTGCGCCACGTACTGCTCGGCATAGTGCCGTGGCGTGAAGCTGCTGGCACCGTTTTGCACTTCGTGCAGCAAGCGTTCAATCAAATCCCAGTTATAAGTCGTCATCCTGATTCAACCTCCAGACCGCATGAGTGAAAGGGCCTTCTTAATTTGTGACCGGCAGCGTGCGCAGCCGTTCAGCCAATGCGCTGAACAGCACCGACCAGCGGTATGTCGAATCCGGCATCGGTCAAACGACTAGGCTGTGTAAGTCACCTCCCCGCCCCCCGCAGGAGAAAAGCCAATGAACATTCAGAATCATCCCGTCGTGTCCCGCGAAGAATGGCTCGCCGCGCGCAAGCAACACCTGGCCCACGAAAAAGCCTTCACCAGGGAACGCGACAAACTCAGCGCCGAACGCCGCGCCCTGCCCTGGGTGAAAATCGACAAGGACTACCACTTTCAAGGCCCCCATGGCGAACTGAAACTGGCCGACCTGTTTGGCGGCCGCAGCCAATTGGTGATCTACCACTTCATGTTCGCCGCCGGATGGGACGAAGGCTGCCCTGGCTGCTCGTTCCTGTCAGACCACATCGACGGCGCCAATCAACACCTGTCGCACCATGACATCGCCGTCGTGGCGGTTTCCCACGCACCGTTCGCCGAATTCCAGGCCTTCAAGCGGCGCATGGGCTGGAAATTCGATTGGGTTTCGTCAGCGGGTTGCGATTTCAACTACGACTTCGGCGTCTGTGCACGAGCTGAAGAAGTCGCCGCTGGCAGAGCCACCTACAACTACGAAAAAACCGACGGCGCCGAAGAAGAACTTCCCGGATTGAGCGTGTTTTATCGCAATGAAGCGGGCGATATTTTCCATACCTATTCCACTTATGCCCGAGGGCTGGACATGCTGGTCGGCGCCTATAACTACCTCGACCTCACGCCCAAGGGCCGTAACGAAGAAGAGATCATGGAATGGGTGCGGCATCACGACAAATACGAAGACAAAGCCGCAGCAAGCTGCTGCCATGGGGGCTAGTCTCATAGACCGAGTCGCGACCATCGCAGGCAAGCCAGCTCCCACATTGGATTTGCGTTCGCCACCAATCTCCTGTGGGAGCGACCTTGCTCCGGGCGGCGTTCCGACGATGAGGCCGCACCATTCACCCCAGCCCTCAAGAGAAGACCCCGAGGCCCCAAACAATGAACGTCACCCTGAAAACCCTCCCCCCAGCCCGCGTCGCCTACCTGCGCTACACCGGCCCCTACGGCCCGGAAATCGGCACCTTCTGGCGCGAAACCGTCGCCCCGTGGATGGTCGAAAACAACCTCCTCAACCGCGTGCGCTACGGCATTGGCCACGACGACCCGAGCACCACACCAGCGCAATACTGCCGCTACGACGCCTGCGTCGAAGTGCCCGCCGACTTCGAACCGAAATACCCGTTCGCCGTCACCCATCTGCCCGGCGGCCGCTACGCCGTCGCCCACTTCAAAGGACCGACCAGTGAAATCCCGACAGCATGGGGAGAGCTGTGCGGGCAGTGGATGCCGCAAAGCGGATTGGCTTACGACCAGCGTCCGGGATTTGAACGTTACCCGGTGGAGGCGTCCTACGATGAGAACAGCGGCGTGGTGGAAATGGATATGTGCATTGCCGTGAAGGATCAGTAACACCCAAGACTCTGCGGTCAACGAGCTGAACTTTTACCGGCCTTCAACCCTCAACCGATTAACCCGCCTTAACCGGAACTGAGGCTCACTTATGAAAACCCTGCTGAAACTCACCCTCGCCACCACCCTCGCCTGCGCCCTCCCCGTTTGGGCCTGCACCCCCGAGGAAGCCACCGCCAAGCGCGAGCAACTGGCGCAGGAAGTGGCCAAGCTCACCGAACAGAATCCAACCAAAGCCAAAGAGATCAACGCCGAGCTGCAGAAGATGGACCTGGGCACGGCCAGCAAGGATCTACCGGACAAGTGCCAGCTCATCGATCAGCGCTTGAAAGAATTGCAGACGGCGG
Organism: Pseudomonas sp. 3296; assembly: GCF_031456615.1. NCBI lineage: Bacteria > Pseudomonadati > Pseudomonadota > Gammaproteobacteria > Pseudomonadales > Pseudomonadaceae > Pseudomonas > Pseudomonas sp. 3296. The sequence continues at coordinate 23,562 of NZ_JAVDUY010000011.1, forward strand.
ACAAGAAGGCCGAGAGCTGATCAACCGACAAATCCCGCGCATAAAAAAACCGGACATCCGTCCGGTTTTTTTGGGTCACGACAACGGTTTATTCAGCCGCTGGCGCTTCCGGCTTGCGGCGCTTGAGCGGCGCCATGCCGTCCTTGCTGACCAGCGACAGAGCGTCGGTCTTCGGGCGGTTGGCGATTTTGCGCTTGGTGGGTGCCTTGGCGCCGGTTTTCTTCTTGTCGCCTTTGGCGTCGACTTTTTTCTTCTTCACGCCAACGGCTTTGCCCGAGGCCTTGACCTTTTTCGGTCCGCCGTAGGTGCCTTTGACTTCCTTGATGGTGCGGCGCTCGAAGCTCTGCTTGAGGTAGCGCTCGATGCTCGACATCAGGTTCCAGTCGCCGTGGCAGATCAGCGAGATCGCCAGGCCTTCATTGCCGGCACGGCCGGTACGACCGATACGGTGAACGTATTCGTCGCCGCTGCGCGGCATGTCGAAGTTGATCACCAGGTCCAGGCCATCCACGTCCAGGCCGCGTGCGGCGACGTCGGTGGCAACGAGGATCTTCACGCCCCCCTGCTTCAGGCGGTCGATGGCCAGTTTGCGGTCTTTCTGGTCTTTGTCGCCGTGCAGCACGAACGCTTTGTATTCTTGCGCCACCAGACGACCGTAGATGCGGTCGGCCATGGCCCGAGTGTTGGTGAACACGATAGCCTTCTGATAGGTCTCGTTGGCCAACAGCCAGTTGAGGATCTGCTCTTTATGCACGTTGTGGTCAGCGGTGATGATCTGCTGACGGGTGGTCGCATTCAGATCGCTGACGTTGTTGACCTGCAGGTGCTCAGGGTTGTTCAACACCTTGGCCACCATGTCGCGCAGGCCCGAACCGCCGGTGGTGGCGGAGAACAGCATGGTCTGCTGGCGGTTGGTGCATTCGGCTACCAGCCGCTGCACGTCATCGGCAAAGCCCATGTCGAGCATGCGGTCGGCTTCGTCGAGGACCAGCACTTCAACTTCTTTCAAGTCGAGGTTGCCGGCGTTCAGTTGCTCGATCATCCGGCCCGGCGTACCAATCAGGATGTCCGGCACCTTGCGCAGCATGGCGGCCTGGACCTTGAAGTCTTCACCGCCGGTGATCAGACCGGACTTGATGAACGTGAACTGCGCAAAGCGTTCGACTTCCTTGATGGTCTGCTGAGCCAGCTCGCGGGTCGGCAGCAGGATCAGGGTCTTGATGCTGACGCGGACTTTCGCCGGGCCGATCAGACGGTTGAGGATCGGCAAAACGAAAGCAGCGGTTTTGCCGCTACCGGTTTGCGCAGTCACCCGCAGGTCACGCCCTTGGAGCGCCAGCGGAATAGCCGCTGCTTGCACTGGCGTTGGCTCGACAAATTTAAGCTCGGCCACGGCTTTGAGCAGGCGTTCGTGCAGGGCGAATTGGGAAAACACGGGTGCTACCTCGAAGAAATACAAAAAAACAGCTGCATAGGGTAACGGTTTCGAGCGCTCAGGCCGAGTTTCTTTACGAAAACGACGATAAACAGTGGCTTTTTGTTGCCTGATTTGTCTTCAAACGTCATCCAAACCCTCTTAAATGCTCTAATCGCCCGATCGTGTCCTTCCGGAGAATCGTTTTAGCCCATGGATATCAAACAGCTCTGGCTCAATGCCCAGGACCTCTGGGGTGCCCTCGATCAGCATCCGCTCGTGCACTCAAGTCTGGCGCTGATGCTGTTACTGGTCATTGCACTGGTCCTCGGACGAGTGGCGCGTTTCCTCATTCTTCACGCGACCAAAATGCTCGGCCGCCAACCGGCGCTGCACTGGATCAACGACTTTCGGCACAACAAGGTCTTTCATCGTCTCGCGCAGATGACGCCGTCACTGGTGATTCAATTTGGCTTGCATCTGGTACCGGAGCTGAGCAAGACCAGCCTGAATTTCCTCGGCAATGTGGCGCTGGCGTTCACCACTCTGTTCTTGCTGCTGGCGTTCAGCGCTCTGCTCAGCGCCTTGCTGGACATCTACGCGCGCACCGAGCACGCCCGCACGCGCTCGATCAAGGGCTACGTGCAACTGACAAAAATGGTCTTGTACGTATTGGGGGCGATCGTCATCGTCTCCACCCTGATCGACCGTTCGCCGCTGTTGCTGCTGTCGGGTCTGGGTGCCATGTCGGCGGTGATTATTCTGGTCTACAAAGACACGCTGCTGTCGTTCGTGGCCAGCGTGCAACTGACCAGCAACGACATGCTGCGGGTGGGCGACTGGATCGAGATGCCGCAGGTCGGCGCTGACGGTGACGTGGTCGACATCACGTTGCACACGGTGAAGGTGCAGAATTTCGACAAGACGATTGTTTCGATCCCGACCTGGCGCCTGATGTCCGAGTCGTTCAAGAACTGGCGCGGGATGCAGCAATCCGGCGGGCGACGGATCAAACGCAGCCTGTTCATCGATGCCAGCGGTGTGCGGTTCATCCGCGATGACGAAGAGCAGAAGTTGTCGCAGGTGCATTTGCTGACTGATTACATCGGTCGCAAGCAGGCCGAACTCAAGGCCTGGAATGCAGCGCAGGGCAATGTGGCGGCCATGTCCGCCAACCGTCGGCGGATGACCAACATCGGGACCTTCCGCGCGTATGCGTTGGCGTACTTGAAGAGTCACCCGGAGATTCAGCCCGGCATGACCTGCATGGTGCGGCAGATGCAAACCACCGCGCAGGGTATTCCGCTGGAAATCTACTGCTTCACCAGCACCACGGCGTGGGCGGATTACGAGCGGATTCAGGGGGATATTTTCGACTACCTGCTGGCGGTATTGCCGGAGTTTGGGTTGAGTCTTTATCAGCAGCCGAGTGGTGGGGATATGCGTGCGGGGTTGCTGCCAATAGTGTTGGGTGCGAGCTCAATACCTGCTCTGGAAAAAACCCCATGAAGTGAGGCCGTCGGCTATCCTCGCCACTTGCGTCAACGGTATAAGCGATGACGAGACGGTATCGGTATACTCAACGCTTTTGGCAGACACCCAGACGATGCTCAACTCAATACAGTCGTTACGCGCACTCGCCGCATGGATGGTGGTCTTCCACCATTACATGCAGTTAGTGCATAACTTCCAACTGACCGACCCTATATCCGTTTCAATGCAAAGGTACGGAGCCATGGGAGTCGATCTGTTTTTTGTTATTAGCGGCTTTGTCATTTACCTGTCTGCCACCGGCAAAGACATTTCACCGTCGACATTTATTCGCCATCGACTGGCGAGAGTTGCGCCTGCCTACTGGGTATTTACACTTATCACTGCAGTTACGCTGATACTTTTACCAGGAACTGTACCACTGACACTCTATGAGCCTCTCTTCATGCTCAAGAGTCTGATATTTATTCCTGCCCAGAACCCGTCCGGAATTGGCTTGTATCCGTTGATGACTGTAGGGTGGACGCTTAATTACGAAATGGCGTTCTACATCGTTTTTCTGGGCAGCTTGTTTTTTCCTCAGAAACTCAGAATCCCGTTGATCGTTCTGGGCGTTTATCTGCTTTACAAAGCGCCCCCCAAACTCGGCGACGGTTTCACTTTCTACGGTAATCCAATCGTTTTTGAGTTCCTGTTCGGCATCCTGATTGCTTACGCTTATCAGAAAAAACTGGTTCAGCGCATTCACTTTCTTCCTGCATTCTTGATGGCCGCAACATCTGTCGCCGTCATCATTTATTTCGGACAGACTACTCACTCGCCACTGAAATCAGGCTTGCCCTGCGCGATAATTTTGCTGGCGGCGATTTCCCAAGAACGCTTTTTCACCCGAATAGACTTTATTAACAAACTGGGTGACTGGTCATACTCCACCTACCTGTGCCATGTACTGATTATTTCCGGCATGGTAAAGATCCAGCAGTCACTAGGTCTTGGCCACATCACCACACTTCTATTGATTATCGGACTGGTTATCGCGGCATCTGGCCTGAGCTTTCACTTTATTGAAAAGCCGATATCCAGACGGGTCAAGAGAAACGAAAGCAAGACCATCGTAACGACGCTCTGATTCCACGCACTTGGCCAGGGCTCTCGTCCATCACGGAGCCCTGAACAAAATTGCGAATTGATTACGGGGCTTTCTTCAACAGCAGCCCGAGTTTTGTCGATACGGACGCTCGCCAGTTTAAAGCCAGGGTCACGATGAAAAACACCACCATCAAGCCCACGCCCAAGCGGTATGTGTCCGCCGACATCCAAGGACCGAACCGACCGAAATACAACTGCCACTGTAAGCTTTGAAAGCCCAACCCCAAGCTCACAGCCGACAACGTCGCCGCCTTGAGCCAGAAAACAGGCAGCATAAGCAAGACAGAGAAAACCGCACTCCAGATCCGCACCGCCATCGAATACCCAGCGACTGAAAACACCGCGACTGCAATCGGGAGGATGCCAATCCACTGGCGACTTTCTGAACCAAACGCCAATAACGGCAAGAAGCCCACCATCAACACCAACAACGCTTTGGACATGGTGCTCTTGCTATCGAATGCCAGGGAAACGCTGCTAAGCATCGCCAATAGCATCACGGGGCCAAAAGTAAGAAAGTGTGCAACCAGCGGTTTGAGTGGCGCTGCGAGTGTTTGCAGCAACATGTATTTCCATAAAGGTGGGCCTGTAAAGCCGTTATTCCAATCAACCACCCCATACATCAATCCTCCACTGATGCACAGGCTCGCTACCGCCAGCACGATCCCTGAAGCGCTTATGGACTTCCACATGCTGATGTTGACTGCCAGGTGACTGAATACTCCACATACCACCAGCCCCGAAACGATGAAGCACGCCATGGAAAAGCCGTACAAGTCGATGATTGCCGTCTGACCATCAGGACTGGCGGAGTGCGTCGCGATTTCTTCAGGCGATAGTGCAAAGGCGACCGGCACAATAAAATAGAGAAATCCGATCGTCATCGTCGCAAATACCAAACTCGCAAATACCCACTTGTATTTTAGTTCCTCAAGTGGACTGCATTGCTTTTCCCGAGGCCAGATTGCCAACACGAGAGGTATCAGGAAAAACCCGGGAATCAACCAAAGGGAAAACAACAGCACACTGTAGATAACCCAACGATAGGACCGTGCCCAACTCCACAAACAAAAACAGCTTGCGGCCAACACTACACCATCGCTCAGTACGGGGTAAAAAACCGGCAAGGTTGAAAACGACCAACTGGATACAAGCGTTACAATCGACAGCAGTGCAGCATTTCGCGCTACACCCAGTACACGCAAGGCATCAAAAAACAAGGCAGCCGCCAGCGAAAGCATCGCTATGTTCAAGAAACACTGTATTGAAATCAGTGCCTCTCGTGACACTCCGGATGTAGAAGCAAGAATCAGCGGCAGGAACCCGGACAAACGTATCAGCCGATAGGGATCGCCCATGACGGCCTCCCCTCGCCCAATCTTCTCAATATAATCAAGATAGATACTTCCGTCCCAGCCTCCGCCGTTACCGACGGGAATATGCCCCACCAGGCTATAAACCGCCAATAGCACCAATGCCACGGCGAAACTGACTGCTAAATGCTCTGCCTTCACATGAACCTCAATACAAAACCTGCTCCGCACCCGGCAACAATCAAGCCGTCACTTCACAAAAACAAACCGCGACAACACATAAGTAAGAGGCACGGTAATGGCAATTGCCACGAGGGGAGCGACTTGCTGATTCCACCCCAGTTGCTCAATCCACAGCCAAAGGCACAACATGCTTACCAGGTACTGAAGCAGGTATACAAAGGGGAAAAAAGCGATTGAACGAAACCCTTTATGGCTTTTAAACACGAAATACCTGTTCATGAAAAACGCCAGCAGAATCCCGAACAAATAGGCTGCGGTATAGCTGACCTTGTATGAAGCCACCATCAGCAACAGCAAATAAATAACATAAGTGACCGCTGTATTAAATCCCCCGGAAATCAAGAATCTGGAGAATCGATGCTTCATGGCACCAGACAGAAACTCACGCAATTGAGTCCACACCTTCGGCATTTTTCGACAATCGCAGGAACTCGTTGTAATCGCGTATATAGTCCTGGGAGTTGTAGTACTCCGATGCGAATACCAGAAGCACCGCATCGCTGGAATAACGGTACTGAATACCCCAGGTCATGGGTGGCAAGTAGATACCGACATTGGGTTTATCAAGCACAAACTCTTCGCGTGTCACGCCATCATCAGCAACTACGTGCACCGAGCCGTGGGCCGCGATAAGAAACTGCGCACAACTGTGATGCGCATGTTCGCCTCGGGTTTCGGCTGTTGGGACGTCATAGACAAGAAAAAAACGCAGTACGTTGAAAGGGACTGTACGCTCGAACTCACCGACGGAGAGCTGACCACGGATATCCGCCACTTCATTCAGGTGATGCAACGTTACGTTTTTCACTGACGTTTTCACGACGCCCGGCGTGGACAGCTTGGAGGTCGACTCGCGGTTGTCTCCGACGGCTTTGGCATCCACATATCCGATGATTTTCGCCGGATTGCCCACCACGATTGCGTTGGGTGGTACCGAACGGGTGACGACCGAGCCGGCACCAATCATTGCATTCATTCCAATGGTAATGCCGGGTAAAATGGTCGCGTTCGCGCCCAGCGATGCACCCTTGCAGATAATGGTTCGTGAAAAACTCTCGGGGTACACCTTGCTGCGTGGAAAACGGTCATTGGTGAACGTGACGTTCGGGCCAACAAAAACATCATCTTCCAGCGAAATCCCGTCCCAGACCTGTACACCGCATTTAAGGGTTACCCGATCACCGATGACAACATCGTTCTCAACGAACACGTGATCGCAAACATTGCAGTCCTTGCCGACCCGGGCCTGTGGAAGAATGTGAGCGAATGCCCATACACGGGTGCCGCTCCCTATGTGAGATGACTCGCACAGAGCCCTCTCATGCACGAAGTAGTCCTTTTCCTCACTCATTCGATTCTCCAAAACTGTCTACCCGCATCGGGATCGCCAATGGACGATTCTTGGTATTTTCATATGTTCTCCATGAATAGGAACCCACGATACCCAGCCCCAGCAAATTGAGACATCCAAGAAAGCTGATCGCAAGCATCGTCATGGCATAACCGGGCACGGCAATCATGTCATTGAGTTTGGCAATCAACACCACCAACCCCAGCGTCGCCGCGAGGACGGACCCGGCGGCCCCCAAACGGATCAGCATCCGGATAGGCAGATCGGTGAAAGAAAAAATGCTGTCCATCAGGTAATTGACCTTTTTACCCAGTGTCCAGGCCGACTTGCCATGCTGGCGCTCTTGCCGTGTATACATCACCGTCTCGCGGCGGAAGCCCAACCAGAAAACTTGTGCAATCAAGGAGCTGTGGCGCTCGTCGAGCGTTAACAACGTGTCACGGAAAACTTTGTTGCAGGCGAACATATCAACACCGCCCGGCGGGATTTCCGGAATCACGTAACGACGATACAGGCCCCAGAACATTTTGGACGCGAGTCGAGAGAAGAGCGGATCGCTACGCCCCTCACGAACACCCACGACCACATCCACTTCGCCATTGCACAGGATACGGTCCATTTCCAGAACCAGTTCTGGAGGCTCCTGCAGGTCTGCGGCCATCACGGCAAATCGACTGCCTTTGCCAAATTGAAGCCCCGTGCGAATCGCCATGAAGGAACCAAAGTTCCTGGACAACAGGATCAGTTGAGATCGCACCGGATGATCGGGTAACGCGTCACGCAGCAGTTCATAGCATCGGTCCGGGCTGCCATCGACCACAAACACTACTTCCAGATCATTGCTCAGTTTCTCGTTCAACTGGGTAACGGCCTTCAGCAGGTCTGGAATGGAGCCTTCATTGCGATAGACCGGTATGACTAAACTCAGCAAACTCATGCTCCTTTGAGAAAATAGTCTGAAACTGCATCAATAACCTGCTGCACCTGTTGATCCGTCATTCCTGGAAAACAAGGCAGCGAGATGACTGTTTCACACGCAGATTCAGTAACGGGCAGTGACACGTCCCTATGTACGTAGGCAGGCTGACGATGATCTGGAATGGGATAGTGAATATCTGTGGCAATTGATTTTTCTTTTAAAGCCACCGCAAAGCGCTCCCTGTTTGCGACTCGCAATACATACAGATGCGCGACGTAATCCTCTCCCGTAGAAGACGGTAATTTTGCCTCCAGACCGGCAAAGGCACTGTTGTAACGCATCGCAATTTCACGTCGCTGCGCGTTCCAGGCATCTAGATGGGGCAACTTGATTCGAAGGATGGCAGCCTGGATTTCATCCAGTCGGCTATTCCGTCCACCCCCCAATGAAACTTCGTATTTACGTGACCAGCCGTACTGCCGCAGTTGCCGGATCCGCTCGGCGAGTTCGGTATCCTGGGTCACTATGGCACCGCCATCCCCCAGTGCACCGAGGTTTTTGGTCGGATAAAAACTGAAACATCCGACGGTGCCAAAACTACCGGCTCGCCTGCCTTGACGCTGCGCTCCGTGGGACTGCGCACAATCCTCAAGCACCGGGATGCCAGCAGCAGATGCGATCTTTACCAGTTCCTCGATGCCGGCCAGTTGCCCATAAAGATGAGTAACAATCACCACGGCCGGTTTACTGTCGATCATCGCCGCCAGTGCTTTCGGGCACAGCGTCAAAGTATCTGGATCGACATCCAGGTAGACGGGGACAGCCCCCACTGCATGGATGGCGGTACTTCCGTAAAAACCGGCGTTCGCGACCGCCACGACCCTGTCTCCAGGCTTGACTTGAAGCCCCCGCAGAGCAAGCTCCAGCGCATCAGAACCATTGGCCACACTGATGCAGTGATCAACACCGACATACTTCGCAAATTCCGACTCAAAACGCTTCACTTCTTCGCCGAGAATGTACCAGTGGCTGTCAATTACCTTCATGACTGGAGTAATGAAGTCTATGCCAGCATTGGCGATGGATGCCGAAAACAAGGGAACCAATTCAGTCATGTTATTTCTACCCCAACCTTAAACCTGCAGATAATCCATCAAGCCTTGTCCCAGAGCAATTTTTCACTGCTTACACCCACTTAACCTACTCGGTAGAACTTCTATTCAAACAATCTGGACAGTCAGGTGACGGAAAATTCGTTGATTTAAATGTCAAGAACGGAAGTCCATCGTTTCAGGAGAAACGGTCACCGCACGCCACCGTTACGGGGGAGCACAGTAGCAGATCGCCCTCCACGACGACTTAGCCACACGGCAACCAGGATCACCAAAGCCCCGAGCAGCAACCGCCCCAGCTCCTCATGCTGATTCCAGATCAACAAATTGATCAGCAACCCCACCGGCACATGCAGGTTGTTCATCACCGCGAGCGTTCCGCCGTTCACCATGCACGCGCCCTTGTTCCACCAATACAAACCCAGCGCGGTCGAGACCAGGCCGAGGAACACCAGCACGCCCCATTGCAGCGGCGCTTCGGGCAGGAAGTTCTGTTTGCCGAACAGCAGGAATGCCGGCAATGCCACGGCCAATGCGCCGAGGTAGAAGTAGCCGAAACGCCGGTAATGCGGCAGATCGCTCGGGTGGCGCGCCACCAGATGCTTATAAAGCACCTGCCCGGCGGCGTAGGTGAAGTTGGCCAGTTGCAGCAGCAGGAACCCCATGAAGAAATCCGGGTTGATCCGGTCGTAGCGAATCACCGCCGCGCCCATCACCGCCACCAACGCGGCGACCAATGCCCACGGATTGAAACGCCGGTTCAGCGCGTCTTCGATCAGGGTCACATGCAACGGTGTGAGGATGGTGAACAGCAACACTTCCGGCACTGTCAGCACGCGGAAGCTCAGGTACAGGCACACGTACGTCACGCCGAACTGCAACGCGCCGATCAACAGCATGCCGCGCATGAATGCCGGTTCCACCGAGCGCCAGCGCGTTAGTGGAATGAACACCAGTCCTGCCAGCACTACGCGCACCAGTACTGCGAAATAGCTGTCAACGTGACCGGCCAGGTATTCGCCGATCAAACTGAAGGAAAACGCCTGGATCAGCGTGACAAAAAGTAGATAGCCCATGCTCGCCTCGTTTTGAATGGCGGCGACGATACACACAAAACCATTGTGGGAGCGAGCCTGCTCGCGAAAGCGGTGTGTCAGTTAAAGGAGATGTTGGATGACACGACGCCTTCGCGAGCAAGCCCGCTCCCACAGGGGATCTGGGTATTCATGAAATTCCGGGCAAAAAAAAGCCCGATCTCGCTAAAGCGTTCAATCGGGCGACAGCACTCAGGAGCAACAAGTGCAAAGGGAGGTTCGTTGCGCGTAGAGCCTTGAAGGGGTTGCGCCAGGTCACTAGACCATCCGGTGATTATCTGGCGATTAAAAGATCAGGCGACCTGGGAAAGCTTGGCGTTCGCCTGGTTCAGGCCCTTCTCCTGGAAGTCGCCGCCCAGGTTCATGCCTTCAGCGTGAATGAACGTCACGTCGTGGATGCCGATGAACGCCATGACCTGACGCAGGTAGGGTTCCTGGTGATCCGCCGTGCTACCGGCGTAGATCCCGCCGCGGGCGGTCAGCACGTAGGCACGCTTGCCGCTGAGCAGGCCTTGCGGGCCGGTGTCGGTGTACTTGAAGGTCACGCCGGCACGCAGCACATGGTCGAGCCAGGCTTTGAGCGTGCTGGGGATGGCGAAGTTGTACATGGGTGCGGCCATGACCAGCACGTCGGCGGCCAGCAGCTCATCGGTCAACTGGTTGGAGCGCTCCAGCGAAGCCTGTTCGATGTCGCTGCGTTGCTCGGCCGGTTTCATCCATCCGCCCAGCAGGTTGATGTCCAGGTGCGGCACCGGATTGACCGCCAGGTCACGTACGGTGATCTGATCGGCCGGATGCGCGGCTTTCCATTGGCTGATGAAGGTCTGGGTCAGTTGACGGGAAACCGAGTCTTGCTGACGGGCGCTGCTTTCGATGATCAGAACGCGTGACATGGGATGTAGGCTCCATCTGAGAATGCTGTAAGGCGATGGAGTGAAGGTTAAACAGAGTCATATCGATGAAAAAGCGCAAATAACTGCTACAACCCATCAATAAATTCGTTTATAAGCTGAGCATACCTTGTAGAAGCGAGCAGGCTCACACCTACAAGGAATTGAATTCATTTCGGGGTGCAGGTCAGCTCGATACGCAGCTTGATAATGCTGCGGGTGAACTTCGCAGTGGCATTTTTATGCTTGCCTGCCGGTACATCGATCTTGCGGGTGCGTGGCGCTTCCGGGCCATTAATGAACACCGCCTTGCAGCTGACATCGACGTCGCCGTAGTTAGCCACCCGGATGGAGCCGATGTCGTTATCCGTGTCGAAGGTCTCGTAGTCGACTTTCAAGCCGTTAAGGTCTTTCTGCACATCAATCGGATAAGCAAACGCCGTCAGCGGCAGCATCGCCAGCAGCACACAACAGAATTTATTCATTCAGCAGTCTCCATAAAGGGCTGCCAGCTTAGGACAAGAGGAGCTATTCATGAAAGCGCCCCGCGTGACCCTTGATCAATGGCGAACATTGCAGGCCGTGGTCGACCACGGTGGTTTCGCCCAGGCCGCCGAAGCGCTGCACCGTTCGCAATCGTCGGTGAGCTACACCGTGGCGCGCATGCAGGACCAGCTAGGCGTGCCGCTGTTGCGCATCGACGGTCGCAAAGCCGTGCTCACCGAAGCCGGTGGCGTATTGCTTCGTCGCTCGCGGCAACTGGTGAAACAAGCCAGCCAGCTGGAAGACCTGGCCCATCACATGGAACAAGGCTGGGAAGCCGAAGTGCGGCTGGTGGTCGACGCGGCGTACCCGAGCGCCCGCCTCGTGCGCGCCCTGACCGCGTTCATGCCGCAAAGTCGCGGCTGCCGTGTTCGCCTGCGTGAAGAGGTGCTGTCGGGGGTGGAGGAAGTCCTGCTCGAAGGCGTGGCCGACCTGGCGATTACCGGTTTTAGCATTCCAGGCTATTTGGGCGCGGAATTGAGCGATGTCGAATTCGTCGCGGTCGCCCATCCCGACCATGCGCTGCACCGCCTCAACCGCGAACTGAATTTCCAGGATTTGGAAAGCCAGATGCAAGTGGTGATCCGTGACTCCGGTCGGCAGCAGCCGCGCGACGTCGGCTGGCTCGGTGCCGAACAGCGCTGGACCGTCGGCAGCCTGGCCACCGCCGCGACATTTGTCAGCAGCGGCCTGGGGTTCGCCTGGCTGCCACGGCACATGATTGAACGGGAACTCAAGGAAGGCACGCTCAAGCTGCTACCGTTGGATCAGGGCGGCAGCCGCAACCCGAGCTTCTACCTGTATTCGAACAAGGACAAACCCTTGGGACCGGCGACGCAGATTCTTATCGAACTGCTGCGAACCTTCGACACCGCACCGCTGGACGCGCCTTTCGCCGCCCCTGAACAAGCCTGACAAGGAGTGAATGCATGGCCTATTTCGAACATGAAGGTTGCAACCTGCACTATGAGGAATATGGCCATGGCACGCCATTGCTCCTTGTCCATGGACTGGGGTCCAGCACGCTGGACTGGGAAATGCAGATCCCGGCGCTGTCCACGCGCTACCGGGTGATCGTTCCGGATGTGCGCGGCCACGGTCGTTCCGACAAACCTCGCGAGCGTTACAGCATTGCCGGTTTCAGCGCCGACCTGGTCGCGCTGATCGAACATCTGAACCTCGGCCCGGTGCATTACGTGGGGCTATCGATGGGCGGGATGATCGGCTTTCAACTGGCGGTGGACCAGCCGCTTCTGCTCAAAAGCCTGACCATCGTCAACAGCGCGCCAGAGGTCAAGTTGCGCAGCCGCGACGATTATTGGCAGTGGTTCAAACGCTGGAGCCTGATGCGCCTCCTCAGCCTGGGTACCATCGGCAAGGCCCTCGGCGGCAAGTTGTTCCCGAATCCGGACCAAGGTGATTTGCGTCAAAAGATGGCCGAGCGCTGGGCAAAAAACGACAAACATGCTTATCTCGCCAGCTTCGATGCCATCGTTGGCTGGGGGGTTCAGGAACGACTTTCGAAGGTTGCCTGTCCAACCCTCATCGTCAGCGCCGACCGTGATTACACCCCGGTGGCGTTGAAGGAAACCTATGTAAAACTGCTGCCCGATGCGCGGCTGGTGGTGATCGCCGATTCACGCCACGCCACCCCGCTGGACCAACCCGAACGTTTCAACCAAACACTGCTCGAGTTTCTCACCGCAGTCGATACCACCCCAATCAGGATCACTGACCCATGCTGAAAAAAATCGCCCTCGTCGCCGGTTCCGTTCTGTTTGCCGCCAACCTGATGGCTGCCACGCCAGCCAAGGCACCGCACGTCTTGCTGGACACCACCAACGGCCAGATCGAAATCGAACTGGACCCGGTCAAGGCGCCGATCAGTACCAAGAACTTCCTTGATTACGTGAACAGCGGCTTTTACAACAACACGATTTTCCACCGCGTGATTCCGGGCTTCATGATCCAGGGCGGCGGTTTTACACAAGCCATGCAGCAGAAAGAAACCAAGGCACCGATCAAGAACGAATCGAAAAACGGCCTGCATAACGTCCGTGGCACCCTGTCCATGGCGCGTACCTCTGACCCGGATTCGGCCACCAGCCAGTTCTTCGTCAACGTCAAGGACAACGATTTCCTCGACAGCGGTGATGGTTATGCCGTGTTCGGCAAAGTCGTGAAAGGCATGGACGTGGTAGACGTCATCGTCAATTCCCAGACCACCACCAAAAGCGGCATGAAAGACGTGCCCGCCGATCCTGTCATCATCAAGTCGGCCAAGGTCATCGACTAAGCTACACAGGAAGTCTTGAGCGGTTGCCGGACTGCGGCACCGCTCACACTGTTCAAAGGAGAGCCCGTGCGCGGGCGGAGAACTGATGCTTTATCGCCGTTTTGAAAAATTGATCGACGTCTTTCGTGATGCACCGACGGCGGCTCCGCCGGATCGGGTTCTCCCTTTCTATACCTATTACCTGAAACAGGTCTGGCCGAGTTTCGCCGCCCTGCTGATCGTCGGCCTGTTTGGTGCGCTGATCGAAGTGGCGCTGTTCAGCTACTTGAGCCGCATCATCGACCTTGCCCAGGGCACGCCCAACGTTAATTTCTTCAAGGAACACGGCATCGAACTGGCCTGGATGGCGGTGGTGGCGCTGATCCTGCGCCCAGTGTTCGTCGGCCTGCATGACCTGCTGGTGCACCAGACCCTGAGCCCCAGCATGACCAGCATGATCCGCTGGCAGAACCACAGTTACGTGCTCAAACAGAGCCTCAATTTCTTCCAGAACGACTTCGCCGGGCGCATCGCCCAACGCATCATGCAGACCGGCAACTCGTTGCGCGATTCGGCGGTGCAGGCGGTGGACGCGCTATGGCACGTGCTGATCTACGCCATCAGTTCGCTGGTGTTGTTTGCCGAAGCCGACTGGCGCCTGATGATCCCGTTGCTGAGCTGGATCGCCGCGTACATGGGCGCGCTCTATTACTTCGTGCCACGGGTCAAGGAGCGTTCGGTCGTGTCGTCCGATGCGCGCTCCAAACTCATGGGGCGGATCGTCGACGGCTACACCAACATCACCACGCTGAAGCTGTTCGCCCACACCAATTTCGAACAGCAATACGCCAAGGAAGCCATTGAGGAGCAGACAGTGAAGGCCCAACTGGCTGGCCGCGTGGTCACCAGCATGGACGTGGTCATCACCAGCATGAACGGCCTGCTGATCGTCACCACCACCGGCCTGGCGCTGTGGCTATGGACGCAGTCGCTGATCACCGTGGGGGCGATTGCCTTGGCCACGGGCCTGGTGATCCGCATCGTCAACATGTCCGGCTGGATCATGTGGGTGGTCACCGGCATCTTCGAAAACATCGGCATGGTCCAGGACGGTTTGCAGACGATCTCGCAACCGGTCAGCGTGACCGATCGCGAAGAGGCCAAACCGCTGGCTGTCGCCCGCGGCGAAGTGCGATTCGAGCACGTGGATTTCCACTACGGCAAGAAGAGCGGGATCATTGGCGACCTCAACCTGAACATCAAGGCCGGTGAAAAGATCGGTCTGATCGGCCCGTCCGGCGCCGGCAAATCGACCTTGGTCAACCTGCTGCTGCGCCTGTATGACGTGGAGGGCGGGCGAATTCTCATCGACGGCCAGAACATTGCCGACGTCGGCCAGGAAAGCCTGCGCGAGCGCATCGGCATGATCACCCAGGACACGTCGCTGCTGCACCGCTCTATTCGCGACAATTTGCTGTACGGCAAACCCGACGCCACCGACGCCGAACTCTGGGAAGCGGTGCACAAGGCCCGTGCCGACGAGTTCATTCCGTTACTGTCCGACGCCGAAGGCCGCACCGGTTTTGATGCGCATGTCGGTGAGCGCGGGGTGAAGCTCTCGGGTGGCCAGCGTCAGCGGATCGCGATTGCGCGGGTGCTGCTCAAAGACGCGCCGATCCTGATCATGGACGAGGCCACGTCGGCCCTCGATTCGGAAGTGGAAGCGGCGATCCAGGAGAGCCTGGAAACCCTGATGCAGGGCAAAACCGTAATTGCCATTGCCCACCGGCTTTCAACCATCGCCCGGATGGACCGGTTGGTGGTGCTGGAAAACGGCAGGATCGCCGAAACCGGCACCCACGCCGAACTGCTGGCCCATGGCGGGTTGTATGCACGGCTGTGGCAGCACCAGACCGGCGGTTTCGTAGGAATCGATTAACCCAAAACCACCACTATTCCTTTGTAGGAGTGAGCCTGCTCGCGATGAGGGCTTCACATTCAACATCTCTGTTGACTGATCTACCGCTATCGCGAGCAGGCTCACTCCTACAAGGACCTTTTACACTCAAAAAACCGCCACAGCCTCTCAACCACGGGCTCTGGCGGTTTTTTACAAGCACTGGAATTCTCAAAAAACCCTGCTGTACTCAGCCAAGGTTCTGGAGATGGTTCTGCAGTCCATCTACTGGATGCGATAGGCAGTAAAATCTCGAAAGGACACGCTCTCATGTCTCTATTCAAACGTTCTGCGACAGAGTTGGTAGGCACGTTCTGGCTGGTATTGGGGGGTTGTGGAAGTGCGGTGCTGGCCGCTGCCTTCCCTAATGTGGGAATCGGATTGCTGGGAGTGTCCCTGGCGTTTGGTCTGACGGTGCTGACCATGGCGTTCGCCATTGGCCATATCTCCGGTTGTCATCTCAACCCGGCAGTGTCGCTGGGACTGGTGGTCGGCGGACGGTTCCCGGCCAAGGAACTGCCGGCCTACATCATTGCGCAAGTGATCGGCGGGGTGATTGCCGCCGCGTTGCTGTACTTCATTGCCAGTGGCAAACCCGGTTTCGATCTGGCCGGGGGCCTGGCGTCCAATGGTTATGGCGAACACTCCCCCGGCGGCTATTCCATGGCAGCGGGGTTTGTCTGTGAACTGGTGATGACGGCGATGTTCATCCTGATCATCCTCGGGGCCACCGACAAGCGCGCCCCGGCCGGGCTTGCGCCCATCGCCATCGGTCTGGCGCTGACCCTGATCCACCTGATCTCGATCCCGGTCACCAACACCTCGGTCAACCCGGCGCGCAGCACCGGCCCGGCCTTGATTGTCGGCGGCTGGGCGATTCAACAACTGTGGATGTTCTGGGTCGCGCCGTTGCTGGGTGCGGTGATTGGCGGTGTAACCTATCGCTGGCTGGGCAAAGAAGACACTTAAGGCCCCGGACGAGGATCAGTCTTGCCGATAAGGCAAGGCGGTCCTCGCCTCTTCGGCATAGGCCAGCACCCCGACACGCTCTTGCTGCAGAAAGTCGTTGACCGCCGCCTTCAGCCCCGGGTGACGCAGGTAATGCCAGGAATGCGTGATCACCGGTTCAAAGCCGCGAATCAACTTGTGCTCGCCCTGGGCACCGGCATCGAATCGCTGGAAGCCGTTGGCAATCGCATAGTCCATGCCCTGATAGAAACAGGTCTCGAAGTGCAGGCGATCAAACTCCGCCAGGCAGCCCCAGTAACGACCATAAAAACTGTCGCCGCCCACCAGGCTGAAGGCCATGGCCACCGGCCGTGAACCCTGTTTGGCCAGCACCACACGAATCGATTCCGGCATGCGTTCGGCCAACAGGCTGAAGAATTCGCGCGTCAGATAAGGCCTTTGCCGACGCACCGCGTAGGTGTTGGCGTAGCAGGCATAGACGAAATCCCACTGCGCCTGATCCAGTTGCCGACCTTCAAGCCATTCGAAATCAATACCCTGCCCCGCTACTTGCTCACGCTCTTTGCGCATCTGCTTGCGCTTGCGTGAACTGAGGGCGTCGAGGAAATCCTGGAAATCCCGATAGCCGCGATTCTGCCAGTGATACTGGCAGCCAATGCGCTGCAGCCAGCCAGGTTGTTCGCTCAATGCGGCATCGGTAAACGGGTCGGTGAAGTTGATGTGCGCACTGGACAGTCCTTCGATCTCAAGGTAGCCCGGCAGGCTGTTGAGTAGCTCGAAACCGTCCTCGACACTGGCCGCCAGCAACCGCGGGCCGCTGACCGGACTGAACGGCACGGCGGTCAATAATTTGGGGTAATAGTCGATGCCGGCCCGCTCGCAGGCATCGGCCCAGGCGTGATCGAACACGTACTCGCCATAGGAGTGCCACTTGCGGTAGCTGGGCAGCGCGGCGATCAGTCGATCACCCTCGATGTGCAGCAAATGCTCGGGCTGCCAGCCGGAATGCGGACCGACACTGCCGCTGTCCTCCAGGGCACTGAGGAAAGCATGACGCAGAAAAGGCTGGCGATCGGGAACGAGCGCATCCCAAGTGTGAGGTGCGATTTCGGACAGATTTTCCAAACGTTGCAGCGGCATCAACTTCCTCTCCACTTCTTGCGTGAAAGCCTCGCGAGTATCGCCTATCGCCGTCCATTCCACACCCGCGATTCGCCGACAGACCTGCGACGAAAAAGTTCAAACAGCCTTTATATCGTCATCTAGACGCCATCACTTTGCCACTGCCTTGTCATAAACCATCGCGATACTGGCGCCTGTTTTTAGAGCGCCTGGTTATTACCCGGCCACTGTTTTCCGTCCATCAATGGTCGGTTGTGCCCTGGATGGCTCAGCCATCCACTCTCATCTTCGGAGATTGATATGCGTCTTGCTTCCACGAAAACTGCGGCGGTCCTGTGTGGCGGGCTGCTGCTGGCCATGAGCGTTCCGGCCAGCGCCGCAGTCGACGCCAAACTGCTCGACATGCTCAAGGCTAACGGCTCGATTACCAACGCCCAGTACGGCGAACTGCAAGCCGAACTGGCCCGGGATCAGAAGGACCAGCAAATCGCCCGTCAGGCTCAGCAAGAGACCAACGAGCAGATCGCACAAACTGCGAAGAAAACCGACACGCTGAGCGCTTTCGACCAGAAACTGGCCTGGGCCGCCAAGACCCAATTCAAGGGTGACGTTCGTTTCCGTGAAGAAACCGTCCACAACGATGGCGTTCCAAACAACAAAGACCAGGATCGCCAGCGCATTCGTGCCCGCCTGGGTGCCTACAGCGAAATCAACCCGCAAGTCGACACCGGCATCCGTATCGCCACCGGCAGCAACGACGACGCGCGCTCCACCAACCAGGACTTGAACAACTACTTCGACAAGAAGTCGATCTGGCTGGACCAGGGTTACGTCGACTACCACCCGGACGCGATCAAGAACCTGCACCTCGTTGGCGGCAAGATGCCGCAACAATGGGTGAGCATGGGCGACATCATCTGGGATAGCGACATCAACCCGGAAGGCCTGTCGGCGTCCTACAAGTACCCACTGAGCGGCAGCACCGAACTGTTCGGCAGCGCCGGTCACTACACGCTCAAGGACAACGTCGACGGCGAAGGCGTGCAGTTCAAGCATGACTTGCGCCTGTATGCCGGCCAGTTGGGTGCGCGCTTTGCCATCACCGACAGCATGAAAATGACGTTGGGCGGCAGCATCTACTCGTACGACAACGACTCGAACAGCGCCTGCCCGACCACCGGCACCGCCACCGCGCCATGCGCCTTGGCCGTCAACGGCAACAGC
Source organism: Pseudomonas sp. 3296 (assembly GCF_031456615.1). Lineage (NCBI taxonomy): Bacteria > Pseudomonadati > Pseudomonadota > Gammaproteobacteria > Pseudomonadales > Pseudomonadaceae > Pseudomonas > Pseudomonas sp. 3296. The sequence goes on from NZ_JAVDUY010000011.1 coordinate 42,628, forward strand.
CCGGGCGAAACGTTCAAGCTGTATGAAGGTTTTGGTCAGTTGGACTTCACCAACCTGCCAGTGCCACTTTCGCTGTACGGCCAGTACGTCAACAACAAAGACGCGAGCAACGATCAGGACACTGGCTGGTTGGCCGGCGCCAAGACCAAGCTCTACGGTTTCGCAGTGGACTACAACTACCGCGACGTACAACAGAACTCTGTGGTTGGCGCGTTCACCGACTCCGACTTCGCCAACGGCTACACCGGTTCGCGCGGCAGCAAGCTGAAAGTGAGCTACGAGCTGGACAAGAACTTCAACCTCGGCGCCACATACTTCATGGCTAACTCCGACTACACCAACGCCAGCATCAAGAAGACCGACTCCGACATCAATACCCTGCAACTGGATGCCGAAGCAAAGTTCTGACTTCCCCCGTTACACGACTCGGGCAAGGAAGCCCGGGTTGCTTTTACAGTCTGGCGTGGATGGGTTGATCCCCATCATCCGTTCGATTCATCCACGCGAGCCTGTTTCTTGACCCCCGCCATCAATCCCCTCAGCTACGGAATGTCCTTGCGACGTTCGCCAGCCAGACGTTCGGCCAGCGTATCGGCGTCCGGCACGACCTCCTCCGGCATGGCGCGCAATGTCGCCTGCATCACCCGCATCTGACGAATGAACCGCCGGCAATTAGGGCAGAACATCAAATGATGACGCACCATCAGCCGTTCACGAAAACTCAACTGTCCGTCAAGATAATCGCTGGAACGTGCCACTTGTTCCTTACAGGTCAGCATTCGCCGGTTTCCTCAAAATGTTCTACGGTCGCAAAGACCTTCAACCGTGCCCGATGCAACAGCACACGAACATTGGAGAGCGAGATTTCCAGAAGATTACAGATCTCTTCCAGCTCCAGCCCCTGACGCTCGCGAAGTAATAACACACTGCTTTGCAGTTCCGACAGGCTGAGCAGGGTGTGTTCCAGGCATTCTCGCAGTTCGTTTTCAGTCAGTAGCGCTTCCGGGGTGTCCTGGTGCCAGGCAAACGGCGCCACCAGCCAATGACCATCACCGGGCGAGAAACGATCATCATCGATGGTGCCATGGGGTGACGGCAGGTCATCGAGGAGCACTTCACGACGGTTTTGTTTGTATCGACCCTTTGCCGCATTCGCGGTAATGGTCAGCAACCAGGTCTTGAGGCTCGAACGCGCCTCGAATTTGCTCAGGTTACGCACCACTGAGAGCCACGCATCCTGGACGATTTCGTCAGCATGCCGGCTGCCCACAATTGCATAAGCCACCGCGCGCATGGCGCTCTGGTAAGTGCTGACTAATTCCTTGAAAGCCTTTTGCTCGCCGGCCAGTAATCGCGCAAGCAGTTGCGAATCGTCAGCCGCCATCAATCAATCCCCTTGTTCAGACGTCGAAAATGACGACGGCAAGACTTCGCCCGTTGCGCAGTCCTGCCGTCATTTCCGAAAACTACAGTGTCCTGACTATTTCGACTGTAGGAAACGTCCTAACTATCCAACGAAAAAAGTTCGGATCAACGCTTGCGCAGAATCACACTGCCAATCGAATAACCGGCACCAAACGAACTGAGCACGGCCAGCGAGCCGGCAACCAGATCATCCTGGTTCTTGTGAAACGCAATCACTGAACCGGCAGAGCTGGTGTTGGCGTAGGTGTCGAGAATCACCGGGGCTTCTTCTTCGGTGGCCTCGCGACCCAGCAGTTTCTTGACGATCAGGTGGTTCATGCTGAGGTTGGCCTGGTGCAGCCAGAAGCGCTTCACGTCGCCGATGTTGAGCTTGTTCTCATCCAGGTGCGTGGCGATCAGCTCGGCAACCATCGGGCACACGTCGCGGAACACCTTGCGGCCTTCCTGCACGAACAGTTTGTCCTTGGCACCGATGCCCTCTTCCGCGGCGCGGTTGAGGAAGCCGAAGTTGTTGCGGATGTTGTTGGAGAACTTGGTCAACAGCTTGGTGCTGACGATGTCGAACTGATACTTGGACGTCGCCAGGTCCGCACGTTCGATGATCACAGCCGTGGCCGCGTCACCGAAGATGAAGTGGCTGTCGCGGTCGCGGAAGTTCAGGTGACCGGTGCAGACTTCCGGGTTGACCATCAGGATGGCCCGGGCCTGGCCCAGTTGCACGCTGTTGGTCGCGGCCTGAATGCCGAAAGTTGCCGAGGAGCAGGCAACGTTCATGTCGAAACCGAAACCCTGGATGCCCAGCGCTTCCTGGACTTCGATGGCGATGGCCGGGTAGGCGCGTTGCAGGTTTGAGCAAGCGACGATCACGCCGTCGATGTCCGCGGCGGTCTTGCCGGCGCGCTGCAAGGCTTGTTCGGCAGCGCCGATGGCCATTTGGCAGAGCACCGACCATTCGTCGTTCGAACGCTCCGGCAGGCGTGGTGCCATGCGTTGCGGGTCGAGAATACCGTCCTTGTCCATGACAAAGCGGCTTTTGATGCCGGAGGCTTTTTCGATAAACGCAGCGCTGGACTCGGTCAACGCTTCGATTTCGCCACGGGCAATGGCTTCGGCGTTGTCGGCGTTGAATTGCGCGACGTAGGCATTGAAAGACTGCACCAGCTCTTCGTTGGAGATGCTGTTGGCCGGGGTGTACAGGCCGGTGCCGCTGATGACGACGTTATGCATGGTCGTTTCTCTAATCTGTTCAGGCAGAAAGCATTGGCACCGACGTACCAACACACAAAGGGTCTGTTCCCGTCACGGGAAGCCAACCTGGCATCGCTTTATTCCGATCCGCCCGAACCTTGAAGGGCTCAAAACCGCGGGGCCGGCGTTTATAGGCGCGAAGTTTGCCATAAACGTTAGATTTTGGCGCCTTTTGCTGGATAAAGCGCCTACCCCAGCTGTAGGAGCACGGCTTGCCGGCGATGGCTATCGCGAGCAAGCTCGGCTCCTACAGATCCGGGATCCTACGGTTCGACCTGGGTCCATTGTTTGTTCAGGCGTTTATCGGAGATCGGCACCTTGGTCCCCAATTGTTGGGCGAACAGCGAAACCCGGTACTCCTCCAGCCACCAGCGGTACAGCTCCAACTGCGGATCGCGCTTGCCTTCCTGGGCATGTTTGCCGGCGCGGGTCTGGTATTGGGTCCAGAGGCCGGACAATTCGCCGCTCCACACCCGATCCCTTTGCACCTGAGCACCGATTTTCTCGAACCGTTGCTCGACCGCTTTCAGATAACGCGGCAACTCCTTGAGCCACACCATCGGTGTTTCACGCACGAAACCGGGATACACCAAGTGACTGAGCTGCTGCTTGATGTCGTTCAGGGCCACGGCTTGCGCCAGGTCGATCTTGCCCTTGAAGCGTTTTTGCAGGCCATGCCACAGTTTGAGGATGTCCAGGGTCAGCTTCGCCAGACGCTCGGCATGTTCGGTCCAGCCGCCACGTTTGCGCTCGGCCAACGCCGCCAACCCGGCACCATCACGCGGCAATGGGTCTTCGCCATCGAGAATGCAGCTGTCGAGACTGGCCAACAGAATGTCTTCCACCAGACTGTCGACGCGCCCCATGTCGCGGTACATCAGGCCCAGCTCGGTCAGCCCCGGCAGTTTGCCGCGCAGGAATTTCGCCGGCTCCGCCAGTTGCTGCATCAGCAAACGCTGCAATGCGCGGCGATGCTGGAACTCGGCTTCGGCCGGTGTCGAGAAACGCCCTTCCTTGACCGTACCGCCCTCTTCCACCAGCGCCGGATAGACCGTCATCGACAGCCCGGCGATCTTCTGCTGGGTTTTCTCGGCGACCGCGGCAAAGACTTTCGCCTCCACCGGTTGCTGGCTTTTCGCGGTTTGCGGCACCGCCAAGGCGGCCTGACTGGCTTCGGCAAAACGCGCGGTCAGCTCCGCCAGATCTCGCCCTTCGCCCAGGAACTTGCCCTGGCCGTCGACGATTTCCAGGTTCATCCGCAAATGGCTGTCGACCTGCTGCGACGCTTCGGCCCACGCCTCATCGCTGACCCGCGCACCGGTCATGCGCAGCAATTCGCGGCCCAGCGCCAGCGGCAATGAACCCTCGGCGAAGGTCATGCGTTGCAACGCGGCTTTGACGAAGTCGGGCACCGGCACGAAATTCTTGCGCAAGGCCTTGGGCAGGTTGCGCACCAGCGCGATGCATTTGGCTTCGATCACACCCGGCACCAGCCACTCAAGACGCTCCGGTGGCAGCATCGGCAGCAACGGTGCCGGCACGCGCAGGGTCACGCCATCACGGGGATGGTTAGGCTCGAAGTGGTAACTCAGCGCCAGTTCCAGATCGCCGATGTGCAAGGTGTCCGGGTAATGCAGGGCGGTGACTTCGCTGGCCTCGCGGGCCAGCACGTCTTCTTCGCGCATGATCAACAGCTGTGGGTCTTTCTGACTGTTGACCCGATACCAGCTGTCGAACGTCGCGGTCTGGTGAATCTCCGCTGGCAATCGCGCATCGTAAAAGGCGAACAGGGTTTCCTCGTCCGCGAGAATGTCGCGGCGACGGGCCTTGGCTTCCAGTTCGTCGAGTTGCTCCAGCAGTTGCGCATTGGCTGTCAGGCACTTGGCCTTGGACTGAATCTCGCCGCGCACCAAGCCTTCACGAATGAACATCTCACGGGACACCACCGGATCAATCGGCCCGTAATGCACCGGCCGCCGGCCGACCACGATCAGCCCGAACAACGTGATCTGCTCGAAGGCCACGACCTGACCGCGCTTCTTCTCCCAATGCGGTTCGAAGTGGTTTTTCTTGATCAGGTGCCCGGCCAGCGGCTCGATCCAGTCGGCGTCGATCTTGGCGACCATGCGCGCATAGAGCTTGGTGGTTTCCACCAGCTCGGCAGTCATCAGCCATTGCGGACGTTTTTTACCCAAACCGGATGACGGGTGAATCCAGAAACGTCGCTGACGGGCACCGAGGTAATCGCCTTCATCGGTTTTCTGGCCGATCTGACTGAGCAGTCCGGAGAGCACCGCTTTGTGCAGTTTCGGGTAATCCGCCGGTTCTTTGTTGAGGCTCAACTGCATGTCGCGGCAGATCAGGCTCAACTGGCGGTGCGAGTCGCGCCATTCGCGCAGGCGCAGGTAATTGAGGAAATTCTTGCGGCACCAATTGCGCAATGGACTGGCCGTCAGCGCCTGACGCTGTTCTTCAAAGCCGCGCCACAGATTGACCAGCCCGGCGAAGTCCGAGTCCACGTCTTTCCATTGTGCGTGGGCCTGATCCGCCGCTTGCTGACGCTCCGGCGGACGCTCGCGCGGGTCTTGAATCGACATGGCGCTGGCGACGATCAGCACTTCCTGCAAGCTGCCGAGTTTCGCCGCTTCCAGCAGCATGCGCCCCATGCGCGGGTCCACCGGCAAACGCGCCAGATTGCGCCCCAGCGGGGTCAGTTGGCTGTTGCGGTCCACCGCCGAGAGTTCTTGCAGGAGGTTGAAACCGTCGCTGATCGCCTTGCCGTCCGGCGGTTCGATAAACGGGAAGTCGGTGATCTCGCCAAGGCGCAGATGCAACATCTGCAGGATCACGGCGGCGAGGTTGGTGCGCAGGATCTCCGGGTCGGTAAATTCCGGACGCCCCATGAAATCGTCTTCGCCGTAGAGGCGGATGCAGATGCCGGGCTCGACCCGACCACAGCGACCTTTACGCTGGTTGGCGCTGGCCTGGGAAATCGCCTCGATGGGCAGGCGCTGGACCTTGGCGCGGTAGCTGTAGCGGCTGATGCGTGCAGTGCCGCTGTCGATCACGTAACGAATGCCCGGCACGGTGAGCGAGGTTTCCGCGACGTTGGTTGCCAGTACGACGCGACGGCCTGGGTGCGACTGGAAAATCCGCTGCTGCTCGGCTGGCGACAGACGCGCATACAACGGCAGGATTTCGGTGTGCTTGAGCTGGGCCTTGCGCAGCATGTCGGCGGCGTCACGAATTTCGCGCTCACCGGGCAGAAACACCAGCACATCGCCTGGGCTCTTGCGCTCGCTGCGTTCGAACGCGGCGATTTCGTCGAGGGTGGCGAGGATCGCCTGATCGACGGTCAAGTCATCCTCGACGCGATTGCCCTCTTCGTCTTGCTCCAGGGTCAGCGGGCGATACCAGGTGTCCACCGGGAAGGTGCGGCCAGAGACCTCGACAATCGGCGCATCGTCGAAGTGCCTGGAGAAGCGCTCCAGGTCGATGGTGGCCGAGGTGATGATGACTTTCAGGTCCGGACGACGGGGCAGCAGGGTTTTCAGGTAACCGAGCAGGAAATCGATGTTGAGGCTACGTTCGTGGGCTTCGTCGACGATGATTGTGTCGTAGCGTTCGAGATAGCGGTCGTTCTGGGTTTCCGCCAGCAGGATGCCGTCGGTCATCAGTTTGATCAGGGTGTTGGAATCGCTCTGGTCCTCGAACCGCACCTGATAGCCGACCAGCGCGCCCAATGGCGTCGCCAGTTCTTCAGCCACCCGACTGGCCACGCTACGCGCTGCAATTCGACGCGGCTGGGTGTGGCCGATCAGGCCATGCTGGCCGCGCCCGATTTCCAGGCAGATTTTCGGCAACTGGGTGGTTTTACCCGAACCGGTTTCGCCAGCGATGATCAGCACCTGATGCTTGAGCAGCGCTTCTTTGATTTCGTCGCGCTTGGCGGCGATCGGCAGGCTGTCGTCGTAACGAATCACCGGCAGGCTGGCGCGCCGCGCCAACACCTGATCACAGGACGCCTGCATGCGTGCCACCCATTGGGCCAGCTTGGCCTCGTCGGGCTTCTTGCGCAGCTCAAGCAACTGCCGCCGCAGCCGGTGGCGGTCGGCGAGCATGGCGTGATCGAGGTTTTTCAGCAGTTTGTCGATGGAGGGCGATTCGTCGGTCATCGGGTACGCAATTCAGTCGTCTAGTGGCGCAGGGGGGCGATTGTCGCAGATTTGCGCGGCCCTGTGATCGTTCCCACGCGGAGCGCGGGAACGATCAGTGAGAGGGGTTATTCGTTTTCGAGGCCTTTGCGCCGATACGGGAACACGTCGATGATCTTCCCCGCCCGAATCGCTTCCTGCAGGCTTTTCCAGTAATCGGCGTTGTACAACTCGCCATGCAACTGATCAAACAAGCGCCGCTGCCCCGAGTCAGCAAACAAAAACGGCGGAAACTCCTCGGGAAACACATCCAGCGGCCCGATCGAGTACCAAGGCTCCGACGCCATCTCGTCTTCCGGCGTACGCGGCTGCGGGATGTGCCGGAAGTTGGCTTCGGTCAAAAAGCAAATCTCGTCATAGTCATAAAACACCACGCGACCGTGGCGGGTGACGCCGAAGTTTTTCAACAGCATGTCGCCGGGAAAGATATTCGCCGCCGCCAGTTGCTTGATCGCCAGGCCGTAATCTTCCAGCGCCTCATGCACCTGCGCCTCGTTGGCGTTTTCCAGGTACAGGTTCAACGGCGTCATCCGCCGTTCGGTCCAGCAGTGGCGAATCAATACCGTGTCACCTTCCACCGACACCGTGGACGCGGCCACTTCGAGCAATTCTTCCAGGCACGCCGGGTCGAATTTGCTCAATGGAAAACGGAAATCGGCGAACTCCTGGGTATCGGCCATGCGCCCGACGCGGTCGACGCTTTTGACCAGCCGGTATTTCTCGATCACCGTGGCGCGGTCGACGTTCTTCGACGGTGAGAAGCGGTCCTTGATGATTTTGAACACGGTGTTGAAACCCGGCAGGGTAAACACGCTCATGACCATGCCGCGCACGCCGGGGGCCATGATGAACTGGTCGTCGGTGTTGGCCAGGTGATTGATCAGCGCCCGATAGAATTCGGACTTGCCGTGTTTGTAGAAACCGATCGAGGTGTACAGCTCGGCGATGTGCTTGCCCGGCAGGATGCGCTTGAGGAAACCGATGAACTCCGCCGGCACCGGCACGTCGACCATGAAATACGAGCGGGTGAACGAGAAAATGATCGACACGTCCGCTTCATCGGTAATCAGCGCATCGATCTGAATCCCGCGACCCTCGCGGTGCAGCAGCGGAATCACCAGCGGCCACTGTTCGTCCCGGGTGTAGATACGCCCGACCAGGTACGCTCCCTTATTGCGGTAGAGCACCGAGGAAAACAGTTCGACGCTCAACTCCGGGTCCTTGCACACCCAGTCCGGCAGGTTCTCGCGCAGTTGCGCTTCGAGGCGGTGCAAGTCCCCGGCCAGATCAGCGTAATCCTCACTGAAACGGTAGTCGGCAAAAATGCTCGCGAGCATGCCGGACAACTGGCCCTGAGGCTTGTACGTGCGGGTTTGTGCGGCACGAGCCCGGCGCAGGCTCGGGCGGGTGGTGTGGATGAACATACAGCCGTCGCTGATCAGGTCATGACTGAACAGACCGCAGAAAATCGAGTTGTACCAGGTCTCGGACAATTCATCGTCGAACCGCAGGTCGATCAGCGTGATGTACGCGCTCTTGACCAGTGGCCAGCAACTGACGTCCAGTGTGTCGCTGTCGAACGCGACGCGCAGCCGCTCCACGGTTTCACTGACTTTTTCTTCATAGAGATTGATCCGCGCGGCCGACGCGATTTGCGTCTCCTGCCACTGGGCCTGTTCGAAGCGGGCTCGCGCGCCGTCGGTGATCTGACGGAAATGCTCGCGGTAATCGTCAAAGCCATCGAGGATCATTCGGGCGATATCGGCGGCCGGCCATTGCTGCGGCATAGTGAGACCTCTGCGGGAATTCGTGAGCCCTGAGCTTAGCCAGTGAACCGGGTGCAGGAGAAGCGTAATTTTTCGCTCCAGTTATTTGCCCGTTTTTCGGTTGCCATCGATCAGGCACTCGGCAACACTCTCGTCCCCAGCAAGGAAGGAGAGCACCGTGAACCCCGTCGATATCGTCCGTTTACTGTCACTGGCGGCCATTTGGGGTGCGAGTTTTCTGTTCATGCGCATCATCGCCCCCGTGATTGGCACCATCCCCACGGCGTTTTTCCGCGTGTCGATTGCCGCGACCGGCCTGCTGATTATTCTCGGGCTGATGCGCATCAGCTGGGATTTCAAAGGCAAACTCAAGACCGTGATGCTGCTCGGGGTGATCAACTCCGGGATTCCGGCGACCCTGTATTCCGTGGCCGCCCAGGTGCTGCCGGCCGGGTACTCGGCGATCTTCAACGCCACCACGCCGCTGATGGGCGTGCTGATTGGCGGGTTGTTCTTCCATGAACGACTCACCGCCGCCAAGCTCGGTGGGGTTTTCCTGGGATTGTTTGGTGTTGGCGTACTGACCCGCGCGGGCCCTGTGGCGTTCGACCTGCAATTGTTGATGGGCGCCCTCGCCTGCCTGATGGCGACGACGTGTTATGGCTTCGCCGGTTTCCTCGCCCGCCGCTGGCTGGATCAGGCCGGTGGTCTCGACAGCCGTTTGTCTGCGCTGGGCAGCATGCTCGGCGCGACGCTGTTTCTGTTGCCGCTGTTCGGCTACAGCGTGATCAGCCAACCGCCAGCAAGCTGGGGTGGCTGGAATGTCTGGTTGTCGTTGCTGGGGTTGGGGCTGGTGTGTACCGCGCTGGCGTACATCATTTACTTCCGTTTGCTCAGCTCGATCGGGCCGGTGCGGTCGATGACCACGACCTTCCTGATCCCGCCGTTCGGGGTGTTGTGGGGGGCGTTGTTGCTGGACGAGCCGTTGTCCATGGCGCATATCTATGGCGGGGTGTTGATTGCGGCGGCGTTGTGGCTGGTGTTGAAGCCGGCGGTGGTGAACGTGGCTGAGGTGACTGCCAGGTAATTTTGCGGTGTTGCTGATGACGCCTTCGCGAGCAGGCTCGCTCCCACAGGGTTTTGTGAATAACGCAAATCCAATGTCGGAGCGAACTTACTCGCGAAGGCGGTAGTCCAGAGCCTACAAGGCCGAATGACTCACCTCCCCATCCACCAACCGCCGAATCCCCAGCGGATTAGCATTCTGCAACGCCTCGGGCAGCAACGCATCCGGGTAATTCTGAAAGCACACCGGCCGCAGGAACCGATCGATCGCCAACGTCCCCACCGACGTCCCCCGCGAATCGGACGTCGCCGGGTACGGCCCGCCATGCACCATCGCCTCGCACACCTCGACCCCGGTCGGATAGCCGTTGAGCAGAATCCGCCCGACCTTTTCCTGAAGCATTTCCGCCAGCCAGCGGTACTCCAGCAACTCCTCGCTCTCGCCAATCAACGTCGCCGTCAATTGCCCGCGCAACCCCTGCAACGCTTCTGCCAACTGCGCGCGGCTCTCGACTTCGACGACGATGGTGGTCGGCCCGAACACTTCTTCCTGAAGCAGCTCATCACCCTTGAGCAACAAACTGACGTCAGCCTTGAACACTTGCGGTTGCGCCTGATTGCCCCGTTGCGGCCGACCCGCCAGGTGCGTCAGCCCCGGATGTTCGTGCAACTCGCTAAGGCCCCGGCTGTAGCTGACCAGCGCACCGGCGTTGAGCATGGTTTGCGCCGGTTGCTGGTTCATGCTGGCGCAGAAGGTTTCCAGAAAGCTGCTGAACTGCGCCGAACGCAGACCAATAACCAGACCGGGATTGGTGCAGAACTGACCGCAACCCAAAGTCACGGAGCCGGCCAGTTGCGCAGCGATCTGCTCGCCGCGTACCGCCAGTGCTTCGGGCAACAGGAACACCGGGTTGATGCTCGACATCTCGGCAAATACCGGGATCGGTTGCGGGCGGGTCGCGGCCATGTGGCTCAGGGCATTGCCGCCCTTGAGCGAACCGGTGAAGCCCACCGCCTGAATCGCCGGATGCTTGACCAGCCACTCGCCGACGCCCCCACCGTAGATCATGTTGAACACGCCGGCCGGCATTTCGGTGCGCTCGGCGGCACGGATGATCGCGTCCGCCACCCATTCGGCCGTCGCCATGTGACCGCTGTGCGCCTTGAACACCACCGGGCAACCGGCGGCCAAGGCCGACGCGGTATCGCCGCCGGCCGTGGAGAACGCCAAGGGAAAGTTACTCGCGCCAAACACCGCGACCGGCCCTAAACCGATGCGGTACTGACGCAGGTCCGGACGCGGCAATGGTTGGCGATCCAGCAGTGCCCGATCAATCCGCGCACCATAAAAATCCCCGCGACGCAGGACCTTGGCAAACAAACGCATCTGCCCGCTGGTGCGCCCCCGCTCCCCCTGAATACGCCCGGCCGGCAGCGCGGTTTCGCGGCACACGGTGGCGACGAAGTCATCGCCGAGTGCATCGATTTCATCGGCGATAGCGTCGAGGAAGCGTGCGCGCTTTTCCGCGCTCAGGTTGCGCAAGACCGGGTAAGCAGCGGCCGCAGCGTTGGCGGCGGCATCCACTTCGGCTTCGCTGGCCTGAAAAAACGTGCCCGGCAGCGGTTCGCCAGTCGTCGCGTCGAGGCTTTGCAGTTGCAACGTGCCGTCGGCGCTGCGGCGACCGCCGATGTAGTTGTGTCCCAGTGGCAATGTCATGAGGGGGTTCCTTTAAAGGCTTAAAGCGCACGCACCTGGCCGATGGCCAACGGCTGGGCGCTTTCGCCGATGCCGTTCACCAGTGGCGCACCAAACTCATCGAGGCTGATCTGGAAGCGATCGCCCGGCTGGGTTTTCACCCCGTCGGCAAACGACAGCGTGGCTGTACCGAAGTAGTGCACATGGACATCGCCGGGGCGCAAGAACTGCGCGTATTTGAAGTGGTGGTATTCGAGGTTGGCGAGGCTGTGGCACATGTTGTCTTCGCCACTGAGAAATTCCTTTTCCCAGATCGTTTCGCCGTTGCGCTTGATGCGGCTGGTGCCGGCCAGATGCCTGGGCAACTCACCGACACGCAGCTCGGGACCGTAGGAGCAAAAACGCAGTTTCGAATGTGCCAGGTACAAGTAATTGCGCCGTTCCATCACATGGTCGGAGAACTCGTTGCCCAAGGCATAACCGAGGCGATACGGCACGCCGTCGTCGCCAATCACATACAGGCCCGTCAGCTCCGGTTCCTCGCCAGCGTCTTCGGCAAACGGTGGCACTGGAAAATCCGCCCCGGGACGCACGACGATGCTGCCATTGCCCTTGTAAAACCATTCCGGCTGCGCGCCGACCTGCCCGGCTGCGGGTTTTCCGCCCTCCAGGCCCCACTTGAAGATGCGCATGGTGTCGGTCATGCCGGCTTCGACGGCGCCGTCCTGCTGGTGCATTTTGTCCCGCGCCGAGGCGCTGCCCAAGTGCGTCAGGCCGGTGCCGCTGATCAGGCAATGGGCCGGGTCTTCGTGGTCCAGCGGCGGCAGGATTTTGCCTTGCTGTAACAGTGGCGCGTAATCGGGCCCCGGTTCGGTGCCGCGCCGGGCGACCTCTTCTTGCAGGCTGCGCTGGGCGCGGATCGCCGCGAGGGCCAACTCACGGGTGCTGCCGGTGCCTTTGAGCACCTGGACCTGTGCCCCCTCGACGAGGCCAACCTGGCGCTCGCCGGCAGTGTTTTCAAATTGAATCAGGCGCATGACGGCCTCCAGAAAGTCGGGGATGGCGCCGTACGTTTACGGCGCCTCAAGGTCACTCGATGATGTTGAAGTCGCTCAGGTACTCATCGGAGATTTCCAGGCCCAGGCCCGGCTTGTTGTCGTCGAGCTGGATATAGCCGTTGACCGGTTGCGGCTCGCCCTTGAACACGTAGTAGAAGAGTTCGTTGCCGACCTCGACGTCGAACACCGGGAAGAATTCGGCCATTGGCGAGGCGGTGGTGGACATGGTCAGGTGGTAGTTGTGCATCTGCCCGGCGTGGGGAATCACCGGCACCGACCAGGCTTCGGCCATGGCATTGATCTTGCGCGCGGCGGTGATGCCGCCCACGCGGTTGGTGTCGTACTGGATCACGTCGACGGCGCGGCGCTCCAGCAAGTCCTTGAAGCCGTAGGAGGTGAACTCATGCTCGCCGCCGGAGATCGGCATGATCCCCATTTTTTTCAGCTCGATGTAGCCTTCGATGTCGTCGGCGATCACCGGTTCTTCGAGCCAGCGCGGTTCGAACTCGGCGAGTTTGGGCAACATGCGCCGCGCGTATTCCAGGGTCCAGCCCATGTAGCATTCGAGCATGATGTCGATGTCTGGACCGGCCAGGTTACGCAGGGCACGGACTTGCTCGATGTTCTTGCGCATGCCCGCCGGGCCGTCTTTCGGGCCGTAGCCGAAGCGCATTTTCAGCGCGGTGAAACCCTGGTTCAGATAACCCTGGGCCTCTTCGAGGAACAGGTCGAGGTTGTCGTTGGCATAGAGCTTGGAGGCGTAGGTCCAGATCTTTTCCTTGGTGCGGCCGCCGAGCAGTTTGAACACCGGTTTGTTCACGGCTTTGCCCATGATGTCCCAGATGGCGATGTCGATCGCCGAGATCGCCGCCATGCCGATGCCTTTACGGCCCCAGGCGTGGCTCTGGCGGTACATTTTCTGCCAGATGTATTCGTTGTCGAACGGGTCTTCGCCAACCGCAATAGGTGCCAGGTAAGTGTCGATGATTTCCTTGGCCACGCGAGGCGCCAGGGCGCAGTTACCGATGCCGACGAGGCCGGTATCGGTCTCGACTTCCACCACCAGCCAACCGTGAAAACGGAACGAGCCCATGGCGTCGCCACGCTCGAACAGGATGTCGCTGGCGTTGGTGCAGAAGTGCGCTTGAGGCGGAACGACTTTGCCTTTCCACTCAAAAACGCGGGTACGGATGGCTTTGATTTTCATGAATACAGTTCCTTGCGCTACCGGCTTCTTGTCATTGTTTGGTCGCTGCTCAGAACCGCATGGGAGGCGGGTTCCAGGCATTCGATGGAGCGACTTTAGCCAGCGCTCGGGGGTGCGGATAATCACTTATGCGTATCCGGCGATAACCTGGGGTGATCGCAAAAACGGGATATCCGTCAGATCGGGTTATCAGCCCCAATACAAAACAAATGTAGGAGTGAGCCTGCTCGCGATAGCGGCGAGCCAGTCACCCATTCCGTGACTGTCAAACCGCTATCGCGAGCAGGCTCACTCCTACAAGGGGGATTGGGGTGTGTCAGTAGTTGTTGGTGCCCATCCGGCAGGCGATTTCGAACGCCTGGCGGATCGCCCCGACATTCGCTTTGCCCTGCCCCGCAATATCGAATGCGGTGCCATGGGCCGGAGTGGTAATCGGAATCGGCAAGCCGCCCTGCACCGTCACCCCGCGGGAGAAGCCCATCAACTTGATCGCGATCTGTCCCTGGTCGTGATACATCGTCACCACCGCGTCAAAGGCACTTGCATCGCCCTGCACCTTGAGGAAAATAGTGTCCCCCGGGTACGGCCCTTCCGCCGCAATCCCCAACGCCTGGGCGGAGCGCACGGCGGGGCCGATGATGTCCAGTTCTTCGCGACCGAACGAGCCATTGTCGCCGTTGTGCGGGTTCAGCCCACACACGCCGATACGCGGTTTGGCCAGGCCGTTGCGCTTGAGCGCGGTGTCGATCAACTGAATGGCTTCCACCACCCGCGCCTGCGTGAGCATGCCCGGCACTTCAGCCAGCGCCACGTGGGAGGTCACCCGCGACGTCCACAAGTTATCGAGCACGTTGAACTCACAGAACGGCCCGTGGAAATCCAGCAACTCGGCGAACCAGTGCAACTCATCGTTATGCGCCATGCCAGCCATGTGCAGCGAGGTCTTGTTCAGCGGTCCGAACAGCACGGAGTCGGTGATGCCGGCCTCGGTCAGGCGCAGGGCTTGTTCCAGGGTGTCGAGGCTGTAGCGACCGCCGATGATGCTGGCTTCATTGCGCGCAAATTCGCCAATCGTATCGCCGCGAAAGTCATAGAACAGCGGCGTGTCATCAACGAATGACAGTTGCTCCAGCGACTCGACGCGACGGTACGGAAACTCCGTCCCGGCAATGCGCATGCCGCGACGCATTTCTGCCTCGTCGGCGATCAAAATCACCTGGGCCTGACGGCGCACCTCGGGCTCGGCGAGCAGGCGTGCGATCAGTTCCGGGCCGATGCCGGCCGGGTCGCCCAGGACCATCGCGATGGTGGTTTTGTTCATGCTTCACTCCTCAAGGATTCAGGCCGCGCCCGGTCAATGGCGCAAGGCTCGCAGCGATAGACTTGCTGCGCGTTGCTGTAGAAAAGCCGTTGCTGATCGGCGCTCGGAAAATCGGCAACGATGGATTTGAAACCGCTGTAAATGTCGTCGAACGAGCCGCACAGGCTGTCCACGGGGAAGTTGCTGGCGAACATCGCCCGGTCGCTGCCGAACATGGCAATGACTTCGCGCACGATCCAGGCGTTGTCCTTGGCACGCCAACGCTGGCCGCCCTGCCCCAGGCCAGAAATCTTCACCCGCACGTTCGGCCACTGCGCCAGCCGCGCCATCGCCAGGCGCCAACCGGCCAGGCCTTCGGCACTGCGGTCATTGGGCAATCCGGCGTGGTTGAGAATCAGTGTGATGCCGGGGAAATCCCGGGCCAGGCGTTCGGCTTCGTGCAGGTTCCACCAAGGCGTCTGCAGGTCGAAATGCAGGCCCAGGCCTTCGAGCGCGGCGTAACTGCGGCGCCAGTGTTCATCGCTCATCAGGCTGCGCACGTGCCCTACCTGTTCCGGAGCTACAGGACCGCCAGGCTTGTGGCGCACGCTGCGCACGCACTTGAAACCGGCTTGTTCGGTCAGCACCGCGATGGCGTCCGGATGGTCGAGCCAGGCTTGCGCGACGATGGCGTTCGGCACGCCGTAGCGCGCGACCAGCCCCTCGATGAAACGGGTTTCGCCAATCGGGTCTTGCGGGTTCCATTCAGTCTCGACGTACACCGTTTGCACGACGTTATGGGCACCGGCATCGACGAAGTAGTCATCGGGAAAATAGCGACGTTTGATCGCGCTGTAATCACCGTAGCGAAACGCAATGTTGGCCTCGGGCGCGAGCCACGGATGGTCATTGATCGCCGGGTCCCAGAAATGGTGATGGGCGTCTACGATCGGGCCGTCCCACAACTTAGTCATGAGGCACCTCATCCAGGCTGATAAACAATGTGGCCAATACAAAGACCGCCGAGCACGCCGCAAAGAACCCCAGCACCGGCGCGAAACCACCGGCCATTTGCACAATCACGCCCACCAGAATCGGCACCGCGATACCGCCCGTGCTGCCGGCCATGTTCATCACGCCGCCGATCAAACCGACCCGGGCCGGCGCCGCCAGCAACGCCGGGAAGCTCCAGTAGAGGCTGCCCCACATCAGGAAAAACGCAGTCATGGCCAACAGCGCCACCGCCGCAAACGGATCGCTCAGGGTCGGCAGCAACAGGAACGCGCCTAACGCCACGACACCGGAAAACGCCAGCAGGCTCTTGACTGCCACACCGCGGCTCACACCTTTGCGAATCAAGCCGTCGCAGAGAAAACCACCGGTCAATGAACCCAGCGCACCGCAGATAAAAATCACGAACGTCGCTGCGCCAATGCCTTTGATGTCGAAGCCGCGAGCCTGCGACAGATAACTCGGCCCCCAGGTCAGCAAGCCGAAATAGACCATCGCCCAACTCGCACGACCGATCAGCAAACCCGTCAATGAACGGGCCGCGATGCCCAGGCCTTTGACCGGCGCACGGGCGGCTTCGGCAGCCGGCGTGGCGCGTCCGGCGTTGATCTTCTCCAGTTCCTGGGCATTCACTTGTGGATGTGTGGCCGGGTCATCGCGCAGATAACACCGCGCCAGCCATGCCAGCACCAGCGTTGCGAGGCCGGCGATCACGAACGCCAGACGCCACGAATCCAGCGAAGCAATCAGGTACGCAATGATCAACCCGCCCAGTGCCACGCCCAACGGGCTGCCACTGTCCATCAGCACCGCGCCGCGACTGCGCTCGCTTGGCGCCAGCCACAGGGAAATCAGCTTGCCGCCGGACGGAAACAAGGGCGCCTCGGCGGCCCCCAGTGCAACGCGGGCGAACAGCAGTGACACACCGCCCGTGGCAAAGGCGGCGATGACCTGAAAAGTCCCCCACAACCCCGTGGACCAACTGATCACCCGGTGCGGGCCGAAACGGTCAATCAGCCAGCCGCCGGGAATCTGCAACAGCGCATACGCCCAGAAGAAGCTGCTGAGGATCAGCCCTTGCAGGCTCGGCGACAGGGAGAATTCATGGGCGATGGTTGGCATCGCAATCGACAACGACACGCGATCGATCAGGTTGACCATGGTCAACGCAAAGATGATCGCGAAAATCCGCCAGCGTACGCTGCTGGCTTTGCTCGCACCGGTGAGCGGGACGGCCGCTGCCGTTGATTGAGCACCTGCCGATTGAACACCAGAGTTGTGCAGATGCAGGGAAGCACTGGGACGAGCCATGGTGCGTACCTCGATTTATTATTTTTGTGGTGACGACATTGCCGCGCCGTGGCGGCGTTGGTGAGCACTATCGAAGGCTCAGTGATAACCGTCTAATCAAAACTTGAAATCAGGCGATAGCCTCGAGTTATGGCATGCCCGGCTTTCATGCAGCTTTCAATGGATAGCCGCCCTTTCGGCTTTCTTCGAAAACGGCTCTGGCGCAGAGCCTTGAGCGTTACCTACCACTTTCACTGCCAGGACCTATAACCCCAGGCTATCGGTGTATGTATTGTTTTGACTAGACGCGGAGCCGGCGGCTTCACACACTCAGGCCAGGCTTGCAGCAATCGAGCATCGACAAGCCACTCATAACAACTACAAAAACGAGGCCCTTCCATCATGCGAAATGCATTCGTCCGTCGCACCTCCCGTTTGTTTCTCGGCTGCACACTGATCGCCGCTGGCGCCCTTCCCGCTCTCGCCAGCGCTGCCTGGCAGCCGGACAAGAACGTCGAAATCGTCGTCGCCGGTGGTCCCGGTGGCGGCACTGACCAACTCGGTCGCCTGATCCAGTCGATCATCACCACCCACAAGTTTCTCGATGTGAATACCATCGTCCTGAACAAGGGCGGTGGCAATGGCGCCGAAGCCTTTCTCGACCTGAAGATGAACAAGGGCGACGCGGAAAAACTGGTGATCGGCACCAACAACATCTATCTGTTGCCGCTGGTGTCCAAGCTCGGTTACCAATGGCAGGAACTGACGCCCGTCGCCGCCGTGGCCGAGGATGACTTCATTCTCTGGAGCTACAAAGACGCGCCGTGGAAAGACGCCAAGGGCTTCTACGCCGCGGTCAAGGCGGACCCGTCGAACCTGCGCATGGGCGGCAGCCAGTCCAAGGATGTCGACCAGACCCTGACCCTGCTGCTGAACCAGACCAACGACGCCAAACTCGTCTATATCCCGTTCAAGAGCGGCAGTGAAGCCGCGACTCAACTGGCCGGCAAACACATCGCCGCCAACGTCAACAACCCCAGCGAAAGCATCAGCCAATGGCGCGGCGACCAGGTCGAGCCACTGTGCGTGTTCAGTAAAGAGCGCATGAACTACACCGAGAAAGTCGCCGGGGATAAGTCCTGGGCCGACGTGCCGACCTGCCACGAACAAGGCCTGGGCATCGACCAGTACCGCTTCCCGCGCACCGTGTTCATGCCTGGCGACGTCACGGCCGAACAGCGCGCGTTCTATGTCGAGCTGATGCGCAAAGTCACCGAGACGTCGGAGTTCAAGGCGTACGTGAAACAGAACGCACTGGTGCCGACCTTCCTCGAAGGCGAGCCGTTGACCGCCTACATTGAGAAAGACACCGCCCGCGTGACCCCGGTGTTCAAAGAAGCCGGCTGGCTGAAAAACTGAGTCGCCAACGGCCGTCCGCATGCGCGCGGCCGTCACCTGCTGGAGGTGTTTGATGTCCCAATCTTCGGATTCACCGGCGCTGGTCGGCACCCGCTGGGTCGAACTCGGCCTGACACTCTTCACCACGCTGATCGGCGCGGTGGTGATGTTCGGCAGCGTCGAACAAGGTATCGGCTGGGGCGATTCCGGCCCCGAGCCGGGTTACTTTCCCTTCTACATCGGCCTGCTGTTGAGTGCCGCCAGTGTCGGCAACGCCGTGTTGACCGTGGTGCGCTGGCAAGCCCTGAGCATTTCATTCGTCAGCCGCAGCGCATTCAAGCAAGTGTTGTCGGTGTTCATCCCGATTGCGCTGTTTGTCGGCGCCATGCCGTTCACCGGTATTTACGTGGCCTCAGCCTGTTTCATTGCCTGGTTCATGTGGCGTGACAAAGTCCGCGTCAAACCCTACGGCAAGCTGATGATCGGCACGGTATCGCTGGGTGCGGTGCTTGCCAGCTACCTGATTTTCGCGCTGTGGTTCAAGGTCCCGCTGGATGCCGGCCCGATGGGCGACTGGATTGCCCTGGCCGGGAGAAATTTCAAATGAGCGAGTTCGACTCCCTGCTGCAAGGCATGAACCTGATCCTGACCCCGGGGCATATCGGCCTGATGGTGATCGGCGTGCTGCTGGGCATTCTGGTCGGCGTGTTGCCCGGCCTCGGCGCCCCCAATGGCGTGGCGTTGCTGCTGCCCCTGACGTTCACCATGTCGCCGGTGTCGGCGATCATTCTGCTGTCGTGCATGTATTGGGGCGCGCTGTTCGGCGGCTCGATCACTTCGATTCTGTTCAACATTCCCGGTGAGCCCTCATCGGTGGCGACGACGTTCGACGGTTACCCGATGGCCCGTGAAGGTCGTGCCGCCGAGGCCCTGACTGCGGCGTTCAGTTCGGCACTGATCGGCGCATTGGCCGGGGTGTTGTTGCTGACGTTTCTGTCGACAAAAATTGCCGCGTTTGCCATGTCGTTCAGCTCGCCGGAGTTCTTCGCGGTCTACCTGTTGGCGTTCTGTACGTTCATCGGCATGAGCAAGAACCCACCGCTGAAAACCGTGGTGGCGATGATGATCGGGTTTGCCATGGCGGCGGTCGGCATGGACACGGTGTCCGGCAACCTGCGGCTGACGTTCGACCAGCCGATCTTGATGACGGGCATCAGTTTCGAAGTGGCGGTGATCGGCCTGTTCGGCATCGGTGAAATCCTCTGCACCGTCGAGGAAGGCCTGGTGTTTCGCGGCGAGCATGCGCGCATCACACCGATGGTGATCCTGCGCACTTGGGCCAAGCTGCCACGCTACTGGTGGACGATTGTGCGCAGCACGCTGGTAGGTTGCTGGATGGGCATCACCCCTGGCGGCCCGACGGCCGCGTCGTTCATGAGCTACAGCCTGGCGCGACGATTCTCGAAGAACCGCGAGAACTTCGGCAAAGGTGAACTCGAAGGCGTGATTGCCCCGGAAACCGCCGACCACGCGGCGGGCACCAGCGCCCTGCTGCCGATGCTGACCCTGGGCATTCCCGGCTCGGCCACGGCGGCGGTGATGCTTGGTGGCTTGATGATCTGGGGCCTGCACCCTGGCCCGACGCTGTTCGTCGAGCAGCACGATTTTGTCTGGGGCCTGATCGCCAGCATGTATCTGGGCAACGTGGTCAGCTTGATCGTGGTGTTGGCCACCGTGCCGCTGTTTGCCTCGATCCTGCGGATTCCGTTCTCGATCATCGCGCCGATCATCATCATGGTCTGCGCCATCGGTGCCTATTCGGTGCACAACTCGTTCTTCGACGTGGTGCTGATGCTGGGCTTCGGCGCGCTGGGGTATCTGTTCAAGAAACTCGGTTATCCGATTGCACCACTGGTGTTGGCGGCGGTGTTGGGCGACAAGGCTGAAGATGCGTTCCGTCAGTCAATGCTGTTTTCCGATGGACATTTGGGGATCTTCTGGTCCAACCCGTTGGTGGGCAGCCTGACCACGGCGGCGCTGCTGATGCTTTTCTGGCCGCTGATTTCCAAGGCGCTGGGTGGGCTGATGGGCCTGCGCAAACCCCACGTCGCCAAACCCAAATCGGTGCTGTGACACAGCAATGCTGGCAACGCCTGACATTTGTTGTCAGGCTTGCCGCAGACTTCCTTGCGAGCCATGGCCCATGACCCGAATTCCTGCTGCCAATGTGATTCACAGTCGACTGCGTCTGCGCCAATTGCGGCTGATGCTGGCGTTGCAGGAATTCGGTTCGCTGCGCCGTGCCGCCGACCACATTGGTATGACCCAACCGGCCGCGACCAAAATGCTCCACGAAGCCGAGGACTTGCTCGGCGTCGAACTCTTCGAACGCCTGCCCCGGGGCATGCGCGCTACCCCGTTCGGCGAAACCGTCATTTACTATGCGCGCATGGTGTTCGCCGAACTCAGCGGCATGCGTGAAGAATTGGTGGCGCTGGAGTCCGGCAACCTTGGCCGTGTCGCGGTCGGTGCGATTCCGGCACTGGCGTCGGGGCTGTTGACCCGCACCATCGCGACTTTGAAACAGAGCCATCCGCGGTTGTCCATGAGCATCCAGGTCGACACCAGCGACGTGCTGGTGCAAGCGCTGTTACAAGATCAACTGGATATCGTATTGGGGCGGATTCCGGCCGGTGCGCGGGCCGAGGAGTTGCTGTTTGACAGCCTCGGTGAAGAAGCCTTGTGCGTGATCGCCGGGGCGACAAACCCGCTGGCGCAGGAGAAACAGCTGAGCTGGGCGGAACTGCAGCACATGACCTGGGTGCTGCAACAGCATCCCAGCCCGATGCGCGCCATCATCAATCAGGTGTTTCACAACGCCCGGGTCGACATCCCCAGCAGCATTGTCGAAACCACGTCGATCATGACTTTGCTTTCGCTGGTGCAGCAGACCGACATGCTCGGCGTCACGCCGGTGTCGGTGGTAGAAGACTATCCCGGTCGGGATTTGCTGGCCATTTTGCCGATCAAGTTCGAAGCACGGCTGCCGCCCTATGGGCTGATCACCCGGCGTCATCGCATTCAATCGTCGGCGATGCAGGCGTTCATGAATTCGGTGCGGGCCGAGCACGCGTTGGCCAAATAAAAAGGCCCGGAGCATTTAATGCTCCGGGCCTTTTTCGGTTTACGCGTTTTTACGGAACACGAAGACCAGACCGACGATGATCAGCAGCATGCCCAGCAGACTCAGCGCCGCCAGCCTGTTGCCGAAAATCAGGTAGTCCATCACTGCCGTCACCGCCGGCACCAGGTAAAACAGACTGGTGACATTCACCAGATTGCCCCGGGCGATCAAGCGGTACAACAGCAACGTCGCCAGCACCGACACCACCAGTCCCATCCACAACACCGGCACGATAAAGCCCGTGCCGTGTTCAAAATGAAACGGCTGGAACGGCACGAAGATCCCGCACAGCAACAGCCCGGCGAGGTATTGCACCGGCAGTGTGCCGAGGGGATTGTCGGTGATGCGTTTCTGCATGATCGAGCCGAACGTCATGCTCGCCAGCGCCAGCAATCCGAAGAGCATCCCGGCCATCGACATGCCGGCCAGGCCGATGCCCTGGTACACCACCATGATCAATCCCGCCAGGCCCAGCCCCAGACCGAACATCCGGCTGAGGGAGCGCTGACGTTCCATCAGCACCACGGTCAGAATCGGTTGCACGCCCATGATCGTCGCCATCACGCCCGGGGTGACTTTCAGGTCCAGGGCCAGCAGATAGAAAATCTGATAAGCCCCCAGCAACACCACGCCCGTGGCCATCGCATACAACATCGGCTTGCCGCCCTTGGGCAACTTCAGCTTGAGCAAAGGCACCAGCAGCACCAGACCGCACAAGGCGATGGCGAAGCGCACCAGCAGAAAAGCAAAGGGTGACGCATGCGCCAGGCCCCATTTGGAGAAGATCGCCCCGCTGCTCCACAGCAGGACGAACAGGCTCGTGGACGCCGCCGCGAGCGCGGATTGTTTCGAAAGGACAAACATGAAGACCACCTGTAGTCAGGCAAAAGCCAACTCAGCCGAAGCTGAAATTCAGTAGTTTTTTCTGGCGGGCAAAGGGCAACAGCAAAAAGAAGCTGATCAGCCCGAAACGCCAACGCCCGGCGGTGATACGACGGCGTACACCGGCGTGCTACGGACAGGTGGGGGGTAATGACTGATCTGCGCAGACTGCTGATTCCCACACGGCGCCACGACAGCGTTGACCGCTGAATCGACTACCGCGTTGATGTGGAATACAGGCATTGGGCAGATCTTTTGGGAGGGCCGTGCTGGGTTAGCAGGCGAGCGCCGACTATAACCAGCGCCGGACAGGGATTGCAACGTGCCGAACCACTTCCATTCACAACAGCTTAAGTTGAGCGCGAAACTTTCAGTAACGAGTTGTCGCATTACGTGATTAAATGAAAAAAACAATGCATCTGCCGATTAAAGCATCACAAAACGATGCCGATAACAGATAAATCACATATTGCGACAAGGAAAGCAGCTCATGCTTAACCCAAACCTTCTTGGATTGGACGCCCCGGTGGTATGGGACACACAGCTGGCATTCCTTCACCTGAACCAACTCGAACACGCAGACACCAAGCGTACCGCCGAACGGCGCCTGCACGAACTCGATCTGCTTCCACCCGAGCTGACGGCGCCAAACCTGCGTGATGAATCCGGCCGCCAGCCGACGCCTTCGGTCCTGACATCGGATATCGAAAAAGCCCGAACAAAACGTAAATTGGTGCTGTTCGTCCAATTGTCGCGCAGTGCTGACGGCAGCGATTTCTTGCACGCCAACGATGCCCGGGGCGCTCGTTACTGGCTGCCGCTGGCCACGCAACATGTTGACGCGAAACAACTCACTGACGCGCTGCAACGCCTCCAGCTCCACATTGCCAAACCCATCGTCATCTTCCCGAGTGGTCGCCTGGTTGCGGTTTGCCGACACGCCAGCGTCCCGCCGAATGTCGAATTTGGATTGCTTAGTTATCCCGCCGTGCTGGAAGAAAACCGCCAACACACAACGGTCGATTCATTGACGGTGCGCACGCCCCACCTCAAGCGCCTGGAAGCCGAAAGCCTGCAGATTATTCGCGAGGCGGTCGCTGAAGCAGAGAATCCCGCCATGCTGTATTCGATGGGCAAGGACAGCGCCGTAATGTTGCACCTCGCTCGCAAGGCCTTCTACCCATCCGTCCCGCCCTTCCCGCTGCTGCATGTGGATACGCGCTGGAAGTTCCAGGAGATGTACTTGTTCCGCGATTTCATGGCACGAGAAAGCGGCATGGACCTGTTGGTGCATATCAACCCGGAAGCCATCAGCAAAGACATCAACCCGTTCGATCATGGCTCGGTCCTGCACACCGACATCACCAAGACCGAAGGCCTCAAGCAAGCGCTGGATCACTACAAGTTTGATGTCATTTTCGGCGGCGCACGCCGGGATGAAGAAAAATCCCGGGCGAAGGAACGGATTTTTTCGTTCCGTACCCAGAGCCATCACTGGGATCCGAAACAGCAGCGACCTGAACTGTGGAATCTCTACAACGCGCGTAAAAACCAGGGCGAGAGCATTCGGGTCTTCCCACTCTCCAACTGGACAGAACTCGACATCTGGCAATACATCTATCAGGAAAACATTCCGGTCGTGCCCCTCTACTTCGCCAAGGAAAGACCCGTCGTGGTGCGCAACGGCATGACACTCATGATCGACGATGGGCGTATGCCCCTGCTGCCCGGCGAGAAAATCGAGGCCAGGAACATCCGCTTTCGAACCCTCGGCTGCTATCCCCTGACGGGGGCCGTGGAATCGACAGCCGCCAGTGTCGCCGACATCTTGCTGGAGCTCCTGGGCTCCAACGGCTCCGAGAGACAGGGACGAGCCATAGACAGTGACAGTTCGGCCAGCATGGAAAAGAAAAAACAGAAGGGCTATTTCTGATGGTACTCATAGCACAAACCACCGCCATCCACCGGCCCTCGACAATGGAGGCCTACCTTGAACTGCAACAAGGTCAGGACCTGCTGCGTTTTATCACTTGCGGCAGCGTGGACGATGGAAAAAGCACCCTGATTGGACGTCTGCTGTGGGACGCCCGACAACTGACAGACGACCAGTTGAGCGCACTGAAAAACGAATCGAAAAAATATGGCACCCAAGGCGAGGACATAGACTTTGCCTTGCTGGTCGACGGCTTGTCGGCAGAACGCGAGCAGGGCATCACCATCGATGTGGCCTACCGATATTTCGCCACTGCAAAGCGCAAGTTCATCGTTGCCGATACTCCGGGTCATGAGCAATACACGCGCAACATGGTCACTGGCGCTTCAACGGCCGACGTAGCAGTCATCCTGGTCGACGCTCGGCAAGGTGTGCTGACGCAAACGCGGCGGCACGCATACCTGGCGTCGCTGATGGGGATTCGCCAGGTCGTGCTGGCGGTCAACAAGATGGACCTGATCGGTTTTGATCCGGACACTTTTCAACGCACCGTCGACACCTTTCAGGCGTTCGCGCAAACACTGGGTTTTGAAAGCATCACACCCATCCCGGTCAGCGCACTCAAGGGCGACAACATCACTCAGCGCTCGACCAACACGCCTTGGTATTCAGGACCGACGCTGATGGGATGCCTGGAAACCATCGAAGTCAACGTTGTCGAATCCGAACGTCTGGTGTTTCCCGTGCAATGGGTGAATCGACCTGATGCGTCGTTTCGCGGGTACAGCGGCTATGTCGCTGAAGGAAAAGTCAGCGTGGGCGACGAGGTGCGCGTCACCCTCTCCGGCCACACCGCGACCGTGACCGACATCGTCAGCATGGACGGCCCGATGCAGGAAGCGTCGTGTGGCGATGCGGTGACGTTGACGCTCAGCCAGGAAATCGACGCCTCGCGGGGCGATATTCTTGCCCTGAGCCAACGCCCGCTGGAAACCACCGACCAGTTCGAAGCAACGCTGGTGTGGATGAATGACGAGGCGGGCCTGCACGGTCGTAACTACGATATTAAACTGGCCACGCAATGGGCTTCCGCGTCGATCACCAACATCAAGTATCGGGTCGACATCAATACACTGTCCCACGATGCGTGCACGCAGTTGCTCCTCAATGACATCAGCGTCTGCACCCTGGCATTGAGCAAACCACTGGTCTATGACAGCTATCAGCACTCCAGAACGCTGGGCGGCTTTATTCTGGTGGATCGACTCAGCAACGCCACGGTGGCTGCGGGAATGATCACCCACAGCCTGCGACGTGCGCAAAATGTGCACAAACAAGTGCTGTCGATTACCCGCCAAAACCGCGAAAAGCTCAATGGCCACAAGGGCAAGGTCATCTGGTTTACCGGTCTTTCCGGCTCAGGAAAATCGACGCTCGCCAACGCGCTGGAAGTCGAGTTGCATGCAAGCGGTTACCGTACCTACCTCCTCGACGGCGACAACGTTCGCCAAGGGCTCAACAAAGACCTCGGTTTCACCGACGCAGACCGCGTTGAAAATATTCGGCGCATCGCCGAAGTCGCCAAACTGATGATGGACGCCGGGCTGATTGTCATGACTGCGTTTATTTCGCCGTTCCAACGGGAACGGCAAATGGCGCGGGAACTGATCGGCGAAGAGAATTTTGTGGAGGTGTATGTCAGCACACCGCTAGAGGTCTGCGAGCAGCGGGACGTGAAAGGGCTCTACAAGAAGGCGCGCTCGGGACAACTGCCAAACCTGTCGGGCGTGGGCAGTCCTTACGAAGCGCCGGACGCCGCTGACTTCGAAATCGATGCCGGGCAGACAGAACTGGACAATGCAATTACTCAACTAATGCGAGCTATCAGAAAGTAGTTGATTAGCCAGGTATAAAAAAACACCCCGAGCCCCGGGGTGTTTTTTTTGGATAGGTGCCAGTAAATACGGCCTCTTGAATCCATCCACGTCCAGAGATACACGACGACTGCGTCGGCATTCTCCGGAGTTATCTATTAACCCTTGGTGGATTTAATATCAAACTTCGAAGGGCTGGTGCATGCAAAACGGCTTATACCTTCCTGCTGGATGATCTTCACGGTGTAGACACCGGATTTCAGCGCGCCGATGTCTACGACACCGGTGAAGCCTGCCATTTCCAGATCTGGCTTGGCGAAGGCTTTGGCGACGTCCGGACGCGAGGAACGAACCAGAGGTGCTGTCATCGCAACCTCTCCACCCGAAGAAATAATCTCGAGAGAAATGTCTTTAGGCACGGTACCCGCCGCCACGTTGTAAGCCCATCCCCACACTTCAAACGGTGCGCTTGTCGAAAGCTTGGCTTCAGCTTTCGGACTGTCCAGAGAGCAGTAACTATTGACCGCGATATCCTTCGGCTTGCCCGCATCACAAGCAGCAAGAAGACCCAACATAGCAACCGCTGGCAAGTACAAATAGCGCATAACACTTCCTTTATGTATGTTCATTTCAATAATCATCGCGCTTCAAAATTTTTTTCAAGGCGCGTCTCACCCCAATAGTTTTCCCGGCAATCATGGCCAAAAATTTTGGCCGCAATATGTCGATTTCGCCCATTTTAGCCTGAAACCATTGCCCATCTATGCCGTAGGCTTCTTCGAGAACCTCTCGATGCACACAGCTAGCGAGCAAATGATTCAGCTTAATCATTCCTATCATTCTGTAGGCCTTGCCGATCGCTGCGTTCGGCAAAAAAAACAGCAACACCTTTTCGATCTCAAGGTGTATCGAGCTGGGTATTTCCGGGTACTTCAACAACCCCAAAAAACCATCTTTCAATTGTTGCACTCCGACGTCCTGAAAAAATGTCTCGGCGATCAGATAATGTTCGTTCATCGTTCGAATGGAATTGGTCACCGATTGACTACTGACATTTTCCCCCGGCATGACTCTGAAGCAGATCAGCTCCCGTTCGGAGATATGAATTGGATAACGTTTTACCAGTCTGATCCACAGATCATAATCAGGCAGCTGCCGGAGATTGTTACTGTATCCCCCGAGCTCTTCGTAGCACTTGCGACGGATCATCACCGTCGGGTGACAGAGGCAATTGCCGTGGTCCAGGAAGTAGCGCAGCCATTCACCTTGAGTTCGATTCGCCTGATCAAACACAGAGCCAAATGACAAACTTTTCTTGCTGATGACATTCCCACGCTTGTCGACAAAACGGGCTCGGCCGAAACTGGCTCCCAGCTCTGGACTCGTGCGCAGAATATCAAGCTGGAAAGCCAGCTTGTCCTCATCCGCCCAATAATCGTCTGAGTTGATAAGCGCCACAAATTCGCCCGTGGCACGCTCGATCAACTCGTTGGTGACGACACTCGCCCCACGATTGATCTGATGTGGAAAAAAACGAATCCTCACATCCTTAAATCCTTCGACAACCTCTCGGGTAGTGTCGCTGGAGCCATCATCGGCGATCAAAAATTCGAAGGCTACGTCGCGTTGCGCCAGCACGCTTTTTATGGCTTGGGCAACGTAAGCGGCATGGTTGTAGGTTGCCATGACCACACTAACAACGGGTGGTTTCATTACATTCGCCCTCGACGGGCAATCTTCAACAACTGTCGAGTGACGATGGGGGGCATCAGCGCACGAATGATGGCAAGAATAATCGGCGGCATGAACTCATCCAGCCTCACCAATACCCCCAGAGCGGGCCGCGCAAGCTTTCCGGCCAGACGTTCGCCATGCGCCAGCAATATGACCCGTCGCAGATTGTGTTCCAGGCGCGTGAATTCGGCGTGGTACGTCTGCCGGGTGATCTTGTCATAAGCGGGGATCAGGCTCAGCTGCAACTGGAGCTTCTCTACATGCGCAAAACCGGACCAGGCGCCGCTAGCGTGGATGCGGTAAACCGACATTGGTTCTTCAATAAAACCAATCAGGCTGTTGCGGGCCACGCAGATATTAACAATCCAGTCATAGGACTTGAGCTCGAACAATTCCGTCGGCAAATTATCAAGCGCCGACTTTCGATACAGGCATGTGGAGAAATTACCAACGAGGTTATCCGCAATCAGATCACGAGCCCCCAACAACCGGTGGCCCGTGCCAATAGCTGTACGCTCGGTAAACGTTGCACTCTCTTCATAGAAAACAAAATAATTGGCGGAGCAAAGGCCGCATTCCCAATGCTCATTCAGAAACCGGACTTGCCGGGACAGCTTGCTCGGACTTATCCAGTAGTCATCACCTTCCAATACAGCAACATACTGCCCCGTGCACTCGGCGAAACCACGCTGATAGTTTCTGGTGATGCCTATGTTGTCGCCCGACAGGTACTTGAAAACAAATCGTGAGTCGACGCCGTCGTAGGACCGGATACGATCCAGCGTCCCATCTGTCGATGCATCATCCGCGACCACCAATTCAACAGGACCTGCGTAGTCCTGTTTGAAAAGTGATTCCAGCGCTTGATCGACGTACGACTCGTGATTATAGGTAACCAGCAGGACCGACAACCCGACGTGTGGAATAGCCTCTGACATTACTTCACCATTGGACGGGCGGGATTGCCCACTACGGTTGTATTCGGTTCGACGTCCTTAACCACAACCGCTCCCATTCCAACCACCGCTCCCGCGCCGATCAACAGCGGTTTACCTTGCCTGCCTTGCTTGATCAATGCGCCAGCGCCTATGTAGGCGTGATCTCCGATAGCCACATTCCCATTACATTTGACTCCCGGTGCGAAGGTCACGTAGTCCCCGAGCACACAATCATGAGAAATATTGCATTGGTTGTTTGCCTGAAAGAAACGGCCGATCCTGACGTTGGACGTAATGATCGTCTGCTCGGAAATCATGCAGCCTTCGCCGATTTCGTTGTTATCCAACATCGTCACACTGTTTGCGACCAGCGAGAAAGGCTCGATTTTCCGGGCAAGGCAAGCTTCAGCGATCCGCTGACGCACCTTTGAATCACCAATCGCCACATTAAAACGCTTGACTCCTTCCAGTTCGAAAAACGCTTGCAAGCTAATCGCGCGGTATCCGTTGATCTGCGTCTCTTGTTCCAGGTTCTCTACAACAAACAGTAAATGAGCGTTCAGCTCCGCTATTTTGTCCTGCAGCATCCCACGCAACATCGGCATGACTTCCCTGCCATGCCCACCCGCACCAATCAGACCAAAATAGGTATTCATAGAGTTCTGCATTCCATTCTCAGTGGATAAGGTGCGAGCGACGCTGAACGCATGCCCTGAAAGTAGCGCAACCATACTCCAGCACCCGTCCCGCCCCAACCGCAATCCAGCTTGCACATGTCAATTCTGACGCACCGTATGACGTAACCGGCGAGCGAGAGCCTTGAGATAGCGAACAACACGAACCACCAGCGTCACGGAGGTATCGGGGTGTGCACCCAGTCCAACGCCAGCGGCGGGCGCAGGAGTACTGTGGGCCAGCATCATATAGTGACCGAAGCCCGCTTGACCCGTCAGTCGATAGAAGTCGAATACGTTGAACATGTACTCATCACGAAGCACTCGTTCGAACTCGGGATCAGCCAGGTTCTTTATGCATGAGGACAGTCCGGCAGCCCTGCCGGCAGCATGAGCAAAGGCGCTATCAAGCAGCAAGAACAGCCGTTCACATTTCAACCTGGCAGGTGTAGCGGGTACACCTTTGAGTCGAAACTCCTTGCCGAATCCCTCAACGAACACCTCATCCGATACTCCGTCGAAGTACGAGCCGAATATCTCCACCAGTTCGGTCAGGTTACGTGCCGAGTTCTCGGGCGAAACGGCGCTGGTGTTATTCCCGTCCCTAAGGTGCGCTACAAGATTCTCTTCAACGATATGAATTGGGTACTTTTTAACCAGTCGGATCCACATGTCGAAATCAGGCAACTGTTTCAATCCAGGGTTGTAGAAACCCAGTTCATCGTAGATTTCCTTGCGCGCCAACATGCTTGGGTGACAGATACAGTTGCCACTAAAGAAAAAATGCCGCAACCATTCGCCTTGAGTACGGTTTGGTTGCCTGAACACATCATTCCATATGGCCTCAGGCCCGGATATTTCACGTCCTTGGCCATCAACCAGATCGGCCCAGGTAAAACAGGCTCCCAGTTGTGGCTGAGCTTCCAGCACGGCAACTTGCTTGTTCAGCTTCGACGGGTACCAGGCATCATCCGAATTCAACAGCGCGATGTACTTGCCACGTGCCTGCTTGATCAGAAACACAAGGTTTCCCACCGGCCCCAGGTTTTTTTCCTGCCGGAACGAACGTATGCGTGGGTCATCAAACCCGCAAATAACATCCCAACTGTTGTCGGGCGACATATCATCCGAGATCAACAGTTCGAAGTCGGTGAAATCCTGACCCAATACGCTATCGACAGCCTTACGGATGTACTTCGCGTGATTGTAAGACGGCACAACAACACTGACCAATATCGGCCCAATCGCATCAGTCGAGCCGACCTTATCACTAGGAAACATAATTTGCCCTCACAGAGCGGTAAAGTTTTTTGATGGGCTCAGGGCAAATTTTTCGTAATACCTTCCAAGCGACTTGAGGCGTCTGAACAGGAGTCGCAACGCCACCTTGGACACTTCCACTTTTTACTGACTGCGAAACTTCATCGACACAGGATTGCAACTCGACAAGCACCGGATATATTTTCGGCTCGCGAATGACCTGGCGCAGTACGTCAATACGTGGCGACATCTGTGCATCGAGGCTATACAACTTACGCATAGTATCTACAGAACGTTCACCCACGGCCTTCAACTCGACAGGGTCAGCATAGTAACGCTCGACTTTCTCGACGATGGCCCACAAATCATATTGAATGAGAACGATGTCCCGGCTATCAGTAAAGCGCCCATTGGAGGAGTGGAACTCGTCAAAGGCAAAAACTGCCGTGCCACGCAATCCAGCTTCAGTGCAACTGGCAGTAGGAAAACCGTCAAACGAACCGGGGAAAATTTTGCCGCTGATATTCGGCGACATGATGATATCCATATTCTGAAAAAAACCATCGAACTCTTCTGGATTGAGCGACCCGTGAAACTGTATCCGATCGTTGAACAAACTGACATCCAGTACAGTTTTATCGAAAGGACCAACAACATGAAAATAAATATCTTCGTAGCGTTGGCACAAGATACTGGCGACATTCACAAAGACGTCATAGCCTTTATCCTCACCGTACGTTGTGTACTTGTGAGCCATGAAGCAGATATCCAGACGTTTCTTTCCAAAACCCCATCTGTTCTTTTCAAGTGTCGATTGCGCACCCGAAACCTCCGGCATCACAACCCCGAAGATCAACTCCACCTTTTCCGCCGGGCACAGTCCGTGCGCAATGATGTAGTCATAGATTACTTGCTGGGTAACAATAACCTTCTGGAAACAAGGCGAATCGAAAATCCGCTTCAG
The DNA here is from genome assembly GCF_031456615.1 of Pseudomonas sp. 3296. Lineage (NCBI taxonomy): Bacteria > Pseudomonadati > Pseudomonadota > Gammaproteobacteria > Pseudomonadales > Pseudomonadaceae > Pseudomonas > Pseudomonas sp. 3296. The sequence goes on from NZ_JAVDUY010000011.1 coordinate 74,749, forward strand.
CTTCTTGTCACCCTCGGCACTGTTCAGAGCGAAACCTGCCCCTGGATAGAGCGTAAATACAAATGGCACACCGAGTGCTTCCGCGTGCGGAAGTAATTTGTAAGCATTAGAAAGAAAATTGGCATACAACACTTTCCCAAGCGTAAGCGGAAACTGCTCATTGGAGATCATCACGCGATTACCCAACTCAGGATAACTACGCTGATAATCCCTTACCACGTCCTTGATCGAAGCACCTTCAAGAACATGCAGAGTTGCCCCTGTGGTCAGCACGAGCGAGCGGGGAAATGCTTGCAGATACGACGTAAATTCCGCGTGGCGAAACCCACTTTTTCTCGAGGGAAAAACATCATCGACAATGATAACGTCAAACTTTTCCATCTCGGCGGAGTAGTTGCCATTCAACCACGAATACAGCCGCTGATTATAACTCTGAAACCCCTCATCATAATTGTAATCGATAAAAGCATTGTACTGAGCGATTAGACCGAGCAGCGCGGTCCCTTTGTCCAGATCTTTACGAGCACTCCACTCCCCGCCCTCATGCTGACGATAGACAGACAGTGGCATTTTCAAGTGAGCAATACTGCCGAATTGCGCGCAATATATATTGAAAAACCAATCAACGGTGTAAATATCAAACAACGCCTGCGGCACAACATCGAGCAATGCACCACGATAGAAACACGCAGTGAAGTTCCCGATTACATTGTTAGCGGAAAGCGCTAGCCCATCAAGCGTATCGCCCACCAAGCCGTCATGCTCTGAAAACAATTTACGTGATGAACCATCAGCGGCGCAAAGCTCAATAGAGTTGAACGACATAACCGATTCGGGATGGCTATCGAGAAAATCAATGTGCTTCTGGATTCTGAATTCGGAACTCCAGAAATCATCACCTTCACAGAAAGTCAGATAATCACATCCTGCCGAAAGGCGTACCGCAGTCGCCAGATTTGCAACGACCCCTGCATTTTTCTGATTCGCATGAAATTCAATGTCAATGCGATCGTCGTGAAACCCGTCAACAATTGTTCTTACTACTTGCGCGGTGCCATCAGGCGACGCGTCATCAATAATGATGACACGCATACGAAAGTTACCCCGCTGACTCAACACCGACTGTATGCTTTGAGTAATATAATCCTGGTGTTTATACGTCAGGACGACCACTGTGACCAATGGACACTCGGCATTCAAAGAGGGCGCAGCATGACTCTTTTTCTGAAAGTAAAGCTTTCGACGAAACAAGTCGATTTGGTAGCAAGTGCTGCGAATCGAACGTAGCCCATTCGATCTGGCAAAAATCGAAAAGCAGGGCGTAACCAGTACCGTTTCATATTCATCAACAGATAGCAATTCTGCCGCAATAGCGCCGCTACTGGATTCAATACAAATCAAGCCTTTTTTTGAAACAAGACTGATGAGTCCATTGACTGACGAAGCACTGTCACGAAGAGCGTGTTCATCCAGATAGAGTAAATCTATACGGGTGCCACGCAGGGAGTATTGCCCGAAAAGGAACCGCGCCGCCACGGCAGAATCTGCTCCCTTCAATACCACGGGCTGCTGGAGCTTAAACTCCTGCATGACAAAGTTGAGCAGGGCGAGTTTGTCCTCTTCAAAAAAGCTATCATCTTTAAAGAGTTCTATCCCACACATTTCACTAACACCCTGCGCACCTGAATCACCACTCAACGTAACCATCTGAAACGTCCCTATTTACAAAAATTCTATTCGCAAGAAAGCTCTTGCTTGATAAACCGGCAAATCATATCTACTTCTTCAATCGACAGTGTGTGATAGAGCGGCAGACAGATAATACGGCGGGAAATGTCTTCCGCAATGGGTGCGCTCTGCTCATACACATACGGCAGTTTGGTCAGCGAAGGATAGAAGTAGCGACGTGGAAAAATGCTATGAAGGTTAAGAAACTCCACAAGCTTCAGCATTTTTGCTTCACTCTCGAAAATCACTGGAAAGTAGGCATAGTTGTATTCAGTTTTTGCCTGAATTTTCTGAAACTGAATGGGCAGATCTTCCAGATTACTTTTGTAACGTTCTGACAGTGTGCGGCGAACCGACAAAATATCAGGAACATGTTTCAGATTGCACAACCCCATTGCAGCATGAAACTCAGAGTTCTTACCATTTATACCGACACTGCCGAATTCAGTGGCAGAAGAGTGGCCAAAGTTCCTCATCATTGCCATCTGCTTCAACACGGAAGCATGAGGGCTGATCACCGCGCCGCCTTCAACGGTGTGGAAAAGCTTTGTCGAATGAAAGCTACAAGTCGATACATCCCCGTAGGCGAGCAACGACTTTCCTTTGTAGAGAGTGCCAAACGCATGAGCCGCATCATAGATGACTTTCAGGTTATGCTTCTCGGCAATAGCATGAATAGCATCTACATCACACGAGTTACCAAATACGTGCGTTGCAAGAATAGCAGTGGTTTTTTCAGTAATGGCCTGCTCGATTTTCGACGCGTCGATATTCAGCGTGTCAGGGCAGATATCCACCATCACCGGGTCACAGCGCTCCCAAACAATACTTGAGGTTGTCGCAACGTAACTGAACGGCGTGGTGATGATTTCACCCACGAGGTCGAGAGCACGAATAGCGATTTGAATAGCCACGGTACCATTGCACAGAAACAGAAGATGATCGACATCCAGATGTTCCTTGAGTTTGATTTCCAACTCATTCAACAAAGGACCATTATTGGTCAACCATTCCCGGGACCAAATGCCTTCCAGGTAGTTTTTAAAATCCGAGTACGGCGGCATAAACGGCTTTGTGACTGTAATATTCATGAAATACTCAAGCTACAATTAATAACATCTCATTTACCGAGATATTCTTTTAGGATTCCATACCACGAACGTCTGAATTCATTAAGACGCTCTTCCAACTGATCAATTAAAACCTTCTGATCTGCAATCTCCTGATCAAGCTGGGAGTTCCTGTTGAGACTCACGATATTTTCTTGCGACAGTTGCTCTATATGCTTAGCCTGGCTTTTTGTCTCTTGCATCAATGCTTCAACAGACTGAGTGAGCTTATCAATCACATTTCCACGAGCTTCCCACCGGTTCTCTGTTTCTTCTGCTTGTTCGGTTTTCTGAAACAGTGCCTGCTCAAGCACATTGATATGCTCGGCACGGCCGTCGCTCTCTTGCTTCACCGCGTCAAGGGTCGTGGTCAGTCGATCGAGCAACTGCCCTCGGGCTTGCCACTCGTTCTCTACAACACTGGAGTGCTCGGCCTGCTGTGCGAGTGATTGCTCAAGTAATCGAATACATTCAAGCCGGCCCTGACTCTCTTCGGTCAATGCATTGATTGTCTTGGACAACTGCGCAAGCAAGTCTCCACGCGCTTCCCATTCCTTCCCTATTACACTCGCTTGCTCGGTCTGTTGGAACAGTGCTTGCTCAAGCGTTTGAATATACTCAACCCGCCCCTGACTCTCTTGGGTCAATGCATCAATGGTCGCCGCCAGCTCGTCAAGTAGCTCCCCTCGAGCGCTCCATTCTTCTCCAACAATGCTGACCTGCTCGGTCTGACTGGAAAGCGCACGCTCAAGTACGTGGATATGCTCGACCTGCTTCTCGTTCTCCTGCCCCAGCGCATTGATGGTAGCGGCCAAATAATCGAGCAATTCTCCTCGGGCGCCCCACTCCTTCTCGATGACTCCTGCCTGCGTGGTCTGTTTGGCAAGTACTTGCTCTAGCGTGCGTATATGCTCAGCCCGGTTCTCGCTTTCATGCATCAGCAAATCCATGGATTTGCCAAGCTCCTCGATCAAGACACCTCGGGCCACCCATTCCTTTTCCAGAACATCCAGGTTCTCGGCCTTTCGGGTCAACTCCTGCTCTAGCGTATGAATATGACTGGCCCGCGCAAGATTGTCCTGCTCAAGTGCGCCGAAACTGTACTCGTGCCGACTCTGGTTTTTGTCTACTTCCGTCGACGCTGTTTCTCGGACTTCATAACCATACCGGGAGAGCCAGTCGGATATTTCGATTGGCAAAGCGTCATCAAACAGGTTATCGGTCTTGCGCCAGGCTGCGACATTCTCCGAAAAAACCGCCCCGTCCTTTCGTTCGCGCCACGCCGAATACGCCTTCGAGGAAACCTGCGCCATATCGAACTTACAGAGTTTGTCGTAATCGATGAACCCCGCAGGATCAAGCATCCGCGGATCAAATTCAATGCCCAGAAAAGTACACACTTTTCTAAGTTCGGACTCCGGGTTGGCGACCAGGTCTTCATACTTTACTTCGAGGTAGCAGTCTGGCTTAAGGAAACTACTTGCATCCGTGGCGATTTTTTTGATTTCACGTTGCCACCTCGCCAGATTCAAGCGGGGAGATATGTGCCACCAGGTTGTTCTGGCGAAAGACAATGCCACATCACGCCCATCGCGCACCATATGAATGAATTTCGCATCAGGGAACAGCTTGGAAACAAGGTCAAGGCGCTGCCCATACCATGGCGTTTGCTCGACCAACCACGACTTCCCGTGGGCTGACGCAATAGCCGCGTAAAACGACTTCACGAACTCGGCCAAAGACATCTTGGGCGTGTCATGCTTCCGACAAAACTCCTGATAGTCGAAAAATATTTCAAGCTTATGTGGGCAGCAGCGCTCAATAACCGAAGCCAACTGCTCGCCACTGAGTCCTTTCTGATCAGCCAGGAAAAACTCTTCGAATAGTCTGTTTCCGTTTCCGGAATATTCGAAAAGCAACTGGATCTCTGGAGGCACACACAACTCGGCATGGCTGTTCAGCATCTGGCCTAGCCAGGTGGTGCCGCAGCGTCCCGTGCCAATAATAAATGCATTATTCATAGAGAGAGCCAAGATGCATTCCAGGGGTATGCCTTGCCAATGAGCGAAAACAGCTTTTGATTAGGTTCACGGTACAAGTCGTATAATTTTAAAAACGTTTCGGTGTATTCTTCAACTGCAACACCTTCATAATCACCCTTGTTACTTGTCTTCTGAACACACTCGGCATCAGGACTTGATTCAATCCCAAGAAAATCGCAAATCCGACTCACACCAACAGAAGCATCCCTGGCAAACTCATCCTGCTCTAAAAACAAAAAATCCTGAATACTGTAAAACTCTAGAAACCGCAGGATTTGCTCGTAATAGAACCCGCGCCGAACAAAGCTGGGTTCTTCGTTAAAATCGTTTTGCTGACGCCGTACTAAATCATCGCTGACACACTGCTCAAAGCTTGGAAATTCCTCTGCAAACAGTAGATCACGAAGCGCTTCTCTCGAACCAGAATTACTATCCTTTATATACATATCATATATATATTCAGCTGTCTGCTTATGAGCATTGAAGCCCCTAAACATATTCCAGGCGGAGAAACAGCGTTTTACCGGATCCCGAAGCATTACGATAAATTTCATTGAGCCAAAGCTGTTATGGATTCGCCCCGGCGCATCTCGCATATAGATATATGAAGGTGTCGCTTCAAACTTTATGACACCTGCTTCTTCACTAAAAAAATCCAGATACCAATCGACGCCCTTCTGATAGTTATGATCGCTATCAAAAAAATGGAGCTCTTTAAGCGATGAACCTGAAAACCCATCCAAACCATTTAACACATCAAACAATGTGGTCGTAGCCGATTTCTGGACACCCAGAATCAAAAAATCCGGACGATTCGGTGCAGACAAATAATTCAGAGCCGGTACATCAGGCATCTCAGACCTCAAACTCTTGCAACTTCAACTCGGAAAAAACATGCACCTTCGACCAAACTCTGGATTTATCCCAACGCCCGACCTTGAACACCACTGCGTCACTTACAAAATCGACGAACTCAGCAGACTCATTCTCAACAATCGGAGACGAGATATTGATTCGCAGAGAATAGATCCCTTCCTGTAAGGGTAGCTTCAGCGAATACTCAGCCAAGTATTTCCCATTATTCCTGGTGACTAAATACGGCTGATCCGCATGGGGAAACCCACAACCAACAATATTGTTCTTCTTTTCATCAAAAACACTAAAGTTCACCGAAATAGATTTCTCAGCGAAAGCCTCGAAATATACTTTGACTTTGACATCCTGATTAAACTCAACAAAGGTCAGGTCCTCACCTTTGGAGTCCAGCAACTCCACGCTGGCAACTTTTACTTCACCGCTGCCATAGCGAAACTGTGCAACCCTTTTATCAAACTCTGCCGACCGCTTAAAACCGGGTTCATCAACAGTCATTACCTGATCGACAGAGCGCGCAGGCTTTTCGCCAAACGCGGCGGACACCCGTGAAAACTTCCGGTGCTCCTCATTCATCTCTTCGCGCATCGTCCGGATATAGCGCTCAGCGACTTCCGCAGCCGGCCCCACCGTGATGACCTGACCACGCTCAAGGTATACGCCGCGCGAGCATAAGCTTTTCACCGAACCGACATCGTGACTGACAAATAGAATAGTCGCGCCATTGTCCTGAATCCGCGTCAGCGCAGTCATGCACTTGGCCTGGAAATTCATATCGCCGACCGAAAGCGCCTCGTCGACAATCATGATTTCCGGGCGCGACATGATATTTGACGCAAATGCCAAGCGCACAAACATGCCGCTGGAGTAGGTTTTGACCGGTTGCTCAATGAAGTTGCCGATATCGGCAAAGGAAGCAATTTCCTCAAAGCGAGCGTCGACCTGATCTTCAGTCAACCCCAGAATCGCTCCGTTCATGTACACGTTTTCACGCCCGGTAAATTCCGGGTTGAAGCCTGCACCCAATTCGAGCAGTGCGGCAATCCGGCCTTGGGTCTGGATGCTTCCGCTGGTTGGATTGAGCGTGCCGCAGATCATTTGCAGCAACGTCGACTTACCGCTGCCGTTACGGCCGATAATCCCGACGGTTTCGCCCTTCTTGATTTCAAAGGAGACGTCGCGCAGTGCCCAAAATTCCTGGAAATACTGCCGCCGGCCACGCATCAGCATCTGTTTCAGCCGGTCATGTGGCTTGTCATAGATGTGATAACACTTATTAAGGTTTTCAACTTTGATGGCAATATCAGAGCACATCTGCAAACCCCTTACGTGTTTTCTGGAACCAGGCAAATCCCAACCACGCGAATAGCATAGAGCCGACCAAATACCCCGACAGGAACTCGATTTGCGGTAGCTTGCCCCAGAACAACACGTCCCTGACGCCTTCAATCACAGGTGTCAGTGGATTAAGCAAAAGCAAGTTGGCGTACTCGGGTGGCAAGGCAGTTGAAGGGTAGAAAATCGGCGACAAAAACATTGTCACCGTTGTCAGTATCCCGATGAACTGAGTGACATCGCGCAAGTAGACACCCAGCGAAGCCAAGGACCAGGACAAGCCTAGAACCACAAACACCAGTGGCAGCACAACGAACGGCAGCAACAACGCCGTGACATGCGGCACCCCGAAGAAAATCACATAGGCAACCATCCACACTCCCAGGCTGACCAGCGAATGGAACATCGCCGAACCGAGGCTCACCCACGGAAGTATCTCTAAAGGAAACACGACTTTCTTCACGTAGTTGGCATTGGCCAGAATAATCCCGGGGGCTCGATTCACGCACTCGGAAAACAGATTGAAAACCATCAACCCAGCAAACAAGACTAACGCGAACTCTGTTTTAGAATCACCACCACCGCTCCAGCGCGCTTTAAAAATAACGCTGAAGACAAAAGTGTAGACGGCCAGCATCAGAACAGGATTGAAGAACGACCAAAAAATGCCAAGAAAAGAGCCTTTATATCGCCCAATAACTTCGCGTTTGATCATTGCCTTGATCAGACTACGGTTAGACCAAAGGCTTTTAACCAGCTCTTTGGGGGAGATGGAGTGAGCTTGCATCAGGCAAACACCTCTGCATCATTCAATAGCGATCCCTGCTGATCTTTTACAGAGAGGTCCGGGCGACCTTCGCAAGGCCAGTTGATGCCCAAGGAAGGTTCATCCCACGCAATGCAACGCTCATGTGCGGGCGCATAGTAGTCGGTCGTCTTGTACAGAAACTCGGCCGCCTCCGACAACACATAAAAACCATGCGCAAAACCTTCAGGCACCCACAGTTGCCGCTTGTTTTCGGCGGACAGGATTTCGCCCACCCAGTGCCCAAATGTTGGCGACGATTTGCGTATATCAACGGCCACGTCAAAGACTTCACCGGACACCACACGCACCAGTTTTCCTTGCGCCTGTTCAACCTGGTAATGCAGGCCGCGCAAGACGTTTTTCAGGGAGCGGGAATGGTTGTCCTGTACGAACCTGACGTCTTTGCCAATGGCCTCTGAAAACTGCGCTTCATTGAAGCTTTCAAAGAAAAAGCCACGCTCATCGCCAAATACCCTGGGCTCAAACAGCACGACGTCAGCTATGGCTAATGGTGTAGCTTTCATTAGAAAATCGTCTCGTGCAGAAGGCGCTTCAGGTACTGGCCATAGCCGTTTTTCATCAGCGGCGCCGCGAGTTCTTCAAGTTGTTCGGCGCTGATCCACTTCTGGCGGAAGGCAATCTCTTCAGGGCAGGCCACTTTGAGACCCTGGCGGTGCTCGAGAGTAGCAATGAAATGACTTGCTTCCAGCAGGGAATCGTGAGTGCCGGTATCCAGCCAGGCGTAGCCGCGGCCCATGATCTCGACCGACAGGTTGCCCTGTTCCAGATAGACGCGGTTCAGGTCGGTAATTTCCAGCTCGCCACGAGGCGACGGTTTGATGCCTTTTGCAATTGAGACAACCTGGTTGTCGTAGAAGTACAGGCCGGTGACCGCGTAGTTCGATTTAGGCTTGAGCGGCTTCTCTTCCAGACTGACAGCCTTGCCTTGAGCATCAAACTCGACGACGCCGTAACGCTCCGGGTCATTGACGTGGTACGCGAAGACACTGGCACCTTCCTGGCGTGCCATGGCGCTATGCAGCAGTTCGTAGAAGTCGTGGCCGTGGTAAATGTTGTCACCGAGTACCAGGGCAACCGGATCATCGCCGATGAACTCTTCACCGATGATAAACGCTTGCGCCAGACCATCCGGCGATGCCTGCACCGCGTAAGAGATGTTCAACCCCCAACGGGTGCCATCACCCAACAGCTGTTCGAAGCGCGGGGTGTCTTGCGGCGTGGAGATGATCAGGATATCGCGGATGCCCGCCATCATCAGAGTGGTCAGCGGGTAGTAGATCATCGGCTTGTCGTAAACCGGCAGCAACTGCTTGGAAATAGCCAGTGTTGCAGGATGCAGTCGAGTGCCCGAGCCGCCGGCCAGGATGATTCCTTTACGTTTAAGCATGCTTAATTCTCTAATATTTCTGTGAGCATCCGTGCCACACCGGTTTGCCAGTCAGGCAAGCGCAGCACAAAGGCATTTTGCAGTTTTTGAGTATTGAGTCGGCAGTTGTTCGGGCGCTTGGCCGGTGTCGGGTAAGCCTCGGTCGTGATCGCGCTGACCATCGCCGGGGTCACTTTCAGGTCCACACCTGCTGTCCGGGCTTGCTCAAGCACAAACCTGGCGTAACGGCACCACGTGGTTTCGCCCGCTGCCGCCAAATGGTACAGCCCACCCAGTTGCGGATGTTGCTGCATAGTGCGGATCGCATGAGCAGTCACATCGGCCAGCAAATCGGCGCCGGTCGGTGTGCCGAACTGATCGTCGATCACGTTCAGGCTTTCGCGCTCGCGGGCAAGACGTAACATCGTCTTGGCGAAGTTGTTGCCGCGCGCGGCATACACCCAGCTGGTACGAAAGATCAGGTGCGAGCAGCCAGACGCCTGAATGGCCTGCTCTCCCTCAAGCTTGCTGGAGCCGTAGACACTCAGCGGCGCAACCGGATCACTTTCCTGCCAAGGAGTATCGCCATTGCCGGCGAATACATAGTCGGTGGAGTAATGCACCAGCAAGGCGTTGATACGGAGTGCTTCCCGGGCCAGTACCGCTGGCGCTTCGGCGTTGACCCGGCGCGCCAGTTGCGGCTCGCTTTCGGCCTTGTCGACAGCGGTATAGGCCGCGGCATTGACGATCACGTCAGGCGCAAAGCGCCGTACGGTGTCAGCCAGCCCCGCCAGATCATTCAAGTCACCACAGTAATCCTGGCTGCGGGAGTCCAGCGCAAGCAACTCTCCCAGAGGCGCGAGGCTGCGTTGCAGCTCCCACCCCACCTGGCCGTTTTTACCGAGTAAAAGAATTTTCATTCATTGCGTCCGGCGTAGTTTTTTTCTACCCACTGAAGATACGCACCCGACTGGATATTGCTGACCCAGCCCTGGTTATCCAGGTACCACTGAACGGTTTTGCGGATGCCGGTTTCGAAGGTTTCCGCCGGCTTCCAGCCCAATTCACGCTCAAGTTTGCGAGCGTCAATCGCATAACGGCGGTCGTGCCCCGGACGATCGGTCACGTAGCTGATTTGAGCCTTGTAAGGTTGGCCATCGGTACGCGGACGCAGTTCATCCAACAAAGCACAAACGGTGTGGACGATGTCGAGATTTGGCTTTTCGTTCCAGCCGCCGACGTTGTAGACCTCTCCCACGGTGCCGGCTTCCAGCACGCGGCGAATGGCGCTGCAGTGGTCTTTTACATACAACCAGTCACGAATCTGCTGGCCGTCGCCGTAGACAGGCAATGCTTTGCCTTGCAGTGCATTGACGATCATCAGCGGAATGAGTTTTTCCGGGAAGTGGTAAGGCCCGTAGTTGTTCGAGCAATTGGTTGTCAGTACCGGCAGGCCGTAAGTGTGGTGATAGGCACGAACCAAGTGGTCGCTGGCTGCCTTGCTGGCCGAGTAAGGGCTGTTCGGTTCGTACTGATGGCTTTCGCTGAACGCGGCCTCATCTTTGGCCAGAGAGCCGTAGACTTCGTCGGTGGACACGTGCAGAAAGCGGAACGCCTGCTTTGCGTCGGTGGCCATACCCTTCCAGTAGGCACGCACAGCTTCCAGCATGCGGAAAGTACCGACGATATTGGTCTCGATAAAGTCTTCCGGGCCATGGATGGAGCGATCGACATGAGACTCGGCGGCAAAGTTCAGAATGGCACGAGGCTGATGCTCTTCCAGCAGGCGCGCAACCAAAGCGCTATCGCCGATATCGCCACGCACGAATACGTGCCGCTCGTTACCAGACAAGCTGCTGAGATTATCCAGGTTGCCCGCATAGGTCAGCTTGTCCAGGTTGATCACGGTCTCATCGGAATGAGCCAGCCAATCCAATACGAAGTTCGCCCCGATGAAGCCTGCACCGCCAGTTACTAAGATGGTCATTTTGATTTAGATCTTTTTCAGTAAAGTTGCGAGGATCAGCCCCAGGTTTCCAACGAGAGTCTGCCGATATAAACCGGCACGCTTGAAACCCAGAATCCTTGATAGTAATGGTTGCTCGCGCGCTACCTTGAATTGGTCCAGCTTCGCTTGATGCTCTTGGCTCAAACGATGACGCATGGACTCAAGGGCATCGATATTCTGGGAGTTCCACTCATAAAAGCGTCCCTGAAACGCCATTCGCAGCCGCTTGAGGCGAGCCCACCAGCTGGAGTTGGTTCCGACCACGTTTTCATCGTGCTGGCGATAGAGTACTGCCGGGACAGGATCATAGTAGACAGCCCCGCCTGAACCGGAAATCAGCTGGTAAGCCCACCAGTCATGCGAGGGAACATCCATGTTTTCACCCGCTTCTTGCAGAAGCGCCCGGGCGGCCTGGTTAAAAACCATGGTGTTTCCGCCGCCGATGTTTTGCACCAGCGCATTGGAAAAATGCGGGGCAAGAATAAATTTGGGCGAATAGCCGAAAGGTACACCCGATTCACAGATCAGCTCGGTGCGGCCACAGTAAAGCGCTGGAGTATTCTCCGGCACACTCTTTAACCAGGCGAGCGCCCGCTCAAGTTTGTCGTCCTTCCAGATATCGTCCTGATCGGCCCACGCATAAAAATCGGCCGATATATTTTTCCGACAAGTCAAGGACAGAAAATTTGTTACAAAACCGTTCCGAGGCCCTTCAAAAATCTGCAGGCGCCCTGGTTCCCACAGGCGGCTTGACGCGTGCAGGATCTCCAGCGTCTGGTCCTGGGAGCCATCATCCGAGACATAAACACTCCAGTTACGGTGTGTCTGGCGCTGGAACGACTCCAGCTGCTCAGTTAAAAACGACTCTCCATTGTAGGAACACATCAGGATTGCGACTTTGTCAGTACTGCAATCACTCAACGTGCCACTGACACAGGAATGAAGAACGCTGGATTCCAAGGTACCCACAAAATTTCCTCCCCTGCATTCGACAGGTTTGCTGCCAACTTATATGGATTCAATAAAATCAAAACGATAAGCGTCAAAAAATTGTTATCGGCATCGACTCAGTAAACTTGCGAAATATTTGCACAGAATATTGACGACCCGGGTAAACCCAGGCAATCCGTAGGTTTCGACCGGAGGCTATCCGGCGCGGCCTGCTTTAGCCCTGAGCCTGACCTGAGAAATATTTGAATATTTTCGATTAGAACTCCAGATAGTACGAGTTCCAATCCCAGGTGCATACTTGGACTGACAGGAAAGACAAAGGTATATGAAAGCAGCATAAAAAATTATGCTATTCAAATCTGCCGCAGACTCAGCGTCACACCGCTGAAGCTTCTGGGCATTTGCGGGGGCGAATCGTACTACAAAGCTGTAGGAAAGTTCCCACAAAAACAAAAAAAGATCGCCGTTCAGCGATCTTTTCTTGACCCGCGAAGCCACTCAGCCAAACAGCCAATACCCCAATGACGTCAGCACCAGCACCGCCAACACCGGCCGCAGTACGCGGTAGGCCTTGGGATGACGACGTTTCCACTGTTTAACTACTCCACTGACCTTATCGCTGGAACTCTTGCTCCAGGCATACGCCCTGTTGATCCCGCCCACGCGTTCATCATCAAGGTTTTGAGGGGCTGTGGCGCGGCCGAGCCAACCGCTGACCCAGCGGTTGATGCCAGTCATGAGGCGATTACTCAGCGGACGCTCAATATCGCAGAACAGAATCACTCGGGTTGTCCCGGTTTCGTTCTTGACCCAGTGCACATAGGTCTCATCGAACATCACGTCTTCGCCATCGCGCCAGGCGTAGACCTGGCCGTCAACGAAGATGCGGCAATCATCGGAGTTGGGGGTCGACAGCCCCAGGTGATAGCGCAAGGAACCGGCAAACGGATCACGGTGCGGATTGAGGTGGCTGTCACCTGGCAGTAACGCAAACATGGCACCCTTTACGTTGGGAATGCTGTTGACCAGTTCCACGGTCTTTGGGCACAGGGCTTCTGCCGAGGGCAGAGCCTTGTCGTACCACTTGAGGTAAAAACGCTTCCAGCCTTTCTTGAAGAACGAACCGAAACCGGCGTCGTTGTTTTTTTCAGCCGCGCGAATGTAACCCTCATCGAACAAGTGCATGGCTTCGTCACGGATAACTTCCCAGTTGTCCTTGAGCACGTCCAGTTCCGGAAATTTGCTGCGATCCAGATACGGTTTGGACGGTACACCAGAGAACAGGTACATCAAGGCGTTGTAAGGCGCAAACAGTGCCGAGTGATTGACGAATTGCCGTAACACCGGCAATCGAGCCTTGCCGCGCAAATGGACATAGAGGGTGCTGCCCAGAAACAGCAACAACACCGACGCTTTCGCGGCAAAGGAAAAACTCATCAACGACTCCTTGAGATTTAGGCTCACGCACAACGCCATTCACCCGACGTGGCAGTCGGCCATGATAAACATTACCGACCTCGGGAAAAACCCGCCTGATACAACATTCAGTATTAAGGATTGCGCAACAAAGCACTTCTTAACATAACGTTCCTGAACGGGGGCTGACCTGAATTCAGCCCCGTCGCCTCGTCAATGCACAGTTGACCAAAGTAACGCTTACTGCTGATTCTCCTGCTCGGTAAACAGATCGCTGAACAGCATGCTCGACAGGTAGCGCTCGCCGGAGTCCGGCAGAATCACCACGATGGTCTTGCCCTGCATTTCAGGGGTTTCCGCCAGGCGTACCGCGACAGCCATGGCTGCACCACACGAAATCCCGCACAAAATCCCCTCTTCCTGCATCAAGCGCAGGGCCATGGCCTTGGACTCGTCGTCTGTGACCAACTCGACCCGATCAACCATCGCCAAATCCAGGTTCTTCGGAACAAAACCGGCACCGATGCCCTGGATCTTGTGCGGGCTCGGCTTGATTTCTTCACCGGCGAGGGCTTGGGTGATCACCGGCGAACCCGCAGGCTCAACGGCCACCGAGATAATGGGTTTGCCCTGTGTATTCTTGATATACCGCGAAACACCGGTAATGGTTCCACCTGTTCCGACACCCGCCACCAACACATCGACGGCGCCATCGGTATCGTTCCAGATTTCCGGACCCGTGGTCTTTTCGTGGATGGCCGGGTTGGCCGGATTATCGAACTGCGCCGGCATGAAGTACTTGGCCGGGTCGCTGGCAACAATTTCACCGGCTTTTTCAATTGCGCCCTTCATGCCCTTGGCCGGCTCGGTCAACACCAGTTCGGCGCCCAGCGCCTTGAGCACTTTGCGGCGTTCGATACTCATGGACGCCGGCATGGTCAGCATCAGCTTGTAACCACGGGCAGCGGCGACAAACGCCAGGCCGATCCCGGTATTGCCCGAGGTCGGTTCGACAATGGTCATGCCAGGCTTGAGTTTACCGGTGCTTTCGGCGTCCCAGATCATGTTCGCGCCGATCCGGCACTTGACCGAGTAACCGGGGTTACGCCCTTCGATCTTGGCCAGGATAGTCACGCCGCGCGGGGCGATGCGGTTGATCTGCACCAGCGGTGTATTACCGATGGAGTGAGCGTTGTCAGCGAAAATACGGCTCATGGCTGGGTCCTTGTACAGCATTGAATAAGCCCACAAAGGTATGCCTGTTGCCGGTGGTCGTCCAGTTCGACCGAACGTCCTGAAGCAGGCGCAGTCAATGGCTTTACATCGCAAGAGAATTGCCATCATGAAGCGTCGATACAGCTGGCCCCTGTGGACCCTCGCCGGCCTCGTTGTGCTGCTGATAGCCCTGCACATCGCCCTGCCCTACATGGTGCGCGACTACCTGAACGACAAACTGGCGAACATGGGTGATTACCGGGGCCAGGTCACCGATGTGGATCTTGCCCTGTGGCGCGGCGCCTACAAAATCAACGGGCTGAAAATCGTCAAGGTCGACGGCAAGGTGCCGGTGCCGTTCGTCAATGCGCCGCTGATCGATCTCTCAGTCAGCTGGCATTCGCTGTGGTACGACCATGCGGTGGTGGCCCGGGTGCAATTCTTCAATCCCGAGGTGAACTTCGTCGACGGCGGCGCCAATAAGCAAAACTCGCAAACAGGTCAGGGCACTGACTGGCGTTCGCAACTGAGTAAGTTAGCGCCCTTCACCCTGGACGAAGTGCGGATCTATGACGGCAAACTCAGTTTTCGCAACTTCAATTCCAAACCTCCGGTGAACATGAATGCCACGCAGGTCAATGCGAGCATCTATAACCTGACCAATGTGGTCGACAAACAAGGCAAGCGTGATGCTCGCTTCGAAGGCAAGGCCCTGCTGCTTGGGCATGCGCCATTGGAAACCTCTGCAACCTTCGACCCTTTAAGCAACTTTGAAGACTTTGAATTCCGCCTGCGTGCCAAGGACATCGAACTCAAACGCATGAACGACTTCGCCTCGGCCTACGGAAAATTCGACTTCAATGCCGGACATGGCGACGTGGTCATCGAAGCACAAGCGAAAAAAGCCCAATTGACGGGATACATCAAACCGCTATTGAAGGACGTCGACGTGTTCAATTGGCAGCAAGACGTGGAAAACAAGGACAAAGGGATTTTCCGCTCCATCTGGGAAGCCATCGTCGGCGGCTCCGAAACCGTGCTGAAAAACCAGGGCAAAAACCAGTTCGCGACCCGAGTGGAACTGAGCGGCAATGTGCATCGCCAGGACATCAGTGCGTTTCAGGCGTTTTTACAGATTTTACGCAATGGTTTCATCCAGGCATTCAACGCCCGGTATGAGCGGCCGAAGCCAGAGGCGGGTTAAGGCGTCCAGCAGCCGAAACCGAGTCAAGATGTGACGCCCCATTCAGAGACTGAATAAGTCGTCTGCGTTCACAGTCGACCGGGCAGCGCGGTATAGTCGGGCATCACCATTATTGCGTCCCGCCCTGCCCCGTTCAGGTCGGCGTCACCGTTCGAGGATTAGCAGATGAAGTTCGAAGGCACCCAGGCCTACGTCGCCACCGATGACCTGAAGCTGGCGGTCAACGCCGCCATTACCCTGGAGCGGCCGCTGCTGGTCAAGGGCGAGCCGGGCACGGGTAAAACCATGCTGGCCGAGCAACTGGCAGAGTCCTTCGGCGCCAAGCTGATCACCTGGCACATCAAGTCCACCACCAAGGCGCATCAGGGCTTGTACGAGTACGACGCGGTCAGCCGCCTGCGTGACTCGCAACTGGGCACGGAAAAGGTCCACGACGTTCGCAATTACCTGAAAAAGGGCAAGCTCTGGGAAGCGTTCGAATCCGAAGAGCGAGTGATTCTGCTCATCGACGAAATCGACAAGGCCGACATCGAGTTCCCGAACGACTTGCTGCAAGAACTCGACAAGATGGAGTTCTACGTTTACGAGATCGACGAAACCATCAAGGCCAAGAAGCGCCCGATCATCATCATTACCTCCAACAACGAGAAAGAGCTGCCGGACGCGTTCCTGCGTCGCTGCTTCTTCCACTACATCGCCTTCCCGGACCGCACCACGCTGCAAAAGATCGTCGACGTGCACTACCCGGACATCAAGAAAGACCTGGTCAGCGAAGCGCTGGACGTGTTCTTCGACGTGCGCAAAGTGCCAGGGCTGAAGAAGAAGCCATCGACCTCCGAACTGGTGGACTGGCTCAAGCTGCTGATGGCCGACAACATCGGCGAAGCCGTGCTGCGCGAACGCGATCCGACCAAAGCCATCCCGCCATTGGCCGGTGCGCTGGTGAAGAACGAACAGGACGTGCAATTGCTTGAGCGCCTGGCGTTCATGAGCCGTCGCGGCACCCGCTAAGAGGCTGATGCCATGCTGCTCAACCTGTTCAATGAAATGCGCGCCGCCAAGGTGCCGGTCTCGGTGCGTGAGCTGCTGGACCTGATCAATGCGCTGAAACAACGCGTGACCTTCGCCGATATGGACGAGTTCTATTATTTGTCCCGGGCGATTCTGGTGAAGGACGAAAAGCATTTCGACAAGTTCGACCGAGCGTTCGGGGCTTACTTCAATGGCCTGGAAAAACTCGACGATCACCTTCAGGCCCTGATTCCCGAAGACTGGTTGCGCAAGGAATTCGAACGGTCCCTGACCGACGAAGAACGCGCGGCGATTCAGTCACTCGGCGGCCTGGACAAACTGATCGAAGAGTTCAAGAAACGCCTCGAAGAACAGAAAGAACGCCATGCCGGTGGCAACAAGTGGATCGGCACCGGCGGCACCAGCCCGTTTGGCTCTGGCGGCTTCAACCCGGAAGGCATTCGGGTCGGCGATGCCGGCAAGCGTCAGGGTAAAGCGGTCAAGGTCTGGGATCAGCGCGAGTACAAAAACCTCGACGACTCGGTGGAACTGGGCAC
Organism: Pseudomonas sp. 3296; assembly: GCF_031456615.1. Taxonomy (NCBI): domain Bacteria; kingdom Pseudomonadati; phylum Pseudomonadota; class Gammaproteobacteria; order Pseudomonadales; family Pseudomonadaceae; genus Pseudomonas; species Pseudomonas sp. 3296. The sequence goes on from NZ_JAVDUY010000011.1 coordinate 92,393, forward strand.
GCGCAACATCAAGGTGGCCCTGCGCCGCTTGCGCAAGTTTGCCCGCCAGGGTGCCGCGGAAGAGCTGGACATCGACGGCACCATCGACCACACCGCCAAGGATGCCGGGCTGCTGAATATTCAAATGCGGCCGGAGCGGCGCAATACCGTGAAGTTGTTGCTGCTGTTCGACATCGGCGGTTCGATGGACGCGCATGTGAAGATTTGCGAGGAGTTGTTCTCGGCCTGCAAGACCGAGTTCAAGCACCTGGAGTATTTCTACTTCCACAACTTCATTTATGAATCGGTGTGGAAGAACAACATGCGTCGCACCTCCGAACGCACTTCGACCCAGGACTTGCTGCACAAGTACGGCGCCGACTACAAAGTGATCTTCATCGGTGACGCCGCTATGGCCCCTTATGAAATCACCCAGGCGGGCGGCAGTGTCGAGCACTGGAACGAAGAAGCCGGTTATGTGTGGATGCAGCGGTTCAAGGAGAAGTACAAAAAACTCATCTGGATTAACCCCTACCCGAAAGATACGTGGGGCTATACCTCGTCGACCAATATTGTGCGGGACTTGATCGATGACCAGATGTATCCGCTGACCCTTCGGGGGTTGGAGGAAGGGATGCGGTTTCTTTCCAAGTAATCTTCGCTGCCCTTCAGGCCGCCATCGCGGGCAAGCCCGGCGCCCACAAAGACTGAGGTCGTTCACACAGTATGTGAACCCCCAAAATCCTGTGGGAGCCGGGCTTGCCCGCGATGCTTTTAGCTATTCAGGAAACGATGCAGGTATTGGATCTGCTCCCGATGCGCCACCTCCTGCATCACCGGCCGCAACCGCACCTTCGCCCCCGGCAAGCACTGCGCCAGCCGCGCCAACGCCAGCGGCGTCAACGCCCCCAGTCGCGGATAGCCGCCAATGGTCTGCCGATCATTGAGCAACACAATCGGCTGCCCGTCCGGCGGCACCTGTACTGCGCCGAGCGGGATGCCTTCGGAAATCATCGGTTTTCCCTGGTACTGCAACGCCGCGCCCAACAGGCGAATACCCATCCGGTCCGCGCGACTGTCGAGGGTCCACACACTGTTGAACGCGTCGAACGCACTCTGCCCGCTGAATTCGCCGATCTGTGCGCCCAGCACCAGATCCAGCGGCGAATCATCGGAGAAGTCCGGTCGGTGTTCCGCCGGTAACGCCCGCAACAGGAGCAACGCACTCCCGGCATAGCTCAATTGCGCACCTTTGGCCAACGCCCGGCCCCGCCCATCAAGACCGCCCAGTTCCTCACGGACCACGGTCGAACGGCTGCCCAGGACACTGGGCGCCTCAAATCCGCCCGGTGCCGCGAGATAAGCCCGAGCCCCGAGCAGCGGCTGAGTGAATTGCAATCGCTGACCTTTATGCAGCCGGAAACTACGCCATGGCGCCAGCGCCTGGCCCTCGATTTGAGCTCCCAGATCCGCCCCTGCAAGCGCCAGCACGCAATCTTCTTCAGCCACCACGGTGAACCCGCCGAGGGCAATTTCGATCACCGGCGCCTTAGGGTCATTGCCCAACAGCCAGTTGGCCCAGAACATTGAACGCCAATCCAGCCCGCCCCCCTGGGTCACGCCCAGATGCCGCACGCCAAAACGACCGGCATCCTGCAACAGGCACAGCGGTGTACTTGCCTCTATTGATAAGCGGCTCATGCCTGCGCCTCCAATGGCGTGTCGTCACCGCCCAGACGGATGAATTCAGCATGGCTGACGGCTTCAAAGCGCACGGTGTCGCCGGGTTGCATCAGGCTGTAACCGTCGCGCTCACGGTCGAACAGTTTGCTCGGGGTGCGACCGATCAGGTTCCAGCCGCCAGGGGATACCACCGGATAGGCCGCGGTCTGGCGCTCGGCAATACCGACGCTGCCGGCCGCGACTTTTTTGCGGGGGGTATTCAGGCGTGGCGCGGCGAGCACTTCCTCGACCAGTCCCATGAAGGCGAAACCCGGTGCAAAACCCAAGGCAAACACCTGATACTCGCGCCCGCTATGACGACGGATCACCTCCTCCACCGTCAACCCGCTACGCTGCGACAACAGGCTCAGCTCCGGGCCGACACTCAGGTCATACCAGACCGGCAGCACGTGGCATTGACCGCCAGTGCGGGTATTGGGTGACAGGTCAATCAACGCTTGAGCGATCAATTCCCGAGCCTGAGCCGGGTTCAGCGCGATCAAATCGTAATGCACCATCAACGTCGTATAGGACGGCACCAGATCGATGAGATGTTCGCCGAACGCGACCCGCAGATTTTCGCTGGCGGCCAGCATCCACGGCATGTTGGCCTCGCTGATCTCATCGAACAGACGCACCATGAGACAATCCAGCGCCACCACCTCTACCCGCAGTTTCATGGCGCGCTCTGCTGATCAAGGGCTTCGCGAATCCGTCGCACGGCGGCGACCGAGCTGGCGTTGTCGCCGTGCACGCACAGGGTGTTGGCCTGCAAGTGCAACAAGCTGCCGTCGCTGGCGGTGAGGTGGTCACCACGGGCAATGGTCAGCGCCTGCTCGATGATGTTCTCGGGATCGTGATGCACCGCGCCCGGTAGTTGTCGCGAAACCAGCATGCCCGCACTGTCGTAGGCGCGGTCGGCGAAGGCTTCGAACCACAAGGTCACACCATATTCTTCGCCCAGTTGCTGCGCGGCACTGTTGTCACGGGTGGCCATCAACATCAGTGGCAGGCTGCGGTCGTACGTCGCCACGGCCTGCAGTACCGCACGCAATTGCGCCGGATTGGCCATCATGTCGTTGTACATCGCGCCGTGGGGTTTGACGTAGCTCACACGCCCGCCCTGGGCCCGACAAATGCCGTCGAGAGCGCCGATCTGGTAATGCAGGAGGTCCTGGAGTTCCTGGGCGGTGTACGCCATCGAGCGCCGACCGAAACCGGCCAGATCCTGATAGGCCGGGTGCGCGCCGATCTGCACGCCGTTGCTCAGCGCCAGGCTGACGGTCTTGCGCATGATGCTTGGATCGCCAGCGTGAAAACCGCAGGCGATGTTGGCGCAATCAATGAAGGGCATGACCTCGGCGTCCAGACCCATGGTCCAGTTGCCGAAACTCTCGCCGATGTCGCAGTTCAATAGCAGGCGGTTCACGGTGAACACTCCTGTAGGCATTGTTCTTGTCAGATGTAGGCAGATTACTGCGCATCCAGTTGTTTGCCACGGGTTTCCGGCAGGCTCAACGCGGCAAGGATCACCACGCCATAAGACACTGCCGCAAACGCCCCGATGCCGACGCTCAATGGCACCGTCTGACTAAGCAATCCGATCAGCAGCGGAAACAGTGCTGCCAGCGCCCGACCTATGTTGTAGCAAAAACCCTGGCCCGAGCCGCGAATCCGTGTCGGAAACAGCTCAGTCAAAAACGCGCCCATGCCACTGAAAATCCCTGAAGCGAAGAAACCCAGCGGGAAGCCCAGCCAGAGCATCACGCCATTGCTGACCGGCAGTTGGGTGTAGAGCAACACGATGGTGAACGAGCCGACAGCGAACAGGATGAAGTTCTTCTTGCGGCCAAGGATGTCCGTCAAATACGCGCTGATGACGTAACCGACGTAGGAACCGACGATCACCATCGCCAGATAACCGCCCGTGCCAAGTACGCTCAAACCCCGCTCATTCTTCAGAAATGTCGGCAGCCATGACGTGATCGCGTAGTAACCGCCCAGTGCGCCGGTGGTCAGCACCGACGCGCGAATCGTGGTGAAGAGGATGCCAGGAGCAAAAATCTCGTAGAACTTCGCCGGGTTGCTCGGTTCCTGTCTGGCCTTGGCCTCGCGGTAGATTTCCGGGTCCTTGACCAGGCGACGCACGAAGATCACAAAAATCGCCGGCACGATGCCGAGAATGAACAGCGCACGCCAGGCGTCTTCCGGTGGTAACACCGAGAACAGCAGCGCATACAGAATCGCCGTCAGCCCCCACCCCAGCGCCCAGCCCGATTGCACCATGCCCACCGCTTTGCCACGGTCCTTGGCGCGAATCACTTCACCCATCAGCACCGCACCGGCGGTCCATTCGCCGCCGAAACCGAAGCCCATCAGGGTGCGGCTGATCAGCAGTTGTTCGTAGTTTTGCGCGAAGCCGCAGAGGAAGGTGAAGAAGGCGAACCACAGCACCGTCAGTTGCAAGGTGCGCACGCGACCGATGCGGTCCGAAAGTATCCCCGCTACCCAACCACCAATGGCCGAGGCAATCAGGGTGCTGGTGTGAATCAGCCCGGCTTCACCGGTGGTGATGCCCCACATGGCAATCAGGGTCGGCACCACGAAACTGAGCATCTGGGTGTCCATGCCATCCAGGCCATAGCCGATCTTGCAGCTCCAGAAGGTGCGGCGTTCCTGCTGGTTAATGTTGCGATACCAGTCGAAAGGTCCCGGACGGGCCGTTGTTTTGGGGATATCGAGCGTGTCGGGCGCACTCATGGCAAATCTCCGCGCTAGTTTTTATTGGTATTGTTCTGAGCTCCGACGACGCCTATCGTGGGAACCGGATGCGCCGATTTTTGGGTCCGTGGCCCTGCTGCGTCCAACTAATAAAAACCGGGCTTAGGCATAAGAAAAAGTTGATCCCATGAATCTGAAGTTTCTCGAGACCTTTGTCTGGGTCGCCCGACTCAAGAGTTTTCGCCTGACCGCCGACAAGCTCTTCACCACCCAGGCCTCGATATCCAGCCGCATCGCCGTGCTCGAAAGCGAGCTGGGGGTGAAACTGTTTTTGCGCGATTCACGCGGCGTCAGCCTGACGCCCGAAGGCTTGAAAGTGCTCGACTATGCCGAGCAGATGATGGACACCATGCAGGCACTCAAACAGTCGATCGAGACCCGTTCGAGCAAGGTCGGAAGGGTGCGGATCGGCGTCATGGACACGGTGATACACACCTGGCTGAGCCCGCTGGTGGCGCAGATGACGGACCTCTATCCGTTGGTGGAAATCGAACTGGTGGCCGATACGTCGCTCAACCTCTGCGATCAGCTGCAAAAAGGGTTTCTCGACCTGATCCTGCAAACAGACCTGATGCGCCAGGAAAGCGTGCGCAGCCTGGAGCTGGCCAGCCATCCCATGGGCTGGATTGCGGCGAGCACTTCCCTTTACAACCGCGAGTACTCTGGCATTGCCGATCTGGCGCGCGAGCGGATCATTACCTACTCGAAAAACTCCCATCCGCATCAAGAGGTGCTCGCCCTGATGCAGGCCAATGGCGTGATGACACCTCGCCTGAACTGTGTGAATTCAGTGTCGGCGATCACCCGGTTGTTGCGCGATGGTTTCGGTATTGGCGCGCTGCCGCCAGTGTTGGTGGCCGAGGAACTGGCACGCGGGGAACTGACCCTGCTGCCGATCGATCAACGGCCACCGGACTTGCAGGTGGTGGTGTCGTGGCGCACGGGTGTTGAATGGGTCGAGGAGATTGTGGCGTTGTGTCAGCAGGTCCTGGAACGGTATGCGCAGGAGATGGGCGAGGATTACATCGTTCTTGCTGACTGAGCCCTTGCAGCAGCTGCCGAGGCAGCTGCTGCACAGATCTGCGCTTTGGTTTCTAGAGGCCGCGCACGTCCCGGTCTTCGATCGGCCGGCTCTGGCGCAGGCGTTTGCCACCCAGCACCACCCAGTCGATCAAACGGAACAGGCATTCAATTCCGAATGACAGCAGCATCGCGCCGCTCATGCCCCAGATCATCGCTTCCGGCGTCAGCAGGATCTGGTAGCTGTAGCCATTCCAGGTTTCCTTGCGGATGTCAGGGTCGGCGGCCAGCACCACTTGCAGGAAGCGGATGTACCACGGGCCTTGCATGGCCTGGAATTGCTTGTCCAACGCCAGTTGGCGGGTCAGCAAGTTGCTCAGGCTGTCGGCATCGCTGCGAAAGATCGGGTCTTCGCTGGCGCGGTAATGGGCGACCAGGGCCTGCATGTCGCCCTTGAAGAACTCGTTGGCCGTCCCCTGGAAACCGCTCAAACCGGTCTGCGCCTCAATCAGGTGCGCCTCGACCCGCTTGGCGTAATCATTGATAAAACCCGGCACCTGGACACCGATCAACAGGCCCGCCGCAAACAACACCAGCCGTAGATAACTGAGCAACATCGGAGGAGATCCTTATTCGGTCTTGCCTTGGCTGACGCATTCACCGCGTCGCCAGAGGCTCCATTGGCCCGGTTCGTAGCGGGTCCAGGTTTCGTTTTCGGTCAGGGGTTCGGTGGCAATCACCGTCACCACGTCGTTGGGCGTGGTTTCGGCCTGGAAGTCGACGATCACATCGACATCCTTCAAGCGCGCCGGGCCGAATGGCGCCCGACGGGTGATCTGGGCCAATTTGGTCGAGCAATAGCAGAACAGCCAGTCACCGTCGCTGAGCAGGCAGTTGAACACGCCTTTGCTACGGTATTCGGCGCAGGCCGCCACCAGGTCTGGCAGCAGCTTTTCAACCTCGACCGGCTCCGGAAAGGCAGCGCGCACGCGGTTGAGCAGATCGCAGAACGCCGCCTCGCTGTCGGTGTCGCCGACGGGACGGTAGAAACTGGCGGTCGGTTGAAAGTCCGCGAGTTGGCCGTTGTGGGCGAAACACCAGTTGCGCCCCCACAGTTCGCGCACGAACGGGTGAGTATTGGACAGGCAGACCTTGCCAACATTGGCCTGGCGGATGTGCCCGATCACCACTTCACTTTTGATCGGATAGCGCTGCACCAGGTTCGCGACTTCAGACTCGCAACTGGCGGCCGGGTCCTGAAACAGGCGCAGGCCGCGGCCCTCGTAGAATGCGATCCCCCAGCCGTCACGGTGCGGACCGGTACGGCCGCCGCGCTGCATCAGCCCGGTGAAGCTGAACACGATATCGGTCGGCACATTGGCGCTCATGCCCAATAACTCACACATGCTCGGATTCTCGATGAAAAGGCAGGGGCAAGGTTACAAACGCGGCTCGACACGCAATCGCTGCGGATTGCTCGGCACCGGTGGGCGACCATAACGATCATCGCCGGCACCGCCGAAGGGATGATCATCGTCCGGATCTTCGGCTTTGGCCGCAGCCTTGGCGGCAGCGGCCTGTTCCTTGCGGGCGTTGGAAGCGCGCTCGATGGGGAAGCGGATCGCCACCATGACCAGGTAAAGGCCGAAGGCGATCATGCCGTACATCAACAGATCGGAAATCGCTCGCCAGGCGTTGTTGCCGACCTTGAACAACAGGTCGAGCGCCGTGATGGCGATAGCCGGCGCGACTTTATCTTTCACCGGATCGATGATGGTCGGGCTGAATAGCAAGACAGCCACCAGCAGCCGCAGCGGCTCGCGCAGCCAGCGCCACATCCAGCGGGTCAAGCGCATCCACACCAACAGGCAGCCAAAAGCGGCAAAGGCGTAGCAGCCCCAAGCGATCAGATAGTCGTTCTCGGTCATGGTGTCCATGGCAAGGCAGGCAAAGAGGCGCTTATAGTAACGACTTTTCGCAGATCAGGCTTGCCCCAATACCAGCCGGTCAAGACACCCAACCTGTGGGAGCGGGCTTGCTTCCACACGTTTTGCACTGAGTCCAGAGCTGACTGTGGTCTGCAACGCCCCCTATTTCTTACATTGCACGAGAGCCATCCATGCCCTTATCCGCCAACGTTTCCGCTGCTCCGATTGCCCGCAAGGCCGAGGGCGATGACCCGTATGCCTGGCTGCAGGAGCGCGACACCGATGCGGTGCTCGACTACCTCAAGGCTGAAAACAGCTATCAAGAGGCGTTGACCGCCGATCAGGCCGGCCTGCGCGAAACCCTGTTCGAAGAGATCAAGGGCCGGATTCTCGAAACCGACCTGTCGCTGCCCTCCCCTTGGGGCCCGTACCTGTATTACACGCGGACCACCGCCGGTGACGAATATGCCCGGCACTACCGCTGCCCGCGTCCGGCCGACGACAGCCTGCAACTGGACGAAAGCCAGGAACAGTTGCTGCTGGACCCCAACGAACTGGCCAACGGCGGCTTCTTTTCCCTGGGGGCGTTCAGCATCAGCCCGGACCACCAGCGGCTGGCCTACAGCATCGATTCCACGGGCGATGAGATTTACACGTTGTTCGTGAAGGAATTGTCCGACGGTCGAGTCAGCGAGCTGGAGTTCCAGGATTGTGACGGCAGCATGACCTGGGCCAATGACAGCCTGACCCTGTTTTTCGGCGAACTGGACGACACCCATCGCCCGCACAAACTGTTTCGCTATCGGCTGGACGGTACAGCCGCCGAAGAAGTGTTCCATGAACCGGACGGACGCTTCTTCCTGCATTGCTACCGCTCCAGTTCCGAACTGCAACTGCTGCTGTCCCTGGGCAGCAAGACCACCAGTGAAGTCTGGGCGCTAGACGCCGCCCTGCCGCATCAGGCCTTCACCTGCCTGGCGCCACGGGTCGAGGACCATGAATACGACGTCGACCACGGCGCCCTCGACGGCCAATGGGCCTGGTTCATTCGCACCAACCGCGACGGCATCAACTTTGCCCTGTACAGCGCGGTCGATACCGGCGTGGCGCCGACCGAAGCCGACTGGCAGAACCTGATCCCCCACAGCGACAGCGTGATGATCGAAGGCATGAGCCTGAACACCGGCGCCATGACCCTGAGCCTGCGTGAAGGCGGCTTGCCGATCATCGAAGTCCACCCACAAGGCCTGGCGCCTTATCGCGTGCAATTACCGGACGCGGCCTACAGCCTCCACGTCCAGAACAGCCTGGAGTTCGTCAGCGACAGGATCCGCCTGCGCTACGAAGCCCTGAACCGCCCGGCGCAAATCCGCCAACTGGAACTGAACAACGGTGAGCAGAAAGTGCTCAAGGAAACCCCGGTGCTCGGCCCGTTCGACGCCGATGCCTATGTCAGCCAGCGCCTGTGGGCCACCGCGCCGGACGGTACACAGGTGCCGATCAGCCTGGTGGTCAAGCGCGAACATCTGGGCCAACCCGTGCCGCTGTATCTTTACGGCTACGGCGCCTACGGCGAAAGCCTCGACCCTTGGTTCTCCCACGCCCGCCTGAGCCTGCTGGATCGCGGCATGGCCTTCGCCATCGCGCACGTGCGCGGCGGCGGTGAATTGGGCGAAGCCTGGTATCGCGCCGGTAAGCAGGAACACAAGCACAACACCTTCAGCGACTTCATTGCCTGTGCTGAGCATTTGATTGCCCACGGTTTCACCACCGCGCCACAACTGGCGATCAGCGGCGGCAGTGCCGGTGGCTTGCTGATTGGCGCTGTGCTCAATCAGCGCCCGGAATTGTTCGGCGCGGCGATTGCCGAAGTGCCGTTCGTCGACGTGCTCAACACCATGCTCGACCCGGACCTGCCGCTGACTGTCACGGAATACGACGAATGGGGCAATCCGCAAGAGCCGGACGTTTATGATCGGATCAAGGCCTACGCCCCGTACGAAAACGTCACCGCGCAAGCCTATCCGGCGACCCTGGTGATTGCCGGCTACAACGACAGCCGTGTGCAGTATTGGGAAGCGGCCAAGTGGGTGGCGAAATTGCGCGCGACCAAAACCGACAGCAATGTCCTTCTGCTCAAGACCGAATTGGGTGCAGGACATGGCGGGATGAGCGGTCGATATCAGGGATTGCGTGACGTAGCGCTCGAATACGCATTTTTGTTCAAGGTTTTGGGCGTTGCCTGAGGAACTTGGCCCGGTGTGCCGGTCTTAAGACCAGACCCCGGGCCCGGCATTTACTCGCTCCCACAATGGACACCAGTGAGCCCAAGGCCCAGAACAGCAACAGACACAAGAAAAAGACCGTGACGACATGTCAGAACCGACCTTACTGAACAATGAAATTCGCGACTGGCTGATGGACTGCGGCCTGTTCGATCAATTGCTGCCCGCCGACTTCGCGGCGGCCTCGGGTTACTTCAGCATCAGCACCGTGGCGCAGGGCGAGGAGATTTTCCACGAGGGCGATGCCGGCAGCTTCATGTGCATCATTCACACCGGCCAGGTGGCGGTGCAAAAAACCAATGGTGACGGGCAACTGGTGACCATGGCCACGTTGCGCAGCGGTCGTTCGTTCGGCGAGATGGCCGTGTTGGACGGTGAGCGTCGCTCAGCCAGTTGTGTGGCCGCGAGCAATTGCCAGTTGCTGAACCTGGGCAAGGACTCGCTGGAAAAGATGATCAACGACACGCCGAAAATCGCCGCCAAGATCATTCGCGCCCTCGCCGTCTCCCTCTCCAAACGCTTGCGCATGGCCGACGGGCAACTGCTTTCGCAGCAGGTTTAACCGTCCGGCGATTTGGCTTTCGACGGGTTTTGCTCGATCCTCGGTACGGGCTGGTCCTTGGTCGGCGGGCTGGGCATGTCAATCGGCACCAATGGCGGTCCACCACTGCCCGACCCGGCTTTGGGCAAGGAAGGCACGTTGATTTGCGGGTACGGCGTCGGTGTCGCGGTGCCGGGCGAACCGGGCATGGGCGCGGGGCTGACAGGGATGGATTGCAGCGTTTGCGCCTGCACAGCAGTAATCGAGAGCGCGGCCAGAGCAATGGCCGTTAGAATAGTGCGCTTCATCAATGGCTCCGTTGGCCTTGTGGTCACTTTCAGGCTACTCCCAACGGCGTCCGTTTGCCCTCACCGTTTATGCCAATCCTTCTCAAGAGAGCCCCATGAAACGTTTCGTTCTGCTCGACACTGCCCCTATCCCTGAAAACGGCGGTGCCCTGTGCCTGTTCGAATACGGTGAGGATTTCGTCATCAAGATCCAGGGTGGCGACGGCGGGCAACTGATGAACACCCGCATGCACGGCTCCGAAGATGCGCTGGCCGAGATTCCGTGTCGCAAAGTCGCCGGCCGGCCGAATTCTCGCGTGCTGATCGGCGGTCTGGGCATGGGCTTTACCCTCGCCTCGGCGCTCAAGCATTTGGGCAAGACGGCCGAAGTGGTGGTCGCCGAGCTGGTGCCGGGTGTGGTTGAGTGGAACCGAGGTCCACTGGGCGAGAAGGCCGGCAACCCGTTGCTCGACCCGCGCACCGTGATCCGCATGGAAGACGTGGCCAAGGTATTGCAAGCCGAGCCGCAAGGCTTCGACGCGATCATGCTCGACGTCGACAACGGCCCCGAAGGCCTGACCCAACGAGCCAATAGCTGGCTCTATTCCGCCGGTGGCCTGAGTGCCTGCGCCAAGGCCCTGCGGCCCAAAGGTGTACTGGCGGTGTGGTCGGCCAGCGCCGACAAGCAGTTTTCCGACAAATTGAAGAAGGCCGGTTTCAAGGCCGAGGAAGTCCAGGTCTTTGCCCATGGCAACAAGGGCACGCGTCACACCATCTGGATTGCCGAGAAGCTCAAGGGCTGAGCTAAACTCACGTCATAACCGTCATTAGTCTTTTTTACAAAGGTGAACCCATGAGTTCGTCCACCCCGACCAATACTTCGAAGCTGGACCGCATCCTCGCCGACAACCAGCGCGACAAGGAAATGGGCTACCGCGACAAGGCCCTGAAGATGTACCCGCATGTGTGCGGCCGCTGCGCCCGTGAGTTTTCCGGCAAGCGCCTGAGCGAACTGACCGTGCACCACCGCGACCACAACCACGACAACAACCCGCAAGACGGCTCGAACTGGGAACTGTTGTGCCTGTACTGCCACGACAATGAACACTCGCGATATACCGACCAGCAGTATTTCGGCGAAGGCTCGCTGAGCACGCCGAAAATCGCCAAGGCGACGCATAACCCGTTTGCGGCGTTGGCTGGGTTGATGAAAAAAGAAGACTGAAGTCGACTGACCCCATGCCTGATCATTCCCACGCGGTGCGTGGGAACGATCACTGAACACCTCTCCCCCAATCCCCGTATAATCGCCGTTTTTTCCCCGAAGGCACCCCGCTCGTGGCAGATAAACGGTACAGCTGCATTGGTTTGTATAACCCCAAATCACCGGAAAACGTCGGTTCGGTCATGCGTGCCGCCGGCTGCTATGGCGTGGCGTCCGTGTTCTACACCGGCAAGCGTTATGAACGCGCCGCCGACTTCGTGACCGACACCAAGCGCGTCCACTACGACATCCCGCTGATCGGCATCGACGACCTGAAAAAAATCCTGCCGCTGGGCTGCGTGCCGGTGGCCGTGGAACTGGTCGAAGGTGCGCGCTCCCTGCCGGAATACACCCACCCCGATCGCGCCCTCTACATCTTCGGCCCGGAAGACGGCTCGCTGGATAAAGAGATTCGCGACTGGTGCGAAGACGTGGTCTACATCCCGACCACCGGTTGCATGAACCTGGCGGCCACCGTCAACGTCGTGCTTTACGACCGCATGTCCAAAGGGCTCAACACCCGTTCCGGGGCGAAATTTCGCTGATTCGACGCACATCCGATGGAACAAGCCGCCCGCCTCGGCAGTCAGCTTAACTATCCACGACGACGCAGCCCTTCCTGCCAGGAGAAAGATCATGAGCGAACTCAAACGCGTAGAACGCATTGAATCCACCCCGTTCCAGAGCCGTTCCGAGCACAACGTTTACGGTTGGGAGCGCGCAGGCTCCGTGGCCGGTGGCGTAGTGATGATGGGCAAGGGCCTGCGTCGCGGCGGGATTTTCGGCTTGATTCAAGTGGCGATCGGCGGTGTGGTACTGGCCCGCGGGATCACCGGGCACAGTTCGGTCAAAAGCATGATCGAGAAGAGCCGCCAGGACATGGACAACGTGCGGGCGAAAATTGAGCGGGCCGGGGAAGAATTGCGCACGTTGAAGGCAAATGCCGAGGCGGCGACCAAGACGGCTACCGTGACGGGGAATGATTCGTTGAAGTCGCCGAAGACTGGGATTTGATCCGGAAGAAGTATTGAGGCTTAGAGCCTGCTCGCGATGGCGGTATCACTGGAGCAATTCGGTATCGAGAACTTTGGAAGGCTCGCCAATGACGCTCTCGGCGAGCTGAACAAACTCCTTGGTATCGACACTCTCCAGATGCATCGCCCCGCGCAACACATCATCCAGCGATCGCTTGTTACGCGTCTTCAAGCGAATTTCGCGATCCAGTTCCTGTAGCATCACCACCGCTTTCGACACTTGCGCCGGACTGATCTGGTCGCCACGTACGGTCGTGACCTTCTGGCTGTCCTTGACCAGCTTGCCACGCAGGCTTTCATAGCGTTCATCGCTCATGCCGCCGGCGCGGCGCACCAGTTCGATGGAGTAATACTCGGCAAACCCTTCGCTGATCCATTCGCTGCGCTGTTTGTCGTTGATCCGTGCGAACACCTGCGCCAGTTCACGCACCAGCGCGCTGCTGCCGCTTTCGCTGACCAGCGCAAGACGTGTATTCAGATAGATCGATTCGTGGGCGGCCTGGCTACCGCGCCACATCGGGTCGTTGGCGCCGACAATCAGCAGTTTGCTTGGATGACGCGGAAACACAGCTTGCACTTGCGGCCAGACGAAGGTCAAAAGCGTCAGCACGTCCATGCGGCGCATGCCCTGGCCCTGAGGCGAAGTGACGGTGACTTCGGTTTCGCCCAATCGGGTGCGACGGCTGCCGAGTTGACCGGCGAGCATCCAGCCGGTGGGCCGGTCGAACAATCGGGACACGTTGTCGATGCGAAATTTATTCTTGCCGATCCGCGGCCAGGCGGTTTCGACGCTTTTCCAGCCAGTCGGCAACTCGAACTCAAGGCGCGAAACCAACTCGATGCCGTCCTGTTGATCGAGTCTGGCGGCGGGCACCAGGTCATCACCACGCATCAACGCCCAAGTCGGTGTCATGCGCGTATCGAAACTGCCGTTTTTGCGCCCGTGGCTGATACGCACGCGGTAAGTCAGGCTGGCCTTGTCGGCGGCAGGATGCCAGACACCCCGTGCGGCTTTGCCCGGCGTGAGTTGCCATTGGCCGTCGGCCTTGAAGTCGCTGTAGTGGCTGCCGTCCCCGAGGTCAAAATCCAGGCTGCGCACCGCCGAACCCTGCGCCAGTGTCAGGCGTACTTCCGCCTGATCGCTTTGCGGCAACAGGCGCACGTGGTAATCCAGATCGACTTTCTTCGCCGCCCACACGGGCGAACTCAGGGCCACTAGCCCGACTGCCAACGCCAGCCGCCATCCCACAGCCATACACACTCCTTAGTGAAACTGAATCTGTCAGCCATTAACCTGCGCGGAATATCAGGTGATCTTCCCAGTCATCTTCAGGCACGCTGCCTTCGGCGAGCATGCGCCCGGATTGTGAAATTCGTTGGTGGTGCACCGCATCGCGGTCGCCGCACACCAGATGGTGCCAGAGCGGCAAGTCCTTGCCTTCACTGACCAGGCGATAACCGCAGGTCGGTGGCAGCCATTTGAACTCGTCGGCCTTGCCCGGCGTGAGCTGGATGCAGTCCGGGACGAAATCACGCCGGTTGGGGTAATCGGTGCATTGGCAGGTTTTCAGGTCCAGAAGTTTGCAGGCGATGCGCGTGTAATAGACGCTGTTGTCGTCTTCATCTTCGAGTTTTTGCAGGCAGCACAGGCCGCAGCCGTCGCACAGCGACTCCCATTCCTCTTGATCGAGTTGATCGAGGGTTTTGCGTATCCAGAACGGTTCGACTTTGGCGGCCATGGCTCAAGCATCAACATCAGGTGGTGAAAAGGCCGCCAGTCTAGTGCCAAGGCCCTTGCGGGCCAAGCATTGGCGACTGCCGGTAGAACGGACTTGTCAGTTTTTGCGCCGCCCAGTAGGGTTTTGCGTCGCTCCCTCACTTCAAACGTAGCAAGGAATCTCTTGATGAGTGCCAATCCACGCGTTGCCGACTATGCCATTCACCCGCAATTCACCGATCGCTGGTCGCCCCGCGCGTTCACCGGCGAGGCGATTCCTGAAGAGACCCTGCTGAGTTTCTTCGAAGCCGCGCGCTGGGCACCGTCAGCCTACAACTCGCAGCCTTGGCGGTTTCTCTACGCACGTCGCGACACGCCAAACTGGGAGCGTTACCTGGGGCTGCTCAATGAATTCAACCGCAGCTGGGCACAACATGCCTCGGCGCTGGTGATCGTGATTTCGAAAACCACCTTCATCGCACCGGGCTCGACTGAAGAAACCCCGGCGCTGTGGCACACCTTCGACACGGGTTCGGCGTGGGGGCACCTGGCGTTGCAAGCGAGCCTCAGCGGCTGGCACACCCACGGCATGGCCGGTTTTGATCAGGAGCTGACCCGCAAGGAGCTGAACATTCCTGAAGGTTATGCACTGCACGCCGCCGTGGCGGTGGGCAAACTGGGGGATAAGGCGACGCTGGCGGAGTACCTGCAAGCGCGTGAAGAGCCAAGCCCGCGTCGCCCGTTGAGCGAACTGGCCGCTGAAGGCGACTTCACCCTCTAAGCCCCACTGAACTGTAGGAGCCGAGCTTGCTCGCGATGACGGTGTCATAGTCAACATTAATGTTGAATGTGCCGGCCGCATCGCGAGCAAGCTCGGCTCCTACAGTGTTTTTGCACGTGGTTAATAACCGCGTTCGAAATCCACTTCCCCGCGCAGTGCTTCACCCGCCTCGTACGCCCGCAGGTTCTCGACAAACAAATTCACCATCATCGATGGCGAGGTCGGTGCCGAGCTGTGACCGGTCAGCAGCAAGCCCCAGGCCGTCCAGAACGGATGACGTTGCGGCAGCGGCTCCTGACGGCAGACATCAATTACCGCGCCCGCCAGATGCCCTTCTTTCAAGGCTTCGACCAGATCGGCATCGACCACCGCCACACCGCGACCGACGTTGATGAACAACCCGGTCGGCTTGAATTGCTTGAACAGTGTCGCGTCGTACAGGTCGTGGGTGTTCGGGGTATTGGGCAGCAGATTGATCACGTAATCCACTTCGCCGACCAGACGCGGCAAGTCGGCCAACGCGCCGACTTCGATAAACGGTGCCTGCTCGCGGGCTTCGCTGGCAATGCCGTACAACTCGACGCCAAACGGCAGCAGAAACTTCGCCACGGTCTGGCCGATGTCGCCGGTGCCGACGATCAACACTTTGCGCCCCGCCAGGCTTTGGCCCTGGCGGCTGTCCCATTTGCGCTCGACCTGACTGACCAGCCGTGCCAGCACTTCGCGTTCGTGGCCGAGCATGTAGGTCAGCACGTATTCGGCCATGACCTGGCCAAAAATGCCGACCGCACGGGTCAGGCGATAGTGACGGGGCAAGCCGTCGACCAGCAGCGGCGTGATGCCCGCCCAGGTCGATTGCAGCCATTGCGGCTCATGTCCCTGACGCAACAGGGTGGCCAGCAAATCCGGTTGACCCAGCCAGACCGGGCAATCAGCCGCCAGACGGGACAGTTCAGCGGAGTCGCCACTGGTGAGCACTTCCAGCTCAGGCGCCGCCTGACGCAGCAATTGTGCATACACCGGGTGGTCGTGTTCAGCAATCAGAACGCGCATGTTTCAAACCTTTCAAAAGCCGTGCAGACGACCCCCGAGCGAGTATGACTTCCTCGTCTCGGTCATCGCCAAAAATCATTCCAGTGTTTCACACAGACGCTGAACAGAGCCTGTCTGCCGCTTACATCGGGTCGTTGCGGCGCAGCAACTCTTCCGGCAAGTGTTCGATGTATTCGTCTTCGGCCGGTGGCATTTGCAGGTGGTAGCCCTGCTTTTCGAGGTTTTCCAGGACCACCGTGATGTCCTCGCGCGACAGCTTGCGCTCGGGGGTCAGCACCAGATCGAACGCGTGGTGCGGTTTGCCGAAGGCGGCCATCAATGATTCCGGGACGCGCTCCAGTGCATCGCTTTTGAGCACATAGAGGTACATCTCGTTTTTCTTCAGGCTTCGGTAGATCGAGCAAATACGTTTCAAGGCTGTTCTCCGGCGGTGGCCAGGCTGTCGAGCAATGCCTGGCCCATCAATTCGCGGCGCCAGCCACGCAGCGAATCAGGCAATTGGTATGGACCATTGGGGAAGCCGCTCTTGAGCAGCGCTTCCAGGGTTTTCTTGCGCAGCATCAGTTCCGGCGCGATGTTCAAGCGTTCGGCTTCGGCCTGACCAATGGCGCGCAGCTGTTTGACCAGCACGGCGGCATCCACCGGCAGCGGCTCCGGCACAGCGGGCGGCCATTGATCGGGCGACACACTGCCGGCGCGCTTGATCAGATCCAGCAGAAACTCGCCATCCTGACGCACGGTGCGCGGGTGCATGTCTTCGATTTTCGCCAGCGCGCCGAGGTTGTCCGGCTGAGTCCGCGCCAGTGGCCACAAGGAGTGCTCACGGACAATGCGGTTGCGCGGCAAGTCACGGGCACGGGCCTCGCGCTCACGCCAGGCGCACAGTTCACGCAACACGGCGAGTTGGGCGCGAGACAGTTTCCAGGCCAGTTTGGCATCGCGATAGACCTCGTACGGGTCGACCTCGCGGCGCAGGTTGGCCACCAGCTCAGCGCCGTCGTCCAGGACCCAGTTGTATTTGTCCTCAGACAGCTTCGGACGAAGCTGTACGAAAACCTCTGCCAAATGCAGGGCATCTTCGGCGGCGTAGCTGATCTGGGTGTCGGACAGCGGACGTTGCAACCAGTCGGAGCGGGTTTCGCCCTTGGGCAAGTCGATGCCCAGCACCTCTTGCACCAATCGCGAGTAACCCATGGAGAAACCCAGGTTCAGGTAGGCGGCCGCCAGTTGCGTATCGAACAGCGGCGCCGGCAAGCTGCCAGTCAGGCGCAGCAGGACCTCGAGGTCTTCACTGCACGCATGCACGACTTTGACCACCGCCGGGTTTTCCAGCAACGCGGCCAAGGGCTTCCAGTTGTCGATGGTCAGTGGATCTATCAGGTAAGCGCGTACGCCATCGCCGATCTGCAGCAGGCCGGCAATCGGGTAAAAGGTGTCGACCCGCATGAATTCGGTGTCGAGGGCAACGAATGGCAGCTGCTGCCACTCGGCGCAAAACTGACCGAGGCTATCGTTGTCGCGAATCCAATGAATATCGATGGCCACACGGCTCTCCCTTGAAGAATGGCGCGCAGTATATATCGCCCCCGGCGATTTCCGCGCATCACTGAACAAGAGCTTTAGCGAAAAGACCTGCCCAACAGCAAGAAATGTCTGACAAGCGGAGACTAACTGGTCTTACTGAGTACGTAGACCCGCATCCACGTGCAGCCCGGCAGGACGTCCTGATGGCTCAGCACCCGGAAACCGGCTTGCTTGAAGTCCGCTTCAATCTCGACCTTGCTCACCGGCTGCGGGGCGTGAGTAGCCTCCGTCTCAGGTCGGCGCAGATTGAAATAGCCTTCGACTCGAGCCGCCACGATCACGGTATCGCGGCTGACCCGGTGGAATTCCTGGAGCATGGCCAACCGATGTTCGGCGCAGGTGATGTGCTGAAACAGTTGCATGCAAAAAATGCAGTCCACCGCGTTAACGGACAAGCCAAGGCTGAAGGCTGAGCTCTGGAAGGTCTTGATCCGCTTGAGCAGGCTTTGCGGATGGTGAGTCTGCGCATGGTTGAGCATGTCCTGGGACGGGTCCGACGCGAGGATCACGCGGTTTGCGTGCTCGGCCAGCACCGGCCAGAAGCGCCCGGCACCGCAGGCCACGTCAAGGATCAACCCCGGCTCGCCCGCCACCTTGAGCGCATTGCGCACCAGGTTTTCCTCGCGCCGGAACGCCAGGCGCCCCATCAGGCTACGCGGTTGCGGCTGACGGCAGACGCGGGCGTGTTCCTGATCGTAGCGCCGGGCGAACTCAAGCTCGATGGCGGATGTGGGTTGCGCAGACATGTGCAATTGACCCTTGGTGATGACTCTTGCGACCGCAAGTTAGCGGCCAGTGTCTGAAACAGTTGAAGCGTTCAATCCTTGGCCAACACGCCGTCGACCACCGCACCGCGACAGCCGGCAAACATATCCAGATCCTGGTTGTAGACCTTGCTGTTGACTTCTAGCAGACCCAGCATCGAATGAAACAGGTTGTCCTGGCTCAATGGCTTATCGCGACTCAGTTGCAGGCAATGTGTGTTTACCGAGAACGACTTCTGATAACTGTCGGAGAACCACGCGAGCATGGCCACGTGTTTCTGTTGCTCCGGCGCCAGCATGTAAGGCGTGCCGTGCAGGAACAGATTGTATTCACCCAAAGATTCGCCGTGGTCGGACAGGTACAGCATCGCGGTATCCACTTTCTCCTGGTTCTTGCGCAACAGATCGATCAGGGTCGACAGCACGTGGTCGGTGTACACCAACGTGTTGTCGTAACCATTAACGATACTTTCCCGACTGCAATTGTTCAGCGCGTTACTTTCACAAACCGGCGTGAAATGCTCGAACTCTTTCGGGTAACGCTTGAAGTATTCAGGGCCATGGCTGCCCATTTGATGCAAGACCAACACGGTGTCTTTATCGAGTGTGTCGATGAAATGTTGCAAACCTTGTAGCAGGATTTCGTCGCGGCATTCGCTGTTGGCGCACAGCACCGGGTCTTTCAGGTTGCTTACGTCGTCGATGGTGACCCGGTCGCACGTGCCTTTGCAGCCCGACTGGTTGTCACGCCAGATCACGTCCAGGCCGGCCCGTTTAAGCACATCGAGCAGGCCCTCTTCATTCTTCGCCTTGCTGGCGTTGTAGTCCTTGCGGCCCATGTTGGAGAACATGCACGGCACGGACACGGCGGTTTCGGTGCCGCAGGAATGCACATCGGTAAACGAAATCAGGCCGGCTTCTTTACTCAGCTTCGGGGTGGTGTCGCGGCCATAACCAAGGATGCCGAAGTTCTCGGCTCGGGCGCTTTCGCCCACCACCAGTACGGTCAGGGATTTGCGGCCATGGGATTGCCAGACCGGGTTCTTCTGCGCGTCTTCGCCGATTTTGACGAAGGGCTGATGGGCCGCCGCCACCTGTTCACGCAAGTAGCCCGCCGAGGCACCAATGTAGTTGCTCGGCACGACCATCAGGCGTAACTCATGGTGATTACGGAACAAAGAAGACAAGCCCTGATAGTTAATCAGGGCCACGCCACCTATAACGACAGCGGATACAACACTTACCAACACCTTGCTTAATAACTCGTGGTGCCAGCGACGATAACTGATCGGTGTTTTCCACAACAACAACGACGGCAAAACACCCAGAAACAGGATATACGCCAACAACTTCAACGAGAGCAAGTCTCGAACTTCCGTCGCATTGGTTTGTGCGAAGTTACGCAACATGCCGGTGTCGATCAGTACACCGTATTGGCTCATGAAGTAGGCCACCCCGGCGCTGATCATGAAGATCAGCGTCAGGACCGGCTTGAGCACACGCTTGAACGCCAGAAAGGTCAGTACAATGTTGAAGGCCGCCAGAATCATCGCCCCGAATGCCACGCGCATGACGATGCCTTTACCGTCGGCGGCGGTGATTTCAAACAGGTGCTGCCACAACACAAAATTGAAGGCAGTCAACAAAAAGGCGCTGGCAATCAGTGTCACCCATTCCGGGCGCACGGCTTTAATCTTCAACATGGTGATCGGCTGTTCCTGAAAAGAAGTGCCTACGGCAAATGTGAAAATTTCATTGACCGTGACAACACTAATGTTAAGCAGCGAACCATCAATTTTTTGTGAAAAAGAAGCCAACGAATAGTTGGCTTATTAAACCTGCGACCAAGGTTATGAATAATTGAGAATGGTTCAGGCCTGGTTCAGGTACCAGCGCCAGTCCTGCTCACCGACCTCGCCCATGAACTGTCGATACTCGGCGCGCTTAACGGCCAGGTAGACGCCCAGAAAAGGTTGTCCGAACGCTTCACGCGCCCAGGTCGAGCCTTCCAGCGCGCGCAACGTGGTCAGCCAATCGGTCGGTAACAGCTCCGTGGCCTGGGCGTACCCGTTGCCTTCCACCGGCGCACCCGGGTCGAGTTGTTCGCGAATACCGCGATGGATACCAGCCAGTATCGCCGCGGCAGCCAGGTACGGGTTGGCATCAGCGCCGCAGATACGGTGTTCGATGTGCCGGGAAAACGCCGGCCCGCCAGGCACGCGCAGACTCACCGTGCGGTTATCCACGCCCCAGGTCGCCGCCAGGGGCGCATAGCTGTTGGTCTGGAATCGCCGGTAGGAGTTGGCATTCGGGCAGAACAACAGCAAAGAATCGAGCAAGGTACTGAGCATGCCGCCGACCGCTTGCCTGAGCAACGGCGTGCCGTCCGGGGCTTCGCTGGCGAACAGGTTGTTGCCCTCTCTGTCCGCGAGGCTGACATGCATGTGCATCCCTGTGCCCGCCAGATCGTCGAAGGGTTTGGCCATGAAGCAGGCCGTCATCCCGTGCTTGTGAGCCACGCCCTTGACCAATCGTTTGTAACGCACGGCTTCGTCCATTGCCTGTAGGGCATCGGTGCGATGTTCGAGGGTAATTTCCACCTGCCCCGGCGCGTACTCGGAAATCGCCGTGCGCGCCGGAATGCCTTGCAGCTTGCAGGCGCTGTAGAGATCGGCCAGAAACGGTTCGATCTGCTCCAGTTCACGCAAGCCATAGACCTGCGTCGTGCGCGGCCGCCCGCCATCGACATCCCTCGCCGGTTGTGGCCGTCCGTTGCTGTCGCGCTGCTGATCCAGCAGATAAAACTCCAGCTCCGCCGCCATCACCGGGTAGTAACCGTCGGCTTGCAGGCCTTCGATCACTTTTGCCAACAAGTGCCGGGGATCGGCGATCGTCGCCGGCATGCCTTCTTTGGGGTGCATGCTGACTTGAACCGCCGCTGTCGGAATCAACCGCCACGGCAGGCGCGTCAGGCTGCCGCTGATTGGGTAGGCACGGCAGTCAATATCGCCGACGTCCCAGACCAGCCCGGAGTTTTCCACGTCGTCGCCATTGATGGTCAGGCCCAGAATGGTGCTCGGCAGCGGCCGACCGCTCTCGTACACCGCCAGCAGTTCATCGCGATGCAGCAGCTTGCCCCGTGGCACACCGTTGTTGTCGAGGATGAACAGCTCGAACATTTCAATGTCCGGGTTCTGTTCGAGAAAGGTCAGGGCTTCTTGCGGGGAGGCGAACGAGGTCGTGGCACAACTCATGGGTATTCTCTTTTTTCCGCGTCAGGCAAACGCGCAGGCGTTGCCGAAGTGATCCAGCGCATGGCGCGGGACCTGTCAGAACAATCAACGGGAAATGCAGGAATCCGGGGGGCGTGCGTGACGGCAATGCCACAGCGCCCAGAAGGCCAGCTCGGAGGGAAGTGCGACGGGACAATCGCCCATAGGTAAAACCGTAGAGGACAGATGAGTGGCAGCGTCACACGGGCAGTCAGGTCTTTAAATCGGGATTTGAAGAACCTTGGTTGCAATTTTGCTAAACAATCATCCCCTTGGCACGCCCTGACAGCATTCGTGCCACTACCACCAACACATCGACTGATCAGCGCAGAAACTTCCTACAAGGCATTCTCCTGGCACCATCGTTCCGTTAGGATCTTTCGCACACGTTGCGCATTGATCGCGCACGGAACACAGCGAGACAGAACGGATGCTGAACAGTAACTTGCTTCGAAAGCTCGACATGCAGGACCTCATGGTGTTTGCCGCCGTGTACGAGCAAAGCAGCGTCACCGGTGTGTCGGAGGCGCTCTGTGTCAGCCAGTCCACGGTGAGTTACTGCCTGAAAAAGCTGCGGACCAGTTTTGAAGACGAGTTGTTCATCAATACCCGCACCGGCATGCGCCCCACCTACAAAGCCAGCACCATGTACGCGCATGTGCTGAAAATTCTCGAAAGCATCAACCTGTGCCACGCCAGCACCCAAGCGTTCGACCCGACCTTGCAAGCCGTGACGTTCAACATTTGCGCGCCAGAGTACTTCGAACAGTTGATTCTGCCGCGTCTGCTCAAGCGCTTCGATTTCGCCGACCTGCCGGTGATGGTCAACATGCACAAGTTCGAAACCGACATCCCGGTCGACGAGTTGCGCGATGGCCGCCTCGACCTGGTGATCTGTTTCGGCCCGAATTTCCATCGCAGCCACACCGACTTCAAATCCCGGCTGTTACTGGAAGATGATCTGGTCTGTGTGTTCGACAAGCGCGCCACACCACTGGAGTCACGGCTGAGCCTGCAAGCCTTTGTGCAACGCCGGCATGTGTTTCCAACCCCATGGACGTCCAGCACCAACATGGTCGACGGCTGGCTGGCGCAACAGGCGCACAAACGGCAGATTGTCGCGCGAGCCAACAGCTACAGCGCGGCACTGAAGATGATCACCGGCACCGACTACATCCTGACCCTGCCCCGCCGTATCCAGCAATTGCTCGCCAACGAGGCGATCTTCAATCATTGCGAAGCACCCAACGGCCTGCCGGGTTTCACCCTGGACATGCAGTGGAGTCAAAGTGTCGATCAGGACAGTGCCAACACCTGGCTGCGCGAGCAGGTGATTGACGTCTGTGCCGAGCAGGTGGCCTGAATTCAGGGGGTGATGGCGGTCTTGGTGTAGGACTCGCGATCGATATCGAGAATTTCCACGCACAACTGCACTTCGACACCGGCTGGCCATTCACACAGGTCCTGGACCACCGCCAGCAGGCTTTCCGACAGCTGCTGTTTGATCTGCGGTGAGCGACCGCTCAACAGCGCCAGTTTCACGTGCACAAACGCCCGTTCATTCAACGCAGTGCCGACCTTGAAGGTCTCGACCTTCAGTGCCCGACTCTTGATGTCGAACTCTGCCGCGAACTGACCGGAAGCCACCAAGGCATTATTGAGACGGATCAACGCCACGTCGGCGTTCAGCCCAGGCAGGTTGGCGGTGTATTCCATGTGCACGTGAGGCATGACGCGGCTCCAGATAATGGGCAGAAAGATCCTACGTATAACACAGCGCCGTCTGACTCACTCGGGCAGCGGCAAGGGTGGACGTTCACTCATGAACACCTCCAGGCGCGAACGCAACCAGCGTTCGGCGGGGTCGGTATCGACATGGCTGAGCCAGACCATCGACAGGTCCAGGGTCGGGGTCTTGAACGGGAAAGGTTCCTTGAACAGCAAACCGGTAGCCGCCATGGCGTCGGCCGTGTAATCCGGCAGGCTGGCAATCAGATCGGTGCCCGCGAGCAAGGCCGGCAACGAGCTGTATTGCGGCACGGACAAGACCACCTGACGCGTCCGGCCAATCTCGGCCAGCCACTCATCGGCGTAACCACTGATGTTCGCCGTGTGGGAAACCAGCACATGAGGGCGAGAGCAATATTCATCGAGCGTCAGCGGTGTGTCGGACGCATCGGCGCGCAGGATGCTTGGCTGAATGTGGCGCAACAATTTGCGCTTGGCGTTGGCCGGCAGGCCGCGGGTCTGGCTGATGCCGACCGTGATGTCGCCGGACGCGAGCAAGTCCGGTATGCGCCAGTAATCGACGTGCTGGACCACAAACACCACCTTCGGCGCTTCCTGGCGCAAGGCGCGCAGCAACGGAGGCAGCAGGCCGAACTCGACGTCATCTGACAGCCCGATGCGAAACGTCATGGTGCTGCTGGCCGGGTCGAAACTGTGGGTCAGGCTCAACGCCACCGACAACGAATCCAGCGCCGGCGACAGATACTGAATCAACTCCTCGGCGCGGGCCGTCGGTTCCATGCGGTGGCCAACACGGATGAACAGCGGATCGTTGAACATCGCCCGCAAGCGGTTGAGCGCCGAGCTGATGGTCGGCTGACCGAGAAACAGCTTCTCCGCCACCCGCGTCACGTTGCGCTCGAGCATCAACGTTTCGAACACCACCATCAGGTTGATGTCCGCCTTGCGCAGTTCATTACGATTCATTCCTTGCCCCCGATCCCCAACACTTGAGGCAGTGTAGAAAGGCCCGACGCAAGCGTCTATGTCCAGCGGGGAATCAATTGACGGTCAAGGCCTTCAACCCGAGTGCAAGCGGTCGAACGTCCGGCCCCATCCCGAACTGTTTCGGGCTGACGGCATCGGCGAACTGCAATTGCACAATCAACACCCCCTCGCTCGACACCCGTTGCTGCATCTCGGCCGTAAGGGCCACATCGATGATGTTGCCATCTGCCTGCTCAAGCCGGGTATTCACGGCCGGTACGCCATTGATGTTGATAAGGACACGTTGCCGCGCATGACCTGGCGGAAGGAACGCCGTGGCTTCCAGACGCAAGGAATGCACGGGCGCCGGGACCCGGAACATGACTTCGGCGTCGGGACTTTTCGACCAGGTGCCCCAGAGTTCTGGCTCGGACCATCCATTGGCGAGCAGTGCCCCGCCCTTGCCGCCGTAATTGAACAGGGTCTTTTGTCCGGGTTCGACGCTGGGCACAAGATCCAGCGGGTTGATTTGCGAGGCCTGCTGCAGGCATGTGCTGCATTGTTTCCAACCCGGGGCCAGCACTGTGAACCCGTCAATCCTGGCGAAGAGGTCCGTTCGGGTATCAATATTTCTCACCGCCTGGATCAACGCCCGCTCATCGAGCAGGTACAACGAGTCGGCGGCATACTTGCCCGAGGCCATTTCACGCGCCGTCTCCTGCTCGGATTTGATCCAGTTGGCGGTGTCCATACGCCCGAGGTACACGGCATTCGTTGCCAGGCCATGGGCACCGGCGAAATCAGCCACCGACATCCACTTCGGGGACAGATTCTGCGGAACGATCCAGCGAATGCTCCGGTAATGAGTCGCAGCACTGTTCCAGAACGGATCGACCATGGGCGACACCCACTTCGACGCCGGCTCAACCATCAATTGTTTGCGCACGCCTATCCAGCCGGCATGGGTATCGAGCACCTGGATCAGCAACGCCAGAGACAACAGACTCACGGCGGTACGTGGGGAATTGGCGCGAATCACCAGGAAAATGATGGCGAAGATAATCGCGTAGTAGACCGGCCAGAACATCCGCCCTGACGCCCTGAAAATGTTCGCGATCGAGATCACCCACTGCGGCAACGGATAGGTCCATTCCAGCGAGCCGAGCGCTACATGATTGGAGATCGAGAACAGGCACAGCCCCACCAGAGCCACCAGTAATAGGGGGTGCTGGCCCAATCGCCGAGCAAAACCGGTTTGGCCTTGAAGCAGCCCCATCAGCGCACAAATGCCCAGTGTGATCAGCCCGAGCCCCAGATAGAGAAACCCTTCACCGTCGCCATACCCCTGAACACCGGGCATATCCTTGAGGACATAGGACCACTGCCCTGACCAATTGCCCGGATCGACCAGTGACAGCAGGTTCATGGCGTACAGGCCAAAACCATCCGATACCGCACCACTGCCCACCGAAAAATAGCCCGCCTGCCAGCAGCAAAAACTGACCAGCGAAAACAGCCCGATCAGTTCGATGGCAGCCGACTGCAGCGTCAGTTTTTTCCTGAAATAGCCGGCCGTGAGATCGGCGATCCAGATTACAGCCACCATTGCCAGAAAATACGCATGGATCAACGCGGCCGCCGCCAGCAAAGCGCCCCAGGCCAGTCGTCGACGGCGCAAATTCGGGTGCAGTCCCAGGTACAAGGAAGCCAGCACCAGAAAATGACCACCAAGGGACAAGTGGAACGGCATACGCATGATCATCGGCGGCGCGAAGACAAACAGCGCCGTCCCCACGGCACGCACCCCCACATGCGAAGAAACCAGCCCCAGCAGTTTCCAGGCAAACCAGGCCTGCAAGACGAAGCACGCGAGGAACCACAGCCCGAAATACTGGAAAGGCATCGGCAACAGCGCGGAGAACGGTTTGAACAAGAGGGCCAGCAGCGGATTGGAGTCAGAAAAAATGATGCCATTGCCCAATTCCAGCCCGTAGGACGGATTGAGCCCGACGGGAAAGGACCACGGTGACTGGCGGAAAAACACCCAGCCCAGATAATGCGTCGCCGGATCACCGTTCCCTAGCCACGCAATGTTTTGCGGGTTCAGCGCCCTCGGCCCGACCACGATGAAAAAAGCCACAACACCGATCAACAAGGGCAACAGGTTGAGCGGCAGGCGTTTAACAAGATCCTTCATCGATACGTCCAGAAGTTATGCAGTACAAAGGTGAAGGCCGGAATCGTCAGCGCCACGGCGCCAATCCCCAGCAAGTAATGCAGCCCGGCCATCTGCGCGGCCCAGGCCACCAGCATCGCCAACAGAAAACCGGCGCCGGACACCATCATGAAACGCAACAGCGTCCTGCCGTGCAATCGCGCGGAAAAACTCCAGGTGGTATTGATCACGTAGGACACCACGGTCGCCACGGCAAACGCCACGCCGTTGGCCAATGGTGGCAACGGCGACACGTAATTGATGAACAGCACGGCCACCAATGCATGCAAGGCGGTGACGAACAACCCGGTGACGGCAAAGCGCAGGCCACGCTTGATCAGGGCGGATTTTTCGGCTGACGTCACGGCTTCTGCGCCAGCACAAACACCGTCAAACCGGCCAGACGATTGGCCTTCATGAACGGCAACTCGATGTTGCACAAGGTCTTCAACAGCGTGTTCACCAGCGGGTGATGCTGCTTGAGTTGCGAACGTGGCGGCGACGGTTGCGCGCCTTTGGGCAGCAATCGCAACGTGGCGGCAATCGGGAACACCAGGCCGAAATAGTAGGTGCCCTGCTGCACCGTCAAGCCGGCCGCTCGGGCCACGGTTTCCAGTTGCGCCAGGGTGTAGCGGCGTTTGTGCTCGAGAAACTCATCATGCCCGCTCCAGAGAAACCGGAACGCCGGCACCGTCATCAGGAATCGGCTGCCAGAGGGGACTTTGTCGACATAGGCCTTGAGCAACCCGACGTCGTCGTCGACATGCTCCAGCACGTCCATCAGCAACACCAGGTCGGCGTCCACCGCATCGATTTCGCGCCGGTAATGCACCGGTTTGCCGGCGGTGCTGGCGTCCGAGTCGGCGTCGTAACTGATGTCCACGCACCACGCTTCGCTGGCCGATGAATGACTCAGCAGATGGTGACTAAAGAACCCGGAGCCTGCGCCCACGTCGAGAATTTTCCTGATCGGAGTGCTGCCGAGCAACCGTGTGGTCGCCGCCGCTTTGGAGGCGTAATACCAATGCTGATCGATGCTTGAACCGAGAATGTCGGTTTCCTTGAGATCCACGGTTCAGTCCTTGGGGTCATAGACACGCCGCACCAGATACACCGGCCGGCGTTTCGATTCAATGTAGGTTCGGCCCAGGTACTCGCCCAGCACCCCGATGCCGATCAATTGCAGGCCACCCAGAAAGGTGACCGCCACCATCAACGAGGCATAACCCGGAAGGTCGATACCGGAAATAAGGGTGCGCACGATGATGAAGATGGCGAACGAGAAGGAAATCAGCGAAACGAGCAGCCCGAGGTAGGTCCAGATCCGCAGCGGTTCGGTGCTGAAACTGGTGATGCCCTCCAATGCGAAGTTCCACAACCGCCAGCCATTGAACTTGGTCGCTCCGGCCGCCCGCTCCGGGCGCTCGTAGTTGACCTGGGTGGTGCGAAAACCGACCCAGGCGAACAAACCTTTCATGAAGCGCCGGGACTCGGGCAAGGACTGCAAGGCATCGATCACGCAGCGGTCCATGAGGCGGAAATCGCCGACGTTTTCCGGCAGGTGTTGCTCGGCGATTTTGTTGTGCAGGCGGTAGAACCAGTTGGCCGAGGTCTGTTTGGCCCAGGAGTCGGTGTTGCGACTCACACGATGACCCAGCACCACTTCATAACCTTCACGCCAGCGGGCAATCATCTCGAGAATAACCTCGGGCGGGTCCTGCAAATCAACGTCGATCGGCACCACGACCTGGCCGGTGGCGGTCTGCAAACCCGCGGTCAACGCGGCTTCTTTGCCGAAATTGCGACTCAGGTCAACGATGCGCAGGCGCGGGTCCGTCAACTGGCGTTCCAGCAACAGATCCAGCGTGGAATCGGTGCTGCCGTCATTGACGAACACCAGTTCCAGACCAATCAGCGCCTCGTCCTTGAAGACGTCATTGATCCGCGCGAGGAACAAGTCGACGGTGGCGGCTTCATTGAACACCGGGATGACGAGCGATAACGCCAAATGCCCGGCCAGTTGCGTTCCGTGCTGATGAGTCAATTGATTGCTCTTTTTTATAGTGGTTTTTCTACAATCCGGGGTCGCCGACAGTTTCTCGACGCCATGAGTCGAGTCGTATTAAGCAGGACCATGGGAGGTGATGCAAGGGCGAATCAGAGGGGGTTTTGGCCATTCCCACCGGCCTGCCGGCGCTCGCAGAAATATTTTCAAATGCCTGGAAACAAATGCCCGGTGGCCAAAAAAGCCAGCTCCGCTAGGCTTGCCCCCGACGCGTCACACAGGTTGTCGCAATAACCCATCGCATGGAGCGAGCAATATGTATTTCGAGATTTACAGGCAATCCAAGGGCACCCCGAGCACCGGTAAAGGGCAATGGCGCTGGCGGTTGAGGGCGGGGAATCACGAGACCATCGCCAGTGGCGAGTCGTATGTGAACAAGGCCGATTGTCTGCATGCCATCAGGTTGATCAAAGGGGTTGAGGGTGAGACGCCGGTGAAGGAGATTTAAGCCTGATTGGCATTGCCCAGGCTGCTCGGCTTGGGCAGGGGGCGAGCCATTGGTTTTTTGGCTGGATTCACTGTCCCCATCGCGAGCAAGCTCGCGTTGGGGCCGCAAAGAACACCATCAAACGCCAGGTAAAAACCCGCCTCAAACCGGCAACGGATACAACGCCTCATCAAACTGCGCCAACCGCGGAAACTGCATCGGCTGGTCATCGCTCAAGTGCTCCAGTCGCTGCTGATAGCTCACCAGGAATTCCTTGCGCGCCTCGTCGCTGATGTACGGCACATGCCACGCCACAAACGGTTCCAGCACGTCGAAGCCGACATACGCCAGCGTGCCGCGCAGGATCGGCCGCAGCATGTCTTCCAGCGGACCGTGAATCGCCCCCTCCCCGAACATGTGCTCGCGCCCGCCCAGAGTCACGGTCACCAGTGCCTTCTTGCCGCTCAAGCCGCCCTGATCGTAAAAGCGCTTGCCGCCGTAGCAGATCCCGGACACCAGCACCCGGTCGATCCAGCCCTTGAGCATGGCCGGGGCCGAGAACCAGAAAATCGGGAAATTGAGGATCAGCAGGTCAGCCCACAACAACTTGTCGAGTTCCTGTCGA
Source organism: Pseudomonas sp. 3296 (assembly GCF_031456615.1). Classification (NCBI taxonomy): domain Bacteria; kingdom Pseudomonadati; phylum Pseudomonadota; class Gammaproteobacteria; order Pseudomonadales; family Pseudomonadaceae; genus Pseudomonas; species Pseudomonas sp. 3296. The sequence goes on from NZ_JAVDUY010000011.1 coordinate 122,452, forward strand.
ATGTCCGGCGCCAGCGACTGGCTTTTCACCCCCAGCCGTTGCTCCAGTGCATACACCAGGTACTCCGGGTTCTCCCGAGAAGAAAAGTCATCGGCACTGGCCACCGGGTTCCAGTTCATCGCGTACAAATCGCTGACCTGCACCTCATGCCCTTGGGCTTCAAGGGTGGCGACGGCCTGGTCACGCAGGGCGGCGGTGAAAGATTGCGGTTCCGGGTGAGCGTGGACGATCAGTACTTTCATGACAATTCCTTAAATATTGATCAGCGTTGAATTTGAAGTCGGTAATGCAAGCTCGTCCATTGAGCGGTCACACCTGAATCGCCTTCACTTCAACGAATTCGTTAAGCCCTTCCTCGCCCCACTCCCGGCCATTGCCCGATTGTTTGTAGCCACCGAAGGGCGCCTGATAATTGAACGCTGCGCCGTTGAGGAAGCACTGCCCGGCACGCAACTGCCGCCCCAGGTGCAAGGCGCGTTCGGCACTGCCGGCCCAGACACCGCTGGACAGGCCGAACGGCGAATCGTTGGCGAGCTCAATCGCCTGCGCTTCATCGGTGTAGGGAATCAGGCACAGCACCGGGCCGAAAATTTCTTCCTGGGCGATGCGCATCCGGTTGTCGACATTGGCGAACAGCGTCGGGCTGACGTAGAAACCACGCTCGAAGGCGTCGGCCGTATCGCCGCCGCACACCCGTCGCGCGCCTTCTTGTTGGCCGACCTGAATGTAATCACGCACGGTGCGCCGTTGCGCCGCCGAACACATCGGCCCAAGGAAACTCTGCGGGTCCAGCGGATCGCCCATGCGCAGGCTTTGGGTTTCGGCGATGGCCAGTTCCACTGCTTCGGCGTAGCGACTGGCCGGCAGCAGCATGCGAGTCAACGCGGTGCAGGTTTGGCCGGAGTTGATCATCACGTCTTGCACGCCGTAGCGCACAGCGGCAGCGAGGTCGGCGTCTTCGGCAATCAGCAGCGGTGATTTGCCGCCCAGTTCCAGGCACACGCGCTTCACCGACGGCGCGGCGGCTTGTGCCACGCGAACCCCGGCGCCGGTGGAGCCGGTGAACGACACCATGTCGACGTCCGGGTGTTTGGCCAGCGCTTCGCCGACCTTCGAACCCGGCCCGCTGACCAGGTTGAACACGCCGGCCGGCAAGCCGATGGCTTCAATCATCTGCGCCAGCAAAAAGGCATGCAGCGGGGTTTCCTGGCTAGGCTTGACCACCACCGTGCAACCGGCAGCGAGCGCCGGGGCGAGCTTGCCGATCAGTTGATGCAGCGGGTAGTTCCACGGATTGATGAAGGCGCACACGCCCACCGCTTCGCGAATCACCAGCGAGTTGCCGACCTCACGCACTTCGTCCATCAGGCCTGCGAGCTCGACGTACTGCTCCAGCCCGGTGATCGGGCCGTCGACCTGCACCGAGCGGCACCATTGCACCGGCATGCCCAGTTCAGCGGTGATGACTGAAGCCATCTCGTCAGCCCGCGCACGCAACTGCTCGGCGAGGGCGCGGATGTAGCCGGCCCGCACACTCGAGGGCGTGCGCGACCATGAGCTGAACGCTTTGCGTGCCGCAGCCACCGCGTGGTCGACATCGCGCTCATCGCCCAACGGCACCGAGCCTGCAACTTCTTCAGTGGCCGGGTTGATCACCTCGGCGATGCCCTGCCCCGACGGAGTTTGCCAACGGCCATCGATAAACAGCGCTTTATGGTTATGCATAAACCTGAGACTCCAGCAATTCAGTGGCGCAACGGGTGATGCGCTGGCAGGCGTCACGCAACGGTTCGGCGCCCAACACCAGCCCCAGACGAATGTGCCCGGCGGCGCTCGGGCCGAAGGCTTCACCGGCCAGCACCGACACGCCATGGCGGTCGAGCAAGCGGTCGGCAAACGCCTGGGCGCTGAGCCCGGTGTCGCGGATATCGACCATCACGAACATCCCGCCATCGGGTTTCAAGGCCCGCACGCCGGGGCAATCAGCCAGGCATTCGCACACCAGATCACGGCGTTGGCGATAGGCTTCGCGCATGGCCTCCAGCTCGGGCAAGTGGCTTTCCAGAGCGACGACCGCGGCGTCCTGCACGAAGTCCGGCAAGCCGTAGAGCATGCACAGCGCGAGGTTTTCCAGGTGCGCCGCGAGGGCCGGTGGTGCCACTGCCCAGCCAATTCGCCAACCCGTCATGGCGTGGGATTTCGACAGGCTATTGAGCGTCGCGGTGCGCTCGGCCATGCCCGGCAAACTGGCCGGACTGACGTGCTCGCCGTCGAACAACAGCTCGCTGTAGACCTCATCGGAAATCAGCCACAGGTCATGGGCGATGCACAGGTCGGCCAACGCCTGCCAGGTCGCGCGGGACAAACTGGCGCCCGATGGATTGTGTGGACTGTTCAGCGCCAATGCCCGAGTGCGCGGGGTGATGCGGGCCGCGACATCTTCAGGCAGCAGACGGAAACCGTTTTCCGAACGCACCGGCACCGGAATCACCACGGCGCCACAGGCACCGAATACCGCTTCATAGGTCACGTACATCGGCTCGGCAACGATCACTTCATCGCCAGGGTTGAGCACGCATTGGGCGACGCTGAATAACGCGCATTGCGCGCCGGCCAGGACGATGACCTGATCAGCCGAAACCTGTTGGCCGCTGCGCCGTCCGTAGTGCCTGGCGATGCTTTCACGCAAGGCGCGTTTGCCACGCACGTCGGCGTAGTGGGTGTTGCCGGACAACAGGCTGTCGATGGCCGCCTGCACGATCGGCGCCGGCGTGTCGAAATCCGGGTCACCGACCGACAGCAGCAGAATGTCTTCACCCTGCTCCTGCAGCGCGAGTGCGCGGTAATGGATGTCCCACGCAGCAGCGCCGTCACCGGCGATACGTTGAGTCAGATCGGAAAAACGCATGGCGATACCTCTGCCAGAAAATGAAAATCAGTGCGCGCACGCGTGCTTGAGTTCGATCAGGGTCACGCCGTTGCGCTTGAAGCCGTGGCGCAAGTCGGTTTGCAGCTCGGCCAGGCTTTGCGGTTGATTCACGGTGCAGCCGAACGCACGGCCGAGGGCGGCGAAATCCGGGTTGCGTGGCAGTACGCCAATCGGTTCGATGTCGAGCCCAAGCATGTCATCGCGAATCTGCCCCAGCGCGTCGTTGTTCCACAGCAACACCACCAGCGGGCTGTCGAGCTCTTCGACGGCGGTCGCCAGCTCTTGCGCGGTGTAGAGGAAACCACCGTCGCCGACCAACACCAGCCCTGGCCGCTGCGGCGCGCCGAACTTGGCGCCGATGCCTGCCGGCAAGCCATAGCCCAAAGTGCCGTAACCGGTCGGGTGCAACCAGCTGCGCGGTGCCAGGCTGTTGAAGGCGTAGTTGCCGGTGTAGGCCAGTTGGGTCATGTCGGTGCTGATGAACGCGTCGGCCGGCAACTCGGCGGCGATACGGTCAAGGATCGCCTGGTGGATCGACTGCAACGGGCCATGGCTTGCCTTCACAGCTTCGCGCAAGGCTCCTACGGCAGAAATCGCTGCGCTGGCATCACGCGCGGTGGACGGTAGACGTTCCAGCAGCGCGACGAGGGTTTGTTGGGCATCACCGTGCAATGCCACCGCACACGGGTAGAAATCGTTGAACTTGCGCGGGTCGATGTCCACGCGCAACAGTTCGGCATTCAGCGGCAAGCGCTCGCGCCAGAAATCGGTGTCGGCCATTTCGGTGCCGACCGCCAGCACCACGTCGGCCTCGGCGATCAGGTTCCAGCCGGGTTCGACGCACAGGGTCGAGCCCGCGTTCAGTGGTGCATCCGGCGGCAACAAACCTTTGCCGGCGACGCTGGTGAACAGCGGCGCGGCCAGTCGGTTGCTGATGTCGTGCAGTGCTTGCTGCGCATTCAACGCGCCGCCACCGGCAATGATCATCGGCCGCTTGGCGTTTTTCAGCTTGGCCACGGCCTCGTCCAGCGCTGCGGTTGAGGCGGCGCCACGACCCGGACGACGGACCACGTCGTTGCTCCAGTCACGGGTAATTTTTGCGGACAACACGTCCAGCGGCACCGAGATGTGCACCGGACGCGGGCGCTCGCTGTCGAACACGGCGTAGGCGCGGGCGATCAATTCGGGCAGGTCGTCGGTGCTCAACGCGACCGCCGAGAACGCGGTGATGGGTGCGGTGATCGCGCGCTGGTCCTGGGTTTCGTGCAGGCAACCCCAACCCTTGCCTAGGCTGGCGGTGTGGTTGACGCTGGAAATCACCAGCATCGGAATCGAGTCGGCATAGGCCTGACCAATACCGGTTGCGGCGTTAGTTACGCCGGGGCCGGTGATGACGAAGCACACGCCCGGTTTGCCGCTGACGCGTGCATAGCCGTCAGCCATGAAACTGGCGCCCTGCTCGTGGCGGGTCAAGACGTGGCGTATGCCGCTGCCGGGCAAGCCGCGATACAACTCCAGCGTGTGCACGCCGGGAATGCCGAACACGGTGTCGACGCCGTAGTTGGCCAGCAGACGCACCAGGGCCTGGCCGCCGGTCAATGTTGTGGTTTGCATGTTCACATCCTCACTCGTGGCCAAGGCGAATCAACGCATCGACCGCAGTCGTGCCAGCGGCACCGACCAACAATGGGTTCACATCGAGTTCCAGCAACTGCCCGGCGTTTTCACAGGCGTAATCGGCCACCGCACGGATCGCTGTCACCAGCGAATCCAGATCCGCCGCTTCGCGTCCGCGGAACCCTTGCAGCAACGCCGCACTGCGCAGGCTTAAAACGGCCCTGCGAATGGCACCGTCGGTGGTCGGCAGCAGCAGGCTGCGACTGTCCTTGAGCAACTCCACCAGAATCCCGCCAGTGCCGATAACCAAAGCGAGACCGAAGTCGTTTTCGCGCTTGATGCCAACGATCAATTCAGCCAGCGGCGGCTTGGCCATCGGCTCCAGCAGCACGTGATCGAACGGCACCTGCGGCGCGTACTCGGCAATGCTTGCGCGCATTTTTTCCAGGGCGGCGCTCAGGGCGGTGGCGTCCTTGAGGTTCAGCGCCACGGCACCGGCTTCGGTTTTGTGTGGCAGTTGCGCGCTGACCGCTTTGAGCACCAACGGATAACCCAGTACGTCGGCGTCACTCAGCGCGTTGTCCGGCGTGCTCAAGACGCCGTTGGGCGTCGGCAGGCCGAAGGCATGCAATGCTTTTTTCGACTCCCACTCGTTGAGCAGGCGTCCTTCGCCGATCAAGGCGTGCGGACAATGCGGCACCAGCGCCGATTCACCGAGCGCCAGCAGTGCCTGACGATTGCGCTGATAACCGGCAATGCGCCCCCACGCCGCCAAGCCGTCTTCCACGCCTTGCAACGCAGCGACGCCTTGCGAATGCAGACGTTCACGAGCGTGCGCCGGGAGCAATTCGGGAAACGCCGAGGTGACGAAACCGGTCTTGCCGTGGCGCACCAGCGCGGCGCAAAACAGCTCCAGCAGCAGGTCGCATTCCTTGCGCTCACCGGTGAACTCAGCCGGGTAATCAAGCACCAGCATCGCGGCGTCGGCTTCGGTGCGCAGGGCACTGTCGAGCATGCGGTTCAAGGCGTCGCCATCGCCCCAGATTGCCGTGGTGAAATCCAGCGGATTGACCAGGTTGGCGTAGGTGGGCAGCACTTGCGCCAGTTCCCCGACCTGGCCTTCATCGAGCTTGGGCAGGCTCAGGTCATTGCGTTCGGCGTAGTCGGCAATCAACCCGGCATCACCGCCGGAACAGGCCAGCGCAATCAGGCTGTTGCCCGTCGGCAACTGGCCGCACGCCGCCGCTTTGAGGGTTTCGACAAAACTCACCGGGCCACTGACGCGGATCACGCCGAGACGCGCAAACAGGCTGTCGTAGAGCGCATCGGAGCCGGACAGCGAACTGGTGTGACTGAGCGCCAGTTCGGCACCGATCTGCGACACGCCGGTTTTCAGGGCGATGATCGGGATGCCCTTCTCCAGCGCCTTGTGTGCGGCACGGGCGAAACCCGGCACGTTTTTCAGGCCTTCGAGGTGCAAGCCGATGGCCGTGACGCGCGGCTCATCGAGCAACACGTCCATCAATTCGGCAATGCCCAGTTGCGCCTGATTGCCGACTGACGCCATGTAGGCCACCGGCAGCGAGCGGTCGCTCATCGACAGGTTGTAGGCGAAGTTGCCGCTCTGGGTCAGCACGGCGACGCCCTTCTCCACCGGTTTGCCGCCATGGGCCACCGGCCACAGCGCGGAGCTGTGCAGGTAATCGAGCAAGCCGTAGCAGTTGGGGCCGAGCAACGCCATGCTGCCGGCCGCTTTGAGTAACTGTTGCTGCAAGGCCAGGCCTTCAGCGCCGGTTTCGGCAAACCCGGAGGCGTAGCAAATCGCCCCGCCCGCGCCCTTGGCCGCCAGTTCGGCGACACAGGTCAGGGTCAGCTCGCGGTTGGTCGCGATGAACACCGCGTCAGGGCCGCACGGCAGCTCGGCGATGCTGCGCACACAGGGCACGCCTTCAAGCGTGTCGTGCTGCGGATTGATCAGCCACATCTCGCCCTGGTAGCCACCGTCGGCGCAGCGCTTGAGCGCGCGGGCCATGCTGCGCCCACCGACAAACGCCAGATGGCGCGGTGCGAGCAGGCGTTTGAGGTTGTCACGAATCGTCTGCGACATACACATTCTCCGGGCCGATCAGCGCAAAAGCGGCCGCAGCAATTCGCGGGAAATGATGTGGCGCTGGATCTCCGAAGTGCCTTCCCAGACACGCTCGATCCGCGCGTTACGCCAGATGCGTTCCACCGGGCATTCATCCATCAGGCCCATGCCACCGAAAATCTGCACCGCCTCATCAGCGACCTTGCCGAGCACTTCACTGGCGAACAGTTTGGCCATGCCGGCTTCGCCATCGGTCATGGTGCCCTGGTCCATTTTCCAGGCGGTGTGCAAGGTCAGCAGTTCGGCCGCGCGGATCTGCGTGACCATGTCCGCGAGCTTGAACGAGACACCTTGATAGGTACCGATTGGCTGGCCGAACTGCTTGCGATCCGCCGCCCATTGCAGCGACACATCCAGCGCCCGTTGCGCCTGACCGACGCAGTTGGCGGCGACCATGACGCGCCCGGCGGTCAGCCAGGCGTTGGCCACGTCCCAGCCCTTGCCGACTTCGCCCAGCACTTTGGAAGCGGGGACGCGGCAGTCGTCGAAGAACATTTCGTAGGTGTGGTAACCGCGATTGCTCACGCACTTCGGACCGCGGCGGATGGTCATGCCCGGTGTGTTGCGGTCGACCAGAAACGAGGTCACGGCGTTGCGCTGGCGGCCGTTGTGCTCGTAGGTGTCGGTCACCGCGAAGACGATGGCGAAGTCGGCGTGGCCGGCGTGGCTGATGAAGTGTTTGCTGCCATTCAGAATGAAGTCATCACCGTCGCGGACGGCGCGGGTCTTGATCGCGTTGGCGTCGGAACCGGCACCCGGTTCGGTGAGCGCGAAGCAATCGATTTTCTCGCCCTGGATGCACGGCAACAGGTAGTCGTTGATTTGATCACCGGTGCAGGCCATGAGGATTTTCGACGGCCGGGCAACGAACACATGCAGTGCCCAGGAGACCTTCGACAATTCACGTTCGATCAGCGCCTGGGACAGGTAGTCCAGACCGCCGCCGCCGACTTCTTCCGGCATGTTGAAGGCATAGAAACCGGCGGCGATGGCCTTGCCGCGAATCTGTGCCGCCAGCTCCGGGGAAACTTCGTCGGCACGGTCGACCGCTTCCTCATGGGGCAGCAGTTCCTTGGCGACAAAACTGCGTACCGCGTCCACCAACATTTCTTGTTCTTGGGTCAGTTGGAAATTCATGGGGCTACCTGTTGTTCGTGTGCTGAAGATGGTGTCGGGCTTAGCGGCCGATGAAATTGGCCGGGCGTTTTTCGATGGAGGCGCGCAGGGCTTCATTGCCGTCTTCGCTGCGGCCGCACAACAGGCCGGCGGCGAGTTCGGCTTGCAGTTGCTCCGGCAGGCTGCGCTGGGCGCCTTCACGCATGAGTTTTTTGGTCTGGGCGAAGGCGAAGGTCGGGCCGTTGGCCAGGCGCGAAGCAAGTTCAGTGGTGACGTCGAGCAGTTGCTCATCGGCGCAGACCTCGCCAACGAGGCCGGCGGCCAAGGCACGATCGGCACCCCACAACTCGTCGAGGAACAACAGGCGTTTGGCTTGCTCGGTGCCGATCAACCGAGGCAGATGCCAACTGGCGCCAGCGTCCGGCGAGTAAGCCATGCTGGTGTAGCCGGCCTTGAAGCGCGCCGATTGCGCAGCTATGCGCAAATCGCAGCACAGCGTCAGGTCCATGCCGGCGCCGACGGCGGTGCCGTTGATGGCAGCGATGGTTGGTTTTTCCAGGCTGTACAGACGACTCATCAAGGCGTGAGCGGTTTCGGTCCAGCCGTAGGTTTCGAGGGCGCCACGGGCTTCGGCTTCGGCCCACTCGGCGAGGTCAGCACCGGCGCAAAAACTGCGACCGCTGCCGGTCAGCACAACGACTCGCACGGCGGGGTCGGCGTTGAATTGGTCCAGCAAGGCGTGGAGGTTTTTCAGGGTCGGAATGTCCAGCGCATTGCGCTGGGCGGTGCGATTTAGGGTGATCCAGGCAATGCCGGCTTCGACCTGACTGAGCAGAGAAGATTGAGTAGTCATGCGAATCCTCGAATTATTGTGATTGGTCTGAGGTGATGCGACTTGAGGCCATACTAAACGAGTGTTCAGTAAGGCGGCAATCGGCAGGAAAATGAGTTGTAAAAGCTTAAAAACAAATCCATCTATTTGTATTTAAAGGAATTATTAGAAAATACCGGCACTGTGAGGATTGCGCTGTTACAACTTCGAACAACTGCCTACAGCCCACCGCAAAACAACTGTGGGAGCGGGCTTGCTCGCTCCCACAGGAACAGCGGTGAGTTCAAAGAATTAAACGGTCGGCAAACTCGGCGCCAACACCGCTTCACGCTTGCGATGAATCAGGAAGTACGCGCCGTAGCACAGCGCAATAAACCCAAAGCCCCAGTACAGCGAAGGCCGTTGCGTTTCATCCAGCGCGAGAAACACAAACAGTGAGCTGCACAACGCAATGCATGTCAGCGGCAGCAGCGGGAACCACGGCGCCCGATACTTCAGATCACTGAGCTTGCCGCCATCACGCAGATACGCCCGGCGGAATTTGTACTGCGCCAACGCAATCACAATCCAGGTCACGGTGCCAGACATGCCGCTCACGGCCATCAGCACCATAAACAGCGTGTCGGCCGCGACAAAACTGGTCATCAGCGACACCAGTGCAAAGCACAAGGTGATGCTCAACGCCCGCAGCGGTACGCCGCGCTTGCTCAAGGGCGACAGGCTTTTCGGCGCCATGCCGGTCTTCGACATTGCCCATAGAATGCGCGTCGAGGCATACAGGCCGGAGTTGCCCACCGACAGAATCGCCGTGAGGATCACGAAGTTCATCAGGTCCGCGGCATAAGGAATGCCGACCATGTCGAACACCTGCACGAACGGACTTTCCATTAACCCAGCCTGCTGCCACGGCACAATCGCCGAGAGCACCACAATCGCCAGCACATAGAAAATCAATACGCGAAACACCACGTTGCGCACCGCGCGCGGGATGCTTTTTTCCGGCTGATCGGTTTCGCCGGCGGCCACGCCCATGATCTCGCAGCCCTGAAAGGCATAGACCACAGTCATCATCACCGCGAACACCGCCGACAGGCCGTTAGGGAACAGCGAGTCGCCGACCAGGTTGCTCATCATCGGCGCCGGAGCACCGCTGGTCAGCGGGATGGCGCCGAAGATCACCAGCACGCCGACGACGATAAAGCCCAGAATCGCCGCGACCTTGATCCCGGAGAACCAGTATTCCGCTTCACCGAAGGCGCGGGTCGCCAGTGCGTTCAAACCGAACAGCACCACCACGAACAGCGCCGACCAATACCAGATCGGCACCGCCGGAAACCAGCGCGTCATCAACATGCCCGCCGCCGTGAATTCCAGCCCCACAGTGGTCGCCCAGCTCATCCAGTACACCCAGCCGATCATGAAGCCAGTGGCCGGCCCGATGAATTTGGTGGCGTGGGTTTGAAACGAGCCGGACACCGGCATTTGTACGGACAGTTCGCCCAGGCAGACCATCACCAGGTACATCAGGAAGCCCGCGACCAGATACGCCAGAATCGCGCCCACCGGCCCGCCCTGATTGATCGTCACGCCGGAGCCCATGAACAGCCCGGTGCCGATCACGCCGCCCAGCGACAGCATGAAAATGTGCCGGCTTTTCAGGGCGCGGGTAAGTTGGATGCCTTTGGTTTCGGTAGATTCGCTCATGTCCGCACCTCAATAGTCAGCAAGGTGTGCGGCATGGCGCGGGGAAGGATCAGCTTTACGGCAGTTCATTATTATTATCTCCAATAAGCTTCGAAGACCGCGCTGTGGCGGTTGCCTCGATTATTGGAAGCGCATGTAAGGTCCGGTTGACCGTAAAGATCGAAGTTGTAAAAAGTCGTAACGAACTTGTACGTCAGCGGGACAACAACTCAGCCAGCGTCTGTTGCGAATGCTGCAATTGCGCATCAAGTTGAGAAGCCAAGGTCCGCATCGTCTGCTCATCATTGACCATCGCGGCCTCTTCCAAAGCGCGCAGCACATTGGCCAACGCGCGAAAGCCCAATGAGTCGCTGCTGCCGGCCAGTCGATGCGCCAGATGGGCGACTTCAGTGCAATCGTCAGCCTCGATGGCTTCGGTGAGTGCGTCACGATGCTGATGGATCGAGTCGCGCAACACCGCCAGCAAGCCCTGAAGTTTCTGCTCCCCGAGCAACATGCGATGGGTATCCAGCAGCGGCCAATCCATCGCCTCGTCATCCGCTTGTGGCGTGGACACCGGCAGTTGCCCGGCGAGCACTTGTCGCAGGTTTTCGAGCTTCAGCGGCTTGGCGAGAATGCCGTCCATCCCGGCCTCCAGATAACCGCGCATCAAGGCCGGCTGCACGCTGGCGGTCAGGGCGAAGATCCGCGTCTGACGGTTCGGGCCTTGGTTGTGACGGATCAGTTTGCACAGTTCGACACCGCTGATGCCCGGCAGATGCACATCGAGCAAGATCAAATCGAAGGCCTGCCCGGCACATTGCACCAGTGCCTGTTCGCCTTCTTCGGCAAGCCAGACCTGATGCCCGTCACGCTGCAACAAACCGCTGACCACTTCGCGATTCAGCGCCACGTCCTCGACCACCAGCACCTTCAGCGCCTGCAAGGATTCGCTGCTCTGCGCCACAGTGGCAATGCCGGTAGACGCCTGCAATGTCAGCTCAAACCAGAAACAACTGCCCCGCCCGACTTCACTTTCAACACCGATCCGTCCGCCCAATTGCTCGACCAGATGCTTGCTGATCGCCAGCCCCAGCCCGGTTCCGCCGAAGCGTTGCGCCACCTCTTCGCTGGCCTGGGTGAAGCGCTCGAAAATCTTCTCCTGCATGGCCGGAGCGATGCCTATGCCGTTGTCCGTCACGCTCACGCGCACACGCTGCCCTCTCTGCTCCGGGCCTTGCGCCAGCAGCGCGACGTCGACCTCAACCTCACCGCCTTCGGTGAATTTGATCGCATTGGCCAACAAGTTACTCAGCACCTGACGCAAGAATTGCTCGGCTCCATGATGCCGTTCGGCGACCCGCGGATCGGTTCGGCAGTGCAGCGTCGTGTCGTTGCTCAACGCGCGCGGTTCCAGCAGCGTCAGCACCTCTTCAAGCAATTGCCGGATCGAAAAGTCGACCGGTTCCGGGTGGCTGACGCCCTCCTCCAATCGCGCGAAATACAGCACTTCGTTGAGGATCGACAGCAGCCCTTCCCCGGCCTTGTACAGCGCATCCAGACGTTTGCCGTCGCGCTCATCCAGGCGTGCACCGCGTAGCAGTTCGGCCATGCCGAGAATGCCGTTGAGCGGGGTGCGCAACTCGTGGCTCATGGTCGCCAGAAAGCGCGATTTGGCGAGGTTGGCGGCCTCGGCTTCGTCCTTGGCGCGCATCAGACTGGCGGTGCGGCGCTCGACCAGCCTGAGCAATTCATCGCGGTTGTCTTGCAGGGCCAGCCGATCGGTTTCGCGGCGGTCAATGTCACTGAGAATCGCCCGGCGCATGTCGTCCAGCGCGTGGGCCACGGTGTCGATTTCGTCTTCGTGGGCATGGCGGCGCTTGTCCAGGTGCAACGGCTCGTGCCAGTCACCGGCAGCGATGCGTCGGGCAAACTCGGCCATGACTTGCAGGTGCCGGGTGACCAAGCGGTAGAACAGCCCGGACAACGCCACGGCCAGACCGCACAGAAACACGCTCATCCACAGCAGGCTGGTCAAACCGGTGGCGAACAGGCGCTGATGCACCGCGCCCAGATCGGTGCTGACCTCCAACTGGCCCAAGTGCCGTGAAGGCCCGGTCGGCGGTTGATAATCCAGTTCAAAACGCTCGACGCGCAATGGCCCGACCGGCTCGGAGTTGCCTTGCAGCAGATCGAAATCGGGGCTGATCAGGTGCACCCGCGCCACGTCGGAAAAGTCCACCAGCCCCCGCAACTGCACGTTCAGTTGTTCCTGGTTCAAGTCCCAGAGACTGCGCTCCAGACTGGCCAGGTAACCGGCCCGAATCAGCTCCATGCGCGAGTCGATGTCGCGCATCTCGCGGCGGTATTCGAAATACAACTGCACAGTACTCGCCAGCACGGTGAAACACAGGCTGAACAACAGAATGAACAGCAGCAGACGCCGCAACAGGCCACCCGGACGTGCGCGGATCATTTGGCGTTCGCCGGCAGATTGATCATGTCGCGGTAGGTGACTTCGCTTTCATTCAACCACTGCTCGACTTCTCCGGCATCGACCATGCGTTTCAGTTGCGCGTCGATCTCCGGCATGCGCTTGGCCAAGGGGGATTGGCGTGAAACGGCCACCCGCAAATAGTCGACGCTCAAGGCATTGGGCAGCGCGACGATGTCTTGCGCGCCCGGCAGGTTCTCGACGTACAGCTGGCCGGTGCGCCGTTCAGAGGTGATGAAATCGATGCGCCCGCGAATCAGCTTGCCGAAGTTCTGGCCGCTGTCAGAGACCCATTCGATATTCTGGTGTTGCGCGACCAAGCGATCGAAATCGACGCCGTAACTTTCACCGAAGAGCAACCCGCCACGGTAATGGGCCAGGTCCTCCAGACGCTCGAATTTCACCGGGTGCTGACGATTGATGAACAACGCAACCTCCTCGCGCAACACCGGCACCGTCGAAAAAACCATGCTCTGTTCGCGTTGCGCCGTGCTGTAAGCCAACACCACATCGACCCGGCCTTCGGCAGCGTCGAGCAGGCAGCGTTTCCAGTTACCGAGCACGACGATGTCGACGTCATAACCCAAACGACCGAAGAGGTTTTTCACCACGCTCGGGGCCAGGCCGCGCACTTGCTTGCCGTCACTCCAGGAGATCGGCGGGTACACCGGGTAGTCGCAGTAGCGCACTTTTTCTGCGGCTATCGCGCTGTTCGCGGTCAGCGCCAACAGCAGGCCAAACATACGCAGCATCGGGCTCAGGCTGCCACGCTGGCAGTGAACAAATAACCGGCGCCGTGAATGGTAATGATCAATTGCGGCTCGGCCGGGTCGTCATGCAACTTGCGGCGCAAGCGTCCGACCAGCACGTCGATGGAGCGATCGTTGGGCACCCATTCACGGTTGCGGATCTGATCCATCAATTGATCGCGACTCAAGGTGTGGCCGCTGTTGCGCAGGAACACGCTGAGCAACTGGTATTCGCCGTGGGTCAGTAAAGTCTCGCTGCCGGTCGGGTCGATCAGCCGTCGGCGGTCGGTGTCCAGCGCCCAGTCAGCGAACTGTTTGACCGGTTTGGCGATGGCTGCCATTGGTTGCGGCGTTTGCGCGTGACGCACCCGGCGTATCAGGTTTTTCGCCCGGGACACCAGCTCGCGAGGGTTGAGTGGTTTGATCACGTAGTCATCGGCGCCGCATTCAAGACCGACGATACGGTCGATTTCGTCGTTGCGCCCGGTGATCAGAATGATCCCGACTTCCGAACGGACCCGCAGCTCTCGGGTCAGGGTCAGGCCGTCCTTGCCCGGCAGGCGGATATCGAGCATCACCAGATCGACCGTCTGGCTCGCCAGGAAAGTCTCGGCCAGCTCTGCCGTGGCGGCGCAATGCACCTCGTAACCTTCCTGGGACAAGTAAGCCTGCAGCAGTTCGCGAATCAACGGATCGTCGTCGACGATCAATACCCGAGGAGTCATCGCATGGTGTCCCGCGTGTGCCCGAAGGCGTGTTTCTTATTAGAGTGTTTTGTTGCTATGGCGCCAGAGAGTATCGACTGCTGAACGACTGATCAACAGCCCGTCGTCTGGACGCAAAACCGCTGGCGGCCACCTGCTTGCAATCCGTCGACCCAGGCTTCGCAAATCTGGATGCCCTGCTCCGGGGTGAAGGTGCCAGGGTTGAGGCCGGACTCCAGCCACAAACCATCGAGCAAGGCGCTGAGGCTGATGGCGGCCAGATCGGCGTCGAAATTTTCCCAGTTTTCTTCCTGTGCCAGTTCGGTCAGGACCTTGCGCAGGATGCCGCGATACTCGCCATAGGAATGTTCGTGCGCGAGGTTGATCGACTCGGCGGTACGCACCGCGCCCCAGAATGCCAGCCAGGCGTCGATCAATTGTGGATCGAGCAATTCGGCTGAAAACGAACCGCGGAAGAACGCCGACAGACGCTCGCGGGGGTTGGGGGCCGCGTGTTCCATGGCGTTGCGCAACAGGCTCATGACGCGGCCGGTAATCGCGCGGTAGGCCTCGGCCACCAGTTCATCCTTGCCGGAATAGTGATGGCTGATCAACCCGACCGAAACACCGGCCTCGGCGGAAATCTTGCGGATCGAGGCGCCCTGAAAACCGTGGCGCTTGAGGCACACCAGCGTCGCCTCGATCAGATTGGCCTTGCGCAACTCCGGCTCCATGCGGGAAAAACGGGCTTCCTGACTCATGCGCGACACTCTCCGTGGGATCGATCGTTAGGGGCGCGGTGGGTTAATCCACGCGCTGAACGACTGTACAGCAAGAGGGTGGATAGTCTCTAGTCGGTTGCAGGGTTCTGAGACCGTGTCGCGCACATCGCGGGCAAGCCCGATCAACACAGGCCCCCTAGGTCAATCCCGATAACCCGGCGCCACCCGATCAAGCAATCGCAGCATCGCAGCCCAAGCCAATTGCATGGCATCCGGGTCACTCAACTCGCCTTCTTCCAGCGGCCGGCCAGGGTCATTGAACTGGCGCTCGGTGTGTTCGCAAACCTGCGCCGGTGGCAACACCAGCTCACCTGCTGCCTGCGCGGCAAGCTGAATTTCGCAAGCTTTCTCCAGGTAATACATGCGTAAAAACGCCTGGCTGACGGTCTCCCCCACGGTCAACAAACCATGGTTGCGCAGCATTAACACCGGCTTATCACCAAGGTCCCGCACCAGACGTTCCTGCTCACTCATGTCCAGCGCCACACCTTCATAATCGTGGTACGCAACCCGGCCATAAAACTCCATCGAGATCTGGTTCACCGGCAACAACCCGCACTTCAACGCCGCGACCGCGCAACCGGATTTGGTGTGGGTGTGCAGCACGCACTGCGCGTCTTCACGAGCCCCGTGAATCGCGCTGTGGATCACAAACCCGGCAGGATTCACCGGGTACGGCGACGCCTCCACGGCCCGGCCATCCAGGCCGATCTTCACCAGATTGGACGCGGTGATTTCATCAAACATCAACCCATATGGATTGATCAGGAAGTGATGCTCAGGCCCCGGTATGCGCACCGAGATGTGGGTAAAGATCAGATCGGTCATGCGAAAGTGCGCGATCAATCGGTAGCAGGCGGCCAATTCCTCACGCAGATGTTGCTCGGTGGCGCTGCGCTGAGAAAACATGGCGATCTCGTTCATTGTTTTAGGTCTCCAGGCTGATCGACTGCGCGAAACAGTAAGGCTGGACGCGCTACCACGTCCAGCCGCGTGCGATTACTTGCTGGCCCAGGCGTTGAATCGCTCTTCAAGTTCTTCACCGTGATCAACCCAGAACGCCACGTCCATCGACAGCGCACCCTTCAGGTTCTGCGGCGCGGTGGGCACCCATTGCGCGAGTTTGCTGTCCAGTTTGGCGGCGGCTTCGGTGTTGGTCGGGCCGTAAGGGATCTGCTCGACGTACTTGACCTGAGCGTCCGGCTGATTGGCGAAGGCGATAAAACGCTTGGCCTGATCGACATGTTTCGAGCCTTTGATGATCGCCCAGTAATCCATGCCATACAGACTGCCCGGCCAGACCAATCCGAGATGACTACCGCTTTGCGCAGCAGCGGCCACACGTCCGCTGTAGGTCGAGGTCATTACCACATCCCCCGCCGTCAGCCATTGCGCCGGTTGCGCGCCGGCTTCCCACCACTGGATGTACGGCTTGAGCTGGGTGAGTTTGGCGAAGGCGCGGTCGACACCTTGCGGGGTGTTCAGCACGGAATACACGTCCTCGACTTTCACGCCGTCAGCCAGCAAGGCGAATTCCAGGTTGTACACCGCGCGTTTACGCAGGCCACGCTTGCCTGGGATTTTCTGCACGTCCCAGAAATCCGCCCATGACGTCGGGGCTTGCGCCAGTTTTTGCGTGTCGTAGGCAATCGCTACGCTCCACACCAGCGCCGCCGAACCGCACGCCTGTGCCGCATCGGGTATCAGTTGATCGACGCGACCGAGTTTGCTCCAGTCGAGTTTCTCGTACATGCCTTCATCGCAGCCGCGCATCAGGTCCGGGCCTTCGATCTGCACCACGTCCCAATCGGCATTGCCGGTGTCGACCATCACTTTGATCCGGGCCATCTCGCCGTTGTATTCACTCTGAATCAGCTTGCTGTGATCCGCGACGCTGAACGGCTGGAAAAACGCCACATCCTGGGCTTTCTGGCCGGCACCGCCGTAACCTACCACCACCATGTCCGGTGCTGCCTGAGCGCTGCCCAGGCCCATGGCCAGGGACAGCATCAAGGGATAAAAACCGTGCTTGAGCGTGTTCGATTTCATCAGTGGTTCCTCTTGCAGGTGCCACGCGACTCAACGCCGCCGTAGCCCATTTTTATTGTTGTGAGGTTTGCCCCAGGTGCGGGCGCCCAATGAATCTACTGTGAGCCCAAGTAAAAAAACAAGTTGATTTTTTACTGAAGGTAAATTTCTATAGGCAAATAATAACAACGCCGAAAACCCGGCCTTTCGGCTTCAGCCTGCCTGGAGTACCCGCACCATGCCGTCCTCTTCCGCCGCTTTTGCACACCTGTTCGAACCCTTGCAGCTGCGGGGCAAACGCCTGAAAAACCGCATCATGTCCAGCGGTCACGACACGTCGATGCCCACCGACAACCTGGTCAACGAGCAACTGATCGCCTATCACACCGCGCGAGCCGAAGGCGGTGTCGGGCTGATCGTGCTGCAAGTGGCCGGGGTGCATGACAGCGCGCGGTACACCTCGCATGTGCTGATGGCGACCGATGACGCGTGCATCGAGGGTTATCGGAAAATCGCTGACAGTTGCCATGCACACGGCACGGTGGTGTTGTCGCAGATCTTCCATCCGGGGCGGGAAATCATGGAGTCCAGCGATGGCCTGCTGGCCGTCGCGTACTCACCGTCGGCGGTGCCTAACGAGCGCTTCCGGGTGATGCCGCGAGCGCTGGATCAGACGATGATCGACGAGATCGTCGCCGGTTATGGGGCAGCGGCGCGGCGCTTGTATCAGGCCGGAATCGACGGCGTGGAAGTGGTCGCCAGCCACGGTTACCTGCCGGCGCAATTCATCAACCCACGGGTCAACCGCCGCACCGATGGCTACAACGGCGAACTCGAACAGCGCCTGCGTTTTCTGCGCGAAGTGATCGCCGCGGTACGCGCCAACACCGATGAGCACTTCATCATCGGCCTGCGCATTTCCGCCGATGAACGTGATCCCGAAGGCCTGACCGAAGACGAGTCCTTGTCGGCCGTGCAATCGCTGCAACCGCTGCTGGATTACGTGCACATCGTCGCCGGCACCTCGGCCTCCTTGGGCGGCGCGGTGCACATCGTGCCGCCGATGGCGATCGAAGCGGCGTACCTGGCCAAGGAGGCCGGAACGTTCAAGGCCAGCCTGTCGATTCCGCTATTCGTCACCGGGCGCATCAACCAGCCGCAGGAAGCCGAGCTGATTCTGTCGCGCGGTCAGGCAGACGTCTGCGGCATGACCCGTGCGCTGATCTGCGACCCGCAAATGCCCAACAAGACCGACACCGGCCACGTCGAAGATGTGCGCGCCTGCATCGCCTGCAATCAGGCGTGCATCGGTCACTTCCACAAAGGCTTGCCGATCTCCTGCATCCAGCATCCCGAAACCGGGCGCGAATTGATCTTCGGTCAACGGCAACCGGCGAAGCAACGCAAACGCATCATGATCGCGGGCGGTGGCCCCGCCGGCATGAAAGCCGCCGCCGTGGCCGCCCAGCGCGGACACGAGGTGACCCTCTACGAAGCCAACTCGCAACTCGGCGGCCAGGTTTTGCTCGCGCAACTCTTGCCCAAGCGTGCGGAATTCGGTGGCGCGAGCACCAACCTGCAACGTGAAATGGAACTGGCCGGCGTGCGAGTGGTACGCAACACCCGCGTCGACCGGGCACTGGTGGAACGCGAACGACCAGACATGGTGATCGTCGCCACCGGCGCCGAACCGTATTGGCCGGCGTTCGAGCGCGGCGGTGAATTACAGGTGGTCGACGCCTGGCAAGTGCTGCGCGACGAGGTGCAAATCGGTCGTTCGGTGATGGTGGTCGACTGGCGCTGCGACTGGATCGGCCCCGGCATCGCCGAACGCCTGGTCCGCGCCGGTCATCAAGTGCAACTGGCGGTCAACGGCACCCATTGCGGCGAAAACCTGCCGTTGTACGTGCGCGATCAACTGGCCGGCGAACTGCACAAGCTCGGCATCCCGATCACCCCCTACGCCCGCCTGTATGGCTGCGACGACAACACCGTCTACCTGCAACACACCGCCAGCGGCGAACCGATGATCTTCGAAAACATCGACACCCTGGTCCTCTGCCAAGGCCATCAACCCGTCGATACCTTGGGCGCAGAACTGCAAGGCCTGGTGGAGTTTCGCCGCATCGGCGACTGCCTCGCCCCACGCACCGCCGAAGAAGCCATCTACGAGGGTTTGAAAGTCGCCTGGGAGCTTTAAGGCTGTTTATACTCCGGGGTTTTGCGAACCCCGGTTTGGAGCACGCCATGAGCAACAGCAGCAAGATGCAGCCTGCCACCGGCGCGCCCACACAGGACAGCGCCGCCGCGCCGCACTTCCTTGGCACCCGGATTCGAGGCCTGCGTAAGCGCCGAGGCATGACCCTGGCCGAGTTGGCGCAGATGAGCGAATTGACAGCGGGCTACATCAGCCAGCTCGAACGCAACCTCGCCTACCCTTCCATCCCGGCCCTGTTCAACATCGCCCGCAGCCTGGGCGTGACCATTCAATGGTTCTTCGCCAGCGAAACGCAAACGGCGCCGGAAGATGACGGCATTGTCGTGCGCAAAAACACCCGCATGAGCGTGCATTACGAAGACGGCATCGTCGATCACCTGCTGACGCCGCAGCCGAATCGACAGCTGGAGATGCTGCATTCACGGTTTCCACCGGGGGCTTACAGTCAGCAGAGTTATAGCCATGAAGGCGAAGAGGCTGGGTATTTGCTGTCGGGCAGTTTTGAATTGTGGGTGGGGGAACGGCATTTTTTGCTGGGTGAAGGGGATAGCTTTAGTTTTTCCAGCCAGGAACCGCACCGGTATGGGAATCCGGGGGAGGTGGATGCTGTGGTGATTTGGGTGGTTACGCCGCCTACGTTTTGAGCGTTTGCCTGGCTTTATCTGCCAAATGTCAGCTCACAGACTCTTCTGTTGAGCTGGATCGTCCGCAGACAGGATGAGCGGCGGCTGCGCTGCCAGCTCTGAGTCGGTATCAGCGTTCGCTTGAGGTTGGGGTTTGGCGGTGACAAATGGGGCTATTAATCGCCGTATACCTTCTTCAATGAATGAGAGAAGCCCGAAGGTGATGAAGCCGAAGATCAGCCCGACAACCAGAATACTCAACGGATGTATTCGCGAGGCGTCAGTGCTGTCCATCATGTAAAAGAAGGCCTGAACACCGGCGGCTACGCAGGCCGCTACGGCTGTTATCAGCTTCACAGACAACCAAAGCCGTTGCCATCTGTTCATGCGTCCTCCGTCATCCGGATATTTGTTGTGTATTGCATGATAGCTAATGACGTGGATTTTCCTTCGCGCAGTCGCTTCCTGTTTTGGCGTTCGGGTTTTGTGTTGCTCGGTTAGCAGACTATCCGGGTGACTCTTGATGAAGTTGTAGGCAAAATCCGAGAGTTGCGTACGAGGGTACGTTTGCTCTGCAATTGGGCAAGTTACCTCCTTGTTGGTCATATCTACGTCGGGATACTCTCCAGACGTCGCTGTACATTCAGCGATCGGGCGTGAGACCCCGGGTACCAATCAAGGCGCAAAGCGCCACAGAACCCATCGCGGTGTTTTTTAACCTGCGATACGGTTTTATGGCGGCTGTGCGTGGAAGGCCTTCGGGCCTACCGGTTGCCTTGATTGCCGGGTCTCACACCACGCACGGCTGCCACCCAAGCTTTTGAGACGGCTAAGTGGCAGTTCCTCAAATCAAGGGAACTGATAATGAATAAAGTAAATCCGTCTAAAAATCGTCCTTTCGCTTACCGCTGTCTTGCACTACGTAGCTTCCCGTTTAGTCGCCTCCACCTGTGCATCAATGGAGGTGGCAAATGAGCGAACCAACAGAAGCAAAAACCATCGGCTTCACCCCTATCTACTGCTCGGACAATGCAATGTTCCACGTCAGCGCGGGCGTGCCCATCAGTGTTGCATTGGCACAGGCCTCGGATTTCCTGTTCCTGGCCAAGGCGCTCACAGAAGATGCAGCTTATGCAAAAGACACGGACCGTCATGCTTGGGCTGCGCACTATTTAACTTCGATGGGAAAAGCGCTGATCGATGATGTGGTAAAGGCTGTTTCGCCACGGCCATTTCGGAATAATGAAAAGACAGCAATTTAGTGGCTCGCCATTCTGAGTATTCGCCCGAGATATCAGGGGCCTTCAACTCTGGTTGAAAGCGCAGCTAAAAATGCCCTAAACCAAACACCAGAAACGAAAAAGCCCCTGAAATCTTTAACGATTTCAGGGGCTTAGTCTTATTCAATAATGGCGGAGAGATAGGGAGTCTCCGATTACGACCTCAGACCCCATAAAACCCAGTGTTTACTGACCACAACCACCATCAGTAGTAGAAAACAGTAGTAGAATCGGTACTACTACTCACGCCTTGGTGCACTCATGCCCGACAATCTCGTTCAGAAGAAAAACGAATCAACGTGGTATGTCCGGCTGGATGTACCAAAGGATGTCCGCCGTGCGCTTGGCAATCGAACCGTGCTGATTCAATCACTGAAAACCGGTATGAGGTCAGAGGCGATGGTGAGGCGTCTGCCGATACTTGCGCAATGGAAAGCTGACATTGCAGCAGCACGTGACCAAAAGATCACAGCACGCGAACAGTGGCGACCTGAACTGGCGAACAAAGGTTCTGAACTGGAACAGAAGATAAATACACGTTTGCTAGATGCGGTAAAGAACCCATCCAAAGGTTCAGACTTCCTCTCTCGTGCGTACCAGTTGGACATATCTGAACAAGAGTTACCATGGACGGGTATACAACCGGGGCAACCAATCCCAAGTGAATACGTAGAAGTCATGAAGGCTGCTTTTAAACGAGAACCTTCCTCAACTGTCGATACCGTGTTGGGTGGTTCTCAATTCACTACTGACTTTATGGTATTACTCGCCAAAGACAAATATAAACTTTCTCAACTTGAATCGGAGGAAGCGCGTGAGTTAATTATTAATCCAACTATCTACAAACCACGTTCACCAATCAGTGCATCAATGATTGAGGCATGGGCAAATCACCTTGTCACTCAGATTGACACAGAGAAAACCCGTGACAGTCACAAAGCCCGCGTTGAAAAAATATCAAAGTTTCTGACAACAGAAGGTACACCACTTAACTTTGACACCATTCACAAATTTGTGGAAAAACAAGGTGGTGCTCGCCAGACACTTATGAACTATTTATGGTCTGGCAGAGATTTTTGGAAGTGGGCTATAAAATACAACGCCCAGTTTCGTGAACAATTCTCCGGACAACAATGTCCGTTTGATGGTCACGAGTTACCAAAGGTTGGAAAAGAAGCTGGTGAACCGTGGGTACCCTTTACTCGCAAAGAGGTTGAAGACCTTCATAAGAAAGCAAAATACGCGGCCAAAGATGAACTAGTAAACCTTATTGTCTTTGGTGCATACACGGGTGCTAGGATTGAAGAAATTGGGCATATAAAAATAGATAGTACAATTTTTGACGACGATGGTGAACCTATTGGTTTCAACATCCCTGACGCCAAGTCAAAGGCAGGTGTCAGGGATGTCCCTATACACTCTTCTCTTGTACCACTGTACAAACTTCTTTGTTCGCAAGCACAAGCTAATGATGGATACTTGTTCAAAGGTGGTAATAACAAATACGATAACCGACTTGACAGATTGGGCAAGCAGTTTGGGAGATTGAAAACGAAAGCTGAATTCTCTGACCTTCATGTTTTCCACAGCATCCGAAAAACAACCACCACTGAGCTTCATCGAGCAGGTGTTGGTTTGGAGGTATTGCCGTACATCGTAGGACACGAAAACAAATCATTTACACTGAGCGTCTACAGTGGTGGTTGTTCATTCGAACAGAAGCAAAAAGCGATACAACTTTTACACTTTGACTTTCAGTAAAATAGTTGAACGATAGTGTTCAAAACAGTCGTCACGGTATTGACAATTATTCTCATTTCGTGAGATAATGTCTTTATTGGAGTTGAACAGATCACGCCGACTCTTTCCAGTTGTCAGCCATCAACTGCGGCACCTCTATTACAAATCTTGCCCTTCCTTCAAGGTTTGTATGGTGGTTTGATCCTCCAACCAATTCTCTCCTGAACCTAACCCCATATTCTTTAACGAGTATGGGGTTTTGTTTGTCTATCGTAAACAGTTCCAAACACTATCAATTACTAACGAGGTAATATCTTATGCCTATTAACGTCTGTCGTGCCTGCAATACCCCTTTGGTTAACCGACGACCACAAACACGGACATGTAACGCAGCCTGTAGAGCAAAGGTATGGCGTCACTCAAAGATGAAAATGTTGCCAGTGAATATCATGTTCAACCTTACAAACTATGCACTGATTAAAAATGTTGCCGAAACGGCTGGCATCTCAATTAATCAATATGCGCATGATCGTCTAGTCCAGACAATAGGGTGTGAACAATGATTATCAGATTGAACCAAGAAGCTCAACAACAACTTGAAGCTCTAATGCTAAGGACCGGATACACCAGTCACAACCATTGCATAAACGTGATGATCAGTAGCGTTACCAACAATCTTCGTCGCGAAGACGAGAAGAAAGCCAAGATAAAAGCAACACACATTTAATACACCCATCAATCAAAAATACTTTCAACCTACACAGTAGAGGATAGAACGTATCGCATAGAGGAATAGAATCATGAACTACTTGGTAACTCATAAACCATCGCAACTCATTCTAAAAGTAATAACAACAGCTCACACACCAATACCTGATCGTGATCATACGTTTCATCCTGCATCAGTCGCAGTGCTTGATAAATTTTACAAGCTCGCGACTAAAGCACGTCGTAAAGGTGTATTAGTAAATGTGGGTGACCTTGCTAATGTCAGTCCAAGTTTCTTGCAATCACTGTTAGATTCAAAGAATCAGCACTAAGCCATTTCATTGACCCAAATCGATTAAATATGCGTACTCCTGACTACCCTATAGGGTACGGTGTTTTGCATGTCTACATCCCTTGTAAACCGGGCATCAAATACATCAAAAACGCCTGATGTCAGGTGTAATTCATACAACCAACCAAAAGGAATAATCCCATGATCGAAACAACCATCGACCTTGACCGTCACCTTGCCGTTAAACAGATGGTTCACTATCTGAACCTGCAACAAACAGCACGAACTATTGGTGACCATCATGAATACCGACGTACAACGGATATCATTGACCAACTGACCACTGAACATGGCATGTCAGTGTTACATGATGCATATGGTGGTTGCCGTGAGTGATCTAGACCGCTTCAGTCGCGGACTCACAAAAGCATTTGAACGAAGACGTGCGCTGCAACAACAAACAATGCAACAAACACAAATTGTAGAGAAGACTGATGACGATAGTGATGCAATCATCACCAACACTAAAACCAACACACTGAGCAATGATGAGCAATACAAACAAACTATCGTGCAAAACATGATTGCACTGATCCACAAAAGGAAAACAAAATGAGTGACAAAATCAAGATCGTAGGTAGTGCCAGAAAGTTTGACCAAGCAGAACTTGAGAGACGCCAAGC
Source organism: Pseudomonas sp. 3296 (assembly GCF_031456615.1). Classification (NCBI taxonomy): domain Bacteria; kingdom Pseudomonadati; phylum Pseudomonadota; class Gammaproteobacteria; order Pseudomonadales; family Pseudomonadaceae; genus Pseudomonas; species Pseudomonas sp. 3296. Next base: position 147,079 of record NZ_JAVDUY010000011.1, read on the forward strand.
TGGTTATCACAATGTCTACAAATCAACCGACCAGTGTACAACTGTTGTGCATGGTGACATTGCCTTTGGATTCTTAACCAAAGTAATCGAGATGACCACGCAGGGTTACGTCCTTACCCATAAATACCCAATCGTCTGTTCTCCAACGGTTTATTACTGCTCAATGACCAAGCCCGAATCAGAGCAGGCTGTTGACCTCCAGGTCATCAACGACCGTGTGAAACGCGAGTATGTGAAAGAACTGGAAGAGGAGCTCGCAGAGTACAAACAGATGCTGACCGCACAACTTCTTCAAGCAGCACAATTGAAGGAAGCTGAGAAGGTTGAGAAAGCCAAAGCGAAACTGCTTGCTGACATCCAGAAAGAAGTGGATGCAACCTTTTCTGATCTAGTGATCCCTGATTGATTACAGGGTAACCGACTGATCCCGTGGCCGACGGCGACGACACCAGCGGCAGCGACACCATCCTGTGCAGCTCCATAGCGCGTTCTGAGAACCGTTCCCCATGAAACCCTACCCATCATGGCCCCGGCAGATTACCCAGCCTGTACGGGGCTTCTGTTTGCCCGTAGGAAAGGTGGGTAGTCTGTTCGACTGCTCTAAACGAGAATGATCACCAAATGAGAATGGGTCTTGACAAATCCAGAAAAATCAGTATAATAGAGCTTAGCGAACGAGTGATAACGAGTGAGCTAAGATCAAAAGCTTTATATTTAAAAGATTGTTATATTAGAAGATATATTATTATAGGGTAACTACCCTATATTATTTATTAAAGAACATAGAGAGAAAGAGGTAGGAGTAAACCTACCTACAAAGAGTATTATATTTAAAGAATAATATTATCAGCTATAGCTGATAGAAGTTATTATCTAAAGAATAACTATTCTGTCGTTACGACAGTAATTACTTTTCTGTATTCACAGAAGACAAATCAAAAGCGAGATAGCTTGCGCTTATCATCTCTTCTGAAAAGCAGTTCACCTTCGGTTCACCTTGCTGATCATCTCTTTGTATGTAGAGTTAACAAACTTCTATAGAACCACTCCTGATTGAAAATCAGATGTCAGAAATCTCTGTGTAAATGTACACAGAATACAACTGATGAACATTCAGGAAGAGATGAACGGAAGTGAAGCCAAACACCAAACATTTTCTTCACACCGTTCAACGGTGATATACAATTCTTAAATCAACCCTTGATACCTAACCAGTGTCAGGGGTTTTTTGTGGATGTTGATATTTCTCACTGGTGTCAATCAGTGGTAATAGTTTTCAGGGATGAGATCAGATAGCTACTATCCACATTCAGTTCCAACTGACAGACCAATATGGTCGCAAACACTGATTTTATATGGGCTCATCGAGCTATTGGTTTAAACACTGTTGCAGCTCTATCTGCAATATCTTTTCGGCTGAATGCAATCCAGTGGAAATCAGAAGAATAATCCAGATTCAGCAGACGCCGGTTGATCATCCATCACAAACCTTTGCACAAACGCTGCGTACATTCCCATACGGGTGTTAATGCCAACCCTGACTAAAATGTCGATATGACGACAGATACCACAGCGTCATTCTGCAACATCTGAGCTACGATCTGTTTTCACCAATCAAGGATGACCCCATGCCAGACAACCACGCCGCAATCGCTACCGCCGATGTACTCACACTGTTGCTGCACAACCAGCACGCGATTGCGGCAGCAATCGAAGAAGTTTCTGTGTGGGTAAAATCAACAGGTTCGCCCGACGTGCATGACAACGTGATCGCAGCACTGGAAACCATCGACATGAACGCATCTGCCATCACCACTGGCATTCTCAAGATACGTCAGTGTTGATCGTGTTCAATTGGGTACACCCTATGACCACTGGTCTGGTGAATACGTAAAAGCGTATTCATAGGGTTGCTTTCAGTCTGATACACAGGCAAAGTTCAGCCTTCTAGATCCTATGACTACAGAGGCGCACCAAATGGTTGACGTTGCATACATCCGAGTTTCATCCGTTGACCAGAATACCGACCGTCAACTTGACGGCCTGACCTTCACCAAGACATTCACAGACAAAGTGAGTGGCGCCACAACAGACCGTCCCAAGCTACAACAGATGATTGAGTTTGTGCGTGAGGGTGACTGCATCCACGTGCATTCGATTGACCGCTTGGCTCGTAGTCTGGAAGACCTGTTGAAACTGGTGAAAGACTTCACAGCCAGAGGTGTAGCAGTTAAGTTTCACAAGGAGGCTCTCCACTTCACAGGTGAAGCTAACCCAATGCAGGAACTGATGCTGTCGATGATTGGTGCAGTCGCTCAGTTTGAACGCTCCATGATCAAAGAGCGTCAACGTGAAGGTATCGCCAAGGCAAAGGCCAAAGGGGTTTACAAGGGACGCACCAAGGCGGTATCCAATGATGATATCCGTGCTTTCATTGCTAGTGGTAAGAGCTACAGAGCCGCTGCTGAGTCCCTTGGTGTATCACTATCGTCTGTTCAACGTGCCATGAAGGAACAGCACTTGGTAATAAGTTTGCACCAATGACAGTAAAACGCATGATGGAACGTCTTAACCTTCCTTTTCCTGTAGCGTCCACAGAGCAACGATAAACGCCAAGGCCGTGTATGAAACTCGCGACGAGTTAAAACAGCCTGTACGCGATCCTACGCACCCTCAGGCGGCATCCTCACCATTACAGGGGGATTCCTATAATCTTGGGGGGCTCAGTCGCCCGTATTCCTGTATAGGTTGGATATACCAGATCAATATCTGATCTAGAACACCCATAGGGATTCCGACAACAGTTCATACTGATTCGACTCTGAAATCAGATTCTGAAAATACAGGGGTTGGAAACCTGGGAATTGTGCGCGTACGTGAAAAGTACAGAACATTGATCCACACCATTTCTCACATTTCACACAGCAACGCGTGGCAGCATCAGGTGGTTTGGGGACTGAGGAAAATGGCGGTAGCGAGTACGGCGCCACTTTTCACTAATTTCATTACTCGACTCAATAACTCTTAAATCCTACTTTTGGTACTAGACCACGACGAGCGTCGTTTGAAAATCTTTGAGAACTTTAACAACTTCGGAAGCACACACAAATTCGTTGGTTCCTTCCGGGTCTCCTGCAGCACCGCGTCTAACCACACCAACAACATGTTGATTGGAATTGAGTAATGGTCCACCGCTATTTCCGCTATAGAGCACTTTATCAACACTACCGCACTCAATGGTGGACCTGACATACTTACCATTGACCGCAGCCCAGAATCGACACACATCAGTAGACCCAACTTTAAAGTTGGGGAAGCCTAACACGGAAACTTTGTCATCTATTGCCACTTGCAAAGTTTCTTCCAGACGGAAAAATTCAAACTTTTCATCCACCTGATCTATAGATACGACAGCCAAGTCACGATGCTTATCTAAGAATAGTGCTTTTGCTGTATATTTTTTTGTCCTGTCATTTACTCGATAAACTATACAGTCATCAAACCAAACTTCGTCACAGTCATGTGCATTACCATATTCGACATCCGAGTCGATACCTGATCTCAACTTGTAGTTGAATGCATGTGCACACGTGATCATTATATTATTTTCAAGCATGAATCCTGTTGCTTGAGTTGACCACTTTTCACTTTCAATAACCCAGCAACGGCGTATATTTAGTTGATTATGCTTCATTCCGGCATCATCAAGAACTTCTACAAACTTCGCCAGAGGAAGTTTGTATGGGGTTTCAAGTTGATTGAATTTCATTGCAAGGCGTCGATAAACGGGAGAGTCTACACCCTTAACTTGATGGATAAATAACAGTCGACCAAAAACGTGTCCAGATAGCTCAGCAGATGAGTCGGGAGACTTCGTCTTGTAAATAAGATTTGCATTATCCACGCCAAGAGTCGAGAGCGAATGAATCATGGCTGATGTTGTACGTATGTATCGCCGATCAGTATTTACTTTCTGATTAACAATTAAGCCAGTAACTACCTGCTTTTCGTCTCGTCTTTGAAGTCTGACTTTTTTAGGATTTATCGTAAATCCTTTTTTTGAAACAATCTCGCTGAGCACTACACCAACTGATACTACGTGATGTGTTTTACCACCATCATTAACACCTAGCACTACAATATCTTCTGGCAAATACTGCGCAGGAACATAAAAGGAAAAAGTTATATCATCTGCATATCTTGTATAGCTAGCTTTATGTTTCTTAGCAAGGGTGCGCAACTGTGTATCTAAAGAGGCACAAATCATATTAGATATAACAGGTGAACAAGGTGACCCTTGCGGAAGCTTTCCGTCAACCGTTGCCAAGTGCGCAATTACTGTCGCAGTTTCCGGCGTTAAATTATAGGGCTGGCTTATAAGCATCGCTCGCACGCGAGCAAATGTTATAGACGGAAAAAAATCCTTCAAATCTATATTGAATACGAAATTCTTGCGCGTATGAAAAGACGCATTGCGAACAATAGAAGAATTACTTAAAAACGCAGTAGCGCGAGGACTGGGCTTGTAGAGAAACGAAAGTTGGCGAGCAAGTCTTTTTTGAAGAACCTTTAATTGATTATCTGGTGCCAAAATCTCTCGTTTACCACCGCCTTTTTTAGGAATATAGAACGTACTATAATGACCTGCCACGCGCTTAGTGTAGTATAGATACTTGATCTTCGGATAGGTCGTACCAAGAATGTTGGCCAGATCATCTACATCAGACTCGCTAGTCAGCCTCAAACTCTCGTCGACTAAAGAGCCCTCGTCCATATTTCACCCTATTCACTTTGAGTTATCCATTCAGCGTACCATTAGCAGAACACTGAGCAGTTGCTTGTAGCATTGTTCCTTATGGTCGCATTTAATTCAACCAAGTTTAATCCCGGACGAGGGCGCACAGACGCTAACATGAAAACATCAGTAAATCTAGCATTACCAGAAGATGGGCGAGAACTTCTAGAGCTACACCCTTACGGCTACCGGCTCCTTCCATCTTGGCTCGTCATGTTGTTGGCAATCGCCTGAAATAGATCAACGTTCACTCTTACCATGATCGCCGTAGGCGTACGTCATTCGTGATGTCTCCCGCTCCGTCTCCCTTCGGTACAGGTCACTCAGCGTCCAGCGTAGACGCTCATGCTCAAGCCGCAACGCCGCCAACTCCTTGGAACTGGTACGCCACATACAAATCACCCCAGCAAGGTTCTTGTGAGCTTGTCGAAGGTCACGCCGCGTTACATCCAACTCAGAACACAGCAAATCACATTGATGCTTGAGCATTTCTTCACGGGAAGGAAGACCTAGCTCAAACCCAGAATCATCGATCAAATCGTCTTTCATCACGCACGCTGCATACTGTATGCATGACCAGTATAGCCGAGAATGGCAATGTTCAAACTGACTGCGATGGATGGCAGAAGAATCCATGTGGGCAACTGGTATAGCGACCAGCATCGACATCGAGATATTTACAGGAAGGAGTAGTAGAAATGAGTAGTAGAATCGAAAAACACACAGACACAAAAAAGCCCCGTAAATCATAGACTTACGAGGCTTTCATTTGTATGGCGGAGAGATAGGGATTCGAACCCTAGGTACCGGTGAAGGTACAACGGATTTCGAATCCGTCCCATTCGGCCACTCTGGCATCTCTCCAACGGCGCGCATCATAACAACACTTTCGCCGGAAGCGAACCCCCTTTTGCGATTTTTTTCCGTGCTATCAGATGCTTGCGTCGATTAAAGCGGTACGCCCAGACGATTGGCGACTTCTTCGTAGGCTTCGATGACGTCACCGAGGCCCTGACGGAAGCGGTCCTTGTCCATTTTCTTGCCGGTGGCCTTGTCCCACAGGCGGCAGCCGTCCGGGCTGAATTCGTCGCCCAGGACGATGGAGCCGTCGTGGAATACGCCGAATTCGAGTTTGAAGTCGACCAGCAGCAGGCCGGCGTCGTCAAACAGTTTGCTCAGGACTTCGTTGACTTTGAGCGACAGTTCTTTCATGCGAACCAGTTGCTCGGCGGTGCCCCAACCGAACGCCACGACGTGGGATTCGTTGATGAACGGGTCGCCCTTGGCGTCGTCCTTCAGGAACAGTTCGAAAGTGTAAGGGTTGAGCTTCATGCCTTCTTCGACGCCCAGGCGCTTGACCAGGCTGCCGGCGGCGTAGTTACGCACGACGCACTCGACCGGGATCATGTCGAGTTTTTTCACCAGGCATTCGTTGTCGCCCAGCAGTTTGTCGAATTGGGTCGGCACGCCGGCGGCTTCGAGTTTCTGCATGATGAAGGCGTTGAACTTGTTGTTCACCATGCCTTTGCGGTCGAGCTGCTCGATACGCTTGCCGTCGAACGCCGAGGTGTCGTTGCGAAACAGCAGGATCAAGCGGTTAGCGTCGTCGGTCTTGTAAACCGATTTGGCTTTGCCGCGGTAGAGTTCTTCACGTTTTTCCATGATGGGCTCCGCTTGCTAAGTAGGTGGGCTAGGCGATGTGTCGCCAGTCGAGCCCTGAATCTTGATCGGCCAGTTGCAGCCAGTCGGGGTCGCACCCGAGGGTGTCGACAAAACATTGCCGGGCCAGCTGCGGCAGGTTGTTCTTGCTGCTCAGATGGGCCAGGACCAGGTGTTGCAGGCCTTGCCAGCCCAACTCAGACACCAGGAATGCCGCCTGGTGGTTGTTCAAATGTCCCAGTTCACCGCCCACCCGCTGCTTGAGAAAGTACGGGTAGTGACCGCGAGCCAGCATGTCACGGCAATGGTTGGACTCGATCATCAACGCATCGAGATCCCGATAGCCGTCCAGCACCGTGTTGCAATACGAGCCCAGGTCGGTCAGCAGGCCGAAGCGCCGCTCACCGTCGCTGAAGACGTATTGCGTCGGCTCCTGTGCATCGTGGGCCACGGCAATGACGCCGATGCTCAGAGCGCCGATCTGCAGTTGCTCGCCGCCGGCCAGAAGGCCAGCCGGTTCAATCGGTTTGCGCATCCCGCGCAGGGTCCCGCGACTGAGGTAGACAGGCAGATTGTAGCGCCGAGACAGCAAACCCACGCCATGCACATGGTCGGCATGTTCGTGGGTCACGAGTATCGCGCTCAGCTGCGCAGGGTTCACACCCAGGCGCAGCAGGCGTTTTTCGGTTTCCCGCAGGGAGAAACCACAATCCACCAGCACGTACGTATCATCGCTGGCTACCAGCGTGCCGTTCCCTTGGCTACCGCTGCCGAGAACGGCAAAACGCATGTGATCAGCCCAGTTTGTCCTGAATCTCACTCAACACTTTACGCGCCACGTCTGCCGGCGCCACGGTGTTGATGTTTTTCTCGACGGTCACCTGGACGTTTTCACCGACCTTGCTCAGGCGAACCTGATAACGCTCGGCACGGGCTTCAACTTCTTCCTTGCTCGGCGCGCTGCCGAACAAGCTGCTGAAGAAGCCTGGCTTCTCGTCTTTCTTCTCGGCTTTTTCGGAGAGGTTGATGTAGTACAGGCCCAGGCTGCGGTTGATGTCTTCAACGCGCCATTCGCCCTGTTCCAGCGCACGACCGACGCTCGACCAGGCACGGTCCAGGTCGTTGCCGACGTTCAGAACCGGGTTGCCGCTGCCGTCTTCGCTCAGGCTGATACGACTTGGCGTATCGAAATCACGCGAAGCCAGCATCGAGACCGAACCGCCCTTCTCCGAAATGCGGCTCATGCTCGCGAGCATGTCGTCGACCAGTGCTGCGTCCAGGCCGGTGTTGACCGAACGGTTGGTGAAGTCCACATCGGCGGTGCTGCCGGCAGGACGCTCGGCGCTGACCACATAGACTTCACTGGTGTTGCGCTGCACGCCTGGCTCGATCCGCACTCGCACGCGGGTTTCGCTGTCGGTGCTGACGCCGGCTGCGCTCAGGCGTTTAGCCATCGCTGCAGACAGTTCGTCGGAATGCTGCCAGGTCGTAGTGAATTCGCCGGTTTGCGGCTTCTGTTCATCCAGACGGAAACCGTTGTCCTGGAAGAACTGCACAGCCACTGGCCAGACTTCGGCCGGAGGGTTCTGCGCCAGGATCGAACGAGAATCGCCGACTTTCTGCAGGGAGTAGGCACTGGCATCGGCCGACGCCGACAACGGCTGCGGACGAGGAACGATGTATTCGCCCTTGGCGGTGTCATCGGCCACGTTACGCGGGATCGGCAGCAGCGGATCCAGACGTTTGGCGGTGGTGACATCCGGTGGCAATTGCATGGGTGCAGTCTGTTGCGCTTCCAGGTAGTCGCTACCACGGTCACGGAAATAACCTTCCGGGCCCCAGACCCATCCACAGCCACTGGTGCTGGAGATAATCAAGGCAAGTGCGGAAAGTCCGGCCATTCGCTTCATGCGTTGTACTTCCTCAATTAAACCAGGACGCCGCACTGGCGCAGGGCCGAGCGAAGCGTTTCATGACAAGGTGTGCTCAGCCAGGTCAGCGGCAGGCGAATGCCTTCATGCATCAAGCCCATTTCGACCAAAGCCCACTTCACCGGAATCGGGTTGGCTTCGATGAACAGGTCCTTGTGCAGCGGCATCAGTTTTTCGTTGATGGCCCGTGCAGTCTCGGCGTCGCCCTTGAGCGCGGCCTCGCACAGGTCGGCCATTTCGCGCGGGGCGACGTTGGCGGTGACGGAGATGTTGCCCTTGCCGCCCAGCAGGATCAGCTCGACAGCGGTCGGATCATCGCCGGACAGCACGATGAAGTCCTTGCTCACGCCATCAAGGATTGCCTTGGCACGCTTCAGGTCGCCAGTGGCTTCCTTGATACCGATGATGTTCGGCACGGTGGACAGGCGAATCACGGTCTCGGCCTGCATGTCGCAGGAGGTGCGGCCAGGAACGTTGTAGAGGATCTGTGGAATGTCGACCGATTCAGCGATGTGCTTGAAGTGCTGGTACAAGCCTTCCTGAGTCGGCTTGTTGTAGTACGGAACGACCAGCAGGCAGGCATCGGCGCCGGCCGCTTTGGCGTTGCGGGTCAGCTCGACGGCTTCGCGGGTCGAGTTGGCGCCGGTGCCGGCGATCACCGGAATACGGCCATTGACCTGCTTGACCACGGCCTTGATGACCGCGATGTGCTCGTCTACGTCGAGGGTTGCCGACTCGCCGGTAGTACCGACCGCGACAATGGCATGGGTGCCGTTTTCAAGGTGGAAGTCCACGAGTTTGCTGAGGCTGTCCCAGTCAAGACGCCCTTGTGCATCCATGGGTGTGACCAGTGCCACCATACTGCCCGCAATCATGAAACCGCTCCTGCCGGAAAAAGAGAGCGGTAATGGTACTGGCGCCAAGATGCTTGCACAAGCAAAGTACTGCGCTGCCGCCATTCCCCTTGGCGTTGCTTTTCGCTACCCTTCAGACTTTGATCGGTACTGATAAGCTCGTACGCCAGGTTCAAGCCTCCATTTACGGCATCACAAGCCCCGATCCAGCGTTGCCACCCCTCGCTCCTGCCTCACTGGAGCACGTTGCAACTTGTGACTCGGGTTTTCTGAATTCGCATCCGCAGGCTTGTCCCCGAAAAAAGCCCTTAGTCGTACCGACCGCTCATCGCTTTAGGAATGCTGCATGTCCACCCCCACAGTTCGCGAACAATTCCTTGTCATCAGTGCCCTCGGCGCCAACCCCATGGAGCTGACTAACGTCCTGTGCCGCGCCAGCCATGAAAATCGCTGCGCCGTGGTCACTTCCCGCCTGACCCGTCATGGCGAGTGCAGTGCGTTGATCCTCGAGATTTCCGGTAGCTGGGACGCCCTGGCGCGTCTGGAAGGCAGCTTGCCGAGCCTCTCCAAAAAGCATGCGTTCACCGTCAATGTGGTGCGCAGCGCGGCCCTGGAGAACCGTCCCCAGGCGCTGCCTTACGTGGCTTATGTCAGCTCGGCCTACCGGTCTGACATCATCAATGAGCTGTGCCAGTTTTTCATGGACCACAACGTCGAGTTGGAAAACCTGACCTGTGACACCTATCAGGCACCACAAACCGGCGGCACCATGCTCAACGCCACGTTTACCGTGACCTTGCCGGCTGGCGTGCAGATCAGCTGGCTGCGCGATCAGTTCCTGGACTTCGCCGACGCGCTGAACCTGGATGCGCTGATCGAACCGTGGCGCCCACAAAACCCAATGTAAGGAAGCTTTCATGGCCGTTGCCATCGACCAACCGGTTGCCGACTTCGAAGCACCCGCCACCAATGGACAGACCGTCAGCCTCGCGGGCCTTAAAGGCAAGCAAGTGGTGATCTACTTCTATCCAAAGGACAGCACGCCGGGTTGCACCACTCAAGGTCAGGGCTTTCGCGATCAGCTTGAGGCGTTTAAAGCGGCCAACACCGAAGTCTTCGGTGTATCGCGTGACAGCCTCAAGTCCCACGAAAATTTCAAGGCCAAGCAGGCGTTCACCTTCGAGCTGATCAGCGACAAGGAAGAAGCGCTTTGCCAGCAGTTTGATGTGATCAAGCTCAAGAAACTGTATGGCAAGGAATACATGGGCGTCGATCGCAGCACGTTCCTGATCGACAAGAACGGTGTACTGCGTCAGGAATGGCGCGGTGTGAAGGTGCCGGGGCATGTGGATGCGGTGTTGGCGGCTGCTCAGGCTTTGAATAAGGCCTGATTTTTTTGGCGCCTGTTACGACGCTATCGCGAGCAAGCTCGGTCCCACAGGTATCGTGATATCCCTGTGGGACCGAGCCTGCTCGTTATGGAGGCCATCAGCCTCACTGAAATACTAAAGCAGCGGCGCGACTTCCGGCTCTTTGCGCGGCCATGCATCCAGCACGGCCTTGAACAACGTCGCCAGCGGAATCGCAAAGAACACGCCCCAGAACCCCCACAACCCGCCAAACAACAGCACCGCGCAAATGATCGCGACCGGGTGCAGGTTGACCGCCTCCGAGAACAGCAACGGCACCAGCACGTTGCCGTCCAGCGTCTGAATGATCCCGTAGACCGCCATCAAATAAATGAACTGATCGCTCCAGCCCCACTGGAACAGCGCAATCAGCATGACCGGCACGGTCACTACCACGGCGCCGACGTAGGGCACCACCACCGACACGCCCACCAGTAAGGCCAGCAGCGCGGCGTAGTTAAGCCCCAGCACGACAAATCCGATGTAGGTCACCCCGCCGCAGATGAAAATCTCGATGACCTTGCCGCGAATGTAATTGGCGATCTGCCGGTTCATTTCGTGAGCGACGCGGGTGATCAACGCCCGTTCACGGGGCAGGTAACCACGCACCCACTGGCCGATCATCTCCCGGTCCTTGAGGAAGAAGAACACCAGGATCGGCACCAGGACGAGGTAGATCATGATATTCACCAGCAACGGCAGACTCGACAACGAGAACGTCAGCGCCCACTGGCCGAATTTACCGATCTCGCCCCGCGCCACTTCGATGGCCTGCAATACCTGCTCATCGGACACCAGATGCGGATAACGCTCGGGCAGCAACAATAACAGCGACTGCCACTTGGCGAGCATGCCGGGCAGCTCGTTGAACAGCGTAATCAGCTGATGCCACAGCAGCGGCACCAGGACAATAATGAAGACCAGCAACGCCCCCATGAACAGTGTGAACACCAGCCCCACCGCCACGCCACCGGGCATGCGCAAACGTTCGAGGGTGGCCACCAGGCCGTGCATGAGGTACGCCAGCACCATCCCGGCCAATACCGGCGCGAGCATACCGCCCAACGTCAGCACGGCGGTGAATGCCAGCACCAGCAGCACCGCCAGCACCACGGCTTCTTCATCGGAAAAGTAGCGCTGAATCCAGTCGCGTAACACCTTGAACATCAATATTCCTTAGAAACGAACGCAGCAGGTTTCAGGCTTTTTTTAACCAGTAGCGGTAAACACCCGCCTCATCTTCTTCGCGAAGCAGCGTATGACCGGCCAATCGGGCAAAGGTGCGGAAGTCACGCTGCGAACCCGCATCCGTGGCGATTACCTTGAGCACCGCGCCGCTGGCCAGGCGATTGAGCTCTAGCTTGGCCTTGAGCAACGGCAACGGACAATTCAGGCCGCTGGCGTCCAGTTCGACGTCATGCTCTACAGCGTCGGTCATTGTTTCACTCCGGGTCAGGTGGTTGAGTTGCCTAGAATATCTGGTCCCAAGCCCAGTGTCCGGCTACAGTAAGGTCTTTGTCGACTAAGGCTTTGTGCATGACTTTTTTGCGCCCTACCCTGCTGACGCTCGCTTGCCTGCTCGCCTCACCGGGCTTTGCCGACGACTTGCCGTCACTCGGCGACGCCAGTTCTGCCATCGTCTCGCCGCAACAGGAATACCAGCTGGGCCGTGCGTGGCTGGCGCTGTTGCGCAGCCAGGTGGCGCAGCTCAACGATCCGCAGCTCAAGGATTACGTCGAATCCAGCGTTTACCGACTGGTGGAAACCAGCCAGGTCAATGACCGGCGCCTGGAGTTCATCCTGATCAACAGCCCACAGCTCAACGCCTTTGCGGCGCCGGGCGGGATTGTCGGGGTCAACGGCGGCTTGTTCCTCAATGCGCAGACCGAGGGTGAATACGCCTCGGTACTGGCTCACGAATTGGCTCACTTGTCGCAACGCCACTTTGCCCGCGGCATTGAGGCCCAGCAGCGCATGCAAGTGCCGATGATGGCCGCCTTGCTGGCCGGGATCGTGATTGCAGCGGCCGGTGCCGGTGACGCCGGGATCGCGGCCATTGCAGGTACGCAAGCGGCGGCGATTCAGGAACAGCGACGCTTCTCGCGTCAGAACGAACAGGAAGCCGACCGCATCGGCATCGTCAATCTGGAAAAAGCCGGTTACGACCCGCGTTCGATGCCGAGCATGTTCGAGCGCCTGGGGCGCCAGTACCGCTTCGACGCCAAGCCGCCGGAATTCCTGCTGACTCACCCGGTTACTGAATCGCGGATCGCCGACACCCGAAACCGCGCCGAACAGGCTCCACAGGGCGGCATCGAAGACACCCTGCGCTATCAGCTGATTCGTGCACGAGTCCAGCTGTTCTACGAAGAAACCCCAGGCCTGGGCGCCAAGCGCTTCCGTGCCTTGCTTGAAGAAAACCCGAAAAATGACGTCGCGCGTTATGGCCTGGCAATTGCCCAGATCAAGGGTGGCCAGCTGAATGAAGCTAGGGAGAACCTCAAGCCGTTGTTGGCCAAGGCGCCGAACGAGATCATCTATAACCTGGCGGAAGTCGATCTGGACATCACCAACAATCGCCTGCCGGATGCTCAATCACGCGTCGACCGGTTGCTCACGCAATACCCCGGCAACTACCCGCTGAATCAGGTGCGTGTCGATCTGCTGCTGAAACAGAACCGCACCGCCGATGCTGAAAAGGCATTGGAAGGCCTGCTCAAGTCGCGACCGGACGATCCGGACGTGTGGTATCAGGTGGCAGAGACTCGCGGCCTGTCCGGCAACATCATCGGCCTGCATCAGGCTCGCGCGGAGTATTTTGCATTGGTCGGCGACTATCGTCAGGCCATTCAGCAACTGGATTTCGCCAAGCGCAAGGCTGGCAGCAACTTCCCGTTGTCCTCGCGTATAGATGCACGTCAGCGTGAGTTGATGGAGCAGGAGCGCATGATCAAGGACATGATGGGCTGACGGTTCAGCTGTAACTTCCGCGCACAAAAAAACCGCCTCTTTCGAGGCGGTTTTTTATTCAGCCAACAACCGGCTTATTCAGCCAGTTTGAAGGTGATGAAGCTGGCACGACCTTGACGCAGAACCCGCATCGATACCGATCGGTTCTTCGGCAGCGCCTTGGCAATCTCGGTGAACTCCTTGCTGGAGCTGATGGCCTGGTTGTTCAGGTGAGTGATGATGTCACCTGGTTGCAAGCCAATCAGCGAGGCAGGACCGTCCTGAACTTCCTTGATCACCACACCACCTTTGAGGTCGTAGGTTTTCTTCTGCTCATCAGACAGTTCGGCGACGGAGACACCCAAACGATTGCTGCTGATTTCAACGCCCGACTTAGGCATCGAATCCAGTTCTTTGCCTTCGTCAGGAATCGCGCCGACTGTCAGTTCGACGTTCTTGCGTTTGCCTTCGCGAATCACTTCGAGATTGGCCTTGGCGCCCGCTTTCAGTGCGCCCACCAGGTGTGGCAAGTCGGCCGACATGACGATCGGCTGACCGTTCATGCTCAGGATCACGTCGCCCACTTGCAGACCACCCTTGGCTGCCGGGCCATCGTCCTGGATCTGAGCGACCAGCGCACCGGCCGGTTTCTCAAGACCAAACGACTCGGCCAGGTCCTTGTTCACTTCCTGAATCACCACACCCAACCAGCCACGGCTGACTTTGCCACCTTCTTTGAGCTGATTGGAAACATCCATGGCGACATCGATAGGGATCGCGAACGATACGCCCATGAAGCCCCCGGAGCGGGTGTAGATCTGCGAGTTGATCCCGACCACTTCGCCATTCAGGTTGAACAGCGGACCACCCGAGTTACCCGGGTTGATCGGCACGTCGGTCTGGATAAACGGCACATAGTTTTCGTTTGGCAGGCTACGCCCGATGGCGCTGACGATGCCTTGGGTCACGGTGTGGTCGAAACCGAACGGCGAACCGATGGCGACCACCCACTGACCGGCTTTCAGATCCTGGGATTTGCCGAGTTTAAGCACTGGCAGGTCTTTGCCTTCGATCTTCAACAGCGCCACATCGGAACGTGGATCAGTGCCAATCAGTTTGGCTTTCAGCTCACTGCGATCAGCAAGACGCACGAGGATTTCATCGGCATCGGCAATCACATGGTTGTTGGTCAGGATGTAGCCATCAGGCGAAATGATGAAGCCCGAACCCAGGGACTGGGCTTCACGCTGGCGATCACCACGAGGCGAACGCGGTTGAGGCATGCCCCGCTCGAAGAACTCGCGCAGCGCTGGCGGCAGGCCTTCAAGGTCGGGCATTTGCCCGGACACTTTGCGGTCCGGCAGTTTCTGGGTGGTACTGATGTTCACCACGGCAGGCGAGGCCTGCTCGACCAATTGGGTGAAATCAGGCAGCTCGACCGCTTGCGCAGTGACCGCCTGACCGAGCACCAGCACGGTGGCAAAAATGGAAAGGTAAGACTTCAAGCGTGGTATCGACATACGGCTCCCGTTACGACGAGCATGGTTAAGCGATATGGAGCAAGGAACACCGGAAACAATACGCCGGTATTTTTGTTCCGGGAACTACAAAACAAGGCCAGAGCCGTGAGGCTCTGACCTATAGAAAAATTCAGGATTTTTTGCAAATTGAAATGCTCACCAAACATTTCGGTAATGACCCACTACTTGGTTGCGGTGGCATCGGTGCGCATGGACAGCGCAATACGTTCAGCAGTGCCTATCGGAATCTCACCTACCACGGTCACCATCACTTCGCCCTGAGGCGTGGTCAGACGGCGGGATACAGCAACGGTAGGGCCCAATTGTGTGCGAGTGTCCGTCACGGTTGCGCCATTCAACGGTTCAAGGAAAACCGAGAAACGCGCCAGGCCGTCGTCATACATCAGACTGTTGACCTGTGTTTTGGTCTCCGGATCTTTGCGAGCACTGCTGCTGGTCAACTCAAAACCGGGTGGTAGCCAGTCCGAATGCCACACCTGAGCGACCTTAATGGCGGAAGCCTTGTCACTGTCGAGGGTGACTGCCTTGCAATCATCACCCGCCTGCAAGTCTTTGTCAGACGGCACGTCGGCGGTATCCAGTTGTGTGAACTGGAATCGCTCCAGCAACTGCCCTTTGTCATTGAGCAACAATGACTTGAGCGGCAGGCCGGTTTCTTTGTCCAGATGAAGCTCAAAACCGTATCGATGCTGATCACGTGGCGTCAGCGAAACAATCACTGCCGCACGCCCAGCCACACGCGACTTGCCAATGACGGCAAGGTCATACCAATTCTTTAACTTTTGTGGATCCAGTGCACGAGCAGCAGTATTGGGTGAATCCCCCAATCCTGCTATCAGGGTGCCGCTGACGCATTGAGTATGCCCATCAATGCGCACGACTTCCTGTGCAGAGCCGTCGAGCTGGAGTAAACGCTCTCGGACTTTGCCATCCTGGACGCGATGCCAAATGTTATGGGTAGAAAAACTACCGTTACGCTCGTAAACAAAAGTACCGTGAAAGCTTTGCTGTTGCTCGGCCTGGCCTAGACGGGTCAACCAGTCCTGGGCTTCATCAGCGTGGGCTGGTACAACAAACCAGCCTGCGAGCAGAAGCGAAAGTAGAGGTATGGCGCGCATGATCCTCCTTAGCGGTTTTCCAGGCTTGCTGCACGAGCATAAGGCAGAGCACTTTCAGTACCTTTCAATGCAGCTTGTTGAGCATGTTGGCGCAAGTAGCTTGGCAGACGCTGATCGTGCCAGCCTGGCTGACCTTGCAATACACCGCTGGCCATAGGGCCAGTGGCATCCGAACTCTCATTGTAGCCTGCCAATACAGCTGGACCCTTGACCTGAGGAACGGCCAGACCCGGTTGATTGGATTGCTGAGCCAGTTCGACACCAGCGATCTCGTCCTGGTTGTACAAACGAACGCCGGCCAGTACAGCCAGTGTGACCGAAGCGGCTACTGCCAGGCGACCCAGGCTGCGCCATGGACCACGGGAGGCTTTTGCCGGTACGGCTTCGTCGGCCAACGCAGCAGACACGGCTGCAGCGATATCCAGGCGTGGAAGCAGCAAGTCCTTGTGCATGACTGCCCGAGCGATTTGGTAACGAGCCCAGGTTTCACGGGTTTCAACATCGTCAAAGGCATTTAATACCCGACGCAATTCCAGTTCGTCCGCTTCGTTATCCATCACTGCGGACAGCGATTCCTGCAGGGCTTCACGACTCATGGCGTTCCTCTCTTGGCTGTCGCCGCTGTCTCAGTTTTCCTGCAACAACGGCTGCAGGGCTTTATCGATGGCCTCCCGAGCGCGGAAAATCCGGGAGCGCACGGTACCCACCGGACATTGCATGACGGCCGCAATGTCCTCGTAACTCAGACCATCGAATTCACGTAAAGTTAAAGCCGTACGTAAATCTTCTGGCAGTTGCTGGATGGTCCGATGGACGGTGCCTTCGATCTCATCCCGCAGCAACGCTCGTTCTGGCGACTCGAGATCCTTGAGGCCATGATCGCCATCGTAGAACTCTGCATCCTCGGAACTGACATCGCTATCCGGCGGCCGACGGCCGCGTGAAACCAGATAGTTTTTCGCCGTGTTAATGGCGATACGGTAAAGCCACGTGTAAAACGCGCTGTCTCCGCGAAAATTCCCTAGGGCTCGGTACGCCTTGATAAAGGCTTCCTGCGCCACATCCTGGGCTTCATGGGTGTCGTGCACGAAACGCACGATCAACCCGAGAATTTTGTGCTGGTATTTCAGCACTAGCAGATCGAAAGCTCGCTTGTCGCCACGTTGAACGCGCTCGACCAGCTGCTGATCCTCTTCCTGGGTTAGCATGAACACTCCTCGATAAGCTCGGAGGAAGCTTGCATAACTAAACGACCAGACTTGCAAACATAGACTCGGGCTTTTCGCAAAAGTTCTCCCCCTCCAAGCAAGTTTCCTGCGGGCTCTGATTTGGCACGCACGAAAAGCGCAGCGCGGGTTACCGGCTGCGCGAATAATCTTGTCGTCGGATTCGCCAGCAAGGATCAAACTGCAGATCCTGCCCAGAAGCCGACACTGTCCCTTGAATCAGGCAACCGTCTATTGATCTTTGGCCTTTGGCAAAAGTTCCATTATTTAAAACCGGACGGCACCGACATTGTGAGACCGTGAGTAGAAAAATACTGTTAAATCCACGATACAGTCGCCTTGTCGTCGAACCGGTCAAAAAACCATCCGACGAAGCGTCGAGTATTTCCCGTCACAGTAGTTTCACAATGCCATATGCGCTCGGGTATTGTGCCGCTCCCCCCCTCTATATACTAGTGGGCTGTGTGGCCGACTTGACTCGCCGATCCAGCAGTCTTGCGCCAACCCCGACCCGGGTCGCTTTGAGCGGAATCCTGAAATGAGCCAACAGTTTCAACACGATGTTCTGGTGATTGGCAGCGGCGCTGCCGGTTTGAGTCTTGCGCTGACCCTGCCGGGTCACTTGCGCATCGCGGTACTGAGCAAAGGCGACCTCGCCAACGGCTCGACATTCTGGGCCCAGGGCGGCGTCGCTGCCGTGCTGGATGACTCCGACACCGTTGAGTCCCACGTCGACGACACCCTCAATGCCGGCGGAGGCCTGTGCCACGAAGACGCCGTGCGCTTTACCGTCGAGCATAGTAAAGAAGCGATTCAATGGCTGATCGACCAAGGCGTGCCGTTTACCCGCGACGAACAATCCGGAACCGAAGACGGCGGGTTCGAGTTTCACCTGACCCGCGAAGGCGGCCATAGCCATCGGCGCATCATTCATGCCGCCGATGCCACGGGCGCTGCGATATTCAGAACGTTGCTGGCCCAGGCCAGACAACGGCCCAACATCGAATTGCTGGAACAGCGCGTCGCGGTGGACCTGATCACCGAAAAACGCCTCGGCCTGGAAGGCGATCGCTGCCTCGGCGCCTACGTACTCAACCGCGGGACCGGCGAAGTCGACACCTACGGCGCACGCTTCGTCATCCTCGCGTCCGGTGGCGCGGCCAAAGTCTACCTCTATACCAGCAACCCCGACGGCGCCTGCGGAGACGGTATCGCTATGGCCTGGCGTTCCGGTTGCCGGGTGGCGAATCTGGAGTTCAACCAGTTTCACCCCACCTGCCTATACCACCCGCAGGCAAAAAGCTTCCTGATCACCGAAGCCCTGCGCGGCGAAGGTGCGCACCTCAAACTGCCTAGCGGCGAGCGTTTCATGCAGCGCTTCGACCCGCGCGCAGAATTGGCGCCACGGGACATCGTTGCCCGGGCCATCGACCATGAAATGAAGCGCCTGGGTATCGACTGCGTCTATCTGGACATCAGCCACAAACCCGAAGCGTTCATCAAGACACACTTTCCGACGGTGTACGAACGCTGCCTCGAGTTTTCCATCGACATCACCAAGCAGCCGATCCCGGTGGTTCCGGCGGCGCACTACACCTGTGGCGGCGTGATGGTCGATCAGAACGGCCGCACCGACGTGCCGGGGCTGTATGCCATTGGCGAAACCAGTTTCACCGGCCTGCACGGCGCCAACCGCATGGCCAGCAATTCGTTGCTGGAGTGTTTCGTTTACGCCCGTTCGGCGGCGGCGGACATTCTTGAACAGTTGCCGCACGTATCGATCCCCGCCGCCCTGCCTATCTGGGATGCGAGCCAGGTCACCGATTCCGACGAAGACGTGATCATTGCGCACAACTGGGATGAACTGCGTCGATTCATGTGGGACTACGTCGGCATCGTGCGCACCAACAAACGCTTGCAGCGTGCGCAACATCGCGTGCGGCTGCTGCTGGACGAAATCGACGAGTTCTACAGCAACTATAAAGTCAGCCGCGATTTGATCGAATTGCGCAACCTGGCCCAGGTGGCCGAACTGATGATCCAGTCCGCCATGGAGCGCAAGGAAAGCCGGGGCCTGCATTACACCCTCGACTATCCGAATATGTTACCGGTTGCCTTGGACACTATTCTGGTGCCGCCCACCTACGTCGACTGAACGTCAATCGAACCCGCAGGCGTCGGTGCACATCCGCCGCCTGCGAGTCGCGGGGTACGCAGATCGACCGGATACGGCGTTCGCCGCGCAGGCGAAACCGCAGCACCACGATCAACGGCAGCGCCAGGCTGTCCGGTCGTAACTGCACCGGCTGCCAACCCCGCGCCTGATTCCACAACTGCCAGCCTTCGGCATCGCGACGCAAGCCGCGATATGCCTGCGGATGTGTCAGCAGAATCTGACGGGGCAATACCCAAACGCCATGCGCCAGACAGCAGAAAGCGCCGAGCACACTGGCCCAGACCGGTATAGACAAAAGAAACAACGAGCCCAGCGCGAACAGCTGGGCCAGAAGATACGCCGCCAGCAACTGCCGTGAGGCATGCCAGCGGCATTCGAACGTATTACTTGGGCTGGACACGGTCCAGGATCATGCGAACCATGCGCTGAAGCTCCGGATCTTCCGATTCGGCGCGTTCCATGAACCAGCCGAACATGTCCTGATCTTCGCACTCGAGCAGCTTGCGGTAGCAATCGCGGTCGACATCGTTGAGGTGCGGGTAGACTTCTTTGACAAACGGCACCAGCAATACGTCCAGCTCAAGCATGCCGCGGCGGCTGTGCCAATAGAGGCGATTCAGTTCAACATCTTCGACCATGGAGCGCTCCTCAAATAGGCGGCAAGTATACAGCCCCGCGCCTCGTCGAACAGTCGGCTTTGGTCGGGCACTGCCGACCTTTTGTGAACTACCCATTTCACGGGCGCCCCCTTATGATGTCCCCCAGACTCTTTACCCTGCGATGACCCATGGCCGATTCTGCTTTTTTCTGCACCCTGTCTCACGAAGGCGTTCTCGCGGTCCGCGGCGCGGATGCCGGCAAATTCCTGCAAGGCCAATTGACCTGCAACCTCAATTACCTCAGTGAAACCCAGGCCAGCCTGGGCGCGCGCTGTACGCAAAAAGGCCGGATGCAGTCGAGTTTCCGCATCATGCTGGAAGGTGACGGCGTAGTGATGGCCATGGCCACCGAACTGCTGGAACCGCAACTGGCGGACCTGAAGAAGTACGCCGTGTTCTCCAAATCCAAATTGACCGACGAAAGCGCCGCCTGGGTCCGCTTCGGCCTTGATCATGGCGATGCCGCGCTGAGCAGCCTTGGTCTGGCGTTGCCGGCAGACACCGACAGTGTCGTGCGTCACGAAGGCCTGATCGCCATCCGCGTCTCGCCGCATCGCGCGGAACTGTGGGTCGCCGCCGATCAGGCCGTCGCCATCAAGGGCAAGCTGTCCGCCCTGCTGGCCGAAGGCACTCTGAATCAATGGCTGCTGGGGCAGATCCGCGCAGGGATCGGTCAGGTCATGCCGCAAACACGCGAACTGTTCATCCCGCAGATGCTCAACCTGCAAGCCGTTGGTGGTGTGAGCTTCAAGAAAGGCTGCTACACCGGTCAGGAAATCGTCGCGCGCATGCAGTACCTGGGCAAACTCAAGCGCCGCTTGTACCGTCTGACCCTGGACGCCAGCGAATTGCCCGCCCCCGGCACGCCGCTGTTTTCCCCGAACCATGGCAGTTCCATCGGCGAAGTGGTGCTGGCGGCCAACGCGCAACAAAACATTGAACTCCTTGCCGTGCTGCAAGCCGAAGCTGCCGAGGGTGGCGACATTCATCTCGGCACCCTGGAAGGACCCGCCCTGAACTTGCTCGACCTGCCTTACTCACTGGACCGCGATCGCGAGATCCAGCGTTAACCGCAGCATTTGTGGCAACACCTAGAGAAACGAAATGAGCGATCTGGCGGAAAAGGTCCAACAGGATTTGGTTGAGGCCATCGATAACGATGACCTGGTTCTGCCAACATTACCGGAAGTGGCCATGCAGATTCGCAAGGCCGCCGAAGACCCGGAAATCAGTGTCAGCACCCTGAGCAAAGTGATCGGCCGCGATACGGCGTTGTCGGCGCGTCTGATCAAAGTGGTCAATAGCCCACTGCTGCGCGCGACTCAAGAAGTCAACGACCTGCACACGGCGATCACGCGACTGGGCGTCAACTACAGCAGCAATCTGGCGATCGGTCTGGTGATGGAACAGATTTTCCACGCCCGCTCCGAGGTGGTGCAGCAAAAGATGCACGATGTCTGGCGCAAAAGCCTGGAGATCGCCGGGGTCAGCTATGCGCTGTGCCGCAGCTACACGCAACTCAAGCCCGATCAGGCCGCCCTCGGCGGTCTGGTGCATCAGATTGGCGTGTTGCCGATTCTGACCTACGCCGAAGATCACTATGAGCTGCTGTCCGACCCGGTCAGCCTCAACCATGTGATCGACCACATTCACCCCCTGATCGGAGACAAACTGCTCAGGGTCTGGGAATTTCCAGAGAAACTGGTGAAGGTGCCGGGGCAATACCTGGACTTCAAGCGTGAGTCCGAGCGGATTGATTATGTGGATCTGGTGCAAGTGGCCAGTCTGTATTGCCACAAGGACAGCGACCACTCGCTGGCCCGTTTCGACCTGACCAGCGTGCCGTCCTTCAAGAAGCTTGGGATTGATCTGGAGAACGACGCGGTGATCAAGGATCTGGAAGAATCGCGGTCGATGTTTTACTAGTCGAGACCGCGTCGCCCCCCCCATCGCGAGCAGGCTCGCGAAGGGCCAGCCCAGTCAATGCAAAACTACCCGGCAATAAAACTCACCCGCACCTTCAATCCCTTCGTCTCGCCATCGTGCAGACTGATCTGCGCCAGATGCGCGCGGCAGATCTCCCCCACAATCGCAAGCCCCAACCCAGACCCGGCGACCTGTTGATTACGCCGATAGAAGCGCTCAAACACCCGATCCCGCTCATCCACCGGAATTCCCGGCCCGTCATCCTCGACCTCCAGCACCGCCGGAGCCGTCACCCGCAGAATCACATTGCCGCCCGACGGCGTATGGGCCAACGCGTTATCCACCAGGTTACTCAGCAGTTCGTTCAGCAGCGTCGGCTCACCACGCAGCCACACCGGCTCGTCCGCTTCGAGTGCCAGGGCCACGCCGCGCGCATGGGCCAACGGCGCCATGGCCATGCCCAACTCCCGGGCCAACTGACTCAAATCCAGCAACTGCGCGCCGCCCTCGGCAATGGCCCGGGCACCGTTTTCGACCCGTGCCAACGACAGCAATTGATTGGCCAGGTGGGTCAATCTGTCCGTGCCCTGGGCCGCCGTTTCCAGGGTGCTGCGCCAGGTTTCCGGTTCACTCGCCCGCAGGCCAAGTTCCAGCCGCGCCTTGAGCGCTGCCAGCGGCGTACGCAGTTCATGAGCCGCGTCGGCGATGAACTGTGCCTGGCGCTCGAACTGTCCGCGCAGCCGCTCGGTAAAGTGATTGAGCGCGCGTACCAGCGGCCACAACTCGCGCTGCACTTCCACCAACGGCAATGGCCGCAGATCATCCGACTGGCGTTCTTCCACCGCCGTGCGCAAGCGCTCCAGCGGACGCAACGCCGCACTCACCGCGAACCACACCAGCAACAGCGCGCCAATCGCCAGCATGCCCAACCGCAGCAGCGTATCCGCCGCCAGACTGCGCGCCATGCTGACCCGCGCCTCATCGGTTTCGGCCACGCGAATTTCCGCCATGCCATTCATGTTCGGCTCGCTGACCGGCTTGAGCAGGCTGACCACCCGCACGTTCTGTCCGCGATACGTAGCGTTATAAAACCGTGCCAGCGCCGGGTAGTCATCGGTGCGCGGCGTTCCGGGCGGTGGCGCAGGAAGGTTTTCGTAACCGGAAATCAAGTTTTGATGGATGTCATTGACCAGGTAAAAAATTCGCCCCTCACTGTCGTAGGCAAACGTGTCCAGCGCTACGTAGGGCACGTCGGCACTGAGCGTGCCGTCACGCTGAGTGACACCCGCGGCAATGGTTCGCGCCGACGCCAGCAAGGTGCGGTCATACGCCGTGTCGGCTGCTTCGCGACCATTCCAGTACGCGCTCAAACCGCTGGCCAGCATTAACACCACCAGCAACAGCGCGAGGTTCCACAGCAAGCGCCAGCGCAGGCTGCTGGGCTTATGCATCGCGGCTTTCCAGCAAGTAGCCGAGGCCACGGAACGTCACGATCGCGACCGGTTGGCCGTCGAGTTTTTTGCGCAAGCGATGCACGTAGATTTCGATGGCGTCAGGGCTGGCTTCTTCGTCCAGGCCGAACACCTGGGAGGCCAGTTGCTCTTTGCTCATGACTCGCCCGGGCCGGGCGATCAGCGCCTCAAGAACTGCCTGTTCGCGGGAGGTCAGGGTCAGCAATTCTTCGCCGAGGCTGAAGCGCCGGGTGTCCAGGTCATAGGCCAGCACGCCGCAGCGCTGCTGACGTTCACCGCCCAGCACACTGCGGCGCAACAAGGCTTTGACCCGGGCTTCGAGTTCGGTCAGTTCAAAGGGTTTGGCAAGGTAATCGTCAGCGCCAAGGTTCAAGCCATGCACCCGATCCTTGACGTCGCTGCGCGCGGTCAGCATCAGCACCGGCAGGTTTTTCCCGCGGGAACGCAAGCGCGCGAGCACTTCAAAACCGTCCATGCGCGGCAGGCCGACATCGAGAATGGCCATGGCGTATTCCTCGCTGCTCAAGGCCAGGTCTGCGGCCACGCCGTCGTGCAGCACGTCCACGGTCAGCCCGGTGCTCTTGAGCGCCTGGGCGACACTTTCGGCCAGCTGCAAATGGTCTTCGACGAGCAGAACGCGCATGGATCTTTACCTCATTCAGGGGATGGTCGACGCCATTCTTTGGCGCGGAGTTTACAGCCGCATCCGCTGCTGTGAAGCCCGAAAACCGTGAAAGCCTGCTGAAAGGTTAGTGAAAGGTTGGCCCGTTAGAGTCCCCCCACGGATGGTTTCGACTGCCGACCTTCCAATCGTGCTTTGAAATGTAGCTCCCGAAAAACGCCATGACGCGTTTTCGCCAATAAGAACAATAAACGAGGTACTGCACCATGCTGTCCACACAGCTTCAGGCTTACCCGCCCCACTCTTTCTTCCAAATCCCGTCGTTGATGCCTGCCAGCGCCGTTGTCGGCTGCACGACGCGAAACTGCCGCACCTGAAACATCCCCAAAAACAAAAACTCCCGTGGAGACAATAATGAATCGATCACTGCGCCGTTTCGCCCTCGCCGCCAGCTGCATGCTGTTCGCCGGCCAATTGATGGCCGAACCCAAACGTCCGGAATGCATCGCCCCGGCCTCCCCGGGCGGCGGTTTCGACCTCACCTGCAAACTGGCGCAG
This sequence comes from Pseudomonas sp. 3296, assembly GCF_031456615.1. Taxonomy (NCBI): domain Bacteria; kingdom Pseudomonadati; phylum Pseudomonadota; class Gammaproteobacteria; order Pseudomonadales; family Pseudomonadaceae; genus Pseudomonas; species Pseudomonas sp. 3296. The sequence goes on from NZ_JAVDUY010000011.1 coordinate 171,974, forward strand.
AGCGCGCTGGTCAACGAAAAACTGCTGACCAAACCGATGCGCGTGACCTACATGCCCGGCGGTGTCGGCGCTGTGGCCTACAACGCGGTGGTCGCTCAGCGCCCTGCCGATGCCGGCACGCTGGTGGCGTGGTCCAGCGGCTCTTTGCTGAACCTGGCCCAAGGCAAGTTCGGGCGTTTCGATGAAACCAACGTGCGTTGGCTGGCCGCCGTCGGTACCAGTTATGGCGCCATCGCGGTGAAAAGCGACTCGCCTTACAAAACCCTCGACGATCTGGTCAAGGCACTGAAAGAAGACCCGAGCAAAGTGGTGATCGGTTCCGGCGGCACCGTCGGCAGCCAGGACTGGATGCAAACCGCATTGATCGCCAAGGCCGCCGGGATCAACCCGCGTGACCTGCGTTACGTCGCCCTCGAAGGCGGCGGTGAAATCGCCACCGCCCTGCTCGGCGGCCACATTCAGGTCGGCAGCACCGACATCTCCGACTCCATGCCACACATCCTGAGCGGCGACATGCGCTTGCTGGCCGTGTTCGCCGAGAAGCGCCTGGACGAGCCGGAAATGAAAGACATCCCGACCGCCAAAGAGCAAGGCTACGACATCGTCTGGCCGGTGGTTCGCGGCTTCTACCTCGGGCCAAAGGTCAGCGACGAAGACTACGCCTGGTGGAAAGACGCTTTCGACAAGCTGCTGGCGTCCGAAGACTTCGCCAAGCTGCGCGATCAGCGTGAACTGTTCCCGTTCGCCATGACCGGCCCGGAGCTGGACACCTACGTGAAGAAGCAGGTTGCGGACTACAAAGTGCTGGCCAAAGAGTTCGGCCTGATCCAGTGATCGCCTCTGTCTAGCGGCTGCGGCCCCGTTTCGCGGGGCTGCGGCACAGGAGTTTCCCATGCTCTTACAACGCATTTTTGCTTCGGTGCTGTTGCTGGCCTGCGTTGGCCTGGCGCTGATGGCGTGGCCGTATCAAGCGGCTTTTTCCTACGAACCAGTGGGGCCGCGAGCCTTTCCGCTGCTGATGCTCGGGCTGATGGGCCTTGCGCTGCTGTACATGGTATTTCGTCCCGCACCGATCAAGCACGACGCTGACGAACCCCCGATGGACCGCGAGACCCTGAACAAAATCGGCATTTGCGTGGCGCTGTTGCTGGTGTTTGCCGGCACCTTCGAACCCCTTGGTTTCATCGTCGCCAGCATCCTGATCGGCATTCCGATGGCGCGCCTGTACGGCGGTCGCTGGGTGCCCAGCATTGTGATCATCACGCTAATGGCCGTCGGCCTTTACCTGCTGTTCGACAAGTTGATGGATGTCCCGCTGCCCTTGGGCGTGCTCGACGTTCTGGAGAACTGATATGGATACGCTTGGCTATTTGGGTCAGGGTTTCGGCGTCGCGCTGAGCCCGTACAACCTGGTGACCGCTTTGTGCGGCACCCTGATCGGCACCGTGGTCGGCCTGTTGCCGGGTCTGGGCCCGATCAACGGCGTGGCGCTGTTGATTCCGATCGCGTTTGCTCTGGGCCTGCCGCCGGAATCGGCATTGATCCTGCTGGCGGCGGTTTACCTGGGGTGCGAATACGGCGGGCGAATCAGCTCGATCCTGCTGAACATTCCCGGTGAAGCGTCCACCGTCATGACCACCCTCGACGGTTACCCGATGGCCCGCAAAGGCCTGGCCGGTGTCGCGCTGTCGTTGTCGGCCTGGAGTTCGTTCATCGGTGCGTTCATCGCCACCTGCGGCATGGTGCTGTTCGCCCCGCTGCTGGCGAAATGGGCGATTGCCTTTGGCCCGGCGGAATATTTCGTGCTGATGGTGTTCGCCATTGTCTGCCTGGGCGGCATGGCCGGTGACCGACCGCTGAAGACGTTTATTGCCGCGTTGATCGGCCTGTTTTTGTCGACCGTCGGTATCGATGCCAACAGCGGTGTATACCGCTTCACCGGGGACAACATCCACCTGACCGACGGCATTCAATTCGTCGTGCTGGTGCTGGGGCTGTTCTCCATCAGTGAAATTCTTCTGCTGCTGGAAAAAACCCATCACGGTCAGGAGGCGGTGAAAGCCACCGGCCGCATGATGTTCAACTTCAAGGAAGCCTCGGCGGTATTCGTGGTGAACATTCGTTGCGGTGTGCTGGGCTTCATCATGGGCGTGTTGCCGGGCGCCGGAGCGACCCTCGCCAGCGCCGTGGCCTACATGACCGAAAAACGTATCGCCGGCGCCAAAGGCACCTTCGGCCAAGGCGACATGCGCGGCCTGGCAGCACCGGAAACCGCCATCGGCGGCGCAGCGTGTGGCGCCCTCGTGCCGATGCTGACCCTCGGTGTTCCGGGTTCGGGCACCACGGCGGTGATGATCGGCGCCCTGTCGCTGTACAACATCACACCGGGGCCCCTGCTGTTCCAACAGCAACCCGACATCGTCTGGGGCCTGATCGCTTCGTTGTTCGTCGCCAACATCATGCTGGTGATCCTCAACATCCCGATGATCCGCATCTTCACCCGCATCCTCGCCGTGCCGAACTGGGCACTGGTGCCGGTGATCGCGATCATCACCGGGATCGGCGTCTACGCGGTACACGCCACCACGTTCGACCTGTTCCTGATGATCGGCATCGGCATCTTCGGCTACCTCCTGCGCAAGCTGGACTTCCCGCTGTCGCCCGTCCTGCTGGGTTTCATCCTCGGCGGCTTGATGGAGCAAAACCTGCGTCGGGCGCTGTCGATCTCCAACGGTGCGCTGGAAATCCTCTGGTCAAGCCCGATCACGTTCGGTGTCTGGGTACTGACCGCGATCATGCTGTTGATGCCGATCGTGCGCATCTGGCGTAAACGTTCGGCTGCCCAACGCACGATCGCCGATGTCTGATCGAACACCGTTCAACGCCTGGTGGGGTACGCCGCTGGTCGGCGCGCTGGGCGGCTTCCTTGCCAGTCAGGTCGGCTGGCCGCTGCCGTGGATGGTCGGCTCGTTGCTGGCGATCATCCTCGTGCGCTGCCTGACGCCGTGGCAATTGGCGGAAATCCCTGGCGGCCGCAAGTGCGGCCAGTGGATTGTAGGGATCGGCATCGGTTTGCACTTCACTCCGGTGGTGATGGAGCAGGTGCTGAGTCATTTCGGTTTGATCTTCTTCGGTGCGCTGGTCACCAGCCTGTCGGCCGTGGTTGGCGTCTGGTTGATGCGCCGTACCGGCGAGGATCGCGCTACGGCCTTCTTTTCCAGCATGCCTGGCGGCTCCGGGGAGATGGTCAACCTCGGCGCACGCAATGGCGCGGTACTCAGCCGCGTGGCGGCGGGGCAAAGTCTGCGGGTGCTGGTGGTGGTGCTGTGTGTGCCGGCGGCGTTCAAGTATTTGTTGGGTGACGGTGCGCCGGTTGCTCATCCGACAGCCGTCAGTTGGTGGTGGCTGGCCCTTTTGTTCCCGGCGGGCGCCTTGGCGGCGTGGCTCTGGGAGCGTCTTCGTCAACCCAATCCGTGGCTGTTCGGGCCGTTGCTGGTGAGTGCAGCGGTGAGCATCGGTTGGGATTTGCACATCGGTTTGCCCCACGGCGGCAGTCAGATCGGCCAATGGCTGATCGGCAGCGGCCTGGGCTGTCACTTCAACCGACAGTTTTTCCGGCGTGCGCCTTCGTTCATGGGCCGGACCTTGATCGGCACGGCGTTGACCATGTTGATCGCCACGGCGGCGGCGCTGGGGTTGAGTGCGTTGACCCATCTGGATCTGCGCTCGCTGACCCTGGGCATGATGCCCGGCGGGATTGCGGAGATGAGCCTGACGGCAGAGACGCTGCAATTGTCGGTGCCGCTGGTGACGGCGATGCAGGTGATGCGGTTGTTGTTTGTGCTGTTTCTGGCGGAGCCGTTGTTCAAGTATTGGAACCGTAATCCCGAGTAAGACCGAGTCGACTTCATCGCGAGCAGGCCCACTCCTGCAGTGAACGCATTCCAATGCAGGAGTGAGCCTGCTCGCGATGGGGCCCTTCCAGTCAACCCATCAAACCGGCGGCAACCGCCACTCAATCGGCGTCTCGCCATTCTGCTCAAGAAACTTGTTGGTCCGGCTGAAGTGCCCACATCCCAGGAATCCGCGATACGCGGACAACGGCGACGGATGCACCGACGTCAGCACCAGGTGCTTGGTCGCGTCGATCAGCTTCTGCTTGCTCTGGGCATGCGCGCCCCACAGCATGAACACCAGATGCGGCTGCTGCTCGCTGACCACCTCGATGATCCGGTCGGTGAAAAACTGCCAGCCCTTGTCCTTGTGCGCATTGGCATTGGCGCGCTCGACCGTCATGGTGGTGTTAAGCATCAGCACGCCCTGGTCGGCCCAGCTCTGCAAATAGCCATGGTTGGGAATGTCGATGTTCAAGTCGCGCTTCAACTCTTTATAGATGTTCACCAGCGACGGCGGCGCCGGAATCCCCGGCTGCACCGAGAAGCACAAGCCATGGGCCTGGCCCGGGCCGTGGTAGGGATCCTGACCGAGGATGACGACCTTGACCTTGTCCAGCGGCGTGGAGTTGAGCGCGTTGAAGATCATCGGGCCCGGTGGATAGATCTCCTTGCCCGCCGCACGCTCTTGCTGCAGGAATTCGCGCAACTGCGCCATATAGGGCTGGTCGAATTCGGCACGCAGTGCCTCCTTCCAGCTCGGTTCGAGTTTGATACGGTCGTCAGCAGTCATGGTTACATCCGGCAAAAACAATGGGGCGAACCCTAGGAAAGCCCATCACGCTTGTCAATTGATCTAACGCACATCCGGCACTTTCCTCAACAGCGATCATACTGAACGCTCAAATTCCCGATCGAGGTCACGATGAATCTGCACTTCGAAGAACTCACCGGCACCGACGGCGCGCGCATCGGCATCGCCAGCCTCGATGCCGAAAAGTCCCTTAATGCCCTGTCCTTGCCGATGATCAACGCCCTGAGCGATCAAATGGACGCCTGGGCCAAGGAGCCGCAAATAGTCTGCGTGTTACTGCGCGGCAACGGCGCCAAGGCCTTCTGCGCCGGCGGCGAAGTGCGCAGCCTGGTGGAAGCCTGTCGCGCGCATCCCGGGGAGGTGCCGCCGCTGGCCGCGCACTTCTTTGCGGCGGAATATCGCCTGGACTTCAAACTGCACACCTACCCGAAACCGTTGATCTGCTGGGGCCATGGTTATGTGCTCGGTGGCGGAATGGGGTTGTTGCAAGGCGCGAGGATCCGGATTGTCACGCCGAGCAGTCGGTTGGCGATGCCCGAGATCAGCATTGGCCTGTACCCGGACGTTGGCGCCAGTTGGTTTCTCTCGCGACTGCCCGGCAAACTCGGCCTGTTTCTGGGCCTGACCGGCGCCCATATGAACGGACGCGATGCCATCGACCTGGACCTGGCCGACCGCTTCCTGCTGGATGAACAGCAAGAGGAACTGATCCAAGGGTTGCTTCAGCTGAACTGGCAGGAACAAACGCCGATGCAACTCAACAGTTTGCTCAAGGCCTTGCAGCAGGAAGCGGTTGCGCAAATGCCCGAAGCCCAGTGGCTGCCACGGCGCCAGCACATCGATGAACTGATGGATGTCAGTGATGTAAATTGCGCCTGGAAAGCCATCAACCTGCAACGCGACAGCGCTGATCCGCTACTCAGCCGCGCCGCAAAGACCATGAGCGAAGGCTCGCCGCTGACCGCGCATCTGGTCTGGGAACAAATCGTGCGGGCCCGGCATATGTCGCTGGCTCAGGTTTTCCAGATGGAATACACCCTGAGCCTCAACTGCTGCCGTCATCCGGAGTTCAGCGAGGGTGTGCGGGCGCGGTTGATTGATAAGGACCAGAAACCGCATTGGCATTGGCCGGATATCAACAATGTGCCGGAGGCGGTGGTGGCGGCGCACTTCCAGAAGGCTTGGGAAGGCCGGCATCCATTGGCGGATTTGTCGGAATACTGAACAAAAATGTGGGAGCAAACTTGCTCCCACATTTTTTGTATTTAATTCAGATTAACGGCGACCATCGTGATCGCCATGACCATTGTGGTCACCGCGTCCACCGTGGTTGTTGTTGCGTCCGCCACCCCCCCGGTAGTCATTATTCCAGCCGCCTCGGTTATGCCCGTCCCACCCTTGGTTCTGATGGGCCCGGTAATCGCCTCGGGACTGGTAATAACGCGGGGCCGGTTGATACACCCTTGGCTGATAGTAATAGCGCGGCGTTGGCTGGTAATACCGCGCGGGTGGTGAGTAGTACCGGGGCGGTGGGGAGTAATAACCCTCGCCACCGGAATAGTAGGAACTGCCACCGGCGTAATAGGTGGGCGCTGGCGAGGTATAGACCTCGGAACCGTAGTAGCTGTCTCCTCCATCGGAATAGGGCACGCACGCACCCAGGGACAAACCGGACAGAGCAATCAGAAGAATTCGGCTGAGCTGTTTTCGACAGTTCATGGCGGCCTCCTGGACCGCGAGTGAGCCACACCAGCGACGCTGGCGAGCGACAGTCCATTATTCGGTGACTGTCGAAAGATCAGACATCGATTTCGAAATCTGGTGCGTTCTTGAAACACATTGAAACATCTGCCCGATGAAAGGTTTTTCATCTATTCACACGCTGATTAATGGTGCCAGCGGTGATATCCACCGCCGTAATAACGCGGTCCGTGACCACCGTAATAGCGGTAGCGATAACCCCCGTAATACCGAGGGCTGTAATAGCCACCGTAGTAATAGGGCGAGTAATAACCGGGGTAGTAATAAGGTGCGGTGTACACATCCTCGTAGCCGCCGTAGTAATAGCAGCCAGACAACCCCACACCGATCAACACACAGAACACCATTCGACGCAGCATGACGGCCTCCGAAAAGACCCGGGACAGCAGCCGGCAACGGTCGGCTGACATAGCGTTTGACTTGAAAACCAGCGACGAGTGCGGCACCACAAACACCTTCAGATCAGCGGCCCGCCTGTCCCATTGCGGTGCAGCCCCGCACCATCACAAGGCAACCTTCCTCCCCTTCCCGCGCAAGCCCCCCGCGTCATCCCCCGCGCTAGAGCGCTCACGCCGACTTGGCACGCCTCTCGCTTTAGCAACAGGGTGCAGGAGTTCATCACAGGTTCGCGGCACCACAATTTGCAATGGCTGACTAGGGTTCCGGCTCGCTTGTGCGAGTGGCTGGTCCGAGAGTTGGCGACCTCCAGTTGAGGTTACACGGCGGGACAAAAGCCCGGGAGACAAGCCACCGTTCGCGGTGCCGCGTTGACTCCTGCCCGCCCCTGATCAACTGGAGAACCACCATGTCCCAGCTTCGTTTACCCGCCCTGCTCGCCGCTGCGTTCGCAGCCTTCGTGAGTTTCTCGTCCCAGGCCGCCCAGAAAGACCACTTCAGCGTTTGCTGGACGATTTACGCCGGCTGGATGCCATGGGAATACGCCGGCAGCCAAGGCATCGTCGACAAATGGGCGAAGAAGTACGGCATCAAGATTGATGTGGTGCAGCTCAACGATTACGTCGAATCGATCAATCAATACACCGCTGGGCAGTTCGACGGTTGCACCATGACCAACATGGACGCGCTGACCATTCCGGCCGCTGGCGGCGTCGACAGCACCGCGCTGATCGTCAGCGACTTCTCCAACGGCAACGACGGTATTGTGCTCAAGGGTGACGGCAAGAAAATCACCGACCTCAAGGGCATGGACGTCAACCTGGTCGAGCTCTCGGTTTCCCACTACCTGCTGGCCCGCGCGCTGGATTCAGTCGACCTCACCGAGAAAGACCTGAAAGTGGTCAACACCTCAGACGCCGACATCTCGGCCGCCTTCAACACCGAACAAGTCAACGCCGTCACCACTTGGAACCCGATGCTCTCGGACATCAAGGCCAAGCCTGACGTGACTGAAGTGTTCAACTCCAGCCAGATCCCCGGCGAGATCATGGACATGATGGTGGTCAACAGCGCCACCCTAAAAGACAACCCGGCCCTGGGCAAAGCACTGACCGGTGCCTGGTTCGAAGTAGTCGAGTTGATGAACGCGAAAAACGCCGCCAGCAAAGCCGCGCTTGAACACATGGCCAAGGCGTCCGGCACCGATCTGCCGGGTTTCCAGGCGCAACTCGACACCACCAAATTGTTCGCCACGCCCAAAGAAGCCCTGGACTTCTCCACCAGCAAGCAACTGCCGGAAACCATGCGCAAAGTCGCTGAGTTTTCGTTCCAGCACGGCTTGCTCGGCGAAGGCGCCAAGGACACCAGCGCGGTCGGCATGGCGTTCGCCAATGGCGTGACCAGCGGCGACAAGTCCAACCTCAAGCTGCGCTTCGACCCGACTTACGTGCAGATGGCTGCTGACGCCAAGCTGTAATCACGAGGAGCTGGCCATGCGCCTGATCAATCGCCACCCGGATCGCCCGAGTCGCCTGCTGTTGGTGATCCTGCCGTTCGCCCTGGTGCTGTTCGCCTACTTCATGGGCTCGGCCGAGCGGCTGATGGACAACCCCAACGATAAGCTGCTGCCGAGTGCTGTGCAGATGACTGACGCGGTAAAGCGCTTGGCCTTCGTCGCCGACTCCCGTACCGGCGAATACCTGCTCTGGCAGGACAGCGCCTCAAGCCTGCGCCGCTTGGCCATCGGCCTCGGTATCAGCGCATTGGCCGGGCTGTGCCTGGGCATGGCGGCCGGGACGTTGCCGCTGTTCGGCACGCCGTTGTCGCCACTGCTGACGGTGCTGTCGATGGTGCCGCCGCTGGCGATCCTGCCGATTCTGTTCATCGTGTTCGGCCTTGGGGAGTTGTCAAAAGTGATGCTGATCGTGATCGGCATCACCCCGGCCCTGGCCCGTGATCTGGAACAGCGCGCCCGGGAAATACCGGTCGAGTTGCTGATCAAGGCCCAGACCCTCGGCGCCTCGACCTGGACCCTGATGCTGCGCGTGGTGCTGCCGCAACTGTTGCCGCGTCTGCTGATCTCGTTGCGACTGATGCTCGGCTCGGCGTGGTTGTTCCTGATTGCCGCCGAAGCCATCGCCTCGACCGACGGCCTCGGCTACCGGATCTTCCTGGTGCGCCGCTACCTGGCGATGGACGTGATCCTGCCGTACGTGGTGTGGATCACCCTCCTCGCCTGGCTGATGGACTGGGGCCTGAAGCGCCTGACCCAACGTGCTTTCCCTTGGTATGAAGGAGCACGCGCATGAGCTTTATCACGGTAAAAAACGTCTGGCAGCAATACGGCGATCAGGTGGTGCTCGAAGGCCTGAACCTGAACGTCAACGAGGGTGAGTTTTGCACCCTCGTCGGCGCCTCCGGTTGCGGCAAATCGACCTTCCTGCGCTTGCTGCTTGGCCAGGAACGCGCCAGTCGCGGAGAGATTCTGCTCGACGGTCAGGCCCTGGCCGGCGAACCGGATTCAAGCCGTGGCGTGGTGTTTCAGCGCTACTCGGTGTTCCCGCATTTAACCGTGCTGGACAACGTCACCCTCGGCCTCGAATTGCCGCGATCGCCTTTGCTCGGACGCCTGTTCGGCAGCGCCAAGCGTGATGCACGAGAGCAAGCTTCGGTGTTGCTGCACAAAGTCGGCCTCGGCCACTCGCTGGACAAATACCCTGCGCAACTCTCCGGCGGCATGCAGCAAAGGCTGGCCATCGCCCAGGCGCTGATCATGAAACCTCGCGTGCTGCTGCTCGACGAACCCTTCGGCGCGCTCGATCCGGGTATCCGCAAGGACATGCACGCCTTGCTGCTGGAGCTGTGGCGCGAGACCCAACTGACGGTGTTCATGGTCACTCACGACCTGTCTGAAGGCTTCAGCCTCGGCACGCGTCTGCTGGTGTTCGACAAGGTTCGCATCGACCCGCACGCCCCCGGTGCCTATGGCGCGCGCATCACCTACGACATCCCTTTGAACAGCGACCGCCGCACCACCCGTGCCGCCGTCGACGCCCTGCCGATGCCCATGGCAGGCACGCTTCGTATCGCTTAGAGGATTCTGCACATGACTGATTCGACCCAACTGTTCACACCCTTCGCCGAAGAAATGCTCCCCGGCGGCGGTCATCGCTCGTTCGTGTTGAAGCGCGGCCAACTGCTGCGCCTGACCGACCTGCGCGGCGGTGCCAACGTCAGCCTGACGCTGCTCAACGCCAATGAAAAAACCGAACGCCTGAACCTGCCCGACAGCCTCAAATGCCAACACACCGCCAAGCTCACCAGTGGCCATTGCCTGTATTCGGACATGGGCCGCGTACTGGCCGCGATCACCGCCGACACCTGCGGCTGGAGCGACAGCCTCGGCGGTGTGCTCTGCGCTGAAGAAGTCGCGGAAAAATACGGCACCGGCCGCTATCAGGAACTGCGCAACGGCTTCTTCCGCAACGGCACCGACAACCTGCTGGTCGAGCTCGGCAAGTGGGGGTTGGGCCTGTCGGACTTGCTGATGACCCTCAACTTGTTCAGCCGCGTCGACGTCGACGAAGCCGGGCGCTTCCACTTCGTCGAAGGCAATTCCCGGGCGGGCGATTACATCGAGTTGTACGCACCGATGGACACACTGGTGGTGCTCACCGCGCTGCAACACCCAATGGACCCGTCGCCTGAATACGCACCGAAACCGCTGAAGCTCAGCTGGATGAACGCCGACGCCAGCGTCGCCGAACACTGCCGCACGTCGCGTCCGGAAAACGAGCGCGGCTTCATCAACACCGACCGTTTGTTCGCCTGAGGATCGCTGCCATGTCACTCGCAATCGCTACTGTTCACAAACAACCTGACGCCGCGATCTATCGTGCAACCATCCCCGCCGGCGAACCGTGGCTGATGGAGGTCAAGGCCGGCCAGACCTTGCGCATCCTCGACCTGGAAGGCAATCAAGCCGTCGACACCTTGTTCTACAGCGTGGCCAATCCAAAAGAACGCTACGACGTGCAGCGCACCTTGCGCCGGCAAAACAGCGTGTACCTGAGTACCGGCAGCGTCCTGTATTCCAACCTCGGCAAACCGATGCTGACCATCGTCGCCGACACCTGCGGCCGTCACGACACCCTCGGCGGCGCCTGCGCGCAAGAGAGCAACACCGTGCGCTACGCCCTGGAAAAACGCTACATGCACAGCTGCCGCGACAACTACTTGCGCGCCTGCGTCCACGACGGGCGACTGGGCAAGGGCGACATCGGGCCGAACATCAACTTCTTCATGAACGTGCCGGTCACGGCGGACGGCGGCTTGACCTTTGCAGACGGCATTTCGGCACCGGGCAAATACGTCGATCTGCGGGCCGAGATGGACGTGATCGTACTGATATCCAACTGCCCGCAATTGAATAACCCATGCAACGCCTACAACCCGACACCTGCGGAGTTACTGGTATGGAACTGAAAATCGCGCGGTTGCGCAGATGGTTGTTCACCCTGTGCCAGGCCCGCTCCGGTCAGTGCCTGAAGCAGTGAATCCACCCTGAATCCAGTGTGGGAGCGAGCCGGCTCGCTCCCACAGGGGTTCGGCGGTGTTTTGAAGTGAAGTGATTTTTCATCCGGGACGGCCCGGATGCATCAAGAAAAACTGCGGGACGGCCCGCATCCCAGGTCGAGGCTGATGCGCAATCGCCTCCGGGGGTTATGCCATGTTCGAAAAAGTCCTGATTGCCAATCGTGGCGCCATTGCCTGCCGCATCCTGCGCACCCTGCGTGAGTTGCAGGTCAAAGGCGTCGCCGTGTACTCCGAAGCCGATGCCGCCAGCCTGCACATCCTGCAAGCCAATGAAGCCCATAGCCTCGGTGAAGGCGCGGCCGCCGGCACCTATCTGGCAGTCGACAAAATCCTCGCCATCGCCAAAGCCACCGGCGCCACGGCGATTCATCCCGGCTACGGTTTTCTTTCGGAAAACGCCGCGTTCGCCGAAGCCTGCGAAGCCGCGAACATCGCCTTCATCGGCCCTACTCCCGAACAGCTGCGCGTGTTCGGCCTCAAGCACACCGCCCGCGCCCTGGCCAAGCAACACGGCGTGCCAATGCTCGAAGGCACCGAACTGCTCGACAGCCTCGACGCTGCACTGATCGCCGGCGAACAGGTCGGCTACCCGGTGATGCTCAAGAGCACCGCCGGCGGTGGCGGTATCGGCATGCGCGTGTGCCGCAGCGCTGCTGAGCTGAGAGAATCCTTCGAAGCGGTGAAACGTCTCGGCCAGAACAATTTCAGCGATGCAGGCGTGTTCATCGAGAAGTACATCCAGCGCGCGCGGCATCTGGAAGTTCAGGTGTTCGGCGATGGTCGCGGCGAGGTGATTGCCCTCGGCGTGCGCGACTGCTCGGTACAACGGCGCAACCAGAAAGTCCTCGAAGAAACCCCTGCACCGAACTTGCCCGAAGGCATGTCCGACGACCTGTGCGCAGCGGCCATCAAACTGGCCAAAGCCGTGAACTACCGCAGCGCTGGCACCGTGGAATTTGTCTTCGACAGTGAAGACCAACGCTTCTACTTCCTGGAAGTGAACACCCGCTTGCAGGTCGAACACGGCGTTACCGAACAAGTCTGGGGCGTCGATCTGGTGCGCTGGATGGTTGAACTAGCGGCGGGTGATTTGCCGCCGCTGCGTGAGTTGAGCCAAGGGTTGAAAGCCGAGGGGCACGCGATTCAGGCGCGGCTGTATGCCGAAGATCCTGGGCGTGATTTCCAACCAAGCCCGGGCTTGCTCACAGCCGTAAATTTCCCGGTCGCCAACGGCATCCAGCTGCGCATCGACACCTGGGTCGAGGCCGGTTGCGAGATCCCGCCGTACTTCGACCCGATGATCGCCAAGGTGATCAGTTGGGCACCGACCCGCGAAGAAGCACGCGCCGATCTGCATCAGGCGTTGGGCGACAGCCTGCTCTATGGCGTGGAAACCAACCGCGATTATCTGCGGCAGATTTTGCTGGATGTGCCTTTCGCCAGCGGCCAGCCGTGGACGCGTTGCCTGGAAGGCCTGGTGTATCAGGCCAACACCTTTGAAGTGCTCAGCGCCGGCACGCAAACCAGCGTTCAGGACTATCCGGGGCGCCTCGGCTATTGGGCGGTGGGTGTGCCACCGTCGGGTCCGATGGACAGTCGTGCGTTGCGTCTGGGCAATCTTTTGCTGGGCAACGAAGAAGGTGCCGCCGCGCTGGAAATCACCATGAGCGGACCGTTGCTGCGCTTCAACTGTGATGCGGTGGTGGCGGTGACTGGCGCGGTGATTCCGCTGACGCTGAACGGTGAATCCGTCGCGATGAATACGACGCTGTTGATTCCGGCCGGCGCCACGTTGGGCTTCGGCACGATGGCCGGTGCGGGCGCGCGCAGCTATCTGTGCGTGCGCGGCGGCTTGCAGGTGCCGGATTATCTGGGGAGCAAAAGCACCTTCACCCTCGGTCAGTTTGGCGGGCATGGCGGTCGTGCGTTGCGGGCGGGGGATGTGTTGCATGTGCCAGCGTTGGACGACCGTAGCGTCGGTGCGCAACTGCCTGACATCGCCGAGTTGCCTTCGGTGCGGAAAATTCGCGTGATCTACGGCCCACATGGCGCGCCCGAATACTTCACTGAAAACTATATCGGCACGTTCTTCGCGACCCAGTGGGAAGTGCACTTCAACTCCAGCCGGACCGGCGTGCGCCTGATCGGGCCGAAGCCGGAATGGGTGCGGGCCGACGGCGGTGAAGCGGGGCTGCATCCGTCGAACATTCATGACAATCCGTATGCCATCGGGGCGGTGGATTTCACCGGGGATATGCCGGTGATCCTCGGTCCGGACGGCCCGAGTCTCGGCGGTTTTGTGTGCCCGGTGACGGTGATCGAGGCGGACCTTTGGCAGCTGGGTCAATTGAAGGCCGGGGACAAAGTGCAATTCATCCCCGTCGATATCCAGACCGCCCGCACCCTCGCCTTGAAATGGAACTCCCCTTGTAGGAGTGAGCCTGCTCGCGATGGCAGCAGTACAGCCAACATTGATGTGACTGACTCACCGCTTTCGCGAGCAGGCTCGCTCCCACAGGGGGTTGTGTCGCCTGTTGTGTTGGATATCGGTCAGGAAGATACGCGGTTGGTGGCCAGGTTGTCCGGGGACACTCACCTGCTGCTCGAAATCGGCGCGCCGGAGCTTGACCTGGTCCTGCGCTTTCGCGCCCACGCCCTCATGCAGGCCCTGGAAAGCAAACACCTGCACGGCGTGATCGACCTCACCCCCGGCATTCGTTCGCTGCAAGTGCACTACCAACCGGAACAACTGCCGCTGGCCGACCTGCTCGGCATCGTCGCCGGTGAATGGGACGCCGTGTGCGCCGCCAAGGACCTGCAAGTGCCCTCGCGCATCGTGCACTTGCCGCTGTCCTGGGACGACCCGGCCTGCCAGCTCGCCATCGAAAAATACATGACCACCGTGCGCAAGGACGCACCGTGGTGCCCGAGCAATCTGGAGTTCATCCGTCGCATCAACGACCTGCCCAACCTCGACGAAGTACAGCGCACGGTGTTCGACGCCAGCTACCTGGTGATGGGCCTGGGCGACGTCTACCTCGGCGCACCAGTCGCCACCCCGCTCGACCCGCGCCATCGCCTGGTGACCACCAAATACAACCCGGCCCGCACCTGGACAGCCGAAAACTCGGTGGGCATCGGTGGCGCCTACATGTGCGTCTACGGCATGGAAGGCCCTGGCGGTTATCAGTTTGTCGGGCGCACCTTGCAGATGTGGAACCGCTACCGCGAGGTCGCCGCGTTCGATGGCAAACCGTGGCTGTTGCGCTTTTTCGACCAGATCCGTTTCTACCCGGTGAGCGCCGATGAACTGCTGCGCATCCGCAAGGATTTCCCGCTCGGGCGTTTCGAGCTGAACATCGAACACAGCCAGTTGAACCTTGCGGACTATCAGGCATTCCTGGCCAAAGAAGCCAAGACCATCGCTGCATTTCGCGATCAGCAGCAAGGCGCTTTCAACGCGGAACGCGAACGCTGGATCGCCAGTGGTCAGGCGCATTTCGACAGCGAAGAATTGGTCCCGGAGGCGACCGAAGAGGCCACACTCGCCAACGGTGAAATGAGCGTCGACAGCCACATCGCCGGCAACCTCTGGCAGGTTCAGGTGGAGACCGGCAGCCGCGTGGAAGCCGGCGATGTGCTGGTGATTCTGGAGTCGATGAAGATGGAAATTGCGCTGCTCGCGCCGACGGCTGGCGTGGTGCGTGAGATTCGTGTGCAGCCCGGTTCCGCCGTGCGCGCCGGACAGCGCGTCGTGGTGCTGGAACTCGACTGAACCCATTTCGAAAAGGATTAACGCCATGACCATCAATCTGCAACTCGACGCCCTGCGCGGCGCTTATCGCCTCGGCAACATTACGCCCCGTCAATTGCTGTCGAGTCTTCGCGACAAAGCCGCCGCGCTGAACCCGGACTATCACCTGTTCATCCACTTGCTCAGTGTCGAAGAACTGGAACCGTACCTCGCCGCCCTCGACGGCCGCGACATCGACAGCCTGCCGCTGTACGGCGTGCCGTTCGCGATCAAGGACAACATCGACCTGGCCGGTATTCCCACGACAGCGGCGTGCCCCGACTTTGCCTATGTGCCGGAGCAATCGGCGACTATCGTCGAGCAGTTGCTGGCGCTGGGGGCGATCCCGTTGGGCAAAACCAACCTTGATCAATTCGCCACTGGCCTCAACGGCAGTCGCTCGCCGTATGGGGCATGCCCGAACAGCGTGTTGCCGGAGTATCCGTCGGGCGGCTCCAGCGCCGGGTCTTCGTTGGCGGTAGCGCTCGGCGTGGCGAGTTTTTCGTTGGGCACCGACACGGCGGGATCGGGGCGTGTGCCGGCGGGGTTGAACAATCTGGTGGGATTGAAAGCCACCAAAGGCTTGATCTCCACGGCAGGTGTGGTGCCCGCCTGCCGCACGCTCGATTGCGTGACGACCTTCACCGCGACCGCTCGCGAGGCCAGTCAGTTGCTCGCGCTCACCGCCCACCTCGACCCGCGTGATGAATACAGCCGCCGCAATCCGCAGTGGAATGACGGCGCAGCGTTCGGTACGCCCCGCCCTTTCCGCTTCGGCGTGCCGCGCGCGCAGGACCTGGAATTCTTCGGCTGCGCCGAAGGCCCGCTGTTGTTCGGGGAGGCGATCGACCGGCTCAAGGCGTTGGGCGGTGAAGCCGTCGAACTGGACATGTCGCCGTTTCTCGAAGCGGCCCGTTTACTCTACGAAGGGCCGTGGGTGGCTGAACGCTACAGCGTCGCCGGGGAGTTGATGGAGCACAATCCGCAAGCGGTGTTGCCGGTGATTCGTGCAGTGCTGGCCAAGGCCCCAGCGGTGACCGGCGTACAAACTTTCCGCGCGCAGTATCGGCTGCAAGCGTTGAAAGCGTTGTGCGACAAGGCGCTGGGAGAGCTCGACTGCGTGCTCACGCCGACCATCGGCCGCCCGGTGACACGGGCGCAACTGGAAGCCGAACCGGTGCTGCGCAATTCGGAACTGGGTTACTACACCAACTTCATGAACCTGCTCGACTACGCCGCCGTCGCGGTGCCTAGCAGCATCATGGGCAATGGCCTGCCGTGGGGCGTGACGCTGTTTGGCCGGGCGTTTACCGATCAGTATTTGCTGAGCGTGGCGGATGCTTTCCAGCGCCAGCAAGGTCTGGGCGCGGCGGCGCCAACGACGGCGGCGCGTAACGATCGGGCGCGGCTGGTGGTGTGTGGCGCGCACCTGGACGGCTTGGCGCTGAACTGGCAATTGAAGCGCCGTGGGGCGCGGTTAGTCGAGACGACGTTCAGTTCGCCGGACTATCAACTGTATGCCTTGGCTGGCGGCCCGCCGTTTCGTCCGGGGATGGTTCGGGTGAAGGATGGCGGCGTGGCGATTGCAGTGGAGGTTTGGGAATTGCCGAGCAGCGAGTTGGGCTCGTTCCTCACCGGGATTCCGGCGCCGCTGGGGCTGGGCAAAGTGCAACTGGCGGATGGGCGTTGGGAGAGCGGGTTTATCTGCGAGGCGTATGGATTGGAAGGCGCGGTGGATATCAGCCACCTCGGTGGATGGCGCGCCTACCTGCAATCCCTGACCTAAACACCGACCCTCTGTGGGAGTGAGCCTGCTCGCGATAGCGTCATAACATCCGACATAGATGTCGACTGACACACCGCCATCGCGAGCAAGCTCACTCCTACAAAGTGCGTGTCCGACGCAATGCAGCAGTTATTTCCCGGCAGTGCCGTTAGAATGCCTGCCTTTGGCGCACTGCCAGACAATCCGGCCGTAACCGCATCTGCGTGGAAAAGTCTCACTCCAGCTATGAATAATCCTGCATGAATAAGCCTGACTTCTGCCCGGCCTGTGGCGCGTCCAACGACTGTACCCTGGCCGATCCGAAAACCGCTGATCGCGCCTGCTGGTGCTACGGCGTCAGCATCGACCCGGCCGTGCTCGAAGCGCTGCCGGCGGAGTTGCGCGACAAATCCTGCCTGTGCCCACGCTGCGCGCAGGTCGAGGCGCAGCTGTAAGCAAGCGCCCGGCCGATCACGTAAGATACACGGCCCTTTTCCCTCCGAACCCTTGCCATGCGCGTTGACCGTTTCCTCAGTAACCTGCCGCGCTTCAACCGTAAGCAGGTGCGTCTGTTGCTGGTGGAAAAGCGCGTGCGGATCGACGGCAGTATCGTCAGCGACCCGCACGCCGAGGTGCTCGAGTTCAGCCGCGTCGAAGTCGATGACGAGGTCCTGCAAGCCGGCAAACCTGCGCGCTACTTCATGCTGCACAAGCCACCCGGCTGCGTCAGCGCCACCCGCGACCCCGAGCACGCGACGGTCCTCGACCTGATCCACGAACCGGACAAGGACGAGTTGCACATCGCCGGCCGCCTCGACTTCAACACCACCGGTCTGATGCTGATCACCAATGACGGCAACTGGTCGCGACGCCTGACCCAACCTCAGACCAAACTGCCCAAGGTCTACTACGTCGAGACCGAGCAGGACATCGGCCCGGAATATGCGTTGAAATTCACTGAAGGGCTGTACTTCGCCTTCGAAGACCTCACCACCCAGCCTGCCGGGCTGGAACTGCTGGGGCCGAAATCGGCGCGGCTGAGCATTGTCGAAGGCCGGTACCACCAGGTGAAGCGCATGTTCGGCCATTTCGACAACAAGGTCCTGCGCCTGCACCGCGAGCGCATGGGCCCGCTGGCGCTCGATAACGCGCTAAAACCGGGCGAGTACCGCGCATTGCGCACCGAAGAGATTCAATTGATCTAAGCAGGCGACCGCTCAGCAGAAGTTGTCGAACAATTTACCAATGACACTTGCGCGAAGACGCCGCCCCTGCTTGAATCAGGTCGTCAGCCGAAATGTGACTGACGAGTCACAACATACTTCTAAGAAACTTTTTGTCGGTTAGAGAACCCTCAGGTTCCGCCTCAGACCGGCAGACTGCCCGCCAATAATAATACCCGTCGACCTGCTGTACGGATCGACATGGGCCTCCAAATTCCAGGCGTATGCCTACCTGTCACAAAGCTCGTGCAATCTCATTTGCGCGCATACCCGCTTGCCAGGAGTCTTATGACATGAGGCCAGAAATCGCTGTGCTGGATATACAGGGTCAGTATCGGGTTTACACGGAGTTCTATCGCGCAGACGCCGCAGAGAAGACCATTATCTTGGTCAACGGCTCGATGGCCACGACTGCGTCGTTTGCACAAACCGTGAAAAACCTTCATCCGCAGTTCAACGTGGTCTGCTACGACCAGCCCTATGCGGGCAAGTCCAAGGCCCACAACCTGCATGAGAAATTGCTGACCAAGGAAGTCGAAGGGCAGATCCTCCTGGAGCTGATCGACCATTTCGGCGCCGAACACGTGCTGTCGTTTTCCTGGGGCGGCGCCGCGACCCTGGTCGCCCTCGCCCACCAGCCACGCCGGATCGAAAAAGCCGTGATCAGCTCGTTCTCCCCGGAGATCAACGCGCACATGCTCGACTACCTCGAGCGCGGCGTCGACTACCTCGGCAGCCGCGACGGCGACAGGGTCGGCAACCTGGTGAACAGCACCATCGGCAAACACTTGCCGACTCTGTTCAAGCGCTTCAACTACCGGCACGTCAGCAGCCTGGCCGACCATGAATACGGGCAGATGCACTTCCACATCAGCGACCTGCTGCACAGTGATCGCCAGTGCTTCCTGAAGGCGGCGGAGAAAATCAACGTACCGGTTCTGTTCATGAATGGCGAATGGGACGAATACACCGCCGCCGATGGCGCGCGCTTGTTCGCCAACCATGTGCAACACGCCACCTTCACGACCCTGGAAGCCACCGGCCACTTTCTCGACATGGAACACAAAGCCGCCTGCCGAGACAGCCGCAATGCACTGCTGGGATTCCTGAAACCTGAAGCACACGCCAGCCGAACGCGTTACCACTACGTCCAGGATCACCATGCACTGGCAATCTGAAACAGCGTCCTCGCGAGCAAGCGTCGCCCTACAGTCGTTGAACGCATTCCTGTAGACGCGAGGCTTGCCCGCGATAGACCGTTTTGTGGTGTGTGCCGTGTTGCCTCTGCGCTAAAGCAGTCCAGCGCAAAGAAAAACTTCATTTCCACGCGCACATCTGGTACAAAGTCAGCCGCTCTGAGCGGGTGTCGTATAATGGCATTACTCCAGCTTCCCAAGCTGATAACGAGGGTTCGATTCCCTTCACCCGCTCCACTATTTTCAAGGCTTCCAGCGCAGTCCACGGACATCCAATCGCGTCTGGTGACAGTTTCTAAGAATCCACCTCCCCCCATGCTAGCGAACCTGCCGCATGGTCGGACCGTGAGAGCCTCGCCTGTCAGATAGCCTCCCCTTACCGGACAGAATCGATTTTCCGGTTGAGGTTTAAAGTGACCATTAAAGCTATTTAGTTTTCTTCTCTCCTCTACAAACCAGACAGAGCAAGGCTTTCAGAGCTGCCAACAATCCTCTTTTTCAGGCCACACCAGCTATTTCTCGTGTTATCAGGAAAGCTATTTACCTAAACCCTTCAAGTTATTGATTTACAAGGGTTTTATGTTTGAATATCTTTTTAAATAGTCCACATGACCTCCTGATCGCCACCTCTCAACGCCACGTTCCACGCGGGCCGCAGAGCATGTATCGCTCGGTTTCAGCCTGGGTGGCGAAAAATAGCCACTTTAAACACGCCCCCCGATTTCACATCGCCCAGGCACCGTTTCGGCTGACGATTACGAGCACTGTCGCTGCTATGCTTGAATTTTTTCGAAAGGAGTCGGCAACCATGACAAGCGAATATTCACTGGCAGATGTGATGGAGCGGATTTACCAGAATCAGTTGGCCCTGGAAGCGGCAGTGATGGAGCTAACTCTGTGGGCAGAACAACAAAATGCGATAGAAGTGGGTGACAACGTGCGAGGGGCGCTTCACACCATTGGCGAAAACGCAGGTCATATCAAACAAGGCTTAGCTCGGCTGAGCGGACGCCCACCAGATCGTCGCGAGACTGATTAAACGAAGGCTAACAGTCCCCCCACCTTTATCCATAGGGCTCTTCCCAAGGTCGTCGCTGTGGTACTTTTTCGCGAGGGACGCTCACCCGTTTTCCTGTTCGCAGCTTACTTATGTCCATGAACCACCTTAAAAATTTGTATTCGAATGTCTACGGGCGAGCTTTATCTACTTGTCATGGGTATGTTCGGTTAGTGGAATTGTCACCATGAGCTCTGGCCGATCATAAGCAATCCCTGCCCCATATCGATACCCCTTAACTTGTCCTCGCAATTCTTCGGTATCTGACTCATACACTGTAAATCGGTATTTTTTTGAGTATGAGGCTGAGCCTGGTTCCGCTATGACGGTTAGTGAAGCGATGTATTCGCCGGTTTGCCAAATAAATAGTCTTTCGAACATGGTCGTGAAAGGGGCCACCAACTCTTCGGCGGCTTCGACCGGTAGCTTGCTGTCTGGTGGGCTAGTGTAGTGGTCAACTAATCCCGGACACGACGTTAAGTTTTTCTTCGGCCCGAGCTGGCGCCAGCCCACCGTTGAATTGATGGGGGCGAATCCAGTT
>NZ_JAVDUY010000012.1:0-86838 GCF_031456615.1 Pseudomonas sp. 3296
GTTTCCCCATGTGAGAGTAGGTCATCGTCAAGATTAAATTCCGAAACCCCTATCTGCGTATGCAGGTAGGGGTTTTGTTTTGCCCGCAGGAAAGTGCCAGAAACATCACCGACCGCCATTTAGGCCCTCAAGGACAATCGTTAGAGGAAATCGCACTAAAGCGACCGCGCAGTTTTTGGTATGGTGCAGCTCGTTTTTTAACGGACTGATTTCAAGCCTACGGATCGGCACCCGTCTTTCGTCACAGAGTTGCTGCAGAAATGCCCGAACCGATACCGATCAAAGACCACGAAAAAGAGACAAGCCTCGTCAATAAAAGACTGATGGCGTGCGGCTTGTTCGTCGTCGCTATTACCTGCGCGCTGGTGGTGCGCATGTACGTCTTGCAGGTGGTCGAATTCGACTACCACTCGACCATCTCCGAAAACAACCGCGTCCACGTCTTGCCGATCACGCCCACCCGTGGGTTGATCTACGACCGCAATGGTGTGGTTCTGGCGGATAACCGGCCGAGCTTCAACCTGACCATCACCCGCGAACGCACTTCGGATGTCAAAGAAGAACTGGATGAGGTGGTTAACCTCCTGCACCTGCCGATAGAAGATCGAACGTTGTTCGACAAGGCCATGAAGCAGGCCCGTCATCCGTTCGTGCCGGTCACGCTGTTCTATGAACTGAGCGAGGAGCAGATCGCTGTATTGGCGGTCAACGAGTACCGCCTGCCAGGGATCGATGTCGAGCCTCAATTCGTGCGTCACTACCCGATGGGAGCGCACTTCGCGCATTCGATCGGCTATGTCGGTCGTATCAACGAGAAAGAATCCAAAGCCCTGGACAACGTGGAATACCGGGGCACTCAATCCATCGGCAAAACCGGCATCGAAAAATTCTACGAGTCCGAGTTGCATGGTCATGTCGGTTACGAAGAAGTCGAAACCAATGCCCAAGGCCGCGTGCTGCGCGTGCTCAAGCACACCGATCCGGTCCCCGGTAAAAACATCGTCCTGAGCCTGGACGTCAAACTTCAGGAAGCCGCCGAAGAAGCCTTGGGTGATCGTCGTGGGTCGGTCGTTGCACTAGACCCATCGACCGGTGAAGTGCTGGCCATGGTCAGCAAGCCAAGCTTCGACCCGAACCTGTTCGTTACCGGGATCAGCTTCAAGGAATACGCGGCGCTGCATGACTCCATCGACCGCCCGCTGTTCAACCGCGTGCTGCGCGGCCTCTACGCGCCGGGATCGACCATCAAGCCTGAGGTGGCCATCGCCGGCCTCGATGCCGGTGTCGTCACCCCACAAACCCGTGTCTTCGATCCGGGTTACTACCAGCTCCCGGATTTCGACCACAAATACCGTAACTGGAACCACAGCGGCGACGGCTGGGTGGACATGGATGCCGCGATCATGCGCTCCAACGACACCTACTTCTACGACCTCGCCCACAAGCTGGGCATCGACCGCCTGCACGACTACATGGCGATGTTCGGCCTCGGGGAGAAAGTCTCGCTGGACATGTTCGAAGAGTCTGCCGGTTTGATGCCGTCTCAAGCCTGGAAGCGCGCCACACGTCGTCAGGCCTGGTTTCCTGGTGAGACGGTGATCCTCGGCATTGGCCAGGGCTACATGCAGGTCACTCCGCTGCAATTGGCCCAAGCCACAGCGCTGATCGCCAACAAAGGTGTGTGGAATCGACCGCACCTGGCCAAGACGGTGGACGGTGTTGCACCGGTGGATGAGCACCCCATGCCCAACATCCTGCTCAAGAATCCGCATGACTGGGAACAGGTCAACCACGGCATGCAGATGGTGATGCACGATGCTCGCGGGATTGCCCGGGCGGCTGCGATCGGGGCTCAATACCGGATTGCCGGCAAAAGTGGTACCGCGCAAGTTGTTGCGATCAAGCAGGGCGAGCGCTACAACCGGGCGAAAACCCTGGAGCGTAACCGCGATAACGCCTTGTTCGTCGGCTTCGCTCCGGCTGAGCACCCGAAGATCGTCATCTCGGTGATGATCGAAAACGGCGAGGCCGGTGGTCGCGTCGCCGGTCCGGTGGTGCGGCAGATCATGGACGCCTGGTTACTTGATCAGGACGGTCATCTCAAGCCGCAATACGCCGCCCCGAGCAAAGCGCCAGGTGATCCTCACGTGTAAGTCGTTACTTCGCAATCACAAGCGCCATAAGGCACTTGCCATCGCCCTGACGTTAACGTAAAGATTGCGGCAGGGCGCTGAACTTGAAAAAGCGCAGGGCGGACCGATTCGGAGCGCTTGATGACGCTAATAAAAACAACACCACCGAAACTGCACCGCGAAGCCCGGCTGGCCCGGGAAAGACTCCATCTGGAGGGCGAAGTCCCCGATGGCGTCTTGCGCGCGGAAATCGATGCGTCCTGGCGGCGCAGCCTCAGTCATGGCGTGCACTTCAATGGCAAGCACGAACTGGCGCTGGAATCGAGCGCCAGCCTCGATGTGCTGCTGGCGAGCAACCGACTGCTGATCGACGCGGCATTGCCAGCGATTGATTACCTGGCTGAACGCCAAGGCAAGGAAGGCCTGATCATCCTTGCCAACTCCGACGCCACCATCCTCGCTGTCGAAGGGCGCGCCGACCGCCTCAAGGGCAGCGGCCTGCAAGACATCACTTTGGGCGCCTGCTGGAGCGAAGCCGCTCGCGGCACCAACGCGCTGGGCACTGCACTGGTCGAAGCCCGGCCGACGATGATCGATTGCGGCGAACATTACCTCGATCGCCTGACCGATTTCTCCTGCACCTCAGTGCCGATCCATTGTCCCCAAGGCGACATTCTCGGCGTGCTCGACCTGACCCGCGAAGGCCCGCTCGGCCGCGTCCATGACAGCACCGCGTTGCTGGCGATGGCGGTCAGTCAGATTGAAAGCCGCGTGTTCAACGCCAGCTATCCTGACGAAATCGTCCTGGCCTTCCACAGCCGTCGCCAATACCTCGAATCGCCTTGGCAAGGCCTGCTGGCGGTGAGCCTTGGCGGTCAGATCCTCGCGGTCAGTGCCCAGGCCTGTCAGTTGCTCCACGCCGAACGCTCGGCACTGGTCGGTCGACGTTGCGAAGAATTCCTCGGCGTCGATGGCCTGCAACTTTTATCGCGTTTGCACCAGGGCGGCGTCGGCAGCCTGCAAACCGCCAAGGGCGAATTCTTCTACAAAACACTGCGCGCGCCGCTGCGGTCAATCAACGTCAGCGCCCCAACACGCACGACTGCCAAAACCGCGAAACCCCAGCCGGACCTGGAGTCCCTGGCCGGCAGCAACGTGCGTTATGCCCGCGCCTTGCGCATGGCTCGGCAAGGCCTGGCCAATGAGTTGCCAGTGTTGCTGCTTGGTGAAACCGGCACCGGTAAAGAAGTCATCGCCCGCGCCCTGCACATGGCCGGAACCCGTTGTGACAAGCCCTTTATCGCGGTGAACTGCGCAGCCATTCCTGAAGGCCTGATCGAATCGGAACTGTTCGGCTACCGTGAAGGCGCCTTCACCGGCTCCCGTCGTGGCGGCATGATCGGTCGTCTGCAACAGGCCCACGGCGGCACCTTGTTCCTCGATGAAATCGGCGACATGCCGCTGGCTTTGCAAGCGCGTTTGCTGCGGGTGCTGCAAGACCGCAAAGTCGCGCCGCTGGGTGCCGGCGAAGAACAGGACATCGACGTCGCGCTGATCTGCGCCACGCACCGCGACCTCAAGCGCCTGGTGGAAGAAAAGCACTTTCGCGAAGACCTGTTCTACCGGGTCAACGGCATCAGCGTGATGCTCCCGGCCCTGCGCGAACGCGACGATTTCAGTGCACTGGTCGGGCGATTGCTGATCAGGCTAGATGCCCCAACCGTCGTCCTGCATGACGATTTGAACCGACTGCTTGGCGGCTATCACTGGCCGGGCAACATCCGCCAACTGGAGATGGTGTTGCGCACCGCACTGGCCATGCGCGAGCCGGGGGAGAGCGTCCTCACCCTCGACCATTTGCCCGACAGCATGCTCGATGAACTGAGCGCCACCGAACGGCCTCAGGCGGGCAGCATTCGTGAAAATGAACTGGAATTGATTCGTCAGTCCCTGGACACGCACCAGGGCAACGTCTCGGCCGCCGCCGACGCGCTGGGCATCAGTCGCGCGACCCTGTATCGCAAGCTCAAACAGTTGCGTTCGTGATGCAGCGCCTGATCGTCCGGCTGATCGACAGCCAGAACCCCGAAGCCCTGCAAGCGGCATTGCGCTGGCTCTACAGCTTCGTGCACCCCCATCGCTTGGCCATCGCCGGGCTGCTCGGTTTGTCGGTGTGTGCCTCGCTGCTGGTGTTGGTGCAACCCTGGTTGACCAAGCTACTGATCGACGATGGCCTGCTGGCGCGCAACTTTGCAATGCTGGTGTTGATTGCCGGGTTGATGATCGTCGCCGGGCTGCTCGGCACGGCGCTGTCGGGCATCAACCGCTACCTGCACACGCGGTTGTCCGGGCGGATTCTGTTTGCCTTGCGCGATGATCTCTATCGGCATTTGCAGACGCTCTCCCCGAGCTTTTACGGTCAGCGACGGATTGGCGACCTGATGTCGCGCCTCGATGGTGATGTTGCGGAGATCCAGCGTTTTGCAGTGGATTCGTTGTTCTCGGCGGTCTCGAGTGTGATCGGTCTGGTCTGCGCGGTGGCGATGCTGCTGACTCTGTCCTGGAAACTTTCATTGTTGGCGCTGGTGTTGATTCCCCTCGACGTGCTCTGGCTGCGCTGGATGCGGCGCAAGGTCGAACGCGATGTGCGGCAATTGCGCGAGCGCTCGGCGGACATGTCCTCGTTCATGGTCGAGACACTGCCGGTGATGAAATTCATCCAGTCCGCCGGCCAGCAACAGCGTGAAGCACGGCGTCTGGAAACGCTGGGCCACGGTTACATGAGCCAATTGCTGCGCCTGCAAGTCACCGAGTTTTTTACCCAGGCTGTACCGGGGACACTGACGTCGTTGTCCCGGGCCTGTGCGTTTTTGATTGGCGGTTACTGGGTGGTGCAGGGGACCTGGCAGTTGGGCGCCTTGATCGCGTTTTCTACTTATCTGGGCATGGCCGTGGGACCGGTCCAGAGCCTGCTCGGGCTCTACGTCGCCATTCAACGGATGACTGTCAGTCTTGGGCGCGTGATGGAATTGCGCGGTGAAGAGCCGACCGTTCTGACGCCGGTCCAGCCACAACCGATGCCGACGTCGGGTGACCTGCGATTCGACGATGTGCACTTCAGCCATCCCGGCCGCCCGACCACCTTGCGCGGCATCGACGCGCGCATTCCCTACGGTTTGAAAGTAGCCCTAAGCGGTGGCTCCGGGGTCGGTAAATCAACCCTGATCGACCTGCTGCAACGCCATCATGATCCGCAGTCCGGCCGCGTATTGCTGGGCGAGGTCGACCTGCGGGAGTTGGACCTGTTCCAGTTGCGCCAGCGGATTGCCGTGGTCAGTCAGGACATCGTTTTGTTTCGCGGCAGCCTCGCCGACAATCTCGCTTATGCCGTACCGCACGCCAGTCGCGAGGCGATTGCCGAAGTCGCGCGACTGGCGCAACTCGACCACCTGATCGAGTCGTTGCCCGAAGGCCTCGACAGTCCGTTGGGCGAGCGCGGCCAGCAGCTGTCGGGCGGGCAGAAGCAACGCATCGCCATTGCCCGGGCGCTTTTGCAGGACCCGCTGATTCTGGTGCTCGACGAAGCCACCTCGGCGGTGGATGAAGCCACCGAGCGCGAAGTGATCGAGGCCATCGACCGACTGTTTGCCGGACGTACACGTATTTTGATCAGCCATCGCCCCTCCACCCTGGCCGATGCCGATCTGCGTTTTGAATTGCTCGACGGTGTGCTCACTTCAAAAACGGTGCCGCATGAAGCCTGAATTGCGCATCGGTGTGGTCGACAGCGGACATTCAGCGGCGCAACGGGTGCAAGTCGTCGCGGGTCGGCGCTTCTCTTTGCTGGACGATGGACTGGCCGAAAGCGACTTGCGTGACGATCCGCTGGGCCATGGCAGCGCAGTGATCGAAGCCATCGGCCGGCGGGCACCTTCAGCGGTGTTTTGCGTGGGGCAGGTGTTTGATCAGCGCGGCGTCACCAGTGCCTTGCAGATCGCCAGCGCTATTGACTGGCTGGTGGCACAGGACGTTCGGCTGATCAATTTGAGCCTCGGCTTGCGACAGGATCGCAGCCTGTTGCGCGAAGCCTGCGCAGCGGCGGTGGCACGCGGGGTTCTACTCTGCGCTTCTAGTCCAGCGCAAGGCGAGGGCGTGTTCCCGGCCAATTATCCGCAGGTGCTGCGCGTTACCGGCGACGCCCGTTGCACCGAACAGCAATGGTCGTGGCTCAACAGCGCGCAAGCCGATTTCGCCGCGTGTGTGCATGGGACCTATCCAGGACAATCCGGCGCGAGTTTGGGGTGTGCGGCGTTGAGCGGGCACATCGGCGCTTTTCTGGTCGAACATCCTGAGGCGCGCAACCAGCAAGTGGTCGAGTGGCTGCGCGAGCATGCGCATTATCGCGGTCCTGAACGGCGCTTCGGCCCATGATCGTGATACTCGGCGCCGGGCCAGCAGGGGCGGCGGTGGCCCTGGGGTTACGGCGGCTCGGTTATCCCGTGACGCTGGTCAGCGAGTGGCGCCGGTTTGCCGCGCTGGAAGGTGTTTCGGTACGAGTGCTGGACGCACTGCGCGGCGCGGGCCTGCATCAGGCGCTGGCGGAAGCGGCGTTGCCTTCCCAGCGGCAGGTGTCGTGGAACGGTCAGCAACATGCGCAGAATATTGAATTCCTGTTGGACCGTCCCGTCTTCGACCGAGGCTTGCGCGAAGACCTGCGCCTGGCGGGTGTCGAGGTGATCGAAGGTCGGGTGCTGACGGTTCAGACCGACGCTACGGCGCATCGAATCGAGATCGAAGGGCGTGAAGCGCTGGTCGCGGACTTTCTGGTGGAAGCCCGAGGGCGTCAGGCGCCTGCGCTTGGTAAAGGGCTGAGAGGGCCGGAGACGGTCAGCCTGCTCAATCGCTGGCAGGCCATGCCGGGCAGCACCGCCAGCGCAGTGGAAAGCCTGGAGGATGGCTGGGCGTGGATGGCGCGGCGGGCGGATGGTCAATGTTATTGGCAGTGGACGGTGGACGTGGCCAGCGCCAACCTGCCAGGCAAGGCGCAGTTGCTCGACTATTGTCGGCAGCGGCGTCAGGGCTCGGCGCTGGCTCAGGCCTTTTTCGGTGCCTCGCCGGAAATCGACCTGCAGTTGCATGCCCGCAGCAGCACCGCGATCCTCAGTCCGCAGGTGTGCGGTCCGAACTGGATTCGGGTGGGGGATGCGGCGATGGCGGTGGACCCGCTGTCGGGCAACGGGATTTTTCAATCGCTGTCTTCAGCGCTGCAGGCGCCAACGGTGATCAACACGCTGTTGCGAAAACCCGAGAGGACGGGCCTGGCCCTGCGCTTTCATCAGCAGCGGGTGGAACAGCTGTTTTTGCGCTTTGCGCGGATCGGTCGTGACTTTTACGCCGATGAGCAGCGTTGGCCGGACCAACCATTCTGGCAGGCGCGGCGGCAGTGGCCGGATGCTCAGGTGGCCCATGCCGAGGCAGATTTTGCCGTGCTGAGGATTGAGCGCGCGCCGGTGTTGAACGAGGGTTTTGTCGATGAGGCCGAGGTGGTGATCACGGCGGATCAGCCGTTGGGGATCTGGCATGTGCAAGGGGTTGAAGTGGCGCCGTTGGTGCGGCGGTTGCGTACTGAGTCGGCGGAACAGGTGCTGGCGGGGTTGACGGTGGAACAGGGGCGGGTGGTTCGGAGTTGGTTGTTGGCCCAAGGCTTCAAACCCCGAGACGTGTAGGTGTCTCTCGGCCGCCATCGCGGGCAAGCCCGGCTCCTGCATGGGTTCTGTGTTGAGATCACAAATCCCCTGTGGGAGCCGGGCTTGCCCGCGATGACGTCCTAAAAAGCGCCGCAAATCAGAGCTTGATCAACACCGATTTCAACTCGGTGTAATGCTCAATCGCCGCATACCCCATCTCCCGCCCTACCCCCGACATCTTGTAACCACCAAATGGCAATGCCGGGTCCAGGGCGCTGTGACAGTTGACCCATACCGATCCCGATTTGATCCGCGGAATCATCCGGTGCACCGCCGCCAGATCATTCGACCAGATACTTGCCCCGAGCCCATAAGGACTGTCATTGGCCATGCGCAACGCATCGGCTTCGTCATCGAACGGAATCGCCACCAGCACCGGACCAAAAATCTCTTCCTGCACCAGCGAATGCTTCTGATCGACGTCGACAATCACCGTCGGCTTGACGAAAAAGCCCGGGCCGAATTGCTCGCCACCGCAGGCGATGGTCGCGCCACTGTCCCGGCCCTTTTCGATGTACCCATAAACCCGTTCCTGCTGGCGCGCCGAAATCAACGGCCCCATCTCGACGCTTGGGTCCAGGCCGTTGCCGAGCTTCATGGCGTTAGCAATACCGGCGATGTCCGCCACCACATTGTCGAAATGCTTGCGCTGCACATACAGCCGCGAACCTGCGCAGCAGACCTGGCCCTGGTTGAAGAAAATCGCGCTGGCGGCACCTGCGGCGGCGCTCGGCAGGTTGGCGTCGGCCATCACGATGGTCGGTGATTTTCCGCCCAGTTCCAGGGTCACGCGGGTCATGGAGTCCATGGCGATCTTGCCTATCTGCTTGCCCACGGCGGTCGAGCCGGTGAAGGTCAGCTTGTCCACCAGCGGGTTGTGCGTCAGGGCGGAACCGGCGGTGATGCCGGTGCCGGTGACCACGTTGAACACGCCTTCGGGGTAACCGGCTTCGAGTACCAGTTCGGCGAGTTTCAGCGCGGTCAGCGGGGTTTCATCGGCGGGTTTGAGCACCACCGTGCAACCGGTAGCGAGGGCCGGGCCGAGCTTCCAGCAGGCCAGTAGCAGCGGGAAGTTCCAGGCAACGATGGCGCCGACCACGCCCACCGCTTCGCGCCGAATGAAGCTGTGGAATTGATCGTTGGGCATCAGCGGCAACGACACCTCAACGCTGGAGCCTTCAATCTTGGTCGCCCAACCGG
The DNA here is from genome assembly GCF_031456615.1 of Pseudomonas sp. 3296. Classification (NCBI taxonomy): domain Bacteria; kingdom Pseudomonadati; phylum Pseudomonadota; class Gammaproteobacteria; order Pseudomonadales; family Pseudomonadaceae; genus Pseudomonas; species Pseudomonas sp. 3296. The sequence continues at coordinate 9,080 of NZ_JAVDUY010000012.1, forward strand.
CCATATAGCGCAGGAAATCGATGGCCAGTTGCACGTCCATCACTTGGGCGACCGCCGCGCTTTTACCGTTGTTCAGGCATTCCAGTTGCGCCAGCAGCTCGGCATCGCGCTGCATCAGGTCGGCGAGTTTCCACAACAGATTCTGCCGTTCGCGTGGGCGGGTGCGGGTCCAGGCCGAATCATCGAAAGCCTGACGCGCGGCCAACACCGCGCGGTCGACATCCTCCGGCGTGGCACGTGGCACCACGCACAACACTTCACCGGTGGCCGGGTTGTGCAGGGGCATGGTCTGGCCATCGGCGGCCTCGACCCATTCCCCGCCGATCAACATGCGCGGGGCACGCTGGATAAATGCGGAGGTGGCGGGAAGCACATTAGGGAGCGTCATGGCGAAGCCTCTTATTGTTCGTGAGAACAGGGCTTTCGCAATGGCTGTGCCAAGTTGCCGGGAGGTCAGGCCAACGTTGATTAGCCGGACGCCAATGGAGGGTGGTGAAGGTTATGCCCGACTGCTGTGCAGCCGAACGCAGGCTTCGCCAGCGGCTACAAAAATTGCGTTGCCGTGGGCATTTCTTCTCCCGTCGGCATAGCGGGCGGTAGCGATTTTTTCGCAAATTGCGACAGCCGCTGAGACGACGAGCAACCCGGTTGCGACCTTGAGCGCCCCCGTGTTGGGGTCTAGAATTTTCAGGATAGGTGGGTGAAATGACGGAACATTACCCGTCCACACATCTCGCGCAAGGGAGGTTGTGATGAACCTTTCAACCCTGGAGATTCAAAGCATCATTGAAAAGAGTTTTCTACCTTCGGTATGCACCTGCAGCATGGCACCGGATCAGTCGTTGACGATTCGGGTCTGCGATTGCATGACTGGCAAGGTGGACCTGGTGGTGAGTCACGTTCCCGTCTGGGAGCTGGACACCGCCCACGCGATTGCGACGCTGGTGGTGCAGATGCAGCAAGAAATCAACGCAAACAAGGGCGTCCACCCAACGTTCTTGAGCTGAACCGGCGTCAGCCGCACCACTGAGCGTGGTGCGGCCAGCGTTGAGGTATTCATGAGGGGATTTTTCGCGAAATCTCATCGAACGTGCTGCTATCCACGGCCGCCAGTAACGTCCGGTCATCCTTGAGCGTGGCCAGAAAGGTCACTTCGGTTTCCTTGCCGGCCAGCATAAACCCGGCAATCGCGCCGATGGGGCCCAGCAGCATGGCGCCGGCCACGCCGAACCCGATGGCATCCTTGATGTTGTTGATTGACTCCTCGTTGGCGACTTCCACACATTTGAATGCGGAGAGTGGGAGGGTGAGGCCGGGCCACGGGTGAAGCGACGTCCTGAGGGTGAAAACGTCGTCCCTGTACTCGCCATCACCCTGCAAAAAATCCCCCGCCAGGACAGTGATGCTTGCCATTTTTTATCCCCTTGTCGGCAATTGGTGAACAACTATTTCGCGCCGGCCTTCCCGTGCCGTCAATCGTCGGGCGATGAGCTGTTCCCGCTGGGCATCTATGCTTGTCTCAGACTGCAACACCTGTCGCGATATTAGACGCAGGCGCTCTCCTTCGACGGCTGTTCCAGGCCCTTGATTGCGCGCAACTGATTGATAAAAAACAACATCGGCAAGCTGGCACGCTCCGTGTATTGCTCATCTCAGACGTTTCTCTTGCCTCCGTCAGCGGTTCGCCGCTGGCGGCAGAAACCATAAAAAACGATAAGCCACAACAATAAGAACGCACCGTGCGAGGTTCGACGTTGATGAAGAGAAAACTCCGATCAGGCCTGAGCGCCAGCCTGCTGGCCGTGGCCGCTTGCGTGGCGCTGCATTCGCCCGACAGCCTGGCAGCCCGCGACGCCCAGACCATCCTCAAGGAAACGTGTCAGGGCTGTCACACCCCTGAAGCAAATAACACCCTCAGCCGCATCAGCCACCAGCGCAAGACCCCGGAAGGCTGGTTGATGAGCATCGCCCGGATGCAAACCATGCACGGTTTGCAGATCAGCGATGACGACCGCCGCACCCTCGTCAAGTACCTGGCCGACACTCAGGGCCTGGCACCGAGCGAGACCGATGGCGTGCGCTATGCGCTGGAGCGTCGACTCAATACCGTCGAAAAATTCGACGATCAGACCAGCCAGATGTGTGGCCGCTGCCACTCCGGCGCGCGGGTCGCCCTGCAACGGCGTCCGGCCCAGGAATGGGAACGCCTGGTGAATTTCCACCTCGGCCAATGGCCGTCCCTCGAATACCAGGCCCTGGCCCGCGACCGCGACTGGTTCGACATCGCCCGCAAAGACATGGTGCCGCTGCTGGCCAAGCGTTATCCGCTGGACAACCCGGCCTGGAAAAAATGGCAGAGCACCGCGCCGAAAAGCGATGCACTGGTGGGGGACTGGAGTTTCAGCGGCCACTTGCCTGGCAAGGGTGAACTGGCCGGTGTGATGAGCGTCACGGCCGATGGCAGCGACACCTTCAAGGTCAGCGTCAAAGGCCAGTACGCCGACGGCAGCCCGTTCAACGGCGACGGCAGCGCGATTCTCTACACCGGCTACGAATGGCGCGGCAACGTGACCATCGACGGGGTGACCATGCGTCAGGTGTTCGCCGCCCAAGGCAATGCCATGCAGGGGCGGATGTTCGAAGCCGAGCACGACGAGCGCGGTCTGGACTTCGTCGCCGCCAAGCAGGGTTCCACCCGTTTGCTGGCGGTACAGCCGGGGTATCTGAAGGCTGGCAGTGAAACGGAGGTGACGCTGATCGGCAGCGGTCTCACCGGCAAACCGAATTTCGGCAAAGATGTGGAAGTGGTCGAAATCGTCGAGCAGAGCCCTGAGCGGATCAAGGTCAAGCTCAAGGCCGCCGCCAATGCCCAACCGGGCGTGCATGCAGTCACCGTGGGCACACTGAAAGGCCCGACCCTGTCGGTCTACAGCTCCATCACAGAAGTCAAAGTGGTGCCGGCATTCTCGGTGGCGCGGATCGGCGAGGGCGGTGGTTCGACGCCGAAAGTCCAGGGCCGTTTCGACGCCGAAGCCTGGGGCAAGGGTGCTGACGGCAAGCCGTACCGCATCGGTGTGTTCCCGGCGCAGTGGAAGGTCGAGGCCTTCGATGACCGTGCCAAGGAAGATGAAGACGTCAAGTTCGCCGGCACCATGCAGGCTGACAGCGGCGTGTTCACACCGGGCGATGCCGGGCCGAACCCGCAACGCAAGATGTCCACCAACAATGCCGGCAACCTCAAGGTGATCGCCGCCGTCGACGATGCAGGGAAATCCCTGACCGGCGAAGGCCACATGATCGTCACCGTGCAACGCTGGAACAATCCGCCCATTCCGTGAGTTGGCTGATTCCTAAGGCTCCAGACACTTTTTCGGAATGACCGCAGGCCCCGTCAAACGGGGTTTGCACAGGAGGTTGCAATGGGCGCTATTTTGAATCTGGTCGAACGGAACCTGCACGAAGTGCACGTCGATGCCGACCGCATGCTGTTTCACATCCCCAGCAGTTCGCTGTTTGCCAGCGATGAGCTGACCGGCACCATCATCGATACCTTGCGCGGTCCCGGCTGTTCGTCGGACGACCTGATCCAGCGTTTGTCCTCACGCTTCAATGGCGAGGAAATCACCGAGACCTTGCGTGAGTTGATGTCCCTGGAACTGGTCAGCGACGGTTCGCCGCTGACCCCGGACATCGGCACCAAACGGGTGGAGCGCACCGCGATCAATACCGTGGTGCTCAACGTCAACACCGGTTGCAACTTGAGCTGCACCTACTGCTACAAGGAAGACCTCGACAAGCCGTCGGCGGGCAAGAAAATGGACGTCGAAACGGCGGTCGCGTCGGTGGAAATGCTGCTGCGCGAATCCCCGGATGAAGAGCGTTTCACCGTGGTGTTCTTCGGCGGTGAACCGTTGAGCAATCGCAAGCTGATCGAGTACATGGTCGACTATTGCGAGAAGCGTTTCCGCGAGGCCGGCAAGTTCGTCGAATTCGTCATGACCACCAACGCCACGCTGCTCACAGAAGAAACCGTGGACTACCTCAACGCCCACCGTTTCGGGCTGTCGGTGAGCATCGACGGGCCGAAAACCGTGCACGACCGCAACCGCATCACCGTGGGCGGGCAGGGCACCTATGACGTGGTGCGGCGCAAGGCCGAAATGCTGTTGTCGCGCTACAACAGCCGTCCGGTGGGCGCGCGGGTCACATTGACCACCGGTGTCACCGACGTCGAAACCATCTGGGATCACCTGTTCAACGAACTGGGTTTTGCCGAAGTCGGGTTTGCCCCGGTGACCTCCGGCGACATCAGCACGTTCAACCTGTCCAGCGACGAGCTGATCGAAGTTTTCGCCAGCATGAAGAGGCTGGGTCGGCGTTACCTGGAAGCAGCGTTGGAACACCGCAACATCGGTTTTTCCAACCTGCACCAGTTGATCACCGACATCCACGAAGGCCACAAAAAGGCCCTGCCGTGCGGCGCGGGCCTGAAGATGCTGGCGGTGGATCACAAGGGCGAACTGAACCTGTGCCACCGCTTTACCGGCTCTTCGCTGCCGACCTTCGGCAACGTGCACAGCGGCGTAAAACAGGTGGAGTTGAACGACTTCCTGTCCCAACGCCTCGACCGCACCAACACCGGTTGCGAGGACTGCCAGATCCGTAACCTGTGCTCCGGCGGCTGCTACCACGAGAGCTACGCCCGGTACGGCGACCCGACCCACCCGACCTATCACTACTGCGAACTGATGCGTGACTGGGTCGACTTCGGAATCGAGGTCTACACCCGGATCATGGCCCATAACCCTGCGTTTATCAGCAGCTACATCACTCCGCGCAAGGCTCACTGATATGAAACATCTCAAGGCAATCAATAACAAAGCGCTGAAACTGGACGAGGCCGCGGCCGAAAATCGTATCGAAGAAGTGGTGGCCATGAGCTCTGTGGCGGGCTGCGCCTCGACCACCGACCCGGGTTGGGAAATTGATGCGTTCGGCGGGGTGTCGTCGCTGTGCCAGCCGATGGAAGCGGACCTGTATGGCTGCTCCGACCCATGCTGGTGGCCGGCTCAGGTGCCCGACATGATGAGCACCTATCCGGACTGGAACAAGGATGCCCAGGCGTCCAACGAAAACTGGCGCAACCTCGGCACTGTCTTCCCCAAAGACAAGTGATCAGATAAGAAGAAGGATTCCAGCATGCACAGCATCAAAGCCTGCGGCCTGGCCGCATTCGCCGTCCTGAGCACGTGTTCGCTCAACGTTCTGGCCGATGAAAATGCAGCACTGCAAGACGGTCACGAATACATGTTGACCACCAATTATCCGAACAACTTGCACGTTATCGACCTGGCCACGGACACCGTGTTCAAGACCTGCAAAATGCCGGATGCTTTCGGCCCCGGCACAATCCAGCTATCGCCGGACCGCAAGACCGCCTACGTGCTGAACAATCACTACGCGGATATCTATGGCGTCGAGCTCGACAATTGCAAACAGGTGTTCCACGCCAGCATCACCCAGAAATCGGGGGAGAAAGCGAAGTCGATGTTTGCCTTCACCCTCAGCCACGACGGCAAGGAACTGTTTGCCATTGCCAACCCGACATTGATGCTCAATGACCGCTACGAAGTGCAGCAGCCGCGGCTCGATGTATACAAGACTGACGCCGGCATGGACGCCAAACCCGTGCGCAGTTTCCCGGCGCCGCGGCAGCTGACCATCATGCAAAGCGGCGACGACGGCACGCTGTACGTGGCCGGGGCGGACGTCTACAAGGTCAATGTGAACACCGGCAAGTTCGACGTGCTGATCCCCAGCCGTCACTGGAAACGCCCGAACTACAGCGCGCCGGACGTGCTCTACGTATGGAATCAGCAGACGTATCGCCATGATTTCTCGCTGCTTTACACCGCCGCGAAATTCAAGGACAAGAAGCAGGATCCGTTGACCGCCGAATACCTCTACGGGTTGTTCAGCATCGACCTGAAAACCGGCAAGACCGAAACCACCGACTTCGGTCCCTTGACGGAAATCTACTTCAGCGGCATGCGCTCGCCGAAGGACCCGAACCTGATGTTCGGGGTGCTGAACCGCTTGGCCAAGTACGACATCAAGGAAAAGAAAATGCTCCAGTCGGCGACGCTGGATCATTCCTACTACTGCATTTCCTTCAACAAGGACGGCAGCAAGATCTACCTGGCCGGGACGTTTAACGACGTGGCGATTTTTGATGCCGACAGTCTCAAGCAGATTGGCAGCATCAAAATGCCGGGCGGGGATATGGCGATTACCACGGCGCAGGTGTTTGTCCGGTAATCATTGTTGCCTGAACTGACGCCATCGCGCAGGCTCACCCCCACACTGGAACTGTGAACGCAGGACCAATGTGGGAGCGAGCCTGCTCGCGAAGGGGCCCTGAAAGATCACTCCGTTATCAAACCCCAGGCACCGGACACCCCACATCCCCCTCCTGACACTGAAGATAATTCCTGAACGTCTGAACCCGCGCCTTGGTCAAGTCAGTGGTGCAACTGCTGTAGATCAACGGATAAACACTGCCCCCTTCCACCCCCGACGCCGAAAACTTGCACTCGGCATCCCGAAACGTAACCCACGCCCGTTGCGCCCCCACCAACAACTTCTTGCGTTCGGGCTCAGCTTTCAGACGCGTGGTGATCTGCTGGTACAGCGCATTCAACTCCTTGTCGGCCGCCGCATTCTGCTGCGCGGCGCATTGGTTCATCGTGGTCTGGTCGGTGGCGTTGTCGCAATCCACGGCGAACGCCATCGAGGTGAACAACACTGGCGCCAGTGCCAGGAAAAAGCGTGAGTACATGGCGCAAACTCGCTGTGGCAAAGGAAGTTGCGGGGCAGTGTAGCCAATCACTATGAACGTGCGCCGACAGAGCGCACCTGATGGCTGCCAGCGACAGTCGCGCGCGGAGAGCCGAACTTATACGCACAAAAATGGCCGAATATTCCGAGCATGGTTGATCGCGACAAGCGATTGGTACAATTTTAGGGTTGGTCTTGTGCTTGTTACTGACCTACTGTTCAGTACAGGAGGTGACTTATGAATCCAACATCAGATCGCATCGAAAGGAAAATCCTGCTCAAGGCGAAGCGTTCGCACGTCTGGCGCGTGCTGGCCAATGCCGAAGCGTTCGGACAGTGGTTTGGCGTTGCGCTGGAAGGCAAGCGTTTCGTCGCCGGTGAGTGGACCCAGGGGCAGATCACCTTTCCCGGGTATGAGCACTTGCTGTGGAATGTGCTGGTGGAGCGGGTCGAACCAGAGCGGTTGTTTTCATTTCGTTGGCACCCGTACGCCATTCACCCGGACGTCGACTACTCCCAGGAGCCGACCACGCTGGTGAAATTCGAGCTCGAAGACATGGAGAACGGTACGCTGCTCAAAGTGTCCGAATCCGGTTTCGATCACATCCCCCAGGCGCGCCGCGATAAGGCGTTCCGCATGGACAGCCGAGGTTGGGAAGAGCAGATGAACAACATCGAACAGTTTCTGGCCGAAAGTGCCAAAGCCCACGAGCGTGAAGGTGGTTAAGGCTACAGCCCCCCTGAATTCGAGGCCTCCAGCCTTTAAGCCTGAGGCGTCTAAGGGTTTTCGGAAGGGTAGGTATAGCGAATGTCTTACACGCGATGCTAGCTATGTCGTCTATCACAGATTGGATCCGACACGTAATCTAGCCTCATCAACTGAAGCACAGGAAGCGCTTCAGGATCACGGATGATCGACCATCAGCAAGGATTGGCTACCGACAGGGAGTCGACAATGGTCTTGGGAAAAACCCGCTTCGGCGGGTTTTTTTTTGCCTGTCGAAAAGTCTGGTAGCGCTTAGAGCCTGGCCGCTGCCCGATCGGTGATTCGCGTGCGCAGTTCAAGCGAGGCGGCTGCCCGGCGTCGCGCTTCAGCCAGAACACTCGATGGTGCCGTTTCAGGGCTGCCCGACTGGAACGGCGGTGCCGGCGCATATTCCAACTGCAACTGCACCAGCTGCGCGGTGTCCTTGTCGACCAGTTCCGCCGCCAGGGTCAGGGCAAAGTCGATCCCTGCGGTAATCCCGCCACCGGTCAGCAAATTGCCGTCGCGCACCACCCGGTCCTTCACCGGGATCGCGCCTAGTGGCTTGAGCAGTTCGTGATAGGCCCAGTGCGTCGTCGCCCGCTTGCCCTTGAGCAACCCTGCGGCACCGAGCACCAGCGCACCGGTGCAGACCGACGTGACATACCGCGCGGTGGCGGCTTGCGCCTTGATGAACGCCAGCGTTTCTTCATCTTCCATCAACGGCCCGACGCCACCGCCACCGGGAACGCAAAGCACGTCCAGCGCCGGACAATCGTCGAACGTCATGGTCGGTTTCAGCACCAGGCCAGTGCTCGCGGTAACCGGCACCAGGTCCTTCCAGATCAAATGCACCTTCACGTCCGGTAATGAGGCCAACACATCGTAAGGGCCGGTCAGGTCGAGTTGCTGAACCTGGGGAAACAACAGAAAACCGATCTGCAACGTCATGGCGTATTTCTCCTGAAGTGGGTGGACGTCTTCACTGTAGGCTCGTAGGATTTGGCGTATACGCCAATAACCCCACGAATTACGCCAATATGCCGAAAATCATTCACGTACTCGCGTTTGCCAATGTGCAACTGCTCGACGTCACCGGGCCTTTGCAGGTTTTCGCCTCGGCCAACGACATTGCTCGCCAGAAAGGGTTGCCGCCACCCTATGCGCCGACAGTGATTGCCAGCGGCGGCAGGGCGGTGATGTCCTCGGCGGGCCTGGCGCTATTGGCCGAACCGTTGCCCGAGGGCGAAAGTGACACGCTGGTGATTGCCGGTGGCTGGGGCGTTTACGCGGCGGCGGAAGACCCGGCGCTGGTAGCCTGGGTGCGCGAACAGGCGGCAGCTTGCCGGCGGGTTTCATCCGTGTGCACCGGGGCGTTTTTGCTGGCTGCCAGCGGCTGGCTGGATGGCCGGCGAGTGGTCACGCACTGGACGCGTTGCGAGCAGTTGGCGCAGAAGCATCCGCGCCTTCACGTCGAACCCAATCCGATCTTCATCAACGACGGCCCGGTCTGGACCTCGGCCGGGGTCACGGCTGGCATCGACCTCGCCCTGGCCATGGTCGAAGAGGACCTCGGCCGAAACATGGCCCTGGAAGTCGCCCAGCAACTGGTGGTGTTTCTTAAGCGTCCGGGCGGGCAGTCACAGTTCAGCGTGACCTTGTCTTTGCAGAAAGAAGGCGATCGGTTCGACGAACTTCACGCCTGGATCAGTGAAAATCTGACCAAGGATCTCGGCATTCCCACCCTGGCGTTGCAGGCGGGCATGAGCGAACGCAGTTTTGTCCGCCACTACCGCGCCGACACCGGGCAAACTCCGGCACGCGCCATTGAATTAATCCGGGTCGAAACGGCGCGACGGTTGCTCAGCGACACTGGCTTGCCGATCAAACGAGTAGCCGTGCAATGCGGGTTTGGCAGCGAAGAAACGCTGCGGCGCAGTTTTCTAAGGGCCATGGGCGTGACACCACAGGCGTATCGCGAGCGGTTTTCGGTCAGTGGGCCTGTTCTTTATCAGGCCTCCACTTCCGCCACCTGATTAAAGTACTTCGACCGATCCGGCGTAAACGTCACCACCATCCCGGTCCGGGAACACTCCAACGCCCGCTCTTCAGCCAAATCAACATCCAGATCCTCCCCGCGCAAACCCTGCCACTGGGCGAGGTATTTGAGAGATCCGTATTTTTCGAGTTTTTTCAGGCTGCGACTGACACCCCCCTTCCAACCCAAAACCGGTAGCTCTCCGGCAAGGCTGCGTTGGGCGAGTTCGGGGAAGCGGGCGGCGCGTTGGCGGCCGATTTCCCAGCATTTGATCAGGCCTTTGTCCGGGCCTTCCCACAGTTCGTCGCGGTTCAGTCCGGAGCGAAGGGGAGAGTCGATGCTGCGGTGGATGCGCTGGCTCATTCAGGTTCCTTGAATTCGGGTTTTGTTGGACAGCTCCGCTGTACCCGTTGTTGCCGGATGTTAGGGGGGGATGTAACGACTGGCAACAAGGTATTTCAGGCTGTAGGAATGGGGGGTGCAGGGGTGAAAGGGGAATGTTTGTTTAATTTTTGTAGGAGATTTGGCCTAAAAGCCCACAAATGCTCGCCAGCGTTGGGTTAGTAGGTTCTGGGAGTGTGTTTAAGCTCGGTGTGAGTGAGCTTCGTTCCTACAAGCGGCAACGCAAAACGGGAAATTTCTGACGGGCTTTGTCGGCAAGTGGTGTGTGGCTGATGGCTACGCCTCGGTCTCAAGGCTGCCAAAAACTCTTTTCCCCACTCAATTTCCGATCGAGAAAACTCGCCGCACTGATCAACGCCAGATGCGTCAATGCTTGCGGCGTATTCCCCAGATGGCGCGCATGACTGTCCAGCTCTTCGGCATACAGGCCCAGCGGGTTGGCATACCGCAGCAACTGTTCAAACTCCAGATGGGCCTTTTCCACCTGACCGGCCCGCGCCAGGCATTCGACGTACCAGAATGAGCACGCGGCGAACGCGCCTTCGGTGCCGTCCAGGCCGTCGATACGGGTGTTGTCGTTGCGATAGCGATAAACCATGCCGTCGCGCACCAGGGTTTTTTCGATAGCGTGGAGGGTGGCGAGCCAGCGCGGGTCCTTGGCGCTGACGAAACGCACCAGCGGCATCAACAACATCGAGCCGTCGAGGGCAGTACCGCCGATGTACTGGACGAAATGTCCGCGTTCTTCGTTCCAGAAGTTTTCCCAGATGTCGGCGTAAATGGCTTGGCGCATCTGGTCCCAACGGGCGAAAGGGGCGGGCAGTGAGCGTTTCGAGGCCAGGCGAATGGCGCGGTCGAGGGCAACCCAGCACATCAGTCGCGAGTGCAGGAAGTGATGCTGCTCGCCACGCATTTCCCAGATACCGACGTCTGCCTGTTGCCAGGTTTCGCACACTTGATCGACCACTTCCACAGTATGTTTCCAGCCTTCATGGGAGATCGCCTCGCCATATTTGTTGACCAGGTAGATCGCGTCCATCAGCTCGCCGAAGATGTCGAGCTGGACCTGATCATAGGCACCGTTGCCGATGCGTACAGGTGTCGCGCCGCCATGTCCGGACAGGTGCGAGAGTTCGCTTTCCGGCAGTTCCTGGCGACCGTCCATGGCATAGAGAATGTTGAGTTTCTTCGACTGGCCATGACAATCGCTGACCCGCCCGCGCAGCCAGCGCATGTAGTCGTTGGCTTCCTGGACGAACCCCAGGCGCATGAACGCGTAGACGGTGAACGACGCGTCGCGGATCCAGGTGTAGCGATAATCCCAATTGCGTTCGCCGCCCGGTGTTTCCGGCAGGCCGAACGTGGCGGCGGCGAGTATTGCGCCGTGTTTGCGCGAGGTCAGCAGCTTCAGGGCGAGGGCTGAACGGTTGACCATTTCCCGCCAGCGACCGCGATAGTTGGACTGGCCAATCCAGTCGCGCCAGAACTTCAGGGTGCGCTGCAGGCACAGGTCGGCGGCACCCTCCTTGAAGCGCGGATCGTCGAGTCCACCGAGCAGGAACTGTGCACTCTCATCTTGCATCAGGGTAAATTCGGCCACTGCTGCATCACCATCAACCTGCAGCCCCTGATCCGAAGACAGGCGCATGGACGGTTGATCGGCGGCCTCGAACGTCACGTCTTTTTTATCCATCCGCGCGCGGGTCCTGGCGCGAGCGTAGTCATGACGCACGGCGCAGCGCATGTGAAACGTCGCCTCACCGCTGACCACCCGAACCCTGCGTATCAAAAGCGGCAGATCGTCCTCGGTGTCACCGATGGGCAGCAGGTCGGTGATTTCGACCACCGCGCGATCACTCAGCCAACGGGTTTGCAGCACGTTGGTGTCCGGCAGGTAAATCTGCTCGCGGCGGGCGTCGGGCAAGTCCGGCGACAACTGGAAGATACCCGCCTGAGGCGTATCGAGCAGCGAGCAGAAAATCGACGGGCTGTCGAATTCCGGCCAGCAGAAAAAGTCCACGCTGCCCTTGTCGTTGACCAGTGCGGCGCTGCGCATGTCGCCGATGATGCCGTGGGCGTCGATGGCGCTTTGTCGTTCGTGAAGTAGTGGGTGGAGAGAAATCGGCATGAAGGTTAGCGCCTTGCGGTGAGGGCCTAACTAGCTGACTGGTTTTTGGGGGCAGGAGTTCATTTGCCGGGATGATGTGGTGATTGTTCTGACCCCTTCGCATCCACCAACAATTGGGCGCTTTTCCCTCAATCAGCCTTATGGCAATTTGCAGTCCCTTGTCGAGACCCGCACCCCATGGCCAACCCTTACCGCGATCTGTTCAAAGCCCCCGGCAGCCGAGCCTTTGTGCTGGCCGGCATGATCGCGCGCATGCCGATTTCCATGACCGGCATCGGCCTGATCACCATGCTCTCGCAACTGCAGGGTGGTTACGGACTGGCCGGTGCCGTGGCGGCGACTTTTGCCTTGGCCACAGCGTTATGTGTACGACTAATTCTCCGCGGCGCTCATCCGTTCCCTTGATAGACAACTTTTCGAGGTAAGCCCGGTGACCCAGCTGACATTGCTGTGCCTGCCCTATTCAGGCGCGAGCGCCATGGTTTACAGCCGCTGGCGGCGAAAACTGCCGGAGTGGCTCACACTGCAACCGGTGGAACTGCCCGGCCGTGGCGCACGATTCGGCGAACCGTTGCACACCGACATGCGGCGACTGGCGCTGCAACTCGCGCAAGAACACATCGCCACACTGAAAACCCCTTACGCGATTTTCGGCCATAGCCTGGGCGCCTTGCTCGCCTGCGAATTGGCCCATGCGTTACGCTCGCTCGGTTGCCCGGAGCCGGTGGCGCTGTTCGCTTCAGGCACCGCCGCGCCGACGATGCGCGCTGATTACGATCGCGGTTTTGCCGAGCCGAAAACCGATGCCGAGCTGATCGAGCAACTGCGTACGCTCAACGGCACCAGTGAAGACGTGTTAGCCAACGAAGAGCTGATGAGCCTGACGCTGCCGGTCCTGCGTGCTGACTTTTTGCTGTGCGGACGCTTCGAACCGCAGCAGCGCCCCTTGCTCAAATGCCCGGTGCACGTGCTCGGCGGCAAGGCTGATCGCGCGACCACGGAACAGCTGATCGGCTGGAGCAAGGAAACCCACGGCAGTTTTTCCGTGGACATGCTCAGCGGTGGTCACTTCTTCATCCATGAGCACGAGGCCAAGGTGTTGCGGGTGATCAAGGATCAGCTCGACATCCACCATCGCCGCCAGCGACTGACACCTTCCCTGTAGGAGCTGAGCTTGCTCGCGATGGCGGACTAATATTCAACATTGATATCGACAGATACACCGCTATCGCGAGCAAGCTCGGCTCCTACGGGGTTCACTTCACATCCTGCCTAAACCTCGTCCCTTCTTCCTTCCTGATACTTATTCTCATTCGTTAATTTTTCCGGTGTGCATTCGTTTTATAGGGACGACGTGCCTTTGTGCTTCCCGCCACTGATCCGGATGCTTAGAAATGAATGCTGAAGACTCCTTGAAACTCGCTCGCCGTTTTATCGGGTTGCCCCTGGAAAAGCGCCGGATGTTTCTTGCGGCCTTGCACAAGGAGGGCGTTGATTTCGCCCGGTTTCCCATCCCGGCTGACATCGAGGCCGAGGACTGCCAAGCGTTGTCATACGCACAGCAACGCATGTGGTTTCTCTGGCAACTGGACCCGCACAGCGGCGCGTACAACCTGCCGGGCGCGGTGCGCCTGACCGGGCGGCTGAACCTGCCGGCGCTGGAGCAAGCATTCGCCAGCCTCGTTGTACGTCACGAAACCTTGCGCACGGTGTTCCAGCGCCAGACCGACGACCGTTTGCTGCAAGTACCGGCCAGTTCGCCGCTGGTGATCGATCATGTGGATTTCAGCGCGCTCCCGGCCACGGAGCGCGAGCTCGCCGTTGCGCGAGCCGCCGAACAGCAATCGGTGCTGCCGTTCAATCTGTCAGTCGGCCCGTTGCTGCGCGTCACTATGCTCAAACTCGCCGATCAGGAACATGTGCTGCTGCTGACTCTGCACCACATCGTGTCCGACGGCTGGTCGATGAACGTATTGATCGACGAATTCATCCGCTGCTACGACGCCTTCGACGCGGGTACACAACCACAACTCGCGCCATTGCCGATCCAGTACAGCGACTACGCCCTGTGGCAACGCCGCTGGCTGGAAGCGGGTGAACAGGCGCGCCAACTCGACTACTGGCAAGCGCAACTGGGCAACGTGCATCCGGTACTGGAATTGCCCACCGACCACCCGCGCCCGGCCATGCCGAGCTATCGCGGCACTCGCTACGAATTTGCCGTCGATGCGCAACTGGCCGAACAACTGCGCGCCACCGCGCAGAAACACAACATCACCCTGTTCATGCTGTTGCTCGGCGCCTTCAACGCGCTGTTGCACCGTTACACCGGGCAGACCGACATCCGCGTCGGCGTTCCGATTGCCAACCGCAATCGCGCCGAGATCGAAGGCTTGATCGGTTTCTTCGTCAACACCCAGGTGCTGCGCACGCAACTCGATGGCCAGACACGCGTCGACGACTTGTTGCGCGCGATCAAGGAAGCTGCCCTTGGTGCCCAAGCCCATCAGGACTTGCCGTTCGAGCGTCTGGTCGAGGCGCTGAAACTGGAGCGCAGCCTCAGCCACACGCCGCTGTTTCAGGTGATGTACAACCACCAGCCGCACGTCGCGGACATTGCCACGGTCAGGACGGCGTCCGGCCTCTCGCTGGGCGTGATCGAGTGGGATGGGCGCACTACGCAGTTCGACCTGACCCTCGATACCTATGAAAAGAGCGGCAAACTGCACGCAGCGTTGACGTACGCCAACGACCTGTTCGACGCCGACACCATCACGCGCATGGCGCAGCACTGGACCCGTCTGTTGCAAGGCATGGTCAGCGATCCGACGCAGCGCATCAGCGATTTGCCGCTGCTGGAAAGCGCGGAATACCAGCGCATCGTGCATGACTGGAATCGCGCCGACGAAGACTACCCGCAAGACCTGTGCATTCACGAACGGATCAGCCAGCAAGCCGCGGCCAGTCCGAAGGCATTGGCGGCGACCTTCGGCACCCGACAGCTGACTTACGCCGAGCTCGACATCCAGGCCAATCGCCTGGCGCACAAGCTGAACGAATTGGGCGTTGGCCCGGAAGTCCGCGTCGGCGTAGCGATGCAGCGTTCGGAAAACCTGCTGGTGGCGTTGCTGGCGGTACTCAAGGCCGGTGGCGCCTACGTGCCGCTGGACCCGGATTACCCGGCTGAACGCGTTGCGTACATGCTCGAAGACAGCCGCGCCTTGGTATTGCTGACAGAACAATCAGTCGCCGCGACATTGACTGTGACAGCCGACACCCAAGTGTTGCTGCTGGATAACAAAGCGTGGGCTGAGTACCCGGAATTCGCACCCGTTACGGGCGTCACACCGGACAACCTCGCCTACGTGATCTACACCTCTGGCTCCACTGGCAACCCCAAGGGCGTGGCCATCACCCATCGCAATGTGCTGGCGCTGATCGACTGGTCGGCTTCGGTCTACAGCCGCGAAGACATCCAAGGCGTGCTGGCCTCGACCTCGGTGTGCTTCGACCTGTCGGTGTGGGAGCTATTCGTGACCCTGGCCAACGGTGGCTCGGTAATCATCGCCCGCAATGCCCTGGAATTGCCGCAACTGCTGACGCGGGATCAAGTACGCCTGATCAACACCGTACCGTCGGCGATCAATGCATTGCAGCGCGACGGACAGATCCCGCCGAGTGTGCGCATCATCAACCTCGCCGGGGAACCGCTGAAGCAGAGTCTGGTGGACGCGCTGTATCAGCAATCAACCGTCGAACACGTCTACGACCTGTATGGCCCGTCGGAAGACACCACGTATTCGACCTGGACCCGACGCGAGGCCGGTGGCCACGCGAACATCGGTCGCCCGCTCAAACACACCGCCAGCTACTTGCTGGATGCCGAACTGCAACCGGTGCCGCTAGGCGTCGCTGCCGAGCTGTACCTGAGCGGCGCGGGGATCACCCGTGGTTACCTCGCGCGGCCGGGCATGACCGCCGAAAAGTATGTGCCGAACCCGTTCGCCAGCAACGGCGAGCGCCTCTACCGCAGCGGTGACCTGACCCGCTATCGGGCCGACGGCACGCTGCAATACGTCGGGCGTATCGACCATCAGGTCAAGGTCCGGGGCTTTCGCATCGAACTGGGTGAAATCGAAGCGCGGCTGTTGCAGCAGAACGCCGTGCGCGAACTGGCGGTGCTGGCGCAGGACGGGGTCAACGGCCAGCAATTGGTGGCCTACATCGTGCCGAACGATCCCGCGTTACTCGGTGATATCGACGCGCAAGCGACTCAGCGTGAAACGTTGAAAGCCGCACTGCGCCAGCATCTGCCGGATTACATGGTCCCGCCATTCCTGCTGTTCCTCGATCATCTGCCGCTGACCCCCAACGGCAAACTCGACCGCAAGGCCTTGCCGGCGGTTGAGGGTTCACAGCAGCAACAAGAATACGTCGCGCCACGTAGCGCACTGGAAAAATCCCTCGCCGCGATCTGGCAGGACGTGTTGGCCATCGACAACGTCGGTCTGGAAGACAACTTCTTCGAGTTGGGCGGCGATTCCATCGTATCCATGCAAGTGGTCAGCCGTGCGCGACAGGCCGGGATCGTGCTGAGTCCCAAGGACCTGTTCCAGCACCAGACCATCCGCAGTCTCGCCCAAGCCGCCCGCGGCGGCGATCAGGTGTTGATCGACCAAGGTCCGGCCATCGGCGTGGTGGCGTTGGCACCGGTGCAACAAGGGTTCTTCGAACAGGCCATCCCCGAGCGTCAGCACTGGAACCAGTCGCTGCTGCTGATGCCACGCGAGGTGTTGAACGCCGAGACGCTGGACCGCGCCCTTGAGCAATTGCTGACCCACCACGACAGCTTGCGCCTGCGCTACGAGCAGAGCGCTGACGGCTGGCAGCAAACCTACGCCGCGCCGACCACGGAGTCGGTGCTGTGGCAGCGTCAGGCGCACTCCGACGACGAACTTAAGGCCTTGTGCGACGAAGCCCAACGCAGTCTCAATCTGCAAAATGGCCCGCTGATGCGTGCGCTGCTGGTGGCGATGGCTGACGGTACACAACGCCTGCTGTTGGTGATTCATCACCTGGCGGTGGACGGTGTTTCCTGGCGCGTGCTGCTGGAAGATCTTCAGCAGTTCTACAGCGGCAACAAGGTGTCGTTGGCTAAAACCAGCACCTATCAGCGCTGGGTCGCCCGTCTGCAAGATCATCTTCCAGCGTTTGAAAACAACCTCGGTTATTGGCTGACCCAACTGAAAAGCGCAGCGAATAATCTGCCCTGCGACCGCCCGAACGGCGCGCTGGAGAACCGTTTCGAGCACAAAATCGAGATCAAACTCGATACCGAACACACCCGCAAACTGCTGCAACACGCCCCAGCGGCCTATCGAACCCAGGTCAACGACCTGTTGTTGACCGCACTGGCGCGCGCGGTTTGTCGCTGGAGCGGGCAGGGCAGCGCGCTGATTCAACTGGAAGGGCATGGCCGCGAAGACCTGTTCGACGACATCGACCTGACCCGCACCGTGGGCTGGTTCACCAGTCTGTTCCCGGTCAATCTGGTGCCGTCGGGCGATCTCGGCGCCTCGATCAAAACCATCAAGGAACATCTGCGCGGCGTGCCGGACAAGGGACTCGGCTATGGCGCATTGCGTTATCTCGGCGGCTCGGTGTTGAGCGCCGAACTTGCCGCCTTGTCGCAACCGCGCATTACCTTCAACTACCTGGGGCAATTCGACCGTCAGTTCGACGACGGCGCAATGTTCGTGCCGTCCACCGAAGGTAACGGCGTGGCTCAGGATCCGTCGGCGCCGCTGGGCAACTGGCTGACAGTTGAAGGCCAGGTCTACGGTGGCGAATTGTCATTGAGTTGGGGTTTCAGCCGCGAGATGTTCGACACCGCGACTATCCAGCGTCTGGCGGACGATTACGCGCAGGAACTCAAAGCGCTGATCGATCACTGCTGCGCCGTTGAAGTGCCGCAAGCCACGCCGTCCGACTTCCCGCTGGCGCGCCTCAGCCAGACGCAACTGGATGCCTTGCCGGTCGCAACCCTTGCAGACCTGTATCCACTGTCGCCAATGCAGCAGGGCATGCTGTTCCACACGCTCTACGAACCGCAGGTCGGCGCCTACATCAGTCAGTTGCGCCTGGACATTCAAGGCCTCGATCCGCAGCGCTTTGCCTGCGCCTGGCAGACCGCATTGCAACGCCACGACATCCTGCGCAGCAGCTTCCACTGGCAAGGCCTCGACACCGCGCATCAGGCGATTGTCCGCGAGGTCGCGTTGCCGCTCGAGGTGCTGGAAGCGACCGACACCGATGCGCTGGCCGATGCCGAGCGCGCCCACGGTTTCGAATTGGGTCGCGCGCCGTTGTTCCGCTTGAAGCTGGTCCATACCGACACTGACGCCTGGCACCTGATCTACACCAGCCACCACATTTTGATGGACGGCTGGAGCAACGCGCAGTTGCTGGCCGATGTGATCCAGCATTACGCCAGCGGGCTATCGCTGCCGGCACCGACCGGGCAATACCGCGATTATCTGGGCTGGCTACAGCAGCAATCCGCCGTCGCTGGCGAGCAGTTCTGGAAAGCCGCGCTGGCGCCGCTGCAAACGCCGACCTTGCTCGCCGAAGCCTTGCGCCCGCCCGTGGGTGCCGAGGGCAGCGCAGCCTATCGAGTGGCCTTCGACCGCCGCGCCACCCAGCGTCTGGCCGACTTCGCCCGGCAACAGAAAGTCACCCTCAACACCGTGCTGCAAGCGGCGTGGAGCCTGTTGCTGCACCGCTACACCGGTCAGGATTGCGTGGTCTTCGGGGCCACCGTCGCGGGTCGTTCGGCGCCGCTGCCGGGGATCGAAGAACAGCTCGGGCTGTTCATCAACACGCTGCCACTGGTCTGCGCGATGAAGCCTGCGCAAACCGTCAGCCAATGGCTGGGTGAACTGCAAGGGCTGAACCTGGCCATGCGTGAGTTCGAGCATGTGCCGCTTTACCACATTCAGGGCTGGGCGGGGCAGCAGGGTTCGGCGCTGTTCGACAGCCTGCTCGTGTTCGAAAATTTCCCGATCGCCGAAGCGCTGAAGCAGGGCGCACCGGCCGGGCTGTCGTTCGGCAACCTGCACAACCACGAGCGCACCCACTATCCACTGACCCTCGGCATCGAACTGGGCGAAGGTTTGAGCCTGGACTTCAGCTACGACGCGGCACGTTTCAGTGCGGCCCAGATTGCTGAGTTGTCGGCTAACCTGCAGCATCTGCTGATGCAGTTGATGGCGCTGCCGGACGCTGCTTTGGGCGCGCTGGAATTGCTCGATATCGATGGCAAAAATGCGCTGCTTGCGCTCAGCCAGCCGGCCCCGGTTCAGTTATCCACCACCCTGTTGGTCCATGAACACATCGCCGCTCAGGCTGCCGCCACGCCGAATGCACTGGCGTTGCAGGTTGACGGCCAGTCCCTGAGCTACGTCCAGCTGAACACCCAGGCCAACCGCCTGGCCCATCGCCTGATTGCAAACGGTGCCGGCCCCGGCAAGCGTGTCGGGCTGGCGCTGCGCCGTGGGCCGCAACTGATCGTCAGCCTGCTGGCGGTGCTGAAAAGCGGCGCGGCGTACGTGCCGCTGGACCCATGCTACCCGGCCGAACGCCTGGCCTACATGATCGACGACAGCCGCCTCGATGTGCTGCTGTGCGAATCCGGCCTGCTGGAAAGTGCTCAAGGCGTGCGCCGTCTCAGCCTTGACGACAACGTCGGTTTCCCTGAACACAATCCGCAAAACCATGCGATTGCCCAGGATCTGGCCTACGTCATTTACACCTCCGGCTCCACCGGCCAACCCAAAGGCGTGGCCATCACCCACGCCGCATTACGCGAGTTCTGCCAAAGCGCCACCGACTATTCGGTGCTGTCGGCGGCGGACCGCGTGTTGCAGTTCGCGACCTTCAGTTTCGACGGCTTCGTCGAGCAGTGCTTCCCGGCGTTGTGCGTCGGTGCGGCGTTGATCATGCGGGGCGATACGCTGTGGGATGCCGGGCGACTGGCGGCTGAAATCCTCCAGCAAGGCGTGACCGTGGCGGACTTGCCAGCGGCCTATTGGTATTTGCTCGCCCGCGAATGTGCTAGTGGCGACATAAGCAATCTCGGTGATTTGCGTCAGGTGCATGTCGGCGGTGAAGCGATGTCGGTCGAAGGTTTGCGCTTTTGGCATCAGGCTGGACTGAGCCACGTGCGATTGCTCAACACCTACGGCCCGACCGAGGCAACCGTGGTGTCCAGCGTGCATGAATGCCGTCTCGAGGATGCCAGCGATGCGCCCGGCATTCCGATTGGTCGCGCCATCGCCGGTCGTGCGTTGTACGTGCTGGATGCGTCCGCTCAGTTGTTGCCCAACGGTATCGTCGGCGAGCTGTGCATCGGCGCACCGGCCTGCCTCGCGCAAAGCTATTTCGATCGCCCGGCGCTGACCGCCGAACGCTTCCTGCCGGACCCGTTCGCCCGTGAGCCGGGCGCGCGGCTGTACCGCAGCGGCGACCTGGCGCGCTACAACGCTGACGGGTGTCTGGAATACGTCGGCCGAATCGACCACCAAGTAAAGATCCGTGGTTTCCGCATTGAAATGGGCGAGATCGAAGCCTGCCTGCAAGCTCGGGAGGAGGTGCGTGAAGCGGCGGTCATCGCTCAGGACGGCGTGCAGCTGGTGGCGTATGTCGTGGCCAGCGATGCGGTGGTTTCTGAAACTGACTATCTGGAAGGACTCAAAGCCGTTCTGCGTCAGTCGTTGCCGGAGTACATGGTGCCAAGCCACCTGATCTTGCTGGTCAGACTGCCGCTCAACAGCAACGGAAAACTGGATCGAAGAGCCTTGCCCCGCGCCGAGGCCAGCGATGCCCAACGTGACTTCGTGGCCCCGGCTCAAGGGCCGGAAACGCAGCTGGCGTTGATCTGGCAGGACGTGTTGCAGGTCGAACGAGTGGGTCGCAACGACAACTTCTTTGCACTGGGCGGTCACTCGTTGCTGGTGCTTCAAGTGATTTCGCGGGTGCGTCAGCAACTGCATCTCGAACTGTCGGTGAGCAGTCTTTTTTCTGCTGCGAATCTGGCGGAATTTGCCGAGCGTGCGGCGCTGGCGAGCGTCAGCGGTCAACCGGTCCTGCAACCTGCGCCTGTTAATCAACCGCCCGTTCTGTCCTACGCCCAACAGCGCCAATGGATTCTCTGGCAGCTGGACCCGCACAGTCCGGCCTACAACATTCCCGCTGCGGTGCGCCTCAAGGGCTCGCTCAACCTCAATGCGTTGCGCGAAGCGTTCAAGCAATTGCAGGCCCGCCACCCAACCCTGCGCACGACGTTCGAACAGGATGGCCAGCAGGCGCGTCCGGTGCTGCACGACACACTGGCGCTGCAGCTGGAACTGCGCACGCTCGATCAACTGTCGGTGGACAGCGCGGTGGCGCAAGAAATCGCTCGGCCGTTCGACCTGCGCAACGGTCCGCTGTGGCGCGTGTTGCTGCTGCAAGTGAACGCCGACGAACACGTGCTGGTCCTCACCGTGCACCACATCGCCGCCGATGGCTGGTCGATGCAGGTCATGGTCGATGAGTTCAGTGCGTTGTATCAGGCGGCAGTCGACGGTCGCGCTGACGGTTTGGCTAATTTGCCGGTGAACTACAGCGACTACGCCCGCTGGCAGCGCGACTGGCTGGAAGCCGGCGAGGGCGCACGGCAACTGGCGTGGTGGAGCGAGCAACTGGCCGGCAGCCAGACCCCGCTGGAGTTGCCGAGTGAACTGACCCGTCCGGCCCGTCGCTCTGAGCGCGGCGCCAGCCTGATGCTGAACGTTGATCGCGAGCTGCTGGCCGGTTTGCGCCAACGTGCCCAAGCGCAGCAAGTGACCTTGTTCATGCTGTTGCTGGCGAGTTTCCAGACCTTGCTGCATCGCCAGAGCGGGCAGTCGAGCATCAGCATCGGCGTGCCAAGCGCCGGGCGTTCGCGCCTGGAAACCGAAGGCCTGATCGGCTTCTTCATCAACACCCAGGTGC
Source organism: Pseudomonas sp. 3296 (assembly GCF_031456615.1). NCBI lineage: Bacteria > Pseudomonadati > Pseudomonadota > Gammaproteobacteria > Pseudomonadales > Pseudomonadaceae > Pseudomonas > Pseudomonas sp. 3296. The sequence goes on from NZ_JAVDUY010000012.1 coordinate 31,262, forward strand.
TGCGTACACAGATCGACGGGCAGCAGCCGTTCAGCGCGTTGCTGCAACAGGTCAAACAGGTTGCCCTGGATGCGCAAGCCCATCAGGACGTGCCATTCGAGCAATTGGTCGACGCCTTGCAACCGGATCGCAGCCTCAATCACAGCCCGTTGTTCCAGGTGCTCTACAACCATCAGCAGCAGTTGGGCGCGAGTGTCGAGCGCACGGTTGCCGACCTGAACGTCGAGCGTCTGCACTGGCAGCAACACACCACGCAATTCGATCTGGTCCTCGATACTCAGGAGCAGGGCGAAGCACTGGATGCCAGCCTGACCTACGCCACGGATTTGTATGACGAAGCGTCGATGCGGCGCCTTGGCGAGCAGTGGCTGAACCTGCTGCGCGCGGTGGTCAGCGATCCGCAGCAGCGCGTCGCCGAACTGCCCCTGATTGACGGGTCGCAGCAAGAGGCTTTGTTGCAGCACTGGAACCCCGCATTCCAGGCACAACCGACGTCGCCGACCTTGCACCAGCTGTTCGAAGCTCAAGTCGCACAACGGCCGAACGCCATCGCACTGACTTACGAAGGCGAGCAACTGACCTACGCCGCGCTCAACGCCCAGGCCAACCGCTTGGCGCGCACACTGCGCGAGCAAGGCGTCGGGCCAGAAGTGCGTGTGGGCATCGCCACCGAGCGGGCCATGCCACTGGTGATCGGTTTGCTGGCGATTCTCAAGGCCGGCGGCGCCTATGTGCCGCTCGACCTGCACTACCCGGCCGAGCGCCTGAGCTACATGATCGAAGACAGCGGCATCACCCTGCTGCTGACCCAGCAACACTTGATCGACGGTCTGCCGGCCCGGGACGGCGTGCAGGTGCTGAGCCTGGAATCGTTGCAGCTGGATGGGGTCAGTGACGCCAACCTGCCAGCGCTGGCGAGCCCGGACAACCTCGCCTACGTGATCTACACCTCCGGTTCCACCGGTCGGCCAAAGGGCGCATTGCTCAGCCATGGCAACGTAGGGCGTCTGCTCACTGCTACCGCTAACGAGTTCAACTTCGGTCCGAACGATGTCTGGACGCTGTTCCATTCCTACGCCTTCGACTTCTCGGTGTGGGAGCTGTTTGGCTCGCTGTGCACCGGCGGACGCCTGGTGATCGTGCCGCATGACATCAGCCGCGAGCCGCAAGCGTTTCACCGTTTGCTCTGCGATGAAGGCGTGACGGTGTTGAACCAGACCCCGAGCGCGTTCCGCCAACTGTTGCCGATTGCCTGCGCCAGCCCGCGCAGCATGGCCCTGCGGCAGGTAATTTTCGGCGGCGAGGCCCTCGACGTCGCGAGCTTGCGTCCCTGGTTCGAACGCTTTGGCGACCAGCAACCCACCCTGGTCAACATGTACGGCATCACCGAAACCACGGTGCACGTGACCTACCGCGCGATTCGTCTGGCAGACCTGCACGGCAAGGCCCAGAGCCCGATTGGCCTGCCGATCCGCGACCTGCGCTGGTACTTGCTCGACAGTCAGTTACAGCCAGTACCGGAGGGTGTCGCAGGCGAGTTGTACATCACGGGTGCCGGCCTGGCGCGCGGTTATCACGGGCGTTTCGGCCTGACCGCCGAGCGTTTTGTGCCAAGCCCGTTCGACGCTTCGCAACGCCTCTATCGCAGTGGCGATCTGGCGCGTCAACGCGCCGACGGCAGCATCGATTACCTCGGCCGCATCGACCAGCAAGTGAAGATTCGCGGTTTCCGCATCGAACTCGGCGAAATCGAAGCCGCGCTGCTGGCTCAACCGGGCGTGCGCGAAGCGGTATTAAACGTCCACAACGGTGACGGCGGACCGCAATTGTGCGCCTACGTCGTGGCCGAGCACACCCCGCATGACCCGATTGCCTGGCGCGACACCCTGTGCACCGCGCTCAAGGTCGATCTGCCGGACTACATGGTGCCAAGCCATTGGTTGTTGCTCGACGCCTTGCCACTGACCGGCAACGGCAAACTCGATCGCAAGGCCTTGCCAGTGCCGGATGTCGAGGACTGGCAGCGCCCGTTCGAAGCCCCCGAAGGTGAGCTCGAATCGCAACTGGCGACCATTTGGGCTGACGTGCTGGGCGTGGCGCAGATCGGCCGGCGCGACAACTTCTTTGAACTGGGCGGGCATTCCTTGCTCGCCGCCCAGGCCAGTGCCCGTGTGGAACTGGAGTTGGGCATCGAGCTGCCGCTGCGCGCGCTGTTCGAATCCACCGACCTTCAGGCTTATGCCGCCATGGCCGGGCAACATGCCCCGGCTGACAACGATGCACGTCTTGATGTGCTTGAGTCGCTTCTCGACGAGATGGAGATCAACTGATGGAACACACCACTGCCCAGCGTATCGCCAGCCGTTTCGCCGGCCTGCCGGCCGACAAGCGCCGCGAGTTTCTGAGCCGCATGCAAGAGCAGGGCGTGAGTTTCGGCCAATTGCCGATTCCGCCGGCTGGCGAGCCGCATACGAGCTTTGAACTGTCATACGCGCAGCAGCGCCAATGGTTTCTCTGGCAACTTGACCCGCAGAGCGCTGCGTATAACATCCCGGCGGCGTTGCGCTTGCACGGGCCGCTGAACGTTGCTGCGTTGCAGCAGAGTTTCGATGGGCTGCTGGAGCGGCATCAGAGTTTGCGCAGCCGGTTCGTCGAGGATGACGGGCAAGTGGTGCAGACGCTGGCCGAGTTCACCTCGCTGCCCATCGAGCAGATCGACCTGCGCGGCGTACCTCAGGATCAGCGCGTCGATCAGGCGATGAATAGCGTCGAACAGGACATCGCCCGGCCGTTCGATCTGCAACACGGTCCGCTGTTGCGGGTCAGCCTGCTGCAACTCGATGCCGAAGACCACGTGCTGTTGCTGACCCTGCACCACATCGTCACCGATGGCTGGTCGATGGGCGTGCTGGTGGAAGAGTTTTCCCGGCTCTACGCCGCGCATTGCCAAGGTCAGAACACGGTGCTGGAGGCACTGCCGATCCAGTATTCCGACTACGCGACGTGGCAACGCCGCTGGATGGAAGCGGGCGAACTCGAACGTCAACTCAACTGGTGGCGCGACCGCCTGGGCAGCGAACAACCGCTGCTGGAATTGCCGACTGATCGCCCACGCCCGGCGCAACCAAGCCAGCGCGGTGCGCGTCTGGATTTCGCCCTTGATGCCACGTTGGCCAGCGGCCTGATGACCTTGGCCAAACAGCGCGGCGTTACGCCGTTCATGCTGTTGCTGGCAAGCTTCCAGGCCTTGCTCTATCGCTACAGCGGCCAGTCCGACGTGCGCATCGGCGTGCCGATTGCTAACCGTAACCGCGCGGAAACCCGTGGCCTGATCGGCTTCTTCGTCAACACCCAGGTGATGCGTGCCGAACTCGACGGACGCCTGCCGTTCAGCCAATTGCTCGACCAGACCCGCACCGCATCGCTGGACGCTCAGGATTATCAGGACGTGCCGTTCGAGCGTCTGGTGCAGGCGCTGCAAGGTGAACGCAGCCTCAGCCACAGCCCGTTGTTCCAGGTGATGTTCAACCACCAGCAAGCCAAACCGGCAGCGGTCAGCGGCTTGCTCGCCGGGCTGCGGGTCGAAGCGCTGAACGCCACGGCGCACACCACGCAATTTGACCTGCAACTGGACACCCAGGAGGAGGGCGACAAGCTGTTCGCCAGCCTGACCTATGCCACCGACCTGTTCGATGCCGCGCGCATCGAGCATCTGTCCCGCCACTGGCGCAACCTGTTGGCCGGCGTGCTGGCGAACCCGCAATGCCCGCTCGCCGAGTTGCCGCTGCTGGACGTCGACGAGCGTCTGCGCATTCTCGATGAGCTCAACGACACCGCTCAGGCCTATCCGGGCGAAGTCTGCGTGCAGCGCCATTTCGAACAGTGTGTGGCTGAAAAAGCAGGGGCGACGGCGCTGGTGTTCCAGGGTCAGACCTTGAGTTACGCCGAACTGAACCTGCGCGCCAACCGCCTGGCCCATCACCTGCGCGAGCAAGGCGTTGGCCCGGAAGTGATCGTCGGGATTGCCTGCGAGCGTTCGTTTGAAATGGTCGTCGGCCTGCTGGCGATTCTCAAGGCCGGGGGTGCCTATGTGCCGCTGGACCCGGAATACCCGCTGGATCGCCTGGGCTACATGATCGAAGACAGTGGCATTTGGTTGCTGCTGACTCAGGAACATCTGCTGGCGCAATTGCCGACGCCCGATAACGTGCGCACCTTGTGCCTGCAAAATGAGGCTGATTGGCTGAACGATCTGCCGGGCACTGATTTGCCCAACCTTGCCGTCGCCGAAAACCTCGCTTACGTGATCTACACCTCAGGTTCCACCGGCAAACCCAAAGGCGCGGGCAACCGGCACGTAGCGCTGCACAACCGTCTGGAGTGGATGCAGCAAGCCTACAACTTGCAGCCCACGGACCGCGTGCTGCAAAAAACCCCGTTCAGTTTCGACGTGTCGGTATGGGAGTTTTTCTGGCCACTGATGAAGGGCGCCACGCTGGTCATCGCCGCGCCGGGTGAGCATCGCGATCCGCAACGCCTCGCCGCGTTGATCGTCGAACAAGCCATCACCACGCTGCACTTTGTGCCGTCGATGCTTTCCGCGTTCATCGGCGCCGACGAGTCGCAAGCCTGCACATCGCTGACACGCATCATTTGCAGCGGTGAAGCGCTGCCGATGGAGCTGCAACGCCAGACCCTGCGCAGCCTGCCGCACGTCAACCTCTACAACCTCTATGGCCCGACCGAAGCGGCCATCGACGTCACCTACTGGACTTGCGTGGAAGAGGGGCGCGACAGCGTGCCGATTGGTCGCCCGATTGCCAACTTGCGCACCTGCATCCTCGACAGCGAGCTGCAACCGTTGCCGTTGGACGCGGTGGGCGAGTTGTACCTTGGTGGTGTCGGCCTGGCGCGTGGTTATCACCGTCGCGGCGCGTTGACCGCCGAGCGTTTCGTGGTCGATCCGTTCGGCAGCGGCGAGCGCCTGTACCGTACCGGTGACCTGGCGCGATATCGCACGGACGGCGCCATCGATTACTGCGGGCGCATCGACCACCAAGTGAAGATTCGCGGTTTGCGTATCGAACTGGGCGAAATCGAAGCGCGCCTGCAAGAGCATGCTGACGTGCAAGAAGCCGTGGTACTGGCCCTCGACGGCCCGGGCGGCAAGCAATTGGTCGCGTACCTCGTACCGCAGGATCGCACACTGCTGGACGCCACTGCCGACCAGCAAAGCGCGTGGCGCGAAACCCTGAAAAGCCATCTGCTCGCGAGCCTGCCGGATTACATGGTGCCGGCGCAGACCGTGCTGATCGAACAAATGCCCTTGAGTCCCAACGGCAAGCTCGACCGCAAACGCCTGCCCGCGCCCACCGCGCACATCAGCCAACGCGCCTTCGAAGCACCGCGCAGCGAACACGAGCAAGTGCTGGCGCAGATCTGGCAGGACGTGTTGGGCGTGGAGCAGGTCGGGCGTCAGGACAACTTCTTCGAACTGGGCGGCGACTCGATCATCTCGATTCAGGTGGTCAGCCGCGCACGCCGTGCAGGTCTGAGCCTGCAACCGCGCGACCTGTTCCAGCAGCAGACCTTGCAAGCGCTGGCAGCGGTGGTCAAAGAACAGGCCGCGCCGCTGGCGCAACAAGGGCCGGTGGACGGGGCGCAAATACTCACGCCGATCCAGCGCTGGTTCTTCGCCGAACCCATCCCGCAACGCGCCCACTGGAACCAGGCCGTGTTGCTGAAGCCGCGTGAAACCCTCGAACTGCCGCGCCTGCAAGCGGCGCTGCAACGCCTGCTCAAGCAGCACGATGCGCTGCGTTTGCGCTTCAGCCAGGTCGATGGCCAATGGTCGGCGCGGTATGTCGGGGCCGACAGCGCCGATGTGATCGACATGCTCTGGACCGCCCGCGTGGCCAGTGATGCCTCGCTGGAGTCGGTGTGCGATGAAGCGCAACGCAGCCTCAGCCTTCAAGACGGTCCATTGCTGCGCGTGGCGTTGATCGCGCAGGCCGATGGCTCCCAGCGTTTGCTCTTGGTGATCCACCACTTGGCGGTAGACGGTGTGTCCTGGCGAGTGTTGCTGGAGGATTTGCAGGCCGCCTACTTTGGGCAAGACCTGCCGCCGAAGACCAGCGCTTTGCAGATGTGGGCCGAGAAACTCGACGCCTATGCACGCTCCGAAGCCGCCACCGGCGAACTGGCCTGGTGGCAGGCGCAGCTCAGCGTGGCGAATGATTGCTTGCCAGCGGCCAATGCCCACGCCAGTCAGGCCGGGCATCTTCGCCAGGGCGTCAGTATCGGTCTGGACCGCGAACAAACCCGCCAATTGCTGCAACAGGCGCCGGCGATCTACCGCACGCAAGTCAACGACCTGCTACTGACCGCGCTGGCCCGCACCCTCAGCCGCTGGACCGGCGACGGATCGGCGCTGATTCAACTCGAAGGTCATGGCCGTGAAGAACTGTTCGACGACATCGACCTGACCCGCACCGTCGGCTGGTTTTCCAGCCTGTTCCCGGTGCGCCTGACGCCTACCGTTGACCTGGCGGGTTCGATCAAGGCAATCAAGCAACAACTGCGCGAGATCCCCGGCAAAGGCATGGGCTACGGCCTTTTACGCTACATGGGCGATGCGTCGACCCAAGCGGCATTGGCCGCGTTACCGCAGGCGCGGGTGACGTTCAACTACCTTGGCCAGTTCGACCAGAGCTTCGCCGAAGACACGTTGTTCACTCCGGCCCGCGAGCCCAGCGGTGCCGCGCAATCGGCCGACGCACCGTTGCCGAACTGGCTGTCAGTGGACGGTCAGGTCTATGGCGGCGAACTGAAACTCGACTGGACCTTCAGCCGCGAATGCTTCGACTTGCGCGAAATCGAAGCCCTGGCGGCAGATTTCCGTACCGAACTCCTGGCACTGATCGCCCATTGCCTGAGCGATGGCGCGGGCGGCGTGACCCCGGCGGACTTCCCGTTGGCGCGGCTGACCCAGGCGCAACTCGATGATCTGCCGGTGCCGCCGGCGCAGATCGAGGACGTGTATCCGCTGTCGCCGATGCAGGCCGGTCTGTTGTTCCACAGCCTGTATGAGGCGGAGTCTGGCGCCTACGTGAACCAGCTCAGCGTCGAAGCCCGTGGCCTCGATGCCGAACGACTGGGCCGTGCGTGGCAAGCGGTGCTCGACACCCATCCGACCCTGCGCAGCAGTTTTCACTTCCCGGACGGCTTCGAAGCGCCGGTGCAGGTGGTCCATCGTCATCTGCACTTGCCGATGACCTGCCTCGACTGGCGCAGCCGCAGCGATCAGACCGAAGCGTTGATCCAATTGATTGACGACGAACGCCTGCAACTCGACCCGACCCGGGCGCCGTTGATGCGCTTGACGTTGGTGCGACTCGACGATGATCGTCAGCAACTGATCTACACCCACCATCACCTGTTGCTGGATGGCTGGAGCAATTCGCTGTTGCTGAGTGAAGTGCTGCAGCGGTATGCCGGGCAAGAGGTGCAGGCGCCCACCGGGCGTTTCGCCGATTACATCGGCTGGCTGCAACGTCAGGACGCGCAGGCCGATGAACTGTTCTGGCGCGAGCAACTGGCCCACCTCGACAACCCGACGCTGTTGGCGCAGAGCCTGGCCCATGGCGGCGGTAAAAACCTGTCGACGGCAGCCTTTGCCGATCATCGCCAGACGTTCGACATCGCGACCAGCCAACGCTTCAGCGAGTTCGCTCGTCAACAGAAGGTCACGCTCAACACCTTGGTGCAAGGCGCGTGGGCGCTGTTGTTGCAACGCTACAGCGGTCAGCGCAGCGTCGCGTTCGGCGCGACCGTGGCGGGGCGGCCGGTGGATTTGCCGGGGGCCGAAAGCCAGCTCGGGCTGTTCATCAACACCTTGCCGGTGACCAGCACGCCGGACGCGGCTGAAAGTGTCAGCCAGTGGCTGAGCCGTTTGCAGGCGCAGAACCTCGAATTGCGTGAACATGAATTCACCGCATTGGGCGACATTCAGCGCTGGGCAGGACGTGCCGGCGAGCCGCTGTTCGACAGCCTCCTGGTGTTCGAAAACTTCCCGGTGGCCGAAGCGTTGCAACAGGGCGCACCGGCCGGGTTGAGCTTCTCGATCCCGCAGAACCATGAACGCACCAACTTCCCGCTGACCCTGGCGGCGACTGCCGAAAGCCAGCTCAGCCTGAACTGGAGCTACCAGTGCGCGCACTTCAACGCCGAAGCGATTGCCCGCATGAGCGAGCATCTGGCTGCGCTGCTGGCGGCAATGGTCGCCGCGCCACAGGCTGCATTGAGTGAGCTGGAGCTGCTGACCGCGCCGGAACGTGAGCAACAATTGATTGAGTGGAATCCTGCATTCACCGCAACGGAAAACCCTCTGTGCGTGCATCAATTGATCGAGGCCCAGGCGGTTATCCGCCCGCACGCCACCGCACTGATCTTCAACGACCTTGAATTGAGCTTCGACCAGCTCAACCGTCGCGCCAACCAACTGGCCCATCGCTTACGCGCACTGGGCGTCGGCCCGGAAGTGCCGGTCGGCCTGGCGATGCAGCGTTCGCCGGAAATGATCATCGGCCTGCTGGCGATCCTCAAGGCCGGCGGCGCCTACGTGCCACTGGACCCGGCGTACCCGTCCGAACGCCTGCGTTATCTGATGGAAGACAGCGGCATTGTGCTGCTGATCAGCCAGTCGTTGCTGCGGGAAACACTGCCGTTGCCGCCAGGCCTGCCAGTGCTGGAAGTCGACCGCGAACCGCTGGAATCGATGACTGACACCAACCCGGTCAACCTGACCTGTGGCGAAAACCTCGCCTACCTGATCTACACCTCAGGCTCCACCGGGCGGCCGAAAGGCGTCAGTGTGGCCCACGGTCCGCTGGCCATGCATTGCCTGTCGATTGGCGAGTTGTACGGCATGACCCCGGACGACCGCGAGCTGCAATTCGCCTCGATCAGCTTCGACGGCGCCCACGAACGCTGGTTGACACCGCTGGTGTTCGGTTCGGCGGTGATGCCTCGTGACGATGAGTTGTGGAGTGTCGAGCGCACCTGCGCCGAGATCGAAAAACACGGCATTACCATCGCCTGTTTCACCCCGAGCTACCTGGCGCAGATCGCCGATTTCATGGGCGAAGCGGGGCGTGACCTGCCGATCCGTTCCTACACCCCGTGCGGTGAAGGCATGGCCAAACATGCCTTCGATGAAGTGCAGCAGGTGCTGCAACCGAAACGCCTGATCAACGGTTATGGACCGACCGAGACGGTGATCACGCCGCTGATCTGGCTGGCGTACCCGGATACCGAATTCGACTCGGCGTTCATGCCGATTGGCCGGCCGGTGGGCAATCGCAGCGCCTATATCCTGGACGGCGGTTTACAGCCGCTGCCGGTCGGCGTCGCGGGTGAGTTGTACCTGGGCGGCGAGGGCGTCGCCCGGGGTTACCATCAGCGTCCCGATTTGACGGCCGAGCGCTTCGTGCCTGATCCGTTTGTACCGGGCGCGCGTTTGTACCGCAGTGGCGACCTTGCGCGGTTCCGTGCCGATGGCGTCGTTGAGTACCTTGGCCGGATCGACCAGCAGGTGAAGATTCGCGGGTTCCGTATTGAGCTCGGCGAAATCGAAGCTTGCCTGCTTGAACATGCAGGTGTGCGTGAAGCCTTCGTGATCGACCGCGACGGTCCGGTCAGCCGCCAATTGGTCGGTTACGTGGTGCCGCGCGATCCGCTCGCCGATGAGCAGGATCTGCGTGAAGCGCTGACGGCTCATCTGCGCAGCCGATTGCCGGCGCACATGCTGCCGGCGCATTTGATGTGCCTGGCCGCGTTGCCACTGACGCCGAATGGCAAGCTTGATCGCCAAGGACTGCCGGCGCCTGAGGCCACTCGAGAGCAGCACGGTCACGTCGCCGCCGTGTCGCCGGCCGAAGCGCTGCTGGTGGCGATCTGGCAGGAACTGCTGGGGCTGGAGTCGGTGGGCGTCACCGAAAACTTCTTTGAGCTGGGCGGGGATTCGATCATCTCGCTGCAAGCGGTGAGCCGTGCCGGGCAGCGCGGGTTGGTGTTCAGTCCGAAGCAACTGTTCGAGCAGCAGACCATTCGGGCACTCGCTGCGGTAGCGACCAGCCGTGAAGCCGCTTTGATCGAAGCGCCGAAAGTCGAAGCTTTTTCGCTGGTTCCACACATCGACATGGCCGCCCGTGAAGGGCTGCAAGATCTCTATCCGCTGTCGCCGATGCAGCAAGGCATGCTGTTCCATTGCCTCGATTCGCCGGAGCTGAACCCCTACGTCAACCAGTTGAGCGTGGCGGTGGACGGTTTGCAGGTGCCGCGTTTCCGTGCGGCTTGGCAGATTCTGGTGGAGCGTCACGAAGTGCTGCGTGCGGCATTCCGCTGGCGCGATGGCTTGGCCGATCCGCTGCAAGCGGTGTTCGCCGACGTCGAGCTGCCGATCGAAGAACTCGACTGGCGTGAACGCAGCGACACCGAACAGGCGTTGCAGGAACTGGCCGCCGCGGAACAGGCCAAGGGTTTCGACCTGAGCTGCCCGCCGCTGATGCGTTTCATCCTGGTGCGCCTCGGTGATGACCGTTACCAGATGATCTGGATTTACCACCACTTGCTGCTGGACGGCTGGAGCGCCTCGCGTCTGTTGGGCGACATGTTGCGCCTGTACCACAACGACAGGTTGCCGACCCTGACCGGTCGCTACGCCGATTACATCGCCTGGCTGCAACATCAGGACGGGGCTCAGGCCGAAGGCTTCTGGCGCGAGCGCCTGGCGTTGCTTGAAGAGCCGACCATTCTGGCCAAGGCGTCGGGTGCTGCTGGCTCCGGCCACGGCGTGATGTACAGCAACCTCGACGCCGAAGCGACAAGCAAACTGCACAGCTTCGCCAAGCGTCAACGCGTGACCCTCAACACGCTGGTGCAAGGTGCCTGGCTGCTGCTGTTGCAACGCCACAGCGGCCAGCGCAGCGTTGCGTTCGGCGCCACGGTGGCCGGGCGTCCGAGCGGATTGGCGGGGGCGCAAGACATGCTCGGCCTGTTCATCAACACCTTGCCGGTGATCCAGACCCTCGATCCGCAGCAGCCGTTGGGCGAGTGGTTGCGCGAGTTGCAGGACTACAACCTGATGGTCCGCGACTACGAACACACGCCGTTGTCGGACATTCAGCGCTGGGCCGGGCAGGGTGGCCAGGGCTTGTTCGACAGCATCATCGTGTTCGAAAACCATCCGGTGGACCGTGCGCTGCGCGGGGGCGAGGAAGGTGAGCTACGTTTTGCCGAGGTCGGCAGCGGTGGCGTGACCAACTTCCCGATGGACTTGATGGTCAGTGCCAACGAAGAAGGTCTGGAAGTCGAGTACCTGTTCCTGCGGGACCGCTTCAGTGACGTGGAAGTAGAGCGGATTCGTGCGCAGCTTGAAGGGTTGCTGCGTGCGTTGCCGGAGGATGCGACGTATCTGCTCGGTAACATTGGCCTGCCTGAATCGCGTATCAGCCTGCCGCAAGCGTCGACCGACAGCGCCGATGTGTTGCACGCGTTCAATCAGCATGTACAGACGCAGCCTAAGAAAATCGCCTTGATCTGTGAGGATCGGCACGTCAGTTACGCCGAGCTTGAGGCGCAGGCCAATGGGTTGGCGCTGCAACTGATAGATCGCGGAATCGGCGCGGAAAGTCTGGTGGCGGTAGCGTTGCCGCGTTCCGAACGCACCATCATTGCGTTCCTCGCGGTGCTGAAAGCGGGGGCGGCTTACCTGCCGCTGGACCTCGCGTACCCGGCCGAGCGACTGGCTTATATGTTGAGCGATTCGGCCGCGAGTCTGTTGCTCTGCGACAGCGATCTGGGCGAGCGGCTGTCGTTGGCGGATAGCCCGCCACGCCTGCTGCTTGGCCCGTTGGGCGTTGCCGACAACATGCCATGCCCGGTTTCCAACCCGTTGCCCGGGCATCTGGCGTACCTGATCTACACCTCCGGCTCCACCGGCCAACCCAAAGGCGTGGCCGTGGAACGCGGGCCGATTGCCCGGCATTGCCGCGACATTATTGAACTCTACGAATTGGCACCGCGCAGCCGTGAACTGCACTTCATGTCGTTCGCCTTCGACGGCGCCCAGGAGCGTTGGCTGAGCGTGCTGTTGGCCGGCGGCAGTCTGGTGATCCGCGAGGACACTGTGTGGACCCCGGAACAGACCCTGGACGTGTTGCATCGTCATGCCGTCACCGTCGCCTGCTTCCCGCCGGCGTACTTGCAACAGATGGCCGAAGTCGCCGAGCGTCTGGGCCATCCGCCGGCGGTCGAGGTGTATTGCTTTGGCGGAGATGCGGTGCCGGACGCCAGTTTCGAACAGGTCAAACGCGCCTTGCGTGCGCAGCGTCTGGTCAATGGCTATGGCCCGACCGAAACCGTGGTCACGCCGCTGTTGTGGCGTGCCGAGGCCGGCGAAACTTGCGACGCGGCGTATGCGCCGATTGGTCGAGGCGTGGCCGGGCGTGGTGTGTACGTGCTTGATGCCGACCTCAATCCGTTGCCGGTCGGCGTCAGCGGCGAGTTGTACCTGGGCGGCGAATGCCTGGCGCGGGGGTATCACCAGCGTCCGGGCATGAGCGCCGAGCGTTTCATCCCCGATCCGTTCGAGTCCGGTGGCCGCATGTACCGCACCGGCGACCTGGTGCGCCAGCGCGCGTGCGGGTTGATCGACTACCTGGGACGGCTCGACCAGCAAGTGAAGATCCGTGGTTTCCGTATCGAACCGGGCGAGATCGAAGCGCGCCTGCGTGAGTGCGCGGGCGTGCAGGATGCCGCCGTGGTGGTCCTCGACACGCCGACCGGCAAGCAATTGGTCGGTTATGTGGTGGGGGCCGGCGCAGTCGGTCTGGACCGTCGCGTGAAGTCTGAACTGCAAGCGCAACTGCCGGATTACATGGTGCCGGCACGGATCATGGTGCTGGAACGCTTCCCGCTGTCGGCCAACGGCAAGCTTGATCGTCGCGCACTGCCGACGCCGGAATGGGCGCTTGGCGGCTATCGCGCGCCGCGCAATCCGCTGGAAACGGCGCTGACCGCGATCTGGCAAGAGGTGCTTGGCGTGCCGCAAGTGGGCATCGACGACAACTTCTTCGAACTCGGTGGCGACTCGTTGCAGGTGCTCAAAGTGATTTCGCGGGTGCGCAGTCAGCCGCAATTGGGCGTCGAATTGAAGCTGCGGGATTTGATGCAGAAACCGTGCATCGCTGAGCTCAGCGGCTATCAGTTGGCTGAACCGGCGACCGCGCCGGACCCGTTGCTGGCGTTGAATGCACGGATCCCCAACGTGCCGGCGTTGTTCTGCCTGCACGCCGGTTTCGGCACGGTGTTCGACTACGAACCGCTGGCGCGACGCCTGGAAGGACGGCGCACGGTGTACGGCGTGCAATGCCGCATGCTGCTTGATCCGCAGTGGCAGGACGACTCGCTGCTGGCCATGGCGCAAGCCTATGCGCTGCGGATTCGCGGTCAGCAGGCCAAGGGGCCGTATTACTTGCTGGGCTGGTCGCTGGGCGGTGCGTTGACGCAACTGGTCGCTCACGACCTGGAATCCCAGGGTGAAACGGTTGCGTTTGCAGGGCTGGTCGACAGCTACGTGGCGGGCACGGCAGAAGTGGGGGACTGGCGCGAGGATCTGGGCGACTTCCTGAAGTTTGTGCTGGGGTTGCCGGCTGATGAGGCACAGGCATTGATCGCGCTGAAAGCTGCTGACTTGAACGAGCGTGAAGGTTCCAGCGCCGTGATCGAGGCGGCCATGCACGGCTCCAACGAACAAGCCACGTTGGGCGCAGGGGAACTCACGCAGATTTTCGCGACAGGTTCACGCCTCAAGCAACTGGCGCTGGCGCATCGGCAACTGCCGGGGATTCAAGCGGTGGCGCATCGCTGGTGGGTGGCCAAACGCGAGGAGGAGCGTCGAGTGTTCGAGGCGCAGGTCGGCAGCCAGGGCGTCGATCGCCTGTTGGCGGGTGGGCATTACGAATTGCTGCGCGGTGATGAGTTGCTGGATGAGCTGCAAGACTTGCTTGAGCGGCGTTTGGCAATTGCTTAAACGAACGACTATCGACCTCTTTGTGTAAAAGGATTGACCCCATGGCCGTATTGCCAGAACTTGAAGCATTTCTCGAACTCGCCGAGTTCGGCCGGATGACCGGCAAAAGCCGCGCGATGCATGAGCAATCGCCGCACCAGGCGCGGATCGCTTTTGAAGCGTCGTCGGGGTTTCTCGATGTGCCGCTGGACATCGTGGTCTGTGAAAATTTCACCCTTCCTGCCCGCGACGGCCATAGCCTGTCGGCGCGCTTGTATCGCGACGGGAAAACGGTCGAGGGCTTGCAACCGGTGGTGCTGTATTTCCATGGCGGCGGCTATGTGGTCGGCAGCCTCGATTCCCATGACGCACTGTGCCGGCGACTGGCCTCACAGGGTGGTTTTGCGTTGCTGACCGTGGATTATCGACTGGCACCGGAATGGCGTTTTCCGACACCCGTGCAGGACGCCTGCGACGCCGGCAACTGGCTGGTGCGTGAAGGCGCGGCACGAGGGCTGGATGCCCATCGGGTGGCATTGGTCGGTGACAGCGTGGGCGCGACATTGGCCACGGTGTTGTCGATCATGGCGGTGCGAGAGCCTGAGGAGCTGGCGTTGAAACCCAAGGCGCAAGTGTTGCTGTACCCGGTGACAGATGCGACGACCCAGCGGGCTTCGCATCGGGATTTCGCGGAGGGCTATCTGCTGGAAACGCCAACACTGGACTGGTTCTACGCCCATTACGGACGCACGCCGCAGGACCTCGCGGACTGGCGCTGCTCGCCATTGCTGGCGGCGGATTTATCCGGCGTGGCACCGGCGCTGGTGTACCTGGCCGGGCATGATCCGCTGCATGATGAAGGGCTGGCCTATGCCGACCTGTTGCGTGCGGCGGGGAATGAGGTGACGTTGCTGGAACAGCCTGGGATGACCCATGACTTTATGCGCATGGCGGGGTTGTTGGGGGAGGTTGAGGGGATTCATGCGCAAGTGGCGGGGTGGGTGCGCTTGCGGGTGTGAGATGAACTGAAAAAACCGCCACTCCTGGATCAGGGGGTGGCATTTTTTTTATGCCTGGCCCGCGGGCTCAGATTCAACACAAATACCCCAGACAAAAAATACCCGCATCTCACGACACGGGCATTTTTCATTTCAGCTCACCCCTCAGAAATCATACTTCGCCGTGATCTGCAGGTTGCGCGGCTCGCCGTAGAACGTCGTACCGAAGTTGCCCAGGCCAGACATGTACTTCTTATCGAAGACGTTGTTGGCATTGGCGGTGAAGCTCAGGTGCTCGTCGTACTGGTAGCGGGTCATCAGGTCGACGAGGGTGTAGCCGCCTTGCTTGAGCAGGGTGTTGCCACCTTCGCCATTACCCACGTTCGGGCTGTAGCTCTGGCCGTAGAACGCGCTCTGCCAGCTGATGCCACCACCGACGGTGAACTGGTCCAGTGCGCCAGGCAGGCGGTAGGTGGTGAAGGTGCGCACAACGTGTTCCGGTTTGCTGGAGGCCAGCGGGAAACCGTAGATACGTTGCTCATCCTTGTCGCGGGTGCGGGCGTAGGTGTAGCCGGCCGACAGGTTCCAGCCCTCGGCCAGTTCGCCGGCCAGTTCCATTTCGACACCTTTGGTGGTGGCACCGGAGATGGCTTCATAGACGTCTCGACCGGTGCCGACGTCGGTGGTGACATACTGGGCAACGTTGTCCTGATTGATCTGGAACAAGGCAAAGGTGGCGTTCAGCTTGCCTTCGAAGTAAGCCGCTTTCAGGCCCGTCTCGTAGCTGTCGCCTTCAACCGGGTCGAGGGTCGAACCGCTTGCGTCCAGGTAAATTTGTGGCTGGTAGATCTTGGTGTAGCTGGCATACACCGAGTACGTATCGTTCAGGTCATAGACCACACCGGCGTACGGCGTGACAACGCCATGTTCCTTGTAGCTGGCATGGGTGTCGGTCAGGGCTGCCCCCGGATAGTAGGAGTAATCTTCGTTGTACTTGAAGGTGCTCAAGCGGCCGCCGAGGATGAACGACAGGTCGTCGGTCGGACGCAGGCGGGTGGCCATGTAGATACCGTTCTGGCTTTGGGTGCGTTCGTACTTGCCGTTTTTCGGAAATTCCTGTTTTGGCAGGTGACCGTTCCAGTCGAAGATGCTGCCCGGCACCAGTTCAAACGCGCTGGTGTCGTAGGTCGCACCGGTCTGGCGCGAGTGGGCGGCCATAACGCCGGCGACCAGTTCATGCTCGCGACCACCCAGCGAGAACGGACCGGAGATGTTCACGTCACCGGAGTTCTGCACGCGATGACCTTCCCAGCGACCCCAGTACAGGAAGTTGCCTTCGCCCGTGACAGGGTCTGCGGAGCCACCGCTGGCCGAGGCCAGTTGGGTGTCGTGATCAGTCGTTTTCTGGTCGAAGCTGGCCTTGAATTTCCAGCCATTGGCCAGCGCTTGTTCAAGCGACGCGAAGTAAGTCGTGCTGTCGAAATCGCGGCGGCTCCAGTCGGCACCCGGGTTGAAGCTGCGCGAGAAGTCGGTACGGCTGCCGTCGGTGAAGTACGGTGCGTTACCGGTCCAGGTGCTGCCGCGCGGAGTGACACTGGACTTGTCGATACCAAACGTCAGCAAGGTGTCGTCCGTCAGATCGGCTTCGATGATGCCGTAGAAGAGGTCTTTTTTCTGGCTGTAGTGATCGATGTACGAATCTTTGTCCTGGTAGGCGCCGACGAAGCGACCCCGTACGTTGCCGGTATCGGTCAGCGAACCGGAGATGTCGCCTTCGGTGCGGTAATTGTCCCAGGAGCCTGCGGTAGCGCTGACCGAAGCCTTGAAATCCTTGGTCGGTTTCTTGCGGATCAGGTTGACGGTGGCAGACGGGTCGCCCGCGCCGGTCATCAGGCCGGTAGCGCCTTTGACCACTTCGATGCGGTCGAGGCTGGCCGCGTCGTCGCCGTTGTTCGGGTTTTCACCGTACACGCCGTCGTAGGGAATGTTGACGCCGTCGTACTGGAAGTTAGTGATGGCAAAGCCACGGGCGGAAAACTCGGTGCGGTCACTGTCGTACTTCTGCATCGTGACGCCGGGGGTGTTGCGCAAGGCGTCAGACACGCTCTGTACGCCGCGATCGTCCATCTGCTGACGCGTGACCACGGTGACCGATTGCGGGGTTTCACGAATGCTCAGCGGCAGTCCGGTCGCGGAGGCGGTGGCGCCGGTGGTGTACGAGCCGGTGTCTTCCGTGGTCAAGCCCAGGCCCTGGCCGGAAATGGTGGTCGCGCCCAATTGCAGGCCCGAACCGCCACTGGACACCAGGGTCACGGTGTTGCCGTTGATCTGGAACGAAATGCCGGAGCCTTGTAGCAGTGCCTTCAGGGCATCAGACGGTTCCAGCGAACCGGACACCGCACGGGACTTGATGCCGGCCACCTGGTCCGGGTTGTAGAGGATCTGCAGATTGGTCTGCATGCCCAGTTCGGTCAGCGCATTGGAAAGCGGCTGGACGGCAATACTCACTTTTACAGGTGCAGCATTGGCCATCGAGCTCCCCAGCAAGGTGGCGGTCAGCAATACGCTTGTAAACAGGGTGCGATGCAATATCGGGCGCTGTACGGCTAGCGCGAGAGGTGTGCGGCGTGGTTGAGGTCGCATTACTTACCTGAGCTCCTGAAAAGTGTTGGGCAAAGTTATTGTTAATAAGAATGATTATTAAGACGGGGCGTGGACGTAAAACCGGAAAGAAACCTGAGAATAAATTTCGCAAGAGTGGGCACGTGGGAACGCCCGTTCTTGTAGGAGCACGGCTTGCCGGCGATGGCGCCCTCAGAATTGCCATCGCCGGCAAGCCTTGCTCCTACAGAGGCGTTTTCAGGCTGGGGCCAGTTCGGTGACGACCCGGCCGCTTTCCATGCGCACCAGTTGATCGGCGACATCGAAATAACGGTCATCGTGGGAAATCACGATGATGGTCTTGCCCAGGCGTTTGAGATCCGGCAGCAGCTCGGTGTAGAAAATCCGGCGGAAGGTCGGGTCCTGATCCGCCGCCCATTCATCGAACACCAGCACCGGACGTTCCTCCAGCCACGCATTGACCAGCGCCAGGCGTTTGCGCTGGCCGGTAGAGAGGTCGGTGGTGGTGAAGTTGCCGTCCTTGACGCTGACCTTGTGCGCAATCTCCAGCCGTTGCAGATAGTTGTTGGCATCTTCGGGGATGTGCGTATCGCCCTGGACCACGTCATCGAACAGGTAGTAGTCGGCGAAAATCGTGGTGAACAACTGGCGATAGTCATCGCGATTCAGCGCGTCGATGGCCTCACCGTTGACGCTGATCTCGCCCTGCTGCGGCGTGTACAGGCCCAGCAGCAACTTGATCAACGTGGTCTTGCCGCAACCGTTCTCGCCGACGATAAAGGTGATGTCGCCTTGCTTGATCGTCAGGTTGATCGGCCCGAGCTGGAACGGCGCCGCTCCTTCAACGGCCGGGAAAGCGAAACGCACATCGGCCAGCTTCAGTTCGTGCACGGCTCGTTTGACCTGGCCCTGATCGCTCAGCAGCAGATGCGGTTCCGGGGTGGAAAACTGCTCGGACAACTCGGCGATACGGCGAAAAGCAATCTGCGCCCGGCTGACAATCGGCAGGGTACTGATCAAGTGTTCCAGCGGGCCTTTCATGTACAGCAACACCAGCACGAAACCGCTCATCACGGTTTTATCGGCGCTCGGCCAGAAGGTTTGCAGTGCCAGCGCCAGGCCGATCACCACGAAAAACAGCATCGAGCCAAAGGTCTTGGCGATCACGAAGGTGTTGATCGAACGCACTTGGGTGTTGCAGATGAACTCGGCGGTGGCCTTGATGCCCGAGACAAACATGCGCTGGCGGCGCGGGCGATGGATGCGCAGTTCCTTGGCGCCTTCGGCAATCGCGTTGTAGTGCTTTTGCAGTTCGTCTTCAGCGTCGCGGGCAGCCATGAAACCCTGCACGCCTTTGCTCTGGGCATAGGCCTGAATCGCCGTGCCGATCAGGATCGCGGCGACCATGATCAGGAACATCGGCCACGACAGGATGGCCAGGTAACCCATGCAGCCGAGGGTCACGGTCACCGAAATCGCCAGCGGGGCGAAGACGAAGGCGAAGTCGCTGATGGTGTCGACGTCGTGGGTCAGCACCGGGATCAGCCGATGGCTGCGGTAGCGCTCGATCTGCTCGATGGGCGCCGACAGGACTTTTTCGCCCAGTTGTTTGCGCAGTTTGGCGATGATGTGCTGGCCGACGTAGTTGGTGCCGATGTCGGAGCAGATCGAACTCAGCAGCGCCAGCAGGCACAGGCCGGCGAACAGCGCGACCACGCCCTGGGTCAGGCCGCTGTCCGAATGCAGCGCGTTGTTGATGGTCGCCAGCAAGACCGTGACGCTCAGGCCGCCGACCATGCCCAGGAAAATGGACGCGGCGACGATCAGCCGAAAGGGTTTCAACAGGGCGAACAACTCGCCGATGGCGCCACGGGGAGGCTGGGTCATGGAGGACGATTCCTTGGGTGGAAAGGCAGATACCCAGTAGAACGTCTGGTGGAAGGCTTAATTTAGCGACCACCGATTGATGGTCACCACACCCGAACCTGTAGGAGCGAGCCTGCTCGCGATAGCGGACTGACAATCGACATCTACTTCGACTGGAAGTCAGTCATCGCGAGCAGGCTCACTCCTACAGGGGGATTTCAGTGATTCAGATAGTTGTGAGAGGTCTAGAGGTCACGCACCACGCGAAAGCCGATCCAGTCCCCGCGCTCTTGCGGGTACTGGCTATTGCGGTTGCCCGAGCGCGAGAACACTGGCGCTTCACCCCAGTCATTACCGCGTATGCGCACGGCTTCGCAGTTGGCCTCAACCCACGCGCTGCCGTCGGTGGGCGCACCGACGTAGTCCGGGTGTTCGCAGTCTTCGACCCATTCGTACACGTTGCCGTGCATGTCGTACATGCCAAACGTGTTCGGCGGGTAGCTGCCCACGGGCGAGCTATAGCTGTAACCGTCTGCCGGGCCGTAGGTGTTGGCGTATTTGGCGATGCTGTAGGCCTTGCCTTCATCGAGCGGGAAGGGGAATGGCCCTTTAGTGCCGCCCCGCGCGGCGTACTCCCGTTGGGCCTCGCTGACCATGTGATATTTCTGCCCGGTTTTTTTCGACAGCCAGGCGACGTAGTTCTTAACGTCGTCGAAGTTCATGCACACCGCTGGCTGACGCGGGGTTTGTGGATAACGCGGCTTGCTGGCCACGCATTCGCGGCCCGGCCGGGTATCGCCATTGGCAATGATCACGCCGCTCTCGCGCACGTAGCTGTCCCATTCGCCGGCGGTGACCTGGAAGCGGCTCATGGCGAACGGCTTGGCGAAGGTCACGTCGTGCATCGGGCCTTCGTCGGGTTCGCGGCCGACTTCATCGTCCGGCGTGCCCATGGTGAAGGTGCCGGCGGGCAGTACCACCATCTCCGGGCAGTCGCGGCAGTCCTTGAATACTTTGCCAGGTGGCGATGCGGTGGCGGCCTGGGCGCCTCCGATCATAAGTGCGGCCAGGGCCAGGGCCTTGAACGGCAGGGTCAATTGATCTCGGTTCATGAGTGATCTCGAGCAAAGGAAAAACGGGGCCACGCTTAAAAGGCAATGAATCATTGTGGCGAGGGAGCTTGCTCCCGCTGGCCTGCGCAGCAGGCCCTTTCTTTTGGGGCCGCTTCGCGGCCCAGCGGGAGCAAGCTCCCTCGCCACAGGGGCATAAGCGTTAAGGCGTTTTGTTCAGCAGGGTGATGAAGCGGTCGATCTGCTCTTCGGTGTTGAGCAAGCCCGGCGCAATCCGCATCACCGGGCCGACATCGCGCTCCACCGAGTCGCAGACCACGCGGTTTTCCATCAACCAGGCGGCGACTTTTTCGCAGTCGCGGTCCTTGATCCGGAAGAAGGTGAAACCGGCCGACAGGTCCGGGCTCTTTGGCGTGACCAGTTCGATCTGCGGGTTTTCCAGCAAGCGGTTTTTCGCATAGGTATTGAGTGCATGAATCCGCGCCTGCACCTGGGCCTTGCCCAGCTCCAGATGCAACTTGAACGCCTCGTCCAGCGCCCAGCGGTGTTCGAAACTGTGATAACCGCCGGGAGTCATGATGGTCGAGAAGGTGGTGGCTTCGGAGAAGGTCGGAATGGTCGGCGTGACGTCTTTGAGCTCGGCGGAACGGGCGCAAATGATCCCGGTGCCGCGCGGGCCGAACATCCATTTGTGAGTACCGGCGATGAAGAAGTCGCAGTGCATGTCGGGGAAATCGAGGTCTTCGACGCCAAAACCGTGCACACCGTCGACCACATACAGAATGCGGTCCTTGTCATCGCGATTGCGGTTCTGTTCTTCCACCAGTTTGCCGATCTCGCCAATCGGCAGTTTCACGCCACTGCCCGATTGCACCCAGGTCATGCCCAGCACGCGGGTATTCGGGCGGATGCCTTTGGCGATGGAACCGAGCACTTCGTCGACGGACACGTTGCGGCTGTTCCCGAACAACGTGAGCTTGCGCACCTTGACCCCGTCCTTTTGCTGGCGGTAATCCAGCGCATAGTTCGTGGCGTAGTGTTCGTGTTCGGTAGTGAGGATTTCCTGATCCGGGCGCACATGAATGCCGCCGTAGATCAGCGACAAGCCTTCGGTGGTGCTGCCGGTGAGGGCGATCTGTTCAGGCTTGGCCTTGAGGTAGCGCCCGGCCCAGATGCGCACGTCCTGTTCGCGTTTTTCCGTTTCTCCGAGGTCCCAGTCCATCGCCCGTCCGGGGTTGCGGTCGAGGTTGGCGCGATGCCGTTCTATGGCCTCACGCACCGGTCGCGGGTGCGATGTCACCAGAAAGTTGGCGAAGTGCAAATAGTCCGGATCCTGATCGAACAGTTGGCGCAATTGCGCCCACTTGTCATTGGCCAGCGGCGGCGCCGTGGCGGCCCGTACCGGCAACATCACAGCGCTGCCGAGGGGCAGGCCGGCCGCGAGAATCCCGGCCTGCTTGAGGAATGAACGACGGTTGGTCATCAGCAAGGTTCGCTTTTGCAAAGGGGATTCAGTTGTTCGCCACCGGCCGGGAAGACTTCTGCACCTGATCCCAGACCCGCAGGAAATTGCCGCCCCACAGCTTGGCGATATCGGCCTCGCTGTAGCCGCGACTGATCAGTTCGGCGGTGACGTTGCGGGCTTCGCTGACATCCTTCCAGCCATCCAGCCCGCCGCCGTCGTTGAAGTCGGAGCTGATGCCGACATGGTCGATGCCGATTTTCTTCACCGCGTAATCAATCGCGTCACCGTAGTCCTTGAGCGTGGCTTTCGGTTCTTCGTCGACAATCGCGTAGAGCTGGCTGGCGTATTCGCCGAAGCGTTGCTCGGACCAGACAGTGATCACCGGGTCGCCGGGCATCAGTGCCATCTCCAGGCCTTGCAACGGTTGCAGGTCGAAACGGGCGCGCAGGGCGTTGAGCTTGTCCTGGGTGGTTTGGCTCAAGGGGCGAATGTAGGTCGGGAAGCCGACAATCTGCACCACGCCGCCGCTGTTCTTGATCAGCTGCATTTCCTGGTCGCTGAGGTTGCGCGGGATGTCCACCAGCGCCCGCGGCGCCGAGTGCGAGGCCACCATCGGCGTGCGGCTCAGTTGCGCGACTTGCTCCAGGGCCTTGGTCGACATCTGCGAGACATCGATGATCACGCCGAGGTCGTTGAGGCGATGCACCGCTTGTTTGCCGATGTCCGACAGGCCGCCGAGGGCGTCACGCGAGTCATTGAAAAACGGCAATGGTCGCGACGAGTCGGCCCAGGCGTTATTGCCCACGTAACTGAAACCGAACATGCGCATGCCACGGGCGGCCCACGTGTCCAGAGCGTTAAGGTCGTTGCCCAGCGGGTAGGCGTTGAGCATGCTCATGAACACCGCGAACTTGCCTTCGCCGTGCAGGCGCCGGAAATCGTCGGGGGTGTAGGCGATGGCGACCTGGTTGGGGAAATCGCGAACCATGGCGCTGATGATTTTGTAGCGGGTTTCCTGCTCGAACCGGGCTTCGTCGACGAAACCGGCGGTGGGGCGGTGCGGGGCGTTGGCGCCGTTCCAGATTTCCGGCCAGCCGAAGATGGTCAGGGCCGCACCGGACAGGCGTCCGCGTCCGGTCTTGACCAGGTCGAATTGGCCGCTGCCATCCTTGTCGGCTTCATTGCCGGCGGTGCCGAAGTCCAGCGGCACGGTGACGTGGCTGTCGAAGGAGAGGATGCGCGTTTGCAGTTCATCGGCCTGTTGCATCACCTTGACCGGGTAGCCTGGGTTGTCCTTGAACCAGTGATCCCAGACGGCATAGCCGCCACCGGCGCTGATGGCCAGCGCCAGGGGCAAGCCGAGGTACAGCGCCTTTTTTGAACGTGGTTTTTTCATGTTCATCTCAGTCAGGTTCGTTGCCCCGGTGTGGGGGGCTTTGCTATCTGGGATGGACGAGTGGCTGATCCGATAATTTAGGTGTATCTGCCGGCCTCTTCGCGAGCAGGCTGTTAAATTTCTGGAGGGGGCGAACGTTCTAGCTTGGATAAAGCCTGCTTCATGGCTGACACAGGTAGGGCAATGACGATTTCTCGACGAGGGTTCATGGCGGGCCTGGCGCTGACCGGTGCTGCCGTGCCTGCAGCTTTTTATGGGCATCGCGAATGGACGAAACCGGATCCGACGATCACCCCCGGCGAAGCTTCATTTGATGTGGCGGATGTCGCCGGCCAGCGGCTGGCGGACACGCTGCGGGGCGTCTGGCAGATCCGTTTTGACGGACGAGACGCCGGGATTGAAGGGTTGCCTCGCGACGGTCTGGAAGTGTTTCTTGACGTCGGCCACAAAGGACGTGGCCTGATCGGGTTCCTCGACACGGCCGAGCGTTTGCGTTCAAACGAAACACCGCGTTACCGGGTGCTCGGCGAACTGGCCGATGCCAAAGCGGCGCAATTGAGTTGGCGATTGGTCAGTGCCGACGCAGCCAATGGCACCCCCGATTACGAATTCAGCATGACCCTGGACGAAGTCTGGGCCGGGTTCGGCAATGCCGGCAGCGGCACCCTCAGCGGTCGCGTATTGAACCTCGATCGCCCGCTGATGATGACCGCGCAGGACAACCGCTTCGTCGCAGTCAAACGGGTTTTCCCCGAAGCCCGCGAACGCACCGGGCTCAATGCGCCATTATTGGCTTGGCTGATCTCCCCGGAGCATCGGCTGTTTCACCAGCTCTGGCATGCCTCGCGGGACAAATGGCACACCCTGGCCGAAGACAAACGCAATGCCCTGCGCGGCCTCGGCTGGCAGCCTGGCCCGCGCGACAAGGAGCGCGATGCCCGTGGTGCGCGCAAGGATCGCAACGGCTCGGGCGTGGATTTTTTCTTCATGCATCGGCATATGCTCGGCACCGCGCGTTCGATGCAGGACCTGCCGTCGTGGCAGCACTTCCCGTTGCCGCAACCGGAACTGGCCCGTGATCGCATCGGCTTCGCCCGATATTTCGATAATCACGATGGCACCGCGCTGCCGCCGACCTGGCTGGCTGACGACGATGCCGACTATTCGCAGTGGGTCAGCGACATCAAGACCGTGGAGACCTATCACAGCAATTTCCAGGTCTGGGAATCGCGCTATCGTGACCCGCGTTACCTGTCGAAGCTGACCCTGGGCCAGTTCGGTTCAGAGGTGGAGCTGGGGCTGCACGACTGGCTGCACATGCGCTGGGCCTCGGTGCCACGTGATCCGTCCAACGGCCATCCGGTACCGTTCGCCCGGGATCCATCAGACTTTTCCGCACGTTGGTTTGCGCCGGAAAACGACTTTCTCGGCGATCCGTTTTCGTCCCATGTGAACCCGGTGTTCTGGCATTTCCATGGCTGGATCGATGATCGACTGGAAGACTGGTTTCGCGCGCATGAACGCTTTCACCCTGGGGAGGTGAGTCGGCTGGAGGTAAACGGCGTGGCGTGGTTTGCGCCGGGGCGTTGGGTTGAAGTCGACGATCCGTGGCTCGGGCCGAGCACCCACGGTTGCAATACAACGCCGGGGTTGCAGGCGGGCAAGTCGGTGGAAATGGACCCGGAAACCATGAAGATGGCGCTGCGGATAACCTTTGGCGAGGATGAGAAGAAGCTCGCGGATTTGTTCAGGAAAGTGCCGAAGCGGCCTTGGTATGCGCGCCATTTGAAGGCTAAGCCGGTTACCCGTTAATCAGTTACTCCACGTTATCGTTCATCGCGGGCTTACCCGCGATGGCGGACTCACTGACACTAAAATCACAAAACCTGCCACCCCCCACCCAGTGCCTTGTACAGCGCAATACTCGCCTGCAACCGCGACAACCGCAGCTGCACATTCAAATCCTGCGCCGCATACAGCGTGCGTTGCGTCTCCAATACGGTCAGCAAATC
This sequence comes from Pseudomonas sp. 3296, assembly GCF_031456615.1. NCBI lineage: Bacteria > Pseudomonadati > Pseudomonadota > Gammaproteobacteria > Pseudomonadales > Pseudomonadaceae > Pseudomonas > Pseudomonas sp. 3296. Next base: position 56,762 of record NZ_JAVDUY010000012.1, read on the forward strand.
CTCGGCCCCCGCCTGATAGCGACGTTGCGCAATATCGAATGCGGTCTGCGCCTGTTTCAGTTCCTCGCCTTGCCATTGCCGCTGTTCATCCAGCCCACGAATGCTGTTCAGCGCTTTTTCCACGTCGGCAAAACCGTTGATGATCGCGCCGCGATAGGTCTCCAGCAGCTCCTCCTGCCGGGCCGTGGCCTTGTCGCGCTCGGCGCTCAAGCGGCCGTTGTTGAACACTGGTGCGAGCAACCCGGCGGTGAGGTTGTAAAACGGACTGCGCAGAATGTCCGACGCGCGATCCGCACCCGAGCCGATTTCGGCGCTCAATGTCACGGTAGGCAACATCGCAGCTCGGGCCACAGTGACGTCCGCCTGCGCCGCCGCCAGTTGCGCCTCGGCGCGGGCAATGTCCGGGCGACGGCTGATCAGTTCACTGGGCACCCCAGCGTCGATGGTCGGCCATGACAGCTGATCAAAGTGCTCCAGTCCCAGAGGCAACTGCTGTACCGGTCGGCCGAGGAGGGCGGCAAGACTGATCGACGCGTCTTGCGCCTGTTGCTGCACCAGCGGTAATTGCCGTTGTTGCGCGGCGACCAGGCTTTTCTGTTGGGCCAGTTCCAGCGCCGTCGCCGAGCCTGAATCAAACCGCGTCTGCACCAGTTTCAATACGTTCTGCGCATTCGCCAGGTTCAACTCGGCGATGCGGCTCTGTTCACGCAGCGACAGGGATTGCGCGTAGCCGCTGGCGACGCTGCTAAGCAGCGTCAGTTCCACCGTTGCCTGATCGAACTGGCTGGCCTGCAAGGCAAATTGCGCGCTGTCGCGGGAGGCACGTTGGCCGCCCCAGAAATCGATTTCGTAGCTGGCGCTGAGGTTGGCGTTGAAATAGTCCACGGCGCTGTTGTCGCTGTCGGCATCCAGTTGGCTGTAGCCATTACCGCGCAGCAGTTTCTGGCGATTGGCATTCAACCCTGCCGTGACCTCCGGCAGCTGCGAACCGCCGGCCACCACCGTCTCGGCCTGGGCCTGACGCACGCGGGCGATGGCGGCGGCCAGATCGAAACTACCGACCCGCGCCTGTTCAATCAGTTGGTCCAGCTGCGGGCTGCCGAACTGCGTCCACCATTGCGGGTTGCTGCGCGCGGCGTCTTGTGTGTGCGGTGATTGCCAGGACGCGGGCGGCACGATACCGGCGTCGGGGCGCTGGGCGGGCGTGCCGCAAGCGCTGAGCAACAGGCAGAGCGTCAACAGACTGAGTGGCGGCTTCATGGAGAAATCATTCACTGGTAAGGGCCGTGACCGGGTCGAGTCGGGCAGCTTTGCGGGCCGGCATGAAGCCGAAGACAACACCGGTGACCAAGGCGCAGCCGAAGGCGCCGAGCGCCGCTATCAAGGAAAACGCGACAGCGACTTCGCTGAGAATCAGCACACCGCCGACGATCAGCGCCAGGGCAATGCCGGCCAGCCCGCCGACCACCGAGAGCATCACCGCCTCGGTCAGAAACTGGCGCAGGATGTCGCGCTGCCGGGCGCCGGTGGCCATGCGGATACCGATCTCGCGGGTGCGTTCGCGCACGGTCATCAACATGATGTTCATCACGCCGATTCCACCCACCAACAAGGAAATCGCGGCAATCGAGCCGAGCATCAGCGACAGGGTGTTTTGCGTGCGCGCCTCGGCCTGGATCATTGCGGCGTTGTTGGTCAGTTCGAAATCCTTCTTTCCGTTGTGCAGGCGCAGCATCAATTGCTCGATGGCTATTTCGGTCTCCTTGACCTTGCGCGCATCGGCGGCGGCGATGGCCACGTATTCCGGAGTGTGCGTGCCGAACAGCCGCACGCTGGCAGCGGAGTAGGGGATGGCGATGCGGTCGTCGCTGTCGGAATCGCCTGAGCTGGCGCCTTTTTCCGCGAGCACGCCGACCACCTGGAAGGGCACGTTTTCGATCAGGATGTATTGGCCAATCGGGTTGGCCACGTCCTTGAGCAACTTGGTTCGCACCTTGTGGCCGATCACCGCGACCGCCGCTGCGTTTCGCTCATCGGCCTCGGTGAAGTAGCTGCCTTCGACCACCGGCCAATTGAAGATCGCCGGGAAGTGGGTGTCGTTGCCGCCGACGTAACTCAAGTGGTCGAGGTTGCCGAAGCGCACCCCGGCTTCCTGGCCGTTGACCGGCATGATCCGTCTCACTTGCGGCAAACTGGCCACCGCCGCGACGTCATCCAGGGTGACGATGCCCGGCGCAGTACGCGGGTTCGGCGCCGAGCCGCTGAGGTAAATGATGTTCGAGCCGAAGGCGCCCATCTGCGCCATGACCTGGCGCTTGCTGCCTTCGCCGACGGCGAGCATCACCACCACCGAGGCCACGCCGATGATGATTCCGAGTAATGTCAGCGCGGTGCGGAAGCGGTTGATCCACATCACCCGCCACGCCGCTTGCACCGCGTCAATCAGTTCGCCTTTCCACGCGCCGGTGGCTTCGGCGCCTTCGCTCAGACGCTTGCGCAAGTCCACGGCTTGCAACGCGCCGGGGTTGGCTGAGGCCTGGGCTTGAGGGTTATCGCGGGCGCTGTCGGTGATGATCAGGCCGTCGCGGATTTCGATGATGCGCTTGGCCCGGGCCGCGACTTCGCGGTCGTGGGTGATGAGGATCACCACATGACCCTGGCTCGCCAGTTCATCGAGCAGGGTCATGACCTCGGCGCCGCTGTGGCTGTCGAGGGCGCCGGTGGGTTCATCGGCGAGGATGATGTGGCCGCCGTTCATCAAGGCGCGGGCGATGGACACCCGTTGTTGCTGGCCACCGGAGAGTTGATGCGGACGATTGCCGGTGCGCGAGGCCAGACCGAGACGGTCGAGCAGGGCAGCGGCCCGGATGTGGCGCTCGGCGGCCGGCAAGCCTGCGTAGATGGCCGGCATCTCGACGTTTTCCTGGGCCGAGCCGGAGGGGATCAGGTGATACCCCTGGAACACAAAACCGAAGGCTTCACGGCGCAGCCAGGCCAGTTCATCACTGTCGAGCCCGGCGACGTTTTCCCCGGCGAAGCGGTATTCGCCCGACGTCGGGCGGTCGAGGCAGCCGAGGATGTTCATCAGCGTCGACTTGCCGGACCCGGAGGCGCCGACAATCGCCACGAACTCGCCGGCATGAATCGACAGGTCGATGCCGCGCAACACATGCACTTCGGGAGAGTCGCCGCCGCCGTAGGCTTTGCGAATGTCGTGCAGGTCGATCAGGGGCGTCTGCATTCAGCCGCCACTCCCGTCGGCCGGGCCAATCAGCAGGTGATCGCCTTCGCGCAGGCCATCGAGGATCTGCACCCGCAGGCGATCACTGATGCCGGTGCGCACTTCTCGCGACTCGATGCTGCCGTTTTTGGCCACGACTTGCGCGGTCTGGGTGTCCGGTTCCGCGCCACCTTGCAGGGCCGCAATGGGCGCGGTGAGGACGTTTTTGGCCTGGTCGGACACGAAAAACACCTGCGTCGTCATCTCGGCCATCAGCGCGTTGTCGGTGTTATCGACGTCGAGCAATACGGTGTACAGCACCACGCGGGCACTGCCGCTTTTTCCCGAGCTGGCCGGGCTGCCGCCACCCTGGCTGGTCTGGTCGAGTGGCTTGGGCGGTACGGGCAGAATCTGCCGCACCGTGCTGCTCCAGCGACGATTGCCACCGCTGAGGGTGGTGAACCAGGCATTCATGCCGGGTTTGACGTGGCCGATGTCGGCTTCCGAGACTTCGGCCCACACGGTCATTGGCGACAGTTTGGCGATACGCAGAATCAGCGGCGTTTGTTGCTGCGCGTTCAGCGTCTGGCCGACCCGGGCGTCCAGGGCAACGATCGTCCCGGACATGGGCGCATAGATTCGCGTGTAACCGAACTCGGCCTGATCACTGCGCAGGCTGGCTTCGGCCTGACGGATCTGCGCCTGGAACATGTCGATACGCGCCTGGGTGGCGCGCCGTTCAGCTTGCGCGGTTTGCACGTCCTCTTCGCGGGTGGCGCCCCCGGCCTTGAGGTTCTGCTGACGCTGGTATTTCTGCCGCGCGAGTTCGTGCAGTGCCCGTTGCTCCTGGAGCTGAGCCTTGAGGTTTTCGATGGAGAAACGCCCGGCGTCGAGTTTGGCCTGTTGCGTGGACGGATCGATTTCCACAAGCAACTGGCCTTCCTTGACCACGTCGCCGACCTCCACATGAATCTTGTGGATCTGCCCGGAGGCCTGGGCACCGACGTCGACATAACGTCGGGGTTGCAGGGTGCCCAACGCGGTGACGCTGCTTTCGATGTCGCCCCGGCTGACGGCCACGGTGGCGAATCTGTCGCGGCCGGGCGGAATGATGTGCCAGGCGGCGACGGCGATAACGGGGATCAGGCTAAGTGCTACAAGCAGGGCGCGTCGGGTGTCTCTGGGACGTTTCATGCAGGGTTCCGGCCAATGGGTATCGGTCCGTCGTTCAACCTGCGCGCAGCTAACAGCGACAGCCGACAGAGACGGGGAGCTGTCCTGTAAACGAGGAAGGGTGCGGGGAATTTAGGTGCGGACACATAGGGTTACACCTGTAGCTCACGACTATTTGTGCGGCAAGGACAAGCAGTACTTTAAATCTATATGAGAATTACTATAAATTACGCGTCTCGAACTGCCACTATCGTGCCACTGCCTATGTCGGCGGTCGACGAGGGGGCTCAAGGACAGAAACCGCACGCGTGCGGCCGGGAGTCATGTTGGAAAACTACTATCGCGAGCTGGTGTGTTTCCTGAACGCCAAGCTAGGCAACCGTCAGGTGGCCGAAGATGTGGTGCATGACGCGTATGTGCGGGTCCTGGAGCGTTCCAGTGACACGCCCATCGAGCAGCCCCGGGCGTTTCTGTACCGTACCGCGCTCAATCTGGTGATCGACGATCATCGGCGCAATGCCCTGCGTCAGGTCGAGTCGCTGGACGTGCTCGACACCGAAGAACGCTACTTCACGCCATCCCCGCACAACTGCCTCGATCACGGCCAGCGCCTGCAAATGCTCCAGCGTGCCCTGGCGGAGCTGCCACAGCTGTGTCGCGAGAGTTTTCTGTTGCGCAAGATCGAGGGCCTGTCCCACCCTGAGATCGCCGAACAGCTTGGCATTTCGCGGGCCCTGGTGGAAAAGCACATCGTCAATGCGATGAAGCATTGCCGGGTGCGGATGCGCCAGTGGGACGCCCATTGATCCCCGCTGATTAAATTTTATTTCACTGTCCTCGTTCCTACTCAACAGACGACCTGCTGTCCTGCCCAAGGCCGGTCAGGTCACTTAGGCTTACTCCCCATCGGTTGAGGGGTTCATCCAGAGGACACTGGAAATGACACAGGCAATTGCATCGCCCATCGTTCACGACCTGATCGGCGTCGGTTTCGGCCCTTCGAACCTGGCGCTGGCCATCGCTTTGCAAGAGCGCGGGCCACGCCAGGGCGAGCTGGATGTTCTGTTTCTCGACAAGCAGGCGGACTACCGCTGGCACGGCAACACCCTGGTGACCCAGAGCGAACTGCAGATCTCGTTCCTCAAGGACCTGGTGACGCTGCGCAATCCGACCAGTCCGTATTCCTTCGTCAACTACCTCAAGCATCACGGTCGCCTGGTGGACTTCATCAACCTGGGCACTTTTTATCCGTGCCGCATGGAGTACAACGACTACCTGCGCTGGGTCGCCGTGCAATTTGAATCGCAGAGCCGTTACGGCGAAGAAGTGCTGACCATCGAACCGGTGCTGCACAGCCAGCAGGTCGAAGCGCTGCGGGTGATCTCGCGCGATACCCAAGGTCAGCAGCACGTGCGCACCACCCGTTCAGTGGTGGTCAGCGCCGGCGGTACGCCGCGCATTCCGCAAGCGTTCAAGGCGCTGAAGGATGACGGACGGGTGTTCCATCACTCGCAGTACCTGGCGCAAATGGCCAGGCAGCCGTGTGTGAACAACCAGCCTATGAGCATCGCCATCATCGGCGGCGGGCAGAGTGCCGCGGAAGCGTTCATCGATCTGAACGACAGCTTCCCCTCGGTGCAGGTCGACATGATTCTGCGCGGCTCGGCACTGAAGCCGGCGGATGACAGCCCGTTCGTCAACGAAGTGTTCTCGCCGGAGTTCACCGACCTGGTGTTCCAGCAAGCCCACAGCGAACGTGAACGTCTGGTCAACGAGTACCACAACACCAATTATTCGGTGGTGGACATCGACCTGATCGAGCGCATCTACGGTATCTTCTATCGCCAGAAAGTCTCGGGCATTGCTCGTCATGCGTTTCGCACATTGACCACGATTGAAAAAGCCACGGCCACCGAGCACGGTATCGAGCTGGCGTTGCGCAACAATGCCACGGGTGAAGTCACGGTTCGTCTATACGACGCTGTGGTCTTGGCCACCGGTTACGAGCGGCAGATGCACCGCAAATTGCTGGCGCCGCTGGAGCAGTACCTGGGTGATTTTGAAGTGGATCGCAACTATAAGCTGATCACTGACGAGCGCTGCAGGGCCGGCATCTATATGCAAGGCTTCTGCCAGGCGAGCCATGGGTTGAGCGACACGCTGTTGTCGATCCTGCCGATTCGGGCGGACGAGATTGCCGGTTCGTTGTATGAGCATGGCAAAAACCGTGGGCACAGCCGGTTGGTGGTGGACGTGTTGTTGGCAACTGCTAGCTGAGATTTTTGGCGCCTCTCAGGCCGCCTTCGCGAGCAGGCTCGCTCCCACATGTGGCCAATGAACACAGGTCCATTGTGGGAGCGAGCCTGCTCGCGAAGCGGCCCTTGAGAACACTACAAAATCTGAAAGCTGAACCCTTCCTGAAGAACCCCGCGATTGCCCCACCGCATACCGTTCCTTCGTTTACTCTGCCTAAATCGCGGCGTAAGCTTCGCGCGTTTTCATCAATAGCGGAGACCCACAGTGGGTACTTGTTCGAGTGACAGTAGTCGGCCGGTTTCAGTAACCGGCACCTTCTCGGCAAGATAACGCGCAGCTTTTTTGTGCCGTTGTCTCGCCGTACAGCGAGCAGCGGCCTCCCGGTCGAGCCAGTCCTGGCATGATCGCGATGTCCTCTCATCGACACACTCTCGTGTGATGGCGCCTGCCTGGTCGTCATCGCCGCGACTCGACATGCCTGCTCGAAGGTTTCCCGGCTGACCCTGGGGGCAACGCCATGAACCTGACCCTGCTCAAGGAATTCTTCGCCGGATTCCTGCGCACCCGCCACATCGCCCGGCACTTCCGTCGTCTGGCGCTGCTGGAAACCTTCACCGACACCACGGTCAGCCGTGAAGTACCGCCGACGCTGGCGCAAACCCTGGTGGGTGCCGCCAACAGCGACACCGGCCAATTGCTGGAAAGACTCGGCACGCACACCGATGGCCTGAGCGAGGAGGAAGCCGACGCCCTGCGCGAGCGTTTCGGCCTCAACGAGGTCGAGCATGAACAGCCACTGCCGTGGTGGACGCATCTGTGGCACTGCTACAAAAACCCGTTCAACCTGCTGCTGACGTTGCTCGCGGTCATCTCCTGGCTGACCGAGGACATGAAAGCCGCCATCGTGATTTTCTCCATGGTGGTGCTCTCGACATTGCTGCGGTTCTGGCAGGAAACCAAATCCAACCAGGCCGCCGACGCGCTGAAGGCGATGGTGAGCAACACCGCGACAGTCCTGCGCCGCAACGCACATCGCATCGAGTTGCCGATCAAACAGTTGGTGCCGGGCGACCTGATCGTACTCTCGGCGGGGGACATGATCCCCGCTGATTGTCGGGTGCTCAGCGCCAAGGACCTGTTCGTCAGTCAGGCGGCGATGACCGGCGAATCGATGCCGGTGGAAAAATTTCCGCGCCAGCAAGATAACGACACCCGCAACCCGCTGGACCTCGACAACATCCTGTTCATGGGCACCAACGTGGTGTCCGGGACGGCGATGGCGGTGATTCTCACCACCGGCAACGACACGTATTTCGGTGCGCTGGCGCAGCGAGTGGGTGCCACTGATCGTGCGCCGACGTCGTTTCAGACCGGGGTCAACAAAGTCAGCTGGCTGCTGATCCGTTTCATGTTCGTGATGGCGCCGCTGGTGCTGTTCATCAACGGTTTCACCAAGGGCGACTGGACCCAGGCGCTGTTGTTCGCGTTGTCGATTGCCGTGGGCCTGACCCCGGAAATGCTGCCCATGATCGTCACCTCGACGTTGGCCAAAGGCGCGGTATTCCTGTCGCGTAAAAAAGTCATCGTCAAACGCCTGGATGCGATCCAGAACTTCGGCGCCATGGACGTGCTGTGCACCGACAAGACCGGCACCCTGACCCAGGACAAAATCTTCCTGGCGCGCAATGTCGACGTCTGGGGCAATGACTCCGACGACGTGCTGGAAATGGCCTACCTCAACAGCTACTACCAGACCGGCCTGAAAAACCTGCTGGACGTTGCGGTGCTGGAACACGTGGAAATCCACCGTGAACTCAAGGTCGGCACCGCGTTTCGCAAGATCGACGAGATCCCGTTCGACTTCACTCGCCGGCGCATGTCGGTGGTGGTCGCCGAGCGCGAGCAGGCTCATCTGCTGATCTGTAAAGGCGCGGTGGAGGAAGTGCTGGCGGTGTGCACGCGGGTGCGTCACGGTGTTGTTGATGAAGCGCTGAGCGATGAATTGCTGGCGCGGATTCGCCAGGTGACCGCGACGTTCAATGCCGAAGGGCTGCGAGTCGTCGCGGTGGCTGCACGGCCGATGATCGAAGGGCGCGACACGTATAGCCTGGCCGATGAACAGGAACTGACGCTGATCGGTTACGTGGCGTTCCTCGATCCACCCAAGGAAAGCACCGCGCCGGCCCTCAAAGCACTGGCGGCACACGGTGTGGCGGTGAAAGTGCTGACCGGCGACAACGAACTGGTGACCGCCAAGATCTGCCGTGAAGTCGGACTGGAGCAGCAGGGCCTGCTGATGGGCAGCGACATCGAGCGCATGAGTGACGCCCAGTTGGCTGTGGCGGTGGAGACCACCAACGTTTTCGCCAAACTCACACCGTCGCACAAGGAACGCATCGTGCGTTTGCTCAAGGGCAACGGCCACGTGGTTGGGTTCATGGGCGACGGCATCAACGACGCCCCGGCCCTGCGCACCGCCGACATCGGTATTTCGGTGGACAGCGCCGTCGACATCGCCAAGGAAGCGGCCGACATCATCCTGCTTGAAAAGAGCTTGATGGTGCTGGAGGAGGGCGTGCTGGAAGGGCGCCGCACCTTCGCCAACATGCTCAAGTACATCAAGATGACCGCCAGTTCGAACTTCGGCAACGTGTTCTCGGTGCTGGTGGCCAGTGCGTTCATCCCGTTCCTGCCGATGCTGCCGATGCACCTGCTGGTGCAGAACCTGCTCTACGACATTTCGCAGATCGCCATCCCGTTCGATAACGTCGATGCAGAAATGCTCAAGCAACCACAGCGCTGGCAACCGGCGGATGTCGGGCGCTTCATGCTGTTCTTCGGGCCGATCAGCTCGATCTTCGACATCACCACGTTTGCCCTGATGTGGTACGTGTTCGATGCGAACACGCCGGACCACCAGACGTTGTTCCAGTCTGGCTGGTTCGTGGTCGGGCTGCTGACCCAGACGCTGATCGTGCACATGATCCGCACCCCGAAAATCCCGTTCCTGCAAAGCCGCGCGGCGATGCCGTTGATGGTGATGACCGGGATCATCATGGCCGTGGGCATTTTCCTGCCAATGGGGCCGCTGGCGCACTACTTCAAACTGCAGGCGTTGCCATCGATGTACTTCGTGTTTCTGCCGGTGATTCTGCTGGCGTACATGGCGCTGACGCAGGCGGTGAAAGGGTTCTACATTCGGCGGTTTGGCTGGCAGTAAATCGTCTGGTTGGGACGGTATCCTGGAGGCGAGGGGGCGGACCCAGCCGTGAATTCTCGTAAAAATATAGAAAGTGCGAGTGAGCATTTAGGAAAAGTCCTACATAAACCGGCACCAAGCTTCCGTAGCCTTGCGCCACACTTTGGTCACCCTGCAGGCCCCGGAATGATGAATAAAGCATTACGAATCCTGATTGCCGACGAGCAACACTTCCACCGTATGAAGGTTGAGCGTGTGTTTAACCAGCTGGGTTACTACCGGGTGGCACCGGTTCAACACCTTGAAGAGCTGTTGACCCTGGTCGAATACGGTTGCGAGCCGTTTGACCTGGTGGTCATCAACGCTTCTCTGGCGAAGGGTTCGTTGGACCTGCGGGGGTTTTTCCTCGATAACCCCCAGGTTCGTCATGCCATGATTTTCAACGACGAACGCGCGCAGAATTCGGTTTGCACGCAACAGCCAATTCAGACGAGCACCGCACTGCTTCCCGACTTGATGTGTATCCGGCACTTGATGTCCCGTGTCGATCCGTTGGTGAGTCCCCGTCATGATCTGGTCGGGCACTATCAGCAGAAAGCGGGCTGAATCGAGGTGCCCGTTCGTCGGAACTGTCATTTCTGACAGGTAGTTTTCATCCTTGCGCCATGTAAGAGTTTTCGCGCAGTTGCTGCGTGCACTCTGGCCTTTTCCGGCGCGCATCCGTGGCGTCATCGTCGATTTTTTGCACAGGGAGTTTCCATGAAGTCAGTGCTGATTGTGGACGATCATCCGGTCGTTTGTGCCGCAGTCAAACTGGTGCTTGAACGGGAAGGATTTAAACGGATTCATGAAGCGGCCAGCGTGGGTGACGCGTCGGCGATTCTTCGTGAGCACACCGTTGATCTGGTGACTGTGGATCTGATGTTGCCCGGTGGTAACGGGCTGGATGTAATCGAGCGAATCAAAAACAGCGACTTGTCGTGTGCGGTGTTGGTGTTCACGTCCCTTGATCCATTGTTTTTTCAAGAGCGTTGCATGCGCTCCGGTGCTTTGGCGTACGTCTCCAAAACCAACGACCTGAGTCAGTTGCACAAGGCCATACAAGCGCTGATGGCCGGGTACACTTACTTCGCACAACTGCCCAGCGCATCCATGGACGCGCTGCAGCAAAGCGAAAAGCAAATGATCGACAAACTCTCCAACCGCGAACTGACCATTCTCCAATACCTGGCTCGGGGTACCGCAAACAAGGCCATCGCCGAGGCGATGCACTTGAGCCACAAGACAGTCAGCACCTACAAGACCCGTTTGATCGAAAAACTTAGCGTACAGTCGGCCGTGCACCTGCGCGACTTTGCCATCCGCAATCACTTGATCTGAGGGCGCCTGAACGTGCGTCTCCTGTTGTGCGCATTGATGCTGTGTCTGGCGCCAGCGGCCCTGTCGGCCGTGCCTGCGCAGACGAAGTCCTTGCAACTGCTGGGGCGTTCCACGGTGGAGGGTTACGCGGTCCATTTGAATGAAAAGGATCGGCAATGGCTGCATAGCAAACGGGTCCTGCGCCTCGGAGTGAGTGGGCCGGATTACCCGCCCTTCGAAATCACGCGCAATCAAGATGAGCTGGAAGGCATCACCGCCGATTACGCCCGACTGATTGCGCAATTGCTGGACATTCCGATTGAAGTGCAGCGGTATGGCACGCGGGAAGCGGCCATGGAGGCCCTGAAATACGACGGGCTTGATCTGCTGGGAACCTCGAACAACTTTGAAGCGGCCGATCCCGGGTTGATCCTGTCCAGCTCCTATGCTGAAGATCAGCCAGTGCTGGCCACCCGGCTGGATGAACGCATGCCCGAGGATCTGGCGGGCAAACGCATTGCGATGGTCGATGACTATCTGCCGGCGCAGACGGTCGAAACGTTTTATCCCGAGGCCAGGCTGTATCGCTACCCGTCTGCGCTCGATGCGCTGGGGGCGGTGGCGTATCGCAAAGATGACGTGTACCTCGGGGACCTCATCAGCGCCAATTACCTGATCAACAACAATTACCCCAATAACGTTCAGTTGATGGGACCGTCCGGTCTCGACGCCAACCCGTTCGGCTTTGCCCTGTCGCGGGACAACCTGCCGCTCAAGGCCATCATCGACAAGGCCCTGGCGGCGATCCCGATGAACCAGCGTGCGCTCATCGAACAGCGCTGGAGCGCCGGCAGGGTCAACACGCTGGGTCAGTCGCGAGTCAATCTGAGCGCCAGTGAGCGGCAGTGGCTGGAGCGTCATCCACAAGTCACTGTCGGGGTAGTCGAGAACTTCGCGCCTCTGACGTTCTTCAATGCCGAGGGACAATTCAGCGGGTTGACCGCGCAATTGCTGTCGCTGATCAGCCAGCGCAGCGGTTTGAACTTCAAGGTGCTACGGGAGCGATCCCTTGATCAACAGATCCAGCGACTCAAGGCGGGCGAGATCGACGTCATACCTGCCATCATCCCGACCACCGAAGGTGTCGCCGATCTGCACTTCACCAGCCCTTATGTGACCAATCCGTACACGCTCGTCAGCGAAATCACACCCGATAGCCCCAAGACACTGGACGAACTGGCCGGTAAGCGCCTGGCGATTTACCACAGCCACCCGGTGCGCGCCTTTATTCAGGCGCGGGTGCCTGGGGTGCGCATGGTGGATGTTGAAAACCCGGCGCAGGGGCTGGAGTCAGTCATGAACGGACAAGCCGACGCAGCCGTCAGTTCATTGTTCATGACCCGTTATCTGATTGCCCGGTATTACCCGGGACGCTTACGGATCAGCAGCACCGTGGGTGACGAACCGGCGCGCATTGCGATGGCAACGGACGGTGCAGACCCGGAGTTGCAATCGATCCTGAACAAGGCGTTGCTGAGTATTTCGCCTGATGAAATGGACAGTTTGGTCACCCGCTGGGGCAATGATGTGGTGGTGGATGACAGTTATTGGCTGCGTCACCGGCCAGCCATCCTGCAGGCGTTCGCCGCCGCCGCCGCGTTGCTTTTGCTGGCGGTGAGCTGGATCGCCTGGCAACGTCGGCAGATCCGCCAGCGCCAACAATGGTTGCAGCAATTGCAAGACGCCAAAGACGCGGCCGACGACGCCAATCGCGCGAAAACCACGTTTCTGGCGATTATGAGCCACGAAATCCGTACGCCGATCAACGCCTTGATCGGCATGCTCGAAATGGCCGGGATGCGCGCGAAAGAGGGCATCGCCGATCGTTCAGCCCTGGAGGTAGCCTCCACTGCGGCGCAGCAGTTATTGGCGTTGATCGGCGATATCCTGGACATCGCCCGCATCGAATCCGGGCATCTGTCCCTGACGCCCGAGCGTGTCAATTTGCATGCGCTGGTGGCCTCGGTGTGCCGGGTGTTCGAAGGCCTGGCGCGGGAAAAAGGCCTGGCGTGGCGGATTGATCTGGATGAACGCAGTGATCGTGATGTGTTGATTGACCCCACGCGTTTCAAGCAGGTGCTGTCCAATCTGTTGAGCAATGCAATCAAGTTTACCCAGACGGGTGAAGTGAGCCTGACACTGCGGGTGGTGCCGGGAATTCCGGGGCATCTGGCCGTCGCGGTGCACATTGAAGACAGCGGCATCGGCATCAGCGTCGTGGATCAGCAGCGGTTGTTCAGCCCGTTCGTCCAGGCTGGCAACAACCTGCAGTCGGGACGCAAAGGCTCTGGACTGGGGCTGGTCATCAGCCGCACCCTGTGCGAAATGATGGGCGGACGGTTGGCGCTCGAGAGTGTCCTGGGGCGGGGCACTCAGGCTGACATCAGTCTGTCCTTGGTGGCGTTGAAAGCCTTGCCTGCCGTCGAGGCGATGGACAGTGGATTGGCGCTGTCCACCCCCCCCCTGACGATTTTGGTGGCCGATGATTATCCACCCAATCGCTTGTTGCTGACGCGTCAACTGAGCTATCTGGGGCACCGGGTCATGGAGGCCGAAGATGGCCTGCAAGCGCTTGAGTTGTGGCGTATCCATGAGTTCGATGTGGTCATCAGCGACTGCAACATGCCCCGGTTCAGTGGTTATGAGTTGGCGGGTGCGATTCGTGATGAAGAGCGCGGCTATGGATTGCCGCCCACGCTGATTCTGGGGTTTACCGCCAACGCCCAACCTGAAGAAAGGATTCGGTGCCTGGAAGCGGGCATGGACGACTGCTTGTTCAAACCCATTCTGCTGGCGGATTTGAGCGCCTGGCTGGCCTCGCGGTTTGGCAGTGAGCCAACGCCCCTGCCGACCGATACGCAATCAAGTCTGGAGATGGACTTGACCGGCCTGGAGTTTTACGTCGGCGAAGACCGGACGCTGATCAATCAGTTGCTGCGTGAATTGGCCAAGGCCAACCACGAAGACCTCAATCATCTGCTGCAAGCCCACGCGGGTGACGATCACCCGCGTCTTCACGAGCTGGCGCACCGTATCAAGGGCAGCGCGCGGATGGTCCGCGCGGAGCGTTTGATCGAATGCTGCGAACAACTTGAGCGCGCTTGCGCGGAAGGTCGCGTGGCGATGATCGATGAAGCCGTCGATCAGTTGCAGCATGCGATGATCCGACTGGACCAAAGCCTCTCACGCGGCTGACGCTTAATCCCACTGCGGCGCGATGCCTTCAGGGCTGGTCAGCCGCTGGCCGCGATCAAGGCCGGCGATCGATGTCATGTCGGCGTCGCTCAAGGTCAGGTCGCAGGCTTTGAGGTTGCTGTGCAGGTTGGCGCGTTGGGTGGAGGAAGGGATCACGGCGTAACCGGACTGCATGGCCCACGCCAGCGTGACTTGCGCCGGGGTGGCGTGAAGGCGTTCGGCGATCTGCTGGATGACCCGGTCTTTGAGCACTTCGCCATAGGCCAGGGTCATGTAGGACGTGATCTGGATGTCATGACGGCGGGCGAACTCGACGACTTTGCGATTTTGCAGGTACGGGTGCAGTTCGATCTGGTTGGTGGCGATGTGGTCGGCACCGACGGCGGCGATGGCCTGCTTCATCAGGTCGACGGTGAAGTTGGAGACGCCGATCTGCCGGGTCAGACCCAACTGTTTGGCTTCAAGCAGGGCGCCCATGAATTCCTCGACCGGCACCTGGTCTTCCGGGGACGGCCAGTGGATCAGCGTCAGGTCGAGGTAGTCGGTTTGCAGTTTGCGCAGGCTCTCTTTGAGGCTGTCGACCAAACGGTCCTTGGCGAAGTTGGCGACCCAGATTTTGCTGGTGATGAACAACTCGTCACGGGTGATACCGCTGGTGGCGATGGCGAGACCGACGTCGGTTTCGTTTTCGTAGATTTGCGCGGTGTCGATCACTCGGTAGCCCAGCTCCAGGCCTGTGCTTACCGAATCGATGACCACCTGGCCTTGCAGGCGAAACGTACCGAGACCGAAGGCGGGAATAGACATCTGTGACTCCAGGGATTGCGGTGGGAATGAGCAGGAGTATCCCCGTCGTGATCCTTGGGAAAAACCGCTGGCTGGGCAAAGCACTGTTTACCGCAAGTCATGAATGCAAAGAGTGATGGTGTGTGCCGGCCTCTTCAAGCGATGTCAGCGTGGTTGAACTCCTCGCCCAGAAAGTCGATCAATGTACGCACCGACGGCAGCAGTCCACGGCGCGATGGAAAGATGGCATGGATGACGCCGCATTTCGGTGCCCAACCCGGCACCAGATCCACCAGGCGACCGGCCGCCAGGTCATCGCGCACCACGACGCTCGGCAGGTGCGCGATGCCAATCCCCGCCACTACCGCGTGACGCAACGCCAGCAGGTCATCGGTGACCATGCGGGGTGTATGTCGAATCAGTGCACTGGCGCCTTCGGCACCGAACAATTCCCACTGATATTCACGCTGGGCGGCGCCCCAATGCAGGCTCGGCAAACCGCTCAGGTCGGCGGGAGAGGCGGGGGACGACAGACGTTCGGCCCAGGCCGGGCTGCCCACCACGCACTGGGTGCTGTTGCCCAATACCTTCATCACCATGTCGGTGTTTTCCAGCGGCGGAAAGCGCACGCGCAGGGCGATGTCGAACCCTTCATGGATCAGGTCGACCCGGCGATTGGTGCTCTCGATAAATAATTCCACCAGCGGGAATTTGAGCATATAGCGCGTCAGCATGGGCCCGACCCAGGAGTTGAGCAGCGCCGTCGGGCAACTGATACGCACCAGGCCTTGAGGCTCGGAGCGATTGCGTTCGATCAGTTCAGCGGCGCTTTCCGCTTCCACGCGCATGGCCAGGCAACGCTGGTAATAGGCCTGGCCGATTTCTGTCAATGAACAATGACGACTGGTGCGATGCAGCAGGCGGACCCCGAGGCGTTCTTCCAGCTCGGCGATCCGTCGGCTGAGCTTCGATTTAGGCATGTCCAGCGCCCGGCCCGCCGGGGCGAAACCACCGTGTTCCACCACTTGGGTGAAGTAGTAAAGGGTGTTGAGGTCTTCCATCATCGTTCCTTAAATAGAACGCAAAGGCTGGTTTTTGCAGTCTAGCGCACCAAAGGTTCCAGTTTTAAGCTTTGTCCATGGCTTCACTCACCTCATCAGGAGACACCATGAAAGACATCATCGGTATCTACACCAGCCCGCGTACCCATTGGGTCGGCGACGGTTTTCCGGTTCGGACGCTGTTTTCCTACGACAACCTGGGCAAGCACATCAGCCCGTTCCTGCTGCTGGATCACGCGGCGCCTGCCGAATTCACCCCGACCACTGAACGGCGTGGCGTTGGTCAGCATCCGCACCGTGGTTTTGAAACCGTGACTATCGTTTACAAGGGCGAACTGGAACACCGTGACTCCACCGGCAGCGGCGGCACGATCGGCCCTGGCGATGTGCAATGGATGACCGCCGCTTCAGGGATTGTGCATGAGGAGTTTCACTCCGAAGGTTTCGCCAGGTCTGGCGGCACCCTGGAAATGGTGCAGCTGTGGGTCAACCTGCCGGCCAAGGACAAAATGGCCGACGCCGGTTACCAGACGATTCTCGATGGCGACATCCCGAACATCCCGCTCAAGGACCAGGCCGGCAGTTTGCGCTTGATCGCCGGTGAGTTCGACGGCCACACCGGCCCGGCTCGCACCTTCACCCCGATTGACGTCTGGGACCTGCGTCTCAAGGGCGGCAAGTTGCTGACCCTGGACCTGCACGAAGGTCGTAACACGGCCTTGGTGGTGTTGCGTGGCACGGTTCAGGTCAATGGCCAGGGGGCGGTGGGCGAAGGTCAGTTGGCCCTGTTCGATCGCAAGGGTGATCAGCTGACCCTTGAAGCCAGCCAGGATGCGGTGGTGCTGTTGCTCAGCGGCGAGCCGATCGACGAGCCGATTGTCGGTCACGGCCCGTTCGTGATGAACACCGAGCAAGAGATTCACCAGGCCTTCGCCGACTTCCAGTCCGGTCGCTTCGGCCGGATGCACGGTTAACCCGTACTCAGTCAACAACCCGCTCTGCACAGGATGAGTAGGCCGGTTCCCAGGCCAGGGCACGCAAGGGCGAAATCAATGCCTGGGACAACGCCGGGTTTCACGCGGCAGTCAATGCCACCGGCAAGAAAACCCTGGTCATTGCCGGCACGCTGACCAGCGTTTGCCTGGCGTTTCCGTCCATCGCGGCGGTGCATGAAGGCTACAAAGTGTTTGCGGTGGTCGACGCCTCCGGCAACCACTCAAAACTGGCCACTGATCTGACCATCGCCCGTTTGGCGCAGGCCGGGGTCGTGCCGATCGACATTATGGCTACGCTGTCTGAACTGCAAGGCTCGTGGAACCGTCCGGATGCCGAGCAGTGGGCCGCTGTCTACGCCCAGGCCATGCCGCATTATCAATTGTTGATCGAAAGCTACCTCAAGGCTCAGCAAGTGGCGAATGAACACGAAGTGCTGGACTCCCAGCGCTAAACGACTCCCCCACGCCGATATCCACTCGGCATCGACAACACGCGAGGACTACTGCAATGACGACTTCATATAAACGTCTCGACAAGGACAACGCTGCGGTTTTGATGGTTGATCACCAGGCGGGACTGCTGTCTCTGGTGCGCGACATCGAACCGGACCGGTTCAAGAACAATGTGCTGGCCCTGGCCGACCTGGCCAAGTACTTCAAGTTGCCGACCATCCTCACCACCAGTTTCGAAAACGGTCCCAATGGCCCGCTGGTGCCTGAGCTCAAAGCGCTGTTTCCGGATGCGCCTTACATCGCCCGTCCTGGACAGATCAACGCCTGGGACAACGAAGACTTCGTCAAGGCGATCAAGGCGACCGGCAAGAAACAGCTGATCATCGCTGGCGTCGTGACGGAAGTCTGTGTGGCGTTCCCGGCACTCTCGGCGCTGGCCGAAGGCTTTGAGGTTTTTGTGGTGACTGACGCTTCCGGCACCTTCAACGAGCTGACCCGACAATCGGCCTGGGACCGCATGTCGGCCTCCGGCGCGCAGTTGATGACCTGGTTCGGCCTGGCCTGTGAGCTGCATCGCGACTGGCGTAACGACGTGGAAGGGTTGGGCACCTTGTTCTCCAACCACATTCCGGACTATCGCAACCTGATGACCAGCTTCAATACATTGACCAACAGCAAATAACGGCTGACAAACTAACCCCCCCGGTGGGAGCGAGCCTGCTCGCGAAAGCGTTATGACAGACACGTGTGCAGTGACTGTCACACCGCCATCGCGAGCAGGCGCGCTCCCACATTTGTTTTGCATGAAACCCTCCTACACTGTGCCCAATGTGTGAGATCTTCGCGCCATTGGCCTTCGTTGGAGTCGTTCGATGCTGTCTTTTTTCACCAATCATCCATTGGTCTGCGCCATGGTCCTGATCGTGGTTGATCTTGGGCTGTGGCGGTTGATCAGCGCCAGCGCCACCGGCAGTCAATGGAAGTTGCTGGTCAGGCTGGTGATTTTCTCGTTGTTCAGCGTCTTGCTGTTCAACGAAGGCTTGAACCCGCTGGAGGTCGCCCCTTGGCCTGACAACGTGCCATTGCACCTGGCGGCCACCGGTTTGCAGATTGGCTGGTGGCTGTTCGGCGCGCGGACCCTGACGGTGCTGATCGGCGCGGTGATGATGCAGCGGGTCGGGCACACCGGGCGGTTGCTCCAGGACCTGCTCGGTGCGGTGATCTTCCTGATCGCGATCATTGCGGCGCTGGCGTATGTGCTGGACCTGCCCGTCAAAGGCGTGCTGGCCACCTCCGGCGCCTTGGCGATCATCGTCGGCCTGGCCTTGCAAAGCACCCTCAGCGATGTGTTTTCCGGGATCGTCCTCAACACCACCAAACCCTATCAACTGGATGACTGGATTTCCATCGACGGCACCGAAGGCCGGGTCACCGACATCGACTGGCGCGCCACGCGCATGCAAACCGCTCAAGGCAGCATGGCGGTGATCCCCAACTCCCTGGCGGCCAAGGCCAAGATCATCAACTTCAGTCGGCCGAGCGACATTTTTGGCGTGTCGATCAGCCTGCAACTGAGCCCGCATACACGTCCGCAAACAGTCATCGACGCACTGGAACGGGCCATGCAGGGTTGCCGCCATCTGTTGCAAAAACCGGCACCGTGCGTCGCCCTCAAGGGCTCCAGTGCCGCAGGCGTGGAATATGAAATCAGTGGTTTCGTGGTCTCGATGGATCAGAAACGCATGGTGCGCAATCTGCTGTTCGATCTGTCATATCGTCATTTGCAGGCTGCGGGTGTCAGCCTGTTGTCGACCATCGAGTCGAATGTGCCTGCCGGTTTGTCACGGCCACGGGCCTTGCTGGAAAGCTCGGCGATTTTCTCGACCTTGCGTCAGGATGAGAAAGAGACCTTCAGCCAGCACATGACCCTGCAAACCTTCCGTGCCGGGGACATGATCCTGCCGGCGGGGGAGGTCAGCGATCATTTGTTTATCATTGAATCCGGAGTGGTCTCGGTGGAGTTGAGCCGTGCCGGGGTCAAGTTCGAGTCGGGACGCATGGGACCGGGCGAGGTGATCGGCGAGGGCGGGATCCTGCAGGATACGGCGATGCCGGCCGACTTCATCGCCAAGACCGCGTGCAGCCTGTACCGGATTGAGAAGGACTACCTCAAGCCTTGCCTGGATGCGCGGCATGACATTGGCGAGTCGATGAAGGCGCTGCTGGATTTCCGCTTGAACAAGGCGCAGACGTTGACCCAGGAAGTGCCGAAGGTGGTGGAGCGCAAGGGGTTTTTGCAGTGGTTGCGTAACAGGGCTTAGTGGTTTGGGGTCAGTGGCCTCCTCGACTTCTGGAATATTGGCTATTTGTCCGAAGGGCAGGCGCGATTAACTTAGCTCCACCCCCACTTGCTACCGGAGTCCATCATGAAACCTCGTATCGATTTCTACACCGCTTCCCCTGATGCGCTCAAAGCCATGATCGCCCTGGAAACCGCGGTGTCAAAGCTGCCGCTGGAAAAAAACCTGATCGAACTGGTCAAGCTGCGCACTTCGCAAATCAACGGCTGCGCCTTCTGCCTCGACATGCACAGCGCCGATGCCCGCAAGGGCGGTGAGGACGAGCGTCGTCTGGCTACGTTGTCGGCCTGGCGCGAAACGCCGTTCTTTACCCCGCGTGAACGTGCGGCACTGGCCTGGACCGAATCCCTGACGCTGGTGAGCCAGACCCACGCGCCGGATGAAGACTACGAGCTGGCCACCGCCGAGTTCAGCCCGAAAGAAATGGTCGACCTGACCGTGGCCATTACCACCATCAACGCCTGGAACCGTCTGGCGATTGGTTTCCGAAAAATGCCTCAAGCCTGATCAATGTGCGTCTGCTGACGGCGCGGCCGGTGGTTGCACCTTGCGCATCAAGGGCACCATCGCCGTGGCGATGATGAAGCAGACCATGATCATCAAAAACGCGTCGCCATAGGTTTGTGTCTGGGCTTCGCGGTAGGTCAACAGCCATAGTTGGTGCAGGCTCGCGGTGACGCTGGTATCACTGCTCTGGCCGAGGGTGGCAAAGTTGTTGCCGACTTGCGACAGCCACTGGTTCAGCGCTTCGTTGGTGCTGTTCAGGTGTTCCGCCAACCGGGTGAAATGCAGGTTGGTGCGGTCGTTGAGGATCGTCGCACACGCGGCGATGCCGATGGCGCCGCCCAGGTTGCGCATCAGATTGAACAACCCCGACGCATGTTTGAGCCGTGCCGGCGCCAGACCACCCAAGGTCAACGTCACCGCCGGCGGCACCGCCAGTTGCTGCGCAATCCCGCGCAACGCTTGCGGCAGCATCAATTCCCTGGCTCCCCAGTCATGGGTGATCGGGCTGAAATCCCACATCGACAAAGCGAACAGGCCGAGTCCGGTCATCATGATCCAGCGCAGATCCACGCGGTTGGCCAGAAAGGCATACAGCGGAATCGCCATGATCTGGAATACCCCGGTGGAGAAAACCGCAAGGCCAATGTCCAGTGCGCTGTAGCCCCGCACCCGGCCGAGAAACAGCGGCGTCAGGTAAATGGTGGCGAACAGGCCGATCCCGGTGACGAACGAGAAGAAACAGCCGAGGGCGAAGTTGCGGTCTTTCAAGGCGCGCAAATCGACGATCGGATTGGCGACGTGCAAGGTCCGGCCGATGAAGGCCAGTCCGGCGAGGCCGCTGATCCACGCGGTGGTGAGAATGGTGCTGTCGCTGAACCAGTTCCAGCGCGGGCCTTCTTCAAGGGTGTATTCCAGACACCCGAGAAACAACGCCATGAACACCATGCTCAGGTAGTCGGCGCCCTTGAGCAGCGACAATTCCGGTTGGTCGATTTTCACCAGCATCGGCACCGCCACGGCGACGAAAATCCCCGGCACCAGGTTGATGTAGAACAGCCAGTGCCAGGACGAAATGTCGGTGATCCAGCCGCCAATCACCGGCCCCAGTGTCGGTGCCAGCGAGGCCACCGCGCCAATGGTTGCAGCGGCAATCACCCGTTGTTTGCCGGTGAAGAAAAAGAACGCCGTGGTGAACACCAGCGGAATCATCGAGCCGCCGAGAAAGCCTTGCAGCGCGCGGAAGGCGATCATGCTCTGGATGTTCCAGGCCGCGCCGCAGAGCAGGCTGGCGAGGGTGAAACCGACCGCCGAAGCGCAGAACAGCCAGCGGGTCGAAAATACCCGCGACAGCCAGCCCGACAGTGGAATCACGATGATTTCAGCAATCAGGTAACTGGTCTGCACCCACGCCGTTTCATCGGTGCCGGCCGAGAGCCCGCCGCCGATGTCACGCAACGAAGCCGACACGATCTGGATATCCAACAGCGCAATGAACATGCCGATGCACATGCTGGCGAAGGCGAACACCTTGGTCGCCGTCGCCATGTTGGCGGGGTTGAACGGTTGTGCAGGGGCGGCGAGGGCGCGGCTCATGGTGCGCTGGCCACGGCTGGGGTGTCAGCGCTTTTGCGGGTGTCGACTTCAGCCGTCACCGACAGGCCCGGACGCAAGTGACCGAGCACACCGTCGGCCGGATCGAGGATGACGCGTACCGGCACGCGCTGGACGATCTTGGTGAAGTTGCCCGTGGCGTTTTCCGGTGGCAATACGCTGAACTGCGAGCCGCTGGCGGGCGCGAGGCTGCCCAGATGACCGTGGAATTCCTGCCCTGACAGCACGTCCGCATGGATGACCACGCGTTGGCCCGGAATCATCCGCGCCAGTTGATCTTCCTTGAAGTTGGCATCGACCCACAAACCACTGGATGGCACCACCGACAGCAACTGCGAACCGGCCTGCGCATACGCGCCGACCCGCGCCCGGCGATTGCCGATCACGCCATCCACCGGCGCCTTGAGTTCGGTGTAACCGACATTCAATTGCGCCAGATCCCGTTCGGCGCGGGCCTGCATCAACGCGGCACGGGCTTGCTGTTTCTGGGTGGCGATCACGTTCAACTGACGTTGCGCGGCCAACAATTCGGCCTGGGCCCGCGAGCTGATCGCCTGAGCGGTTTTGAACGTAGCATCAGCGCGCTGAGCACTTTCCACCGAGACCGCGTTGGTGCTCACCAGTTTTTTGTAGCGGGCATTGTCATCCCGGGAGCGGGAGGTTTCCGCGCCCGCAGCATCGATCCCGGCACGGGCCTGGCCGATCACGGCGTACTGCAATTGTTCAGTGGCGTCGAGATTCGCCAGCAGCGCCTCTTCAGCCGCCACTGCACCTTCGGCTTTGGCCAGGTTGGCGCGGTAATCGCGGGAGTCGAGCCGAATCAGCACATCGCCGGCCTTGACTGCCTGGTTATCGGTCACCAGCACTTCGTCGATATACCCGGCGACTTTCGGTCCGATCACCGTGACGTCACCACCGATGTAGGCATCGTCGGTTTCCTCGATGAAACGACCGGCTGTCCACCAGTGCGAGGCATACAGTCCGCCCACAACCAGGGCTGCGATTACCGCTGTCAGCAAGACCAACCGTTTGAGCAGGGGAGGTTTGGGTGTGCTCACCGGGACTGCTTGGTCGGTTTCAAGGCTGGGCATGCTGGTCATGGGGGGTTACCTGTAGGAAACGGGTGTTTATTACGCTGATAATATGACGCATGTAATATTTAGTGGCAATTGATTTTTGTTGCCGGTCGTCAGGTGGTGGTTCGGTTAAAAGAGGGGGAGTCACGTTGTGATCCGGCTTAGCCGACTTCTGTTGGCGTTGATTCGACCAGATGTTTTTTTCTATCAGTCCCTTGTCGTCTTTCTATTTATGTTCTGACTCTGCCGCCGTTAACCTTTTAGCGAGCGCATAAAGATGCGTCCGGTAAACCAAAGGTTTTCCAATGCTTGCATGTGCGAAGCGGACGGGTCGCAGCTCGGATGTTGGTGGGTCTCTAGGAAATTCCCTACAAGCTAGAGGGCTAGTTCCTACGGTGAGTGTTCTACTTTTTAACCAGTATTCAGCGCTTCTTAAAAGTAGAAGAGCGATTGACCCAAAATGGATTACCCGAGGGTTTTGGTGCTGGATGACTACGCGTTTACGCGCAGTATTCACGTAATGATGCTCCGGCGATTGGGCGTAACAGATATTCTTCAAGCCTCGGATACCCGACAGGCATTACGAGAGTTACAGGCATCAGGTGGTGTTGACATCGTATTGTGTGATCTGGTTGGTAGAGACCTTGATCATCTGGAGTTTCTTCAACAGGCGGCGAGGGCAGGATTGGTCCGTGCCGTGGCGCTGTGCAGTACCCTGGACCCCGCGGTGAGT
The DNA here is from genome assembly GCF_031456615.1 of Pseudomonas sp. 3296. Taxonomy (NCBI): domain Bacteria; kingdom Pseudomonadati; phylum Pseudomonadota; class Gammaproteobacteria; order Pseudomonadales; family Pseudomonadaceae; genus Pseudomonas; species Pseudomonas sp. 3296. Next base: position 80,806 of record NZ_JAVDUY010000012.1, read on the forward strand.
CGTGCACTGGAGAGAACCGCGCTTTTAGTTGGCCTGGAGTTGCTCGGGGTAATGAGCCAACCCATGCGGATGCGACCCTTGCATCGGATGATTCAGCAGTATCGGCAACGCCGGGGCGAATCCAAGGTGCAACCCGAAATACTGAAACAGGCAACGTGTGCCAACGATATCCGCAGGGGATTGGCGCAGGGTGAATTTCAGGCCTGGTTTCAGCCCAAACTCGCTTTGCGCGAGGGCACCTTGACCGGCGTGGAAGCGCTGGTCCGTTGGGATCACCCGACACGGGGTTTGTTATTGCCACGTGACTTTCTGACCGAGGTGCTCGCGAACAATCTGATTGACGAAATGTTCGAGCAGGTTCTGGTGCAGGGCCTGACCTTCTTAAGGGACATGCGCAGACAAAACAGCAATATCGAGATTGCGTTCAACTTGCATGCCTCTCAAATGGCTTCGGACGACTTCGCTGATTACATACAGGGCGCCCTGAAGCGTTATGAACTTCCAGGCTCATTATTGATTTTCGAGGTGGCGGAAAGCGGTTTGCTTGATCTCGAGCCCAAAGTGCGGGACAACCTTTTGCGCTTGCGTATGCTGGGTTGTGGTCTGGCCATCGACGATTTTGGTTTGGGGTTTTCTTCATTGCAACTGCTCTGCCGTCTCCCTTTCAGCCAGATAAAACTTGATAAGAAGTTTGTAAATACACTCCATCATCCCATCAGTAAAACCATGGTGGTCAGTACGCTGGCGCTGGCTCAATCGCTAAACATGAGCCTCGTTATCGAAGGCATCGGCAGCGAATGGGTTCGGGATTCGTTATTGCAAATGGGCTGTGAAGAAGGGCAAGGTTTTTTTCTGGGACGTCCGATGTGTGCGGAAGGGCTTCGGCACTGGCTGCGCGAAAGGAACCCGTAAATGGCCTCCAGCACCATGGTTATCTTGGGAGTAACAAGGAACTCAAATGTTAAAAGCAATCGTTGTAGATGATCATCCATTTATACGTTCGTCGGTCAAAATGCTGTTGGCGAATGAAAATTTTGAAATCGTAGCGGAAACCGATAATGGTGCCGATGCCGTTCAACTGGTCATTGCACATAGACCTGAGATGCTTGTACTGGATATCACTATTCCGAAGCTTGACGGTCTGGAGGCTATTCGGCGTATTCGGGCTTTGGAGATCCCGACCAAGATCCTCGTGTTGACCTCTTTGTCTGCAAAATTTTATTCCATGAGGTGCATGAGTGCAGGTGCGGCCGGGTACATCTCCAAAACCGATGGTCTGGATGAACTGGCCAGGGGCGTCAAGGTCATCATGTCGGGTTACAGCTATTTTCCAGACATACAAGCTCAATCTGTTCGCCGCAGTGATGGAAGCGCAACGGATGACGAGCTGATTCGTTCGCTCTCGAATAGAGAACTGGCAATTCTCAAACAATTGGCGAATGGGCTCAGTAATAAGGAAATTGGTGACCTCATGCTCTTGAGCAACAAGACCGTTAGTACCTACAAGGCACGGCTGATCGAGAAGCTCAATGTAACGTCGGTTGTTTATCTGGCTGACTTCGCCAAACGCAACGATCTGCTTTAAATGATGAAGTCTCTTCAGATCTGTCTGTCGCTGGTCGTGCTTGTTCTTGTTACTCACTTCAGCTCCCCGGTTGAGGCCGGGCCGAAAACGCTTGGCCTGTTGGGGCGATCGAACGTTAACGGTGGTTATCACGTAACGCTTGACGAGAGGGATTGGCGTTGGTTGCGCTCCAAGAACGTACTGCTATTGGGAGCCTCTACTCCCGATTACGCATCGTTCGACATGACGATCAACCATGATCAGATGGAAGGGGTGACGATTGACTATGCGCAGTTGATTGGCGAACTTCTGGGGCTCAAAGTTGAAATTCGCCGGTATGACAGTCGCGGTGAGGTTGTGGACGCGGTCAGAAAAGGAGACGTGGACTTTGTCGGAACGGCCAATGAATTCGAATCGCAGTTTCCGAACATGGTGCTCAGCCATCCCTATGCCAGTGACAAGCCCACATTAATCACCCGCAAGGGTGACGGCGGTGATTTGCCGATTGACCTGAATGGCAAGACCATTGCCATGCTGTACCACTACATTTCCCCTGATGCCGTACGCGCTTTTTACCCTAAAGCCACCCTGCAACTTTACCCCTCCATGTTGAGCGCTATTGGTGCTGTAGCGTTTGGGCAGGCGGATGTTTATCTTGGTGATTCTGTCAGCGCCAATTACCTGATTAATAATAATTTTATAAATAATGTCGAGTTGGCGGACTTCTCGCGCATGGAAGTTCGCGACTTCGGTTTCGTCATGAACCACGACAACCAAACCCTGATTCGTGTCGTCAACGCGGCCATCGCAGCGATTCCAGTGAGTGCGCGCATGGAAATCATGAACCGTTGGGGGGCGGGCGGGGAGAGCATGCCAGGCAAGCGGCGTCTGAATTTCAGTAGCAGCGAGCAACGATGGCTGGATGAGCATCCGAGTGTTCGGGTCAATGTAGTGGGCGGTTATCCGCCTTTGTCGTTTTTTAACAAAAGTGGCGAGTTTGTAGGCATTGCCAATGACGTGTTGAGCAAAGTTTCGCTTCGCACAGGGTTGAAGTTTGATATTCAGGTGGTGCCGTCGGTTTCTGCGCTGGTAGAGGCTGTTGGAAAAAGTGATTCAGAACTCTTGGCAACGCTTACTCCGAGTCCAGAGCGTGAGCGTGTGCTGCATTTCACACGACCTTATCTGGCTTCACCCCATGTGCTGATAGCCAAAGCAAATACCGATATTCCCATTGCACTCGAGCAACTGGCGGGTAAGCGATTGGCGCTGACTCGCAACAATGGTATGCACGAATGGCTGATGAGCAACTATCCAAAAATCCGGTTAGTGGATGCCGACAACTCAGAACACGCTATGAGTATGGTCGTCAACGGAGAAGCTGACGCAATGGTTGGCACGCTGATCCTCAGCAGTCACATGATGAATCATCGCTTTGATGGTCAGTTGCGAGTTGTCAGCACCGTCGGTAACGACTTCGCGCAGATAGCCTTTGCGACTGGACGTGGTGCGTTAGAGCTTCATTCCATTCTCGACAAGGCACTATTGAGCATCCCACCCGAGGAAATGGATGAAATAAGGAATCGCTGGCGTAACGACGTGATGGTCGAAGACAGCTATTGGACGCGCAATAGAACGTTTATCGTCGAAGTGGTTTGTGGATTTTTGGTGCTTTTGATGCTGGCGCTGGTATGGATCGCCTATATGAAGGTGGCTTTGCGCAGGCGCGATGAGGCTGAGCGTGCACTCAATGAGCAACTGGAATTTATGCGGGTCTTGATTGATGGCACCCCCCATCCGATTTACATCCGGGACCGCAATGGAATTTTGCTGATCTGCAACTCCAGTTACCTCAAGGTGTTTGGGGTAGAGCGCGAGGCGGTGATTGGGAAGGGCAAAGTGAAGTTGCTTCACCCCGAGGACGCGAGCCGTTACGAGGCGGACTTCCAGCGGATCACCAGTACCGGCATGTCTATGGTTGAAGATCGTGTAATCAGGTTGTTGGATGACCGTGAACTGCAGATTTATCACTGGATGCTGCCCTACCGCGACAGTAATGGCGAAGTGGGTGGCGTGATTGCCGGTTGGATCGACATCAGCGAACGCCAGGCGCTTGTCGAGCAGTTGCGTGAAGCAAAGCTGGTCGCCGACGAGGCCAAGGAACATGCCGATGATGCCAACAGGGCCAAAAGTCTGTTTTTGGCCACCATGAGTCATGAAATCCGTACGCCTATGAATGCCGTCATCGGCATGCTCGAGATTGCGATGAAAAAGGCTGATCAAGGCGTCACGGACCGGTTTGCCATTGAGGTCGCTTCTGGCGCAGCTCATGGCCTCCTGGACCTGATCGGCGATATTCTGGACATTGCCCGAATCGAGTCCGGGCGTTTGTCCCTGTCGCCAGAAAGGGCCAATTTGCGTGAGCTTCTTGAGTCGGTATTACGGGTATTCGAAGGTGTCGCCCGGCAAAAACGTCTGAGCCTGCTACTGGATCTGGACTTCCAGATGCCAAGCGATGTGCTCGTTGACCCTTTGCGCTTCAAACAGATTGTTTCCAACCTGCTGAGTAATGCGATCAAGTTCACCCAGGACGGCCAGGTACGATTGAGCCTACAGGCCCGACCCGCCAAAAAATCGCAGTTCATGACCGTTGCCCTTGTCATTGAGGACACCGGTATTGGCATTTCGGATGAAGATCAGCAGAGCTTGTTCAGCCCGTTTACCCAGGCCAGCAATAACACCCAGTCCGCGCGCAGTGGTTCTGGGTTGGGGTTGGTGATCAGTCGCACGCTCTGCGAAATGATGGGCGGGCGTTTGCTCATGAGCAGCGTTTTCGGTAAGGGAACAAAGGTTGAAGTCCATCTGAATTTGCCGGCGCTGGAGCCACTGGCTGAATTGCCCGGGATGATGCCGTTCGACGTTGCCCTGCAACATCATGTGCTGAATGTGCTGGTTATTGACGACTATCCCGCCAATCGTCTGTTGTTGTCTCAGCAGCTAAGCCACCTCGGACACCGGGTGAGCGATGCCGAAGACGGTGCGCGAGGGCTGCAAGACTGGCGCAGTCAATGGTTCGATGTAGTGATCACAGACTGCAACATGCCAATGATGAGCGGCTACGAGTTAACTCGGGTCATCCGTGAAGAGGAGCGTACCAACGGTCGCGCACCGTGTTTGATCCTGGGGTATACAGCAAACGCCCAACAGGAAGAGCGGCTGCGTTGCATCGATGCAGGCATGGACGATTGTCTGTTCAAGCCCATCGGGCTTGAGGAATTGAAGGTGTGCCTGGAGGCTGTAGCGCCGATGGAACGAAGTGAGGAGCAGTCCTCGGTGCACGGCAGCAATGAGATTGACCTGAGCAGCCTTGAGCAACTGACTCGGGGCGACAAAGCGTCGATCAATAGCCTGATTGGTGATCTGTCCACAGCGAATGAAGAAGACATGGCGCGGTTGATTCAGTTGTTCACCAAGCACGACCTGCATGCATTGTCGGGCCTGGCTCACCGGGTGAAAGGGGGCGCGCGGATCATCAGGGCTCAGCGACTGATTCAGTGCTGTGAGCATCTTGAAGTCGTCTGCATGGGCCGGGACACTTCCCGATTGGCCGAAGCGGTGGATGAGCTGCAGCGGGAGATGGAGCAATTGGCCGATAAGCTGAGCCTCTACGTGGCTTAAACGTAGAGGCTGGCGGGTCAGTCTGTTTGTAATCGCTTTGCGAGGACTTCATCCAGACGCTGACATCGTTCCTTAGACAGGAATCCATCGGGATACTGGAACCGAACCTGGAATTTTAATTTCCAGGCTTCCCTGGAACTTGGTGTCAATGAGTTCAAGCAAAGGGGCGGCTTGCATAATACCCAACTGAATAGCCGGAAGCTCTGAGCTGGTAATCATTAAGGATTTCAGCTCACTTAACGGACCTTTGACAGCCTTGACGGTGGACAAGTCTTTCGCATGCAGTAAATCTGGAGAGGCAAAGAACTCGGCCGTGTCGAGCCCCAGGTCGTCCAATAGACCGGGGTCTTCCAAATCAAATTCTGCATAATGTGTCATCGAAGCCAAAAACCTGCGCTCAGAAACCTTTCCGTCAATGGCTAACAAAAAGAACGTAAATGCGGTATTGCCAAGGCGATTCCAGTCATCTTCGTTTGTATTGCTCCCTTGAGTTCTGTTAAGCGTTTTAACACCTGTATTCACAAGCTCAAAGTTCGGGTTGATGGTGTTGTAAGGCGGTGGTCCATCGACTGATTTTGTATAGTGTCGGAGGGTGAACTTCTTGTTTGATGCTTTATCTAGTTGTTTTTGAGCGGCTTTCTTTTCAGAGAATCTCAGTGAGTCGTTTGTTACATCTTTCATCAGGGTGAAGGGCAGTACTGTAGTGGTCAACTAATCCCGGACACGACGTTAAGTTTTTCTTCGGCCCGAGCTGGCGCCAGCCCACCGTTGAATTGATGGGGGCGAATCCAGTT
>NZ_JAVDUY010000013.1:0-74109 GCF_031456615.1 Pseudomonas sp. 3296
AACTGGATTCGCCCCCATCAATTCAACGGTGGGCTGGCGCCAGCTCGGGCCGAAGAAAAACTTAACGTCGTGTCCGGGATTAGTTGACCACTACATGTCGGCAAGTTTAAGGTCGTCGATGCTCTTGAGCAGTTTGCCTACGTCACCGTCATGTTCCAGCATACCGTCGGCATACTCGTTGCCTGGCATGCCGCTTTGGCCTTTCATCGAGTCGCGAACATGGGTGAAAGCATGCATGCGTGTGGTGTTCATCCAGACGAAGAAGGGTTTGTCAGCCTTGGCTTGTTTCTCTATGAAGCCGATGGCGGCCTGGGTGGTCTCGTCATCAATGGTTTCCATGCGTTTGCTGGTCAGAGCACCAGTATCTTCAATCTTGCCATCGGCGAAACTGTGGATCACCCCACGCGGTGAGGCCGCCTTGACGAAGGCTGCATTGTCTTTCGGCCAGTAGGGGCGCTCTGGCTCCTCCTCGGCGTTGAGGTGGTAGAGGTTACCGAAGAACTCGTCGAAGCCATGATTGGTGGGAAGGTATTCATCCTTGTCCCCCAAGTGGTTTTTTCCAAACTGACCCGTTGCATACCCGCGGGCCTTAAGCGCCTGAGCGATTGTCACATCCCTTGCCTGCAAACCAACCGGTACCCCTGGCATTCCCACCTTAGAGAGACCTGTGCGTAGGGGAGACTGCCCCGTGATGAATGTCGAGCGTCCGGCCGTGCAACTGTTCTCCGCGTAGTAATCGGTGAACTTCATTCCTTCCTTGGCAATTCGGTCGATGTTCGGGGTTTCATAACCCACTACGCCGTCAGCGTAGGCGCTGATGTTGGTCTGACCGATGTCATCGCCGAAGATCACCAGAATGTTAGGTTTATCGGCTGCTATGGCGGTTCCAGATAACGTAATGAGTGAGGTCGCCACAATAGCGAATTTGGGTAACCACTTGCGTATGCGAGTCATCTGACTTGCTCCTATGCCGGTGGGTCGCAGGGTGCGACTACTGTTTGGTGAGTTCCTAACTCCGACTCAGTATTGCCGCTCTTGACTACGCCCAATGGCACCATTCGGCAACTCTATTGACGATAGCCTAGCCATAATTTTTACTGAGCTTTAACGCCTGCCAACAAGGGAAATATGCGACCGACGGTCTTTTGTAATCTGAGCGGCGTTGGGAGTTATGAGGCGGCTGCTTGGCATTGAAAATGCGTGCTATGGCATTTGTAATTTGAGATTGACTGCCCGCTTTCGGCCGATTCTGTTGAAAAAGTCGGCCATGGCTTGCGCATCAGAAAAGTACGCATCCGAGATTGAAATCTTTACTTTTGGCAGAGTCTTCCAGACTCGGATTTCACGTAGCTGCGTGCAAAAACGACGTTTTCACCAGTCAATGATCAGGCAGTTTGGGCAGAGCGACTTTTCAACAGAATCGGCCGGTTGCTGCCTGCCACTAATTCTGTGCATACGGGTTAAATCAGATGCAAACAGTGTGAGCGGTGATGCATACCAAAATCAGCCCAGCATCAAGAACCGTGTATCCCTAGTTGTATCCAAAGAAAAAGCGAATAAAACAAAACACAGTGTTTACGGGGTAAATCCACTCCAGTTCAAACGTCCCCGGCCCACCAAATACGAAACAAGACAAAACCCGCCAAGTGCGGGTTTTGTTGCATCTGGGGCTTGGTATGGGCGGTTCAACACAATCAGGCTTATGCTGTCGTCCTACTCCCAAGGATGGCGCCATGAAATTCAAAACTCTGATTGTCGTGTTAACCCTTTCCCTGACGTCCGGCTGTGCGTACTACAACGACCGCACCACCGACACCAGCAAGAACGGACGGATTGCCTGTGATGCCGAGCCGGCCAATCAGCCGGGGTGTTATACGAAGCAGTCGACGGACTGGAATTGGGGTGGGTTGAAGTTTGGGGTTGGGGCTTCGAACTAGACTCTGAACCGCGAGGTCTTCGCCACCTCGCGGACCCCTTGCAGGAGTGAACCTGCTCGCGATTTGTTGGATGAAAAAAAGGCACTGAGCGACGTCATCGCCAGTGCCGTGGTCAGCCGGTGCAGGCCCGGCAAGACACAGATCAGCAGCGACAGCGTAAACCCGTATCGGAAAAAGCTCGGGCCGAGGTACATACGGAACAGCGTCAGCATCGTGTTCAACACCGCGAACAGCGCGAACAAAAAAACAGCACCGCCGTCAGCCCCAGGACCTTCAAGCCGCCACTCACGCATCAAGAGGACGGTGCCTACTGTACTGAGGCTGTTCGAGCGTACGCCACCACCGGGTTGCGGGCTTTATCCTTCTGCTGGTTGATCTTGCACCCACTGCCAGAATAATTGGTAGCCCACCGCCAGCACGACCGGCCCGATGAACAGCCCGAGGATGCCGCTGGTGACCATGCCGCCCAAAGCGCCAATCAACACGACCGGCATCGGCACATCCACTCCGCGTCCCAGCAACAGCGGTTTGAGGACGTTGTCCACCAAGCCGGCAATGAACACAAAGACGGCGAAGATAATGGTGCTCGTGTTGGGCCCTTCGGTGGCCATGACATAGGCGATCACCGGAAGCGTAATCAACGTGGCCGGTAACTGCATGATGCCCAGCAGCAATACGCCGATGGCCAGCAGACCGGCGCCAGGGATACCTTTGAGCACGAAGCCCAGGCCCACCAGCAACATCTGGATGAAGGCAATACCGACCACGCCGAGCGCAACCGCGCGGATGGTTGCGGTGCACAACTCGGCGATTCTCGGCCCTTTTTCAGCGCCGCTGACCCGCGACGCAATATCGACCGCACAGCGGCTGCCGGCCTTACCATGCGCCATGAAAACACCGGCGATGATCAAGGCAACTATGAACATCAGCAAACCTGCCCCGACGCCGGCAATTTTGGTCAACAAGCCCAAACTCACGCCTTTGATCTGCGGCAAGTACTTCGCCACCAGGACGGGAAGATCGGTTGAAGCCTGTGCCCATAATGCCGAGACAGATTTACCCACCAGTGGCCAGGTGGCGACCGTATCGGGCGGTGGCGGGATATGGAAGCCCCCCTGTTTCACCAGGTCGATAACCTGTCCGACCGACGAAGCAATCGAGGTGCCCAACAGATAGACCGGCACCACCAGAATCGCGATGGCAATCAGTACAATCGCCGTTGCCGCCCGCCCCTCACTGCGTCCCAGCGCCCCCATGAGTCGCAGTTGTAACGGGTAGAGGGTGATCGCGAGGATAACCGACCACAGCATCAGGTCGCGAAACGGTCGGAAAATCTCGAAACAGAACAGCGCCAGAACAACAATCAACCCGGCACGAATCAAGACATCGAGCATGGTGCGGGTCAACGATTTTGCGGACAGCGGTACGGGCATCATAGATGCTTCCTTGGTGATAGCAGCATAGGTAGAGAACCGTTAGCCCGGCATAGACTACGTCCATTCAACGGTGCAACGGCATCCTCCTCCCACCTGTCACAATGTTGTGAAATAGAAAAATAACCGAGTGTGTAACTAGTTCTGTGTAATCGGTCGTTCTGCGCTATGCGTCGGCCTTACTCATCGGATTTGGCCGCCTGCGCGGTGACTTCAATGGCCCGAATACTGATCGCCGCAAAGATCGCCGTCATCAGAATGCCGTGAAAACCGAGCACAATGGCGAGGACACGCGAGGTCGCCAGTTTGGGTACTAGGTCGCCATAACCGATGGTCAAGCCAGTGACAAAGGCAAAGTAGATACCGTCAAATGGACTCCATTCTTCCAGGTGACTGATGATCAGGCCGAGCACTACGACCATCATCAGTAGGAGGGAAAAAATCGGCCAGACGACACGAAAATAAAACCATACAGTTTTGTAGAATTCGCGGCGGACGTTCCTCGCATAAGAAATATGCATGCAATGGGTTCCTGGGATTTAGCCATTAGGAATACGTGACGTACTCACCCCCAATAGCGTGACACAAGCGCCAGACTTAGGAACTAGTCGATATGTGCACGAAAGTGTTTTCGATGGCTGATTAAAAATCACTGACGCAGTTCAAGAGATCGTAGAAACCTACTCAACAAGTGAAGTAAAGAGTAAGGAAAGTAAGCGCGCTTGCGCATGAATATCCGCCGAAAACTCAACAGCGACAAACCGGCGGTGCTGGTCAAATACGCGATCGATCACGGAATCATTTTGCAGCAAGAAAAAAAACGCTGACCACTCGATAACGCCCTCGGACGTGTAAGCTCCCGCGATCTTTTTTTGGCTGGACAAAGCGCAATGCCTCCAGGTTTCCCCCTAAAGTTGCAGCCAGGCCCTCTCATTCTGCTGGGGGCGCTGGCCCTGAGCGGCTGCATTCAGTTGGGGCCGAACTTCCAGCCTCCGGGCGAAGAATGGATCAAACATTGGGACACCCCGGCCCTCGAACAATCCAGTCAACGCGGGCCCAGTCCGGATCTGCGACAGTGGTGGCATGTCTTCAACGACCCGGTGCTCGATCAACTGATTGCGCAAGCGGATGCCTACAACTCCAGCCTTAAAATTGCCGGTTTGCGCGTTATGGAGTCCCGCGCCAAGCTGGGCATTACGCAAGCAGGGCTGTACCCGCAACTGCAGCAAGTCAGCGCTGACAGTTTGTACATTGACCGCCACCAAAATGGTGGCAACAATCCGCAGGACAGCAATTTTCGGCAACACAGCGGCGGGTTTGAGATCGGCTGGGAGCTCGACTTCTGGGGGCGTTTCAGTCGCGCCATCGAGTCGGCCGATGCGACTTATTTTTCCGCCCAGGCCAACTATGAAGACGTCCTGGTCTTGCTGCGCGCCCAAGTGGCGGACACTTATTATTTGCTGCGCACCACAGACTCCCGTTTGCGCGTCGCCCGTGAAAACGCCAAACAGCAAAAGCGCAATTTCGAGATCACCGAAAAACTGTTCAAAAGCGGCCAGGATGCCGAGCTCGATCTGCAACAGGCCAAAACCCAATACTTGGGCACGTTGGCCAGTATTCCCAACCTCCAGGATCAGTTGCAACGCACGCGTAACGCCCTGGCTGTGCTGATCGGGCAACCGCCGGGCGGGCTGCCGCAAGTGATCGAGAATGACAGCCTGGTGCCGCTGGTCGATCGCGCCGTACTGCAAGACGTGCCCGCCAGTCTGCTGTTGCGTCGGCCTGACGTGCGCGCCGCCGAACTCAATGTCGCCGCCCAAGGGGCGCTGATCGGCGTGGCCGAAACCGACTTCTATCCATCGCTGACACTGCTCGGCAGCATTGTCTGGTCGGCGGACTCTCTCCATGGCACCTCCAGCAACCTGGACCTGATCGGTGGTCCCAGTCTGCGCTGGAATGTGTTCGATTACGGGCAGATCACCAACAACGTGCGCGTGCAGGACGCGCGGTTGCAGCAGTTGATCGAAGCCTACCGCGACAAGGTTCGCCAGGCGGCGCGCGAGGCCGATGATGCGGCCAACGGCCTGATCCAGTCACTGGAAAGCGAGCGCATCCTGCGTGAAGCCGGAGGTGCCGCCAAGCGCTCGTTGACACTGGCCAGCGTGCAATTTCGCGAAGGCTACTCCGACTTCCAGCGGGTGCTCGACGCGCAACGGGCGCTGCTCGAACAGCAGGACAATTACCTGATTGCACGGGGCAATGCGGTGAGCAATGTCATCGCTCTGTACAAGGCCTTGGGCGGTGGTTGGTCCACCCCTCAGCCGTATGTGGATTCGGCCACCCGCCAAGTGATGGAAGAACGCATCGACTGGGGCAACATGCTGGACGATCCCGCTGCCGCACTGCCCGTTTACCCGCTACCCGCCAAGGAAAAATAGCCATGAGTGAAGCCTCGCAATCCACCCCCGACGCCACCGAACCGGTAGCAGCCGACCCGGTGAAAAAAGGCATCAAATGGGTATTGCTGCTGATCATCCTGAGCCTGCTCTGGTACCTGTTGGCCGACCGTTTCACGCCCTATACGCAACAGGCCCGGGTCGGTGCATTCGTCATTCCGGTGGCGTCGGAAGTCGCGGGCAAGATGATCCGGGTGAATGTACACAACAATCAGACCGTCAAGGCCGGCGAGGTGCTCTTCGAGGTCGATCCGGCGCCCTATCAGATTGCCGTTGATCGCGCCCGCGCCGACCTTGAGACTGCACGCCGGCAATTAGGGGCCAGCACCGCAGGAGTTGTCTCGGCGCAAGCAACATTGCGCGTCGCCCAGGCCAATGAAACCAAGGCCCGCCAGGAGAATCGGCGACTGGAAGGGTTGTACCGTGAAGACCCCGGGACCATCTCCATGCGCGTGCTCGAAATGTCACGCACCACCCGCGATGCGGCCGTCAGTCAAACCGCCGCCGCCCGCGCCGAGGTAGAACGGGCTAAAGAAACGGAAGGTGGCGGTGAAGATGTCAACGCAACGTTGCGCAGTGCCGCCACGGCCCTGTCAAAAGCCGAACTGGATCTGACCAACACGCAAACCCGAGCCCGCTCCGCAGGGCTGATCACTGACCTGCGCACCGATCTCGGGCAATTCGCCGCCGCTGGCAGCCCGGTCATGACCCTGATCACCCTTCAGGACATCTGGATCACGGCCGACATGACCGAGAACAACCTCGGCCTGGTGCGTCCCGACACGCCGGTGTCCATCGTCCTCGATGCGGTGCCAGGCGAAGTCTTTGAGGGCCACGTACGCAGTGTTGGTTATGGCATCAGCGTTGGGCAGCAGGCCCCGCCCGGCACTTTACCTGTCATACAGAATAGCCGGGACTGGCTGCGACCGGCTCAACGCTTCCCGGTGATCATCGAGTTTTCCGAACAGTCCATGAGCACTCTGCGTAGCAGCGGTAACATTCGTGCCGGTGGGCAGGCGGAAGTCATGGCCTTCCCCTCGGAAGGCCATCTGCTCAATCCGCTTGGCCGGGCCTATTTAGCCCTGATGAGTTGGCTGTCTTATGCCTACTAGACGTTCCCCGCGGGAGCAGCGTGCCTTACGGCTGGGCAGTGGAACGGCGTTGTGCCTGGCCATTAGTTTCGGCCTGGCATTGCCGATTCCGTTTCTCGCGCCCGTGTTGTGCTTGATACTCCTGGCCTCGGTCAATCGCCCGCTACCATTCAAGGCCGCGATCGTGCTCGCCCTGGTGGCGATGCTAACCACCGGCATCGGCCTGCTCTTGATCCCGATCCTGCGTTACTACCCGTTGACCGGCGTGCTGCTGGTCACGGTCAGCCTGTTCCTGGTCTTTCGCTGGGGTCTCAGTGGCGGCAATAACCTGATCGTGACCTTGCTGGTGATGGGGCTGACGATGATCTCTTCGGCGGGTGTCGCCGAGTTCGACCTGGCGGCGATGGTCATTGGTGCGCTGGTCAAGGGGCTGTTATTGGCGGTGATGGTGATTGCGCTCAGTCATTGGCTGTTCCCCGAGCCGGCCGATGCGCCGACGCCGCCCGCTGCTCCACCGCCAGTGGGCGAAGTAGCCAGTCGGACTGCGTTGCGTGCAACCTTGATCGTCTTGCCGACGTTCTTGCTGGCCATGATCGACCCGGCGAGCTATCTGCCGATCATCCTGAAGGCGGTCGGCCTGGGTCAACAATGCAACACGACCAGCGCGCGCAATGCCGGGCGTGAGCTGCTCGGCGCGACCTTGCTCGGCGGTTTGCTGGCCATCCTGTTCTGGTGTGCATTGAGCCTGTTTGTGCACCTTTGGATGTTCTTCCTGTGGATGCTGCTGTTCGGCCTGGTCCTGGCGCGCAAGCTGTATGCCCTGAGCCCGAGCCGCTATGGCTCGGGGTTATGGCTCAACACCTTTATCACCTTGATCATCCTGCTGGGCCAGTCCGTGCAGGACAGCGCCTTGGGCAAAGACGTCTACACCGCCTTCGCCGTACGCATGGGACTGTTCATCGCGGTTACGCTGTATGCCTGCCTGATGGTCCGGTTGCTGGACCGGCAACCACAAGCGCAGACTCAGTGCGCCACCTGATACCCCTTGCCTTGCAGGCAGCCGGTATAGGACGTCGGGGTGGTGGCAGCACTGGTTTTTCTCACTCGTCCTTTTTGAATGAACGATGGCTATCGCGAGCAGGCTCACGCCTACAAAGGCAAATCCGGTGTGAGGCGGGGATCTACACCACTTTCAGATCAACCGAAACATGCCCGCGCGTCATCCGTGAATACGGGCACATCTGATGCGCAGCCTCGGCCAGCTCACGCTTCACCCCATCCTCCAGCCCGGGAATGTTGACGTTCAACCTGACCGCCAACTGAAAATCCCCACCACTGGTTTTACCCAGATCCACTTCGGCATCCACCGACGTGTCTTCCGGCAATTTGATTTTCATCTTGCCCGCCGCCACCTGGATCGCGCCGATAAAACACGCCGAATAACCGAGCGCAAACAGTTGCTCCGGGTTGGTGCCGGGTTTTCCCGAGCCGGGGGAGCTGAAGGTGACGTCGAGTTCGCCATCGCTGGACTTGCCGGTGCCGGTGCGGCCGCCGACGGTGTGGGTTTTTGCGGTGTACAGAACGGTTTCCAGTGCAGTACTCATGGCCATGACTCCTGAAGGAAAGTGACAGAGTAGGCAAGCCTAGCAGCGCAGTGTCCACGCACTGGTGACGTTGGTCGGATGAAAAAAAGGCACTGAGCGATGGTCGCCAGTGCCTTTTTTGTGCCTGAAAAACTGTTAGCGCGACAGCATGAACGTGTCGTACTCCAGATCTTCCAGCGCCGTGGTCAGCCGGTGTAAACCCAGCAATACACAGATCAGCAGCGACAGCGTAAACCCGTATCCGAAGAAGCTTGGCCCGAGGTACATGCTGAACAGCGTCAGCATCGCGTTCAACACCGCGAACAGCACGCACAGTTCCAGCACCACGGTGCGTTTGTCCAGATAGAAGAACACGTTGAGCAACGCCATGAACACCACCTGAATGCTCACGCCGATCAGGTCGATGTAGAACAGCGGCAGGTAGTAACTGGAGATGCCCAGCCAGTCGAGCAAGCGCGGCGCGAACAGGAACAACAGCACCGCCGTCAGCCCCTGGACCTTGCAGATTTCCAGCAAGCCCTGGCGGATCGACAAGGTCATTTCGGTTTTCAGCTGACCGATGTGCTGCAAGGTTTCGCCTTCGCGAATCGCCCGGAACAGACGGTCGTACCACTCGGCAAAATCGGTTTCGATGCGCACCAGAAACACCGCCATGCCGGGGATGATCGCCAGGTACGCGAGGAAGATCGGCAAGTCATAAAGGATCGAAGCACGCAGCGGGCCGACGATTGCGTTGGAGGTCCCGGGGTTGAACCAGAACATGAATTTGTCGATCCAGATGCCCAGGTTGTAGAAGAAACCGGTGGCCAGCAGGCTGAGGAAAACGTTGCGCCGTGCGAGGAAATCGAAGGCGATCAGTTTCTCGGCCCGGTACTCGCGCAGGATGTCGTAGAGGAACAGGAACAGCAGCGTGCTGTGCCCGATCAACAGCGCCAGCAACAGGCCCGGCATCTGCAGAAAGCTCAGCAGGTAAGCACTCGCGACCATCAACGTGTAACCCACCAGCATCACCAGCAAGATGCGGTTATAGGCTTTCATCCCCGAGAGGAAGATGATCACCAGCCACAAGTTGCACAGCACCACGAAGTTGGCCAACACCAGTACGCGGTAGATCAGCGGCTGGTCGAACAACAAGCCCAGTACGACGATGCCGAGCAGCCCGGCGCCCAGGGTGACCAGCAACAACACGCCCAACAGGTTGGGCAGGATCTGATCGTACTTGTGCTCGAACAACCGGTCGGACACGAAGCGAGTGAAGAACAGTTGCAGGCCGCCCGTGAGGATCAGCGAGGTGGCCATCAGGTACGTCACCGTCACCAGAAACTGCCCGACCAACGCGTTCGGCAGCAGCAAGCCAATACTGATGATCCCCACCAGCATCACGCTGATGATCGACAACACCCATGGCCCGGAGCTGATCAGCCCCGCGTAGACGTAGGCGTGCAACGTCGCGGTGTAGGAATCACGCGAAAGGATTTTTCGCAGTTCGAAGCCAATGCCGGCCATTTAACTGTTCTCCATGGCAGCTTGATACAAGTCGCGATAACGCTGCAGCATCAAGGCTTCGGTGTAGTAACGAGTGACCCGCAACAAGCCGCTGGCTTGAGCGGCCTGCCAGCGTTGCGGGCTGCGCAGCAGTTCGAGGATCGCCGCGCTGGTGGCTTGCGGGTCGGCAATCGCCACCACTTTGCCGGCGTGCCCGAGGTCACGGTCTTCGGCGCTGCCACCTTCAATCAGTTCGCGGCAAGAGCCGACGTCACTGCTGACCACCGGCGTACCGGCAGCCCAGGCTTCGAGAATCACCAGCGGTTGTGCTTCGCTGATCGAGGTCAGCACCATCAGGCCGAGCTTCGGCAAGATCTCCTGAATGCGCTGGAAGCCGAGGAAATGCACCTTGCCCTCCAGGCCCAGGCTGGCCATCAGGCTGCGGCATTCGCTGACGTATTCCGGGTCTTCCTCTTCCGGGCCGACGATCCAGCCCTCGGCGTGTGGCATGGCGCTGATCACGCCGCGCATGGCCCGCAGAAAGGTTTTGACGTCCTTGATCGGCACCACACGGCCGATCAGGCCGACGACCGGCGCAATGCCGTGGGCACGGGACTCCAGCGCGGCGGTCCACACCGGCAGGTCGATACCGTTCGGAATCACCTGGGTGCGGGACGCCATGGCGCCGTCCTTGATCTGCCGCTGACGGTTGCCGTCGTACAGCGCGATGATGTTGTCAGCGCTGTTGTAGGTCAGCTGGCCGATGCGTTCAAAGAAGCGTACCCACAACGTGCGGATATAACCCGAGCAGGCATCGAGGCTGCGGTTCAGCGCCTGGCCCGAACTTTCGGCAATCCAGCTGGCCTGGGCCAGGTCGATCTTGCGTTCCTTGGTGTAGATGCCGTGCTCGCTGAGCAAATAGGTGCAGTTCCAGCGTTGCTTGAGAATGCACCCGAGAAAACCCGCGTAGCCGGTGGAAATCGAATGCAGCACCCGCGCTTTCGGCATCCGTCGCGCGGCTTCAGCGAGCATCAGCAACGGCGACTGCATCGAGCGCAGGGTCCAGAAATAATTGACGAAAGACGGGTCAGCGCAATGCTGACGGTAGCCTTCGCTGAGGGTTTCCCAACTGGCGCGGCTGCGCAGTACGTCGTCGAGGGTCATGAGGCCCTGGGCGATGCAGTCG
Source organism: Pseudomonas sp. 3296 (assembly GCF_031456615.1). Lineage (NCBI taxonomy): Bacteria > Pseudomonadati > Pseudomonadota > Gammaproteobacteria > Pseudomonadales > Pseudomonadaceae > Pseudomonas > Pseudomonas sp. 3296. Next base: position 11,193 of record NZ_JAVDUY010000013.1, read on the forward strand.
AGCAGGCGTTCGCCCATGTCGAGGTCAGGCGCATCCGGGTGATGCAGGAAGCGATACAAATCCTGCAACTGCTGTTCGTCTGCCTCACGCGGATCGCCCAGCGCCTTGGTCGGATGCGTGGCATCTTCGAGAAACACTTCCTCGATGTGCAGCACGTTGGCCGGCACTTCGTAACGTCGCGCCGAATAGGCCTGACGCTGGCCGCCGATGAACATCACCGAGAAGGTCAGTTCCGGCAGGCCGAGGATCATCTGGTGAATCCAGCTGGACACGCCGCCGCGCACGTAAGGCCAGGTGCCTTCGAGCAGCAGGCAGATGTCGGCAACGGGTGCCTGTTCCTTGTGACTCATGTCCAGCTCCTGACCAATGCAGCGAACGGTGGTCGCTGACGGGTTTCCTCGGGAAGCCGCGCGAGCAGTCCGGGAATTTCGTGATAACGACCGGCCTCGAACGCCAGTTCTGCGTGGAACGGCAGCACCTGCGCTGCGCCCATGCCGTTCTCCTGGGCCTGACGGAGCAGCACTTCAGCGCGCTCGATGTCGCCACGTTCCAGTGCAATGCGCCCGGCCAGCAAAAACAGCTCACCGCCCTCGCCTGCTTCCAGGCCGAGCTCGGCATGTTCGCTGGCTTGGTTGAGTACGTGATCCAGCACACTGCCTTGCGCCAGCCCCAGATACGCCAGCTCCCAATACCAGCGCGCCAAGCGGCCGTGCAGCGCACCCGCTGCTTTGGCGTTGGCGTCGGGCAGTTCGCCGAGGGCGATCTGGATGTGCAGGTTGATATCGCTTTCCTGCTTGTCGAGCATCGAGTACGCCAACAGCCGCACATCGTCGCTCGGGTCGGCCAGCGCCAACTTGAGGATCGGCACGGCTTCTTTGCCGGGCATGCGTCGTGTGGCCAGCAACGCGGCCAGACGCTGGTCCGGATCGGGCGCATGACGCAACACGTCCTGCAAACCGCCATCGGCAAATACCGGTTTGTGCAATTGCAGTTGCGCCCGATACGGCAGCTTCGGAATGCCTACCGCTTGCCATGCCTGCTTGTCGCGTTTGCGCGGCAGGTACAGCGCCGGGAAAATCGCCGCGACCACGCCGACCGCCCCGAGCACCGGCACAAAGAACGCCAGGCTGAAGATGAACAGCGGGCTCCACGGCAGCGGCGAACGGTAACGCGCCGGCAACAGCAACCACACCGCCGCGCACAACATCACGCAGGCCAGGCCATGGCTCAGGGTGAACACCAGCAATTGTTGTAATTCAGGCGCCGTGAGCCACAAGCTGGCCCAACTGCCCGCCTCTAACAACAAGGCTCCGCTAAACAGCCACTTGCTGATCATTCAAGCCACACTCGTTGAACAGGAAATTACGCAGCCCGTTGCGTTCACAGCCAGGCTCCAGGTTGAACGGCAGCACACGCACGCCAAGGCTTTCCAGACTGCTTTCGATACCAAAGTGCTCGTGCAGCAACAGGTTGATTCGGGCCAGATACCCTTCGCTGCCTTGCGGACTGGTCAACGGCAGCAGCACCAGCAATAACGAATGATCGCGGTCGTTGCGCAGCGACAATTGCAGATCGAGACCGCGCTGGCTGCGCTCAAACAAACGCGCCAGCTCATCGTTGGGACGGGTCATTTCGAAGGCAAACAGGCCGGCCGCCAGCTTGTGCTGCTCAACATCCACCAGCGAGCGCTTGAGTTGCAGCGTGAAGTGTTGCGCATCGGCGTCGGCCAGTTGCAGCACTTGCGGATCGCGGCGCAGCAGGTCGGCGATGTGTCCGGCGAGCAAGGCCAACAGGCTCAACGTACGATCCTGAAACGCGAAGAACGGCATCTGCCGCACCGCCAGAATCGCCAGCAAGCGACCTTCGGCATCGATCAGCGGAATGCACGCCTGCAACGACGAGAACTGCGCCGAGCTGCCGGCATCGATCAATTCCTGACGCACGCTGACCAGCTCGCCACGCTCAAGGCACAGCTTGACCAGACCGTCTTCGGTGCCCAACGGCCCCATGATGCCGATGGTCGCCAAGGCTTCGGGCAAGACGTTTTCTTCTCGCTCGTCGACGCGGTACAAACCGGCCACGCGCAACGCGCCGTACTGACCGAGCATGCTCACAATCGGGTCGGCCAGCGCGGCCAGCGCATCACCTTCTTCCGGCATCACGCGCAGTTTGTCGCGCAAGCCCAGCAAAGAGCTGCGCAAACTCTGATCGCTGCCCGCCACGCGCTGCTCCAGCAGGTCGTGGGAGACCCGCAGAATCTGGTGCGCGCGGGTGAACTCGTCGAGACGGTACTGGCGGTAATCGTTGGCCATCTGCAGACGCTGCAAGCGCCGCTCCCACAGATCGCGAACCTCGCCCACCAGCATGCCGCTGACCAGCACGCCGACGATGAACGACGGATCCAGCTGCTCGTAGCCTTCATGCCCGACATAGCGCAGCGCGAACATCGCCATCACCAGCAGACTGGCGCTGACCAGGCCGCGCACAAAACCGTAGCGCACACCGAGCAGCAATGGCGCCAACACCGGCCAGGGAAAACCGGCGTGCATTTGCAGCGGGTCCTGCGGGGTCAACCACAAACCGAGGCCGATGGCCCCGCCGGTCACCAACAGCGTTTCCAGCCAGGACACCGGGCCGCTGGCACGCGGCGCGAGGCTGTAATCCATGTGAGGAGAATTCATTGCATTCACTCGAACCGAAGGGCGCCAACAAGTGTGTCGAGCACCGTTTGCGCGGTGCCGGCGAGGCTTTCACGGGACCAACCGGCGCGCGCACCGCTTTTACTCCAGAGCACACGACCGCTGCTGGCTTCGAGCACGCGCAGGCTGATGCCCACCGCCGGTTCGCCGTCCAGACCGTTCTTGTACTGCCACTCCTCAACGCTGCCGGAGACCACGTAATCGAGCTTCTGATCACGGGCCCAATCGAGGGCGCCGGCCAGGCGTTCGTTGTCGTCCATCAGCGCTTGTTCGCCCTGGGTGCTGGCCGGGTAAACCCGTGGTTGCAGACCGTGGCTGCTGAGCACGCTGAGCAGAATTTGCTCACTGCGCTCGCCGGCCTGCGGGGTCTGCGAATAGTTGACCATCGGCACCACGCCCCACTTCGCATTACGCGGCAGATTGGGACTGGTGTCGCCGGTGAAACTGGCGCAACCGGCGACGAACAGGACTGCCAGAGCCAGGCTCAGATTACGAATTGCTTGCATCAGTTTTTCTCCCGTAAACATTTCATGATCAGCGTCCGAATCGCACGCCGTAGCTCACACCCAGTGTTCCGCCCGCCTGACCATCCCCGCCTTGTGGCGCGGATTGGTAGCCGAAGGTCAGGGCCAATTCGTCATCGCCCAGCACTTCGACGCCGATCCCGGTGTTGATGCCGTAGTTGAAGGTTTGATCCAGCCATTGCCAGCCCGCCGTGACGTCCACCAGCCAGGTGTATTGCGCACGAGTGCGCACCAGCGCGCCCGGCAAACCGCGACGCCAGGAGCTGCCGACATACAGTTGGCCGTAACGGCTTTGCAGCAGATCTTCGGCCGTGACGACCGCTGGATCGTCCGAGTTATCAACGCTTTTCACCGGGCCGCCGTTGGCGCTGGACAGGTAATCCAGGGTGCGGTCCTTGACGTTGTTGTGCTGATAATCGACACCGCTGCGCACGGTCCAGTTAGGCCCGGCAAATTCCAGCGTGTGGTTGTATTCCATCTTCAGCGCCTGGCCGTTGCCCAGGGCATCGCCCGCGCGGGTGGAGAAGGATTTCTGCGCCACCTCCCAGCTGATCTGGTCCCGCGCCGACAAGCCGTGACGACCGCCGAGCCACAGGCTGTCGTGCTGGCCGAAAGCACGCATCAAGCCGCTGTCTTCACTCTTGCGATTCCAGTCCAGGCCCGCTTCGATCTGGTCACTGACGTCCAATTGCCAGATCCGCGACAGGCCCAGGCCATTGCGGTCGTCGTCCTTGCGCTGACTGGTGTCGGCGAACAGCTTGTAGCTGCCGTCCTCGACGAAACGCTGCAAGGTCAGGCCGGCGTTATTCTCGTCGCCCATGCGCGATTCAATCAGTTGATCGCTGTTGTAAGTGCCCTGCTCCAGCTGAACATCGGCGTACCACTGGTCGCCCAGGTTGTGTGCCACTTCAAGGCGCGGGCCGTTGAATTCCAGGCCGCCGAAATCCTGTTGATGCCAGGACACCTGCGCGCCTTGCGGCGTCAATTCCTGAAGCTCCACGGCTTGGCGACGCAGTTGCTCACGCACCGCGGCCGGTTGATCGTCGCCCAGCGCAGACTCGCTAAGGTCGAGGGCTTCGGCGTATCGGCCAAGACGACTCAGCGCCTGCGCACGTTGCGCCGGGTTCAGGTCGTTGCTGGCCAACAGGGTTTCGACCTGCTGCTTGTTGCGGCTGCGCAAGGCTTGCTGAATCTCTTCATAACGCTCGACCTTCAAGCCCTGGCTGCGCGCCCAATCCAGCCACTGGTCTTTCTGCGATTCCTGATTCGTCGCGTCGAGACGCGCCAGCAACCGTTCGAACCACAGTTGCAACATGGCCGGCGAACCGTCCTTCCACTGCGCGACTTCATTCGCCGCTTTGCCCGGCGAATAGCTGCTGGCCATGAGGCGCAACCAGATCGCGTAACGCTGGGACGACGGTTTGATCTCTTCACCCTCGGGGCTGCGCAGCAACTTCAGGCGCAGACGTTGGGCCGCATCACGATAACCGGCGCTTTCGAGGGCATCGGCATACGCCGCACGCACCAGCCAATCCTGCGGACTGGTCTTGAGGTACAGGCGATACCAGGCCAAGGCTTCGCTTTCACGACCGAGCAACTGGCTGGCACTGGCGAACGGCAGCCACAGAATCCGGTCTTGCCGCGCTTGCGGGCGCCATTCAGTCAGCAACGGTTTCAGCGCGGTGGTGTTGCCCTGATCGATGTAGAGCCACATCAGGCGTTCGCGGAACAGGTTGTCATCCGGGAAACGCGACAGTCCCAACTGATACAAGCGCTGTGCTTCCTCGGTTTGTCCCTGCTGCACCGCCAAAGCACCGCGAATCGCCAATACCTGCGCCTGCTCGCTGGCCTCCGGGTATTGCTCGGCACTCTTGAGCAGGGCAGCGACTTGCGGCCAGTCCTGCAAGTCTTGCGCTTGCTGCAAGGCCTCGACCAGACGCAGCGGATCATGCACGCGCTGCCAACTGCCGACCATCATGGTCAGGGCGCGTTTCGGATCGCTGGTGCGGTACATCGTGATCAGCTGACTTTCGTCGCCACTGTTAAGCGAACCCCGCAGCGCGAGGAGTCTTTCCAGAGACGCTTGCAGCTCGTCGTCAAGCTCCAGATCCCAGGCCAGCGACGAACGCAGACTCCAATATTCCTCATCATTTATCTTGCGGTTGTCGATCTGCACCACGCCCCACGCCGACTGATTATCAAACAGCTTCAGATAGGTGTTGGCCCAATCGATGCGCTCGGTGGTGGTCAGCGCAAAACGTTTCGAGTAGCTCTTGTAAGTCTCGGCCTTGTGCGCGTACTGCCCGGTGTTTTCCAGGTTCTGCACCAGACGCGTCCACGCCAGGCGATGGGTCGGGTACTTGTTCAGGTAAGCGCGCAACCAGGCTTCGGCTTCGGTCGGCGTGCCGCGTGATTCGTGGCCGTAGATCAGCGCATCAAGTTCGACGTCAGTCAGCGCACGCTGCTGCATGATCTCGGCGAGCAAAGGAATCGCCTGATCGAAGTCGTACTGCTGGCTCGCCAGACGCCACGCGTGTTCGCGGGTTTGTGGGTCTTCGTGCAGTTTCAGCAAGCGAATCCAATAGGCCAGGGCTGCCTGACCGTCGCCACGCCATTCGCCCAGATGCGCCATTTGCTCGAGCAAGGCCAAGTCATCCGGGTGTTCGACCACGAGCTGCTCACCGCTTTCCCAGGCACCGGCCAGATCACCAAGCGCCAGGCGCATGCCGAATTCTTTCCTGAGGATTTGCGGGTTGTCCGGCTGCAAGACGCGCCACTGATCAAGGAATCGCTGCGCCAGATCGAAGCGCTGGCTGCCGACAGCAACATCGACGCCCTGCTCCAGCCACGCTGAATCAGCCGAGTCCTTGAGTTGATCCAGTTCATCGGCCAGCACCTGCGCGGCCTGCTCACCGTGACCGGCGGCCAACAGGCTGTTGAAGGCCAGTTGTGCGTATTCACGACGCTCGGGGCCTGTACTGTCCTTTTTCAGTTGCAGATAAATCTCGGCAGCGCGATCCGGTTTCTCGCCGGCCAGATACCACTGCGCGGCGGACTTGAGCGACTCAGTGCGCTGAGCCGGATCGCGCCCGGCGATTTCTTCGTAGACACTGGCGGCGAACGCCGGCGCCTGAAGCGTCAGCGCCAGCTTGGCCAGGTTCTGCAATTGCGGCACCGGCAGACTGCTGTGATCAAAACTTTGCAGGCGCTCGATCAACGCCTTCTGCGCAACCGGATCGTCAGCCTTCGCCGCTTCCAGTGCGTCCAGTTCCAACCGGTAATAGGCCTGCAATCCGAGTTGCGGTTTCGGCCAATTCTCGAGGTGCTGACGTGCCTTGGTGTAGTCGCCGAGGCGGATCAACAGGTCGACCAATTGCAGACGCAAATGATCGTCGTCCGGGTGCGCTGACAACAGCAGTTCGGCGTAATTGGCCGACACCGCATCCGGCTCGCGACCGTCGGGCTGGAACACTTCTTCGCGCTGGAACGTCAGCCAAAGAACACCGCCGACCGCCACTGCCACCACCGCCAATGTCCACGGATTGAGCAGGCGGCTGCTTTTAGTTGCAGAAGAGCTGACCATGACTCACCTGCTTCATTGGTAATTGAAAAATCCACAGGCCGGCGGATGCCTTGCCTGCAAAACGTTGTCCGTCCACTTCAACCCGGCATGTGCCCGAGGCGCGCACGGAGAAGGTCAGGTCGACCTGCCCGGCAAACGAAAAGTCCACCTGGCGCTCATCCACGTAACGCCAGTCCACCAGCGGCAGATTGGCGTCCTCCAGTGCCGGTCTTTCATCCCGATCGGGACGCAACACCAGCAATGCATGGTCGCTGCCGAGGGCCACATAACGACCCTGCGGCAAGTCGCGAACACCGGCAACGCCTTGCGAGCGCATCAGGTCCGGCCAACCCATTTGCGGGTCGAGCCGCACGGTACGCAATGCGTCGAGTCCACGAATTTGCCAGGCGCCGTCAGCGGTGCGCGCCATGCTCACTTGATACAAACCGTGCAAACGATCGAGGTAATCGCTCATCCACAGCGACATCGGCTGCTGCGTTTTCATGTAGCCGTAGATCTCGCCCATGGCCTTGATCGAGGCCTGCTTGGTGCTTGAGTAGAAGTGGTAATACAGGTGCAGGCCGCGCATACGTCGCGGGCTGTCGGTGAGTTCGAAGGTGTCGATCACATCGCGAAAGCCGTAGTACGGGCCTTTCCACAGGTTGGTGTAGAGGTTCTCGTTGATGATCGGCGCGTAGTACTGCAAACCGCCTTCGGTCGGACGCAGCAACGGGTTCAAACCGGTCAGCGACGGGTTGGCCTTGGTCATCATCGTCTCGGCGCCGTTGACGTTTTTCAGGCCGGCGTCATAGGCCAGTTTGATGGTGGCGGCCGAGGGCAACGCATCGCCCGGCCAGAACACCATCTTCACCGGTTTTTCCGGGGTGGTGAGGTGCTGGTTGATGTAGTCGCGCGAGCCAAATATCTCGCGGCGGAAATCGATTTTGTCGTAGCCCGGAATCGCCATTTTCAAGCCGTATTCCGGGTGGAAATTTTCGCGCTGCTTGGCCAGTTCAGGCTGCAGGAAAAACGGATGGCTGAAGGTGTGCGTGGCGACTTCGACTTTCGGGTCGGCGAACAGCTCACGGGCAATCGGCTCCAGCTCGCGGGCGAGAAACGGGAACATCCCGCGTGGCGAAATTTCACCTTCGATCACCGACACCGAGGTCAGAAACGGATTGGGACGGATGAAGTCGTCGAGCACCTGCTTGCCGGCATACGGCGTACCACGCACTTCGGCGCGCGACGGGAAACCATCGCCGTCGATGTGTACGGTGGCGATACGTCGACCATTTTCAGTGGTGGTGTCCGGGCGCGGTTGTACCGGCAGGCGCAGGCTCGCTTGAAGGAACGCGAACGGGTCGAGAATCCAGCGGCTGCGCTCGTTGTTCGCTTCGAGAATGTACGGCGCGAGGGCGAGGCCGCCCCAGTCGGCGACGGCCACCGGCGCAAAGGTCTGGCCGTCTGCGGCGGTCAGCAGCAACGCGGCTTTCGGGCCTTTGGGCAGCAGGGAAATCGCGGTCAGGTCACGGGATCGGGGCTGCACCGGTGCTTCGAACGCTCCGATCAGCGCCTTGTCCTGATAGGTGATGCTCAATGCTTGCGTGGCGATGGGCGCTTCCCGAGTCAAGCCCAGACGCTTGAGCAGCAGCGTGTCTTGAATCGGCAAACCGGAAAAGAACACCACCGGGACTTGCTCGTCCAGGCGCTTGCCAATCCAGCTGTTGAACGCCGGGGCGTCCTGCGGCGGGCCGCTGGTCATCCAGGTGATGACGCCGGCGTACAAACCGCTAAAGCGGTACTGTGGCAAGGTGTTGTCCACCGGCAGGTAATCCACGCGGTAGCCGAGGTATTCGAGCAAACCGCCGAGCAAGGTATGCCCGGCGTTGCGGATCAGGTCGCCTTCACGCGGGTCGAACAGCAGCGCGACCCGGCGCGGTTGCACTTCGATGTTGCTGATGCCCATCGAGTCCAGTTCAGGGGTGCCGATGTAAGGAATGAAACCCTCTTCGCGCAGACGCGCGGCCAGCTTGCGCGCCTCGTCGCGACGCTCCGGCGGCAAGTAGTCGATGGCCACCAACGGGATGCCTTTGGCGCGCAAGGGTTGGATCTGGGTTTCCAGCCACGCACGGTCGGCCTCAGGCACCGGGCGATAACGCTTGGCGGTCGCATCCCAACCGGCATGGATCGACTCGACCGCCACCGCGGCGGCCACACCGTCAAGCTCGGGCAGGACTTCAAAGCCACGGTTGAAAAACAGCTTCAGTGTCGGCTGACGCTGGTGCAATTCGCGCAGGAAACTGGCAAGCGCCAAACGTTGAGCTTCTCGCTCAGCCTCGGGTTGCAACTGGAAACTGTCGAGGGTGTCGAGGAACAGCCCGGCATAGCCTTCGGCCTGCAACGTCTTGGCGCGGCCAAACAAATGTTCACGCCACGCCGGCGCTGCCAGGTTCATCACCTGACTGTCCCAGGCGCCGTTGCGCACCGGGCTGACTGCGCCGGCAAGGTGGGCTTTTTCGATGTCAGCCTTGTTGCCAGCGAACTCGCCAATCGACAGGTAAGCGAATGGATGGCTGCCCAACTTGCGCAGGGTCTTCACATCGCCCTGGGTCATATGCCCGGGCTCGACCACCGACCAGTCGAACTGTGCGAGCTCCGGGATCGGCGGCTGATCGGCGTACCAGAACGTCACACTAGAGGGCTGTGGCAACGCGGCAGCCTGGGCAGCCGGGCCACTCACGATAAGCGCGATGGCAGCCAACAGCCGTTTGGCGGCCGAGCGGACACGCGTCCTGCGAAAAACGATTTCCATAACGCACTCTTGAGTGTGACTGAGTCGATGCTGATTGAACGTCGTGCCGAGTGACCGGCCGCGTTACAGACTGCGGATTAGCTGCGCTAAACCCTTGCCGATGGTGGTCGGCTCAGGGAGTTTGAAACGCTCGAGCAGGCGGGCGTTGTTGGCACGCGAGTGGCGAATGTCGCCTTGTCGTGGTGCGTGATGAATCACCTTCAACGGGGTGCCGACAACAGTCCCCAACTCAGCGATCAGGTCGTTGAGGCTGGTGGAACGGCTGAGCCCTACGTTGACCGCACCGGGTTTCGGTTCGTTCACTTCCAGTGCCTGCACGAGAATGCTCACCAGGTCTTGAACGTAAACGAAGTCGCGGGTCTGCCCGCCATCGCCGAAGATCGCCACCGACTGCTCGGCCATGGCCAGTTTGGTGAAAATACTGATCACGCCGGAGTACGGCGAAGACGGATCCTGGCGCGGCCCGAAGATATTGAAGAAGCGGAAGATCATCGGTTCCAGGCCGTGTTCGCGGCGATAGAAATCCAGGTAGTACTCACCAGCCAGTTTGTCGGCGGCGTACGGGGTGAGCGGGGATTTCGGCGTGTCTTCGTGAATCGCCGTGCCTTCACCGTTGTTGCCGTAAATGGCCGCGCTGGACGCATACACCACACGCTTGATTCCGGCTTTCGACATGCTTTCGCAGACGTTCAGGGTGCTGACGAAGTTGCTTTGATGAGTGGCGACCGGATCGTCTACCGAAGCCTGCACCGAGGCGACCGCCGCCAGGTGAACGACAGCGCTGCAATCGCGCATGGCCTGTTCAACGACAACAGCATCCGCCGCATCACCGATGACCAGGTTCAGATTGGCATTGTCCATTGGCAGATTAGCCACTTTGCCGGTCGACAAATTGTCCAGCACGCGAACCTTGTAGCCCTTGCCAAGCAACGCTTCAACCAGGTGCGACCCAATAAAACCCGCCCCGCCGGTGACCAGTATTCGCTCGACAAACATGTACTTTCTCCCTGAATAGTTGAGCGGATACGAGTGGTTAGGTCCGCCGCTTTTATGGCGCAAGGCCACCAAAACGCGGCCGATAATGGGAGTTCAGGAGGGCACTGTCAATAGTTTGTCTAAATTAACGCCAGGCGAAAATACAGTCATTTATTTGACGGCATTTATTAGATTCAAAGTGTCATGTTATTGCCACGTTTGCCCGACAGACTCGTCTAAACCGGGCCTCTGCCACCCGTCACACACTCACATCAAATCGACGCTGAAACTGCTTCAATAGTTCAATACTTATCGACACAAGCCACTGGACGATGACGGCGGAATCGAGGTGGATCGCGGCGATATCCAGACCGGGCTTTCTGGGCAGATCCAATCGGTTTTCGGCCGGATTGATTCACTGATCTATCCTTTCGCTTCAGCACTTCGCGGAAACTAATCATGAATCGCTGGATTACCGTCGGTCTGTTTTCAATCATCGCTACTTTTGCGCAGGCTGCCTCCGAGGTCGAACCGCGTGTCGAGCAGGTTCCTTTTGATAAAGGCAGCGACAGCGCCAGGTTCGACCAATCCATCAAAGGCCCACTCACCGCGCAATACCGCGTCAGCGCAAAAGCAGGCCAGATACTGACCGTCGACCTCAAACCCTCCAACGCACCGGCGTACTTCAACATCGCTACCAAAGGCCAGGACACCGCGCTGTTCAACGGTTCGATCATGGGTAACCACTTCATGGGCCCGTTGCCTGTTGATGGGGTGTACACGGTCCAGGTGTACCTGATGCGCAATGCGGCGCGGCGCAACGAAGTGGCTAATTACAACCTCTCATTGAACCTCAGCCCGGCGACGGACAGCGCCCAGCCGTTTGATCAGACACTCGAGCTGCAAGGCATACGCTTTCAGGTGAAGGGCGAATGGGTCGACGGGAATCCCGTGGTGCGCATCTCGCCGCAAGGGCTGGAAATCGACAACTCGGCTATCACTCGACCACTGACAGGCAACATTGCCCGCGCAGAAGTCGCCGATCTGGATAAGGATGGTTCGCCGGAGATTTACGTGTTCGCCAGAGCACCTGGGCGCGGGATGCCGGGGGAGTTGGTGGCGTTTGCGGCTAACCACAAGAAGTCGCTGAGCGAGATTTACCTTCCGCCGATTGGTGAAAACGCGAAAGTGGCCGAGGGGTATCAGGGGGAAGATGAGTTTGCGGTGGTGGAGAATGTGCTGGTGCGGCGGTTTCCGGTTTATGACAGTGCGGAGGCTGGGGCGGGGAGGACGGGGAAGATGCGGCAGGTTGAGTACAGGTTGGTGGCTGGGGAGGCTGGGTGGGTTTTGAAGGGGGGTGAGGGGACTGAGTTTTGAGAATCCACGCACGCATAGCATTCAAAATGTTTGCACGCATCTTTTCACATGGATAGTTGAGTAATCCCCTCAGTCCGGTTGAAGCTCTATTTCCGAAGCCCGAGTGCCTAGCCAGAGGGTTATGTAATCAATCACTTGTTGGGCACCCTCTTCCGTTTCAACAAGGTCAATTGGACACCTGTTATCAAGATAAGGATTAGGTTGTCCCATCCACTTGAACGCTCGCCCCTTATCTCCTTTTACTGGAATCGCCAACGCCAGGATTTTGTGCAGCAAATCTGGTCGGGCATACCAGGACTCTGGCTTTACCGTCGGTTTTCGCCCAAGGATCACGCGGGGTAATTGGCTAGATGCAAGCTCGTCCTTGGTGATGTGTGTCCGGACCCAGTGAGCCAAATTGGCAAGCTCGGTGTTCGGTACACGCTCATGATCCGTTGTTGGAATAACCAGTCCAACTTTCACACGAGAATGTTCGCGAATCATTTTTAAAGCTGGAGCTATGTCCGTGTCATTAGTCACGAAAACCACTTGATCGATAGAGCCTGAAAGGGAGTCGTGATAGGCCTCCAGCGAAATATTTACGTCGCTTTGCTTCTCCTCTATTTTCCAGACAAGCATTTCATGACATTCGCGCGGAGCTCGATTCGGATAATTATCGTCCACCGTTTTTACGATGGTTTTACTCACAGAAAAGTAGCCCTCGATAATTTGAACATTATCGGTATACAGCTTCCTTAATGCAGTGTGATAGCGCGCCTGAGATGAAACAGAGTCGCTACCACGTGCCACGCGCTCCACGATTTTTGCTGTGAAATATTTTATTGATGGAGCAGATGAAAGACTCGATATAAGTGCATCCCCCAGCTCGCACCTCAAAAGAACCGATGGAAGTATGCAGCGTTCAAAAAGAGCGACAATGTCGAGCCACTTATAAGGAGTGTTTCGCAGACAACCGTAATACAAGTTATAGCCGTCAATATAGATACGCGTTCGCAGAGGTCCGATCTGCAGATTTTGTTGCATTTCCATGCTCCAGATACGAAAAAACCGACTTTCGTCGGCTTTTTCCCCCATTCTCCAGATGGTCACGCCACGCCGGAGATATGGGTTAGTTGTTGACGCAGACTTTAAGCAGTTAAACCACAATCGTCAATGCCCATTTGATGATCAATGAGAGTTGTCGACCTGCCGAGGCAATGAACAAACATTGAGGTATCCGCTTCCTAGCAGTCAACCGACACACCCTGTAGGAATATAGGTTGGTGAATGTAGTTTGATTCCTCTGAAACTTCCAAACCGTATTCCAAGAAACATCCGCTCCCCTGAAAAAATATGTAGTCCAAGTCCTAGGAAACTTCCCGCAACTCGTATCGACTTCCATGAACTGGCGGAAGCGGTTCTGCGTCGATAGCCTTCAGATGTCGCTACAAAACAGCGATCGGCTTTGACAGGCTGAAAAGTGTAATCTGCACTCCCTCCCGACCGGGCGGCATGCTCACGCGCATGCAGTCTCGTTATGGTGGCTGTGCGCGGGGCATCTCCGGGTGCACCGGGTTCTCACACTTCCGGTCTGTCAACCCGCGTACAGCTGCCACCCAATCCTGTTTGACAGCAGGGGATTGGTAGCTCTTATCCATAGTGTGAGGGCATTCAATTGAAAAAGATCACTCCCAATCCACCTGCATCTGAGGCACGTTCAGATGCAGAAACTTCCGATATAACTCAACTTTCTGATACCACCGAACGCACCGTCAGTTCTCGCCTGCGCAACCCAAAATGCCCCGACCCCATCAGCCACGTCTTCACCCTCCTCCCCGACATCGACACTCCCACCCTGCTCGCTCACGCCTGCGAAACCCTCGCGTCGCTCAACGTCATGACCACCGACCTCGCCTGTGAACTTGAAGGCTCGCGCCGCAACGTGGCACTGGCCATTCCGCAGTTAAGCGTACTGGCGGAGCTGTTGGTCAACCGCGCGCTGGACAATCTCGATCCGCCTGAAGGGCTGCCTGAGGTTACGTCTACAAACACTGCTGCTTAGTTGCATTCTTTTACAAAATGGAGGGTTTTTCATGGATAGATACATGCCTATCACCGGCATCGACTGCACCATCGCGTCGTTGCTGATCGACACCGAAGCACCGCTGGACGTACTGCACGAAACCGCGGCTTACCGCATTCACACCGCGACTCAATGACTGGAGAGCATCGCGTTTGGCGAGGGTATTCACAGTGAGCTTGCGCGGGCACTGGTGACGTCGCTACGCGATGGCTGTGATTTGCTCGATGTCGTAGGCCGGCGATTGCGGGCGCAGGTTTCGACGATGTAACGAAGTGGCCATATCCCATCAATAAAAAAAGCACCTGACGAGAACATCGCAGGTGCCTTTTTTGATTTCAACTCCGTCCGGTCAGGGAGCTATCCCCCGACTCCCAGAACATTTGCGAAACGTTGTAGATGAATACGCTCGGGGTCCACAGCGGTTCGAAGGTGTAGAGGGCGCTGGTCAGGGCGCCCAGCAGCATGCTGGACAGGACCAGGTGTTTGTCACCGTGAACGCGGATCAGCAATAGCAGCACCAGCAGGACGATACCCAGGATCAACCAGTAGTGACGGCTGGTGATGGTCGGCATTTGCAGGGTTTTGTGTTCGACGAGCAGGTTCAGGTGATACCAAAGGACGATCCCCAGCACCCAGCCAAAAATGGTGAGGCTTTGTTCAGGTTGCCACTTGCCAGTTTGGTGAGCGTGCCGACGCTGCAACCGTCATTGAGGACCGAGGCGAGACCAAACAACAGCCCGCAGCCTGCCAGTGACAGATAGCCGACTTCAGGAATGAATAGCGGCTGACTGAGATTAGTCGCTGCTCAATCCCTTTGGATGAGCCTGCAAACCCCTTCTACACTCAGCTCGATCCCACCTCATGACATCGACCCAAAAAGAGCCCCCATGACCACCCTCGTAAACCGTTTGAAGCAAGGCAAGGATGCTCGCAAAAACTGCTCGCGCAGTGCTCAAGCGTCCATGGAAAAAGTGACCCGTGACCCCATCCCGCTGATCAAGCGGTCCAGCGAAGGCCGGGTGAAGTCGCTGGTCGAGTTGCGGTATGGGCGCATGCTCGTGTCGCCGTTCACCTTCTATCGTGGTAACGCCTTGCTGCAGGCTCACGACCTGGCGACCACGTCCAACATGGGCCTGGTCTCGACGATCTGCGGCGATTGCCACCTGATGAATTTCGGTGGTTTTGCCACACCCGAGCGCAATCTGTTGTTCAGCGTCAATGATTTCGACGAGGTCCACCCCGGCCCGTGGGAGTGGGATCTGAAACGTCTGGTGGCAAGTTTCATGGTGGCGGCTCGCGACCTGCGCCACGGTGAAACGGTGGAAGAAAACGTCTGCCTCCAGGTGGTCGGTGCCTATCAGGAAACCATGCTGGAGTGTGCCCAACAGAGCTCGCTGGAGAACTGGTACGAGTCCATCAGCTACGATGATTTGCTCAAGCAGGCGAGCAAAAGCACGCTGGAACATGTGGAGCGCGCCATCGCAAAAGCCGAGCGGCGGACACATGCCGAGTTACTGCCAAAAATCAGCGAGCGTGACGCGAAAGGTCATTTGGTGATTCGTGATGACCTGCCGGAAATTTTCCACCTGCATAAGGACACCACGCTGCTGGACGCCGACGATGACTGGCTGCGCCTCTCGGACTGGCGCCCGTTGTACAAAACGTTCATGAGCGATTACCGAGCCACACTTCAAGCTGACCGGCGTGAGTTGCTGTCACGGTTTCACGTTCACGACATGGCCTTCAAAGTGGTGGGCGTGGGCAGTGTCGGCACCCGTTGCCTGGTGGCGTTGCTGACGGATGAACAGGAGTTCCCGTTGTTCCTGCAATTCAAGGAAGCGCGGCGCTCGGTGCTCGCTGATTACGTGAAGGTCAAATCACGTGTCCGCCATGAGGGGCAGCGCGTGGTCAATGGTCAGCGCTTGATGCAGTCGGCCAGTGACCTGTTCCTTGGCTGGGCCACCGGTCCCAGCGGTCGACACTTTTATGTGCGCCAGTTGCGCGACATGAAGATTTCAGCCGAACTGGAAAACTTCGATGCCGAAGCCTTTTCGGCCTACGGACGCTTGTGTGGTCGCGCCCTCGCCCGCGCGCATGCCAAATCTTCCGGGCACGCCTCGCAGATCAGCGGCTACATTGGCAAGAGCGATGCGCTGGCAGAGGCGCTGGTCAAGTATGCAAAAAGCTACACCGACCAGAATGACCGCGACTATGAACGATTCCAGCAAGCCTGCCGCAAGGGCCAGCTGCGCGCGCGTTCAGAGGCGGACTTTGCGGCGGATCACTTGCCGTAGACATACTGGCGCGCGGGCGTTCATCTACATGAACTTTTCTTCACCCCATCGCGCCTCAACAATCGGTACATTGCCCTCGCTCATTCAAGAAACTACGGTTTGCCCGCCCTCCCGCGGGCTTTTTTTTGCCTGCAAGAAAGGGCGCTAATGGGTTGGGTTTTCTGTTACTCGATTACTACGCGCCGTTCACATTTCGTTCAGCTCTCATTTCCTATGATCGGCCTCTCAGCTCTCTGTCCGGTCATCGACGTCCATGTCCCGCCCCGCCGCTTCACTGTTTCTGCTTGCCGCTTTGCTGTTTTTCTTCGCGCTGGGCAATTACCAACTGCAAGGTTCCACCGAGGCCCGGGTTGCCGGGATCGCGATGGAAATGCACCTGGATAACGACTGGGTGACACCCCGCTTGTTTGGCGAACCGTTTCTTGAAAAACCTCCATTGAGTTTGTGGCTCGATGCCGCCGCGATCCGTGTGTTCGGCGGCACACCGTGGGCCGTGCGACTGGCGTCGGCCTTTGCCGGGTTATTCAGCGTGATGACTCTTTACGCGATGCTGCGCCGGTTCGGCCGCCCCAAAGAACTCGCGTGGACGGCGGGCATCCTGCTCGCCACCATGGCCAGCTACTGGAGCAACGTGCGTGGCGTCGGCGAAGACGCCTTGCTGGCGTTGGGCGTGAGCATGGCGTTACTCGCGTTCTTTCAAGGGCAGCGGCAGTCGACGCTCGGCAACGCGCTGCTGTTTGCTTCAGGGATTGCTATCGCAACCTTGAGCAAAGGCGTGCTGGGCCTGGCGATGCCGGGTGTGGTGATCTTCGCGTACCTGTCGGCCGAGACGTTGATCGACAAGCGCCTGAACCTGGCGACCTGGCTGCGCCCCGGATTGTTGACAATACTGGGGTTGGTGCCGCTGCTGATCTGGCTCGCCCTGCTTTATCAGCAAAGTGGTGCGCAGGCCGTGACGGATGTGCTGCTGACCAACAGTGTCGGACGCTTCAGCGGATCGTTCGTCGAGGCGGGGCATTACGAACCGTTCTACTATTACCTGGCCAAGCTGCCGCAAGCGTTTTTGCCGTGGAACATTCTGGTGTACCTGGGGCTGTGGCATTTCCGTAAAAGCCTGATGGCCGATCGTTACTTGTTGTTTTTCACGCTGTGGTTGCTGGCACAGTTCGCCATGCTGACGCTGGCCTCAAGCAAACGCACCGTGTACCTGATGTCGATGACACCGGCGGCAGCGGTGATTGCGGCGGAATACGCGAGCGTGCTCTACGCAAAACTGAAGATGCGTGAAACCGCCGCCTCCCTGTTGGGCTGCATCGCACGGTATCGACGGGGTGGGGTAATCGGCGTGTTTGCCGTGGTGATTGGCGGCTACCTGGCTGCCGCACAATGGGCGATGCCGTTGGCGGATCGCACTTTGTCCTTTGTGCCATTGACCACGCAGATTCAGACGATGCAGGCCAACGGACAACAGGTCGCCCTGTTCCAGGCCAATGAGCGGGTGGGCGGCGCCAGTGTGTTCTACAGCCAGCGCCTGCTCAAAGGCCTGGACACTGACGCTCAGCTGCATGAATTTCTCGCGGCATCAGCGTCCAACGTCGCGGTCATGTCCGGTGATACCGAACCGGCCGCGCCGTTGAAAGTGCTCAAGACAATGAGGGTGGGGCGACAGGCTTACTACTTTGTGAGCCTGTAGCCGCATAAACACTGGAGCGCTGGGCCTTTTGCAGCACCGGCACATCCAGCCTGGCCCGACCGTAGAATGCCAGGGCTGTCAGCAAGCACGCCAGCCAGACAAAGATCCCGGCCCAGAAGGTGTGGGACATGTAGTGCCAGCCTTGCAGGACCCGCGTGGTGCCGTAGACGAAACCCAGCACCAACGAAAACCACAACACCGCTTTGGAAAAGCGCCACTGGTAACGGCGCGCAACGAAGTACAGCGCGAGCATGGTGAAACCGCCCGACGCGTGCCCACCCGGCCAGCAGCGACCGTCGCCGGCTTCCCGGAACAGCTGGAAGTTGTTGTACCACTCCATATGGGCAATCTTGCCGCCGTAGAGGGTCGTTTCAATCGGGCAGTACACACTGGTGTGTGCCTTGAGGAAATGGATCACGCCGGTACATACGGCAAACGCCACCACCACAAAGATAAAGTCACGGCGATGGTCGGCGGTAAACCGCAGCACCGGGGCGGCTTTGATCCGCTCGAGGAATTGACCGATACGCGGACGTTTTTGCGGGTTGACCAATGGCCATACAAACGAAAGCAACATGCCGATCAAGGCGATTTCACCGGTCCAGTTCGGAATGATCCGAGCCCACTTGTGCGTGAGCTTCTCGAAGAAGTGAACCTTGTCGAGCGGGAAGGTCTGGGTGACCGGGTCAAAAAGAAGGTTGCTGAACCAGATGTCGATTTTTGTCATGTCGAACATCAGGAAAACCACGGCCGCGCAGGCGAGCGCAATACCGAAGTTCACCCAATAAAAGCGGTGGCGGGAAAAATTCAGCATTGTGTGTCCTGATCCAGAGAAAAAGTCATTCGGTGGTTACCGTGTGCCAGTCGGAGGCTTCAATGAAACCCAACATGTGTGTCGTTTGCGGTGTTGGAGCGGAGATAAACAATGAGGCGCCGTAACCCAGGGTCGACGTCGGCAACTTGAGGTCTTTTTCAAGTTGCGCCATGCATTCACTGTGGGTCACCAGCACCAAATTGCGACCCGCCACTTTGTGCGCCAGGGCATCACGCAACATAGTGCCCTTGCAGCTGATTAGCCAGTCTTCACCGACGCCTGCCTTGCTGAACATGAAATGGGCGGTCTGCGCAGTGCGCAGGATCGGACTGTTGTAAACGTCCGCCTTGCTCATTCCGAGGCGCTGGAACTGCTCGCCGACACTGACCGCAACGCTACGGGAACGCTCGGTGATGCCATCATCGCCTGCCAGGCAAGGGGCCGGGGAGTGATCACAGCGTTCGACATGGCGCACCAGCACGATCATGTCACCCTTGGCCCAACCGTCCATCAGTGCCTTGGCACCCGCAACATTGTCATGGGCCAGGTCCGGCACGGCGGCAGGCTGCAACAGCCAGATCGTCAACGGAATCACCAACAGCGCCGACGCCAGCACCACCGCCGCATTGCGATAGCGGGCATAGCGGCTCAAATCGATCGAGCGTTTTATCCCGAGTAGATTCAGTCTCAATTCCACACCAAGCCGCCTCGCCGGCACGTACCGCGCTCATTAAATCCGCTGAGACTAGAGAGGCAAGCGTCGGCAGCGGGTGAAACGTATGTGAAAAAAAGCTTAAAAGCCGCGCAAAGTCTTGTTACAGGTTGCGCCCTGAAAAATCCTTTCAGCTCTCGCGGATGCGGCCGATACAGACCTGCTACCTACCTTGCTGGCTCCCAAAAACAACAATCTTCCAGCCAACCGACGATCAAGAAGCACAACGTTCCTGGAGGAATTGATGAATAGCTGGTTCGGCAATATCAGCGTGAACATGAAACTGGGCCTGGGATTCGGCCTGGTCCTGGCATTGACCTGCGTCCTGGCCCTGACCGGCTGGACAAGCCTGGCCAGCCTGATTGACCGCAGCAACTGGATGAGCGACATCACCCAGCTCAATGCCGGCCTGACCAAGCTGCGCGTCGTTCGCCTGCAATACATGCTGACCAACGGCGACGAAACCGCCGCGCAGAACGTCCAGACCACCCTCGACGCCTTCTCGGCTCAGCAACAAGCGTTGCTGTCGAAATTCAAGAGCCCGGAAAACCTCAAGTTGCTCAAAGAGCAAGGCACCGTCATTGCGGCGTACCAGACCTCGCTGAACAAAATGCGCAGCGCCTACCGCACCGGCAACAGTGCCCGTGACACCATGGGCGCCAATGCTGAAACCGCCAGCACACTGATCGAAGCCATCAGCAGTCGCGTGCAGCAAATGCCGCTGAGCGATCAACGCTTCGAGCAATTCCAGGCCATCACCGCCGCCAAGGAAGCGTTCATCCTGGCCCGCTACGAAGTGCGCGGCTACACCGCCACCACCAACGCCGAGACCGAGCAAAAAGCCGTCGGCCAACTGGACGCGGCGATTGCCAGCCTCAAACCACTGAACGCGCAGTTCGCCGAGACTCAGCAAGACGCCTTGCGTCAGCTGGAAAACGCGCTGGTCAACTATCGCAGCGCCTTGCAGTCGTACAAAGCGGCCAACACCGATGCGGTGCAGGCGCGCAAGGAAATGACCGATCAGGGCGCCGCCATCGTGACCCTTAGCGATGAGCTGTATCAGATCCAGCTCGACCGCCGCGACGCCGAAAGCGCCCAGGCGCGTACCCTGCAATTGATCAGCACCTTGCTCGCGTTGCTGGTCGGCGTGATTGCCGCCGTGATCATCACCCGTCAAATCACTGGCCCGATTCGCGACACCCTGGCCGTGGTTGAACGCATCGCCAGCGGCGACCTGTCTCAGGACGTCAACGTCACGCGCCGTGACGAACTCGGTGTGTTGCAACAGGGCATCGCGCGCATGGGCGTGACCCTGCGCGACCTGATCAGCGGCATCCGCGACGGCGTCACGCAAATTGCCAGCGCCGCCGAAGAACTGTCGGCCGTGACCGAACAAACCAGCGCCGGGGTGAACAGCCAGAAGATCGAAACCGATCAGGTCGCCACCGCCATGCACGAGATGACCGCCACCGTGCAGGAAGTCGCGCGCAATGCCGAAGAAGCGTCGCAAGCCGCCGCCGCGGCAGACGGTGAAGCCCGCGAAGGCGACAAAGTGGTCAACGAAGCAATCGCCCAGATCGAGCGTCTGGCCAGCGAAGTGGTGCGTTCCACCGAAGCCATGAGTGTGTTGCAACAGGAAAGCGACAAGATTGGCAGCGTGATGGACGTGATCAAGGCCGTCGCCGAACAGACCAACCTGCTGGCGCTCAACGCCGCGATTGAAGCCGCGCGCGCCGGTGAAGCCGGTCGTGGTTTTGCGGTAGTTGCCGATGAAGTGCGGGGCCTGGCCCAGCGCACACAGAAATCCACGGAAGAAATCGAAGGCCTGGTGGCCGCCCTGCAAAATGGCACGCAACAAGTGTCGGCAGTCATGAACAACAGCCGCGCCCTCACCGACAGCAGCGTCGCGCTGACCCGCAAGGCCGGTGTGTCGCTGGAAAACATCAC
Source organism: Pseudomonas sp. 3296 (assembly GCF_031456615.1). Taxonomy (NCBI): domain Bacteria; kingdom Pseudomonadati; phylum Pseudomonadota; class Gammaproteobacteria; order Pseudomonadales; family Pseudomonadaceae; genus Pseudomonas; species Pseudomonas sp. 3296. Next base: position 32,664 of record NZ_JAVDUY010000013.1, read on the forward strand.
CCGCACGGTGTCCAACATCCAGTCGATGAACCAACAAATCGCCGCCGCTGCCGAACAGCAAAGCGCCGTGGCCGAAGAGATCAGCCGCAGCATCATCAACGTGCGTGACGTGTCCGAACAGACCGCCGCCGCCAGCGATGAAACCGCTGCGTCGAGCGTTGAACTGGCGCGGTTGGGTGGTCAATTGCAGCAGATGGTCAGCCACTTCCGCGTTTAAGTCGCCGTCTTGATCATTCCCACGCTCCGCGTGGGAATGCCGCAACGGACGCTCCGCATCTGCTTCTAAATGTGACGCAGAGCGTCACGGGCTGCATGCCCACGCAGAGCGTGGGCACGATCAAATGTCGCCACTCACCGAGTCCCGCGCTGACGCAATGCCGATGGCATGAAATACGCGTCTTCCGGCACTGGTTGGGCGAAGTCCACGGTGGCCGGTTCTTCGTTGTCCAGGTTCTGCACGTAGTAACGGCGCGCCTGCAAGTCATGGAAGACGTCCAGCGCACTCCAGGTGGTGGGCAGGTCGTAGAAATTTTTCAGGTAGGCCATCGACACCCGCCACAACTCCCCTCGCCCGTCATACTGATCCACCAGGGCGGCGCCCCAACTGTCTTCGTCGAGAAACAGCACGCGCTTGGAATAGATATGCCGCGAGCCCGGCTTGAGCGTGCCTTCGACCACCCAGACCCGATGCAGCTCATAACGGGTGAATTGCGGGTTGAGGTGGCCCGGTGTGAGCAACTGCGCGTACTTCACATCAGGGCTGCCGACTTTGTAGTTGTTGTACGGAATGTAGACCTCTTGCTTGCCCTTGAGCTTCCAGTCGTAACGGTCCGGCGAGCCGTTGAACAGGTCGGTATCGTCCGCCGTGCGCAGGCCGTCGGATGAGGCGATCGGCGTGTCATACGCCAGGTTCGGCGCGCGGCGCACACGGCGTTGGCCGGCGTCGTAGACCCAGGCCTGGCGCGGGTCCTTGAGCTGGTCGAGGGTCTCGTGGATCAACGCCGCACCACCGGCCAGCCGGGCCGGGCTCTTCACGAACGCCAGGTAGTAAAACAGGATGTTTTTCAGGTCGGCAAACTGCCCGCCCGGACGGTAATAGTTGAAGAGCCCTTCCTGCTGCGAGGTCACGAGCGCGAAGCTGCCATTGCGCTGTACCGGCGCTTCGGAGGCGCGGCGCACCACATAGATGCCGCGATAACGGGTGATGTGGTTCCACAGCACTTCGATCCCGTCCTTGGGCACCGGGAACGGCACACCGCCATAAGCATCGGCAAACCCGCTGCCGCCCTCGAGCAGCTTGGCCGAGGTCGCATTCTTGAAGGTGTTGTCATACAGCCACTGCGGCGCCGAGCCCGACCGGCGAGAGGGATAGACCGGCATCTGGAAGGTGTCGGGGTAGCTGTTGAACAAGGCGACCTGGCCCGGGCTGAGGTGGGCCTTGTACTGATCGAGGTTGGCCTTGGTGATGGTGAACAGCGGCTTGTCCGCCGCGTACGGATCCGGGTGGTGTTGACCGGGTTTGTAGCCGGCCGGCGCCTGGATGATACCGCCGGCCCACGCTGGAATGGTCCCGGCGGCGTTACCGGCACGCTCGGCGCCCAGCGGTGTCAGGGTGGTTTTCAATTGCTCGGCTTGCTGGGGCGAGATGGCGGCCAGCGCGTGGCCGGCGGCCAGGCTCAGGACCAGCGCCAGCGTGGTTTTGGTCAGGCGTGAGGTGTTAAACATGATCGTTCTCCGAAATACAAAAACCTGTAGGAGTGAGCCTGCTCGCGATGGCGGTGTGTCAGGCGGCATTGATACTGGATGTGCCGACCTCATCGTCGGAACGCCGCCCGGAGCCGGCTCACTCCTACAGGGGGATGAGTTGGAACTCACAAGAAGTACTTGAGGTTGAAGCCGATGTTGTCGCGGTCACGCAGGCCGTTGTCCTGCCCGCCGCCGTAGAACTCGGTGTATTGCAGCTCGGCCTCCAGCTTGTTCTGGTAGTTGGCCTTGATCCCCAGGGTGTAGGCCTTGCGGCCTTCGATGGTGTTGCCCGCCTGATAGCTGTTGCCCTGGAAGTCGTCCTTGTAGACGACGTAGGGCGAGACGTTGACCCCGGCATACACGTCGTTCCAGGTGCCGTTGATCATCGCGGTGTAGCTGTAGGAATCGCGGTTGACCTGGTCGGCGCGATCACCGCCGGACACATAGGAAAAGTTGCCTGTGCCCGCGTAGTAACGTGTGCTGCCGTCATAAGCGGTGTAATGCAGGCTGCTGCCGCGCAGGTGCTCGGACGCCAGTTCGAACACACCGAACATCGAGTCGAACGACAGGCCTGGGCCAAAGTTGTAAATGGTGCCCAGGGAGGTGTTGAATGCTTCCACTCGCTCGGCGTTATTGATCTGGCTGGCGAGCGTGACCTGCTGACCGCCAATGTTGATGGTCTGGCCGGCAGCCGCGGCGGCAGCGCCGTTGGCCAGGTCGCCGATCAGGTCGTTGGTGGCCGCAACGCCGATGGGCAGGTTCGGCCGATAGGCCACTTCACCGAACACCGACGCCTGGCCCAAAGTGGTGTTGAAACTGAAGCCGTACATGCGGATGTCTTCGGCGTAACGGCGATGCGCCTGGATATTGCCCAGCACATCCACGGTCGCCAGGCCGTTGGCCAGTTGCCCCGCCTGACTGCCGGCGACACCGGTCAACAGGTTGGTCAGGGCAGTCATGTCGATGCCCTGGTACCCTCCGAGATCGGCGGAAATGGTCGGTTCCTTGGCGTGGTAATTGACCATGTACACGCCGAACTCGGTGCTGTTGAGTTGTTCGGCGATGTAGCGAAACGCGAACCCGAACTGGCCGTCATTGCGCGCGTTGTAATCCTTGCCGACCGAGGCCACTTTGACGGTATTGCCGAAGGTCGGCGTGACCCCGTTGGCGTAGAGGCCGGTGGTGCTCAGGGTCTGATTGAGCAACGGGTTGTTGCCCAGCGCGCTGTACAAACCGATCACGTTGCCGAAACCGGGCACCGGAGTGTCCAGCGCGGTATCGGTAAAGTTGTTGTAGCCGGTGTTGCCGCCATCGGCGAACAGGTCCGTCTGCGAGTAGAACGTACCGACCGGGTCGATGCGGGTTTCCTTCCAGTTGGTCTGGTAAAAGCTTTCCATGGTCAGGGTGTCGGTCAGGCCGATGTTGAAGCTCAGCGCTTCCACCGGCACCAGCACTTCCTTGACTTCAGCGCCGGGCAAACGGTACTTGGCGGCGTCCACCGGGTTGGTGGTGTTGATCCCGCCCCGGTAGAAAATCCCCTCGCCCCAGTTGAACACCTGGCGTCCGACCCGGGCCGTGACCGGCATCTGCGCGACGTCCCAATTGCCATAGAGGTAGGCGTCGAGCATCTCCACCCGACTGCCGGCGATATCGCGGGTCTGGCCAGTGAAGTGGTCGTCCTGCGGATAACTCTGACTCGGCTGTGAGGGGTTGTTGTTGCTGTAGTAATCGTTGCGCTTGTCCATCAGTTGGGTGTCATAGAACGCGGTGCCACGCATGAACATCCCGTAGTTCTGATAGTTGGCCTCAAGCTCCGAGGTGATCTTGTACACCTCGGAAACCAGCCCCGTGTCGAAGTTGCGATTGCCGTCGTTGGTGTTGACGTCGTCGTTGTTCTTGTCCCGGCCCTGGACCCGCCACAAGCGGCCATAGGACAACGTGCTGTCGAACGAGCCGGTGACCTGATTGTCCAGCACACTGAATTCCTCGGCCTGCACGCCATCGACCGCGCACAGTTGCAGCAGCCCTGCCAGGCCGACGCCGGGGAGCGCCGCGCCAGACAAGCGAAATCGGGTTCTCATGGTCTGTTCCTCTTCCCTGGTTTTATTGTTTTTATGCGGCCTGTGTGAGTAGGCGACGTTGCCGTGATGGCTATGGCGCCAATCCCGCATCGACATATATCCGGCTGTGCGCACCGAAATGCCCCAGCAGTTTGAACAGCTGTTGGTTCAGAGCCGGATGGTCGAAGTCTTCGCGCTGCACCTGGTTACCGGCGCTGAAATCGCGGGTGATCGGGGCGGTCTCCAGCCACTGCCCGATGGATTCATCAAACGCTGCGGATTCGTTGGCAGACTCGGCGCTCACCACTTCGCGCAGGTAGTCGACCGAGTACGGTGGGTAACCGGCGTCCTGGGCAGCGTCGGCATAAGCGTCGAGCATCGGATGTGCCTGGCCGGCGCGCAGCAGGCGCCGAAGCCAGGTCGACTGATACTTTTCCACTTCCGTGTGCCGGGTGGCGACCCGTTCAATGGCGGCCTGCTTGTCGGCATCGAAGCCGGCCAGCGCCTTGCTTTCCAGCAACAGCAGACTCGCGAGCTCGACGCCGGGCAGTGCTTTGGCGTGATAAGGCTGGGTCAGGTCCTGAACGTGGTGCAGGCCCCAGCCGAGAAAACGATAACCCCAGTAAGGATGGCCGCTGGCAAACGCCAGTCGCGCCAACCCCATGTATTGGTAGGCGCGCCAGTCCGGCCAGCTGCGCTGAAGAAATCCGGCCGCGGCATACACCACCGCACTTTCATGGAAGAACCCCATATGAAACGGCGCCTGGGAACTGTACGGAAACCGCGCATCGCCGAAAGGCTGCGGGCCGAAGCCGTACAAGGCGCCCACCTCGCCTGGGTTGTCGTTGAACAGGTTGATGTCGTGGCCGTAATCAGGCTCCTCGGCGGCGCTGGCCAACACGGCCAGGGGCGATACTTTTTCACCGTCCGCCACGCGGATGAAACGCTGGCGATTCCACGGCGACAGGGTCTGTTCAACCATGACCTGCTCGGCCTTCAGGTGTTCTCGCTCGGGCAGGTCCTTGCCGGGCATCGGCTGGATAACCATCGCCAGATGAATCCGCGGATTGATCCGCAGCGCGGTGAGGAAGTCATGGCGCAGATGGTCCCCAGGCATGGCGGGCAATTTCAGGTTGTCGGGGCGCGGCGGGTAGTGGGCGAAGTGCTCACGGGCGAAGCGTTCCTGTTCGTCCAGCAGCGCAGAAACGGCCGGGTATTGATGCGCGAGAAACTGCTCTAACGGCTCGACCTCGACCTGCTGGGCATCGCGCAAGGCCGGCAGATCCTGCAACGCCAGGTAGCTGCCGACCGTATGGTTGGACCAGCCCCACGCCATCGGTGCCGTTCCACAAAGCAGCAACAGGAGGAATGTCAGCTTCATTGCTTTTGGTTCTTATTGGATGAGCAGTGGGGTTGAGCCTAACAACCGACCCTGCCCCTGACACTGTCCAATCTCACCAGAAAAGTTCTCCGATAGCGCCACGCCCCCGGCGCAAAAACCACCACGGTCCCCTGCAGGCTCACTCCTACAAGGGATCTTCGGGGTTCTTTCAGGCGGGGTAACCCGTGATTTTACGGATGCTCTGGTACAACGGTTTGAGCTGCCGGTACATGCGCAGGTAAACCTCTTTGTACAGTCGCTCATAAATCTGCTGCGCCTCGGGTTGCGGCATGAACACTGCCCCCACCCGAGTCATGGCCGCGATCGCCGTGGGAAAATCCGCGTGCAAACCCAACCCCACCGCGCAGCAAATCGCCGCACCCAGACCGGACGCCTCATAGACATGCGGACGCTCGGCCGGCAGCCCGAAAATGTTCGCCGTGAGCTGCATCGCCGCATCACTCTGGGAGCCGCCACCGGCAACGCGCAAACGCTTGACCGAGATGCTCGAACGTTTCTCGATCTTCTCCATGCCCTGGCGCAAGGCATACGCCAGGCCTTCGAGGATCGCCCGGTAAATGTGCGCGCGGGTATGCACGTCGCCGAAGCCGATCATCGCGCCCTTGGCTTCCACTCCCGGCTCACGGATGCCCGGTGACCAGTAGGGTTGCAGCATCAGCCCCATGGACCCCGCAGGCACGGCATCGACCAGCGCATCGAAGAGCTGCTCGGGTTCGATGCCCTGCGCTTTGGCCTGCTGCATTTCCCGCAGGCCGAACTCGTTCTTGAACCAGCTGACCATCCAGTAGCCGCGATAAATCATCACCTCGCAGTTGTACTGATCCGGCACCGCCGACGGATAAGGCGGGATCAACGGGACGATTTCCAGGTAGCGCGACCGGGTGCTGGTGATCGTCGCCGTGGTGCCGTAGGACAGGCACACCGTGTCTGCATCGACGACGCCAGAACCGACGACTTCGCAGGCCTTGTCGGCACCCGCCGCGATCAGCGGAGTTCCCTCGGGAATGCCGGTGTGGCGGCTGGCTTCGGCGGTGATGAAACCCAGGGTTTCACCGGGTTTGTGCAGGCTCGGCAACTGCTCGGGACGCACCGCCAGCGCCTGCCATTTCCAGTCGCTGGGCGCGGCCCATTTCAGGCGTTTGAAATCGAACGGCAGGTAGCCGACGCAACAGCCCACGGAGTCGACAAAACGCCCGCACAGGCGATAAGTCAGAAACCCCGAGAGCAGCAAAAACTTGTCGGTCGCCGCCCAGACGTCAGGCTGGTGGCGGACGATCCAGTTGGCCTCGGCCTGGGCGCGAAAATAATCCACGGTGGCTTGCGCGCCGACCAGTTTGAACAGCCAGCCCCACGGCCCCTTGATGCCGCCTTCGACTTCGCTCTGGCGTTGATCGAGCCACAGAATCGCCGGACGCAGCGGCTTGCCTTGGGCGTCGACGTTGATCACGGTGCCGCGCTGGGTGGTCAGGGACACGCCGGCAATCTGTGAGCGATCGATACCGGTTTGCTGCCACACCTGCTGACAGGCCTCGCCCAGTTTCGCCCAGTAATACTCCGGATCCTGCTCGGCCCAACCGGGCTGAGTCGAGTAATAGGCCTGCAATTCGACCTTGCCTTTGCCCAGCAGATTACCCTGCAGGTCGAAGAGCAGCGCACGCACGCTTTGGGTTCCATTGTCGATGGCCAACAGGTAACGCTTGTTCGGGTGGTTATCCATGGAGCTCTCTTCAATGGGCATCAATGCGCCGCATCCGGTAAACCGTGGTGGCGCTGCCATAACGCCTGATAGCGCTGCAACTCCTGCTGCCAATGCTCGTCATCCCAACCGAGTCGTGGCTGGCAGAGTCGGCGAATGGCCGCAAAGTATTCCTCGCCACCGCGCGGCAGCAACAGGCCAAGACGGGTTCGACGCAACAGCAAGTCATCCAGGTGCAGGACCATTTCCGACTCACAGGCAAACGCCAGTTCCGCCCACAAGGTGTCCGTAGCGCCAACGTGATCATGGCCCAGTTCCGCGATGAGCTTTGCCAGTCTCGGCAGGTCACGGCCATGTCGCCCCGCCAGGCGCCGCCATTGGTTGCCACTGAGGCCAGGGATTACCAGCGGCGGCACCACGGCAAACACCGGCGCGGCGTTATCATCGAAGGGGCGGTCGAGCATGCTCGCGCAGGCCTTGAGCACTTCGATGGCTTGCGGGCGAAAAGTGGTCAGTTTGCCACCGGCCAGAGTCACGCAACCCGGCTCCTGCCACAGCACATGCTCGCGGGTTTCATTCGACGGTTTGCCTTGATGTTCACCCGCCGCGCTGCCCACCACCGGGCGCACACCGGACCAGGTCGACAGCACGTCGCCAGCGACCACTTCGCCTTGGGGAAATTGTTGGGTACAGGCCGCCAGCAGATAGTCGAGTTCTTCGGCACTGATGCTCGCACTCTGGTCCAGATCGCCCTGATGATCGAGGTCCGTGGTGCCGACGACCGTGGCGCCCTCCCAAGGAAAAACGAACACCGGTCGACCGTCGCGCTCGTGCAGAAAAGTGAAGGCTTGCGCCACCGGCAGGCGCCAGCCCGGCAGCAACACATGACTGCCACGCAACGGGCGCAACTGACGCGGGGCATCAGGCAGGCGCAAGCGCTCGGCCCAGGCGCCGGTGGCCACGGCCAGCACAGCACACCGCAATTGCAGTGACGCGCCACCTTCACAATCTTCGACCTGAACCCCGCAAACGCGTCCGTCTTCACGTAGCAATTGCTGAACGCGCACGCCGTTGAGCACCACCGCGCCATCGGCCCGAGCCTCGCCCAATACGCGCATCACCAGACGCGCGTCATCGGTCAGCGCATCGACAAAACAGGTGCCGCCCAGCAGGTCATGCTCCTTCACCCCTGGCGCCAGATAGCGCAGTTGTTGCGCGTCATGGAAGCGATGGTTACGCCGTCCCGCCAGCGCGTCATAGATCGACAACAACCCTCCCAGCACTCGCGGCCCGGGAAAGCCACCACGGTAATGCGGCATCATGAAACTCATCGGCTCCACCAGCCCCGGCGCTTCGTCGAGCAGGCGCTGGCGTTCGCGGACCGAATCGCGGGTCAGGCGCCACTGCCCCTTGGCGATGTACCGCAAACCGCCATGGACCATTTTCGAGGATCGACTGGAGGTGCCCCAGGCGAAATCGCGCTGTTCCAGCAGCAGGCACCGCCAGCCACGGCGCGCGGCTTCGCGCAGGATACCGGCGCCACTGATGCCGCCGCCGATGACGATCAAGTCCCAGGTTTCATCCGCCAGCGTCGGCAGCATTTGCTGTCGCCATGCGGCGTTCCAATTTGGGCTCACGGCCGTCACTCCGGCAACAGCGTGCCGGGGTTCAGGCGCCCGGCCGGATCAAAATGCCGGCTCAGCGCCTGCAGGGTGTCCATCGCCAGCACGCCCTTCTCGCGCAGCAGGTACGGCGCGTGGTCCTTGCCCACGCCGTGCTGATGACTGATGGTGCCGTGGTTGTCGACGATGGTCTGACTGGCCGCGTGCTTGAGCGCCTGCCAGCGGGCCAGGGTCGCGGGATAGTCCGCCGCCGGGCGAAACACATAGGTGGTGTAGATGCTCGAGCCTTCACCGTAGACGTGGGACAGGTGAGTGAACACATGTACCCGTTCACCTTCAGCCGCCAAGGCGTCGCGCAGGCTGTTTTCGATCAGGCTGAGCAGGTTGTCGACGTTGCTCCAGTCGGTGGCTGTTTCGAGTGTGTCAACCACATAACCGGCGTTCCACAAGTTCTCGCGCAGGTAGGGAAAACGGAAGCGGTTCTGCGCCCATTTCTTGCCGAGCAAGGTGCCGGTAAACACCCCGCCGAATGCCTTGAGGTGCTGGCGGGCCTGGCTCAGGGACAGCGCATTTTGCCGGCGATTACCGGTCACGCCGAACGTCAGCAGGCATTTGCCTTCACCGGCACCGCGCAGCGACAGGTATTTTTCCAGCCAGGCGATCTGCTGCGGATGACCGGCCAACGCCAGTTGGGTTTCGGTTTCCACCGCGTTGGACAAGCGCAGCATCGACAGCGGAACCCGCGCCTGGGCCAACTGGCGGATGGCTTGCAGCGCCTTGGTCCAACTGGGCAGAAACACACCGTAGAAACGTTCATCGGCGGGCAATGCGCTGACCCGAACCTTGACCTCGGAAATAATCCCGAATCGGCCCTCGCAACCCAACACCACTTCGCGCAGATCGGGCCCGGCGGCCGAGGCCGGGAACGTGGGGATTTCCAACGGCCCGGCAAAGGTTTCCAGGGTCCCGCCGGCGAACAGTTGCTCGATGCGCCCGTAGCGCAACGATTGTTGGCCACTGGAGCGACTGGCGACCCAACCACCGAGGGTCGACAGCTCCCACGACTGCGGAAAATGCCCCAGCGTATAACCCCGGGCCCGCAGCTGACTTTCCACCTGCGGCCCTGTCGCGCCGGGGCCGAAGGTCGCCAGCAGGCTCTGTTCGTCGAGGTCCAGCAAGCGATTCATCCGGGCCAGGGTCACCGTGACCACGGGCCGCGTGGAATTCGGTGGATTGATGTGCCCGGCCACCGAGGTGCCGCCACCGTAAGGAATCAGGCACAGGTCCTGTTCATGCGCGAGCGCCAGCAATTGGCGGATCTGTTCGGCCGTCTCGGGAAAAGCCACGGCGTCGGGGTACTTCCCCAGTGCGCCTTCACGCAATGCAAGCCAGTCCGGCAGGCTCTGACCCCGGGCGTGCAGCAGACGATCCTGCGCAACCACGCTGTACAAGGCGTGTTCCTGCAACCGCGAGGCCGGCACGCGGGCCAATGCCGCCTCCAGCGTGGCATCGGGCAGCGCTCGACCGTCTCCCAGCCGCTCGGCGAGAAAACTCGCGCCTTGTGCCGGCAATTCGACCACCGTGGTTGCATCTCCCCAGCCGTTCCAGCGTCGCATGCGTGTGTCCTTTTGCGGTTCTGATCAGTGATATTTCAGCCCCCCATACTAGTCAGCTGCCCGAAAGTGTCACGGTCGCATCCGGCCAGTTCGAGTAGCCAATTGAGTCAAACGTCGCGCAAGTGTCAGCCATTTACTTTAGCCGTGGTTTCAAATTACCTTTCAGGGCATTCATCCGCGCGCGCGGGCCTTGATCAAAGGAATACGATCATGCAATCCCTGGGCTTCACTTCCGTTCCGCCGCTGCTCAAATACCTGCGTCATGCCGAACAGCTGGGCATGGCCATCGAGCCTGCGTTGGCAGCGGCCGGGTTGCAGGCGCAGCAATTGAGCGACAACAGCCTGCGGTTGCCGGGTGAAACCCATGAACGCTTGCTCGATTATTTCTGCGAACACTCCGGTGATCCGCTGTTCGGGCTCAACGCCGCGCATTTTGTGTTGCCCAACTCCTGGAGCGTGCTGGGTTACATCACCATGAACTGCGCGACCCTGGGTGATGCCATGAGCCGCATCATGCCGTTCGAGAAACTGGTGGGCGACATGGGCGTCAGCCGCGCCGAGGTGCTGGACAGCGACGTGCACCTGATCTGGACCTGCCGCTATCAACGCCCGCGCATTCGCCGGCACCTGGTGGAAAACGTGCTCGGTTCCTGGCTGCAATACGCGCGCTGGATCGCCGATACACAGATGTCACCGGCCGCCGTCTGGCTGGAACATGCACGCCCGGCCGAGGCGACGCTGGCGCAATACGAGCAGTTCTTCGATTGCCCGGTGCTGTTCGACCAACCTTATTCGGCGCTGATAGTGCCGTTGCCGTATTTGCAGTTGCCGTTGCGCCAGGCCGATGCGCAATTGCTGCGCACCCTGGAAGAACATGCGCAGGGGTTGATGGCCACACTGGAGGACGCATCGCTGGAGCAGCGGGTCAAAAGCATCCTGCGCCAGTTGCTCAAGGAAGGCCTGCCGCGCAAGGAGCAAGTGGCCGAGCATCTCGCCGTGTCGGTGCGCACGCTACAACGCCAGTTGCATCAGGCCGGCACGTCGTACCAGCAGATCCTCGATGACCTGCGCCAGGAACTGGCCGAGCATTACCTGCTCAACAGCACGCTGCCGATTCAGGACATCGCTCAGTACCTGGGTTTCACCGAGCCGCGCTCGTTTCACCGTACGTTCAAGAGTCGGCGCGGGATGCCGCCCGGCGAGTTTCGGCAGACTTACCGGGTGTGACTGCTCGCGAAAGCGTCAGTCGCAACAGCGCAGTAAACGTCTTTCATTGCACCTGTTTAAAGACACTCGGCGTTACGCGACAACACCCACAGATCCTTGCGCCGCTGCCTACGACTGCGCCAGAATCCGCCGGCTTGTGCGCTTTGGGGCTGCTCGGTAACGTGGATCGCGTCACTGATTCCCAGTGATCGAGCTTAGCGGCTCGGCTACATTCGCTCCTGGTTGCACAAGTATCATCCAGTCAGGCATTGGCCTGAGCTTGATGGTGGCTGTGCGCATGGCACCTTCGGGTGCGCCGGGATGGGATGCGACCGGTCCGCTAACTTGCGCACAGCTGCCTCCCTTTCGCTTAGCGGCGAAATGGATGCGGCCTTACAAGGTACGCGCCCATGTTCAAAGTTACGCCAAACCCACCGGACACCGATCCGGCATCCCCCTACGAAACACCGGAATCAAAGAAACTCCACGAAGCCGCCGAGCGCGCACTCAATCACTATTTGGGCCCTCCGGCCTCCCACGTCATGACAAAGCCCTACCAACCCAATCGCCTCTACATGGCCAACCCGGCGTCCGGCACCGAACCCTTGCTGACCGATGCCTGTGAAACCCTGGGCTCAGCCACCGTCATGCTCAACGACTTCGCCGCCTTGCTCGAAGGCTCGCACCGTAAAACCGCGCAAGGTATCGCCCAAGTGGTGATGGTGGCGGAAATGGCGGTCAATCAAGTGCTGGATAAATTGGTGCCCACTGACTGATCACTGCTTCCATGAACGAAAAAGCCCGCTGCCAAACCAAAAGGGTTCGGCAGCGGACTTCTTTGTTCCGCTTACAACGTTTGCGCTCAGAGGCTGATCGCGTTGGTGAACACCAACCGATTGCCGAACGGGTCGACGATGGTCATGTCCTGGCTGCCCCACGGCATGGCCTGAATCTGCGGGCGCGAAAAGGTGTATTCCTTGGCCAACAATTGCTGCTGAAACGCTTCCAGCTCTTCGGTCTCGATGCGCAATGCCGAACCCGGTGTGCTGTCGCCATGGTGTTCGGACAGGTGCAGTACGCATTCGCCACGGGAGATCTGCAGGTACAACGGGAAATTCGCTTCGAAGCGATGTTGCCAGTCGATCTTGAAGCCGAGGAAGTCGACGTAGAACTCTATCGCTTTCCGTTCATCGAAAATCCGCAGGATCGGGGTGGTTTTGCCGAAGCTCATAGGAGTGTTCTCGCCAGTGGGAAGGGCCCGTGTTCAGCGGGCCATGTGTCTGGTTCAAATGATCGGATCAACGCAGCGTCTTGAGCGCGAGATCACTGTAGTAGAAGCTGTTCTTGCCAGTGCGCGCAAAGAAGAAGTAACCATAATCCGACAAGTAATAGTAGGTATTGAGCCGTTTGTACTCATCGTCTTTTTTACTGCAGGTCAACTCTTTGGCTGAACCGCTTAATGTGACATTGAGTTCGCTGGCCGGCAGCTCGCGAATGACGGTGCAATCGTTACTGTCTTGACGCTCCTCGACTTTGCCGAACAGTGTGTTGGTGCTGCGGACCGTCGCGTTGTAGTTCAACCGCTCGTTGATCGGCATATGCTGCCAGTCGCCGGTGAAACTCAAGTTGATGACACTGGAACTGTCTTTCATCGAAGGGCCCTTCGAGACGCCGAATCGACTCAATTTCGCCAGATCGAACAGTCCGTGAAAGGACACTGCATCGCTCTCGTAATGGGTCCCTGACAAACGCAGGGTCATCTGCTGCGAAGCGCTATCGATACCGATAAAACGCTCTTCACGCATGTCCGTGGTCTTGGCCTTGTAAGTCGACTGGCCTGCCACTTCCACATAGCTGAGCGGTTTAACGGCAACCGGCATGTTCAGGTTTTTGATGGCCGATGCGACAGCAGGGGAAAGCGGCGCCAGGGTCACTGGCGCGGTTTTCTTCGCACGGGCAACGAACTTCGGAAGTTGCGCTGCCGACTCCGGTTTATCGCAGGCCAATTTGAACAGCTGGTTATAGTCGTCGTTGCTGCCGCTAATCGCCGTGGCCGTCAGTGCAACGGCATCCTGGCCATCTGTAACGGTGTTGTTGGCGTCCAGATCGTATCCCGCCACCACGCGATACGTCTGCTTGCCACAATCGACCGCATACCGCTCGCGTTTCTGGGCATAGGGCGCGTCGTAGGGCGCATCGAAACCAATCAAAGGATTATCGTAGGCCGCCCAGAATCTCAGTTCGGCACCGTCCTTCTTGAGGCTGTTGCGATCAATCAATACCCATTGATCCTCGCCGCTGCCTTTGACGACACGCCAATCCGAGGCTGGAGTACTGGCACACGCCTTGATGAAATCCGGGTTGCTTTTCAGCACCCCGAGCACGTTGGCCGGAACCGCTCTGCCCGTCGAATACTGGTGAGCATTTAGACCTGGATACATCCGGCCGCCACCGCCCAGATAGAGCAAGGTGGCCCGATCAGATGTACAGGAAGCTTCCATTTGAAATACCAGCCCTGCCGCCGCCTGGGCATTGCCGGAATGGCTGATCTGGAAACTCAGGACATCGCCTTCACGCATGATCGAATCACTGACCAGAGGCTTCGACAGAACGCCGTTGAACAACGTCTCGGCTTCCGCCGCCCGGCGTGCCTGTGGGCTGACACAACCCGCCAATAACGTAACGGCAACGAACAAACAAATGCGGTACATGAAACTCCCTGGGCGACGCACGCCAAAATCCACTGAATGTCAGCGCTTCGGCTTGGGAGTGGCTTTCTTTAATCGCAATGTGCCATCAGTACGACGGACCGCAAAAAATGCTTACTGAAACCCGCCCCGCAAATCCCCTTCCCGCGCCAGAAACCGCCCTTCCCTTTTACCGTTCGCCTGCCCGTCGCTGTAACTCAACACGCCGTTGACCCACACCCCGTCGATCCCTTCTGCCGCCCGTTGCGGATCGTTGAAGTCCGCCACGTCGCGAATGGTCAGCGGATTGAACAACACCAGATCGGCCCAATGCCCTTCGCGGATTTCGCCGCGCGCCTTCAAGCCAAACCGCGCCGCCGACAGCCCGGTCATTTTGTGTACCGCGGTGTGCAACGGAAACAACCCGACATCGCGACTGAAATGTCCGAGAACCCGTGGGAATGCGCCCCACAAGCGTGGATGCGGGAACGGGTCTTCCGGCAATCCGTCAGAGCCGACCATCGATAGCGGATGCGCGAGGATTCTTCGTACGTCTGATTCATCCATGCCGTAGTACACCGCGCCCGCCGGTTGCAATTGGCGGGCGGCGTCGAGCAATGACAGGTTCCACTCGGCGGCAATGTCCATCAGGTCGCGACCGCCCATTTCCGGGTGCGGGGTGGACCAGGTGATGGTGATGCGATGGGCATCGGTGACTTGTTTGAGGTCCAGCGTTGAAGAACTCGCCGCGTAGGGGTAACAGTCGCAGCCCACCGGATGGGTTTTCGCTGCGTGTTCGAGGGAGGCCAGCAATTGCGGACTGCGCCCCCAGTTTCCGGCGCCCGCGCATTTGAGGTGGGAAATGATCACCGGGGATTTCGCATGTCGGCCGATCTGGAACGCCTCGTCCATGGCCTCCAGCACCGGTTCGAACTCACTGCGCAAATGGGTGGTGTACACCGCACCGAATGCCGTCAGCTCTTCGGTCAGTTGCATCACTTCTTCGGTGGAGGCCGAAAAGGCGCTGGCATACGCCAGGCCTGTGGATAAGCCCAATGCACCGGACTCCAGACTTTCGCGCAGTTGCTCGCGCATTGCACTGATTTCGTCTGGCGTGGCGGTGCGGAACAGATCGTCGAGGTGATTGCTGCGCAGCGCCGTGTGGCCGACCAGTGCCGCGACGTTCAGCGTGGTGTTCGCCGCTTCGACCGCCGCGCGGTAGTCGCTGAAGGTCGGATAAACAAATGCTGCGGCCGTGCCGAGCAGGTTCATCGGGTCCGGCGGATTGCCCTTCAAACTCACCGGCGAAGCGCTGATTCCGCAGTTGCCGACAATCACCGTGGTCACGCCCTGGCTGAGTTTGGGCAGCATCTCTGGCTGGCGGATCACCACCGTGTCGTCGTGGGTGTGGACGTCGATGAAACCCGGCGCCAGCACGCGGCCGGCGGCGTCGATTTCTTCGCTGGCAGTGGCGTCGTGCAAGTCGCCGATGCGCTCGATGCGGCCGTTCAGGATTGCCACGTCGGCGGGATAACCGGGGGCATTGCTGCCGTCGATGACCAGGGCATTGCGAATCAGCGTGTCGTACTGCATGTCAGTCTCCCAGCGGCAAGTGATCGTCGCCGCCGCGGTAATCGTCGAGGGCGAGTTTGATCCGCCGCAGACGTTCTTGATTGTCTTCAGGATTGGCCAGCGCCAGCTCGGTGGCAAGCACGTCGATGGCCAGCAGCATGCCGTAGCGCGCCGCCGTGGGTTTGTAGATAAACGAGGTTTCGACGCCTTGCAGCGGCAGCAGCACGTCCGCCAATTGCGCCAGCGGCGAGTCGGCCCGGGTGATGGCGACAATGCGCGCGCCGTAGCTGCGGGCCAGTTCAACGGCTTCGATAAGTTCAGGCGTAATGCCGGTCAACGAACAGGCAATGACGGCCCGTCCGGCATCGAGGCTGGCGGCGGTGACGCGCATCATCACCGGGTCGTGGCACACCGCAATCGGGTAGCCGAAGCGCACCAGCCGCACTTGCAGTTCATCGCTGCACAAGGTCGAGCAGCCGCCCATGCCGAACGCGTGAATCATCCGCGCCTTGCCCAGCAGCTTCACCGCATCGGCGAAGCGCGACTCGTCGAACGCCGACAGATGCTGGCGCAAGGTCGACTCGATATCACCGACGATCTGCCCGTAAAACGCCGACTGATCAGGCGTGCCTGCCGGGTCGAGAAAGCGGCTGCCGACGCCGCTGGCCTGGGCCAGTTGCAGGCGCAAGTCACGCAAGTCGCGGCAGCCCACCGTGCGGGCGAACCGCGACAGCGTGGCGGTGCTGACTTCCGCCCTCAGCGCCAGCTCATCGAGGCTGGCAGCGGAGGCAAACCCAACGTCGTCGAGCATCAGGCGCGCGATGCGCCCTTCACCGGCGCTGAAGGAATCCTGGCGAGCGCGGATCTGATAAAGGATGTCCATGGCAGGCGACTCCGGTTAAATCAGGTAGGAAAGGCCCACGGTCAGGCCGAAAGCGACCACGGAAATAATGGTCTCCAGCACCGTCCAGGTCTTGAAGGTCTGGGCCACGGTCATGTTGAAGTATTCCTTGATCAACCAGAAGCCACCGTCGTTGACGTGGGAAAAAATCACCGAGCCGGCGCCGGTCGCCAGCACCAGCAGTTCCGGGTGCGGATAACCCAGACCGATGGCCACCGGCGCGACAATCCCCGAGGCGGTGGTCATTGCCACCGTCGCGGAACCGGTGGCAATGCGCATCAACGCGGCGAACAGCCAGCCCATGATCAGCGGCGACAACTGAAATTCGTGGGCCAGGCTGACGATCTGGTCGGTGACGCCTGCGTCCACCAGAATCCGGTTCAGGCCGCCGCCGGCACCGACCAGCAAGGTGATGCTCGCCGTGGGCGCCAGGCATTCGTTGGTGAATTTTAGGATCGATTCACGGCTGAAGCCCTGGGCGATGCCGAGGGTCCAGAAGCTCAGCAAGGTCGCCAGCAACAGGGCGATCACCGAGTTGCCGATAAACAGCAAGAACTGGTTGAAGCCGCTGCCCGGCGTGGAAATCAGGTTGGCCCAGCCACCGATCAGCATCAACACCACCGGCAACAGAATGGTCGCCATGGTGATGCCGAACCCCGGCAGGCTGTCGCGCGGTTCGCGGTCGAGGAATTGGCGCTCCAGCGGATTCTCGGCCGGCAACTGAATACGCGGCACGATGAATTTCGCATACAGCGGACCGGCAATGATCGCCGTCGGAATGCCGATCAAAATCGCATACATCAAGGTCTGCCCGACCGACGCCCCATACACCTGCACCGCCAGCATCGCCGCCGGGTGCGGCGGCACCAGGGCATGCACCACGGAGAGCCCCGCGACCATCGGCAAGCCGACCATCAAAATCGACACGCCGACACGCCGCGCCACGGTGAAGGCAATCGGCACCAGCAACACAAAACCGACTTCGAAAAACAGCGGCAACCCGACCAGGAACGCAATGCAGACCATCGCCCAGTGCGCGTTCTTCTCGCCGAAACGGTCGATCAGCGTCCGCGCCACCTGCTCCGCACCGCCGGACTCGGCCATCATCTTGCCGAGCATGGTGCCCAGCGCCACCACCAGCGCGATATGCCCCAGGGTTTTGCCAACGCCCGCCTCGTAGGCGCCGACCACGCCAGACGCCGGCATCCCGGCCAGCAAGGCCAAACCGATGGACACCAGGGTGATGACGATGAAGGGATTGAGTCGGTAACGGGCGATCAGCACGATCAGCGCAATGATGGCGATGGCGGCATACACCAGCAGCCAATAGCCGAAGGACAGGGTCATGCGGTACTCCTCGAAAGGGTCACGTCGAATGGGTTGTGAAACTCTTAAAACATTTCGAGAGGTGATATTCAAACGAGGTGAAAGTTATTTTCGTATAGGGGTACGAGATGTCGCTGACAGGTATGCACGGTCGTGAATTATGAAAATGAGGCAGGCGGATTTACATCACGCCTGCCGGGACAGTCTCAGTCGTGATTCACCCGGGCGCGTTTCAGCAGTTTCTTGCAACGCTCCGACAGGTGCAGCACGCGCAGGTGCTTGCCGGCCTTGGTGTAGCGTTCGCGCAACGTATCCAGCGCAGAGATGGCCGAGTAATCGACGAAGCTCAAATGCCGGCAATCCAGCGTGACGTGGGCAGGATCATTGGCCGGGTCGAATTGATTGAGGAAGGGGGTGGTCGAGGCAAAGAACAGCGTGCCATGCACCCGGTAGAGTTTGCTGCCGTCGTTTTCCAGATGACTGTCGGCGTACAGCTGCCGGGCCTGCTGCCAGGCAAAGTTGAGCGCGGCGATGATGATCCCGCACAACACGGCGGTGGCCAGATCGGTGAACACCGTAATCACCGTCACCGCGATGATCACCAAGACGTCGTTCAACGGCACTTTGTTCACCACCCGCAACGAGGCCCAGGCGAACGTTTGCTGTGACACCACAAACATCACCCCGACCAGCGCCGCCAGCGGAATGCGCTCGATCAGCGGCGACAGAAACAGAATGAACAGCAGGATCAGCACCCCGGCAACCACCCCGGACAGTCGACCGCGACCGCCGGAACTGAGGTTGATCACGGTCTGGCCGATCATCGCGCAACCGCCCATGCCACCGAACACGCCAGAGACCATGTTGGCCGCGCCCAGCGCCACGCACTCACGATCCGGGAAGCCGCGGCTCTCGGTGATTTCGTCGGTCAGGTTCAAGGTCAGCAGGGTTTCCAGCAGGCCGACCAGCGCCATCAAAATCGCGTAGGGCGCGATGATGCGCAGGGTGTCCAGACTCCAGGGAATGTCTGGCAACGCAAAGCTCGGCAAGCCCCCGGCGATGTGCGCCATGTCGCCCAGCGTACGGGTCGGCAAGCCCAGCAGATACACCGCCAGCCCCACACCAAGAATCGCCACCAGTGCCGGCGGCACCGCACGCGTGAGGCGCGGCAGCAGGTAAACGATGGCCATGGTCACGGCCACCAGCCCCGTCATCATGTACAGCGGCGTACCACTGAGCCAGGTGTCACCGCTTTTGAAATGCTCCAACTGCGCCAGGGCGATGATGATCGCCAGGCCGTTGACGAAACCGAGCATCACCGGGTGCGGGACCATGCGCACCAGTTTGCCCAGTTTCAGCAACCCGAACGCCAGCATGATCAACCCGCCGAGCAACACGGTGGCCAGCAAATACTGCACACCGTGCTGCACCACCAGCGCGACGATCACTACCGCCATCGAACCTGCAGCCCCGGACACCATGCCCGGCCGACCGCCGAACAGCGCGGTCAGGGTGCAAATGATGAACGCCCCGTAAAGACCCATCAGCGGATTGAGGTGAGCCACCAGCGCGAAGGCGATGCATTCGGGCAGCAGGGCGAAAGAGGTCGTGAGCCCGGCCAGGACATCGGCGCGTAGACGTTTTGGTTTCATGAGGGAGTCGCACGCAGGGAGTGACGAGAAGAAAGTGCGCGGATGTTACGGAATTGCGGGCAGCCCGGCCAGTTGTTGGGCCTTCGCAAATGCCATCGCGGGCAAGCCATGCTCCTACAAGGGATTTGCGTCGTTCACAAATCCCCTGTGGGAGCATGGCTTGCCCGCGATGGCCGCGACACGATTTAGAGCGAACTCAAACCATCTCGTCCCGAATCCACTCAATCACCGACACCCGCTTCGGCACCCAGCCCAGCAACTCACGGGCCTTTTTCCCACGCACCCGGCTGTTGGAACCCAAACCATAGTTGGCCATTTCATACCCCCACTCGGCTTCGGCGTCTTTCAGCGGCCAGTCTTGCGGCGCGCCCAGCTCCAGTGCTTGGGCAATCGCGGTGGTCATGTCGATGAACGACGCCTCACCACTTTCGACGAAGTAGAACGTGCCCGGCACATTTTTGGTCAGCGCCAGCAGGTACAGGGACACCACGTCTTCGATGTGCACGTTGGACCAGATGTTCTGCCCCGGGCCGACATGCCGCACCACGCCACTTTTACGGGCCTGTTTGAGCAAGCGCGGCAATTGCACGCTGTCGCGGTTGACGCCCAGGCTGTGGCCGTAGATCAGCGTGTTGCAGATCACCGCCGAGTTCACGCCATCGTTCGCGGCAGCGAGGATCAGGTTGTCGATGGCCACGCGGGCGGCCTTGTCGACGGTCGGTTCCGGCAGTTTGTCTTCGAAGTAGATGACGTCGCTGGCGTGACCGCCCGAGGCATCGCCGACGATGCTCGAACCGCTGGTGTGCAGGAACACTTTGTTGGAGTCGCGTAACGCGTCGAGCAACGCTTGCACCGCGCCGCGATGGTCGCTGCTGGCGGCGTTGATCACGGCGTCGGCCGCACGAGCTTGTTCGGCGAGCAGTGCGCTGTCGTCCAGCGTGCCAATAACCGGGGTGATGCCCAACGCGCTCAGTTCATTGGCTTGCGCTTCGCTGCGCACCAGGCCCGTGACCTTGTGGCCCGCACGGATCAGACCGGTGGCGATAGAGCCGCCAATAAAACCTGCAGCGCCGGTGACGAATACGTTCATGGAGAAACTCCCTGCGTGAATAAGTGATGCGACGAGTATCGAGGAGTGATCCCTGACGAAAAATCCCCTCTGACCCAATTCACTCTTGCGCAGGAATCACGAATCAGCCTTTGAAATCCGAGTTCGCATACAACGCCAACTTGCCCTGAATGAAGTCCAGGAAGCACTGAATGCGCAGGGCCAGTTGCGAGTTGCGGTAGTACACCGCGTTGATTGGCTGGCGATAGCCGCTGTTGAAGTCCGCCAGCAGCACCTGCAAACGGCCGGCGCGAATATCTTCGATGGTCATGTAGTGCGACAGGCAGGCAATGCCCTGGCCTTCCAGCGCCAGATGGCGGATCGTCTCGCCGCTGGAGGCACTGATCGACGCCTCGATTGGCCAGCGATCTCCATGCACGTAACGCAACGGCCATTGGTTGAGACCTTCGTTCTGGGTAAAACCCAACAACGCATGCTTACTCAAGTCCGCCACTGCCTGCGGCGCGCCGTGTTGCTCGAGGTAGGCCGGGCTGGCGACGATGTGCAGTGGACTGCACCCCAGCGAGCGAGCGTGCAAGGTCGAGTCGGCCAACGTGCCGATGCGGATCGCGATGTCGGTGCTTTGCTCGAGCAGGTCGATGATCAGATCGTTGCTGTTGAGTTCGAGCTGGATGTCCGGGTAGAGACGGCGGAATTCGTCGATGTACGGCACGATGGCGTGCAGCATGAACGGTGACGCCGCGTTAATCCTCAGCCGCCCGGACGGGGTTTGCTGGCGTGAGTTGAGGCGTTCTTCGAGCTCGTCCATCTGATCGAGAATCCGCTTGGCGTGCTCGAAGAAGTACTTGCCCTCTTCGGTCAGGTCCATGCGTCGTGTGGTGCGGTTGATCAGCGTGGTATCGAGTTTGGCCTCCAGCCGCGACAGTGTGCGACTGACCGCCGAAGGCGTTTGCCCGACCTGTTCGGCCGCAGCGGAAATCGATCCGCATTCAATCACGCAGACGAAAATCTGCAACTCATCGGATCTGGCTTTCACAAAGGCCCCTCATTCAAAACTGGCTTGATAGTAGCTGGATGCGGGGCAAAAGGAACCTCAAGCCTTGAGGCCAAACACCTCGGTCAAATGCTGTTCATAGCGTGCGACATCGGCTTCGATGTTCGGGCGCTTCATCACGTCGACGCACAGGAAGGTCGGCAGGCCGGTCATGCCGAGGAACTCGTTGGCCTTGTGGAACGGGAAGTACACCGCGTCCACGCCCTTGGCTTCAAAGAAGTCGGTCGGGTCGTCAAAGGCTTGCTGCGGTGCATTCCAGGTCAGCGACAACATGTAGTGCTTGCCCTGCACCAAACCGCCACTGCCGTACTTCTGCGACGCATCGGAACGGGTGCGGCCATCACTGGCGTAGAGGCTGCCATGGCCTTCGGTGAAGACTTCGTCGATGTACTTTTTCACGGTCCACGGCGCACCCATCCACCAGCCTGGCATTTGATAAATGATCACGTCGGCCCAGAGAAATTTGGCGACTTCTTCGGCGACGTCGTAGCCCTCGTCGATGAAGGTGGCTTTCACGTCCACGCCGCCACGATCCAGCACGCTCAGCGCCGTTTCATGCAGGGTGGTGTTGTAGCGGCCATCGGAGTGGGCGAATTTTTTGCCGCCATTGAGCAACAGGACTTTTTTCATGGGGAATCTCGGAAGGTCAGAAATCGGATGGCGGCAGGTTAGCGGCGAGGCTCGCGCGGAATAAGCCCCGAAAGCACAAAACCCTTTTGACCAATACGCACGAATCGATAGGCGATTGTTGCCATAGACTTGCGCCGATTCTTAACTTGAGGGAGTTTCTGATGAGTGAAATGCAAGGCTTCATCCTGCACGCCAAGACCCGCCCGGAAAAATCCGATGCCTTTGAAGCGTTTTTCAGCGGCTATGTGCAAGCCAGTCGCGCCGAACCCGGCTGCATCGAGTACCACATGTTGCGCGACAAAGAGGACCCGACGCTGTTTATCTTCTACGAGATCTGGCAATCCCAGGCGCATCTGGACGTGCACTCGAACCTGCCGCACATGAAGCAGTTCCTTGAGCAACGCGATGAATTCCTGGAACGGGATTTCGAGGTCCGCGCCATCGACATGCTCAGCCCGTCGTCCGCTACCCGCTGATCAGCAAATGGCCGCCGAGCATGCCGAGGCCAATGAAGAACACTCGCTTGAACAGCACCGCGCTGATCCGCTGACGCAGCCATTGGCCCAGCAACAGGCCGAGCACTGCGGGGATCAGCGCCAGCAACGACGCGCTCAATTCGCCACCGCCCAAAGCGTCGCGCCACCACAGGCCTGCCGCCAGCGCCAAGGTCGAAACGGTGAACGACAAGCCCAGCGCCTGCACGAGTTCGTCCTTGCTCAATCCGAGCGCTTGCAGATAAGGCACCGCCGGAATCACAAAGACGCCGGTGGCCGAGGTGATCACACCTGTCAACACGCCGCACAGCGGACCGAGCCAGCGCTCGGTGCGACTGCCGACGCGCAAGGCCGGCAGGAACAATCCGCTCAATGCGTAGAACAACAACGCCGCGCCCAATGCCCGCACGACCCAATGCCCTCCCTCCATGCCAATCCACAACGTGCCGGCGCCCGTGCCGATGAAGATCGCCAGCAGCATCGGCCATAAACGCTTGATCAACCCGCGCAGGTGCCCGCCGAATGCCAATTGCCAGACGTTGGTCAGGGTCGCGGGGATGATCAGCAGCGCGGCTGCCTGCGACGGGGCCATAGCCAGACCGAGCAGGCCCATGGCGATGGTGGGCAAACCCAGACCGATGATGCCTTTGATCATGCCGGCCACGAGGAAGGTGGCGATGACCAATAAAGACAAGGCCAACCCGAGGTTTTGATAGAACGCGGCGAGTGTATTCATGGGGCTATCCTGAGCCTGGATTTGCCGCGTGAAAATCTGCCATATACTGAGGGTGCCTCTTGCCGCGCAATAGGCTGGGAACGATCTTGGGACAAAACATGCACTTCGACCTGACCGACCTGCGCCTCTACCTGAACATCCTCGACAGCGGCAACATCACCGCCGGCGCCGCGCGCAGTCATCTGTCCCTGGCAGCGGCGAGCGCGAGAATCCGCGCCATGGAGGCGTCGCTCGGCATCGAATTTCTGCAGCGCGGCCGGCGCGGTGTCACGCCCACTCCGGCCGGCAAAGCCCTGGCTAAACACGCCCGATCCCTGCTGCAACAAGCCGAACGCATGCAACAGGACCTGGCCGAATACGCAAAAGGCGTCAAAGGTCAGGTGCGCCTGCTGTGCAATACCACGGCGATCACCGAGTACCTGCCAGAGTTGCTCGCCGACTTCCTGCGTGAGCATCCGTATCTCGACATCGACCTTCAGGAATTGCCCAGCGCACGCATCACCCACGCCTTGCGCCAAGGTGCGGCAGACCTGGGCATCGTGTCCGACGCCGTGGACACCGATGACCTGCAGACCCGCGCCTTTCGCGACGATCCGCTGGTATTGATCCTGCCTCGCGACCATCCGCTGGCCGACACAGAATGCTTGAGTTTCAGCGACACCCTGCACCACGATTATGTGGGGCTGAACGCTAACAGCGCCCTGGCCGTGTACCTCGAAGAACAGGCGCTGCACATCGGTTCACGCCTGAAAATCCGCATCCGCGCCGACGGTTTTGATGGCGTCATGCGCATGGTCGCCCGGGGCGCGGGGTTGGCGATCGTGCCGCAGGCGGCTGTCGAGCGCTGGACCGGCGAACCATCGTTCCAGAGCATCGCGCTGCAAGAACCCTGGGCCCAACGCAAACTCCTGCTCTGTGCCCGGGACTTTGCCGCGCTGCCCGGTTATGCCAGAGCCCTGCTGCAAGCCTTGACTCTCCCCTGAGGGGCAGACTTTACCCTTGAGGTTTGATCTTCAAGGACAGAGTCGATGGGCAAGCGAATTCTGGTGATTCTCGGTCATCCTTCCAGCAACAGCTTCTGCGCAGCACTCGCCGAGCGCTATGCACAGTCGGCGTTGCGCGCCGGGCATCAAGTCCGCCAATTGTTTCTCGGCAGGATGGACTTCGATCCGGTGCTGCGTGAAGGCTATCAACAGGTTCAACCTCTGGAAGCCGACTTGCGTCAGGCACAGGCTGACATCCTGTGGGCCGAGCATCTGACGCTGGTGTATCCGATCTGGTGGGGCTGGATTCCGGCCTTGCTCAAGGGCTTTTTTGATCGCGTGTTCCTGCCCGGTTTCGCTTTTAAATACCGTGAGGGCAAAGCCTTTCCCGATAAATTGTTGCGCGGTCGCAGCGCGCATTTATTGGTGACCATGGACACGCCACCCTGGTATTACCGCTGGGTGTATCACATGCCCGGACTGCATCAGGTCCGCGAAACCACTCTCGCCTTCTGCGGCATCAAACCCAGGCGCACACTCACGTTCGGCCCGATTCTCGGTGCCAGCGCTGATCAGCGTGAAGCCTGGTTGCTGCAAGCCCAGGCTATCGCCAGCCGCTGAGTCTGCCGATAATGCGCGGGGCTGTACCACGGTAAAAAGGACTTTTCATGTACATCGGCCAAGCCGCGCAACGCTCCGGCACCACGATCAAAAGCATCCGTCATTACGAGTCGATCGGCCTGCTGCCTGCGGCCCAGCGCTTGGGGAAATACCGCGTCTATGACCAGCAAAGTGTCGACCTGCTGATTTTCATCAAGTGCGCCCAGCAACTGGGTTTCAGGCTCAAGGAGTTGCAGGCGATCTTCGCCGGCCATCAGGGTCAGGCAATGCCGTGGGCACTGGCGCATCAGGCCATCGATGCCAAGAAGCGCGAGATCAGCGAGCGAATGACCGTGCTGTCGCGCCAGCACGCCCAATTGATTGAGTTCGAAGCCAGCCTGGAACAATCCCGGGCCGATTGCCCTTTGGAAAGTCTTTGAGGCGTTGCGCGTTTCTGGACACCTGGATGTCGAGTTCAGACAACTGACCGGTGCATCGGGGCTATAGGGTGCCACTTCAGTTCTTCAAGCCACTGCCCGGAGTCATCATGACCGCACCGATTACCGTCCTTCGCGATACTCATCCACTGCCGGTGCTCGACGCCTGCAAATGGGAAAAACTCGAAGGTGACCCGCACACCGTCAACCTCAACGCCTACACCAGCGAAGACGGCAGCAAGATCATGGGCACCTGGATCTGCACGCCGGGCAAGTGGTACGTCGAATACGTGAAGTGGGAATACTGCGATTTTCGCGAGGGCTACTGCATCATTACCCCGGAAGGCAAAGAGCCGATCCATCTGCGCGCCGGTGATATTTTCGTCATCGAGCCGGGGATGAAAGGCACGTGGGAAGTGGTTGAAACCGTGCGCAAGTATTTCGTGTTTGCCTGATGCAAAAAAACCGGGGGATCACCCGACGTGATCTCCCGGTCAATGAGGGCATGCTGTACCTGTTACGAGATTACTGCGGTTTGCGATAGCTGTTGATGATCGCCGAGAAGTCCTTGCCACCTTCCCCACGCTGGCTCATCGCCTGATACAACTGCTGGGCCACCGCGCCGAGCACCACCGGTTGATGCGCCTGACGGGCCGCTTCCGTGGCCAGCCCCAAATCCTTGAGCATCAATTCAGCACCAAAACCGCCGGTGTAACCGCGCGAGGCCGGCGCTGTTTCGACGATGCCTGGCCACGGGTTGTACATCTCCGAACTCCAGCAACGTCCGGTGGAACTGTTGATGATCCCGGCGAGCACGGTGGTGTCGATCCCCAAGGCATCCCCCAGCGCCATGGCTTCGCTGACACCGACCATGGAAATAGCCAGCAGCAGGTTGTTGCAGATCTTGGCGATTTGCCCGGTGCCGACTTCGCCACAATGGACGATGTTGCGGCCCATCTGCGCCAGCACCGGTTGCAGGGTAGCGAACAGCTCCGGGGTGGCGCCGACCATGAAGGTCAGCGTCCCGGCCGCGGCACCACCGGTGCCGCCGGACACCGGTGCATCGGCCATGGCCACGCCTTGCTTGGCAGCGGCGGCGGCCACATCGCGTGCGGTCTGTGGATCAATGGTGCTGCAATCCACGGCCGGCACGCCTTGGCCGATGCCCGCGAGAACGCCGTCCTCGCCCAGCCAGACGCTGCGCACATGCACAGCGGCCGGGAGCATGGTGATCACCAACTCTGCACCTTGCGCCGCTTCACGGGCCGAAGCACTGATGCTGCCGCCCAGTTGCTCCAGCTCTGCCAGAACGGTTTTGTTCAGGTCGACCAGGCGCAGCGAGTGGCCGGCCTTGATCAGGTTGCGCGCCATCGGGGCGCCCATGTTGCCGAGACCGATAAAAGCAATTTTCATGTCTGGCTCCTTAACGCAAGTTGATGGTGGTGTTCACACCGTCGTTGACGCTGTCGTCATCGAACCAGCGACTGGTGACGGTCTTGGTCTGAGTGTAGAACTGCACCACTTGCTTGCCATACGGGCCGAGGTCGCCCAGCTTGGAACCGCGCGAGCCGGTGAAACTGAAGAACGGGACCGGCACCGGGATCGGGATGTTGATACCGACCTGGCCAACGTCGATTTCGTTTTGGAATTTGCGTGCCGCCGCCCCGCTCTGGGTGAACAGGCCGGTGCCGTTGCCGAACGGGTTGGCGTTGACCAGGGCAATGGCCTCGTCGAGCGTATTCACTTCCAGCACCACCAGCACCGGGCCGAAGATTTCCTGGGTGTAGATCTGCATGTCGGTGGTCACGCCGGAGAACAAGGTCGGGCCGACAAAGTTGCCCTTCTCGTAACCCGGAACCGTGATCTCGCGACCGTCCAGCTCCAGTTTGGCGCCTTCCTTGATGCCGCTTTCGATCAGATCGAGAATGCGCTGTTTGGCTTTTTTCGAGATCACCGGGCCGACGTCGGTGCCCGGCTCGCTGCCGGCATTCACCGTCAGTTTCTGCGCCAGTGCTTTCAGGTCCGGCAACCATTGTTTGGCTGCGCCCACCAACACCACCACGGAGGTGGCCATGCAGCGTTGACCCGCCGCACCAAAACCGGCGCCGACCAGAGCATTCAGCGCTTGCTCGCGATTGGCATCCGGCAGCACCACGGCGTGGTTCTTCGCACCCATCATCGATTGCACGCGCTTGCCATGCTTGCCGGCCAGATCGTAGACGTGCGTACCGACGGCGGTCGAACCGACGAAGGAAACCGCCTTGATGTCTTTGTGCGTGCACAGCGCATCCACCACATCCTTGCCGCCATGCACGACGTTAAGCACGCCCGCCGGAACACCGGCCTCGATGGCCAGTTCCACCAGGAGCATGGTCGACATCGGGTCCTGTTCGGACGGTTTGAGCACGAAGGTGTTGCCGCAGGCGATGGCCATCGGGAACATCCACAGTGGAATCATCGCCGGGAAGTTGAACGGGGTGATGCCGGCGCACACGCC
The DNA here is from genome assembly GCF_031456615.1 of Pseudomonas sp. 3296. Classification (NCBI taxonomy): domain Bacteria; kingdom Pseudomonadati; phylum Pseudomonadota; class Gammaproteobacteria; order Pseudomonadales; family Pseudomonadaceae; genus Pseudomonas; species Pseudomonas sp. 3296. The sequence goes on from NZ_JAVDUY010000013.1 coordinate 60,650, forward strand.
GATGGGCTGACGCAGGGTGTAGGTATCGACACCGCCGGCGACGTTCTCGGCGAACTCACCCATTTGCAGGCTGCCAATGGAGCACGCGTGCTCGACCACTTCCAGGCCACGGAAAATGTCGCCTTCAGCGTCGGCGATGGTTTTGCCTTGCTCGGCGCTGAGGACCACGGCGATGCGTTTGGAGTGTTCACGAATCAACGCCTGGAGCTTGAGCATGATGCGCATCCGCGCGCCGATCGGCGTCAGCTTCCAGGTCTGGAAGGCACGATGGGCAGCAATGATCGCGGCGTCGACTTCTTCGGAGGTCGCAAACGGCACCTTGGCCAGCACTTGCTGGGTCGCCGGGTTGACGATGTCGTGCCATTCAGTGGTCTTGGATTCGACCCACTGACCGTCGATCAACAGCTTTACCGTTTGGACAGTGGTTTCGTTTGGCGTGAGCGAAGCGTTCATGTGGGTCTCCGGATGTTTGCTTTTTATAGTTAGAGCTATCTTGGGAGCCAAGGCGAGAAAGTCGCCTTGCGATGAGGCGTGTGCAGCGAATTGGTTGTGCAGCTGTTTTTGGAGTATAGATGTGCAAACTTCTAATAAGAACGCACATAAAAGCCGGTCCATCATGCAAAAAAACATCACGTCTTTAGGCTCGCTGAACTGGGATGACCTCAAGTTTTTCCTCGAAGTCGCCCGCACCCGCAAGGCCAGCACTGCGGCCAAGCGCCTGGCGGTGGACTACACCACCGTGTCGCGTCGCATCAGTTCGCTGGAAGCGGCATTGGGGACTTTGTTGTTCGAGAAATCCCGGACCAGCGGCTTTGTCCTGACCGCTGAGGGTCAGCGATTGCTCGGTTATGCCGAGTCCATTGAAAGCACATTGCACATGGCCTGCGAGCAGGTGTCGGGGTCCGGGGTGGCATTGTCCGGCCACGTGCGCATGGGCTGCACCGAAGGCTTCGGCAGCTTTTTCATCACGCCGCAACTGAGCCACTTCGTCGACGCCTACCCGGCCATCTCCGTCGACATCCTGCCGCTGCCGCACTTCATCAGCCTGTCCAAGCGCGAAGCCGACATCGTCATCGCCCTTGAGCGCCCGGAACATGGTCCGTACGTGTGCTGCAAACTCTGCGACTACCGCTTGCAGCTGTACGCGACCCAGGACTATCTGGACAAACACCCACCGATCCGCCGCCCGGCAGACCTGGGCAAGCATTCATTTATCAGTTATGTCGACGATCTGGCGTTCAGCTCAGAGCTGTTGTACCTGGCGAACGTATTGCCCGGCGCCAGTGCCAATTTGCGCAGCACAAGCGTGATCGCCCAGTTCGTGGCGGCGCAGCAAGGGCGGTCGCTGGCGATTCTGCCGTGCTTCCTCGCGGCTCAGGATCCACGACTGCTGCCGGTGTTGCCGCAAGAGATCAACATTACGCGGCAGTTCTGGATGTACTGCCGCGAAGACCTGAGGAAGCTCAAGCGGATTACCTTGTTGTGGGATTACATCCGCTCGGTCACTGAGCAGAATCAGGGTCTGTTGATGGGTGAAACTCGCGAGATGGTGTTCGCCGATTAATCAGCACTCACCACGATCGACACCCGACGGTTCTCGGTACGGCCCGTTGCCGTGGTGTTGGACGCCACCGGCTCGCTGCTGCCCAGACCGCGTAACTGGATGTTCTGTTCTTGCATGCCGACAGTGGTCAGCACCTTGGCGACACTTTTTGCACGGCGCAGGGACAGTTGTTGGTTGTAAGCCTCTTTGCCAGAAGCATCGGTGTGGCCATCGACCCGCACACGATCGATGCCAACGCCGAGCAACGATTTGCCGATGCGCTGGACGATGTCGGTACTGGCAGCGTTCAGGCTGTCGTCGTCACTGCCGAACAGGACTTTGCCAGACAGACCAAAGGCCCACCCTTCTTCAGTCAGTTCGAAGCCTTGCTGTTTAAGCACAGCGATCTGCGCCGGGGTCAGGCCCTTTTGCGGTGCTGTCTGGCACCCGGTCAAGGCCAACAAGGCCATGAACAGGGTGATCGCGAAAAATCGCAGGGAACGCGGGGTCATAGAGAACAAAACAATCAGCTCCTGGTTTGAGCATGGGTGACAAGATGTTCCGATCCTGCCGTGTGCTGCGCGCCACGAGAGACGCGCTTGGCTTGGTACATGGCCGCGTCGGCGGCGTGGAGCAGAGCGCCCGGTGTGACACCGTGATCGGGGTACACCGCGATGCCGATACTGAGGGAGGTCATTACGTGGACACTGCCCGGCAATGGGATCGGTGCTTCCATACTGGCGAGGATCTTGTCGGCGATCCGTTCGGCGTCTTCGGTTTTGTGCAGCGGTGACAGCAGCACGGCAAATTCATCGCCGCCCAGACGCGCCACCAGGTCCTCTTCACGAAGCTGAGCGCGCACGCGGGTCGCGACCGCCACCAAGACCGCATCACCGGCCGCGTGACCAAAGTTATCGTTGATTTCCTTGAACCGGTCACTGTCGAGATACAACACCGCCACTCGCTCGTTGAGCTTGTTGGCGTTACGTAACGCCCGAATCAGCCGGCCTTCGAAAAACGCACGGTTTGGCAAACCGGTGAGGCTGTCATGGCTGGCCTGATGCGCCAGGGTTTCGTTTTCGCTTTGCAGGTGGGTCTGCCAGGATTCGAGTTCATCGAGCAAGGCATTGAAGTCGTTGCCCAGATTGTCCAGCTCGGCGATCGCAGCGGGCGGCACACGACGGTCGAATGCACGATCACTACGAGCGGCGTGGGCAACGGCGGCGAGACTTCGAAGTGGGCCGGTAATCCCGCGAAGTTGGCGCCGCGCCAGATAGAGCGCCACCCAGGCACTGATCGCCGTACACACAATAATGCCCACCAGTCCACTGAGCAGAAAACGCATCAGGCTGCCGCCATGTCCCGTGAGCTGGATGCTGCCGATTTCCCGGCCTTGATGAACAATTGGCATGCCAATAGGTTTTTCCAGAAAGGTCTTGGCAATCTGCAATTCGAGATCGGAGAACAAGCCGCTTTCTGAACGCTGCCAACGCGCCAGTAACTGCCCTTTGGCGTCCAGCACCTGGGCGTCGGCGACTTCTTCGGTGGACGCGATCATCGCCAGCGCTTCCGTGGCGGCGGCTTTGTCGTTGAACACTACGGCGGCTTCAACGGTGTAGTTGATCGAACGCGCAATCAGGTGCAGGTTGTGATCGGCATAGACCCGCAACGCGAGGGCACCAAGCAGAGTCAGAGACACGCTGGCCATGGCCACGCCGACCAGCGCGACGATCAAATGCCCACGACCGATGACTGAACGCAAAGTTGGGCGAGTACCAGGTTTGAACAAGCTCATGAGGCCGCCGGCTTGCGGCGGGACAACTGCAACACACTGGGGTGAATGCGCACGCCACTGCGGGCGACGGAGTCGAGGTTGACCTCGAAGGACACCTGCTCATCACCGACCCGCAGGCAAAACAGGCTGCCGACGGTGCATTGATCGTCGCTTTCACTGATGCTCAGCACCGGGCGCCCCATCAATGAGGCGAACAGTCGACTGCGTTCATCACCGGTCAGTTTGCCGATGTACACCGCATCGCATTCACCGACAATCGACGGGTTGTCAGCCAGCAGGCGCCGCACAGTGACAGGCCGGCCAGTGGCCTGGGTGGTGCCTTTGACCAGATCGTCGGTGTATTCAGTGGGGCCGACCACGCACAAACGCAGTTGCGCGGGCTCAACCGGCCAGCGGGCGTAACTGAGAATGCCGAGCACCACTTGAGTGACCGATTGGGCACGCTGCTCAGCCATGCTCGACGGCGTTTGCGACTGCGCAAAAACGCTGCCGGACAGCCAGCAGAGCAGGCCAGCGAGCAACACTTGCTTGCCGCCAATGACGCGTCCTGTCGTCCAGGCAGCCACCTTCATGCAGTGATTCTCTTCGATCGTAGCGAAATAATTTTGCCACGATAGCATAGCGATGAAACAGCCGCGAGGCCGCGTACTACGGCGCTTCGGACGGTTTTTTGGCGCCGGAAACTCGCACCTCAATCGCTCGGTGTAACCCCTTCTTTCAGCTCCAACATCAACCCGCTCAAGCGCTTGACCTTGCGCTGAACAGCCTCTTCAAATACACCGGTGCGAGGTTCGATCAAGGTGAACCAATGCTTGGCCCGGGTGATCCCGGTGTAGATCAGTTCCTTGGTGAGCACCGGGTTCAGGGCATCCGGCAGAATCAGCGCCGTATGGGCAAATTCCGAGCCCTGGGATTTGTGCACGGTCATGGCGTAGACGGTTTCGACATCATTGAGCCGGCTCGGAAGAACAAAACGTACGCCGCCCTGACCATCATTTCGCGGAAACGCCACGCGCAGTACCTGCTTGCCTGCGTCGGGTCCATCGCGCTCCGGCAGTTTGAGGGCGATGCCGATGTCACCGTTCATCAACCCCAGGCCATAGTCGTTACGGGTCATCAGCACCGGCCGACCTTCGTACCACTGCTGATCGCTGTCGATCAGTCGGGCCTTGAGCAACGCGGCAGTCACCCGCTGGTTCAACCCTTCCACGCCCCAAGGTCCCTTGCGCACGGCGCACAACAACTGGAAAGCGTCGAAGGCTTGTAATACCTGACGCGCCCATTCGGTCCAGCGTGGGTCGTCGAGCGGGCTGTCGAGCGCTGGCCGCTGATTGCGCAGGAGACTCAAATAGTGACGATAGCCTTGCGGTCCTTCGCCATGCCCTTCCAGCAACAGACGCTCCAGGGCCCGGTCCTGTTCCCCTTTGAGCCGCAGGGAAAACACGTCATCGTGACTTCGTGCGACCAACAGTTGGCGGGCGTGTTCGGGTTGTTGCTGATTGACCCAGCGCGCCAGTTGACCAATGCCGCTGCCCTCGCCGAACCGCCGCGAGTGGCGCAGCATCACCACTTGTTGGGCCAGCGGATGAGTGCCTTGGGTGTCGGCCTGCAAACCACTGTTCTCCAGATTTTCACCACTGACCGTTTCCAGCCACTGGCGAGTCTGCGGGCTGTACCAACCCGCCTCGGCATCCCGGCACAGGTCGCCCAATACCGCGCCGGCCTCCACCGAGGCCAGTTGATCCTTGTCCCCCAACAACACCAATCGCGCATGGGCCGGCATTGCATCCAGCAGATTGGCCATCATTTCCAGGTCGATCATCGACGCCTCGTCGACCACCAACACATCCAGCGGCAAGCGATTACCGGCATGATGACGGAAGTGCCGCGTGCCGGGTCGACTGCCCAGCAAGCGGTGAACGGTGGTGACGTCCGACGGGATCTGGCCGCGAACTGATTCAGCGACTTGCAGGGTCCGGACTTGTTGGCTGATCGACTCCGTGAGTCGGGCCGCCGCTTTGCCGGTGGGTGCGGCCAGTCGAATGCGCAGCGGTTTGCCGGCTTCCACTGCGGGCGCCTGGAGCAATGCCAGCAAGCGCACAACGGTGGTGGTCTTGCCGGTGCCAGGGCCGCCGGTGATGATGCTGAACGCACTGCGGGTCGCCAGGGCACAGGCGAGTTTCTGCCAGTCGATCACTTCACCGGTTTTGACTGAACCGAACAAACCGGTCAGGCGCTGGGGCAAATCATCCGGCGTCGTTTCGTGTTCAGCCAAGCGCAGTCGCAGGGCATCGTCGATGCGTCGTTCGTAAGCCCAGTAGCGGCGCAGGTACAGGCGCTTGCCGGATAAAACCAGGGGCCGGGACTGCGACGCTTCACGACCGTCCGCGGCCAGCGCCACCAGACTGCTGGAGGCCAGCACCTTGCACCAATGGGCACCGTCCAGCGCTTCAAGCAATTGCGACGGCAACAACATCGCGCCACTGTGCACATCACCTTCAGGAGGCAGCGACAGGGCGAAATCCGGTTCTTTCAACGTCTCGAAGAGGTCCAGACACACATGGCCGTGGCCCAGCTGGTGACTGGTCAACGCGGCCGCGAGCAGCACCAACGGATCATCACCGGGCGCGAGTTCGTGGAGGAAGGCAACGAAGGCCTTGTCCAGCGCGCGCAACCAGCCACGCTCAACCCAGCGCGTCAGTAACAGCAGCAGGTCATCGGCACGGCTCAATGGCTCGAGATCCGCCAGGCTTTCCGCAGCCAAAGGTGTAGGCAGCAAATCGGCGAAGGTACGACTCATAACAGTACTCCCTGTTCCCACGCAGGTTCGGCCTTGGGTTCTGGCTTGCCCTGGAACATTCGGTCCAGTCGCTCGATCAGTTCTTTGGGTGGACGGACGAAGTACACGCCTTGGCTGGAAGCACGCGTACCGCGCAAGAACAGGTACAGCGCACCACCGACATGCCGGTCGTAATCGTAGTCGACCAGCCGCGCCTTGAGCTGTCGGTGCAACGCCAACAGGTACAGCACGTATTGCAGGTCATAACGGTTATCGAGAATCGACTGTTCCATGGCCTGTTCCGTGTAAGCCGCGTCGTCAACGCCAAGCCAGTTGGATTTGTAATCGGCAACGTAAAAACGCCCCTCATGCTCGAAGGTGAGGTCGATAAAACCCTTGAACATGCCATTGAGCAAAACCGGTTCGGCAGCCACTCGGGCAACACGGTTGTGGGTGTGCTGGCGCACCAGTTCATCCAGTTTCAGTACGTCGACTTTATGGCTGGCGAACCAGAACTCCATCTCGACCCGGTACTGGGTCAGTTGCTCGAAAATCACTAGAGCCTGCCCACCGCCGATGTGCAGCGGGGACTTGAGCAAATGTTGTAGCCAATCGCTTAGCGTGATGATCCAGCCTTCCCACCCACGACGGTTGCAGCGCCGGGCAATCGCGTCTTCGACCGCTTGGGGAGTAGCGGTAAAACCTTCGCCACCGGCCCATTCCAGCAAACCATGAAGAAAGGTGCCGGGGTTGGGGCCTCGGGGGAATCGATGGATATCACCGCCACCGGCCGCCACTTCTCGTGGTGCTTGCGGGTCGAGGCGTTCGTCGTCGAAGAGCTTTTGCGCTTGCGGGCTCTCCGGGGCTTCGTCACTGCCCACGCTCATACTGTCGCCAATGCGCAAGGCGCTGTACGAAGCGATCCACCAGTTTTCACTGGCCTTGCGTTTCGGGACACGCAGCGCGAGCAAACTCGCCTGGTTTTGCGGCGGATGGTAAAGCTCGGCGGTGGCTGGCGGCATTTCAACGTAATTCAGCGCCGGGCAGTCCTGCTGCAAGTCCTCTAGCCAGCGCTTCAGGCCTGCCGACTCGGCCAAAGGTAAACCACCGCCCAACAGGTAACCCAACGCCGACAAGTGCAGCACCGAACTGTTGTTATTGCCGCGCTTTAGATCCGTCACGCCGAGCCAGCACGCATGCTGCGCACGAGTCAGGGCGACATACAGCAAGCGCAGATCCTCGGCCAGACGCTCATCGTCGGCCAGGGCAATCAACTCGGCAGCCGGCTTCAAACTCACCTGAGCCTGACCGTTTTCGTCGTGGTAATGCAGCGGCAAACGACTGCCATCCACTGGTTTCGCCGAACAGATGAAGGGCAGGAACACCAAGGGATATTCAAGGCCCTTGGACTTGTGAATGGTCACGACCTTGACCAGTTGTTCATCACTTTCCAGGCGCAGGATCTGTTCTTCGCCAGCCTGACCGGACAACGCCAGATGCTCGGACAGATGACGGATCAGCGCCTGCTCGCCATCGAGTTCGGCCGCTGCCTGCTGCAGCAATTCGGACAGGTGCAGCAGGTTAGTCAGAACTCGCTCGCCGTCGCTGCGCGCGATCAATGCCTGCGGGAGCTGGAAGTCATGCAGCAAACGTCGCAGCATCGGCAGCACGCCCTGCTTGCGCCAGAGCTCGCGATAGCCACGGAATTGCATCACCCGTGCTTCCCAGGCGAGTTCGTCCTGATTCAATCGCTCCAGTTCACCCAGCGACAGATTAAGCGTGATGCAGGCCAACGCCGCCCGCAGTGGACGCTCGACATCGGGCTCGGCACAGGCTTTGAGCCAGGTCAGCACGTCGTGAGCTTCTTGTGCGGCGAACACCGAATCCTTGTCCGACAGATAGACGCTGCGCACACCTCGGGCCGAGAGTTCGCCGCGCACCGCTTGAGCTTCTTTACCATCGCGGACAAGGATCGCGATATCGGCTGGCAGCAGGCCTCTGAAATCCTTTGCGTCCTCGACGAAACCCGTCCGACCTTGTTGTCCGCCATTGAGCAATGCGGTGATTTCACTGGCGCAGGCGGCGGCCAATTGTTGCCGGTACAACGCGCCGGACAGCGGTTGTTCTGCGGACAATTGCCAGATGTTCAGGGACGGGACCACTTGGCCCTCTACGCGCAGAACTTCTTTACGTCCTTGGGACTCCACGGGCAGAAACGGTACCGGGTTGACGCCATTCTTTTCCCGAAACAAAAACGCGCCGCGCCCCGACTCACGAGACTCGGCGCGTTCGAACACATGGTTAACCGCATTGACCATGCCGTGGCTGGAGCGGAAGTTGGTGCCCAGCGTATGCAGTCGACCGGTCGTGGCCTGACGGGCGCGCAGGTAGGTGTAAATGTCGGCACCTCGGAACGCGTAGATCGCCTGCTTCGGGTCGCCGATCAGGAACAGGCCGCACTCGGGATTGTTGTCTTCGATGCGATAGATGCTTTCGAAGATCCGGTACTGCACCGGGTCGGTGTCCTGGAATTCGTCGATCAACGCGACCGGGAACTGCTCCCGAATCAGGGTGGCCAGACGCTCGCCGCCTTCGGACTGCAAAGCGGCATCCAGGCGCAGCAGCATGTCGTCGAAGCCCATCTCCGCGCGGCGACGCTTTTCTTCTTCGAACCGCGCTCCCACCCAGTGGGCGGCGTGCTGCAGAACGGCCGCGTCGGGGGTTGGCAGACCGTCGAGGCTGGCCTTGAGGCCGGGCATTGCGTCCAATCCAGGATGACGGGGTACTTCGCCCTTCCAGGCTTCGGCCATGCCGTCCGGTGTCAGACGAGTAAAACCGGTGCCGATGTCCAGTTGTTCAAGCGTTTCATCTTCGGCCCAGGCTTTGATTTTTTCGAACCAAGGCTCGAAGTAGCGTGCCTGCATCTTTCGACCGTCGACGCTCTTGCTCGCCACACCCTGGTGACAGATCACCAACAACTCGTCTGCCCATTGACGCCAAGGCATCTTGAGTTCGAGCAACGCGCTTCGTCGCTCCTGCAAACATTCGCTGATCAGCTCGGCTGGTTCTTTTCCTTCAACACTGTCGCGTTCACTGGCAAACAAACCGCGCACGCGCGGCAACAACGCTGCCGGTCCGCCCCAATTGCTGCGGACCCAGTTCAGTGCGTCGCCGTGCATCGGGTAACAGAACAGCCGCCAGTAATCGCGCAGGACTTCGCCCAGCAAATCGCTGTGATCGGTTTCCAGGGTCTGGGTAAACAGGCTGCCGCTGTCGAAGGCGTGCTCGCGCAGCATGCGCTGACACCAACTGTGGATGGTCGAGACGGCCGCCTCATCCATCCATTGCGCGGCGATGTCCAGGCGGTTAGCGCAGCCCGACCATTGTTCGGGCAGGTACTGATCACGCAGTTCGGCAATGAGGCCATCCGGTGCCGGGGTCTCATCACGGAAGAATCGCGCGGCCTCCGCCAAGCGTGTACGGATACGTTCACGCAGCTCTTTGGTGGCGGCATCGGTGAATGTCACAACGAGAATTTGCGGCGGCAACAGTTCACGCCCGAAACCACTCGCGTCACTCCCGTGCCCCAGGACAAGGCGCAGATAAAGTGCGGAAATAGTGAAGGTCTTGCCGGTCCCGGCGCTGGCTTCGATCAGTTGGCTGCCGCGCAGGGGGAAGGCCAGCGCCAGTGGTGTTTTTGTGGTCATGAACGAGCCCCCTCGCTGGTCAGTGATCGCCAGGGGGCTTCAAGCATCGGTTTGTACAAGGCGTTGCACCAGTCGGGGAACGTTTCATCGGCGAGCAGCGCGTCGAAGTCAGCAAACTGTCGGGTGAGTGCGGGGCTTTCGCGGCGCTCTCCGTCAGTGGTCTGGCCATCGCCTTCATAGGCTTTGCGGGCGGCGGATTCGGCTTTCAGCGGATCGGTCTGGCCTAGCCAGGCGAAGGCCGTTTTTACTGCAACCGGCAGGGGTTGACGCATACCCGCCTGCCAGGCCTGCAGAAGGTGTCCCAGCGTTTTTAGTGCGACGCCCTTCTCCAGTTGCTCCAGCAGAAGGCTATCGTCGCTGGCCACCAGTGCGGTAGTCATCGGTATGCCGCTGGCGCAGGCCACCAGATGATTGACCCAGGGCCGCGTCAACCGGTGCCATTTGCGGTTTTTGATTGAGCCAATGCTGTTGGGGATGGTGGTGACCGACAGCAAGCCACCGTCTGCACGCTGGTGCAAACCACTGAGCCAACCTTCGAGGCGCAGTCCTTCCAACTCCAGATTCACAGGCAAAGCGCTGGTCAACGGAGTCGGCCATAACGCCAGGAGCTGTTGATAACGCTGCAGCAGATCCGGAAGCGGTTCGATCAATTCACGCTGAAGGCATTCGCCGAATCCGGCCATGGGCAGCAGCCCACTGTTTTGCAGGCGTTTGGCCTGGTCTTCCAGGGCCTGACCGGCGTGATCGATGCGTCCCATAGCTGCCGCAAGCAAGCTGTCGCTGAGGTTGTAGCGTTGCAGCGCATCGAGGACAAAGGGTTCTTCGTCGGCCAAGGGCACCTCAGCTGCTTCGAAGAACACCTTGAGTCGCTGGCTGAAAAAATGTCGCGCGGGATTGCGCAGGAAATCCTGCAGTTGACCGAGGCTCAGCGGCTCTTCTTGTACGTAAGCCGCCAGTACTTCGCCGTCAGCCATCTGTTCGGTGACTTGATGAAGGACTTGCCACTCATTGGCGTAGCTGAACAGCGCGTCGCCTTCATGAAAGTAGCGCGCACTGAAGGGCTGCAATGGGTGTTCCTGAGTCATGGACTCCAGCAGGTCCTGGCCCTCATCGCGCAATCGCCAACCGCTGGCGAGATGGTCACGCAATTGGCCAATCAGCACGGAGGCCGGGCGCTCGCTGTTATCCCGAATGCTTCGGCCAACCCAACTGATGTAGAGCTGATCTCGTGCCGATAGCAGCGCTTCCAACAGGAGATAGCGGTCATCCTCGCGGCGAGACCGATCACCGGGGCGGTAGTCGCTGCCCATGAGATCGAAATCCAGCGGCGGTTGCGCGCGGGGATAGTCGCCATCGTTCATGCCCAGCAGACAGACCCGTTTGAACGGGATCGCCCGCATGGGCATCAGGGTGCAGAAGTTGACGGCACCGGCTAGAAAACGTTGGGACAGGCGGCCTTGATCGAGTCCGGCCAGCCACGCTTCCCGAACCACGGTCAGCGGCAAATCGTCCTGCAAGCCTACGGACTCGCAGGTATCGAGCCAGGTTTCGCGCAACTCTTCGAGCTGAGCGAGCAAGTAGTCGTCATGCTCATTACTAGCCAGGAAGAACAGCTGCACCAGTGCTTGCAATCGCACGCCCCATTGCTTGGGCGGTGCAGGTTGTGCCAGTTCCCGGTGGGCGATCTCCAACGCATCCAGCAGGGCCACTAGAGGTCCAATGAGCGCAGCATCCAGACCGCCAATTTCGTCGTAAGGCTCGATGCCCTCGCACGCAATGGCGCTGCCCACGGCATAACCCAGCAGCATCCGACGCAGGCCAAATCGCCAACTGTTTTGCTCCAGTGCTTCAGGCAATCCCAGACCCGCGCGTTGCTCGGCATTCATACCCCAGCGGATGCCCGCACCTTCAATCCAGCGGTGCAGCGTTGGCAAGTCACGCTCCTCGACGCCGAAGCGGGCTCGTAATGCTGGAACGTCCAGCAGGTCGAGGATCTCGCTGACGGGGAAGCGGCTGTCGGGAAGTTTGAGCAGGTGTTCGACCGCAATCAGCAGGGGATCGCGACCACGCTGGCCCTGATCCGCGAGCGTGAAAGGAATGAAACGCGGGTCCTGACGTTCAAGCTGACCGAATACGGCGCGAATATGCGGTGCGTAACTGTCGATGTCCGGGACCATCACAATGATGTCGCGAGGTCGTAGGTCCGGATCAGCACTGAAGCGTGCCAGGAGCTGATCATGAAGGATCTCCACTTCACGCTGGGCACTGTGGGCGATGTGAAAACGGATCGACTCGTCTTGTTCAAGATCGACGGCTGGCCAGCATTCCCGTGTTTCGCTCAATGGGCGTAATTCGAGAATGTCGTCCTGCAATTGATTGAGCATGTTCTTTGGCTGATTATCGCTGAACAGGTCGATGCGACCGTCACGAAATGCAGAGCTATAGCTGTTGGGATCGTCATAGCTGTCGAGAAGATTGATGTAGTCCCGACCCTGCTTTCCCCAGGCAGCCAGCAGCGGATGAGCATGCTGGTGGAGGGTTTGCGGGTCGAGCACAACGGGCATGCCACTCTTGCGAGACTGACGCTTGTATTGATGCCGGAGCAGGTCTTTATCGGCGACGATGTCGGCCCAATGGTAACGACATGGGTTATGCACACACAGCAAAACCTGACTGAAACGAGCCAGTCCCGCGAGTGCTTCGAGTGCTTGAGCAGGCAGCGAAGAAATCCCGAAAACGATCACCCGTGCAGGCAATCCGCTGGGGGCGACGTCGAGGCTGTTGATGCGTTCGATAAACCGCTGATGAACGCCGGCACGGCTTTGCGCCATGCCTTCCTCCCCCACATCCAGCAACAGCGCTCGCCATAATTCGGCCTGCCAGCAGTTGGCCGGGGCCAGTGGCTTGGCTTCGCCTCTGCCGTTGCGCAATTGGTGACGACCTTCTGCCCAGTCTTCGAGCCAGTCGGCGCGGTAGACCTGGTATTGGTCGAATAGGTCTGCGAGTCGCTCAGCTAACTGGTAGCGCTTACGCAAATCGGTGTCATGGGTCAGGAAGCGCTGCAGTGGCTCAAAGTGCGGCTGGTTGATCAACTGCGGGAGCAGACGCATCAGACGCCAGGTCAGCGGCGCTTTATCGAGCAACGATTTGACCGGGATTTCATCCCGTCCAAGGACCATGCGATAAAGCTGCCACATGAAGCTACCGGGTAACTGCACGTCGATGGCGGCGGCAATACCGCAGCCGCCCATGTCATCCTCTTCCGGATCTTCGGCAAGGGCCAGCTTGAGCCACTGCGCGATGCCATTGCTCTGCACCAAGGCGATTTCATTTTCCAGGGGAGCCAGCGGATAACGCCGCATTACGCTGATCACCAGGCTGCGCAGTTCATTCAGACTGTTGCTTTGAACCACCATAAAAGCAGCGTTGAGGGACGTGGCGTCCGGCATAAAGGCTTCCTTGGGAAAATACAAACGCTAGGGCCGAACCTTAGCATTGTCGGGAGACTGTGACAGCCGGGAGCTGTCCGGTAATGCTGTACGAACTTTCCTGCGGGCAAAACAAAACCCCTACCTGCATACGCAGATAGGGGTTTCGGAATTTAATCTTGACGATGACCTACTCTCACATGGGGAA
>NZ_JAVDUY010000014.1:0-68570 GCF_031456615.1 Pseudomonas sp. 3296
CATCGGCGAAGGATATTTGCTTCATCGGGGCTCAACCGTTCAGTTCGTGGGGCAAGCGTATTTCAGCAGACTTGGGAGTCTTTTTCAGAGTTTCCCTAGTGGCTTTTCGGGTGGTGCTTAGCATCGAACAGCGGGCTTGCCCAAAAACGCCCAAAGGGCACCACAAATAAGTTGGGGCACGTAGCCCCAAGATTGACCAGGAGTGACGCTGTAGCAACCCGTATCAGGCTGCCATTGTTTTCCGCTTGATTCTGTACACCGTCGCAACACCACAGTCAGCCAACTTGGCGATCTTGTCAGCAGATGGGTTGGATGCTCCTCCCTTACCAGCAGCTCAACAAAGTGTTGGATAGATACTCTTTTATCACCGCGCCTGCTTCATAAATAGCCAAAGTATTTCTCAAGCTATCCCCAGAATAAACGCTATGAATTCCCCACTCTACCTCCGGCCAAGCCCTCCGAAAGAGGCACAGCGCACGGTTTGAATGCGTCCACGAAGTAACCAACATAATTCGATTAGGATGTGAAGAGGTGAGCGTTTGTCGCGCGTACTGCGCATTCTCATAAGTGTTTCGCGACTCACACTCTAGCGTAATGGCTTCACTGGGCACTCCTGACATTTCGAGTCGTGAAGCGATGAGAGTACAGTCCCCGTCGCCAGAGACTAGGATGCGCGGGGCAAGCCCTTTATGGAAAAGTTCAGCGGCACCGATCACTCGCTGTCCGGATTCACCGCCAAGCACAATGATCCATTCAGCATGCGGTAGTCGAACCTCCGTAAAAAGCCAAGTTTTTGAATAGTGTAGGAGAAGAATACTGATCCCCCCAAAAAGCATGGCGAAAATACCGACTAAAGCCATGATTTTTTGCATTTTTGGAGGGGCGCAGGAGCCAATAAGTACTGATGGCAATAATTTTGACAGCGACATTCGTTTTCCGTTCTGACAGCGGCGCGTAAGAGATAGTCTTTAGGGTAGGTCTGAAGTAAGCCAGCGCTTTTTGGTGTCCTTGCCGCTTGAGGTTCAAAAAACTCCAAGGCGGCCGAAAAGCAGCCATTTCCTGTCATTAATTCACTGTTCTTTCCTCTTATCGTGCTGTTTAGGGCGATCGGCCCGCATAACCATCAATGGATACGCCGGACGACCTTCGCCTTGCGGATAATGCGGCTCGATCAAGGTAATCAAACCCTTCAAGGGCACCACCTGATCCATCTCGATCAGGAAGCGCTCGCGGCGGGTCTGCTTACGTTTGCCGAATACTCGGCATCGGCGAAGGGCATCTGTTTCACCGGGGCTGAACCGTTCGAATCGTGTGAGGCGAGTATTTCACCAGAGATGGAAGTCTTTTTCAGAGTTTCCCTCGTCGTCGTTTAATTGATCATTTCATCCAGCAATCGCATCATCGATGACTTTCTGGCCTACCAAGTCTAAATAATGATTTTTCAGAAAACTGGACACTTTGCGCCATCAACTTGGGCGATCAGCGGCAAAGGGCCGGCGAACACTCCTTTAGCTCCCGGCCGATAAGGTGTGTTCGCTGGCCCCTTACCATAATGATAACTGCCAAAAATAAAAACACCCCGCGAAAGCGAACTTCGCAGGGTGTGGAGGTAACCATCTAATTAACGCCCTCCCAAGGGGTGGCACCTATACAGCTTACTTCAGACTGGTGTTACCAATCGTACTTCAACGTCACCTCCGCAGTGCGAACCATGTAACCTTGACCGCCTACCTGTGCGCCCATGGTCGCCGATAGACTAGTGTCTCGCGATAAGTTGCCGCTAACGCCGAATTTCATTTCAGCGCGATCACGCGGCAATTTTTCCCGCACGCTGTCATGATCAAATGTCATGGTTTGGGTACTCGGCCCGTGCCACCAGTTCAGCTCGGCAATCGGTTGAAGGCCGCGACCGTCAACGTCCTGAGTCCAGCGAGCCCCCAAGCGCGTAGTAAAATCGGACGAGCCCAGTCCTGAGACCTGGGTTCCGTTCTCCTCAACATGTGTATGGGCACGGCTGCCGGAGTAGATGACCTGAGCCTGAGGCACCACAATGTTCTTACCATCGCCCAGCGGCACGGCATATCCCGCTTCCACCGAGGTCGAAAGGTTATGTGACTGGTAGTGCTCCTCTTTCAGCCCCTGGCCTTTGACTTCGTTCTCGAATCGACCAAACATCATCCAGGTATCCACGTACGGCCCGGTATGACTGTCCTGATGACCATACCAAGTGCCATAAACACCGGCGCTATAGCCTGTGACCTTACCTTTGGCGCTCACACTGTCGTTGTGCGAACTGTTACTGCTAGTACCCGAAGCGCCCATCACGCCCACTTGGTAGGAGCCATCTTTGCCATCACTACCGCCCAATAAATCCGTACCTACATGCAGGAGGTAACGGTTGTCATTGTCCTTCAGGTTACCGGCACCATCGCGACTGGAGTTTGAGCGTTCAATACGCGCCCAACTGCTAGATTCACCGCCATTCTGACTGTCCTTGCCCAACTGACCGATGCGGTCATGCAAAGTATGTATTTGCATGGTGTCCACAAACAGCTTGTTGTTCAGATACGCTCCAACTTCCGGCCTGTAGGTGTTTGAAGCGACAACGCTAGGCGCTGATTCTGGTTCGCTGGACTGCTCCGAAGGTTGCTCCGAAGTCGTTTCCTGGCTTGTAGAACTGACCAGGTACCAGCTCTCAGTTGCACCGTTATCGCCTCCGCGTTTGAGTCTGTAATCAAAGGCGCCCGATGAAATTGTCCCTGCTCCCTGACGGAAGCCGTCGGAACGACTATCCAAGGTGAAGGCGTCACTCTCGGTTGTCGCTCCATTCCTGCTTTCGACGAGTTGAATCCCTTGATTAGTACGCGCACCTTCGCCAGCGCCATGTCGAATGACCAGGCCAGTGGTGCCGGAGGCATGGCCGCCATCCAGGATAAGTTTATCTGTTGCAGCGTTGTCACCCCCCATGTCGGTCCTCAGGATTACGGCCCCCTTGATACCGAAGTAATCACCTTTTACCGTCAAGGTATTACCGATGGAGCCACCGGCCAAGTTGATCACACCGTTGTTGGTGACACCGTTGGCCAAGGTGAAGTTGCCCGCGGGGGCATCGCTAAAGCCTGGCAATGCGTTCAGAGCACTGATTACACCATTGTTGGTGACGTGCCCCGTAACACTACCAAAACCTGCGAGATTCGCGTAACTCGAGACAGTCACTTCGCCAGCACCAGCACCACCCAAAACTCGATCAGGGTTCTGCGAGTCACCGACCACAAGGGTGCCTTCATTGATGAAGGTCGCGCCGGTGTAGGTCAGCGCGTCACCAGCGCTTAGCGTGCCCGCCCCAAGTTTGCTTAGATCACCTGAGCCGCTTACAGCATTGATCAATGTCCAGTCTGTGGAGGTGTTGATCTCGACGGTACCGGCGTTGACTAACTCGGCAGAACCCAGCTCTTGCGCCTGCGTGGCGGTCAATGTGCTGCCGCTGTCAATACTGAATCGGCCTGCATAATCGCGGTTATCGCCACTGAGAGAGACATTTGCATTCTGAGTCAGATTTACCGACCCAGTGCCAGAAACAGCGTTAGAAAAATCGCCGATAGCGCCAATTAAATTCAAGTTGCCAGCGTTGGCGAGCGTGCCAGTGCCTAGTCCACCGACGTCATTAAGGTTGACCGTTGCACTAGCATCGATCGCAACGGCGGCACTGAGGCTGGCGTTACTGCCCGTGATGTCCAGCACACCGCCAATCAAGTTCAATTGGCCGGCACCGAACATTCGACCCTGACTAGTACCGCCATTGGTAATCGTTAAGCCGCCATTGTTCAGGTTCAACGTAGTACCGTCTGCACTCGTCAACTCCCCGATGGTTTGTGCATAACCGTTCAAATCGACACTGGAACCCTTTATCAGGTCCAATCGACCGGTGTTACCCAGCGCATCCGAAGCATCCAGTCGCAACAGGCCACTTTGAACCTGCGTTGCCCCCTTATAGTTATTTCCACCATTGGACAGGCTAACGTAGGCACCATTTCCAGCCGCGATGGTCAGACCGCCATCACCAGTAACTTGAGCCGACAAATCGCTTCCCGCACTGTTGGCTCCGGCATTGGGGCTCAGAATCAGGCTCTCGCCAGCGACTACATCCAAGGACTGCAGCGCATAGGCCACATATAAGCCATCGTTGGCAGTACCGGTATTCACACGGTAGTCGTACGTCCCCGTCGCAATCTGCGATCCATTCTGGACGATGCCAATGGTTTTGGCCGCCGACAAGCGCTGGCCATTTTGGTCTTGCAAGATCAGATTGGCACCGCTACCCAAGATGTTGCCACCAATCGATAACTGGGCGAGTTGAGTGAGTACACCCATGTCGTCCTGATCGAGCAGATTAGCGGAACCATCCGGCACCGGATTGTCCATGCCATTGGCTGGCACCTTAACCTGAACAGTGCCGGTACCCGACAAATCGAGGTGCTGCGCAACGATAACGCCTTCGGCGACCGTTTGTGCGGGTACGCTGGCATCAAAAATTGCGGTGCCACCATTAAAGCTCAAACCGCCAATAGATTGGGTGCCTGCCCCTACCGTGGTGACACTACCGTTACCCAGGATCAACGAAGCATTGGTTAGGGCCATGCTATTGCTGCCCACCAAGTCAAAGGTGTTATCCACCAGGTTAACCGTTCCTGCAAAAGCAGAACCTACGCCCGAACCGAAACTGAACGCGCCATGATTATTACTGGCACTCAGAGTGCCAGCGCCGGTCAGGGCATTATTGAAGACGAAGTCACCGCTGGTGGCGGCAGTTAATACGCCACCGCTAGTAATGTTCACCAGCCCGCCGCCCAAATTTTGATCGCTGACGGTCGATGAAGTCGTTAGCGCCCCTTGGCCGGAAATTTCCCACTGACCAACATAACCACTATTTACGCCACTGATAGTGGTCACGCCGGTACCGCTAATTTGCGTAGTGCCGCTGCCCGACAGCACATTACCGAAGCTGGCTGCACTATCAAACGCGAGGTCGAGTCCTTGAGTGCTGTCGCCCGCAATGGTCGCGACCGTTACATCACCGCTGCCCACACCATGAACATCGGTCAATTTAAGCGTGCCGCCATTGATACTGGTAGCGCCAGTCATGCCGGTGTTGGCAATGTCAATGCTCACGGTACCGCTACCAGACTTGGTAAAGGATCCAGCACCGGACATGCTATTAATCAGCGCCCAGTCGGTGGCAGTATTGATCTCCAACGCACCGGCATTGGTAATGCTGGCAGTACCCAGGTTAGCGGCAGCACCGGCACGCAACGCAGAACCGCTGCCGATGTCGAAGCTACCGGCAAAGCCATTGCTGTTGCCCGCCAAGGTAATGTCGGAACGGTCACGAAGCTCAATCAGCCCCAGACCGGAGAACCCTACGTTCGCCACACCAACTGGTAGGGCTGTCCACGCCGAGTTGTACGCTGCAGCGCTGCCAAAGGTGGCCACATCGCCACTCGAGACCAAATTGATGCCGCTGGCATTATCGAATGCGCCTGCATTGTTCATGATCAATTGCGAACCGCCCGTGACGCTGACGGCACCGGTATAGCCCGCCTGCTGGCCATCCACGTACACAATCGAGGGGTCAATCACGAAACTGCCATTGCCAAACAAAGTATTGGCATTGAGGCCACCCCCACCCTGCACACCCGCCAGACGCTGTGCGTCATTAATGGTAAGCGTGCCAGAAACGGTAACATGCGCACCTGCATCGGTGATGAGCTGGCCGACCTGCTGGCTCTTACCGTTCATGTCCACGGTGGCACCATTGGACACATGCAACTCACTGGTTTTGCCCAGGACGTTGTGATTGCCCAGTTTCAGCGTGCCATTTTCGACCGTGGTCGAGCCGGTATAGCTGTTGATGCCGTTGGACAGGCTCAAGGTGGATCCAACTCCGGCGTCGATGGCAAGGTTGCCACTGCCGGAGACCGAAGCGGAAAGGTCCTGCGCCAAACCAACGGCGCCAGCGTCCGGGGCCAAGGACAGCGTTTGACCGGACAACAGGTCGATGTTCTTCAATGCATACGCGACATACAGGCCGTCGTTGGCAATGCCGGTGTTCAGGCGGTAGTCGTAGGTGCCAGTTGCTTTTTGAACTCCCCCCTCGCCGATCGCAACAAGCTGATTGTCGCTGATGGCATTGCCATCCTTGTCGATCAATACTAGGCCACCGGCGGTGCCTAGCAGGGTGTTACCGTTCGCTAACTTAGTGAGCCCGCCGCCATCATCTTGGGTCAACAGATTGTTATTGCCAACGCTCGGCAAGCTTGGTGTGCCACTGCTCGATGGCAGGGTAATTTGTACAAGACCGGTACCCAAAAGGTCCAACGTCTGGGCAATGACAACGCCGTTGGCGGTCACCTGTGCCGGGACGGTGGCGTCAAATACGGCGGTACCGCCATTGAAGATCAGACTGCCAATGGCTTGCGCACCCGATCCCACGACCGTAGTGCTGCCTGCATCCATACGCAGGGTTGCGTGAGTTAGTCCAGCAGTCGTCGCACCGGACAAATCGAGGGAGCCTCGAGCCAGGTCGAGCATGCCGGTGAACGCATTGCCAACGTGACTACCGAAGCTATATGCATCGTTGTTAGTGGCCATCGCGGCAATCAAGGTGCCGTTGCCGGTCAGCACGTTATCAAAGACAAATCCACCCGTGACCGGCGCCAGATTCAGCGAACTGCTGCTGCCATTGAGGCTCACTTGGGCAGATCCCAAGTTGCCAGCGGAGGTGACTTCAGCCGATCCGGTGATGTCCCACAGGCCACTCAGGGTATTGAGGGCGCCCAGTCGAACATGCTCACCCGTGATGGCTACGGTACCGGCACCACTGGAGCTGTTGGCGAAGGTGGCATTGTCAAACGCCAGTGTCGTGATGCTGCCACTTGAAACACTCACGCTACCAGTGGAAAGGGCTTGTGCGTTCAACAGCGTCAATCCACCAGTGGTGACAACTGTGTTACCCGTGTAGCTGTTGGCGTTACTCAAGGTAAGTACTGCATTACCGGTCTTGGTCAGCGTACTGCTACCGGTGATGATGCCACCAAAAGTGCTGGCTTCCGTGTTGTTGACGGTCAACGCAGCGGATGCGAGCACGGTGCCGCTACCTTGCAGGTTGTTCAACTGGTTGGCCAAACTATTGAGATCTAGCGTGGCGCCACTGCTAACAATCATGTTGCCTGTATAGGCAAACACGTCAGCCACACCTGCCTTGACAACGCCACCTGCAACAGTGGTACTACCGCTGTACTTGTTATTCGCATTACTGATGGTGAGCGATTGGCCCGGGCCCACGCCTGAAGACAACGACAGTGAGCCTGTGCCGATCACCAAGGCCTTAAGTTCGGCATCGGTACCGGTGGCCGTACTGGCGTCCAGTGCCAAAGTCTGACCGGACTGCAGGTCCAGCTCCATCAGCTTATAATCAGCGTACAAGCCTGCCCCCCCGACGCCCGTAGTGCTCAAGCCCTGCAGGTATGTGGCGTGTGCAACGGCGCTCCCCCCTTGAGTGATGACCTGCTGACTGGAAGTCCCCAGCGCATTGCCACTAGCATCAACCAACGTAAGGTTGGCAACACTTCCCAGTACCGAGGTCGCCGATACCAACTGGGTAATCACTCCGTCATCAGCCTTGAGGATGCCGCTCACCCCCAAAGCCGCAGTATCCAGTGTGACGCTCCCTGACGTCGCAGTGAAGGTGTTGGTAGTCAACACTTGGCCGGTACCTGCCAAGGCGTTTTGACTCGCATTGAGCGTACCGCCGTTCAGAATGACGTTACCCACGTGCTGGCTGCCATCAATCATGGCTGTACTGTCGCTACCTAACTGCAAAGTAGCCGCCGCCAGGGCGGAGCTTGCGTTGCTGTCCACCGTCAGCAGGCCGCGGGTCATATCCATCGTGCCAGCAAAACCGTTTGCAGCATTGTTGCCGAAATGGAAGGCGTCAACGCTGGTCGCCATGCCGACGTGGAGGCTACCAACACCGCTCAGCTGGTTATTCAGTGTAAAAGCACCGCTGGCAGGAGCAATATCCAGGCGACCGCTAGTGGCTATATTGAGAGAACCGGAACCAATGTTGGCGGCCTGTTGGATCCGCGCCGAGGCGCCGCTTACAACATTGACCGCCCCGGATAACGTGCTGTTATTGCCCGTGATTAGCACATTGCTGCCACTGACACTTAAGCCACCGGTACCGCTCAAAGCATTCAGAAGAGAACCACTGCTGAACGCCAGGTCAAGGTTGGTGCCACCCGCCAATGTCGCGCCAGCGGTACCTAGTGCCCCGGCGTTAGCGACAATCACGTTGCCGCTGGACACGGTGGTACCACCGCTATAGGTAGAACTACCACCCAGTGTCAGAGTGCCGGTGCCAACCTTGGTCAACACTCCAGCGCCCGAAATCACGCCGTTAAGGCCCAAGTTATTGATACCGGTGTCGATGGTCGCCGTATCCGCCAACTGGATCGCATTGCCGGCAGCGATGTTCGAAGCATTCGCGACCAGCACCGTCCCATTGGCCAACGAGATAGCGCCCGAGCCAAAGCCATCGTTGGCGCCCAAGCCAAGCGTGCCGCTGTTCACCGCGATCGCGCCGCTAAACCCGTTCGACGTACTGTTGAAGTTGAGTGTACCGGCACCGTCTTTGGTCAGCGCACCGCTACCGGTGAGTGGTAGGTTGGCGCCAAAGGTCAGGTTGCCGTTCACGTCGGCAATATTGAGGTGGGTGTCATTGACGATATTGCCGGTCGCGCCGGTGGAGCCGCCCAATATCAGAGCGTTGCTTCCGCCAATCGTAATATTTCCCTGCAGGGCAACGGCATTGTTCATTGTTTGAGCCCGGTCCATTGCAGTGACCGTGCCGCCATTAAGCGCCAACGTGCCAATGCCGACCGGGCCGGATTGCACGCCGCCCAAACCGTCCAGCGTGCTGGACGCGCCAATCTGTAAGTTGCCACTGTTGAGCGTCAGCCCACCGGTAAAATTAGAACCCGCAGAGTTCAACGCTAACGCGCCGCTAGCGCTATTATTCACAATCACGGTCTTATTCGGGCCGGAGATCGCACCGTTAAGTGCCAGCACTCCGCTGCCGCCAGTGGAAATCACCAAGTTGCTGCCAAGGTTAATTGAACTGTTGATCGTAGGCGACGAGCTGTTGATCAGGCGCATGTTTGCCGCCTGATTCACATCACCTGTGCTCAACGTCATAGCGCCGCCTGCCAAGGTAAAGGCCGCCGGGCTACCCGAGGTTTCGAAGGATACCGAACCAAACGTCATGCCCGAACCGGTTGAAATGGTGCGACCATTTAGACCTGTATCCTGGTTGCCAAACACCGCACCATCCCCCGCCGCACTCGGGGCGCCTGGCGCCGCGGAGCCGTCCGGCATTGCCCAGTTGGAGGACGCCCACAACGAGTTCTGATTTCGATTGTCCCAAGTGAACGCAGTGCCCATCGGCACCAACTCCAGCTGGTTGTTGCTGTTCAGGATGGTCTTGGCCCCTTGTGTGTAACCACCGGTGAACCAAATGTTGTAAAGCCGCTGTCCAGCCGTCAGGCCATTGAGCACGACCATCTGATCCGCCCCTGCCCCGGACGCGGCATTCCCGCTCCAGTTATCCAAGTTCAACAGTTGGGAACTGCTGCCCACGTACATACCGTCGCTCGAGAGCTTAAGGCTCCCGATCACAACTTTGCTTGCGCCAAGGCCAAAATCGAGGTGGCTTTCCGCTGTCAGCACCAGTTGGGTGGCGGCTCCGAACGTTTGGTTCAGCCCTCCCGTAGCCAGTGTGCCTCCATTCAAGTTGAGTGTGCCCACACCCGCGACTAAGTTGGCATTGGTCAACGCCAAGGTGCCGCTGTTTAAGTTCAGGGAAGGCGTGACCAGCCTTGCGCCGACACTGGTGGTTGTCCCATCGCCCATTTTAATCAAGGCGCCGGAGGTGCTGATCGCACCAGTCGTAGCCGTGCCGGTGAATGCGGAATTGCCATCAAATATCGTTTTGATATTGGCGCCGCCCAGCACATTTAGACTGGCTGCATTGCTCATAGCCATGCCGGAACCCGAAAGTCTCACGTTCGCGCCATCGACAGTTGAAATGTTGGTGTTGCCGCCGTCGAGTACCAGAGCTCCACTACCCAGGTAGTTGTGACCGATATCCAAGCGCCCCGTGGTGACGTCGCCTGAGGCGTCAGCCAGCAAAGTTCCGGACACCACACGAATGCCGTCAGTCAGTTGGTTATTACCATTTGTGAGTGACAGCACGCCGCTGCCAGTCAGAGTTATGCCGCCAGCAGTCGAAGCGTTCACATCCACTAATTGTGAAGCAATCTGTAGAGTCGAATTGCCAAGGCCGTCAATCGTCAAATCGCTTTTACCGACGCGCGTGGCGATCGTCGAGGTATCAAATATAAGTTTGGTGGCATCTCCCGCTGAACCAAAGTGAAAACTATTCGCCGCAAGTGTTATTGCGTTGGAGAGACGACGACTGGTGATACCGCTGCCTATATCGCTATAAGCAGCAATAGTGCCACCCAAATCGACAATTCCCGTCCCAAATGCACCACTTACTAAATTGCCAGCAACATCCGTAATTGAATCGACGCCGACTTGGTTTACGCCTCCAAGTAACAGACTAGTGCCGCCAGTATAGGTATTGTTCCCCTGCATACGCAGGGTACCGTATGAAGTCCATTGCCCGATTAGACCGCGAAGCAAGCGACCAGCCCCAGCCAATATGTGATCTTTGCCGAAAACAATCAAACTCGATGACTGAGTTTGGGCGAGCCCAACGCTCCCATTCAGGTTAGAGGTTCCATTAAAATTAAAGCTCATGACACCCGTGAAATAAGCAGACCCCGAAAGAGCCAGCTGATTATTTACCATCAAGGGAGCGTTAACAGTACCACCAGTAGCTGCGAGCATGGCGTAGTAAGCGACATTGGTATTGCTTATAGTTAGCAGCCCAACCCCAAACGCTTTATCCTGCGAAAAAAACACCTTACCCTGACTAAGGTCAAAGCCACCAGAGAAGTTATTGGAACCGTCGATAAATAATGTTCCCGATCCGGTTTTTTTGATACCACCTGCCCCGCCAATGTTACCGGCTAGCGATAAACTCACCTCGTTTGAACTAACCGTATCGACTAGGCTAGTAAAATTATAAATGTCGAGGCCATGAATTCCACTCCCGAGCGTAATAGGACCGCCAAACGTCAACCGGTGAGTGTTACCGATGTCGGCACCGACAGTGACGCCTAACGCAGTGTCCTTCCGGAGTGTCAAATTGCCGGCCAAGGTAAGTGCACCGTCGACCGTATGACTTCCACCGGTAGTTTCGAGGAAGTAGGTCCTACCGCTGCCGTCGCCTATGGTGAGGCCCCCAGTGCCGAACAGCGACCCATTCGCATTGATCTGTATCAGCGAAGGGTCTTGCCATAGAAACCCCCCAGCGTATGAGTTGGACGAACCGCCGGAGATTCTCACTACTCCGGAACCTGTTTTAGTAAAGCCTCCCGCGCCACTGACCACACTCGTCACGTCGAGATAACCCAAATTTGAAGCGACCGACGAGTTTAAGGTTGTCGCGCCCGCCAAAGATAAATTCGTCGACAGATTGGCGGTGTTGACCCCAGCATGCTGAAGCATTGCCACGCTACCACCACCATTCAAAACCAAGGTCCCAGCCCCTCCTACTGTGAAGGACTGATTCGAACTGCTTTGAATGCTAAGACGTCCAATGGTGTAGGTCGAATCTACATTAATTGTTTTACCAGTCAGGTTGGAGTCCGCATCGCGGATAGTGGCACTATCTCCTACCGCATCAGGGACGAGGCCCCCCAACCAGTTTTTTGTATTTCCCCAATTAGCGCTGGCGCTGCCGCCACCTGACCACTCATTGGTCCTTACAGCAGAAGGCAGCAAGTACCAAAATCCACCCGCGTAACTTAGCAGGGATCCCGCCTCATAGCCGGTAAAAGCGACATTGGCCAACTGGGCATCGGTTAAGTTGGGATTGACTGAAAAGCGCACATACCCATCTGAATTATTTGCTAAAAATATTTGGCCATTATTTTGGATAGACAATATGGCTGTAGGCGTCCAGTCGGCTGCAGACAGGCCAACACTATTAAAGGTAAACCCTCCGATATCACCGAGCAACAGAGACGAAGACCCGCGCAAAAACAGCTTTGAGGAGACTTGAGAATGATTATTCGCATCCACCCCGCCACCATTGAGTATAAAGGGCGCATTTGTGATCAACTGATTGTCAGCACCTAAACGCAAGATGCCCGAATTAAAATAAAAATTGCTTGAACCTAAACTGATCACGCTATTATCAAGCGTAGCTATACCAGCACCCTTCTTGTAAAAAGGTCCAACCCCAGTAATTCTCCCGCCATTAGTGGCGAATATTGTTAGCGCTCCGCGGGGGTTAGTATCCGTGTTAACAACGATACCTGGGCTATTCACAAACACAGTATTACCAAATATCAAATCACCAGAAACAAGAAGATTGCCTCGTTGACCAGTACCACCGTCTACTGTTCCACCTGCCAGAGTAAACGTGCCGCCTCCCAGAAAATTAAATTGACCACCACTGACTAACGAAAGAGTAGAGCCGTCCAAGCGACCGCTATTGCCAGCACTATTAACGCTAATAAAAGCGCCGTTGGAAAAAACCTTAATGTCGGACGAACCAAAGTAGTTATGGCCGCGATCAAGCACACCTATCGTCAAACTGCTAGCAAGGTCCGAATACAAAGCCCCCGTAGCTGTCAGGCCGCCACCAAAGGTGCTGTTCGCACTTTGCAAGGCAACGGAATTCCCGCTAACCGCCAGCCCGCCTATACCGACAAAGCCGGAATCAAAAATGGCATTGTAAGGAGAAGTAACTCCGGCGTAGAGGCCCGCACCGGTAATGTTATACACAGCCGATAAATTGGTGTCACCAGGATTGGTAAAACGAATACCTTGTGTCGTGAACCCCCCGGAAATATCGAGCACATTGGGCAAAGAAATCATCCCGCGCGAGTCGATTCGACCACCCGCTATGTGTACCACCCCAGTGCCTACTGGCGCGCTACGGTCACCGGCGGAAAAATTCAAAGACCCACTGTTTAAATAGACACCACCCGAATATGACGGATTATTTGACCCAATAGTGAAAGTACCAATACCATTAACTATTAGATCATGGGAACCGCCAACCCCTCCTGAAAAATAAAGATAACTCGAATTAGCAACACTCAGATCGCTGTTCAATATTACTGGTGAGGTGAATGTTTGCCATGCGTTACCGCTTACCAAAGTGGCAGGTTTCCCGATGGCACCACTATCAAAAATTACTGACCCCCCAGAGAAAGTCATAGCGTTACCACTAGGCGTCGCTGACGAACTAACAACCAGATTACCGATCGTTCGGTTAACTCCGCCTAGTTGTATAGTGATCCCTGCTAGACTGCCAGCCAAGTTTGCGAAAGTAGCAGTCGAGCCTGCATGGTCAGGCACTGTAAATACGTCACCTGTCACCCCGTCACTGGTGACCCAATTAGAGCCATTTCCCCACACCCTGTCTGCACCGACCCCGTTCCATTCTGATGATAGGTTAACGTTAGGCATAAGATCAGCACCAACCTGAGCAGCCCCTTTTCCATACCCCTGGAACCAGACGTTTTTCAGCTGGTCGGCACTGAGTGAGCCATTGACAGTGACATGATCAAAGGCGGTGCTGACGTCGCCATCCCAACCGCTTATGCGCAAGGCAGTAGGAGTTCCAGTGAAGTTGCCCAGACTAATTGTGTTACTGGCAGCAGAAAGTCCACCCAGGCTCAGGTTGACCGAGCCAGTACCGGTAACGCCACTGAAGACTTGATCATAACCATTGAAGTTGAGGTTGGCATTGGTGCCGGTCAGGTTTAGCACCGTATTGCTGAACTGATTAATTCGATGCAGGTTGAGCGTACCGTTGCCCATGTTGAGCAACGGAGTAACGATATTGGCAGTATTCAAGTCGAGAACGCCACCCGACACCGAAAGGCTTGCCGCCTCAAAACTCGTAATACCAGCGCCCAAAGTGGCAGTGCCAGCTCCCTGCTTGGTGAAACCTTGAAGACCGGTCACCGCGCCGGTGGCGATGATACTTTGAGCCCCACTACCATTGAGGGCCAGGTTTACACCCGACTGCCCGATCGTAGAGCCGGGAGAAAACGTTAGGTTGCCGCCAATGGTCATCGTGGAACCTGAAGCATTGGCAAACGTGCTGTTGCCCAGAATCACCGCGCCACTGAAGCCTAGAGCGCCCTTGGTGCTACCACTACCTAAGTCAATTGTGCCGCCCGCAAAGTCGGTAGTAGCACCATTGAGAACTTGAAGAGTGGCACCATCTGTGACACGAACAGTGCCACCCGCGAACCGGACGGTGGAGGCAGCCGTACCATTGAGGAGCAATTGCGAAGAGGCATCACTCAGCGTGATATCGCCGGTGCCCACCATATGATTGATACCCGTACTGGCGCCCAAGACCAGGGTATCGGTGAAGCTGGCGGTTTTGACCACGCCTTGCAAGACTGTGAGGCCGCCGCTGAATGTATTGTTTTTGCTTTCTAGCACCAGGCTGCCATAGCCTTGCTTAAGAATGGGTCCAACGCCTTGCAAACTGAAGTTCGCACCAAGGTCTAGGGTGGCGACATTGGCGGTATTGAACGTCATCGCGCCAGCCAACACGCTGGCTTGGTTAGCAGTGAGCGTGAGCGTGTTACCGGCGCCATTGACGCTCAGTGTATCGCCCAAGGTGACCTTGTTGGCCACCGTACGGCTGCCGGAGCTGACATCCAGCGTCTGGTTCCCACCAAGAGCCAGTGCCAGCGTAGATGTACCAAATGCAGCGTTATTACCAATCGCGATGGTGCCAGCGAGAAAATCAAAAGTTCCGCCAAAAGTGTTAGCGCCATTTAAAACAAGCTTACCTTCACCAGACTTACTGATGGCGGCTGTGTTGCTGATAATGCCACCAGCGATGATGCTGGCGTTGTTTGCCACTTCAAACTTGAGCTTATTTCCTCCACCATTAATGGTGCCGCCAAGGATCATACTGGTGCCGTAAGCACTGGCATTATTGAAGTTGAGATCACCGACGCTGGTCATGGCCGAATTGATGGTGACCGTACGGTTGCCGGATAGAGAAATAAGACTCGCTGCACCAGCGTTGTCAAAATTAAGGGTACCCCCGCTAAGGGTAAACGCACGCGTACTACTGTTGTCCAACGCACCAATTAGCAATGTACCCATGGTACTACTGCCACTTAGACTAATGACCTTACCATTCAGGTTTACATCATCATCGATGAACTGGACTTGAATGCCCGCAGCACTAGGCACCCCTGCCGGGGACCAGTTGCTGGCGTTGGACCATTGATTATCTGTGACGCCATTCCAGGTGGTGGTAACAGCGAACGCATCAGAAGTACCAATCAAAGTCATGGCCGCCATCGAGCCTATTGCCACGGATAGCGCCACAGCCAAAGGCGTACGGTGCATTTTACGGAAGGCCTTTGTGGCACCACGAGGCGAGGATATGGCGCGCGACGCATGACTTGTCATGTTGTTAAATTCCGAATTGTTTATTGAATGAACAGCCCTCCCCCTTAAACATTGATTAAGCGCGATGAATTGCAGACAACGCCGTTCAAAGGAGAGCGCGAAAGTGAGATATGTAGTTGTTGATCAACCTCGAAAGCATTACGAAAATGCTCGAGACAATGCTGACGATGACAACTACAAACCACGGAATAGGCAAACCGCCGGACCCAACTACCTTGGCACCGCGCGTGCGGTGCTCAGGGTTTTAACTAGCGACGGTTACAGACTTTTGCTCAATGCATCCAAAGCGGCAGCCAAGCCCTTGGTTGGAACCTCTACCTGTAGTGCTTGCCCAATTTGACTGGCGTAGATGACATTGAATTTTTCAACACTGCCGCGCAATGCCGCCAGTTGTTCAGCCGACAGATCAGCGCGCGCCGCACAAGCTTGTGCCTGACAGGCGATATAGGCCAGATCAACAACGTTTTTATCTTTGTTGGTGGTTAGTTGAAGTGGCACATTCAGCACTGCAGCCAGAGGCACTTGAACCATGACCTGGAGCGCCTTGCCAGCTTCGACCCGACCAATAGCTACTACAGCTGCGACACCCTGCTGTTCAGTTTTATTATCTTTAAGAATCACACTACTGCGGGCTTCGCATCCTTTAACGGTCTTGTCTTTATCGACGCGAGTAGTGCAACTCAAGACCCAGTTATCAAATGTCGTAGTGCTAACCGTTTCTTGAGGAGCGGAAGCGACTGAACTAGCGAAAGCGGGAACAACTGTAAAACCCAGGCTAGCAATAAAACCAAAAGTAAAAAGGTGCTTCAACATAATAATCTCGACAAATAACAATGGAATTAAAATTTATTCCCGGAAAGCGGCGTGACTGCCCGCAAACCCAGACAACAAGCTTTCAAGCAAGTCATGGTCTTGCGACCGGGAACTAATGGATCACTCAGGCCGACTTATCAGCGCTGGCTTTTGATTTAACGGATTTTCCGTCAACCGACTTGACCGCCTCGACTTCTTCGGTGGCCTTGTTGGCACGATGCCGATCCAGCAGTTGCGGGAGGTTAGCCAGCGACATCAGATGGGCAAAAATGAGCCCCAAGAAGCCACGCTGATTCATATCGGCCAATTGTTCGCCCGTCAGCGCGGAGAGTTTCTCTTCATTGATCACCAAAAAGTCCTGCACTTCGAAGGCGGCACCATCAGCCGCTCGAATTTGGGCAGAGCGCTTTTCCAAAAGGTTCAGCGCCTGCAACTGCACCACCAACATCCGGGTGCGTTCCATCTCTTCATTAAAACCGTTCATGAAGCCTAGGACTTCATCCAGCAAGACAGCATTAGTGCCGTCCTCGTTGAACAGCGGACGGCCGTCAAGATTGTTAAGACCAGAAAACGCCTCATCAAACAAGACGGTGAACCCACCTTCCACTCCAGGATTGCTGCCCAGCACAAATGGATAACGGCGAACAAAGGCAGGCACATACACCCCTGGCGCCCACTGCTTTGCACTATCCACAAAATCGTTACGACCAGCTTCCAGACCAACAAGAATGATCGGCGTGATCTGTTCAGCATCGCCCACGAGCTCGCTCACAAACACGACTGGGTAATTGCGAGCCGCCGCATAAAACTCAGCCCCAGCCACAGGCATCCAATGCGTATTAGCGGCAAAGGAGCAATCATTAACCTCCTTTAGACGCAGGCCTTTATGGGTCTCACGGGACAGCACTTGAACATTTTTATACAGCAGCATCAAATTAGACATAAAAACACCATAGACAATAAATCAATAAATATAAAATAATGGCAACATTAAACAGGCTCACAAACTCATAACAAGCCACACATTCCATTCAAGCCAACAAGAGCAAACCTCTCCAGATACCAGCCAGTTGCAACCAATACAATCACTTCTCAATCAGGCCGCGCCACTCACGCTAATGTTGCGATCCGCGGGTCACCGCCGATTGAAAAATTTAACTAAAACCACTCCCAAGGCCTTTTTTCTAGCTTGTTGCACCAATAGACGTCTCAGCATCGGCAGATACACACAAGATATTTCTTACAACACTCTCAGTTTTAAGAGCAGTTTTCAGGATCGTTTGCGCCAATCGCAAGACCGAATGCGCCAGATCGACGCGAGGTTGTCCTTATGCCTCATCACGAACCTTCACCAGCCAACGTAAAAAATCAACTCACTGGCTTCAGTTCACTCAAGCCTTCCTTAGAATACAGGGCAACCCACGATCCTAGAGGACTCCGCCGACATTTGTTCGCATCCCAGCAGCTGAAATACGGCAACACCTATAGGCCAGTCATTGTTATCGCACTGCCGCACGCACTCACAATGCCTATATCGAGATGAAACTTACTGAAATAGGCCCTACTGACACTGCCCTTCGATTGGGCATTAGTTTTTGACGGTCGCAGCTAGCAACATAACTTTCTTGATACTAATTAAACGCGCAAGAAGTCATCTAAATTAACTGTCAACGTGACTATCACAGCGCGCTCAGATTCTCAGGTTTCCCGTAATAGAATGCCCCACCCTGACTTCGATATTCCGAAGGCGAAACCCCCTGCCACCGCTTAAAGGCACGCGCAAAAGCGCTCTGCTCGGAAAACCCCAGCATAAATGCAATATCGGTTAATGATTTTTCATCGGAACCCAAGTGCCGACGCGCGAGGTCATGGCGAATTTTGTCCAAAATAACGCGGTAGCTGAGTCCGTTCTCCGCAAGCTTGCGCTGTAATGTCCGACGACTCATGGACAGGGCTTCGGCTAATCGCTCTTCAGCCGGCTCACCAGAAGAAAGACTATCCATCAGAAAGCGTCTGCATCGGTGCACCAGGTCAGCCCCCGTCAGTTGGGCCAATTCGCTGACGAGAATGTCATCGAAAATCTGCGCAAATTCTGCATTCGCGGTTGGCAGGGGACGATTGACTATTTTCCAAGGCAAGACAAACCCGTCGCGCTCCGCGCCAAAGGTGACCTCACACTTAAAAAAACGCTGGTAGGGATCTGGGTTTGCGGGAGCCGGACGCCTCAGACTTACCGATTGCAAATGCACAGATCCACCAACGTTTGTTCGGCACATGGAGATGATCAGCGAAAGGCCAAAATCGGCCATGGCATGCCCAAGCGCCGTGTCGCCACGACCGGTGTCGTAGGTAACATAAAGCCCTGCTTCGGTCTCAGTGCACTTTAATAAAGCGCGCCCCGCCGGGATGCATATAAAACGCTCCAGGCGGCTCAACGCCGTATAAAGAGAACCACTGACAAGCCACGCATAACCCAGGGTTTTCAAATGAGATGGGTGCCAACACTCCGCAGCGCGAAGAGCAAACGCCGGATCCGCAATCAATGCCATGGCGTTCCTGAAGCCCGTATCAATGACGCTGCCAGGCAAGCGTACATTGAGATTTTCGAGCGCTCTTACGGGGACACCTAAGCGTCTTGCGAACCGGGGTCCGCTGACACCATAGGCTTCGATCATGCGTAATCCAATCACTCCGAAACTAGCAAGAAACGTATCTGTGGGCATGGGAGTATCTTCAAAAGTTGCTTTGCGTTATCCGCACGGCAAACACGTGAAACAACCGCTGTGTCTGGCGAATAAACCTAGTGATCTAACGAATGAGTTTGGGGAGAGCGGCGTAATTCGCCTAAACCGAAGGATCACTCGTATCGTCTATAAACGTGGACGCGGAATCGGCATAGCGCGCAGCGATTTGAACAAACGTCGTTTCTAAAACCTTGAAGGCGCTTACCACATCAGGATCAAAATGTTTGCCGGCCCCCTCACAGATGATCTGCGCAGCAGTCTCATGGGGCATTGATGCCTTGTAGATTCTTCGATTAATAACCGCATCGTAGACGTCCGCAACGGCCATCAATCGAGCACTGACGGGGATCTCCTCACCAACCAACCCATGGGGGTAACCACTGCCATCCCACTTTTCGTGATGGGATAAAGCGATCTCCTTGGCGAAGCGTAAAAAGGGTATTTGAGTGCCCAAAATTTCTTCAGCCTGCACCAAACTTTGATAGCCCAGCAATGTATGAGTTTTCATGATTTCGAATTCAGCAGGCTCGAAACGCCCCGGTTTAAGTAATATGTGATCGGCAATGCCGACCTTGCCTATGTCGTGCAAGGGCGCTGACTTGAACATCAACTCAATGTTCTTTTCACTTAGCTCACTGCTGAAACGGGGGTGATCACGTAATTGCTCTGCCAACACCCGCACATAATGCTGAGTTCGGCGCAGATGATTACCGGTCTCATTGTCCCGGGTCATTGCCAATGACATTAGCGACAGGATCGTCACATCATGAATGGTTTGGAGTTCGCGCCTGCTCGCCACCACTTCCTGATCAAGCGATGTGTTCTGCAACCGCAATCCGTCAGCGGCCGCCTTCAAACGCAACTGAGCCTTTACTCTCGCCAAAAGTACCGGCGGATTAACTGGCTTACTGAGGAAGTCCGACGCTCCCAGCTCCAACCCCAAGCACGCATCGTGATCAAGACTTCTCGAGCTCAGAAACAGAATCGGTACCTCGCGACTTTTGGGATCCTGTTTGACGCGGCGGCACACCTCATGGCCATCCATTCCCGGCATCAGCACATCCAGCAGGATCAGATCCGGGACTGAGCGCTC
The DNA here is from genome assembly GCF_031456615.1 of Pseudomonas sp. 3296. Classification (NCBI taxonomy): domain Bacteria; kingdom Pseudomonadati; phylum Pseudomonadota; class Gammaproteobacteria; order Pseudomonadales; family Pseudomonadaceae; genus Pseudomonas; species Pseudomonas sp. 3296. Next base: position 20,296 of record NZ_JAVDUY010000014.1, read on the forward strand.
GATAGCTTGTAAGGCTTGTGCACCACTGGACGCGACTTGCACATGACAATGATCACGGAGCAACCAACTCACCAGTTTCAGATTGAAGGGCTCATCATCGACCACCAGCACGGTGGGTTTGGGGATTAAGCAGTTCACCTAGATCTCCTCACAGAATTTTCGCGCGTTCAACTGCATACAGAGCGTTTGCGTCGAAGGTTGATAGCGCACGGCTTAGGCCATCTGTTGAAACCCAGTAACGCACTCGCGCGAAAAAACTGCTCTGAATTGGCGTGTGCCCTGCCCCGGAAATTCCTGAAAAGCTATGAAAACTTATGAAATCCTGCAGCTGCGCCTCATAAGTGACTTGCCCCCCCCCTCTCCTTTACCCCCTAGCCTGCGTTTCACTGACCAACAATGCCGCGTTCAAGCAAGAACGCGCCTGCTCAAACTCGAAGCATTGAACAGCTGTATTCAGTTGCTGAAAGTGACTGCCTAATGCCCCTTTGAGCAGGCCTGCGTGTTGGGAAAAATAAAAGACTGCTTGCACGTCAAAACCTTCCAACAGGGAGTCGAGGTGGCGGCAAATTACTCGAATCTCATCGAGGTCCCCAGCTATCGGGTCCACTTCGATTTCGGGGCTCAACTGTTTACGTAACTGCTCCAACAAACTATTCAAGGGTTCGCTAAGCCGCTGCCAATAGCTTTGCAATTCCTCTCGAGGGAGTTGAGATCGTAATGCTTCCTCTAACGCATCAGCGGCTTGAGCAACTCGGTCAGCACCAATGGTGGCCGATACGCCCTTGCAGCTATGAGCCAATTGTTCTGCCCTATCGAACTCTCCCTTGGTCAAAGCAATGTTTATCTCTTCGAGCGTGGAACTTTGATCTCTCATGTAGCGATTTAGCATTTCTACATACAAATCCTTCTTACCGAGCACACGCCGTAATCCAGCGGCCACGTCGACGCCGTCCAGGCTCAGCAAGCCCTTCTCTTCATAGGACGAGTTCGTCAAAGCGGGCTGTGGTGATGCTCCAGGAATTGACTGGAGCGATGTGTCCGCCAGCCAACGCTGCAATACGGCATATAGTGTCTGTGGCTCGAATGGTTTGCTTATAAAATCGTTCATACCGGCGGCGATACACGCATCACGATCACACTGCCTAGCATTGGCGGTCATCGCGATCACGGGCAACCTGCTCATGCCGGGTTGCTGACGAAGCAGTCGCGTGGCGGCCAATCCATCAAGAACCGGCATCTGCATGTCCATGAAAACCACGTCATATTGCCCTTTTGCCAGTAAACTCAGTGCCTCGCGACCGTTAGCCGCGACGTCCACGTGACAATTTACGACCTGCAGCAACTCGACAGCCACTTGCTGATTCAGATCGTTGTCTTCCACCAGCAAAATGCGTGTTCCATCTGCCACCTGCCATTCATTGCGTGCCGGCATGGAAGAAAGAAAAATGATATCCGCGCTTTTGGCCAGAGCTAAGCGCACTTCGAACCAGAAGTGACTTCCCTCCCCCATCACACTTTGGACACCCACTCGGCCTCCCATCATCTCAGCCAGTTGCTTGGCAATTGCCAAGCCCAAACCGGTTCCACCAAAGCGTCGCGTCGTCGAGGTGTCTGCTTGCTGAAAACTGTGAAACAGCCGCTTTATCTGCTCGGGGGCGAGACCGATGCCAGTATCGGTCACACTGAAATGCATCAACGCGTCATGAGCACCTGACTGGCGCACGCCAACTTCGACTCGAACCTGTCCTTGCCCAGTAAATTTCACCGCGTTGGTCAGAAAATTGAGCAGAATTTGTCGCAAACGAAGTGAATCGCCACTTAGCCGTTCTGGCACATCCGCATCAACGCTGAGTTGTAAATCCAATCGTTTCGTAGCGACTACGGGGCGTACCTGATCGAGTACGTCCTCCAACATTTGCGTTAAACTGAAGTCACGAACTTCCAGCTCAAGCTTGCCTGCATCAATTTTGGAAAAGTCGAGAATATCGTCAAGTACGCCGAGCAGATGCCGACTGGAGCTTTGCACCTTGTTCAAATAGTCCCGCTGTCGTGCGTTCAACTCCGTTCTCAACGTCAGAAAAGTCATGCCGATAATGGCGTTCATCGGAGTGCGAATTTCGTGGCTCATGTTGGCCAGAAATTCGGTTTTGATTCGGGCACTGTCTTCAGCTAGCTGCCTGGCCTTGCGCATCTCGTCAGCTGCCACGTATTGGGCGGTGACATCTTCGATGATCCAGATCGATCCACGCGCAGACAGATAACCTGGCGCGACTGCACGCGCACTGACACTGGCCCAGAAAATACTGCCGTCCTTGCGACAAAGCTGCATTTGCTGCTGAAAAATCTCACCGCGGTCGAGCGTCTCGCGAGCTCCAGTTTGAAATACCGACAGCATATCTGCCGACATCACATGTCCCATCCAGATCAGTGGGGAGCGCTGCAGCTGTTCTCCTGATTGATAACCAAACAGCTCGTCCATCCGCGAGTTGGCCTGCACAATCAACATGCCTCGCACCATGGCAATGCCATAGGGTGCGGCAGTCACAATAGCCTCCTGCTGCTCGTGGATTTCCCTTAACCGGGACTCATCCGCCTGACTTTGCGTTAGATCGCGTATAGCAACACACAGACGGCCTTGCCCTTGTCGCGCCGGCAACAGACACATCCTTATTTCAGCGGGAAACTCACTGCCATCAGCACGTCGGGCGACAGTCTCGACCGTGTCGAGGACGTTACGCAGCCACATTCTTTCCAACGCAACCTCAATCAGTTCGCGCTGACTGTCTGGCACCAGGTCTCGATAGTGTTTACCCAACAGAGCACCCGGCGCATAACCGAACGCAGACTCACTCTCCTGATTGGCCAAGATGATATTTTGGTCGTCAAAGACCAGAAGCGCCTTAGGCGCGAACTCAACAATGCCGCGGTACCAGCTTTCTGTGACTTCCAGTGCCTCCTGTCTTTGCTGGAGAATCAACGCCTGAGCTTCCAATTGCTGTGCTTGGATGCATGCTTTTTGTAATAGCTGTTGATTGTGCAGGCGCTGCAGCACCGAGTTGAGCATCGTGGCCAATCGGTCGGGCAGGCTATCAATGAGTTTTAATTGGGCAGGGTTCGGTCGATTAGCAAAAGCGAGCTCCAAGGTCGCCAATTGTTGCCCCTCCTGCTGTAGCGGCAAGCTGAAGTGCACTTGGCCTACACCTGGTACAAATGGAGCGGAATCCAGCAGCAGGTCAACTTTGCAACCCAAGCTCTCGCTCAAGCGCTGCTTTAACGTCGCAGAAAACACTTCTGGACTGCTAGACAACTGTAACGTCTGCATCAGTTCGCCGAGGCGGACTCTGGCCCAATGCTGGTGCAATAATTCGGCGTGGACCTTCGCATATGAATCGAATGCCTCCGCCAGCGATACAACTTCTGCCAATCCTGTGAGACGCTCGGAATGCTGCAGAGGTTCTCCCGCGTGTAATTTGCGCATCCGCTCGGAAAGCAGTTGCAAGGGAATGATCAATCGTCGGCGCAGAATGACAAAAAAAACCCAAAAACTCGCCCCAATGGTAATCAATTGGGTCAAAACGCTAAGGGTTCTCGCCAGTTGAGCGTCCCGCAATGCTGCCGAAAACTTATCGTCCATACGTTTAGTAATGGAAACATTCAGTTGATTGAGGGCGTCAGCAAAATTCCATTCAGTATTAATGTAAGTGGTAGTCGCCAGAAGTGAACTGGTCCCCACGGGGCTACGTTGAGTTAGGCTGTCGAGCTCCATGCTCGATTGTTTGAGATCAATGGCCTCAACGGCCAGCAACATTCGCTCTTCCGCCTCATTGAGTCCCAAGGCACGAATAGCCATGGCAATGTCGTGGAAGGCGTGGCCATTACGCGTTTTTTGATAGTAAAGGCGGCGGAACTGCTCATCGTCTGTATTGGCATAGAGGCGGGCTAACTGAGTTAACTCACGGTTTAACGCGCCTAGTTGCGCAATGCCGACGATAGTCTGGTGCCGCTGTTCGGTGGCTTGCGTAACTTGAGCACTATAATAACTATCCAGGGCGGAGGTAGTCAGGCAGACGGCCAATGCTAATCCAAAGCCTGCAGAAATTAGTTTGCTTACTCGCGTCAGACTCATGCCACCTCCAGCTAAAAAGACCCCAATCGATGTTGGAGCATGTGAAAGTCAGTAAACCGCGGCGCGCCTGGCGACGCTGTGAAAAACTGTTTTATGGTCAGGTCAAAACGATGAAATACGCTGAAAACTTATGATATGCACATATTTACGGATGCGACGGACCACCGTCAGTTTCTAAGCGGCTGGTTGCAGTTAATGTGAGCAGGTGAAAATGGAGTGCAAGCATGCGCTACTGAATGCAAGCACCGTCGCAGCTAAAGTGAGCGGGAGTACTCCGTCAGTCGCAATTAATCTGAGCAGAAAAGAGCATTGATTGCGAGCATGGCTGTTTGCGATTGCAAGCCGTTACACCTAGGAAAAGCCCAATGAAACACATACGAGCATGTGATGGTCTGGCTCGCCTCTCTGCACGATGAAGCTGCGCGCCTAGGGTGCCAACTCAAACGTATCATCGAAATCGCAGGAGTCGTGGCCCGGTACGCCTTTGGCACTGGCAGTGTGTAACGTAGGAAAAACAGCACCGCTCAACATTCCTGATCCAATTGGCCGTGTGGCAAATTACGGTAGTCCGAGGGAGCGAGCCCTTGCCATCGCTTGAAGGCTCGGGCAAATGACGTTTGCTCTGAAAAGCCTAGGAGAAACGCGATTTCAGTCAGCGATTTATCTGGAATGGCTAGATACTTCCGTGCCAGATCATGACGGATTCTGTCTAAGATACTTCGATAGCTCTGCCCACGTTCGGCGAGTTTACGCTGCAGGCTTCGACGACTCATGGCCATCGCCTCGGCCAAACGCTCCTCACTCGGCTCTCCTGAAGCCACGTTTTCAATTAAGAATCGTCGGCAACGATGCACCAGGTCGCTTCCCGAGATCTTTGCCAATTCGCCAACCAGGATGTCATCGCAGACCTGAGCCATTTCTGCGTTACCTGTCGGGAGCGGGCGATTCACTACGCTCCAAGGAAGAACAAAGCTATCGTGATCCGCGCCAAAGGTGACTTCACTCGCGAAAAAACGCTCGTAGGGTGCTGGGTCGACAGGGCGCGGCCGCTTCAGGTGAACGGAGTGCAGTCGCAATGGACCGCGGAGATTCGTCCGGCACATGGCGATGATGAGCGAAAGACCAAAATCGGCCATGGTATGCCCCAGCGGGGTATTTCCACGGCCGGTGTCATAGATCAGACAGATCCCCGCTTCCTTGTCGGTGCAACTCAACGCGGCACGACCTGCAAGGATACAAATGTACCGTTCGAGGCGACGGAGCGCCGTGTGCAGCGAGCCGCTGGAAAGCCAAGCGTAACCAAGTGCCTGGAGATCGGAGGGATGCCAGCACTCGGCAGCGCGAAGGGCAAACGCGGGATCGGAAATCAGTGTCATGGCGCTCATAAAACCAGCGTCAGCAAAGTCTGCCGACAAACGCGCCCTGTTATTTTGGACCGTGCTGGTGGGGACGTCTAAGCGCAAAGTGAAGCTACGGGTATTGAGGCCATACGTCTCGATGATACGTAATCCGATCATTCCAAAACTGACAAGAAATGTATTGGTAGCCATTGGATCACCTGCACGGTCCGTACTGATAACAACTAACTGTAACAAGTCGCTTTGAAAACACCCGGAGCTTTAGCGCGGACGAAGGAGAACCTTTCCGAGTAGTAGTCTGGCGTTAAACCAGAGCCTGTAGGTTTATCCCGACTTTCAACACCAGGGCTACGCCCTGTCACCCGTTCCCGTTGGGAAAAAACGGACAGACTTCGCTAGTCCGCTTTTCCCCAATGGGCCGATTGTGCTTTCTCCTGGTTTTAGTCCAACGGAATGGAAATACCCGCGAGAGCAAATACCGTCGTCCTAACCTGAGCGGAAACCTCGGACCTGTTTTTGTCGCGGGATGAGCGCGCCCGTAACGTTTAAGGTGTAGATAAAATGGTACGGCCATATGCGTGTGCTTTGTTTTCGCGCTCAAGATCAATAGCGGTCCGTCGAAGTCTTTCATGTGGTGTTAATTGAGGCTCGCAATGAACGCTACGTGAGGAGGCCAGACGTTGACCCCTCATCAGTCGCTGCCGATCACTCGCTCCAGATGCCGACCAACTTGCACACTTGGGACGCTATTAGAACGTTACCCGCAACAACCCCACGAGACCGTTCTCATGAGCATCGCTGGCTAACTGGCCGTTGTAGATCAGGCTCAGGTTGGTACTCGGTGTCAGGGCAGCTTCTACGCCCAAATTGACGACCGTCACGTCCTCGGCCAGCGGTACACCGGAGATCGCGAAGGTATGTGTGGTACGGGCGAATGCGTTTTTGTCGGAGGGTTCTAGGTCGCCGAACGTATGACGCCAACCCAACCCGCCCTTCACCCTCATGGGCATCTCGTAGGCGAGAAATGTATAACTGGGCCGCACCCCCAAGGTGCTGTATGTCACGTCGTTGTCGCTGCTGTGTACTGTGAGAGAGGAAGGCCCACCTTGTTCGGTAAACCCATCGGCATTCACCTTCACCCATGCGATGTCGGCATACGGTTCCAGCACCAAGGGTCCTGCGTTTAATCTGTACCCGACATCGCTGAAAACCTGAGTGGTATTGGCTGAGTAATCCGCGTGAGGGGAGTCACTAAAGCTGTTGAAACTCACCGTCCTCCGAGTATCAATCTCGTTGAATGTGTAGCTGGTGCCTGCCTTGAGCGACCACGGTCCGAGCAGGGTACCGACGTACGCGCCAACGGTGTAATTGTCGCCATCGGCCGAGCCGTAGCGAGTGTCTACATTGGACCGCGTGTAACCAAACAAAACGCCCAATGTGGTGGTGTCGGTGATGCGCGAGTCAACCCCCAGGAACGTCCCGCCGGTGTCCACCGATAGGTCATCTTGTTCGCGGTGGGCACCGACACCTTGCAACCATGCGGTCAGGTTCGGAGCCAGTTGCACCGTGTTGTCCGACTCTTGGTGGGGAGTGATCGGCGCACCCAATGGCCTGTCGAGACGGTCAAAGACTGCATCCCGCACGAAGTGGCTGTCCTCCAACATAACAGTCATGAGTGATGGATTGATCTGTCCGGACAATTGATCGAGAGCAGCCCGGATTTCACCCACGGTGGGCAACAGGACGATTCCGCCGAAGATCGGGTTGGTCGGCGGCAACTCATCCACACCTCCCCCGGTCGAAATTTGTGGTGGGGTGATCGCGATAGGTGGTTGAGGTGTACCGCCACCGGGCGGGACCACGACTATTGGGTGTTCTGGTGCCCCGCCAATAGGTACCTGATTGCGGGCGACAACGAAGTAAGCGTTGTTCTGGTCGTAAACGAGGCTGACGGTCGACAGAGGCAGTTCTCGGGTCGGATAAGTGAAGGTGCCGTTGACGCCGCCGTCGGCGCTGAGGATCGCGTACCGCTGATTCACTACCGGTATAAAGCCATTAAGCAGGGTGGTGGCATTGGCATTGTTCAACGTGGCGGTCCCGCTGGCATGAATCAGGTCCTGCGCGCCGCTTGGATTGAAGTCAACGATGTAATTGGCCGAGGGGGCAGTGGTCAGGTTTCCTGCGATGCTGAGGGTGCCGGTTCTATCGCGGGCGGGACCTGGTGAAACGACACCGCCGATGGTGCTGCTCGGTAGTGTGCCGGCGCCACCGAGGAATGTTCCCGGATGGGTTGTCAGCTGGCTGGAGCTTGCGATTGAGCCATTGACGAACAGCGACCCGCTGTTCAGGTTGGTCGTACCTGTGTAGGTGTTGTCGCCATTGAGGGTCACCAGCCCGCCAGGGCCGCCGTCACCGTCCATGGCCAGAGAGCCCGGGCCACTGATCACACCGTTCAGGGTGAAACCGGTGCCGACATTTTGCGTAAGTGAGGCGTTGCCGGTCAGCGTTACCGGGCGGCTTGTCGTAAAAGTCTGCTTGGTGTTTAGTCTGCCATCGCCGATGGTCAACGACCCGCTGGAGATGCCGAGGTTGCTGTCCGTGTTGACTGACAGAGTGCCGGCGTTGATGGTGGTGCCGCCAGTGTATGAATTGTCTCCATTCAACACCAATGTCCCGCCGGCACCGTTCTGGATGACACCACCGTTTCCCGTCAGGTTATTACCGATTGCGATCAGTTCGGGAGAGTTGCTGATCAGGCCGACTCCTTCGAAGGTCACAGGAAAACCGACCACCACGTAATCTTGGCCGTTGTTGCCGCTGTCTGCGAACACCCAGGAGGATGGGTTGATACCGGGCGGAAATGCCATTTCGACTTGGTTAGCCCCGGTGTTGGTGAATAATGCGTCCTCTCCCGGTCTGTCGGGGACCCCTTGTGGCGTCCAGGACCCCGGGCACGTATAACAACCAGATCCCGTCCAAGTGAAGGTCTCGGCAAGTACCGGAGACACCTGCACCAATCCGATCGTGAACACCAGAATATGTAGGTTACGTTCCACGCTGCTCTCCTCTGGAACAGAGCGGCTGAGTCATACGCAGTGCAGTCAGTCGCCCAGTTAGTCGATTCGCTTTCTTTCGAAGAACGCAGTGAAGAGATTAGACAAGGTTTGTCGGTGTCGTACTTGCTCAGGTACAGCTCGCCGCCCAGTTCGCGGACGTACTGCAATTGCCCTGACTCGTGCCCCACTTGGGCGAGAAGCGCCGCTTGGCGTTTTGGCGTACAGATTTACCGGTGCGCCATGGCGGCATTGAGGACAGATACAAAAACGCCCGCTTGGCGGCGGGCGTAGGGCGTGATGCGTTGCAACTGTTGCTCACTAATAGCCATACAGACTCCAGAGGAAAATAAAAACAACAAACTGAGGGATGCTTCAAATTAAATGACACGGCGATGCCGCCACCGGTCGAAACAGTTCCGTTTAATTTGAAATTATCCGACCAGCTGGCTAGATTTTATTTATGCGCTTTCTCCCTGACTTAGGCCAAAGACAGCCATTTTGCCGAGCAGATATGCGGACGCGCATCCCCACGGAGGTCGTTATGCGGCAATCTATAATTTCTGGGCAAGGTCAAGTCGTTGACCCTATTGCGGATAAGGAACTCGCGCGTCATCTGGAAAGTTGCTTTCGGGAAAGTGATCCGGGCCTATTGCCTGGAGCACTACGGCACATTGCTCAGTTTAAAGGGTTTACCGAACTTTCACGTGATACGGGTATTAGACGTACAACGCTCTATCGGCTGCTCTCCCGTGACGCGGCCCCGAGCTTTTCGGATATTCTCAAAGTCACCCGTGCGCTGGGCTTTAAGCTACGCGTTGAAGCACTATCCGCATTAGAGGCCCAAAACAATGAGAGCCAGTGACGTCCCTCCACAGGGCGAACAGCCGAAAAAACGGAGTGCGTTAGCTCCAGACACACCGAATCACTCCGCAGAAAATGACGCGCGGTCGGAAGTAGCGTGGCTCGATGTCGGGAGTGCCTTGGACCTACTTAACTCAATGACGCGTAAGTCACGCACGAAGCCGGCAGCGAAACCGTTGGAGCGTAAATAAGAACTGGATCACTTGAATGCTACCCGCACCCAAGGGGAGCAGCGGCCTGGCCGTTCATCCACAAACATTGAAATCCGTAAGTGCAAATCCGAGGGGGCTCTGACGTGAACTTTATCCGGGTAAAGCGACTTATAGAGGATCTAAGCCGGAACCGGCGAAAATTCCGTCAACCGAGACCCGCTATGAGGGGGCGGTTCCGGCTGGGGCCGAAAAGACATGCTAAGCGGTTTCCGGTTCAGCCGGAAACGATTGCTTAATTGTGGTGTAGTGGTCTAATGAATCTATGGTCACCCCCATTCTTGCAATGCTGATTAACGGGTGAAGTGGTTGGCTTGCTTAAATCTATCCGGCGTCTGTATGAGGCATGCCCCGCGCCAAGATGAGAGTCGCGCCTGGCAATCCTGAAAACCGGAGCGGCTTCTTAAAGCCGTTTCATAAGTCAGGTTCTTCGCCAGGCCGGTGTGCCGTTCACGTCATCCATTTTTCAGCTATCGCAAAACCTGAAGGTGCCTCGTGGTACTGCAACAACAGTAGGGTCAGGCCGCCATGGCGTCTGACCCTGCTTCAAACACTGTATGGTGAGCAGATATTGCCCAGGCAATTCGCGCCAGTTTATTGGCCAGAGCGCACGCCACGACATTGGAGTGTCGTCGCTGAAGCAACGAGCGCACCCAATCAGCCAGTGCCCCTTTTTGACAATCGAGCCTTTGCATATAGGCCCTGGCGCACTGTACCAAAAGGCATCTGAGGCTCTTGTCTCCTCGCTTGCTGATCCCCTTCAAGTTAGACCTGCCACCCGTGCTGTACTGTCTTGGAACCAGCCCTATGGATGCGGCGAAGTCACGACTGCATCCGAATTGCTTGCCGTCTCCCATTTCGACAGCCAGCAGGCTGGCGGTGATCGGGCCGACGCCGGGCATACTCAGCAAACGACTGCCCAGATCATCGTCGGCCAGTTGGCCAGCCATCTCTTTATCCAGCTGTGTGATTTGCTCATCCAGATAGCCGAAGTGTGCGTGCAACTGCTGCAACAATGTGCTGAGCCGTATCGGCAACTCATGCTCGGCCAGAACGCTAGGCAGACATTTTATGACCGTTCGCCCCAGAGGCAGGCTGATGCCAAACTCCAGCAGGAAGCCATGGAGTTGATTGATTGTTTTGGTGCGGTCACGCACCAGCGACTCACGCATGCGATGCAGTACTGAGAGCGTTTGCTGGGCCTCGGTTTTAGGCGAGACAAATCGCATCGAAGGGCGTGAGGCGGCTTCGCAGATCGCCTCGGCGTCAACGAAATCATTTTTGTTACTTTTAACAAAAGGCCGAACAAACTGCGGGGATACCTCCCGTGCAATCAAGGTGCCGCACAACACCCGCTTCGACCCGAAGGCCGTGAAGAAACAACTCGGCATCGCGGTGTCTGGCGGGGATGAGTTTATGTACCGCATGCGTCACTTGGCCGAACGCAAAGTCCAGTGGCATGAGGCTTTGGGCTTCTTCATGAACGTGCTGCGTGAGGTCAATCCGAGCAATCAAATCCCGGAACAACTGCCCAAGCTGGATGCCCTCGCCACGCAGGTCCACTGAGCCTGCAGCCTCTACAAAGAAGTCTCGGCCAGTCAGAAGCTCCTGGAGATTTGCCATGTTTCTACTGCGATTCCTGCTCTGCTTGTTAATTTTCGTCGGCGCACTCGCCGCCACCGGCGCGCTGATGCTCTGCCTATTGCTCATGCTGCGTTTCCCGCCGCTATTACTGGTCGTGGGGCTGGCGTGCTGGATCCTCAGTCGTGTGCTCAGACGACTGTTCCCCGACCAGCGCAAGCCCAGCTGAACGACTCAAACTCATCTTCAGCGGCTGTATATAGGGCCGCGCTTCCTGAGAACACCCTCATGCTTCGACTCTGTTTGATCTGCGATTCCAAGGCCATCCTGACCAAAGCAACCGCCCAGGGCATCACTCTGTTGCTCAGCCTGATTAATAGCGCGTTACAACAAGCGCAGAAAGGCCATGAAGATGCCCAGGCCTCAGACAGCCACCTATTGATCAATGGACTGGCGGCGATCACTCCCGCCTTACCCTCGGCCTTGCGGGTCGCCGAGGACATCGCCAAATATCATTTTGGGGAGTTCAACTGCTTGTGCCTGCGCTGCGGGGCGCGGTTCGATGACCCGGAGCCCTAGAAGAGCGGGACGCCAGTGCGGTGCCCATCAGCCGCGATCAAGCCGGGCAACCAGACGTTCCACCAGATCCATGACCAAGTCGCGGTCAGCTAATGGTGTGAAAGTAAAGTTCTCTTACAACTACGGCGAGCCAGGCTTTCAAGTACTGGAAAACACCACGGCGCACGACACTTACAAGGAGGTCTCCCAAGTCGAGTACGTTGCCTATGGCACGGCGCGCGCTCCCACGTCAAACAACAGCGTGAAAGCCCCAGCGGCATCAGCGTCCAATCAGCAAAACTGTATACAGGCATGGATAGGCGCATATCGCGAGGAAGCCGGAGCACAAGCCGAGGTCAACAGCGAGCAACTCGATGAATGGGCGGACTGGTGCAAAGCGGGGAAAACGCTTTAGGGTCAACCTCCGCGTCCCTGAATAACCACGCTGACGGTCGGGCCTGATGAGGGCCCGATAGATAGCTCCAGTTTTTCTTTTGTCATTAGTCTCGCGATAGTGGCCCCAGATGTCGCCACACTCCGATGAACGCCGCCTCAGCACTGTTCATTAGAAAACTCTATCAGGCAATCGACTTTCGATTTCAGCGTGTCTGAACCTGAACTTTGTGCGCACCACCCACCCGTCGCTGCTTCATTAACTGACGCCTATAGCTGCGCGAAACACGGTACTAATGAGGTATTGAAAATCAGGAATAGACGGGGGCAGAGGAATTGAGATGAAAAAAACGCCCCGTCAGACATAGACCGAGGCGTTTTTAGGGACACAGATCAAGTTCGCTCGATTAGATATCGAAGCGATCGAGGTTCATGACCTTTGTCCAGGCTTTGACGAAATCGTTGACGAACTTCTCCTTGGCATCACTTGCTGCGTAGAACTCGGAGACAGCACGCAGTTCCGAGTTGGAACCAAACACTAGGTCGACCGGGGTCGCTGCCCACTTGATTTCGCCTGTCTTGCGGTCGCGACCTTCATACACGCCTTCAGTCGAGGACTTCGACCACACCGTTGACATGTCGATCAGATTGACGAAAAAGTCGTTGGATAAGGTGCCCGGACGCGTGGTGAGGACGCCATTTTTGCCGCCATCCGTATTCGCCCCAAGCGCTCGCATACCCCCAAGAAGTACCGTCATTTCAGGTGTGGTCAGCGTCAAAAGGTTTGCCTTGTCGACAAGCATCTCCGCTGGAGAAAGACGAGCCTCTGTACTGTAGTAGTTGCGAAAACCGTCTGCCTTTGGTTCCAGCACGGCAAAGGAGTTGACGTCAGTCTTGTCCTGCGTAGTGTCCATGCGACCTGGCGTGAAAGGGATTGCAACGTTGTAACCGCCTTTTTTCGCAGCGGACTCAACAGCCGCAGAACCTGCGATCACAATCAGATCAGCCAGTGAAACTTTCTTGCCACCTTTCTGACTGCTGTTGAAGTCATTTTGGATAGTTTCCAGCTTGGCGAGCACTTTCGTCAGTTCAGCTGGGTTGTTGGCGCTCCAGTGTTTCTGCGGCTCAAGGCGTACGCGGGCACCGTTGGCGCCACCACGCATGTCCGAACCACGGAATGAAGAAGCCGAAGCCCAGGCGGTGCGAACGAGTTCGCCGGTGCTCAGACCAGAAGAGAGTACCTTGGCCTTCAGCGTGGCGATGTCCTTGCTGTCGACCAGTTTATGGTCAACAGCAGGGATTGGGTCTTGCCAGATCAGGTCTTCCTTCGGTACGTCGGCCCCCAAGTAGTGGGTGCGCGGGCCAAGGTCACGGTGTGTCAGCTTGAACCAAGCTTTGGCGTAGGCCAGTTCAAATGATTTTGGGTTTTCCAAGAATTTACGTGCGACTTTCTCGTATGCAGGATCGAAACGCAGTGCAAGGTCCGTGGTGAACATGATAGGCGCGTGGCGCTTATCTTTAATGTGAGCATCAGGCACCATCGCCGCCGCGGATGGGTCGGACGGAATCCACTGGGTGGCGCCCGCCGGACTCTTGGTCTGAACCCATGTCCAAGCGAACAAATTAGATAGGTATTGGTTGGTGAATGTTGTTGGGCTTGACGTCCAAGCGCCTTCCAGGCCGCTGGTAATGGTGTCTTCTGCGTTGCCTTTACCGCAAGTATTTTTCCAGCCCAGCCCTTGTTGCTCAGTCGGTGCGCTGGCAGGATCAGCCCCCAGGCAACCTTCAGGTTTATGTGCACCATGTGCTTTACCAAACGTGTGGCCGCCAGCAATCAGAGCAACGGTTTCTTCGTCGTTCATGCCCATGCGCGCAAACGTGTCGCGAATGTCGTGCGCAGCGGCGATCGGATCAGGTTTGCCGTTCGGACCTTCCGGATTCACGTAGATCAACCCCATCTGCACAGCGGCAAGGGGCTTTTTCAGCTCACGATCGCCGTGGTAACGCTCATCACCCAGCCAGTTGCTTTCAGGTCCCCAATAGACGAGATCAGGCTCCCAGTCATCGGCGCGACCGCCACCGAAACCGAAGGTTTTCATGCCCATCGATTCCATCGCCACGGTGCCCGTCAGCACCATCAGATCACCCCAGGAAATCTTGGCACCGTACTTCTCTTTGACAGGCCACAGCAAACGTCGGGCCTTGTCGAGGCTGACGTTGTCAGGCCAGTTGTTGAGTGGATCGAAACGCTGCTGAGCGCCGTCTGAACCACCGCGGCCGTCCATCGTGCGGTAGGTGCCTGCGCTGTGCCAAGCCATACGAATAAAGAAGGGACCGTAATTGCCGTAGTCAGCGGGCCACCAGTCTTGCGACTTGGTCAGCGTCGCTTTGATGTCCTTTTTCACTGCTTCCAGATCAAGGCTGTTGAATGCCTTGGCATAGTTGAAATCTGCATCAGCGGGACTGGAAGACGGGTTATGTTGACGCAACAAGGAAAGGTCTAGACGGTTGGGCCACCAGTCTTTGTTGGTCATCTGCTCGTGCTTGCCTGCCATAGAGGCCGCACCAGTGTTGTCGGCATGTACGAGAGGAGAAAACCCAACGATCAGCGCGATCGTCAAGGGTATTTTTTTTATGTGCATGGAGACTTATCCTTTTAAGTGAGATGGACCGAGCCAAGCGATCACCGGGCCTAAAACAGGTCTCAAATCAGATTCAAACTCTAAGTCCGCCCTTTAGTTCAGACAATTCATGATCCCAATGGGGCTGATTGAGAACCTGATTGCCTGAAATCCATTGTGCTCTCATGCCTGTCATGTTGAATGTGTTCGTTCACCCCCCATCATTGCTGACGCTCAAGAGCGCCAAGGTAGGGTACCTGCGGGGGCAGTGCTTCGTAGTGTGTTGGCAAGCAGATCAAATTCTTGTGTCCGTGGATGGGAGCGGCGCCACACCAGCCCAATGCGACGGTACTCATTGCCGTGCAAGGGCTTTATGCTGAGCCGTGTGGTGTCAGCCTTGCTGGCTGCCAGGGCGGGCAACAACGTACAACCGCGACCCGCAGCAACCAGATGCTGGAGTGTTTCCAGGCTGGTGGCTCGGCAATCTGCCGAGCCACCAGCCTGCTCGTCACTGCGACCACAGGCTTCCAGCGCCTGCCCACGTAGGCAATGACCGTCGGTGAGCAGCAGTAACTTTAGGTCGTCCAACGTGTCAACCTTTACACTGTCCTGGTCAGTCGCCGCGTGACCCAGTGGCATCGCTACCCAGAATGGCTCATCAAACAGCACCCGCTGATCATGGGATTCACGATCGAGCTGATGCGGCACCCCCTGCACGACAGCCTCGCAGCGCAGGCACTCAGCAGAGCGCGACATCGTCTGTGCGAGCACGTTCGGCAGCGCCAGCAACGCGGTGTCGATGGACTGATCGTTGAGTCGTTCACATAAATCGCCAGTTAAGCCTTCCTGTATCATCAACTGCAATTTGGGATGAGCGGCTTCCACGGCGTGTAATAGATGCGGTAAGTAATAAGGGGCCAGAGTAGGAATGATGCCCAGCGTAAGCATACCCTCCAACGGTTGCCGGCGTGCCCGTGTCAGGGCAAGAATGGTGTCGGCCTCAACCAGCATATGGCGTGCGCGCTCGACGATTTGCTCTCCTGTTGGCGTGAGCATGAGCTGCTTGCTCTGACGGTCCACCAGTACCTGCCCCAGATAGTTCTCCAGCTTGCGCAATTGCGTGGACAACGTAGATTGAGTGACGTGACAAGCATCAGCTGCACGGCCGAAGTGACGGTGATCCGCCAGAGCCACTAGATAACGGAGTTCGCGTAAGGTCATGGGATTCTCGTTCGAAAGGTACCCACCTGGGTGGTAACGCAGTCATAGCAATTACATGTAACGCTGTCATGCCTGACACAGAAGAAAGCTTAGCCACACAGAGTACAAGGTTTTGTTCAGTGTTCGCCCTATTTGTGTACCTATTGCTAAATAGGAGTCGGTTCCGGCAGGGGGCGAAATGACACCCCTAAGCGGTTTTCGGCTAAGACCAGGACGACTGTACTTGGCCTTGACAGCGGGCTTACCAATCCTGGCGCACCTGCACCGCTACGCGCTCATGTTTCCAGCCCATGGTGTAAAGCGGCCAAGGGTGACCTTCCTCGGTGGTGCCTGGGGTCATGCCCAGCAACTCCCAACCGGCTGCGATCAGCGCATTGACCATCTTGCTGTCGTGGGTGTGCTTTATCTCTTTAACGCCTTCGAATGCCATGCGGTGTTGCTCCTTGTCAGTGATTGGCGGCGGCAGTCTATCAATGCCGCAGACGGTCGGGGTTCTTTTCCTTTCGGTTCGTTATGAGTAACGCGCGGTCCGTCCACGTCGTCGGCATTGCGGATCAGGAATCGCGCCGCTCTCGCTCGCGGATGATCGCTTGCAACAGCTCAAGCTCTAACTGATCATGCTCCGCTTCATTGATTCCGCCCAGAGCGAGCATCAAGCGCAAGCGGCCTTGGTGAAAGCCCTGGGTCTGCGACAGATCCTGATAGGCAGTTTCATCCTCCAGATTCGCCAGATCATGGCGCAGCTCATCCAGCGTTTGCTGCTTCAGCATTGGCAGATCGATCACGCTCATGGCAGAAGTTCCTTTGTGTTGTCAGGGGGCGTCGCGGTCCAGAGTCACGCCAAACGTGGCCAGCCGCACCCGCCGCCCATATGTGTCCTGCCGGTACAGCTCGGCGCCGTCGACGCTGATCAGGCATTCATCGGTAAGCGTCCGGTTAAGTCGCCTTGACGCAAGGGATTGAAGGTAAAGGCGCTGAAGCAAGCGTGAGAAGTGGCCAGATCTCTATCCAGCTTTTGGACTTGAAGCGTTCTTGATAGATCTTTGTTTTCTCCGTGGCAAACCTCCCTGCTGGCCTGATAACCAACCCAAACAGATCATCGAGGCCCAATGGCGCTGCGATCTCGCATGAACCTGACTCTCCTAGTCTGACGGCTACCGCCGTTGCGGTTTCCGGCCAGTAGCGCATTGCGTCGGTCGTTGAAAGGTATGGTTCATCCCCATTCTGAACATGCATTCTGGCTTGGTTTTTTACAGACCACATTGCGGTAGGGTCTAGCCCTCCGAGGAGAGTCTCCAAGGCTTTATCTTCCTCTGGAGAGCAACGTTTATGATCAAACCAAATGACGTCGACGTCTGTTGATACAGGAGAAGGACTGCGCCCGTGTAAATAGTCCCAAACCGCGTTTCGGACGAAACCTGCTCCTATCCAGCAGTCTGGCAAATTGAGGGAACGCACCATTTTCAGTAGTCGCCAGCGGATGGGATCTTCTGAAATAAGCGCTTGGATTATCGATATATCGTCCACGAAAAACTCCCCTTTTCAAGCTATGCAGATATCCATTGATGCGGCAGCAGCTGGGCGATTTCGCTAGCTCGCTGCGTCGGCAACCGCATCAGCACATCCTTGAGGTAAGCATACGGATCATGCCCATTGATACGCGCCGATTGGATCAGGCTCATGATCACCGCCGCCCGCTTGCCGCTGCGCAGCGACCCGGCAAACAACCAATTCGACCGTCCAAGCGCCCACGGCCGGATCAAGTTCTCGATCTGGTTGTTGTCGATGGGCACAGCACCATCTGCCAGGTACCGCGTCAGCGCTACCCAGCGTTTAAGGCTGTAATCAAAAGCCTTGGCCGTGGCCGAACCCTCGGGCACCAATTCGCGTTGGGCCAGCATCCACTCATGCAGCTTTTCAGCGATGGGCACTGCTGTTTCCTGGCGTAATCGCCAACGGTCTTCGTCGCTCATTTCCTTGGCGTGTCTCTCGACTTCGTAAAGCCCGCCAATCGAGTGAAGCGCCTGCTCCGCCAATTGGCTTTTATTGGCTACATGCAAGTCAAAGAACTTACGGCGTGCATGGGCCATGCAGCCGATCTCGGTGATGCCCAGCTCAAAGCTGGCCTTGTAGCCGGCAAAGTCATCACAGACCAGCTTCCCGTTCCAGGTGCCCAGGAAGTTGCGCGCATGTTCGCCGGCACGGCTGGGGCTGAAGTCGTAGACAACAGCCTTGAGTGCCGAAAATGGCGTGCTGCTGTAGGCCCAGACGTAAGCACGATGGGTTTTCTTCTCTCCTGGAGCCAGCATTTGTACCGGCGTTTCATCGGCGTGAACCACGCGCTGGGCCAGCACTACTTCGCGCAACGCATCGACCAGGGGCTGAAGCTGCACGCCGGTTTGACCCACCCACTGCGCCAGTGTCGAGCGCGGGATGGCCAAGCCGGCACGGCCGAAGATCTTTTCTTGCCGGTACAGCGGCAGGTGGTCGGCGAACTTGGCCACCATCACGTGGGCCAGCAGGCCGGCAGTGGGGATACCCTTGTCGATTACCTGCGCCGGCACCGGGGCCTGGATCAGTGTTTCGCACTGCCGACATGCCCATTTCCCACGCACATGCTGTTCGACGGTGAACACACCCGGCGTGTAGTCCAGCTTTTCGCTGACATCTTCACCGATGCGCTGAAGCTGACAGCCGCACGCGCACTGGGTATTGTCCGGCTCGTGATGGATCACAGTACGTGGGAACTGCGGTGGCAACGGCACACGCTTGGGTTGCTGGCGTGGTTCTGCCTGTGCAGGAGCGGGATGAAGGGCTTTTAACTCCGCCTCGATGGCTTCGAGGTCGGTATTGAGTAGGTCATCGAGCAGGCTGCCCTGCGCCGGGCTGATCTGCTCGCTGCGCTTGGCGAACTTGTGCCGTTTAAGGATGGCGATCTCGTGAGTGAGCTGCTCGATAATCGTTTCATCACGATGGATCTTTCGGCTCTGGGTGTCGACCTTGGACATCAACTGCGCAGCTAGTGTGCGCAGTTGTTCGGGGGTCATTTGGTCGAGATCGGGCAAGGAAGTCATGGGGGTGGATTTTACCAAGGCAGCCCGACTGCTTCAGCTAAAAGGCAGCATTTAAAGCAATGTGATTGCGCCGCCCGCACCGACTCGTTGCCAGGGTAATCCAAGTACCAGCGCCTGGAGTTGTTCGGGGTCGAGTTCGACCTCCGTTCCACGATGGAGGCCTGGCCAATGAAACTTACCTTGGTTCAAGCGCCGTGCCGCCAGCCAGATACCGACGCCGTCGTGCACCAGGACTTTCATCCGATTGGCCCGACGGTTGGCAAAGAGGTAGGCGCAGTGCGGCTTCGCCGCACCGAACACCGCGACCACTCGGGCCAACGCAGTCTCAGTGCCGGCGCGCATGTCCATAGGCTCGGTGGCGAGCCAGATTGCATCGACGCGAATCATTGGGTCAGGCTACGAATGAAACAGGCGCAGCCGTCCGGATCCGAGGCTGGCCATTTTACGGTGATGGATTTATCACCCAGAGGCAGCGAGATGATCACCATTTCTTCTGATGCTCGCCTTGGTACCGTTTTTACCGGAACGAAAGCCGGCAAGGTTGCAGGCGATTGATCCCGATAAGTCGGTAGCCACTTGCGGATCACGTTGGCGTTGATGCCGTGATGGATGGCTACGCTGGAAATCGTCGCTCCCGGTTGCAGGCATTCCTGGACGACTTGGGCTTTGAATGGTTTGGGGTAAGAGCTTCGTTGGCGCATGGATATCCTGGCGATAAGGGTGATCGCGTCCGCTTAAAATACGCGGACACCATCGCCCTTAATGCTGGAGTTCGGTAGGTGTATTCGCCATCCGCTTACGCTTCGCCGCACCGAACACCGCGACCACTCGGGCCAACGCAGTCTCAGTGCCGGCGCGCATGTCCATAGGCTCGGTGGCGAGCCAGATTGCATCGACGCGAATCATTGGGTCAGGCTACGAATGAAACAGGCGCAGCCGTCCGGATCCGAGGCTGGCCATTTTACGGTGATGGATTTATCACCCAGAGGCAGCGAGATGATCACCATTTCTTCTGATGCTCGCCTTGGTACCGTTTTTACCGGAACGAAAGCCGGCAAGGTTGCAGGCGATTGATCCCGATAAGTCGGTAGCCACTTGCGGATCACGTTGGCGTTGATGCCGTGATGGATGGCTACGCTGGAAATCGTCGCTCCCGGTTGCAGGCATTCCTGGACGACTTGGGCTTTGAATGGTTTGGGGTAAGAGCTTCGTTGGCGCATGGATATCCTGGCGATAAGGGTGATCGCGTCCGCTTAAAATACGCGGACACCATCGCCCTTAATGCTGGAGTTCGGTAGGTGTATTCGCCATCCGCTTACATTCATCGGTCAGGGCATCAATGTAGCCAATGGCGTAGGCCACAGCAAAAGCCCCCCCTGAGCGGATCGGCGGCCTGATTGATCATGTCCAGGGTCGCATTGACGCGGATCTGCGTCTTTTCCGGAGAAGGGCTCATGCACAGAGCTCCTGTCTACTTAAGCGGGTTCGCGGACGCAAACACGGGCGTCCTTCTACGGACTTTAGCCCAACGTTTGACTGCCGGGCCTGGACGTACCTGGACGGGATTTTCCTACGTACTGGCCAAATCAGCCGCGACCCAGCATTTAGCGCCGTTTTCGTCGTCGCCACCTTCGGCAATAAAGACGTGACCGGCCTCATCCACGGCGTACACGCTAGGGCGTTCGTGGCCCGCATCACGCAACGAGTTCCTCCACCCATACCGAGCCTTGCCACACCAGCACGACGACGCCACGGTGCTCCTGGTTGCCTTCACGCCACCGAGTGGCAGTTGCGCAGAGCGCTTCGATAACTTGGCTCATGTCGGATTTTCCTTCGTGTCGCAGCTGCATTGGTAAAGCGCTCAATGACTGTCCCCTACCAACTTAATGGGCAATGAACGCTTTCCAATGCAGCCTCGTCAGGCTGCTGGGCTTATCCAGGTTATTGAAAAAGCGCCTGGACTCGGGCCAGCACATCGTCAATCACCACATCAGGAGCCGATTCAATACGCTTGGCGCCACGGGCCTCAAGATCGACGGTGCGAATCTGGTTACACAGGA
Source organism: Pseudomonas sp. 3296 (assembly GCF_031456615.1). Classification (NCBI taxonomy): domain Bacteria; kingdom Pseudomonadati; phylum Pseudomonadota; class Gammaproteobacteria; order Pseudomonadales; family Pseudomonadaceae; genus Pseudomonas; species Pseudomonas sp. 3296. Next base: position 41,414 of record NZ_JAVDUY010000014.1, read on the forward strand.
CAACACCCTGTGTCTCGACGTCTGAAGCACTTAACGGCACCGCGAAACCGGCTTACCGGGCAAAATCGCCGCTCTGAGTGATAGGCGCTATGACCGTGAGGCCCTCCTCGGCGGAGTCAACTATGAACGCGCTCTAAAGACTTAATGTGTGCATACCTTTCGCGTAATGTGGTCCTACACAGAGGTCGGACGTATCAAGCGCCGGGTCGACCATCGAAGTGGTCATAATGACCTGGTAAGATTTCTCATCATGCTCCGTAAGCGCCTCTACAAGTACTCTCTGGAAATTCTGGCTGCGATCGGGGCCCATTCCCTTGTCCTCGGTGTTATCGAGTAAGAGCAGTCTTGGATAACGCATGCTGTCATCCTCCAGCGATTCCAGCAGAATCGCTAGATGGAAACTGTTCTTCAAAATGGTTTCGGAGCTGGCAGAGAATTTCGAACGTCCGTCGACCAGCATGAAGTCTTTGCCGAAATCGAACATGACGGTTTGTGCGACGTTGAAGGCGGGCTCAAAGCCCCCGTCCTTCTTGAGAAGCTCGACTGTCTTTTCAGAAAGATTGCTTTCGATGGATTCACGGCGCGAGCTGGTTTGCGATTTGCTTGCTTTAATCTGCTCATCCAGCTCCAGCATAATAGCATTGAGGTTCTGCTTTTTCTCAATAAGCCCCTCTACAGCCCCTACCAGCTTGGCCTTCGTATCATAGTTTTTAATGCGCTCCTCGATGGTGCCGATTTTTGCCGACAGCTCGTTGAGCTTGAGCACACGATCGGAACTCATTCGAAGCGCCATGATGTGGTTAGATTTAACCGTTTGGAGTGCGAACTGCTTTGAATTCAGATAGTGAGCATGCTCACTCAGCTTGGTTCGCAGCTCAACCAGCACCTTCGTACTCTCTTTCTTCTGAAACGCCAGCTCATTCAGAGCTGCGAGATATGAAGCCTCTCTGGAGTTCTTGTCCAACTCGGTTTTGCACAGGTGGCACTGCTCTTTGCCCGAATCTGACAAAGCGGATAAGCAGCTTGGACAGAATTTGAACCTGACTTCACCAAAGAATTCATAGGCGGTACGGGACTCCTTGAGCGCCTTGATCCTCGACTCGATAGCTGTGATGAACAGCTCGGACTCGACGATCTCATTGAGCATTTCGGCCTGCTTAGCAGTCCGGATGTCGATTTCTTTCGTGAGCTCGGCGATCTGTTGGCTAGCCTGTTCAGCTTTGGCTTTGAGGACAGCGTCCGAGATTGATTCGTCAGACTGGGTCAGCAATGTGTCTCTGTGAGCGAGCAGCTCCAGGAGTTCCTTATTAGCGTCCCCGATGGCGCTGTTGAGAGAGGCTACACGCAGCACACCTTCGGAAGGGGAAATGTATCTGTAAATGGAGTCCAGCTGACCATCGATTTTCGCGAACTCAGACTCTGCTTTTGACAGCTGCTGCTTAAGCGAATAGATGCCAAGGTCATCCAGACCAAGCAGGAAGTCTCCGATTGCTTGGCGCATGCTGGGCTTGTCGAACGTTGAGTATTCAGCTCGCAGGATTTTGTTAACTGCAGTGCCTTGATCAACATAAATCAGGCGCAGGATCTGGTGGATGGTGAGGTTCGCAAAGTCATCAGTCTGGCTGTGAGGCCAGTCCAAGAGTTCAAAGAGCTGTTGGGAGAAGCTGAGTTTTTCATCGGTACGATTGATACCATAGCTCTGCCAGACTGCCGCCGTATTGGCGGCTTGGAGCTGTTCGTAACTGCCGTCGAAGAAGCCCATGGGGGGCTTCTTGCCGGGTTGTACTGGCCGATAGATTGTCAAAGCGTGACCGTTTAATTCGATCTCTGCAAAGACTGCGTCGCATGTCTGAGCTTCCTCGTTCCATCGGTCTTCTGCAATGTCCCCACCGAGGCAATTGAATAAGAAGTCCATGATCGTGGACTTGCCCACGCTATTGGCACCTCGAATGATATTGACGCCTCTGTGGAAGACCTCGTCGTATACCGCTTTGCTGCCTTTGACGATGATGAAGCGATTGACAAAAAACGTTGATGGCTTAGAGGTCATAAACATGCTCCATCAGCCCGGTTCGGGATTTAAGACCGTTCGCCCCACTGAATTTTGTGGACGGCAAGCCTTTGGTGATCACCTCAAACGCATCGCTCTTGAGGAAGTCATCAATATCCAGAAGGGCGGTGTATGCCGAGGGCAAGGAGTCAGGCTCTAGTTCCATAATGCCTTTGTCGAAAGAGGATTTGGAGAGGACGCCTTTGGCGATCAATTCGAGCGTTGCGGTTTTCTGAAAGGTTTCCAGCTCAAAAAACGTACGCGTGGGGTTGCTCAGGTCTTCGAATTGATCAGGGATTTTCATTACTTGAGCTTTAAGTTTTCGAATTTCGCTAGGCCACGGTTTGATTTTTTTGAGCTGGCTGGGGAACAGGTAGTAGAAATCCAACATGCGAAGGAGCGGCCAGCTGATTGGTGCATCGCCGGTGGCATGCAGGATCGATACGATTCTGTAGAGGCAATGGTTGGCGTCCAACGCCGGGTGATACATCAGCATTTTGGCCTTTCCCAGATCAAATGGCATTTCCCGGTCAAGAAGTACAGCATGCCGGAGATCATGTATTGATCGATGGTCGGGTCTTCGGCCATGACCTCGCGGTAGATTGTGTCGATAATTCCACTCAGGATCACGCCGTCAATTACCTCGTTCGGCGCCCCCTTTTTGATGAGCGGGCGAACCAACTCTTCGAACGCGAAGCTGATCTTCTGAAGGATGTAGAGGAAGATGCCTTGGCGTCTTCGGTTAAGCTGCGACTTCATGAGGCGCTTCGCAAAGAAATCCTTGCGCTCAATCGCAATCTCAAGGAGGTCATCTCTACCGCCGTTCATGAGCTTCTGCTCAAGACCGATTACAGGCGTCTGAGTTTTTTGATTGGTGAAAAAGTCCAGACGCTCAACGAACCACTGAAAATCTTCATCGTTCTCGCTCAGCTCTTGGAGTTTGGCCAAGGCACGCGTGATGGCCGTGGGGTCCGGCGGGGCAAGATTGATGATGTAATTGGTATCGTCACCCACCCTGAGCCCCCCGTGAATCTGGGAGCCCCACACATTCGCTTTATTCATTTGTTTTCGCGGGTTGTATTATTGCCGGCCTGGACGTTTCCATGCACGGTGGAGCCTTTGATGTTGACCGTGTTGTTCCCGGGATTGCGTTTGCCACCGGCATTGATTAGGGCAAGGCAAAGGCCGAAAACCACGATAACGATCAGGCCCAGAAGGGCGAACAACTCAGTGTGCGTGAGGTTTTTCAGGTAGGGAGAGGCAATGATCTGCGGGTAAACCGTGTAGCCAACAAATCCAGCTACGGCGGTGATGCCGCAATACTTCACGGCACCGGTCCAGAATCCTTCCATAATGCATCCAGTGAGCGGCTATCAAAAAGCTATCTTCGCGCATCGGGCCCAAATCGTAAAGCTTCGCAGCGAGCACCGAACAGACTCCCCATCTACTGCATGTGCTCGAGGCAATACAAGCACTTGTTGGGGAGTCACGAATGTTTATCTACAAAATGGTTCAAGTACCGCCGAACATTGAGGTTAGAGCAAAGGAACATCGGGGAAATGAAGCCGCAGCTTATCTACAGAATGTAGTTAACACTCACGCCCAAGATGGATGGGAGTTTTATCGTATCGACACTATTGGCGTGTCCGTTAAACCAGGGTGCTTCGCGGCGTTACTGGGGAAGAAAAATGAACTGGACAATTATTACGTCATCTCTTTGCGCAAGCCTCAATGATTAGAGGGCTCGCCGTGTCAGCCATTCGCTGGTATCAGCGAGTGGCGCCAACCCGATTGCGAGAGGCATGCCGGTTTGAGCCCACCTGTTCGAACTACGCGATTCAAGCTATCGAGATCCATGGCGTTCTGAAAGGCTGCCGCAAGGCGATTGGACGCATTTGCAGGTGTCGGCACCCAAACGGCGGAGTGGACCTACCTTAAGCGAGTGCGGGATTGGATGACCAAGGCCACCTTAGGCCACCCCAATCTCGCCTAGTCACCAATCCAAACGAACAAGGAACATGGGCATCAAGATGAGCTCCGCCTGTGATCAGAACAAGCGAGAATGGGAAGCCGACACATACCAAAAGGCCTGGGTGCCGAACCTTTGCAATGCAAGCATTGCGATCCGCGACCTGGAGCCGGATTTTCGGCGACGAATACGGCAAGAAAAAGCCGTTCCCGTGATGGAAATGCTGCACGCCTGGATGATCGCCAAGCGCGAACTTGTGCACGATGGCGTGGCCATCGCCAAAGCTCTGGATTACAACCTGAAACGCTGGGCGGCGTTGTCACGGTATCTGGATGACGGCGCGGTGCCAATTGATAACAACCACATCGAGCGGCAGATCCGGCCATGGGCTCTTGGACGCAAGAATTGGCTCTTCGCAGGATCGTTACGTAGCGGCAAACGCGCAGCGGCGCTGATGAGCCTGATCCAGTCGGCCAAGCTCAATGGGCATGACCCATATGCTTATTTGAAAGACGTTCTGGCGCGACTACCAACGCAGCGTGCAAGCGAGATCGCCGAGTTGTTGCCGCATAACTGGATGCCTTTACGCATCCTGTGACCCCCGTTCGTTTACGCCGAACGAACACCACTCCCAATCCTCCTGCTACGCTGAAAACCCCACGGAGGGTTCGCGATGCAAAATTCTGACCTGCCCCCTTCACTGCTGTTCAAGACCAATAAGAATCAGCTCGTCCTCGAGGCGTCCATCATGGAGCTATCAAATTTGGTGGAAGCTCGCGGCTCGGCAGACGTCGCCGATAACGTCCGCAGCGCCCTAGACACAATCGACCGCAACGAGGAATTCATCGAGCTGACGCTTGCCGACTGCCAGGCCAAAATCGGTTTCAGCCAACAACTTGCAACCGTCACTGCTGTCCAGTTGCAAGCCGCTGGTATAGGACGAAGCGATAACGATCAATGCGCCATTTCCCAAGTGGTTTAGGCTGGCATCCAACGCACTGACCCCGACGTAGTCGACCTGACCCCACAGAGGTTGCCGGCACATGACGCTGGTCAACAGCCTCCCATGCCGCGCTGGGGCTGGCGACAAAGGCGCTCACCCGACAGCTCGACGTCAGATGACGGGGAGACCTGCAAGACCAACGGACGAACATCCATTTGACAACTCTCAAAAATGATGGCGCGGCAAATCGCCACACACAAAAGAAAACCAAGCCCGTACACGCTTCCGATCAATCTCTCGGGCGGTGCCTGCGAGTCACTCGACTGTCGGGGCGTTCTTCATCAAGGCATCCATGTAGTCGGTCGACGCGGAAAAAGGATCGTCTTCGGCCTTGATCCGCTGACGCAGTTGCTCAGTTCTGCCCAAACTAAAATACAGCAGGCCCAACTGGGCGTAATAACCCGGAGGAACGTCAAGATCATGCGTCTCATAATCCTCGATGTCCGCTTCCAAAGTAGCAATCTGCGCTTGTACGACGTCTCCCCGGTAATCAGGAAAAACCGGCGGGGTGTAGCCGTCCCATTGGGGTAACTCCACTTGTTGTTTACATCCTGTCATCGTCAAAACGATCAGCAGCAAAACCCAAGCGAGACACCAGATTCTTGAAGTTTGCCTAGTCACACGTACAACCCTTTATAAATAGGTTTTAGTTCTTCTGCGCCCCCTAAAACACGTTCGGCAGCGTCTATTGGGACTAAAGCAAAACGCCCAAGCTGAAATAGATCGGCGTTTCAAGTTCGTTCACCGCGTCGGGGTTTCCTAGGTAGTGGCCTGGCGCCCCCCCCAAAAAAAACCGTTCAGAAAAATTACTCGACACCTCGCCCTACTCTCCACTCGCCCTTCTCCCGAAGTGAACCGTTCACATACTGGTTCACCCCTGAAGTTCTAGTTTGCAGATTGGCGCAACAAGGCATCGGTGATCCGGTTACCTTGCTGGACCGATGAGGGTTGACCGAGCCGAAGCACCCAAAAGCGGCCTATTGCTATCGAGAGCACCAAAAAACGGCCTCTCTCGATTGCCCTTGATTCGATTACTTCTGATCAGGGTAAAGGTTGCGACGCTGAGAGGATCGCCCGTTTGTGCCAATCGTTTGACCGAATAGGTCAACTGCACGTCCCGAAATGACATAAAAATGCAAGCGTCGCACCGATAAATTTGGGGAGATTGCTATGACCTTCAGTTCCGACACGGTTGAAATCATCCAGCAGTCGCAGGGTGGGTGTTGCCTTAGAGGAAACCGCGCGTTTGCCCCCCCTCCTACGACAAGCTTGGGGATGGCAGTCACACCCTATACAAAGGCGCAGCCAAGCAGGTGGTGGACGCACGTATTGAATCAGATACGGCCAGGTAGCTGAGGGATGCGCCATTCACACACCATCCACGGCACTAGCAAGCGCAGTCGCAGTCGCAGTCGCAGTCGCAACTATTCCAGTACGGTTTTGAGTAGCCCTAGAAAGAAAAGGCACGGGGTTGGGTGACGCATCCAGTAGAGCATTTGGCGCAAACGGTCCAGATTATTTTCGATTTACGCCGTCACACTCGTTGACTGAATAGTCAGGAAGAGCACGGTATGGCTGAAGGGAACTGGACAGGCCACCACCGCAAGGTGAGTTATGAGCGGGCGTTGAATGAAAAGACGCGGCTAGATGCGTTATTGAGAGAAAAGCGTGATCGGCAATTGGTCGAGCCACCACCACGACCAGAGCCTCCACCTCCAACGAAAAAGATGCCCTCAACGTTACTAAGAGGCTGCGTCTTCACCAAGTCGTGTGCGTTACCAGACGGGATTATGAACTTCAGCAACCCGAACGGGTTTGTTCCAACTGAGTTGCTCAGTCAGTACGGCGCGTATGCTGTTTTGGGCACGGGAAAGGCAGTCACTGCGGCGGGGACCGTGCTGAAGTGGATCGGCGGTTCAGTTAGCGTCATGGAATTAACTAAGCGCTTAGGGGGCACCTTATCGACGCTGGCCCCGCCCAATGTGAAGATCATCGTTGGCCTTGTGCTGCCGAACACGACTTCACCCGACAGCGCGCTTTACCGACCTGAACAATACGCACTGCTGACCGAAGGCGTTACACGGGTGCGAGTAAGCGTTAAACACCAGCCTGATGGCACCCTGAGTCTGTACGGATTTTATACCGGGACAAAACGAGAGTGGCAGAGTGTACCCGTAATCGCGGCGCAGGTAAGTGGTGAGCAACTGGTTGCGGCCATGGGGAATGGCATCGAGGTCATCTGGACCCCCTCCGTCGATCTTAATGTCGTATTACGGATTCCAGCGCTGGAGGGAGCCTCGTTGCAGCCTGCGGCGTGGGTATATCCACCGACTGAGCAGGCTGACCGTATCCTGGTCAATCCGGTGCACCCACCCGATTACCTGGACGCGATTATCTGGTTTCCAAGCCAACCAACGATTGCGCCGATCTACCTGTCGCTGAGTGTGCGCCTGAGTGAACTTGGTGTGGCTATGTGACTATTGGGGGCGGTGAAAATGTCTCGCGAGAATGGCTCAACCATGCTCGATCTGGGCTTGGCACACCGACCCGCTTCAAAAGTGGGAGTTTTAGAGTTTCGACTCGTTCCGGCGGGCATTTGGGTCCCGGGCCTTCTACAGCGACAAGGCCAGCGTGTTTCGCAGCAACCACAAGGAGCCCCAGGGCGGTGCCGGTCACACCCAGTTTGGCCGCGCCCTGTATGAGCTGAACATCGACAGCCTCTGTGCCAACAGCAGCCAGGCCAAGGGCCGCGTGGAACGGGCAAACCTCACCCTGCAGGATCGCCTGGTCAAGGAGCTGCGGCTGCGGGGAAGTCAGCACCATGGCCGACGCCAATGCGTTTCTGCCGCACTTCATCGCCGATTACAACGCACGCTTCGCCAAGGCCCCACGTTCCGATCACGATGCCCATCGACCGGTGCGCGACGACGAAAATATGGAGTTAATCTTCGCCTGGCAGGAGCCGCGGCGCCTGTCGAAAAGCCTGACCGTGCAGTACGACAAGGTCCTGTATCTGCTCACCGATACCCCGCACAGCCGGCGCCTGGCCGGCCGCTATATCCAGATCGTTCATTACCCGGATGGGCGCATCGAACCGCGCGATGGTGACACCGTGTTGCCGTGTGTGCCCTACGACCGACTGAGTGAAATCGATCAGGGGGCCATCGTCGATAACAAACGACTGGGGCATGTGCTGCAGGTCGCCCAGACGGTCCAGGCCCAACGCGACAGCCGGCGTCCACCATCGCCCCCGGGGCGGCCAGGTGATACGAAACGCCTGACCAGTGTTCCATGTCAAAAAAGCCAGCGAGATCTGTCTCCCGAAGACATCGCCGAGGCTCTGGGGATGCGTCGTCCCCCTCCCAGGCGCTGCAACGGCAAGCGAGCGAGAGGAACTGAGCATGCGCCAATCGATTAGCGCCGAGGCGTTGCACGCTCTGGTAGCCGCAGGGGCTGCCAGGGAGGTGTTGGTACTGCCGGGGCCAGACGGCATCGGCTGGCAGATACAGGTGCGCTACAGTGGCGGCGGCAAGCACTACCCGTTGCGCTCGCGCCGTGAGCTGGTACGGGTCTTTCGTTCGCTCGACTCACTGAATCGCTACGTGGGAAAGTTGGGTATCCCCAAGTACAGCGTTGAGCTTTAGCACATAAAGTCGAGTGCTGCGCCGCACTTCGATATCGCATCACAGCGGTACTCCAATACCTGAGCGGGCTACGACACTTACCGCTCGAAGGACACTCTGGTTGGCACCAGCAGCGATCCGCTGGCGCAATCGGTCGCGCTTCGCAGAGGCGTGATCTTTTATCCTGACTAGCCGGGGGTTGAGCAACGGAACGGGAACGTACGTTAGGTCAAGTTGACGCTCATGCCATTACGAGCGCTGGCACCCGTTTAACGTGCTTTAAATTCCGTTTTCTGTAAGAGCCAGCGAACACACCTCATCGGCCGGGCTCGAAAGGAGTGTTCGTCAGTCCCTTACATTTGACAATACTTTCGTTGAGGGATGTGGGGTAATGCAAGCACACTCGTTTTCTCTTGAAGAAACTTCGCAATTGCGAACACACGGTATCGTCCTATTCGCAGGCCGGGTGATCTTCGACGCGCAACCACCGATGGCCTCCGATCAGATCGCCGCAGTACAGGCACTATGTGGCGGCAAAATCCCTCCCGCTCTTGTTGCACTGTGGCAACTGACGGCAGGCGGTCGACTCGCCTACGACCTAACCCTACCCATGAATGGCAACGAGGAAGCCATCAACTGGATCGAATTGTTCTACAACGGCAGCGATGGCTATCGCGACCTGACTGGCTGGATCGAACATGAGCGAGAGCTGGCTGATGACGCAGCCACCGAACGCGGCCAGGTTTGGAGCGGCGAACTCGGCGTACTTCCCTTCGGCGGCTTCGAGTACTGTAATCGTATCTATGTGGTTACCGACCCGAAAGCCGACGACTACGGCTATGTGCTGGCCTGGAAGCAGGGGTTGCCATCAGCCTGGCGTGGCGCCATGCATGAGGATGGTCTCGCCACCGTCGCGCCTGACTTACATGCTGCATTCCAGTCGCTGCAGCTAGACACTGACCCGCTGAACCCAGCCAGCCAGTATTGTGTAAGCGAGGAGTTGCTCGACTATCTCGACGAGCACCGAAAGGACAAAGGCATGTCGGATACGCTGGCTAAGAAGTTGATTGCCTTCTACCGCCATGCCATGGTCGACTGGCAAACGCCACTGGCTAACGGGACGCTGGCACAGCAGTCAGCGCTGGCGCGCAGTGCACTGCGTCACGCGATTGACCGCGACGATGCAGCACTTGTGGCGCAGCTCTCGGCAGCCGGTGTGAGTTTCAGTGAGGTGTTGGCCGGCAGCGCCATCCCTACCGAGTATGCGTTGGCACTAGGCGCTTATGCCGCCACCACGGCTCTGATTAAAGCTGGGGCACCGGTGAGGACAGATGCCTTTGCTTCGGTGTCCGGCCCGGTTTCTCCCGAGCTAGTCAACCAGCTTCTCGACGCTGGCGTGTTGCCCAGCGCCGCCGTAATGGCCCAATGCGTCGCCTACGGCGTACAAGAGAGCGCGCGCCACATCGGAGCGGCCCTGTCCCGGCAAGGTGTGGACGTGGCTGCGGCCTATACCCAAGCCGCAGCAGCACTGCTGCAGGACCGTGAAGCCGACGCCAAAAAGGTCCGCAAGGGCAAGCTCAGCCACTACCTCGGCGTTGACGGGCTCGAAGCGCACGCACAGCGTCTACGGGATACGCGAGTTCAAGATCTCGGGCTCGTAAAATTGGTAAGCCCCAGCGCGGCCGAAGTCTTGGCGGGCAAGATTTTCCGGCGAGCCGTCAGGAAATACGAAAAATGACCCTATTCTGACGCGGCACCAAGGGCCGTTCTTACGACAACCGGAGGTGTGCTTCAAACGGATACAAAGCAGACCACATAAGGGGTCGTCCACTGTCACGAATGCTTACCGGGCGATTATTTCCGAATTCTGTGGGCTCCCCATGATGGTCGATCCTATTTAATTGATGATTTAAACCTTGATCACGCCGGCTGCGACATTTCTATTTAGCCCGAGGAGAGACATTTCTACCTAGCCTTGACATCTGTCTGTCTCATATCACCGCTTATGTTCAACAGCCCCCCACCTCAGCCCGGTGCGGGGGCCTTCTTGATGGGCCACGGACACCAGCCCCTTGATGACTGGTCTACCATCCCCCCGTAGTCTGGTTTACGCGCAGACCGCCACTGACTCGAAAACGGAGATCCCACCATGCCCCATTCACCCGCACCGATCCCGGCCGATCAGCTGCCGCCACCGACGCCGCCCCTGCCAGGCTCCCTGCAAGAAACCTGGCAGGACATCGCTAACCGTCTGGAGCAGGCCGGCGATTGGAGCGCCCTGGAGCGTCGCACCGCGCACGCACAAGGCTGGAGCGCGGCATTGAGTCAGGCGCAAGTGATCGACCTCGACACCTTCCACGCCCTGGTGCGCGTGCGCGAAGACCTGCATGCGCGCGTCACGCAGCGCCTGCTAGAGGCCGAGCAATGACTGGTCACGACCCGACCCGCTGGCACGCTGAACCTGCCGGCGGTGGTGCGCACCCAGGCGCTGAAACTGTTGGAGCGCATTCAGCAGGCGCGCACGGCGGACGAGCTGATCAGCGCCGCTGATCGCGCTGAAGGTTTTGTCCTGGGGCTGGAAACCGTCAAGGCGCTGAACGCGGCGAGCCTTGAAGGGTTGTATGTGGCCTTCGACAACGCGGCCACGGCGCGGCGCCTGGAGCATGAGCAGTGATTGGTGAAGGCATTCAGGAAGAGGTGCTCCGCGCCCTAGTCGAGCAGCACGCCGTGCGCGAATGCCTGGTGGCCAAGGTCGATGGCGGGCCGGAGTGGGGGCTGTCGATCCGCCTCGGCGGCAGCGGCGCCCGCTGGGTGCCGGCGCGTTCACGCCGCGAGAAGGTGCGCACCTGGCCAGCCTGACCGCTGTGGGTCGGATTGCGCCCCTCACTCACTGTGACTGATCCACCCTCATCCTCCCTCAACGTGGAGGATCAGCCATGAACACTAATGCCGCACACAGCCATCAGCCTTGGAACAAGGGAAAGATTGTCGGGCAGAAAGCACCACTTCGAGTCAGAGATATCTGGGCCATTCGGGTCAGACTCCAGCTCGCGGAGAAGACACGGGATCTGGCGCTCTTCAACTTGGCCATCGACAGCAAACTGCGTGCCTGTGACTTAACCAAGCTGCGAGTCCGAGACATAGCCCACGGGGGACATGTGTCGTCACGGGTCATCGTGATGCAGCAGAAAACTCATCACCCAGTACAATTTGAAATCACTGAGCAAACCCGAACGGTTTTGGAGGTTTGGATGCATCAGGCCACCTGCGCAGTGAGAATTTCTTGTTTCCGACCCGGTTGCATGACTCTAACCATCTCTCCACCAGACAGTACGCTCGAATAGTCAAAGCGTGGTTGACCGCCATTGGCCTTGACCCAACCATGTACGGTACTCACACGCTACGACGAACCAAGGCATCGTTGATCTATCGCAGAACAAAGAACCTGAGAGCAGTTCAACTCTTGCTGGGACATACGAAGCTTGAAAGCACCGTCAGATACCTGGGAATCGAGGTCGATGATGCCCTGGAAATGGCGGAACAGACTGAAGTCTGAGCATCCTTAGTGACGGTCGATGCTAGACCGTCGCTATTCGACCCAAAGCCGCCCTTCGTAAAGGGCAGAGATCGGCCAACAGCTGACTGTCGATTTCGTCTGAGGCACATGCATGTGCATGTGCATGGCATTTGACCAACTGCTTATTAGGATTAAAGTCTAAGGGAAAGATCGACCCCGTCAGTCTTTGATCCGCAACGGCTATCGCCACGCAGGTTCCCCAATGGCAGGTTCAGAAACGGAGTATTGCTCATGATCAAATATCTTCGAATGATGGCAATGATTTCAATACTCGCGATCACGGCGGGCTGCCAAACGAATCAATCTACTTCCGCCTCAGATGTGAAGGCTGCTAACGCAGAAATGAACCGGGACGCGAACGCGGCGTTACAGAGTTTGTATACCAAAACGCCGCAAGCGCGCGCCCTGGCGCAGCGAGCCAAGGGTATCCTCGTTTTCCCTGATGTGCTGAAAGCGGGCCTCATCGCCGGCGCACAGCATGGCGAAGGCGAACTCATTGAGAACGGAAAAGTCACGGGATACTTCGCGACCACAGCGGCCTCATACGGCCTTCAGGCGGGCGTGCAGCGGTTTGGATACGTGATGTTCTTCATGACCTATTCAGCGATGAACGACCTGAAAAATGTTAATGGATTTGAGGTCGGCGTGGGCCCAAGCATCGTGGTCGTAGATTCGGGCATGGCCAAATCGTTGACTACCTCGACGGCTCAGTCCGATGTCTATGCGTTCATCTTTGATCAAAAGGGCTTAATGGCCGGGCTGGGATTGCAGGGTTCAAAAATTACCAGGCTCAATCGTTGAGGCCGTCTGCATATCGCTAACACTGAGTTGGGTTGTGTTGCATCGACCTGCTGAATTCACAATCCCTGGCTGCCCTTAGCGGAGGGCAGCAATGAGTCGTTCTCTGCCGGTCGTCACTGCGGCGCCTGTTGGTCAAGTTGAATTCAAACGGCTGGTCGGTGGACATACAAATGGGGGGCGAGTGGAATGTAATCTCCCACAAAGAATCCCATTTTTTCCCGCATTACATCGGGACTCGCTAGTGAAAGATGGGTAACAGGGCGTTAGATGATGCCTATAATTGCCGTAGTCTCATGATAGCGTCTGTGATGCCTTGAGCATTCTTGTCCAGCGTTTCCATGGCAGCAATTGCGTTAGCGGCAACACTCCCCACTCCATTCTCAGAGAGCCACTTGGTCACCTCTTCAATGGCCGCACATATGGCGTGCTGGTTGTGCAGGAGCAGTGTCAGAGCGTCTGCTGTGGCTATATTCGTTTCAGAGTTATCTGGCATGGGGGTCGTCGTTGAGTAACCGGTGCGGGAAGACTAGCTGAACTCACCGCTGGCTGGAGCCACTTCTCCAGATCCGCTGACACCTGGGTGTTTGAACTGACTTGACCACCCATTTGCATTCGACCTAACCAGCCACTTTCCCCGGATTGGACCCATTCCCTTAGCAAACATGACCAGAAGTGAACGACCAGAAGAAGTCCTCAGCAGTCAGCATCATGATTTAACTTGCGAAGACATTGCGAGCTTAATGAATCGTCCCCGCCACGACAAAAAGTGTGAGTAACATCATGACCGAAGCCAAACGTTGGACAGTGAAATGCCAAGATCCTTTGGATGGAAGTGGCGACATCATCATTGACTTGCCGACGGATCTTCTCGCCAGTTTTGGACTGAGCATCGGTGACGTGTTGACGATTGAAGTGATCGAAGATGCGATAGTTCTGACGCCGAAGTCGAGCGACTCGGCTACACCCTGAGTCGAGCCCGCGCGCTTCACCTAATCTTCAAACGGGCATAAGCGAACGGCACATCTCAGCGGCGGCGATTGAACACAAGTTGCCGGCGGTGACATGGCCAACTCACCCTTGAAGTGAGCAATTCAACAGGTGTGAGAAACCAAGATTCTCAAACCTCAGCACGGTTTTTCCCCCGCGGGCCTTGATGAACGGTACGCCGAGAAGGGCTGGGGTCTGATTCTCGAAAAGCCCGGGCCGATCCCGGTGATAGACTCCATGTGCAGCCTTGCTAGGTGTAGGCTGTAGGCGATTTACCAGGCAGAAAACTGCGTCGGACGCCAGCGAGCGCAGAGCGGCTGGACCGTGCACGGTGTGTGCGAGGAGGACACCATGACAATGCCTAACGAGCGCACGCGCGCACTCATCCAGACGCGAGACCTTCTGGTCGAGCTGGCGCAAGATCCTGCGCAGTCAGAGTCCATTCGCCGTCAGGCCCGTCAGCTGTTACACCATTATCCCCTTGCCAACGAGATCCTACTGGCTGGGCAGCTCGAAGAGCGCAGAGTCGACCGACTGACCGAACCCTTCCTGAGCTCCAGCATCGATTGACCGCCGTGGCCACTCATCATCAGCCCAAAGCCGCTGATCCTGAGCCATGGGTAGGTAGAGGGGAAAGGGCTCCCTCGCCTCATCGACCTAGGGTGTTATGGAATTCCACTGGCGTTCAATGGCGCTTCCGGTTAGACCGGTGTTAGCTCATATTCCTTTGGATGGGCAATCATTGGGGGGAAGTGTTAATGAGCACTTCAACTGCGACTCGACGTCCGGTAAAAAAGAAAGAGGTGTCTCGAGAGGTGGCGATCACGGCCTTTTGGCGATTCAGTTCCGATCAAGAGTCGCTGACGGATGCGCGGAGGCTGCACCAAATTAAAGAAGGGTTGCCCGCTGACCTCATCCAGGTTGTTCGTTTGGCCTTCGACCTTCAAGAGCGCCACCTGGAAACGCTGCTCAATGCCGCAATGTCGACCCTGGAAAGACGCCGGCGAGAGCACAAGAAACTGGATTCTGTCGCCTCCGAGCGTGTGGACAGAATTGCTACGCTCAGTCGCTTGGCTGAGGCGATATTTGAGACACAAATGACAGCCACACAGTGGATGTCGGCACCGAATAAAGCGCTCGGTGGGACGGCACCGATCATGCTCTGCGAAACCGAGATCGGCGCTAAACAAGTTCGTCGTATTCTTCAGGCCCTTGAGTGGGGTGGTGCAACCTGATGGAAGGCGTTGGCAATAATCTAGGGCGAAATGTGCGACCGGTCTTCGCGATTCATCCTGGGGAATCCGACGGGTCGGTATTGCCATGGTCGACCAACCACTGCCAGCCGAGTGTTGAGAAAAAACCGAATGTTTCATCGAGACCCGCTGACGCGGCGTCAGCTAAATGACTGGGCAGGTACTGATTTTCGGCTTTTCGTTTAGGGGGACGCTGGAGCGTGTTTGCCTAACGGTTACGATTATAGGTGCGACGAACTGCACTGCACGTGAGGGCTGCATGACGCTACGCCCTAGAACCCCATACAAGAGGTGCCTCAGTTATGTTGACAACCGTCAGCTGTAGCCAAGCTCGCCGGCGACTCCGACGCCTTATTGCGCTGGTCGCCCAGGGGCACAGTTTCGTCATAACCAAGAACGGGCGAGCATTTTGCCGGTTGGAGGGCACCGAAGCGATTCAGCTTGATCATGGCGCCTCCTGCAAAGCCTCACTGTGATGCCTACTGGACGTGTCTACGCAACTTGGAGGTAAGCGTCCGTCCAGTTCACCTTGCACAATTTAAGGTGAGTACCTACATGCGCAGTCAGCCCAACCTTCCCTAGCCAACCTAGCCAACCTAGCGCTGTTTATCGTATTCGCTCAAAGCTGGTGAGATTGAAGCCGATTTCTGCCTGTCGCCACCCTCTCTTTGGGTCGATTTCGACTACTCGTGATACCGAGAAACCCAATGACGACGAAACTCATCGCGCGCGGGTTGATGCGTCGTTTTGTTTCTCCACTTTGCACTTAAATATCAGCTCTAAGGGAAAGAAATCTTTTCTCTGAATGCATAAATCAACCGCAATGACAAAATTTCTTTACTTAATCCTAAAGCTTTACGCGCAGCGTAAGCTGCGCGCCTAGCTACGAAATGCAGCGCCGAACCACCCGAATGCATCGAAATCTACCAGTATTCCCACAGTGAAGACCGGCAAAGTACGGCCAGAAGCGGTCACTGGACAATCCACCACGGGATGAGTAGCGTGCAGTCGAAACATCGTCTAATTAGAGTTGGCTCATGGTTTCTATCGTTGTTCAAGAAGAGGTTCGAGACCGGCTACGTCGTGCTGAGAACGAGCATGACGTGAAAGTTCTTTTAGCTATTGAGTCTGGCAGTCGTGCCTGGGGATTTGCCTCTCCCAACAGCGACTACGACGCACGCTTCATCTACGTAAATAAACCCGAGTGGTATCTCTCTGTCGGCCTCGAGGAGCAACGCGACGTCATCGAGTATCCGATCATTGACGACATGGATATCAATGGCTGGGATCTACGTAAGGCACTCAGGCTATTTTGGAAGTCCAATCCAGGCTTTGTGGAGTGGATACAGTCGACCATCATTTACGAGCATGCTGGCTGTTTCCACGAGCGGGCAAAGGAGTTATTGCCGCAGGTGTATTCGGTGGAGAGTGGCATCTACCACTATCGCAGCATGGCCAAAACCAACTATAGGGGATATTTGCAGGCCCCTCAGGTACCGCTGAAAAAATACTTCTACGTTCTGCGCCCGCTGTTATCGGTGCGGTGGCTTGAGCAGTTTGGTACACCTGCCCCCATAGAGTTTGAGAAGCTGCGCGGTGTCATCGAGCGAGAGTCCGGGCTCCAGCAGGCCATTGATGAATTGCTTGCGATCAAGCGCGCGTCTCCGGAGATGGGGTTATCACCCCAGATCACTCCCATCCAACAATTCATTGAGCGTGAACTGAATCGACTTGAGTCCATTAAGCCGATACGCACCGAGCGCAAAGACGTTGAGCCATTACTTTCGGAGCTGTTTCGAACTGTACTCAAAGAAACTTGGGGATGAGGTGCCCAATGGAATAAAGCGTTTGAAAGACCGATAACGGATCGTCAAAGCAATGCGCACGCGTTCACTTTGACCATCCGCTTTGGGTCGCTCTTTGCCGGTCATAGTTACGAAGCGTGCTGGCCAAGTCGAATGCAAACGGGTGGGCAAGTGGAATGCAATTTCGCAACAGCTTCAATTTCCATATCCACTTCTGCCTTGTCGCCTTCACCACGTGGTCCTCCTACCCTTCCCCATTCGGCAACGAGTAATTCACCGGCGTGCGTCACTGCATCAACGGTCTGAGCGAGGAGATCTGCAAGGTTCGAAGTGAGCATGGGACTCGGTACCTGGGAGCGGAGTTATTGATTGATGATTGCCTCAGTTGCCGCTCGGCACGCCCCACCCGCAAGTCTTCCACAAGGCTCGCATTCCATTACAAAAGGCGAGACAGAGTTTAGGAATCTACTGGCCGCATTTTTTGATCGTTTTGCGCATGTCCGACGGGACTCGACCTGAAATTGAATCATCAAAAGCCACTTGGCGTTTTTGATCTTACGTTTTCCTTTCATTTTGGGTCCCGTGGTACGACCTACCAGCATTGTGGACGAGGCGGCAGCGAGGCCGTGCCGAGAAGACAGCGTCGATTACTCAATATCACCTGATGCATCAGGAGAATTAACCGCATTCACCAACCGAGCAACGACAACGGATAGCCAAGTCTGGTGGGCAAGCAACTCTACAGCCTCGGGGCCATCAGGCGTGCATACTTCATAAAGTGAACGCCAGCACAAGACATCCGCAGGATCGATCTTCTCGTTGTCGCGGAAAACCTCGTTGGAGGCGAGGCGATACGCAAAGGTATCCACGCAAGGCTCGACGGGAGTCCGAAGTTTTACTTGAGCGAAATCGACCACAGTCTCCGCGACCCACTGGGGCGAACCATTTAGCTTTGGAGGTACCGCTAGCAGGATACCAACGAGATCTTTTTCTGAATCTGGATGATCCAGCTCTAGAAAGAGTTCAACCAGGTTTTGCCCCGACAGGCGTTTGACTATTTCGGTCCCCCGCTCAGGATGAATAACATTTGCAACCGCTACCAAGATCATGGTGGAGAAGCTATCTGCATTGCGATGTGCAGCTACCTGACGGGAGGTAATTTGCAGCGAAGTCATAAGAGTTACCAAAAAAATGAACACTATAGATTGTAGCCCTATAGAACTCAAGAAGGCTTCATCGTTCCTTTTGTGGGTCGAACACAATGGAACTCAAAGAGGCATTTGCCATCGCATTACGCACCACTCGAATTCGTCGTGGCTTAACACAAGAAGACTTCGGAATAATCAGTAGCAGGACCTACCTCAGCACGCTTGAACGGGGGCTTAAAAATGTCACGCTGGAGAAGGCATCGGAGCTAGCTCAAAGGATGGACGTGCACCCTCTCACCCTACTTGTGAAGAGTTTTTTACTCCTTGACCCAGAAGCTGATTTCGATTCGCTGGTAGAACGAATTCGGCGCGAGATTGAAGACAGCCAGCGCGGGTGACCGCATCGTTCTTTCGTCTAAAAAACACACACTTCTACTTGAACAAAACTAGCCGTCAATTGCTGCCTCTGTGTCACCGCAGAAGCGTCTAGCCGTTCTAATCCAATCGCGTATCTGGCTTTCGCACCACCAATAAGCGCTGCGGTGTCGCAGATCAAAATATGAAACCTTCTGCGACCTGAAACAACGTTTCCTCAACCAGGTGAGAGCCTTGGAAGGTGAAAAGCATCGCGAACGGACTGTTGCCCGAAAAGCGTGATTTGGAAGCCGAAAGCCAGCGTTTTGCTTTCTGCTGGTCGCAGAACCGCTCCTCGGCTATGGCAATGATGTGTACAGCACGAACAAGCGTTCACTTTCGATGGCTGTGAGCCGGTTTCCATGTGCCAACGTGCGCGCGACCGTCTTATACGGGATAATTTGGTCGCGCACAGTAGCGCTGATGACGCAAGGTTCAAAAAGACGACAGATACTCTCTCTCGTGAAACCTGCTTCGATGGGTGCGTGAATGCCTTAATCGGAAGCATCTATAGAACTTAGATACACGTTTCCAAGCGAACCCGACAAACAAAGCGATTGATGGCTCTCATCGTGTTTTCTACGTAAGGAGTTCCATATGGGTATGCATCTACCTGTTAACATTCTGCAAAACTGGTCGGACGTGAAGGCGATCTTCCAACTTTAATCAATATGCTTCAGTTGATATCAAATATTCGGTCACGCATGCTAGAGCCTGATAAATATCGGAGCTATTTTCCTTAAAGTACCAAATGATAGATCAGAAGATACTGGCAGTACACTAGAACGTACGATACCAGTTCGTGTGGCCACTGACTCTTCTACTGGAAATTGCAATGATCGACGTTATGCTGGCTAAAAGCGGGAGCGCGATGTAGAGCGGTAGGAAGGTGCTATTATGGTCCGACGCCTAATTTGTACGATTTTACTACGATCCCATATAGCATAGGCCTAACATAGAATCGCTGTTACTAGCATCCATGTGCGCTTATGGTAAGATAATCCCTGGACTGGCGGTGGATGAAATCATGCGACCCATTATTAGTGAAGAGATGGTAGAACAAGCGTTATTCAGATTAGAGGAGAATGGTACTAAGCCAACTTTGGACGCTATTCGTACGGAACTAGGTAATCACGGATCAAAAACCACTATAGTCAAACATCTGCGAGCTGTGAAAGCTAAAAACACAGACAGCTGTTCGGATCAATCGCGAATGACTACGAGGTTCAATATTCCTGACGTCCGTTTCAAAAACTCCTCTGACTCGTGGAGTCGTAGCAATGACTTCGTTCGCCTGTTAGAGACCATTAACAAGCTTCGCGCAGTCACTTCGAACCCCCAAGTGATAGAAGAAATCACCACGATATTTCTGGAACTAAAGGAAGAGAATCTAAAATACCAAAACCTTTTGAGCACATTACAATTTTTTCAGCAGCAGCTTATAGAGTCGCTTAATAAATCCGTCAAACCTTAATTACCCATCAAGACATCAATTGAGAGCCTGCGCGCTTTTCGGATAAGTTCATTTCGACGATTGCGCACTTTCCTATAGACATATATTTGTTCAGTCTTTTTCTCATCGGAATCGCAAGGTGAAGCGTTACCTACAAACTCTAGATATGCTTTTCTCTCTAACCAATTTAAGCGAGATACCGAACCGCACCATACCGCCCACGTGGCAGGACTCAAATCTCGCTTATTCTCCTTGTAATCATCAAAAATAGCGCTCCAGAATTTATGGTTTGCTTCATTGTTAGATGAAATAAATTCGGCCGAAGAAAACCAAGGGACGCTCTCAAATCTTATTAGTATTAAATTTGATAAAGCCGTACTCAAATAAAACCATTCAGGCTCTAGGCTAAGCTGGGCGTAACTGTCTGCCAACCAATTAGTCACTATAGAAACAGTGGATTCATGATCTTCGGCCGACAATATCATTAAAACAAATAACGCAATACGGTCCAGCGCTGACATTGTGCTCATGTCATCTTCGAGTGAAGACAAGTAAAATGACTTTTTTGGATATATCCTATTTTTTAAAATAGAATAAATATCTACTAAATCAGATTCCTCATCCATGATATCCCACAAAGGGTGATTAAATAATTTAACGAGTGCAGGTTCCAAATCAAGCAATATAGCCAATCTGGTTTTTTGGGGCATTAAACCTTCAAGAAATCTCCCCCAGGTACTATTAGATTCAGACTCATGGGGCAATCCCAGTTCCCTCTCATACCACCTTGCGAGTTGATGCCCGTTTGGCTTCACACCCGCAAGTACCGCCAGCAGGTGAGCTAAAGCTGATGCTTTCAGCACCTGTATTAGTGTCTTTCTCTTGCGCCCCATCGTCCACCACCGTATCGGATAACTAAAAATATCATTCCGTACAAAATGGTACGGAGGCAAGAGATTTTTTTAGTCGTCGATGCGTAAACATTTCAACGCCATTTTATCCCGTGTTTACTGGGTTTCACGGTAAAAAAATATTTATATTTCGCATCTAGCGCAATTCCAAATTCCCTCTTAGCATTTTAATTACGAAAACGGTATCAGCAGTCACGCTATCGACAACGTACTGTATGACGACGCATCGGAACCCAAAATGCTGATATTTATACCTTCTGGGAGTTTATGTTGAGGATTGCAATCAAACGAGGCCAACTCGTGGTGGCTAATGGAGTACTGTCGATAGTTAGGGATATTGGAAAAAAAGGAGACGTTATAGTCAGTGACTATGGTTGCGAAACCATATCGGTTGTAGACGTCGCACATATCCAACCCATTCCCCAATCTAGTGACAGCCTAGAAAGCCATAAAAAAATAGAGGGAATTCTTACCGAGCATAACGCCACACAAATAATTTTAGCTGGCGAACGTTCAGTAGTTATCGAACTTTACTTAGGCGGTTCATTATCTGTAAAACAAGCTGCCGACATGCTTGGCTTAAAAAAAACTGCGTTTTACGCTCTGAAAAAAAAATACAGCCCCGAACTAGGCCCAGTTACGTTAATAAAAGGCAACCCTGGGCCTCACAAAGGGAGCATGAGAGTTACTGAAGAAATTAGAACCATCATTACGGATTGCTACAACGAGCACTATCACGGCCGGTCCGCCTCATACTCAAATGTGTGGAAACAGGTACAAAG
The DNA here is from genome assembly GCF_031456615.1 of Pseudomonas sp. 3296. Taxonomy (NCBI): domain Bacteria; kingdom Pseudomonadati; phylum Pseudomonadota; class Gammaproteobacteria; order Pseudomonadales; family Pseudomonadaceae; genus Pseudomonas; species Pseudomonas sp. 3296. The sequence continues at coordinate 63,190 of NZ_JAVDUY010000014.1, forward strand.
TGAATGTTTTGCAAAAGGCCTGACTTCACCGAGCAGGGCATCGGTAAAAAAAATAATCGTGGGATTTGATCAAAAAAACACTTATAGGAAAAAACATGGCGTTGATTCTTCAAATCAAATGTTTCAGCCTCGACCCGGTATTGCTCATACCGACTATCCGCTACAAGTAGCTCAAATGGATCATACGCGTGTGGACCTTCTCCTCCGTGCCGAACATGACCGCACAATAATAATTGGAAGACCTTGGTTATCGGTAATAATGGATTTACATACACGCGTCATACTGGGTTACTACTTAACTATGTTTTCACCCTCAATTATATCTGTGCAACAAACCATGGGCATGGCGATGCTTCCTAAGAATACAGGTTACTTTCAATTGGCCAGCGAGTCATGTCACTACCCGTATTTTGGATTTCCAGAACGATTATTGATGGACAATGCTGCGGAGTTTCGCTCTCCGATTGTTGAAGCTGCAATGCGTAAATACAAAATAAAGCCGGAGTGGCGAAAGCCTGGAAAAAAGCACATGGGTGGTCATATAGAGCGCCTAATAGGCACATTTATGACTTCGGCTGTCCATTTTTTACCTGGCACTACGTTCTCTAACACTCAACAGCGTGGAGACTACGATAGCGAAAAACAATCTGCATTAACCTTTAAAGAGTTTTGTACTTGGTTTGCCGGACAAGTCCTTGTATATCACGGCACGGTCCATGCCGAGCTAGGGTCCTCTCCTAAGGATGCTTGGGAGAAGGCGTTCGATAGCACCGAAATCCAACTTCCTGAAGTAGCGATAAACCCGCGAGCGCTTTATTTGGATTTTTTACCAGAAACAATAAAGCCCGTGAGAAATAACGGGATAACCCTGAATAAAAGGCGCTATTACTCAAGCCAGTTAAATCGCATACAGGGACGAGCTAGAGTTGTCGTAAAGTTTGACCCATTTGATATGACCATAGTATGGGTAAGCATTGATAGTGAATACGTTAAAGTTCCACAAGTTTCCTCAGAGCAAGACTATATCAGCTATGAAGAGTATCGATGCGACCGCCAGCACAATAAAAAAATACCGTCAGGCACAATCACAGACGAGGATGCGCTCAGGCAAATGCGCACCAATAATGCACTGGTCAAAAACAGCCAACGAAGCACTCGTAACGCCAAGATAGCGAGTAACCAATTGGAAGCAAACGCCCATCACGCCGAGCAACGTAAGCATGGTATTCCTAAAGCTGTCTGGGATGCGCATATTCCTAGCGACGACTTTGTTGTTGACGAAAGCGAAGTAAATTTTTCATTAACTCCCAGATTATTTGACCAAAATGACTGATACGACTATCGATGTAAGCCATGTGCGTCAATCAAGGCAACATTTGTTAAACCTCACTAAGGAGGAACGACTCATGATATGTCTACAAGACGTATTTATCGAATACCCCAACTCCCAAGCGATCTTGAATGCAATGCACTACATGTTACGAACTGAAAACAAGGTTCAGGCCCCCTGTATGCTGGTTTGGGGTAGTGGTGGGTACGGAAAAACAAGCATTATCAATAAAATAAAAGAAGTCAACGAAAATGAAAAACATAAGTTGGTGTTCATGAGCTTCAGGCAGAACCCGAATAATTACAACTTCAGGGAACTGCTGCTCGAAGCATTTGGTATGGAGGTCACCAAGAAATTCAGCGGGTACAATGCGTCAAAAGAATTTGCACGAACTGTCGAACGAAATAATATCAAAGGTATTGTCATTGACGAAATCCACGACGCCGTGACGCTTTCGACAATGCAGCAGAAAATCAACCTTTCGCTACTCAAAAACCTCTCCGGTGATCAGTACAATCTTAGTGTTTTCGCCTTTGGTGTAGATAAGGCAAGCGAGGCTCTTCGTCTAGACCCACAATTGGAACGCCGCTACTTGCAGTGGCCTTTAGAGAAATGGAAATTGAACGAAGAGTTCAGGGGGTTTATTGCAGCTTATGAGCGCACACTACCCTTAAAACAACCCTCACATTTGCACAGTAAGGAATTAGCAACCGCTATATTAAAGCAAGCGGATGGCGTGATGGATAACGTAGTAAAAATCATTCAGGTTTGCGCTGCAGAAGCTGTTTCGTCTGGCATAGAAAAGATCACAATTGAGCTTATCACTAATGCGCCTTTTTTAGCAGCAAAATACGGAGTGTCGTTGCTTCGGCGCATCAAACGATAGCAAACAAATGACCAAACATAATTTCTATGCCAAAATTGCGCGAATACATAATAGGTTTAATGTACCAACACCCCAAGTGTTAAGCATTTCAAATGCTATCGTAGCGACGCTTTTAAGCACTGATAAAGCAGGATCATTACACATTATTTTAGGCAAGACTGGTTCAGGACGTTCAACTGCAATTCAACTGTGCCGCAAACGATTGCAGCGCAACTTAAAAAACGTAATAGTTTTGCGCCCATCTCCACTTGATGAAGAATTCAATCCATGGAGACTTTTATTGCAATATTATGGGTTGGATTTCGATGAATCTGATCTAAAGATAAGAACAAGTTATATCCCTCCTCCAGTGATTGATTTAATCGAGCTCGCGGAAATTGATTGTATTGTTTTTGAGGATTTCTCAGAGAATCTTTATAAATCGGCAGACAAGCAAAAAGCAGTTGAGGCGTGGCTTAGCATTGCCCTCCATACTGTTTGCGTGGATGTAATATTATCAACTCACGATACCGCCTACGCCAAACGCTTTGCGAATGAAGAGTCAGTTACAATCCATCGTATAGACGAATGGAACGATGACCAGGAATTTTCGCTATTTATTGGCGAACTCCAATACAATCTTCAAACTAAATTCAAGATCACGGTGAATCTGAGCGTTGGCAGAGATCAACTTTATAAGCTGTGCGATGGAAACACCGGAAATCTATTGAATTTGGTTCGGGAGTACGCCGTGGCGGAGCTACTTTCCCCATCATTCGCGAACTCGGACGTCGCTGAATATCTATCACTAAAAAATATGGTCGGACAAAATGCCATTTTATTCGCTGTTAAATCCAGTCAACGATGAATCTTTTACATCCTGGATCAGGAGATGTGAGCTTAAATTATCTCCACGCTTATTTTCATCAACAAAAATAAATTCTATGTTTTACTCAAATATAGATTGCTTTCCAATCCTTGACCCTGATTTCTCTGTGGATACCCTAGTATCAACCTCGGTGAATGACACGATCAAGGTCGATCCGCAAATACTACTTAATCTCTTCCGTCCTAGAACTACATGGGTGATCCCGTTTTCAGATTGGCAAAACGCTTGTACAGCCTGCCTAATGGAATCTTTAAAGAAAAAGGGATGCTATGTATTTCTAAAAAGCTGGAGATACACTGCGCATCCTATTTGCTCCGTGCATCAGTGCCTATTAAGTCCATTACCATATAAGCAACGCAATAGTATAATGGCGTTTCCGGAGAAGTACATTGCCACTCACAAATGTACTCTTGATAGTCTAAGTCTCAAAAAGCTCGTATTGCTTGCTCTGAAAATACAGCGCCATATTTATCGTTTGGAAAACTCTACAGATAATAGTGCGCTGGAAATTATGGCTGCTTACCGTTTTGTTATGGAGTTATTTTTGTGTGCTGGAGAATATAGGGGGCTTGCCTGTTTTCTATATTCGAAACCTACTCCGCAGCGGGGTGCCCTAAAACATTCAGGAGCACGATCGCTAATGCTCATAGGAGCATACACTGCTTCTTCTTTTGAACGCATGTGTGCATTGATATTAACAGGTTATGTCATCGGAGCATTTTCTCAGTTAGACACTCGCGCCTTTGAATCAATATCAAACGAACACAGTTCGCTTTACTCGTGCACGGCTTATGATATAGGCAGATTTAGCAGAATCTTTCCTTCAGATGAGTCTCCCGCGATACGACGTCGCCTTGAAAAATTGTGCTCGGTATTTCCCAGTCGAAACTATCTGGACTTTTTGAAAGGCTTTGAAAATGAATAGTACATATAGCAAAATTGATTTTCTCTATATCGATATCGGTTTAGTAGTTACTGATAGTTATGGCAGTTCTTGCTCTGGGCTATATATGATATATGCAACCTCAAACAATCAAATAATTGGCTACATTCTATCAAATCAAAAGCCGTCATACCCATCGTTAAATTTACTCAAGCTACAAATACTAGAGAACATTAAAGATATAAAAAAATGGATGATGAATCCGTACAGCTACAATCCGATTTTTAAAACATCCCCTTTTATTTCACGCGCGCGAGAATCATATATTCGCACTGCGACATCAATCAAACATTTAAACATGATGTTGAAGGTGGGTTCGGATGAGTTTTTAGATGTAATCCTTGATATACCATCAGAATATCTTAGTCCACTGTTAAGAGTCTGGCTTTTCACACCACAACTAGCATTGCAATTAGTTCGCGACCAAATGAAGCGAAATAGCTGTCTTTGCCGCAGGTGTTAAGCCCGAAGACTACGGCCGGAACTTTGTTGAGACCAGCAACGCCCACTCAAGAAACTTTAGTTAACTTTAATACCAAATAGGCCATCTGCTGCGATAAGTCTATCTTCAAGAAAACGCCGGATCAATAGTGGTTAAAGTATTAAGTTTCCCACACCAGCCTTCAACAATGTAGCCATAGGTCTGGCACCTGAGAAAGCTTTGGGTGACTCATGGGCGAAACAGATATTCCGCGTGGATTCATCTTCAATAAAAGCGAACCGCAGCAGCTTTAAAGCCAGGCGGCAGCGCCAGGGCAAGGTGAAGCCTGAGCGGGAGAAACTCAAAGCCGTGCTGATCGAACATCACAAGGAATCCAGAGCCTCTGCCGGCTCGTGCACCTTGGGCAAGGAGCTGCAAGGCTAGGGACATCGTGTCGGGCGACATATGGCTTGCGGCTAGATGCGCGAAGTAGGTGTTGCCAGTAATCAGCGGCGGCGGCACAAGTACAAACTCCGGCGTCAAAGCGCTGGTGGCGCCGCATGTGCTCAAGCGCAAGTTTGCTGTCACGGCGCAAGGGGGAACGGTGCCTACTTCGAATAAGAGCGAGACCTAGGCGTGGGGCATGAGGCCCAACCTGATGTGTAATTAACCGGAAAAAACGCGAAATATTTGTTACTTTTTCCGGTTAATTACAGAAAATAACCGGAAAGCGTTAATTTTCAATTAGTTACCGAGCTCCGGTTGATTGCGGATGCTGACACCAAAGAAATCAGTCCCTTGCTCTCCCATCCTTACACCTTCCATTACGTTGTTATGTCTGTAGTGGTCTAATGAAACCGGACACCCATTTAGGCGAGAATGCTCGCCCGATCGAGGTGTCAGATGACCAAACAACGCCGTTCCTTTTCTGCT
>NZ_JAVDUY010000015.1:0-48610 GCF_031456615.1 Pseudomonas sp. 3296
AGAGCCTAAGTCTGATTTTTGGCAGACCGTCGATTTTTTGAACTCCAAATGATTGGAGCATCAAAAAATCGCGGGGTACTTCAGACCTTCCCTAGCGGCGTCTTTACTTGCGCTATTCTGGTGGCGATATGGGCTATCAGTCGGTTTAAAATTGTTATGGTTATTCAAGATTTTATGTTGATCCCTTTGCGCGTGACCGTGGAGCTGTGTTTAGCGTTTTTGATGGTTGCTCTGAGTGCTTGGGGTTGTTAGTACAATGGTTCCTGGGATTTGGCGCAACGACGGTACTTAGAAACGCTTAAGCCATAAGGTGTTTTTTATGGGTATCTAATTAAATTTCTAGGTTTCTCCTGGCTTTTTGATCAAAGATTGCTGATTCCAATCCGTATGCGGTTTGCGGTTTGCGGCCAGTGTTGATCCGCCATTAGGGTGGATGGTCGTTGAGCGAGCCTTCTTTGAGTATTAATCGCGATTTGATGAGGGCGAAATTTTCGCGAATGCAGTTTCGTTTAGAAAATGCCTGGGGTTTGTTAGTTGTATTCAGGGTTTGCAGGCGATATGTCTCGATGCACTGAGTGCGCACAGTAAATACTGTTTGCTTTTCAGTGTTTGGATAGGTACTTCTCGAAAAAATCAAAAACAAGTTAATTTTAAACGAAAAGCGCCGGGATTAAGGCTTTCTATTGATGTGTGCAATGGAGCGGAGTTTGTATGAGTAATAGTGCGCAAAAAAATTTCAAGCGACGAATCGAAATTCAGCGCGAGGAGCTTACTGCTTATACGGCGGAGTTCTTAGAGAGGGGAGGTGTAATTGTGGAATTTCCTGCGCTCGATGTGCGCTCTGCTGCGGTAACGCCAACAAAGCAGGCGGGGCGAAAAAAACCTAAGTAGGCCAACCGCGTGAGAAAACGGCAAGAGTTTGTCGGTCTCCATTGGGCAGGGAAGCATTTGTCACATTGTCAGTCAGAATAGTCGACCATTTTAGTGGTAGCCGCGTTATTCAGTATAGGTAAATGCCATGCCTGTGCAGGGTAAGCTGTAGGCGATTACAGATTACATTGCTGATTCAAGTAAACCGCTTGCTTTGGTACAGCGCCAGTTTAAAAAGGCGCGATGCTCCTCACCATTAGGAACACGCAGAAGTATGCAAACAAAACCACACTACTTGTTCATCTTAATCGTTAATCTGAGAAAAAAATGAATTACCACTCACGAGTGATGCTACTAGGACTGTCGGCAATCGCATCAGTCCTCACCTTAACTGCATGTCCCGTTCAGGCCGAACCGTTGCCGCTTGAGGTGTTAAGCGCGGTGGTCAAGAACCAGAAGATCGCTGATGCTGAGGTTTTATTGCAACGCAACGGTGCGCAGAACGTTGTAGGCCGTACCAATGCACAGGGGCAATTGACATTGATTAGCGAGGCGGCCGATGACGCCAGCAACCTGCTGATCATCAAGAAGCCTGGATACTCCAATTTGGTGGTCAAGTGTCCCTGTAAGGGCATGACCTACGCCCTTAGTCCTGTGCAGGAAAATCTTGACGGCCTGCGCGTCGTGTTGACGTGGGGTAAGACCCCGGAAGACCTTGATTCGCACATGATTTTCCCTGGTAACAACATCTATTTTGGTCGTAAGAATGGTACTGATGCCGAGTTGGATGTGGACGACATCGACAGTTACGGTCCAGAAACTATCACTCTGCAGAAGAAGCATTACGGCGACACCTACGTCTACTCCGTGCATGACTTTACCAACATAAGCCATCCGAACTCGCGTCAACTGTCCAACAGTGAAGCCAAAGTGTTTGTGTACATGGGGCAGTCTCTGGTACGCACCTACGACGTGCCACAAAACCGCAGCGGTAATCTGTGGACCGTGTTTCGTATCACGGGCAGTGGCGACTTTCAGGACATCGACAGCATAAGCGGCGTGATCGTTGACGACCCAAGCAAAGTATTCGGCGAGGTTAGGCCATTACTTGACGACAACGTTGCGGTCGCTGCTGTAGCGATTAGCCCTTCAGCACGGAACGATGCTAAGGCTCTGAACACCAACGGCGAAGCAGCTTACCGCGAGGGTAATCTGGAGCAGTCGATTGCTTATTTCCGCCAAGCCATTGAGCTAAACAATGGCTATGGCCAGGCTTACGGAAACCTCGGTTTGGCTTATCAAAAGGCCGGCAACACGGCCGAGTCAATCTGGGCTAACCGCAAGGCCATTGCTCTGGCGAGCGGCAGTACCGCGGCTACTGTGCGTGCGGGCTCCTACTACAACATCGCGCGAATTTACGAGGCGGGCGGACAGTTTGCCGACGCGCTGCGCCATTACCAATTGGCCAAGGAGCAAAAAGCCAATCCGGTGTATGACACAGCGATCGAGCGCACGCAAAACCGCTGAATCACTGGTGTAGAGCGGCAATCTCAACGCGCCTGGTTTGGCGCGTTGTTCATTTCAGAGGACCAACTGATGTGGTTTCACCTGGCTCATGCGCTGTCAGTATTTTGGTTTTGGATTGGCGCCACCCAGGCGGCGAACACAACGAGCTTTGCCACAATTGACCGTAACGGTTGGCCAAGAGCGCAGACGAGTGAAGCGGACTTCGATAAGGCCTCCCGCGCTGAAGTTTTGATGTTCAGCAAAGTATTGTTGAACACTGAAGGGCTGGGTGCCGAAAACCTGAAGCAGTGTCTCAACGTGAAGTCGGTAGAGTAGGTGCGTCAGCGCTTTTGGCGGCGGTTGTTGGACGGCTACGGCAAGGCTAGCGCCAATTGCCCCGGTGAATCGTTTTGCCCGTCTGTGCGGAATCTCGCCGAGTTGCGTGAGTTGGCCGCGAGTTTTACCGTTAGTGTCGGCGATACGTTAGGCACTTGGGCGACGTCCAGTCAGCATTTTCACGAGCAACACCTCAACGAACAGCTGCGTCTGTTAGCGTTGTTCCCGAAAACCAGTAGCGAAATCAACGCTTCGATGACGCTTAGCTCAATGGTGATGAACTGACCGATCGGTAGTTCCTACTGACTTTTGACGGCGGCCCGAGCGCTGCGGGAGGGCTAAGTTGTTGTCAATGCCATTTGCCGTTGATGGTCTGTGTTGCAATATCGTTGCGGGTCCTTGAGGTCTGCCTGGTCCTATGATCTAGAACTAGCGTCAATCCAATACTCCCGTCGAATCAGTCGCCATTAAATGCTCCCTGACCGTCATTATCGCCTCGTGAATTCTGGACGTAAAACTGGAGTGAGCGCGGTGGATCATGATCAAGCGATCAATGGTCCGAGTCATGGCGACATACAACAAGCGTGCCTCGTCAGCCTCGTCCTCGCCTTTTTTGGGCATTTCATGTAGCTCGGGGATGATTACAACGCCGAACTCCAACCCCTTGCTTGAGTGAATGCTGACGACTTTGACCGCGTCCACACCCTAGTATAGTTCGCTTCGGCCTTTGCTCAGGCGGCCAGATACAAACGGAATGTTAGCATCCATCAGAATTTTTTCGATTCGCAGGGCTTGGGCTGAATACCGGTATATGACGGCCATGTCCGAGAGTGAGCGGCCTCGACGTTGTTCGTCGCGAAGGCGCTCGACGATGTCGGGCGCGTTCTTGCCACGGTGTTTCGCAATGCAAAAGCTCTGGAAGGGCACCGCGTCGACCGGCGCTTTGAGGGGATACGATGGGGATGTTGTCTTCCCGAGCGTCACGGGCGCTTAGTAAGTCTAGGGAGAATGCCCGTGCGACAGACAGCACCACTAGGGTATTGCGATAGTTGAGTCGCAAAATAGTCGTACGCCCTTGGGCCTGAATACCGACACTGGCGAAACTGAACTCCATGCCTCCCTTGCCCGCTTGGCCTCGATAGATGGATTGCGCATCATCGTAAAGCACCAGCAAGGAATTGCTTGCCGGGTCAAGCATCGTCACTACCAGTTTGAGCCACTCGGGGTGGAAGTCGTGCCCCTCATCAATTAATACGCCAGCGTACTGGGCTTTTGGAATCAGTCCGCTTGCAACCCCTTCGTAGGTGTTGCGCTCCAGGAATAACTTCACCTCCTCTGGACTCATGTTTTTATCTGGCAGTGCGCCGCCGGACGTCTTCAACAAGTCCCAGCACCAGCCATGAAAATTACGCACCGATACCTTGTTGGTTAGTCCGCTCGAGGACAGAACCTGTTTCAGGCGTCCTACCAGCGATTTGTTATAGCAAAGGATCAATATCGGTTTGCTGGAGGTATGTGCCAGGTACGCGGCGCGATAGCCCAAAATCATGGTCTTGCCGCTGCCCGCGGCGCCGTGGATAACTCGATGGCCTTCACCCATAGAGCGGGCAAGTTGCTCCTGTTGTAAGTCCATTACTTTCAGAAAGCTCGGAATGGGAGCCTCGTGTTTGCCGAATAGACCAAACTGGCTGGGGGCTACGTTCACCCGCACCTCTGGGAACAGGTGGTAACGTGCCCGGTCAGTTTGCTCGTTCGTGAGATGGCACGGAAATACCTGTGCAAACATGCCAGTCAGGCGATTCTCAAAACGCTCACTTTCCACAGCCTCCATCATTTCGTCGCGGCAGATCACTCGATGTGCGTGTAACACCTTTGCTAAGCCAGCGTTTTCAAACTGATTGCGCGTGATGTCGGACAGCACCAGGCCCCAACTGTAGGGCATCAGCAAATGGCCTTGGCGGGGTGAGCCTTTAGGTTGCTTCAACTCAGGGGCTTTCTGAAGCAGGGTCAAAGCCTCCATGGTGTAAATGCGTGCTTGCACTAGCGGGTTGGCAACGGTTTCAGGCCGTCTGCTACGCGAATGGTTGCCTGTTCTACAGTCATATTTTCGATTGTGTCGAGTTTCCAGTCCTTGACCTCCAGTATCAAAATGCCTCGCTGCGGATGCATCAGAATAAAGTCTGCTTGCAAGGCCTTGGGTCCTACCGGCACATTGAACCAAGACAACCAATCATCTGAGAGTTTCTTTTCCAGACGTTCAGCGAAGCGGCGTTCACCCGCAGTATCAAAGCGGCAGCTGGTCCGGGTGGGAAAGAGTTGAGCCATTTTGTGCCTGATCCTTCAGTGTTCGATTAATGCAACTCAGGGAGATATTGGTGATCTCGGAGCGATTAGAGTGACCAAGGTGGCCTTGGTCCTCCGATCTCGTACAGGTTTACGGGAGGTCTAGCCCGCCGTTCGGGCGTCGACATCTACAAATGCGCCCTAGCGACTTGCAGCAGCCATTCAGTACGCCATATATCTCGATAGCTTGGATCGCGTAGTTTGAACAGGTGGGCTCAAACCGGCATGCATCTCGCAGGCGGGATGGCGCAACGCGCTGATACCAGCGAATGGCTGACACAGTGAGCCCCCTAATCATTAGGTTTACGCAGCGAGATGACGTAATAATTGTTCAGTTCATTTTTCTTCCCCTGTAACGCCGCGAAGTACCCTGGTTTAACGGAAACGCCAATAGTGTCGATTCGATAAAACGCCCATCCACCTTGGGCGTGTGTGTTAACCACGTTCTGTAGATAGACTGCGGCTTCATTCCCGCGATGCTCCTTTGCTCTAACCTCAATGTTTGGTGGTACTTGGACCATTTTGTAGATATACATCCGTGACTCCTCAGCAAGTGTTTGCATTCCCATGAACACAAATCTCAATTGCTTTATAGCTCGGTCAACCCGATATGAACAGTATTAGTTGTTCGTGCTTGGAAGGTCTTTGTGCGGCATCTCCATCAGTTCAATTCGTGGAGCTCAGGAGTTTGTTCTTGGGTGTTTGCCCGACATCTGTGATCGAACTGACTAATTATGATTTTGGCGCATCCAGTCAAGGGTTTGGTGCAAGCGACCGATACTTATACGGCTAGAGCCTTTATCGTAATCGAGAAAGAATTAGTAAGAATTTTTTAAATACCACTACTTACCAGAAGTGATTATTAAGTCGTTGGGTATTTTTTTGCGTGTCTGTGCAGTGCTTAATTTAGCCTCTGTCGCTGAGTCGGCGGACAAGCATTCTGAGTGGTCAGCGTCTGTGCAAACTTTAGGGCCTTCATTATTATTTTTATCCGCTTGCTAGCGTGATTGCGGTTTAAGTTCGCTCTGGCCATGTATGGCCAGAGAATCTGTGTTGTCCTCTCTCTCAGCTTAAGGATAAGCGTATGTTCGCGCCGGCCAATACTGCACAGTTCGAGTTGCTCATTCCCTCTATTCGTAATGATTTCAAGGTGCTGGCCTTTAAGGGCGCTGAAGCCATCAGCAGCTTGTACGCGATCCAAATTGAACTGGTCAGCGAGTCCCCGGACTTTGATCTGGAAAGCCTGCTCAGTCAGACCGCGTTTCTGCGTTTCGGCCTCTTTGGTGAGGGGCTTCACGGGCTTATCGAGGATGTGTGGGTCAGTGATGCGGGCAAGCGGCTGACCCGGTATCACCTGACACTGGTCCCGGCCCTGCATTACTTGCAGTTCAGTCACCAGCAACGGATTTTTCAGCAACTGGCCGTCACGCAAATTATCACCCAGGTCCTTGAGGGCCACGGCATCCAAGCCGATGCCTTTACTTTCAACGTCAGTCCCAGCCCTAAACGTGAGTACTGCACGCAGTATGGGGAAAGCGATTTTATCTTCGTTCAGCGCCTGTGCAGCGAGGAGGGAATGGCCTGGCATCACCAGCACAATGCACAAGGACACCACCTGGTCTTTACTGACGATCAAGCTTGGTTCCCTACGCTCGGCGATACACCGTATTGGCCAGGTTCCGGTCAGGTGGCCGATCATTTGGTGGTCAGCCATTTCTCCCGGCGCGTCAGCACACGGACCAGTCAGGTCACCCGTGTTCCCTACGCTCGGCGATACACCGTATTGGCCAGGTTCCGGTCAGGTGGCCGATCATTTGGTGGTCAGCCATTTCTCCCGGCGCGTCAGCACACGGACCAGTCAGGTCACCCGTCGCGGTTACGACTTCCAACGGCCAAGTCTGTTGCTGGAAGGCCAGTTCAGCGCCGAGTTCACGCCAGCGCTGGAGGACTATCGTTCGCCGCTGCTGATCAATAGCGAGCAACGTGGCAAGCAACTGGCCCGCCAGGCGCTGGAGCGGCACCGCGCCGACTACCAATTGGCCGAAGGAAAAAGCGATCAGCCCACGTTGTGCAGCGGACATTTCTTCAAATTGGTCGAGCATCCCCGTCGATCGTGCAACGACTTGTGGCTGCTGCTGAGCGTCGAGCACGAAGGCAAACAGCCGCAGGTGCTGGAAGAAGTGATTAGCAGCGACGTGAAGCCCGAGGACGGTTTTACTCAGGGTTATCGCAACCGTTTCAGTGCCATTCCGTGGGACGTGTTCTATCGTCCGCCGGTGGTCACACGCCCCTCGCTGCTCGTAAGCCAGACCGCACGCGTGACGGGACCTGTCGGCGAAGAGATTTTCTGCGATGAATATGGGCGGGTGAAGGTCGAGTTCCATTGGGATCGCGCCGAATTGGGCAGCGACAAGAGCAGTTGCTGGCTACGCGTGTCGAGCAGTTGGGCGGGTAAGAGCTTCGGTGCGGTGACGATCCCGCGCATCGGCATGGAAGTGGTGGTGACCTACCTGGAAGGTAATCCTGACCACCCGTTAATCACGGGGTGCGTGCCTAACAAGGTCATGCCGGTGCCGTACCCATTGCCCGCAAACCAAACTAAAACCGTGATGCGCAGCCACAGCTCGCCGCACAGTGGCGGTTACAACGAACTGTCGATTGAAGACCGAGCGGGGCAGGAAAACATCTACCTGCGCGCCCAGCGCGATATCGAGCAATTGGTCCTCAATGACAGTGACGCCAAAATTGGTAACGACCGCCGTGAACAGGTCATCCGCGACAGCCACAGCCTGATTGGCAATGACCGATCGGAACAGGTCGATAAGAACAGTTCCAGCCTGATCAAGGGTGACGAACTGCACACCACCCAAGGCCAGCGCAACACCCTTATTGGTGGCGACGAGGTGATCTCGATCACGGGTAACAGCAGCACCTCGGCGGGCGGCACGCTGATGATTCAGGCGTTGACGCAGGCGCACGTCACCGCGAACAATGTGGTGATTGACGCGGGGATGAGCTTGACGCTGCAGGCCGGTGGGCAGCACATTGTGATCAGCGCCGGCGGCATTTTCAGCAGCGTCCCCATTGTTCTGGGCGGCGCCCCTCTGGTGGGAACGCCCGCACAACCGGCCCTTTCGGTCATGCCTGTGAGCCTTGAAGCGCTTGCGGCGCCGCCCCTGGCCACCCAAGGTCCAGCCTTAATGCAAGCTGCGCAGCAAGGGGCTCCCATCTGTGCTGTATGCCAAAAACTCGCAGAGTTAAATGCATGAGTCAGGCTTATTTGCTGCTCGATGGTGCGCTCATCGACAACCTGCCAATGCGCCTGTCAGAACTCGGCAGTAGCGCGTTTCAGCCGCTGTATCTACACACGGCTTACAGCCCTCTAGCCGCGTTGAGCCCGGTGTTAGTACCGGCGGCGTCCGGCAGTACATTGGCCCGCACCTTTACCCAGGGGTGGAGTGAGACGGCGGGGCTTTGGTTGGAATCCGAAGTGGATGAGGCGTCGTTATTGCAGCATCTGCGCAGCCTGATTCACGCCCGTGTTGAGGGCGATGTCACCGTGTTGTTTCGCTACTACGCCCCCCCCCCCGCATCATGCGGTTATGGCTTGCCGACCAACCGCCCGTGGTGCGTGATCGGCTGATGGGACCGGTTCGCCTTATTTTGCTACCATCATCGGTGCACCCTTCGGAGGTTATCCGTCAGGAAAACCCTGAACAGCCGATGGCGCAATACGCGGATAAACCCTGGTTATTCCTGACTTCGGACCAATTGGATCACTTGAGCGAAGCCAAGCGAGAGCGTGTTGCCCGGCAGTTGATCGAGTATTGCCAGCAACACTTCCCTCTGCGTCTGCAAGGATTGGATGACGTCGAGCAGCAGCAGCAGTGGGCGATAGGCTGCCAGCGTTGCGCTGACCGGCACGGCTACGGCGCCGCCGATGAGGTCATGCGCTGGGTCAACCTGTATGCCGTACTAGGCGATGACTTTCCGATGCGCCCGACCATGTCGTTTACCGACAGATCCTCGGCGAGAAAGGGGTTTTGCCTGAGCAGCGCCTGAATAAGCTGAATGCTGAACTGCCGCGTCAACTGCTTGCCGAGAAGGAACTCTTTGCATGAGTGCAGACAAACTGGAATGGTTGATCGCCTGGTTCAGGCTGACCGCGCCGCCAAGGCAATGCCGCACGTCGATATCAACAGCCTGAAGACACCTTGTCCTGCCAGTCAAGGGGCCACTTTGGTGGATGTCATGTCGATCGACAAGCTGGTGCAGGATTTGGAAAACGTGGTTTGCGCGGATGAGCGCGCCATCGGCACGCGGTAATACCTCCGGAGGCTGGATAGCTATTCGCCGTACTGGACATTCCGGCGCTCGCCATAGGACGAGGCTTGACCTGGTTGAATAAGCAACCGGTGATCAATGGATTGTCGGGATGCCTTCTAGGTAGGTGATGAGGGCTTCCATACCAATACGTGAATGGCCACACCCAAGTTATCCCTCGCCTAACTGGAGGCCATTCTCTCAGGAGGCCGGTAAGTCACAGTATGCTCAGCCGGCTATTTTGCGGTGAAGGGTCAGATATTAAAATTTAGAGACAGAGGCGTTGTTGTGGAACTCAAACGTTATCAAAAAAAGCGAAATGAGTTAGGTCGTGTTCAGCTTGAGGTCTGTGACTCCGATATATTTGTGGCGTTTTGGAAGGATCAAAACTATGTGTCAGCCCACGACCGGGATGGTGTGGAGTGGCTGCTGAGTGCCGACACAACTTTACGGGATATCGAAAACGCCGATGATCAGTTGGTACGTATTCATCACTCGCGCTTAATTCGACGCAGCTGTATCGAATCGCATCGATACGTCCGCCCCAAAGGCGAAAGTAACGGGTATGGAGTGGTCCGAGTTGGGGGGCATGATTACCGCTCCTCGCGTCGCTACTGGACGTTGTTGGCGTGTAAAGAGTGAGACTCAGCCGAACAAAACCCAAACCTGGCTAGCCCAGACTGTTTGACAAGCCTAAGTACCGACTGCGCAGCATTATCGAGCGCATGTTTGGCTGGCCGAAGAAGAACCGACGGGTTACTTGAATCTACGGAGGCGTCTGCACTTGTTCGGCATAGGTGCCACAAACGATGTCTGGTGCCCCCGCAATCAAAATCAGCTCATTGTGTTGGGTTATATAAACTTGAGTGTCCGTCCTCTCAAGATTCAGGCCGTCATCAAAGGCGTGAAGGCTGGCCGGGTTTTTCTGACGAACGCCGAGATCCAGAAGATTGACCTGGTCCACGTCGACTATGCTGACAGGCTGAATCATGACATGGCTGCGCGCAGAGTCATCGAGCAATCGCGGCGGCCGCCGTGAAATCAGTGGAACCTGAAAACACCGCAGCAACCGGTTCGGTTGGAAGCCCCTTTAGCGGTCAACCCAACGCGAATGACGCTCTACTCGATGACGAGTCAATTCTAATGTTGCGCTTGATTCGACGTGTTTTATATTCCAAGTGGTGAAGCGCCCTGATTACGCCGACTCATATGCCGCTTGTCGGAAGGAGGGGCACCCTAAGCTACGAGGTGACTAGTTGACGCATTCGGTAGGCTATTTGGCGCAATCGGGCGAAATTAACATGAGCGCATACCGTTATGATATGGACCGTATAGGCTGGTCAATCCCCGCTGTGTGAGTCTTGCAACGGCAGTTTTTTAATGTGCTGAACTCCGTGGTTGGCGGTGAGTGTTCTCCGCTCTAGCCGGTAAAGACAAGATTTGTATTATGTATCGTTTGGAGAGGATATGTCTCGTCATAGCTGTGGAAAGGTTGCGGTTGTATGCAAAAATGCAGGTACGCTTCTTAGATATGCAGCCGCGCTGAATGATCTGGGTTATTTTACTCTTGGCTTGTGCGGTTCCGCTTCAGAGCTAATTGGATTGTTCAAAATGGGAAAACAATTCGAATATGTAATATTCGATGGATTTGATCTGGGCATAGATGCGCAAAAAATCAAACAAATCGTGGGGTGCGCCACAACTACATCGATCATTACAGTTTCGGATGTAAATTCAATAGAGCGCAGAGGGATATTTCTTTGGGCCAAACAAAATAAAATACCATTATTGGGAGTGCTTCAAGCGCCGTTTCGTCTGTCGGAGCTCCAGTCATTGATGGGGCGCGAAATGTTGTTTGCGATGTGATTCATCTTTTCATTTGTGCTGAAATTTTTTGTTATTCAGCGCATCGCCTCCTCGTAGGTTTTGAAGAAATTTGTTTCTACTGAAAATAGGGCTTCATTCGACAGGCTTTACCCATGAGTCATCGAATAAAATGAGGGATGGTCGTAACTATAGGGCGCTCATCGCGGCGCTAGCATGGGGTTACGGAACTTATGACAATTCCGGATTGGCGATCACTGAAAGCCATACTCAGCCATACGAAACTGCTTAGAATGATCATTCCCCCTCAAGCGGATCGCCTCCCCCCTCAAATGGTAAAAACATGAAAGCTCGCTTTAGTCGCAGCTACTTCGCGTGCAGCATTGCCCTCTTGTTGTTGATGATTATTCTTGCGACATTAGGTGCCAGATGGGGGTGGGTGCGTGGATTTGCCGGAGACATGCTTGCGGTGATGTGTGTGTACTGTACGTTCGGGGCGGTTTTGATGGCATCGCCAATATCGCGCGCCTGTGCCGCGCTCCTGATTGGATTAGGTGTTGAGTTTGCTCAATATTTAATTTCAGCTTGCGATCTTCAAATATCGAACCGGGTTCTGAGAATTATTATCGGTGCTACTCCAGATTGGTGGGATGTCGTGGCGTATGTGCTCGGAGCCTTGCTGGTGCTTAGCCTAAGCAAAATTGTACGACTGATTGCTAGACGGTGCACATCCGCTATTTGTTGGAAAAAATGAAATCTACAAGGGTTGCCCAGATACGTTAATTAAACGCTTGTATATGCGCCACAATCCGCTTTTTTAGTTTGGCAAGTGTGATTAATTAATAATTGTTGAGCGCTATTCATGCTTACGCTCATGTGCACTTGATATCTGATAGTTTTTGAGTAACTGATATTTTACTGTCTAGACAAAGCCTGCTGCGCAAGGTCGCGCGGAATGGTAGATCTTATCAGTGAGGGTGTTTTTTTATCGAAAGCCGGAAGCGCCGCAATAACGCTCGTCTTAATTTTTGACGTAGGTGTGCGCTATCGCTAGTACGTGGTGTGCAGTCGATGCTGACTGCTATGTGACCAGAGATTAAGTCTTAATTGATTTGGCAGTGATTGACTGGGTTTCTCGGAGTTTATATTGCGGGGCTTATTGTAAAAAATAGTCACTAAGGAAAAGGGGGGGGCTGCTTTGAAAATGCGAAATGTCAGTGTTGTCGCGGTATTGGTGCTGGCTTGTGGTTACGTCTCTAGCGATATCTTTTACTCTGTCAGTGCTCAAGAGTTCGGCATAATTTTGCGCAATGGAAGATTGGTGGGCACGGCAATGCCGGGGCCTGGATGGAAATTACCGTTCGTCGATAGTGTGGTGTCAATCTCAATGCAAGAGAATATTACAAATGGGATTCTTTCCAGGCTAGAAAAAAGGATCTTGATGTAATAAACATTGACGTTTCTGTCAATTGGCAGATTAAGTCCGTGGATGCAATTGATCTTTATAAAAAATATGGAGAATTGGAGGGGGTGGATAATGCGATCCTTGTACCAAGAATTACTGAGGGCTTAAGGGTGGCAATCTCACACTTGTCTACGATGGATGCGCTAAACAAGCGAAAACTTATCAGCGCAATAAAAAACCACATGGATCGCACGTCGTTTAGTCCGGTAACTATTAATCGCGTTTTTGTTGGCAGTACCCATGCTGAGAGTATTCATTATTCGGATTAAACCTTCATAGTGAGGAGATGCGTCATGGGGGGGGGTATTCATATGAGAGGGAGAATGAGATGAAAATGGTCTCGCGACATAAAAAGGTATTATTTATAGTATTTGGATTTGTTATCTGTGCGTCGCTCTCGTTTAAGTATTTACTACTGGTGTTTTCGGAGCATGAGCGCGGACTGCACCTGCGTAACGGGGAGGTAATTTCCGTCGATGGCCCTGGCTTTAGTTGGAGGGCGCCCATAGTGGATAACATAGTTTACTTTTCGACCAAAACTAATATCTCCGAGTTGACCGCAATTCATGCCTACTCTTCGTCCGATAAATACGCCACATCAGAAATTACCGTGGATGCCTCGATAAGTTGGCGCGTTTCACCAAATGAAATTTCAAATGTTTACATTCGCTACGGTGATGAGGAGTCTATTGAAAGCGCTATTATAAAGCCAATAGCAAGCGAGGTGATTGGTTCGGTATTATCCAAATATTCGGCTATCACATTAATGGAAACGCCTGAATTATTTATAGATGATGCGAAATCCGCAATCAGACAGTCCATCGGAGCAATAATTGAAATTGACGATGTCAGTGTAGCAAGTATTAGGTTGTCGGAACTGGATGGCTCCGCACCGACGGATTCAGAGGCTGGGGCCACAGCAACATCAAATTAATCGGCATCCGATCTCGAAAATATTCGTGTTGCAATTATGACTGATTAAGCTAAATCAAAAAAAACGTTGCTGATATTTATCTTGGGGGCGGTTGTTTAGGTGGTAGTGACTTTTCTCCTCAGTAAGCTGTCAGTGAAGACACTGAGGTTCTACAATAGTATGGCTTCTTTATGTTTGAAGATCTTTCGGGTGTTAGTTCTATAGCTTGTCCGGTTCTGCTGAATGTATCCCGGACGATGGTTTGACGAGACGCTTAAGGAATCTATGTGTTAAAACGAATTTTTGTCTTGGTGCTATTTTTACTAATATCGGTATATGGGTATACGAAAATTATGGGGCGCGTGGGCGGAGGCCCCGTTCCAGGTCATGAGATGGTTAAGGCCGGTAATTCTGCCGATTTGATAACCGTCAATAAGCAAGAGAGACAAATGCTTTTATGGCGTGAAGGTGTGTTGCTGGCCAAGTATCGCATCGCGCTTGGTGCTGCTGCGAATGGTGGTGCAAAGCAGCGAGAGAGGGATGAGAGAACACCTGAAGGGCGTTACTTTATCGATTGGCGCAATCCCAAATCAATGGCCTACCTTAGTTTGCATATCTCATATCCAAATGCGATTGATTCACTGCGCGCCCGTGAAAATGGGTATTCGCCAGGCGGTAATATTATGATTCATGGTTTGCCCAACGGATGGGCGTGGTTTCAGCCGTTTCACTTTCTGTGGGATTGGACGGATGGTTGCATCGCAGTAACTAGTAGCGAAATGCGTGAAATATGGGTATTGGTTCCTGATGGTACGCCCATTGAAATAAGGTAGGGCAGGGGTTGATAGGGAAGTTGTCGGAATGCTCCCCGGATAGCATCATTCTATCCGCTGCTTGGTATCGCGCGCTAGCTAATTTTAGGCATCGGGGCGGCGTTGTAGTGTTGTTGCGGAACTTAGTTAAAAGATGGAGTTAAGTTTAGAATTAATGCAAGGCAGGTGTGTTTTGCGAGTTTTTTGTATAGAGTTTTTTTGGGTGGCGTCATTTGTTAAACATGTCAGCTTGTCAATTTCTTGGCACGATTAACGGCCGAGACAGAAGTGGAAGTTAGTTGTAAATCAGCCGTGGCGACGATCTCTAACCTGATGGGTCGCTAGAGCATTGTTATCAACAAAGTTTCGAAGTTTGGCGCGATCTGTCTCGAGTGTGGCGTAAGCGGTCGCGCGCTTCGTGAGGGCGGCCTGTATCTTTGGGGCGCTCCGAAACGTGCTCTCTGGTCTGCCTCAAGGATCCCTATATGTCTTTCGCTAGCATCGTCATTGCAATCATTGTTGCTCTACTGTTACTGCTCTATGTCATTATTATCTACAACAAGATGGTGACCCTGCGGAACCGTTTTCTAAGTGCCTTTGCTCAGATCGAAGTGCAACTCAAACGCCGCTACGACCTAATCCCTAATTTGGTGGAGGCGGCCAAGGCCTACCTAAGCCATGAGCGCGACACCCTCGAGGCAATCGTTGCCGCGCGCAATACTGCGCTCGCGGGGCTCCAGGCGGCTTCAGCTCAACCAGGTAATCCTTCGGCGATGAGTCATTTGGGCCAAGCCGAGGGGAGCCTTGCGAGCGCCATGGGACACCTGAACGTGACAATGGAGGCCTACCCCGACCTAAAAGCCTCGCAAAACATGGTGCAACTCAACGAGGAACTGACCAGCACAGAAAACAAGGTGGCGTTCTCACGCCAAGCATTTAACGACGCAGTCATGACCTATAACACCTATAGGCAGTCCTTTCCCCCAGTCTTGTTGGCTAACCTGTTCGGCCATAATGCCGATGCCAGCTTTCTGGTATTTGCCGATAGCATACAGATCCAGGACGCTCCTAAAGTGATGTTCAGCTAGCCCGCACTTGGAGTGAGATAATGAATTTTTTTGAACACCAAGACCGTGCTCGACGCCATACAAGCCTTCTGGTGTTATTAATGGGCGTGGCAGTTTTAAGCCTGATCAGCCTCACCAGCGGGGCACTCATACTGATCCTGCATAATCAAAAATCCCTGTTGGTTGCGCTCACTGATTGGCAGTTGGTCGGTGACGTAACTGTTGTGGTATTGGCGATGGTTTTAGGGGGCAGCCTCTATAAAGCGGCACAATTGCGGGCTGGTGGTAAGAAAGTTGCGGAACGACTTGGTGGGCGGCTGCTCAGCAACGAATCGAAGGATGTGGATGAGCATCGAGTGATGAACGTGGTGGAAGAAATGGCCATCGCATCAGGCACATTGGTGCCCGCTGTTTACCTGCTGGAAGATGCTGCGATCAATGCTTTCGCCGCCGGATGGGCGCCTCAGGACGCCGTTATCGGTATCACCCGAGGCGCCATGTGCGTACTCAATCGCGAAGAGCTGCAAGGTGTGATAGCGCATGAGTTCAGCCATATTTATAACGGTGACATGCGACTCAATACCCGCCTGACAGCGATAGTTCACGGGCTATTGTTGTTAGGGTTAACCGGTACGCTCATTTTGCGAACGGCGTCTTATCGCCGTTCATCATCGAACGATGACAAGAAAGACACCAATTTCTCCCAAGCGATCATGATGGTCGGCGGGACTCTATGGGCGCTGGGCTACACAGGGACATTTTTCGGCAATCTGATCAAGGCCCGTATCTGTCGTGAGCGGGAGTTTCTTGCGGATGCGTCGGCGGTGCAATTCACGCGCACTCCACAAGGTATCGCCGGTGCGCTGAAGAAAATCGGCAGTCATTCCCAGGGCTCGACCTTACAGGCTATCCATGCGCAGGAGTTCAGCCATCTGTATTTTTGCGACGGAGTAAAGGCTGGCTTGAGCGGTATGATGTCCACCCATCCTCCACTGGCGGTACGCATTCACCGGATTGACCCGCAATGGGATGCTAGGCAGTCCTAGCAGCGTTTGACGGCATTTTTGAGGGGGGGCATCCGCTCCAAGGTGCAAAAATTGAAAAAAGAATTCTTGGTAATTGGGAGGCTTAAATGCAACTTGAGCGCTATCAAAAGACGCGAGATCTGCGTGGTCGCGCTCAAACAGAGACGTGCGACTCGGGCGGATTTGTAGCTTTTTGGTCTGATCACAAATACGTTTCGGCGCGCGATCGAGACGGGACGGAATGGCTGCTCAAACACGGGACCGTACTTCGGGACATTGAGGCAGGCGACGAAGGCTTGATGCGCATTCATCAATCTCGCTTGGTGCGGCGCGACAGCGTGGATGAGCTATTGCGCATCCGGTACCGGAACAGTATTGACGGGTTCGGGGTGGCACGTGTGCTAGGACATGAATACCGTTTTTCACGCGATCATTGGCGTAAATTAATCAGGCAGCGACTGCTGGAAAGTGCGTCGAAAGTCCAGGTTCAGATGCGTTGATTATTAAGGTCAACTAGCAAGTCGTGGTTGCCAAATATGCGAGCTTTAGTCGGCGAAAATTGCGAGTTATTTCTTTCTGCTAGGGACATGGAGCTCCGGATAACTATCTGATATTTCTTGGCGTAGCCTGAGCCATAGCGGGGATCGTCAAATAAATTGGGCCAAGAATCAGGTTTGCGCTCACACAGTTAGTCGCAGATACATGGCACTTGGAATTGGCCTGGAAGTTCAGCGTCCCCACGATGAGAAAAACATTGAAGACATATAGATCCAGAACAGCTTTAAAAACGGAGTAGATTCGCCGTTTGCATGCGAAAGAGCATGCAGCTAGCACTCCGTGCAAACACAGATTCAATCTATTTCCTATGGTTTCAATGTGAAAAGCTAATGCGGATAAAAACACGCCTCCTAATTTATATCGGCATTTGGACTTTATCGCTAGCAGGCTTGCTTGGCTGGATGGCCCATGCCCAATGGCGAGAATACGCCTACAACCAACGTGCGGTGCGAGATGTCGAGCGAGCGGGGCTGGCACTTAAGGTATTTGAAATGGTGTCCCGAGAACGGGGGCCGACCAACGCCATGTTGGGCAGTGACAACCCTGCATTGAGCAGTCAGGTGCAGGCGTTGGCCGGCGCGCGCAGCAATAGCGACGCGGCCATTGCCCAGCTGCGGACTAGCATTCAGCAAATAGCTGGGTTGGAGGTCGCAGGTCAACTGGCGGCGCTGGATCGCTTGGGAGAAACCCTGGCGCAAGCGCGCTCGCGTGTCGACGAGTTGATCGCGCAATCTTTGCCCCGTCGCAACGGCGATAAGCTGGATGCTGTCATAGACGGGATGATCGCCGTTGCGACTCAGGCTTCGCCCATTGTCAGTCGAATAGCGCAGCCGGTAGAGCGTTACGGTACGGATTTAAACGATGCCGTCGTAGCGGCCCTAGTCGCCGCTGAACTACGCGAGCAGGCCGGTCAGCTCGGCTCGCAATTTACCCGGGCGCTGGCACGGCGCGAAGCGCTTACGCCAGGAAAATCCACGGTCATTGACCGTATTATGGGGCAGCTCGACATTAGGCGTGATGAAGTGTTAAGTCGCGCTAGTCGCTGTTGCTCCAGCCCGACTATCTCAACTGCAATCGCCGGCATGGATAAACAGTACTTTGGCGCAGGCCTTGGCTTGGCGGGACAAATGCGCCAGAGCTGGCAGGATAATGATTTGCCCACCCTGACTACTGGCGAGTTTGCGGCGCGATACGTTCCAACTATGGACTCCATTCTGCAAGTGCGGGACAAGTTGCTGGAGGCGGCGACGGAAAAAGCGGAGGCCAATAGCCGTGCTGCTGGCAACAACCTTATCCGGCTGGCGCTGCTGGCTGCGCTTTTGATTGCGCTACTGATTGCTCCTGTCATCTTTTTTGTGTATCGCCTGCTTAATACGCTGACCGTTTCCGCAGGCATCATCAAGGCATTGGCTGTGGGGCAGTTGGAAATCGCTATTCCAACACCGAAGCGGCAGGATGAAATTGGTGATGTCATGCAAGCTATCGCCGTACTACAGAAAAATAGTGTGGATCACCGCAACCTGGAAGATGAACGCCAAGCGTTGTTGGCTGAACAACAGGCAATCGTTATCGCCGCACCCTATGGTATTGCGATGGTGCGGGGTATGTTGATCGTACAGGCTAATGCACGGTTGGATGAATTGCTGGGGTATGCCCCGGGTGAGCAATTGCAACGCTCTCCATTGATCTGGACGGACCAAATCATGTCAGTAGAGGCGATGATCCAGTTAGACCTCCATGTCCGCGAGACACTGGACCGCGGAGAGATATTTCATCAGCAGATGCAGTTTTGCCGCAAGGATGCCAGCCGCTTCTGGGCCAGCGTGAGCGCTCGGGCTGTCGCGCCTGGGCATCTGTCCTCCCGGGGTTCAATTTGGATTATCGAAGATGTTACCGCCCAGCACGCAGTGGTTGATGAGATGCGTCAAGCAAGGTTATTGGCCGAGGACAGCGCGCGTATCAAGGCCGAATTTCTTGCCAATATGAGTCATGAAATTCGCACGCCGATGAATGCCATTATTGGCATGACGCATCTAACGTTGATGACGGAGCTAAGCGAGCGCCAGCGTGACTACCTTAGCAAGGTGCAAAGCTCCAGCCAGCACCTGTTGGGCATACTTGACGACATTCTGGACGTTTCAAAGATTGAGGCCGGTAAGCTTGAGTTGGAGCTTCGTGACTTCAGCCTGCTCCAGTTACTCGAAGAGGTACTTGATCAAGTACGTCCCCATATTGCCGAAAAAGGCCTCGATATGCGACTCAGTGTCGCTGTGGATGTACCGGAACGTGTGGCTGGTGATCCGCTTCGTTTGCGACAAATACTGCTTAACTATCTGAGTAATGCGGTGAAGTTTACCGAGCGTGGGCTGATTCGGATCGAAGTGAGGTTGCGTCAAGCCCTAGCGGATGGCTCGTTGTTGTATTTCAGCGTGACCGATAGCGGAATTGGTCTTTCGTCCGAGCAGGTAAAACTCATCTTTCAGAGCTTTCAGCAAGCCGATACCTCCACGACAAGGCGCTTTGGGGGTACGGGGCTGGGGCTAGCAATCGCCAAACAACTCGCCGAGTTGATGGGGGGGCAGGTAGGTGTTGAGAGTGTATTGGGTGAAGGCAGCCATTTTTGGTTCGAGGTCCGTCTACAGTTGGCTCGAAGCGCGGTGCCTGAAGGCGTAACCGTCAGGGACCCACTTGGCGATTGGAGAGTGGTCGAAGGCACGCGAATCTTGTTGGTTGAAGACACCGAGCTAAACCAGCAGGTCGCCTCTGAGTTGCTGCAGGCGGTGGGTTGTCGTGTGGATATCGCGGCAGATGGAAGTCTGGCGCTGCGCCGGTTGGCAAAGGAGCGCTATGATCTGGTATTCATGGATATGCAGATGCCGGTACTCGACGGTCTGGCGGCCACGCGCCTGCTGCGCCAACAGCCTGGCTTGAGCACGCTGCCGGTGATCGCGATGACCGCCAACGTCAGGAAAAGTGATCACGAGGCGTGCCTGGCGGCGGGGATGAACGATTTTGTCAGCAAACCCTTTGAGCCACAGACGCTCTACGCGGCCTTGCAGCGTTGGCTCCCTGGAGCGCTGATCTATCAGGAGCGCGCGGTGGTGCCCCCGTCACCGCCAGTGCCGATGATGGGTTGCGCTAACGCCGATTTGAATATCGAGGGTTTGGACGTGGCTGCCGGTTTACGTCGGGTGCAGGGCAAGCACAGCATGTATGCAGACTTGTTGCAACGCTACCTGGCCGGCCAGAGCTCCTTGATGTCGCAGCTGAGTGCTGCGTTAGCAGTCGGCGATTTGGAGAAGGCGCAGTTGTTGGTCCATAGCTGTAAGGGCATATCCGCTACGATAGGCGCCGACACCGTCGCGCAAGCGGCCGATGCACTGGAACAGCTACTGCGCGCAAATCGGCCTCAGGATGAGTTGCATATCTATGTAGAGGCCTTTGCTGGGCTACTGGAAGCACTATTGGGAGAACTCCGCAAGCGGTTACCTCTCTACGTCGAGGTTGAGCATGCACCGATAGTGGTCGATGCCGTCGAGTTACAAACAGTCTGCCAGCATCTCATTGTCCTGCTGGGTAGTTTTGATATCCAGGCAGTTGACTACTTTTCCATACACGCGGATCTTCTACGAGGCGCATCTCCCAACAGATTCCAGCGACTGGAGAACGCGGTGAAGCTGTTCGATTTTGATATGGCGCAGGTTTGCCTTAGAGACATTTTACTGGCCTATGAAGCAGGGGAATGAGTGTTAGGAATGTAGGAGAGCATGCACTAATAGCAGTAAAAAGGCGCGACTCAGAGGTTTCAACAATCAACAGCATTAAACGAACTGCAACCTACATCAGTGCGGGGGAAGCTGAAGGACCAACGTGCCGAAACCATAATAGGCTGGTGAATCTTTCGAATAGCAAATGGTTTATTGGATGATGTTTCTGAGTAGGGTAGAGAACCAGCGAATTATGGAGCCACTATGATGCAGGTTGCTGCTAATGCTACCGCCAGGGAGGTAAGGAAGGCGATTATACGTTTTTTACAGCTGTCATGTTTGCTGTTGTTAATTAATTTTTCGATGTTGGTCTTCTTTTATGATTGGATGCAATTTACGCAGTGCCTGGATAGTGATTTATGGGTAAGAGAAAAAACGTTTTTTTATTATGATTTTTTCGGCTTCGAATATGCGTCGAACCTTATGAGCCCTTGCCTTATTAAATATTGCGCCGGAATTTTTTCCTTTAGTATTTTTTATAGCGCATACTGGGAGTTTGTAGTCGCGCATAAGGCAAAAACCACAATCCTTATCATGTGGTTTTTAGCCGTGATGGTTGCGTTAGGGGCAGTATTTTTTACTGTTGACGTTATTTTGTATGACTACGACCTCCAAAAAATAACTATATTTTCTGTGATATTTGAGTTTTTTAGCTATCTCTCGATTGCGATCGTTTACTTTGTTGAGGGGTACGTAAGAGATGGGATTATTTTTTTTGCTATTACAATTTCTAGCACTTTTTTTTGGAGTCGAAGGGCGAAGTGCTAATCGATCAGGAGGGGATGATGTGAGGTCATATGGAAATATATTGTATGTTGTTTTGATGTCGCTTTCTTTTAGTACGTGGGCTGACTGCCCCGAAGCTATACCCAGCTTGATGGATAATCTCAGCAGGCCAATGCTCAAGGGTAACGAGATTATTGCGGTAGTAAAAGGTACCTTGGGTACTGAAGGAGATGAGGGCGGTTTTTTGGTCAGCACTGTTGAGGTGACTCAATCCTACGGCTTAGCAATTCCGAAAGGAAAATATTTGATTAGCTACACGTCTCATTGGGGGAATGGTTGTATTTTTGATGAAGATAGGCCAAGGCGACCAGATGAAAGTGAGATTGAAAAAGGCTTACAGGTCTACTTTGCGGTATCTCGATTTTACGGCCGTACTTTGGTCACGCCAGAATATGAGAGTCATGGCCTTTTTCTAGTTGAAAACGAAATTCAGTATGAAGACTCAGAGGGTACAAAGCGACACATTGAACAAGTCCTGTTTGAGCGTAACATATTGACCGGTGTGCCCAAGAAACTCTGGTTAATAGAGCACCCTTAATAAATCGGTGTCGAAATGTGCGAGTCACTGAAGACTTACAATATTTTAAAGAAGCTAAAATTTAATTAATGCATTGGTATTTTGGTGGTTGGTTAGCGATGAGGTTTTTTTACAATGTAAGTTATAGCGCGACAGCGACAATATTTTGTAATTTTTTGCCTAATTTAAATGATTTTGTTGATCGTTTTCCGAGCTATTGACCACCGTTTTTTACGAAAAGCCACGTTTCGCTGCATTTTAAGGGTGGGGAGTATCGGGTGAATACTAAACTCAGCTTGGTATTTAATATCCATTTCTGAAGGGGCGCCATCTAGGCTGAGTTTATCTCCGATTTCAATACTCTCCGAATCCTTATACTTCCCTTCACATCAGACGATTTTTATTATCATGGATAACCGCCAACGCAAAAGCAAACAGGGAAATGGGCGCCGCTACCGCATATCGAAATGGCTGCGCCCGCCGGCATCTCTGGACGTGGTGAGGCTTCAACGTGCGCTCTTCGGTAAAACGTTGCTGATTACCGGCGCATCTTCTGGAATCGGTGCGGCGACGGCCCGGCTACTCGGGCAAGCGGGAGTGCGTATCCTGCTCGTCGCCCGTAATGAAGAGCGTTTGGAGGAAGTGTGCCAGCATGTTCGCGCTCAGGGGGCTGAGGCCCGTTCCTATATCGCGGATTTTACTCAAGCGGAACAGGTACTGGCTTTAGTGCAAAGTATCCTGAGCGATTACCCTGTGATCGATGCGGTAATCAGCAATGCCGGAAAATCAATTCGCCGTAACCTGGTCGATACTGGATTGCGGACTCAGGACGTCCTGCGCTGCAGTCAGGTCAATTACACATCACCGGTTCTACTACTGACTTATATCCTACCGGGGATGATCGCTCGCGGCTCTGGGCAAGTCATCAACGTTTCAACCGTATCTGCCCGGCTTCCCGCTGCTCCATACTGGTCAGCGTATCAGAGTAGTAAGTGTGCGTTCGATGTCTGGTTTCAGTCGGCCGCAGCAGAATTGCATACATATGGACTTAACCTTGGGTCGGTTTACCTGCCTTTGGTTCATACCCCAATGAGCGCGCCGAGCGTCGTTTTCCAAAGCGTACCGGGCATGTCGGCGGAGGATGCTGCTGCCACGGTGGCTTACGCACTTCTATCAAGGCAGCGTCGCGTTGCGCCGTGGTGGTTATGGCCCTGCGAATGGATGTCCATTGTATTGCGTCGACCGCTGGATGCCGTCATGTCGAGGCTTTATCTCCGGGGGGTGTCGCCTCGACCGGGTGGTGCAGACAATGCGTGACAGGTGCATTGCCATGCTGTGGTGCTGGCAAGCATTGCGCAGCAGTCGCCTCGCGCATCCGTTGAGGCTCCTAGGCCGGTTCGTGTGGCTGAGTTTTCGCGACGGGCTGTCACTTTATACATTGGCGAAATTGTGGGCTCACGTAACGCCTACGGAAATCGCCTTGGTAGATGACAACCAAACCATGAGTTGGTATGAGTTGTTGGAGTCAGTCGATGCGCTGGTGGGCGCCTTCCATAGTCTCGGCCTACGACCGAGCGAGCGGGTGGGCGTAATGTGTCGCAACCATAATGGTTTTGTGCTCACCCTGTTGGCCTCGATGAGGCTCGGCGTGGATGTTGTGCTGATCAATACGCGCTTTGACCCACAGCAACTGGACGAGGCGCTGGCTCGACAAAAGGTCGGTACTCTAATTCTTGACCCTCAGTTTGACGCTCTGGCTCAGAAAACGAAATTCCGAGGGAGGTGCTTCTATAGCACGAGGTCACCTGACGGCCGGATGATTGGTATTGACTTACCTGGTTTGATTGCGTCAAAACGCTTTATGCGCTTGGAGCGGCGACCGGCCGGCGCACTGATCGTGTTGACGTCAGGCACTACCAGCATCGCGAAGGGTGTGCGGCGCCGCCTGACCTTAGTGCAACTCGCCGGTGTTGTGCATAGCCTGACTGTACGATTGAAATTACATTGCCACGAACGAACGCTCATCACCGTCCCTCTTTTTCACGGTTACGGCATCGCGGCAGTGGCATTAGCGATGGGGCTTGGATCACCGATGGGGCTAACATGCCATACCGATGGACGGAGAATGCGGGGGCGGGCCATTGAATTCGGAGCGCGGACTATCGTAACGGTACCGACTCTACTACGGCGGATTCTAGACGCTTCGTCGATTGGCACGTTAGATTCGCTCCAACGTATCATCTCTGGATCTGCACCGCTGCCATCAAAAGTTGTTCACGATATGGTCGAGCAACTAGGGCCTGTGCTGTACAACTTATACGGTTCCACTGAAGCCGGTCTGATTTCAATAGCAAGCCCAGCGGATCTTAGCGAAGCATCCACTACGGTCGGTTTTCCCGTTCGCGGTACCGGTATCACCATCAGGGGGAACGCAGAAGAAACGTTGCCCTGGGGGCAAAGTGGTGAGGTAGTGGTGTCGAGCCGATTGGTATTTGAGGGGTATACGCACGATTCGGTACCGATCAGTTTTACAATGGGATTCGGAACCGGGGATCGAGGCGTCATCGACGAAGCTGGCCGACTCTGTTTGTTAGGCCGCATAGACGAAATATTGATCATCGGAGGAGAAAATATTCATCCTCAACAGGTCGAACATCGGTTGCTGATGCTTCCCCAAGTCATCGACGCGGCGGTGGCCGGCGTCGATGATGACTCGGGTATTTTACAGATGGCTGCGTGGTTGGTGTTGTTGCCGGGGAGCCAGATTGAGCAGTCCGATTTTGCGGCTGTTCTACCCGCATATATGCGTCCTTCCCGGTGGCAGCTCGTCGACCAACTTCCGCGCAATGCAATCGGCAAACTTGAGCGATATCACTTACCAAAGTCGATTGGTCGAGGAGGGGACGTTAAGGTTCATTGCCGCTGACTGAAACTACTCCAGATGTTGATTTTTTTACTAGCTCGAGCAGGTGCGGGCCTGCGACCCGGCGTCCCAGAACATCCGCATCCATTCATGGTCGATCTCATCATCGAGCGACGTGTTACCCGCATCCAATATCAGGCTCATCTTCTGGCTCTTCAGCACGACCGTCAATGCGTCCAGAGCATGTGCTGAATACGCCCTGGTTGAAACCCGTACGAGCCCCCAAAAAAGTCTTCTTGATAGATCGCATTCAGAGCCGTGACGACCGCCTGCTGTACGATCTTGTCCTCCAGAGAAGCAATGCCCAGCGGACGCAGCCTGCTGTCAGCTTTGGGAGTGGAAGCTCGCCGCGATGGCGTTGCTCGAGAGGCTTCACCGTGGAGCCTTGCGTGCATATCAGCTACCCGCTAGAGAAGTCCTTTCTCGTATTCCCTCCACGACATGCCGTCCATGCTGCCGCTACGTCGCGGAACAGGGCATAGAAACTCTGCGCCATAACTGCGGTGTGGTGTGGTGTGGTGTGGTGTGGTGCAGCAATGTCGTGATCTGCGGATTTTAACTCCATAAATCAACTGATTTTCAAGGGCGGGGGTGAACGGGCTCACATCTTTTGGATTGGGTTTTTGCTCGGTATCCGAGAATAGCCCGCGATAAGGCATCAGCGTAGCACTACATCGATATGGCGCATTCGGTATTGCGATTGGCGCAAACGATCCTGAATTGCGTTCTTAAAACTGAGAGTATTGACGAAAGCATTTCGTGTTTGCGTTCACTATTGAATTGGTTCTGGATAAACCAGGCGAGAGAAAGGCGCCGGGAGTGCTTTCAAGTGTTTTATTTTCATGACGGCATCACTTGAAAGCCAGTATTGAATTTTTGATATTAATGATTTGTAAACGTGATTGCATCTATTTTTTGTATTTAAGTGATTGATTTTTTCTCTGTGCATGACTGCGAAGTGAATCCTTTGTTCTTGCCGGGAGATGCCGTTGGCTCTTTTAAAAATCACACGTAGTTTTCGTCTCTCTTGGGTATTATCAATATGAACAAAGTATTTTCAGTCATCTGGAACCAATCACTCGGTGTCTATGTCGTTGCGCCTGAAACCGCCACAGGCCGGACAAAATCTAATGTCATCAAGAAGGCAGCCTGTTTGGCGCTGAGTTCTATTTTATGGCTTTCGGCCACTGCTAATGCGACTGATGTGGTTCTATCGGGGTCGCAGTGGTGGACTCCGACCCCTAATAATAATGAAGTGGGCGCAAAAATTTTTGATACAGCAGGCGCTCATTCATTAACAGGGCAGCTATCCATGTCTAACGTGAGTGGTGCGGGCGTGCTTATGACTTATAACGAGGCTGCTGCTGCTGGTTATGTAGTTGCGCCTGATCTTTCGGGGTTGCAAAAATTGCTCGTCGGGCCCAAGGCGAGTTCTATATTGGTCGCAGACCCCATTACTGGCAGCATGCGTTCGGTGTTAGTCTATGCCTCATCAGCCTTTGATGAAGTTAGTTTAGGGGGGGACAAGTCGGGTACGTCGGATGTTGGCATTACCGTTTATCCACCTGATAGCACTGTTCCGTATCTCGATTTTCGCTTGGCAACAGTCAGTGCCGGGGTGCTTACAGTCGATTTGCCAAGCACTACCATCAACCCGGGTGTATTAAGAATAGTGCGTTGATTGAAGTTACTGGTGGCGAAGCAATATGGAAAAGCGGCAATACGATATTTTTTAGTTCGTCCTACACCTCGACAATCAGTGCGTCACAAGCTGCGCCCTACAATAAAAACCTGAACAGCTTGGTTTATAACGGAAGTTTTAGTGTGACGGATAGTACGGGTGGCATTACTTCGCATACGGTTACCGACTTGGGCTCCCTTAAGGTATACAACGACTGGTTGGTGGGGGAGCTCCAGGCAGGGCATATTCAGTCGACCAATTATGATTCACTATTAACTTTGGGCTACCACAATAATGCTGTGCCCGTATATGTTAAACCAACAGGTAGTGATGCCCCTCTAGATGCAAACAGCCCTTTGCTTCTCCCCGTGGGTGCGCACTCATTGTTGGAGGCAACGGGGCTGGGCTCAATAGCTAGAGTTACTTCTGGGTCTGCCGCCCCCCTAATAATTGCCCAAGGGCGACAGCTTTGAGGGGGGTGTCAGGTGCCACGGTAATCAATGATGGTCGAATCGCACTGCTGGCGGATGAGTCTAGCGCGTTTAATCTTAGTTCTGGCGCAAAAGGGATCAATAACGGTGTCGTAACTGCCGGGTATCTGTCAACTGATACTAATGCGACTTTCGTTTCTGGTGGAAAGGGGTATGTTGCAGGGATCAGTGCGGTTGGTGGCCCCGGCACCCAGTTTACCAATAACGGGATTTATAATATTGCTGCAGTAAATCAGGATCCTCGCGCGCTCGCTTTTTACAATTTTGATGTCAACTCGTTTGGGGGGATGACAAATAATGGTGCGATGAACATCGGGGTCAATAATTCCGACAAGTTTTCCCCCGTTTATGGAGCAAAGGTGTCCTCTAACGGCACATTTACCAACTCTTCTACAGGTGTAATGTACCTGGGGCGAGGTGCTAGCGGACAGCTCCCTACTGGTAGCCTCGCGAGTAGTCTCGCGGCAGGGGGCGCCGATACCACCGTCAGCGCGGGTGGTTTCGGTGTGTATGTTGCCGACTCCGGCCGAGTCAGCAATATAGGCGAAATTATTATTGGCAGTGGCATGCAGAACTCTGCAGGCATCCTGGTCAAAGGTGGGACGACTGCTAATGTGTTGAATCAAGGTCTTATCGATGTTAGAGGGGCTGTTAGCGGCGCGCCCCTACAAAATGCGGGCATTCTGGTCAACGGCAATAGCGGGACTTCCGTTATCAATAACGCCGGCACCATTAATTTAAGTGGTGTTAACGGTGTTGGGGTCAAGACGCTCGGCGGCGGTAAAGCGACCAGCTCAGGGCAGATCAATGTCTTCGGTTTTAACGGTGCGTCGTTGCCCAACTATGGTCTCTGGTCAGAGGGCGCCGGTAGTGTGGCCACCTTAAGTGGCGCCATCAACATGGCGGGTGATGGTGCTATCGCGGCGCATGCACGCGACTCCGGCGTCATTAACATCGCTGGCGCCGGTGCGGTGAACTTTTCGGCCGGGAAAAATCAGATCGGCTACTTCGTCTATGGCGCGGGGGCGGCGATCAATAGCAATTCCACCACGACTCAAGACGTCTCCACTGAAGGGTCTACGCTTTACCGCATGCAGGCCGGTGCCGACTACACCGGCGGGGCAGGCGTAGGGTCGTCGTTGACGGCGTCCGGTATTAACTCAACGGGTGTGATGGTTACAGGCACCACCGGCGCGGACGTTTCCGCTTTCAACTCTGGCGGTATGACCGTCAATCTGGCGGGTAAGGGCTCTACGGGTGTGCGTGTGGAAGGCGGCGCGCAGGGCAAGATCAGCAGTACAGCGGTCATCAATCTGAGCTCGGTGGGTGCTATTGCCGGCATTGCGGACGGCCAGGCGCATGACCTTGCGGGTGTGGCGACCGGGGATGAGGTCGCCGGGGTTCTTGGCGACAGCACGAAGAGTGCAGGTGCTGTGGGCTTTGGCCAGGGCACCATTCTTGTGTCGGGTGCCTCGCTCAATTCGATGTTGGACGGTATTACCGGGTACATCGCCCGTAATAGCGCGGAAGTCAGCAACACGGGCAACATTGTGTTTGGCGGTAACGATGCAACGGGTGTGTTTATTGAGGCGGGCGCGCGCGGCGATAACTCCGGCAGTATTGAGGTGGGCGCCGGCGGCACCGGGATTGTGGCTCAGGATGCGACGGGGACCAAGACCACGGTTGTGAACAATACCGGTGCCTTGATACTGAACGGCGGTAGCCTGACCCATCAGACCGTGGGGGTCAGCGCTAGCGGTTCCCACACCACGGTGAATCTTAATGGCGGCGATCTTCTGCTCAATGGCAATGGCGCCATCGGCGTTGACGCCGATGCTGGGGCGCTCGTACAAGGCAAAATTGTTGCCACTTCGGCAGGGCAGGACAGTACGGCGATTCATGCCAGCGGCGGAGGTTCCCGTGTGCATGGCCTGGTGGGCAGCACGCTTTCTTTGACCGGTGTGCGGGCGACGGGGGTAAAAGTCGAAAATGGCGCAATCGCTACGTTGGACGCCGGCGCGGTGATCAATCCGGTCGCTGCGGGCTCTATCGCGGGTGTCGTGGATGGGGCAGGCTCGGT
Organism: Pseudomonas sp. 3296; assembly: GCF_031456615.1. NCBI lineage: Bacteria > Pseudomonadati > Pseudomonadota > Gammaproteobacteria > Pseudomonadales > Pseudomonadaceae > Pseudomonas > Pseudomonas sp. 3296. Next base: position 29,288 of record NZ_JAVDUY010000015.1, read on the forward strand.
CTTCAGTACCGGTGCGGATGTCAGTTCTAGCGATGCGGGTGTTATCGGTTTCGAGGTCACAAACCTGGGCAAGCTGGTCAACAGTGGCATGGTGCGACTTTCGGGTGCCCTCTCGAAAGGCGTGGAGTTGGTGTCAGGCGTTTTGGAAAATAGTGGCAACGTTACCGCGAACGGCACCGCGATCTATGTGGAGGGCGCTAATTCAGTTGTCGCCAATAATGGCGGCACGATTCTCGCCACCGATGGCGTTGCCGCCGTTGAAGTGGGTCAAGGCGCTAGCCTGAGTTTGGTGGGTTCCGGCCTGGGCACTATTGAAGGGCGTGGTTCGGCGGACGCGGCAAGGGTTGATGCAGGCGCGGTAGCCCTCTCGGTCAACGGTGCGCACTTGGTGGTTAACGCCGCCGGCGCAACGGGCAACGGCATTGAGAACAAAGGCGAGATCAGTGGTATTCAGCTGCTTAATACCACGATTGATGTGGCCGGTGGCATTGGCTTGCGCACCGCTACGGCACTGAATAGTACGAACAGCGGTACCATTAATATCAGCGGTAGTGGTACGGGGATCAACTTTACCCAGGCCGATGGCAGCGTGGCCAACGCCGATCTGGACCTGTCCGGTTCGCAAGCGCTCACCATCAATGCAACGGGCGCTGGCGCCAAGGGGATTATTGCCCACAACGCAGGGACGGTGAAAACCGCCGCGACGGTCAATGTCACCAGTGCCACCGGTGGACCAGCGTTGACCCTGGGCGCCAGCGTAACGGCGGCGACCAACAGTGGCGTATTGAGTTCGGCGAGTGCCACGGCGGCCACGGTCACCGTGGCAAGCAGCGCAGTCCTTACCAATACCTCGACCGGTTCGATCAGTGGCACTGCTGCCGGCAAGGCCGTGGTGTTTGATGATCAAGACTCAACGCTGATAAACCAGGGTCAGATCACAGGTACCGTGGATCTGGGCGCGGGTAGCAACCAACTGCTGAACACCGGCACCATTACTGGTGATGTGGTCGTTGGCGGCGCTAATAACCAATTGGCGGTCGCGAGCGGTACGGTGACAGGCAACATTGGTTTGACGGGTGCAACCGGCACGAACACGGTGCTGCTGCAGAATGGCGCGACCATCAATACGTTGGCCGGATCCGTTGGCAACGACACCGTGACGATCAAAGGCCAGGGCAACACGTTCAACACGCTTGATGGCGGCACCAGCGGTAACGACATGTTGGTCTTTGACGGTGCTCTCAATATCCTTGATGGCACACATACGGCGACGAACTTCGATCAGGTCAACTTGAGCAACAGCTCGGTGCTAACGCTGCAAACCGTGCTCGGCGGCAAGCCAGTGGATGCGGGTGGGGCGGGTATTGATATCGATGGCAGCTCCACTTTGGCATTGCAAGTCAACCCGGCTGCGGCTTATACCTTCGCCAACCACCTGACCGGCAGCGGTTTGCTGACGGTGGATACCGGGGGCAATGCGTTCAACTTTGCCGCGACTACCGGTTCGAATTTTGCAGGCACGGTGGCGCTGGGGTCGTCTACGTTCGGTCTGGCCGGTTTGAACACGGCTGCGCTGAGCCATGCGACGCTGCGCACCGATGTGGGTAGCGTGACAACGGTCGGTGATGGTAACCAGCAGATTGGTGGGCTGTCCCTCGACGGCGGTCACATTAACTTCAATGCCCTGGTCCCTGATCAAGCGGTGGCGACCAGTACCATTACGGCCAATACGTTGTCTGCGAGTGGTATCGGTACGATTGGTATTAAGGTATCGCCGGTCTTTGTGTCGAGCGCCCCTGATACGCCAAACACGGTCAATTTGCTCCAACAAGACGACGCCAATATCGGTGTGAAGCTGGTTAGCGCGTCGACCGTCAGTGGTAGCGGGGGGGCGTTGGTTCTGCAGGATCAACTTGGGAACGCAATCACGGCCGCGCGGCAGCTCGACATCGCTCAGGGCGGCACGACGGTGGCGAAAGGCACCTACGATTTCCGTCTGACCACTGCCGGCCATGACGGCGTGACTCAAGACGGCCTGTACGTGAACTACGGCCTCACGCAACTGGACTTGCAGCAGGGTCAAACGCTCACGCTGGCTGAAGACACCACTGCTTCCGGCGCGGCTTCGGACATGTCGGCCCAGTTGGTGGGGAGCGGGCATCTGGCGGTCGACGCCGGTGCCGGTGTGGTGTCGTTATCTAATACATTGAACAGCTACAGCGGCGATACCACGGTGTCGTCGGGCACGCTGCGTACCGACGTTAACCACGCCTTGGGTAATACCCAAGACCTGCATATCGCCAATTCGGCTCTCCTGGATCTGAACGGTACAACCCAGGTGGTTCAGCAGTTCGATGGGCTGACAGGCTCGATGCTCAAGATCAATGGCGGCACGCTTAACATTGAGGCTGGGGGGCGTTCGCAAGGCAGTCTGACCGGTGCGGGACAATTGAATTTGAATGGCGGCGTGTTTGACGTCGTGGGGGCCAACAATGCATTGATGGCCAACATTAATATCGCTTCTGCGGCCACAGCGCATTTGAACGCCCCGGCGGGCCTGGGAGCCGGTGATATTGATGATGACGGCCTCCTGATCATGGATGGTGTCACGGGCGCACTGGCCAACAAGGTCAGTGGCGCGGGGGCCCTGAACCTCACAAACGGGGCAAACGTCACGGTTGGCGGCGATAACAGTGCGTTCTCGGGGACCTTCGTCGTCGACAGTGGCTCTACCCTGGTCGCCAGTGCCGAAAAGAACCTGGGTTTGGCAGCGATCATTGATAACGGTATCGCCGAGCTTGATGCCTACATCGGCACGCTGGTTAACCGCGTCAGTGGTACGGGTGAACTCAATCTGGTCAATGATGCTCGTGTCACCGCGACGGCCGACAACAGTCAGTTTGCGGGAACCTTCGGTATCGCGAGCGGCTCGGCGCTGACAGCAGGATCGCAAAATAATCTCGGCTCGGCGGCCATTGTCGACAACGGCGAATTGATGCTGGATGGCTACGCGGGTGCGCTGGCCAACAGTGTGAGCGGCGCGGGGTCGGTGAATCTGATCCATGGCGCCAACGTGACGGCGACCGCTGACAACAGCGGCTTTTCTGGCACCTTCAACATTGCTCAGGGCACCACCCTGAATGCATCGATGAATTCTCAATTGGGTTCAGCCGCGATTGTCGACAACGGCGAGTTGGCGTTGAAAACGTCGGGCGCCTTTGCCTTGGGCAATAAGCTGGACGGCAACGGCCTGGTAACAGTGGACACTGGTGGCAACGCGTTTGATTTCTTGTCCTTGGCGGGTAATAGCTTCGCCGGTACCGTCGCGATGGGCTATGCCACCTTCAACCTTGCCGATGTGAATACCGCGGCATTGAGTCATGCGGTGTTGCGCCCCGATGCGAACAGTTTGACGACGCTGGGTGATGGCGATCAGAAGATTGGTGGACTCACGTTTAACGGCGGTACCGTGCGCTTTAACGCTGAAGTGCCAGACCAGACGGTCGCCACGAGCACCATCACCAGCAACACGCTGGACGCGAGCGGAACCGGCATCGTGCAGATAGAACTGCCGGTGGGCTACGTGCCCAAGCCGGTTACGCTGACCAACTCTGGCCTGCTCACTCAGGACGAGGGTTATGTGGGGGTGAAACTGGTTAACGCGACCACGGTCAATGGCAGTGCGGGGGCGTTGGCGCTTCATGACCAAAATGACAACGTCATCACCGCAGCCCAACAGCTGGACATCGTTCAGGGTGGCAGCAACGTCGCCAAGGCTACCTATGATTATCGTCTGACCACCACCGGCCATGACGGCGTGACTCAAGACGGTCTGTACGTAAACTACGGCTTGATTCAATTGGATTTGCATCAGGGTCAGACACTGACCTTGGCAGAAGACGCGGGCGCTACCGGTGGTGCTGCCGATATGTCGGCACGGATTATCGGTGGCGGTAACCTCAACATCGACGCAGGGAGCGGGTTTGTATCGCTGTCCAACATCACCAACAGTTACAGTGGTGATACCTCAGTATCCTCGGGCACGCTGCGTACGGATGTTAATCATGCCTTGGGTAATACCCAAACAGTGCATCTCGCCACCGGAACTACGTTGGCATTGAATGGTACGACCCAGACGATTCAGCAGTTCGACGGCAAAACAGGCTCTAGCCTGAATGTTGATGGCGGCACGTTAAACATTGCTCGCGGTGGTACCTCCTTGGGTGCATTGCAGGGTGAGGGTCAGTTGAATCTTACCGGTGGGGTTCTCGAGGTCACGGGGGCCAATGCGGCACTCAAGGCTGACACGTCCATTGCCGCGGGCGCCACTGTGCTTTTGCACGATGCGGGTGGGCTGGGTATGAGTAACATCACCGATAACGGCGCGCTGGTGCTGGATGTCGCTCAAGATGGTGTCTTCGCCAATGCGTTGACGGGCACGGGCGATCTGCTCAAAAAAGGCGCTGGATCGTTAACGCTCGAACGCTCGCTGAGTCATACCGGAGAAACTGAGGTGCAGGCCGGGGTGTTGCTGGTCGGTAGTGCGGCTAATCCAGCTGTGACCTTGGGTGGACAGGGTGCCGGCACGGTAACTGTAGGGGCTGCGGGGACGCTGACGGGCCTGGGGACGGTAAGCGGTCTCGTCCATAACCAGGGGACGGTGAGTGCGCTCAATGCCACGGCCGGTCATGAAAGTGATCCTGCAGGAACCCTGACCTTGGCCAGTGGCCTGGTGAACGATGGCACAGTTAACTTGGCGGGTACCCGTGTCGGTAACCAATTGGTGGTCAAAGGGGGCTATGTTGGCCATAACGGCCAAGTAGTACTCAACACCGTGATGGGGGCTGACAATTCGGCGACCGATAAATTGGTCCTCGACGGTGGCTACGCTACCGGCAATACCGAGTTGGTGATCAAGAGCGCCGGCGGCAACGGTGCGCAGACGGCGCAAGGCATTCGGGTTGTCGAGACGCGCAACGGTGCGAGTACCAGTGAGACGGCCTTCAGATTGTCGGCTGCCTCAACGGGTTACCGTTCTGGAGTGGGCACGCTTGCGGTCGGTGCGTATGACTACACCCTTCAGCGCGGTGGTGTGGGTGGAATCGTTGACGATTGGTATCTCAGCGTGGTGGACACAACGTGTGTGACCAACGGGGCGTTATGCCCTATCGGACCGACGCAAGTGCCTGTGGTAACGCCACTCCTTCGTCCTGAGGCGGGCTCCTACCTGAACAACCGCCAGTACGCACAAAATATGCAGATCCATACCCTGCACGAGCGACAAACTCAGCACGCTGGCGTGGCGGATGCGGGTAGCCCTCCAAACAGCACTGACACCTCGTGGGTGCGCGTGGTGAGTAAAAATAGCCGTCGTGACGGGGCATTCAACTCCAGCGACAGCTCGTACCTCTTGCATGCCGGCGCCGATATCGCAGGTTTTGCGGTCGGTGAAGGCAGTGTCCGTTTTGGCGTGATGGGCTCTTATGGTTCGGACGACAACCATGCCGATAACGGCAGGTTCAGTTCGCGCGGCAAGGTTGATGGTTATAGCCTTGGCGTATACGGGACCTGGTACGGCAACCAGGACATTCAGACCGGCCCCTATGTGGACACTTGGGCGATGTATGGCAAGTTCGACAACACAGTGAAAGGCGATGGTCTGCCCACTGAGCATTACAAGTCGAACAATGTCACGAGCTCCGTTGAGACGGGCTATTCGCTGCCAATTTACGAGAATGCGGGCACACGCGTGTTCATTGAGCCGCAAGCTCAAGCGATTGTGTCCAACTACCGCGCCAATGCGCACACCGAGCAGAACGGTACCGAAGTTTCCGGACAATCGGACTCCAGTGTGACCACTCGATTGGGTGTGCGTCTGCATGGCGAGAACAAAGACATCCGGCCATTTGCAGAAGTGAATTGGTGGCACGGTCCTGATTCGCAGTCTATTGCGTTTGGTGGGGTTAAGGTCCATGACAGCTTGCCCGCGAACCGCCTGGAGGGCAAAGTCGGCCTGCAGGGCCAGGTGACCCAGTCGGTGAGCTTGTGGGGTAGCGTCGGTTTTGAGGGAGGCGCAAAAGACTATTCGGCTGATAAAGTGGAAGCTGGGGTGAAAATCGCCTTTTAAATATCAAACGACAAAAAAGAAACGTGGCCAACATCTGAGGGTAATGGGCTAAGCCCGATGTGGATGTTGCTGCGATCAATCGAAAAACCGGTGTCCGAATAGGCACCGGTTTTTTTATGCGTCTGGTTCCGGCACTGGGATGCCAATATTCTGCAACGCCAGTGTGAACTTCCGGCAAGCGCGCCTTGCTTATCGATTTAACGCCGCGTACTGCCTGCGCTGGCAAAATCGGCACCATGACTTTGCCCAATCTCGGCTACCTGAGTCCTGAACAACTGCACGCGTTGGCGGCGCAGTTGATGCAGCGTGTTCAGACACTCGACCATCAAGTCGACACGCTAAGTAAGACCGTTGAGACGATGGCAAGAAGATCACCCGCGACCAAACAGTGATCGAGAAACTGGCTGGATGAGGATGTCAGCGAAAAACGTGACTACACGCAGGGCATGTTCACCGTCGAGGGCCATATCCGTGGCGAGTGGGTATTTGAAGGACGTACTACAGCGACTGCCAACGCAACGGGCCAGTTAGATTGCTCAATTACACCCGAATCAGTGGAGGCCCGCCTGAGTTGCGCAAGATGACTCAGACTTACCGGGGGTTACACATACCTTCAAGACATATAGGCCCATGATGCAGACCACATTCCCATAGCTCATTCAACGACAGCTTGTTGTCCCGATTGCTATCCAATGTGAAGTAGCGTTTTCAGTCGTGATAGGCTCAGTGAGAGTGCCGCCGTAATCTCCTTGCTTCTCAGCAGCCGCCAGCAACTCCGATTTCTGCAGAAAACCGTCGTTATTACTGTCGTGATCGCGAAAGAAACGCTGGAAGTCGAGCGATGCAGGTTCGCAGCCTGAGTGGCGATGGGCATACCTAGGACCAGCAGAAGGGTAAGCCGGAACAGGGGGCATAGATAATTCGTTTTTCTTTTGTACCTAAGGTTGCGGCAGCAAGTGAGGCGGCTAGGCCGAATCAGGATATAAAATCCTCCCTGAAAAGCTCGACGGGTGCGCCATTTGTAGTGGCGGATGTACGTGGACGCTGTTGCCCTAATGGCCCTTAACCTGCCCGTTTGGTAGATGACTTCGCCAGCTGCTTACGTTACCGGCTCCGCATGTCTAGGTAGGGAGCGGCTGATGGAGCAGCCGGTTTCATCAGCTCGTACCTTCTCCTGTGAAACAGAAACTCACTCGACTTTCAGGTCGCACAAACATTTTTTTTGGCCAGGTCGATCAACAGTTCTGATTTCCATGGCTGATTGCCCCTTCATGCTAGTGGATGGAGGCACCATTCACGCTGGCACAGAGATGCGATCGTGGGCAGCGGTGACCATCCCATTACATACTTTTAAGCTCAAGCCGATGTAACTCATCTTGAGGTCTGTACCCTGCCGTTCAAGCCCCGATTGAGCCGTCGCGAGCTGCGGGGGGAGGTTATTTTGCAAAAACTATGGCGTAAGGCCGAAACGGCCGCTTAACTCCAAAGTGAGCAGTTCGGCGATTCCGAACCGCGTGCTCCTCCTGTCTATCGGAGTGCTATGGGCCAGGTATTGATTGATCAGCAGTTGGTGTTCGATGAAGACAATTTCCTCTTATTTCGATCGGATGCTAACGGTCAGGAGCCTTTGCGCTTAGGGTCCATTGCGAGTCGGTGCCTAGCCTTGCTTCTTAGCTCAGGTGGCGCGGTAGTACGTAAGCGAGAGCTGATGGATGGGGCGTGGGGAGCCTACGGGCTAGAGGTGACGGACAATAGTTTGGCCCAAGTTATCCGGCAACTACGTCTAGCGCTGGGGCAGTTATGCCCTGATCGCGAGTTTATCCAAACCTTGCCGCGTATAGGGTACAAACTCTGTGAGGGAGTGAAGGTAGAAGTGTTATCGGTATCTTCCCGGCCGACAGAAATGTCAGGTGAGAATGTGGGAACCAACGAATTCGCTCCTGCTGTCGAGCCATCGGGAGTTGCTGATGTTGAGGAAGGGCCGCGTGCACCATCCGTCGACACCACGCGGCTAAGTAAGATGTCGTCAAGATTGCCCTTGGTGTCATCGGCATTGTCATGGCAACAGTGGGTGGTGTGGCTGTCATTGCCATTGTGGGGAGGTGGGGCTTTTTTCATGGGGCAAGCTTGGTGGATGCCTGTGGATGTTGCTGCTCTGGATCACGCTGCTCCGGTGGTGATTGGTGACGTTCATGTACATCCTCGCCTTACGGGAATTGACGTTCTGTCGCAGTCGCAATTGCATGGCATTGTCGAGCGCAATAGAACGCTGGCCGCGAAAATTGGGTTGTCAGCGGAGAATCTGCATCTGTATTTGATCTCGTCGCGTCAAATGGTCAATCAAATCCTTTGCGATGGGGAGTTAGAAAAGGCTGCTAGTCGTTGTGTTGGCGTTCAACATGATTAAGCACCTGCGCAATATAGTGTGGCTAGTTGCGTTCGCTCTAACGGTGATATTGGGCCTGGTGCTGGGTCGTTTATCGGCAGAGCGTCAAGAAAGCCTCGACTTTTGGTGCGTTGGGGAGAGTGCCCGCCAGGTGATAATGAGTTCTAATTCCGCTTGGTTAATTACACGCTTCAGATTGAGTTTAAATCCGGTCGGGCCAAGCCATATGCGCATGATGGCACATGTGCTAGATGCCAACTCCGGAGCAGTAATCGGTAGTTTGCAGCGCAACAGTGCATTTTCAATGGAGAGGCAAGGGGCTCGCTTGCAAATCAGCGTATTGCAAAGCGCCAAAGGCGACGGAGAGGATTCAGGGGTTGATCTCCAAGGATCTTTGGGGATGTTTATTTTCCAGTCGAGCGCTAACCTCAGCTATTGGATTCGCCCGCTAACTGCGGCGCGCTATTTAATCGACGATGGTAATGACACTTTCATCTTGTGCAGTAGACGTTAGTACCGGAAGCAGTTGCCGCGCTGAATGAGTGGCCAGTGGTAACACCAGATTCTGCTTGACGATTAGGCGTATCCACTCGCTTCGTACCTTTAATTACGCCGGTGATCCCGTGCTGGCGCCGAATACCGCACATGAGATTGGCGTATTCGGTCGCATCGTTGGCGCAATCTGACCAGAATTCCAAACGATCATGTTTTAATATATGTAGCCATTATAAGGATTAGGCGCTGGCATTTAAAATGATTAGCCGCGCGCTGCAAAAAAAAATCGACTATTGGAATCACTTAGCAATTTGGGTTTTCCTAAAAGGTGATTGGCGCGTGCGATTACTCGTAGCATGGGGTGCAGTTATAGTTTCGATAGTAGGCGATTTTCAGGTGATTGCTCGAGTCGACCAGCATTTCTACTTTTCATGATGTTGCCTTGTGACGCTTTTCGAGCAGTGAAAACGGGTGATTTAAGTTTTTAGTGTCTTCATGTCAGCAGGCTGTTGGTTGGCTATGCGCACTATCATCGGTAGTGTTTGCATGGATCAATATTATATTTAGAGTCTCATTGGCAGGAGCGTGGATGACTTTGTCGGACGCAGTAATTCTTGTTGTTGATAGTGCCAGTTCAACGTGTGCGGCCATCGCTGCTCGGCTGGGTGTACTGGGTGTCCGTCGAGTGTTAATGGCCAGCAATAGCTTGCAGGCGCTGAAGATAGTCCGGTCGTGCCCAGTCGACATGGTCATTGCTGAACAAAACATGCCTTCGGTGGACGGTATGACATTTTTTCAATTGCTTCGTCGACGTAAGTATCTGGAGCGTTTGCCATGCATCCTGATGCTGGGCGAGGAAGAGTTTGATCAAATTCACGAGCTTATCGCTAGCGGTGTCGTTGGTGTTCTGCTGAAGCCTATTCTTGCCGCGGATATTGATTTGTGCATCAAGCGCGCCATGCAATATTTGACCAGTACTGCGCGGATGCGGGGTCTATCTGTGTGCTCTGGTGCTCGTTTAATGGACGAGCACCTTGGTCGGCCTACGTTGCTTGTCGTCGATGATACGCCTAACAACCTGAGTCTGACGGCTGAATTATTTACAAACGATTATCGGGTTCAGGTCACGCGATATGGTCACGAAGCGCTTGCGATATGCACTTCGTGTTCGCCGCCGGACCTGTTGTTGCTTGACGTAATGATGCCGGGAATGGACGGTTTTGAGCTCGCCAGTCGCTTAGCCAAAGATGCTCGCACCTCTCGCATCCCTATTATTTTTATCTCTGCCATTGGTGATCCACTAGTCAGACGCAAAGGTCTGGAGCTCGGTGCGATTCACTTTGAAACAAAGCCTATTGAGCCTGAAGCCTTTAAGTTGAGGGTAGATAATCAGTTTCGACATTTTTCACAGCAGCGGGGGTTCCAGGTTTGACGCTGAGTGAGAGGAGCCTGGGAGGAGTGAGCAGGGGCGGCAATCGACCGAGCGTGCGCGATGAGTATCTAAAGTTCGACAAAGGGCGTTCTGCTTTCGCTGGTGGAGGGATGCCATGGGTCAAGTGCTGATCGATGAGCAACTTATATTTGATGAAGACCGCTTTCTATTGTTTCGTGTAGGCGCCCTTGATGAAGAACCCTTGCGCTTAGGGGCAATTGCGAGTCGGTGTTTTTCAGTAATGCTTAAATCGAAAGACGAGGTGGTGCGCAAGCGCGAGCTAATGGCTGGGGCGTGGGGAAGTTATGGTCTGGAGGTCACCGACAATAGTCTTGCTCAAGTGGTCCGGCAATTGCGGTTGGCGCTAGAAAAGCTTCAGCCAGATCGCGACTTTATTCAAACCGTTCCCCGAATTGGGTACCGGCTCACTGATGGAGTGAGAGTTGAAGAGTTGTCGAGCGAACCGCTGAGCACACCAATCACATGTGAGAAGGCGCTGGTTAGCGAGACTTTCGTTCAGGTCGGGCAACGCGAAGCATGCGGTAACGACAGAGCGGTACAAGTACCGTCGATGTCGGGGGTGAAAGTGCTTAGCTCAGAGAGGCTGGGCGTGCGCCTGCCGCGTGCGCTGAGCATGTCTTCGCATGGGAGGGGCTGGCTCGCATTGCTCGCATGGGGGCTCTTGGCATTTATGTTGGGGGCTATCGGATTGATCCCAGGCAGTGGTTCTGCGCAATTGGATTTTGCAGCCCCCTCAACTATAAGCGGAGTCCAAGTCTATCGTTCGACGTCGGATTTGAACCCTCAGACCACATCATCCTTCCAGTCATTAATTCCGCGCAGTCAGAAAATAGCCGTGTTGCTCGGTATCTCATTCGACAGGCTCCATCTTTATCTTTTGCCCGCAAGCGGCGGGGTAGGTCAAATATTTTGTGACGGTGAATTACAGTCTCCTCAGAGCCGTTGTATTGGGGTGCAACCGCGTGGTTAGTCCTCCTGCATCTTTCTGGTGGTCGTTGCTCTTTATTGTTGTTGGTCTATCCGGCGTGCTGCTCGGTGAATTCGTGCGCGAGCAGGTCAGTCGCGACCTATGGTGCGAAGGCGAGGGGGCGCATGAGGTTCTTGCCAAGACGCGCGCGCTGTGGCTGATGGCGCGCTATCGATTGGATTTGAAGCCTGGCGGGCTTAGCGGCATAGGTCTAAGCGGTCGCTTCATCGACGGTGACACCAGGGAGGAAATTGGAGAGATACATCGTCAAAGCGTTTTTCGAATGGACCAAAACAACAGCCGTTTACACATCGATGTTGTAGGCAGCAACAAAAGTGACACGGAGGGATCGAGTCCGGAGTGGTTTAACTCATTAGGAATGTTCATTTTTCAGCCTAAAAGCGATCTGAGTTTTAAAATCCAATCGGTAGGCTCGACGCGCTACCTAATTGATGATGGCAGCGGCTTTTTTATGCTGTGCACCCGGCGATGAGATGAATGCTCACACAGAATTGGCGCATTCGGTCTTGCGAGTGACGCATTCGGTCAATCGCGCAGGGCCAGTTAAGGGTACCCTCCCTAGGGAGGTATGGACCCTCTAGTTTTTTTGACGTGGATCGACAGATTTTGGTTTGGTGTCGTCACGCGGTGCTCGAATCAAAGTTGGCGAGCTAGGAGGGCTGGGGCCGGCTATTTTTGAATGTATGAGAATCAAATGCTCAGTGGTGTGTATACGGCGATTTAAAAGCTAATATCCAGTTTTGGTTGGTTTTTCTATAACTTAATGTCGTGCCTCAATGCCCTTGATGGGGCAGGATGAAAACGGACTGTAACCATCCTGTAGAATGTTTTTTGGTGGCGAATTAATATCATCACAGTCTTTCAAGATTTAAGTGGAGTTCTTCATTGGAAAGTAATAGCTCATTGTTAAAATCGACCATTTTGGTCGTAGATGATACGCCGGAAAATCTTTGGTTTATGAGTTCGCTGCTCAAGAGTCGTTATCATGTCAAAATTGCAACTAACGGTTTAAAAGCAATAGAAATAGCGAGGGCTCATCCGCAGCCAGATCTGATTTTGCTCGATATCGTGATGCCGGAAATGGATGGCTATGAGGTGTGCCTCACTCTGAAGGGGGCAGCGGAGACGAATGATATTCCTATCATCTTCTTGACTGGGCGTGCCACAGCTGAAGATGAGGCGCATGGCAGGATGATTGGTGCTATTGATTACATCACCAAACCCATTGACTCAGATCGGGTTCTAGCGAGCATTAACGCACATCTTACCGCTATTGCGATGGCAAACGCCTGTGAAAAAAAACACAGCCAATGAGTTTAGGGATTATTACAAAACCTGCATAGCAGTCCCGGCTTGGCTTTATAGTGAGCGAATGCACAAACGGTATTGATCCTGGTGCACTTCTCAGTCAGGCACTCGCGCCCTTGAATTAGCGGAACCGCCCGCAACCTCCTCCTGGCAGAACGCTCGATCCCTTAGCCTATTCTGATATCGTGGCGCACCATTGATTGGCGCTAGCGCCACGCGCCTGCCAGAGATGCCCCTCACGACAGCGAAAATCATGTTGTTCACTCACGCCTAAATACTTGGCGCGAGACATTCCCCGTCAAGACGTTAAGCTGCCCGCTGCGGGCGTTTCAGGCCAAGGGCACGCGCCAGGGTGCGTTTGTGTATACCCTCAGTGCAGTATCATTTCTCCCCCAGTCGGAAACGACCCAGATTAAGAAACTTCATCTAGTCTTCAAACACACTCATCCTGTTTGAGCTGCTCCACTATGGCCACTAAGTGTCTGAAACGACCAGGCGATATTCTCTCTGTCATCGTCGTAATACTGGCAGTCATGTCAATAGTCCTTAATGTCCACGCAGAAACCGAGACCGGTGGCGGCAGCGGTGGCCAGAACACTGGAATTGGCGGAAGTGGAGGCGCTGGAAACGGCCAAGGTGGCGGGACATCTCCACCAAACGCCGCCACAGGGGCTAATTCTGAGGAGGGGGTCGGAGGTGCTGGAAAGGCTGGAGGATCCGCTGGAGGGGCTGGCGGAGCGGTAGGCACGACGAGTTCTGCCGTAATTCAAGCCGGCGCCGCAGTGTCGGGCAGCGATGGCAGCACGTCCGCACCGGCCAATGGAACGGGTGGGGGTGGCGGCGGCGGTGCCGGGGCATTCCTCACCGACATCGGAAGCGTGACCAGCGCAGTGATTATTTCTGGAGGAAATGGCGGAGCGGCCGGGGATACAACCGGAGGAACAGCCGGCGGCGGAGGCGGTGGCGGTGGCGCGGGCCTGATGCTACGAAGCCTGAATTCCACCTCTACGCTGACAGTCAATGCGAATCTTACTGGCGGTAATGGCGGCAATCCGGGAGAGGGCGCCAATCCGGTTTTTTCCTCTGGCGGCGGCGGCGGTGGGGCGGGCGTGGTACTGGATACGACTGCTTCGACGATCCCTTCAACCACGCCAATTATCACTCTGATCAATGCCAGCACGATCTTAGGAGGCAACGGTGCCAACGGCTCCACGGCACTCATCAGCGGAGCTGGTAGCGGCGGGGCTGGCGCCGCTCTTGTCGGTGCAGGAATCAGCCTTGTCAATTCTGCTGCGGGCGTGATTTCCGGGGGGGTAGGGGGAGGCACGACCCGGGCTGACCGCAGTGTCGATGGTGGTTCAAGTGTATGGGTGAATGGCAGCGGCGCAAGCATCAGCAATGATGGAAGCCTCATCGGAGGCAATGGAGGGGCCGGTAGCGTGATCGGCAGCGCGAACAGAGGGGGAGCAGGCATCAACGCTACATCCTCTGGCAGCGCCAATCTCTCAATTGCCAACACCGGAAGCATAACCGGCGGCGATGGCACTAATACCGGCGCCAGTACCGGCGGTGCCGGCATCGATGCTGTCGAAGACATCACCGTCACCAATAGCGGCAGCATCACTGGTGGAATCGGAAGTGGAACGGGCGCTGGCGGCGCTGGCATCGTTGGAGGTACCGGAAGCACAATTACCAACGCGAGCGGTGGTTTTATCAACGGAGGTAATGGTACGTCGTCCGCTGTTGGCGGGGCCGCTATCACCGGCACAAACCTCGCCGTCACAAACAATGGCGGAGTCACCGGGGGACTGGCCGGTAATGGCACAACGCGTGCGAACGCCATTGCCTTCACGGGCGGCATTAACTCGCTGGAAATTCAAGCCAGTTCGAACGTTGTCGGCAACGTGGAAGCCTTTTCGCCGGCGGACACGTTCATTTTGGGAGGATCGGCCAATGCATCGTTCGACCTGACGCAGATTGGTCCGGCGGCGCAGTATCGTGGCTTCGGTGTATACCAAAAGGCGGGCGTAAGTACCTGGGCGTTGACCGGCTCGACGGCAACTTCTACACCATGGACTATCTTGGGGGGCACGCTGCAGTTAGGTAATGGTGGTATCACTGGCAGCCTTCTGGGCGATGTCACCGACAACGCCACCCTGGCCTTCAATCGCGCGGATGCATTTTCATTCAGCGGTGTCATCTCCGGCACCGGGTCAGTGGCGCAGATCGGCTCAGGACAGACCACGTTGACCGGTACCAACATCTATACCGGCTCAACTAACGTGGCCGCCGGATCGCTCTATGTTAACGGCGATCAGTCGGCGGCGACCGGTTTGTCCAGCGTCGCCGCAGGCGCCATCCTAGGCGGCACCGGCACCTTGGGTGGTAGTGTGAGTATCGCCGATGGCGCCACACTTTCACCGGGCATCCCGGGCGTTGCACCTGGGCAACTCAGCATCAACGGGAATCTTGGGCTGAGTGCAGGGTCAATCCTGGGCTACCGCTTGGGCCAGGCGGGAGCCGTGGGCGGTCCGCTGAATGACCTCACCACGGTTGTTGCTGACCTCACCCTCGATGGCACACTGGATGTCACCACCACGGCAGGCGGTTTTTTCGCGCCGGGTGTGTATCGCATCATAAGCTATGGCGGCACACTGACGAACAATGGTCTGGCTCTGGGCGCGACCCCATTGTCCCTGGCCCTGAGCGTGCAGACGGCGGTAGCCAATCAGGTCAATCTCGTTAACACGACCGGGCTCACCCTTAACTATTGGGATGGCGCGGCGGGGCCGAAAAATAACGGATTCATCAATGGAGGCGATGGCGTATGGCAGGTTGCCGGTAGCAACGACAATTGGACTGATATCACTGGCACAGTTAACTCGGCTTTCAGCAATGGTTCTTTTATTGAGTTCATGGCTCAGGCAGGAACTATAACGGTCGACAACAGCTTGGGCCAAGTCACTGCTGCGGGCATGCAGTTCGCCAGTGACGGCTATGTGTTGAGCGATGGATCGATCACCTTGAGTGGAGCACCGACCAGCATCATCCGTGTCGGCGACGGCACGTCAAGCGGTGCCGGGTATACGGCAACTATCAACTCCGTGTTGGCGGGCACTTCGTCCATTGAGAAACATGACCTGGGCACCCTGGTCCTGGCAGGCAACAATACCTATATCGGTGGTACCACCATCAGTGGTGGGGTGCTGCAGATTGCGAGTGATAGCAACTTGGGCGCGGCAGCGGGAACGCTCAGGTTGGATGGAGGTACGCTGCGTACAACCGCCGATATTGCAATGACGCGTGACACTAGCTTGGGCAGTACTGGAAGCACTTTTGACACTCAAACGGGCACGCTGATCCAGAACGGCGTCGTTTCTGGAGTGGGCACATTGACAAAGACCGGCGCCGGCACCCTGACCCTGGCTGGAGCCAATACGTACAGCGGTGGCACCGCCCTTAAAGGTGGACAGATCACTATTGGAAACAATCGCGCCCTCGGCGAGGGCGCCCTCTCGATGGACGAAGGCACTGCGCTAGGTTTCTCAGTCAGCGACCTGAATGTGGCCAACGCAATCGTTCTCACGAGCATCAGTGATCCTGTTATCAACACCGGGGCTTTCAATGAAACGCTTTCGGGCATCATTTCAGGTACTGGTGCGCTGACCAAGGAAGGCACTGGCACCTTAATACTGTCCTCTCCCAATACGTACAGCGGCCCAACAACGGTCGCGGCTGGCACATTGCAGGCCGGTGCAATGAACGCCTTTAGTGCTGTTTCGGTTTATAGCGTATCGCCGGGCGCAACTTTGGATGCGGCAGGCTTTCATCAGGATCTCGCCGGATTGCGCAATGCTGGCGTTGTCAGCTTGCTCGGCGCCAATTCTGGCAACACGCTAAGGGTCACTGGGGCTTATATTGGACAGGAGGGCGTACTCAGGCTGGGGACCGGATTAAGTGGCGGCGCCACCGTTAGTGATCGTCATCGCCAACTTGGGAGGTCTTGGCGCGGCGACCACAGGCAACGGGGTTGAGGTGGTGAGCGGCCTTGCTGGTGCCAGCACTACCGCGCAGACCAATCAAAGCGCCTTTGCCCTCGCCAACGGTCATGTAGACGCAGGGGCGTTTGAGTATCGCCTCTATGCGGCTGACAGCCAGGGGGCTGGTGAGAATTGGTATCTACGTACTAGCTTGCCTGCACCGCCTCTCCCTGAAGAGCCCGCGCTCCCTAGCGTACCGACTTTTCGCCCCGAAGTTCCATTGCTCTCCATCCTGCCTGCCCAAGTGCAACAAGCGGACCTGGCAATGCTTGGCACTTACCATCAGCGTATCGGGGATGACTTCTCCAAAAGTGCTTCGACAAACTCCTCCGCTGCAGCCCTCAGCCAATCCTGGGTGCGGGTAGTCTCCAGCAACCTCGATATTGAGCAGTCGGGTGTTGCCAGGTCTCATGCCGACACCAACATGAGTGGTGTGCAAGCCGGTACGGACCTGATCGCGGTCGATAACTGGCGGGCCGGTATTTACGTGGGGTATCTCAAAGGCAACGCCGACGTCAGCGGCAACGCCCATGGCACTACAGGCAATGTCGGTAGCAATGACTTGCAATCCAACTACTTAGGCGCCTACGCAACATGGATGGATGCCCGCGGCATGTATATCGACAGCGTGCTACAAGGTGGGCGCCATAACTATACCGCTCACCCTGATATCGACCCCAACGTTTCGGGAGATGCATACAGTGTTGCCGCTTCCATCGAGGTGGGGGAATCTTTCGCCTTAGGAGGCCCTTGGAGCATCGAACCGCAAGCGCAATTGAACTATCAGGAAATCAATCCGGACGACGTAAACATCAGCGGGGCCAAAGTAAGGTCCGATGCTCGTAATGGGTGGGTGGGACGTCTAGGTGCTCGCCTCAAGAGTGACATGGTCACTCCCGCAGGGCGGCTTGCACCCTATACCCAAGTGAATTTTAATCACGCCAACTTCAGTGACAGCAACGCCTCGTTCACCGGACCGGCAGGCATGACAAAGCTCAAAAGCTCTAATAGTTACGATACTGCACAGTTGGCTATCGGCTCAACGCTGGCGTTATCGCCCTCGATCAGTCTGTTCGGTGAGCTAGGCCACACGTGGAGTCTTGGAGGGGATACGTCGATTAGTTCCAATGTACAAGGGACCCTGGGCGTGAGAGGCAATTGGTAGTTGGCGGACCTATCAACCATCCGAAGAATTGCCCCCCCCTTTGCCTCGGAAGGACTCGCCCTCACTTCGCATCGGAGCGGTATTTTTGTCTCTAGAAATGCGTCCAGTCCGCGGCATGCTAATCGCGCGCTTTGGCGCCGGCAACACCGGACTCCAGCCCCTGTCAGGATGGTCTTGGTCGTCCTAACCTGCCGAGACGCTTTTAAACAAGAACCGGCGTACTCATCGTACTGTAAAACAATATGCCAATATCAATCACTATTGAGTCGCCACGGTGACACCTTAGGTGTAGCGGCTCGATAACATCAGCGGCCCGACCGCTAAGCCTGGTCATGGCGATTTGGGGAAGCGATGGGTGAGCGTCCACGTTGTGATGTCCATGGCTAACGCGTCGATCACTGCGTCGATCATGCTGCATTCCGTCAAATTAGGGTTGGTATCCGACCATTTCTTATGCCCTTGGCGCAGGGCTCGATACTGCACTGCTGGGCGCCCTGGTCGTTCGAGCAGGGCATCGGCCTGCACGATAGTAGGGCCACGCGCACTGATGGTAAAGACGTCTACGATCACTAGTTTTAGCCGAGCGCTATTTGGTCCGGCGTCGCGTGCAAGGGGTAAATACTTAAACCGCGTTTTCAACCGTTTGTGTACGGCCGAATATAACAGGTCGAGCGCACCACACCTGTCATCGGCCTCAGAAACCTGGCCGCCCATAGGCGTAGCACCGTACACAGCAGCAGGCATCACCAAAGTGCTGTCAACCGCAGACACGGAAGGAGGCGCCGCCAGTGCATGTTGACACGAGCCAGAGGCCGCCAGAAGCAGCCAGAAGAAAATCGTGTGAAGTTTCATGGTCTTGGGGGCACCTCAGAATTCGGCATTTAAGGGGGTGTTAGACAGAACCCCCGATTTTTCCGTCCAGCGCGGAAAGCCAGCACTGGCGCGGATTGACGCAAAACAGATGATTTCCGGCATTGACGCGACCAAACCGAAAACGGCCTTTTTGAGCCGCCAAAACATGCATGGGATACCGTGTCGGATAGGCAAAATAGCCGGAAACCTGGCTTCAGACGTTTTCCGACGGAATTTTCGGCGGTTACCGCTTACAACCCCGGTTTGGGTGTGGAACCCCTAGTAAAAAAGGAGCTTGAGCCACAGGAGAGCGACGATGACAGCCCCAGCCAGCAAGAGCAGACCTATAATGATGAGAAGGCGGGCGACGGTAAGGGGCCTTGCGAGATCAGCATCGATAGCACCAAAATCTCTTAGGGAAACTCTGAAAAAGACTCCCAAGTCTGCTGAAATACGCTTGCCCCACGAACTGAACGGTTGAGCCCCGATGAAGCAAATATCCTTCGCCG
>NZ_JAVDUY010000016.1:0-47865 GCF_031456615.1 Pseudomonas sp. 3296
ATCTGGCAGGCGGGCACCGGCACGAGTTTTACTCTTGGCAATGGCAGCCACACTTATGCGGTGCGCCAGACCGATGCGGCGGGTAACGTGTCGTCCGCCTCGAGCACCAAGACCTATGTGCTGGACACGGCAGCGGCAGCGCCAAGTCTGGCACTGGTCAACGACACCGGTGCCAGCAGCACGGACGGCATCACCAGCAACGCGCAGGTGAGCGTCAGTGGTCTGGAAAACAATGCGACCTGGGAGTACCAGGTTGACGGTGGCGCCTGGCAGGCGGGCGCCGGCACGAGTTTTACCCTCGCCAACGGCGGCCATACCTATGCAGTGCGCCAGACCGATGCTGCGGGCAACGTCTCGACGGCCAGCGCACCGGTTACCTATGTGCTGGACACGGCAGCGGTCGCGCCGAGTCTGGCGCTGGCCAACGACACCGGCACCAGTGGCACGGACGGCATCACCAGCAACGCGCAGGTGAACGTCAGTGGTCTGGAAACCAATGCGACCTGGGAGTACCAGGTTGACGGTGGGATCTGGCAGGCGGGCACCGGCACGAGTTTTACTCTTGGCAATGGCAGCCACACTTATGCGGTGCGCCAGACCGATGCGGCGGGTAACGTGTCGTCCGCCTCGAGCACCAAGACCTATGTGCTGGACACGGCAGCGGCAGCGCCAAGTCTGGCATTGGCCAACGACACCGGTGCCAGCAGTACGGACGGGATCACCAACAACGCAATGGTGAACGTCAATGGTCTGGAAACCAATGCGACCTGGCAGTATCAGGTCGACGGTGGGATCTGGCAGACGCGCACCGGCACAAGTTTCACTCTTGGCAATGGCAGCCACACCTATGCGGTACGCCAAACCGATTTGGCGGGCAACGTCTCGTCCGCCTCGAGCACCAAGACTTATGAATTGGATCAAATTCCTCCGCCGAATAGCTTCTCCGTGGCTACTGTAGTCACCTTGAGCGAGTCCCAGAAAGACCTGTTGGTGACGGGCAGTGCCGAGGGGGGAGCATCCATCACCCTCATCTTCAATGGCTATACCTTTAACACCACGGCCGATGCCGTCGGCGCCTGGAGTTTAACGCTGCCGCCGGAAACCTTAGTGCGGGGCGGTGCAACGAAAGTCCCCATGACAGTCACCGCGGGCGACTTGGCGGGAAACATTTATACCATCTACCAAGATGTCAATCTGGTTCAAACGGTCAATAGCTACCTCACAAGTGATCAGATGCACTCCTCCGCGACAGCGATGGCAGATGGTGGCTGGGTAGTAACGTGGCAAAGTTTGAATCAGGACGGTTCTGGATATGGTGTTTATCAGCAGCGATACTCCAGTGCGGGCAAAGCGACGGGGAGCGAAACTCGCGTCAATATCAATACTCTAAGCGACCAGTTGAATCCATCCGTTACAGCATTGGCTGATGGTGGTTGGGTGGTAACGTGGCAAAGTTTGAATCAGGACGGTTCGGGATTTGGTGTTTATCAGCAGCGATACTCCAGTGCGGGCAATGTGGCGGCTAGCGCAATCATCGTCAATACCTACACCCCAGGCGAGCAGTCGTATCCGGCTGTGACAGCATTGGCTGATGGTGGCTGGGTGGTAACGTGGCAAAGCAAAGGTCAGGAAGCTGGGGGATTTAATATCTACCAACAGCGCTATGACCGCACGGGTGTTATGGTTGGGGGCGAAGTTCGTGTCAACACCTACATCCCTAATGATCAGACGGATCCGTCCATAACCGCATTGATTGACGGTGGCTGGGTGGTATCTTGGTCTAGCGTACTTCAGGACGGTGGTGGCGGTTACAATGGCGTCTATCAGCAGCGCTACGACAGTTTGGGCGCTGTTGTAGGCGGCGAAACCCGAGTAAATACCTATGTTCCGTTTGGTCAGCAAGCCTCGTCCGTAACAGCGTTAGCTGATGGTGGCTGGGTAGTAACGTGGGAAAGCAGTGGGCAGGACGATTCGGGTTTCGGTATCTACCAACAACGCTACGACAAACTGGGTGCTGCAGTAATGGGCGAAACGCGGGTAAACACCACTACTGACGATGATCAGTTTTATGCGTCGGTGACAGCGCTAGCTGATGGTGGCTGGGTAGTAACATGGCTAGGTGGGAATGCTATCTACCAGCAGAGTTACGACAAAGTGGGAACTGCGTTAGGGGGCGAAACCATAGTCGGAAATGCAAGTGCCGATGGACAGCCGTTCGTGACAGCGCTGGCTGATGGTGGCTGGGTGGTATCCTGGACTACCCCCGATGCGGGGTTAATAACCAATGGTGGATTTAATATCGCGCAGCAGCGTTACGACAGCGCGGGTCATGCAGTAGAGGGCACAGCTTATGTGTTAAATGGCTCGGCGCTCGCGGCATTGCACGGTAATTCATCGGTGGCCGGTTACCACGGTATCGCGGGCTCGGTCGACAGTCTGCATATAGCCGGGGGCGGTGGTGAACTGGACCTCGGCATCGTCGCCGCCAAGTCGGTCGCCGATCCAGGCGGAGTGCTCCGTGTAACTTCGATCGAACGTATCGATCTTACTGGCAGCGGCGACAACACCTTGAAGCTGAGTGTCAACGACGTGCTGGGCGTGAGTGATACCGACCGTTTCACCGCCGCCAAGGGATGGGCTGGTATCACTGCCTCGGCGGGAACTCACCAGATGCTGATTGACGGTAACGCCGGCGATACGGTGGTTTCCACCGGCTGGACGAACAGCGGCCAGCTTCTGTCAGGCGGGGGCCACACCTATGTGGTGTATAACGCTAGTGTGGGTGCGGATATGGCCCAGTTGCTGATCGATATCAACGTTAATCGTACAGGGGTCACTGCTTAAAGGTTGCAGGGCAGGGCAGGGCAGGGCTTGGCCGGCATGGCAAGCCCTGCCCTTTTGTCTCGCTTAATTCGACCCGATCGAACGATCTATAGCCTATGGATTAAATAATGAATATAAAACCAAAATACAGTTCGTTGAAAAGTCTGCGCGTACTAATTTTACTAGCAAGGGATGATTTGACTTAATCACGAAGCGAGGTGCGGACCAAGGGAGAATACTCCGATGTTCGTTCTGCCTACAGCTTAGGTCTGTAGAGTCCATCGATATTTATTGCCCTGGATGCTAATGAAGTTTAAAGATGTGAGCGTTCTCTGAATAGACATGTATTGTTGGTTGACTCAACCCAACGTGCCGGAGAAACAATGCTAATTGACGACAACGTCTTTATGAGGTTGCGCGACGCTCACGAAGAGTACTGTCTACTTGACGAAGCATCAGTTTTGGTGATCGATTTGATCTCAAAGGCAGAGATAAACCGCTAGGGTTGGTCTGAAGTAGTCATGTATTTTTGGCTACCTTCGGCCACCGCCGATTTTTAAAGTGACGAGTCGATCCAAAACGCTCAGGTCACGCACTCATTCCTGTCTTTTTGCCGCTGCGGAGTACCTCGCGCCCGCTATTCCCCACATTACAGGCGCACCTTTTCTGCACTGCTTAGTAAATGCCGACGAGCCATCCACAGATTCGACAGCGCGAACAGCGTCATCATCTGCGCCGTATTCTTGGCTAGGCCACGGAAGCGCACTTTCACATAACCAAACTGGCGTTTGATCACTCTGAACGGGTGCTCGACCTTCGCCCGTACCTGCGCCTTGGCTTTTTCGTTTTTGCGCTTGGCTTTGTACAAAAGTATCGTAAGCGCTCCATAAACCCCACCGACTTCAAGATGGGTAACGCGCCTAGCTAGGCGATGCCGGCGAGCAGTTCCACGGCAACAGCGCTTCGTAATCTTCAACCGAGGTCGCCAGTGGCAGCCGTTCTAATGCGTAGCGCAGCCACGCATAGGGCTCTTGGTCGTTGGCTTTGGCAGTCTCGACCAGGCTGTAAAGTTGAGCACTGGCCGTCGCGCCTTTGGGTGTGTCGCTAAACAACCAGTTCTTTCTTCCGATGACGAAGGGCCTGATCGCACGCTCGGCGGGGTTGTTGTCGATCGGCAAATAGCCTTCCTCGGCGTACCGTTCCAGTTTGTTCCAGTTACTCGCCAGATAGCCGATGGACTTGCCCAAGGCGTTCTGAGACGTAACTTGTGGCTGCGTCTTTTCCATCCAGCTTTTTAACTGAGCCAGCACTGGCAGGCTCCGATCATGACGGCCGGTTTTACGATCGTCGTCGCACGCATCCTTTAGATCACGCTCTACGCCATAGAGTTTGTTGATCAGGTTCAGTGCGATATCAGCGCGTCCCGTCTTGCCCTTCGGCTGCACTTTTTGCGCCTCAATAAACTTGCGCCTTGCGTGCGCCCAGCAGCCCAAACGTTCGACTCCGGCCTGCGCGCCCAACGCGTTATAACCGGCGTAATCATCGGTCATCACGTAGCCACGATAGCCATCGAGCAGGCGTGTCGGCACCTCCTGCGCGCGGCTGGTGGAGTAGTCAAAAAGGATCACTGGTTTATCTGGCGGGCCGCCGGTTTGCACCCACATCCAGGACTGGCTGCTTGGGTCTCGGTCAGGCTCTTTCAACACCTGTACCCGTGTTTCATCGCAGTGGATAACACGGCTGCCCAGTAGGCTATCGCGCATTAAATTCAGCAGCGGCTGGAAGTGTTCACCGCACTGGATAACCCAGCGTGCCAACGTCTGGCGCGGGATATCGACGCCATGGCGGCCCAAGACTTTTTCGAAACGGTGAAGCGGTAGTCCATCGACGTACTTGGTGGTCAGCAGCATCGCCAGAACACTTGGGCTGGCCATGCTTTTTTCAATCAGTTGAGCCGACTTGTCAGCAGTGACCGGCGCCATCTCGCAGTCGCGGCAACCGTAAACTTTCCGAACGTGTCTGATCACACGGATCTGCATCGGCACGATTTCAACCTGCTCGCTGACTTCTTCGCCAATAGTGTGTTTGCGGCAGCCGCAGACGCACGTCAGTTCATGTTCGGGAAGTTCGTGGATGATCTCGATGCGCGGCAGATCGGCGGGCAGTGGCTTGCGTTTGCCGCGGCGCTTGGTCGGGGCAACGACCTCTTCATCTGAGGTTTCGTCCACAGGCTCGGCGACGCTTTCTACTTCATTGAAGAGGGCCAGTTGCAGCGTTGCCGCATCAGCTGTTTGCTCGGACTTACGTCCGAACAGACGCTGAAGCAGGAGGGCATTCTGTTCTTCTAGCCGAACAATCTTTCCCTTATCCAACTGACGCTCGTCAAGCATCTGCCCAAGCATTTGCTTGAGCAGAACGGGATCATCTGGAAGATTTTCGGGCAAGGAACTCATGCCCTGGATTATACCGAATCAGGCTACGAATCGCGGCGTCAAAACTTGATGAGGACGGTTGCGCCAGAGGTCAAAGCCATCGAGCATCCAGTTGAGTTCCTGGACGGTCAGAACGATCGCCTCGTCGGTGGCGTCAGGCGATGTTTTGAATCGTTCGGACTCGAGGCGCTTGAGCCAAAGGCAGAAGCCGTTGCGCTCCCAGTATAAAATTTTCACTCGGTTGCGGGGCCTGTTGAGGAAAACGAAAAGCACGGGGTCAAATACTGCGACTTTAATATCCAGCTCGACCAGCGCAGCCAAGCCGTCGATGGATTTTCGGAAGTCGACCGGCTTGGGGTACAGATACACTTTTTCGACTTTGGCATCGGGTCGCATCATGGCGAGCTGGCTCCTGAGGGAATCGGGAGCACAGCATCCGGGATCAGCTAAGCGCTTTGAATGTGGGGTTTATGGAGCGCTTACAAAGTATCCGCTCCACGAACCCCACATTCCAAGCGAATAGCTGACGGCTGATGCTGTGCTCCCGATTTCCATCAGGAGCCCATCACCATGATGCGTCCCAACGCCAGCGTCGAAAAAGTGTACCTCTACCCCAAACCTGTCGACTTTCGAAAGTCTATCGATGGCCTGGCTGCGCTGGTCGAGTTGGATATCAAAGTTGCTGTATTCGACCCGGTATTTTTCGTCTTTCTGAATCGCCACCGTAATCGCGTCAAAGTGTTGTACTGGGAGCGCAACGGCTTCTGCCTTTGGCTCAAGCGCCTGGAGTCCGAGCGTTTTAAAACCTCGCCCGATGCCGCCGACGAAGCCATCGTGCTGACGGTTCAGGAACTGAACTGGCTGCTCGACGGTTTTGATCTCTGGCGCAACCGTCCGCATCAGGTTTTGACGCCGCGATTTGTTGCTTGATTGGGTATAATCCGGGCCATGATTTCCATGCCCGACAACCTTCCCGATGACCTGGCTGCGCTCAAGCAATTATTTGCTCAGATGCAGTCGAAGGTCGTTCTTCTTGAAGAAGAGAATGCGCTACTTCGTCAGCGCCTGTTCGGGCGCAAGTTAGAGCAAACCGCTGATCCAGCGACGCCACAACTGCTGCTGTTTAATGAAGCCGAAAGTATCGACACGGCAGTGCCCGTTGAAGCTGACGAAGAAGTTGTCGCCCCGACCAAGCGCCGTGGCAAACGCAAGCCACTGTCGGCTGACTTGCCACGCATCGAGGTCATCCACGAACTCTCCGAGCACGAACTGACCTGCGCTTGCGGTTGCCGCAAACACGCCATCGGTGAAGAAACCAGCGAACAGCTGGAGATCGTGCCGATGCAGATCCGAGTGATCAAACATATCCGCAAGGTCTACGGCTGCCGAGGCTGTGAAACAGCACCGGTCACCGCCGACAAACCCGCGCAACTGATCGAAAAAAGCATGGCCAGCCCCAGCGTATTGGCGATGCTGCTGACCACCAAGTACGTCGATGGCCTGCCACTGCACCGCTTCGAAAAAGTCCTCGCTCGTCACGGTGTCGATATCCCGCGTCAAACCTTGGCGCGCTGGGTGATCCAGTGTTGCGAACACTTCCAGCCACTGCTGAATCTGATGCGTGATCGGTTACTGGAGAGTCCGATTGTTCACTGCGATGAAACGCGAGTGCAGGTGCTGAAAGAGCCAAACCGAGACCCGACCAGCCAATCCTGGATGTGGGTACAAGCCAGTGGCCCACCGGAGCGCCCAGTCATCCTGTTTGACTACACCACTAGCCGAGCGCAGGAGGTGCCGTTGCGGCTGCTCGCCGATTATCGCGGCTATCTGATGACCGATGATTACGCCGGCTATAACGCTTTGGGCGCGCAGACAGGTATCGAGCGTTTGGCCTGCATGGCCCATGTACGGCGCAAGTTCGTAGATGCGCAAAAAGTGCAGCCCAAGGGCAAAGCCGGTCGAGCCGATGTTGCGCTGACGATGATCAACAAGTTGTACGGCATCGAGCGTGGGTTGAAAGAGATGACAGATGAGCAGCGCTTTGCCGGTCGCCAGGAACAGAGCTTGCCGGTGCTCAGCCAGTTAAAAAACTGGCTGGAGAAAACTCAGCCGCAGGTCACTGCGCAAAGCGCCTTGGGAAAAGCGGTCAATTATCTGGCCAGTAACTGGAGCCGGCTGGAGCGTTATATAGAGGCCGGCTTTTTACCGATCGACAACAATGCCGCCGAAAGAGCAATCAAACCGTTTGTGATCGGTCGCAAAGCATGGCTATTCAGTGACACGCCCAAGGGCGCCACCGCCAGTGCGCAGATCTACAGCCTGGTCGAAACGGCTAAAGCCAACGGCCTGGAGCCCTATACGTGGCTGCGCCATGTACTGGAGCGGTTACCGCAGGCTGAGTCGGTTGAAGACGTTGAGGCGCTACTACCCTGGAATTGGAGGGCATCATGAGTATCAATATTGATCATCTGAGTGTCGATGAGTTAGTGACATTGAATCATCACATTATCGAACGGCTGAAGATGCTGGAGTCGTTGGAAGCTCATAAATCGATGATGCAGTTCCATCCAGGAGCACGGGTAAGCTTCGACTCATCCAGTGGTGAGCGCCTGTCCGGTACCGTCATGAAGTTCAATCGCAAGACCGTCACAGTGGTAACCGACACCAGCCAGCGCTGGAATATTTCGCCGCATTTACTGTCACCGATCAAAAACGTACAAGCGGGGACGGTGGTGGATATCAAGCCACAAAAAATGAAGTAGCTGCGCCGCGAATGGCCTCCGCGCCAGCATGATTTGATTCCTCCCCACCTCAGGCGCCGCCTGTTTGGGTAGGTGGGGTTTATGGAGCAGTTACGTACAAAACGCTGCGCTTGCTCAGTTTCTGGTAGGTGCTGCGCCGGGCCGCGATCTGCCAGATGACCTCGCGACCGTCATGCTCTGGATGCTTCTCGATCCCGGTGTAACCGGCATCGGCACACCACCACGTTCTCTTCGCCGTGTAGCAGTTTGTCGACCTGCGTAACGTCCGCAACATTGGCCGCGGTGACCACTACGCTGTGCACCAGCCCCGACTCATCATCGACACCAATGTGGGCTTTCGCGCCAAAGTAATACTGGTTGCCTTTCTTCGTTTGGTGTATTTCTGGATCGCGCTTACCGTCCTTGTTCTTAGTCGAACTTGGAGCATTGATCAGGGTTGCATCAACGATCGTACATTGGCGCAGCGACAGCCCTCGGTCGCCCAGATAGCCATTGATCACACCGAGAATTCCGGCGGCTAGTTCGTGTTTCTCCAGTAAGCGCCGGAAGTTGAGGATGGTGGTTTTCGTCGGGGATGCGCTCCAGGTTCAGCCCCGCGAACTGGCGCAGAATCGTGGTCTCGTACAGGGCCTCTTCCATCGCTGGGTCGCTGTAGCCGAACCAATTTTGCAGCAGGTGAACACGCAGCATCGCCATCAGCGGATAGGCCGGACGACCGCCATCACCCTTCGGGTAATGCGGTTCAATCAGAGTAATCAGTCCCTTCCAGGGCACCACCCGATCCATCTCGATTAGGAACAACTCTTTACGGGTCTGCTTAGGCTTGCCAGCGCACTCGGCGTCGGCGAAGGTCATCTGCTTCATCGGAAAACTCGTAGGGTGGAATCTGGGTATTTTGCCAAAATCTGGAAGTCTTCTTCAGGGTTTCCCTAATGAGGAAGGACTGCGCTCGCCGGCGACGATAGCGCGGATTATCCGCATCCCCGATAAGCCGGTGATATCGGCCACGACGTGATGCAATTGCAGGTTCATGTGCGTGAGAGCTTTTTGCATGTGCTGAGTATGCGCTGCGGCATAATCGAGATGACTCTCCCGCAGCCGCAGATAGCTGGACAAAGCCGAAATCTCACGATCCGGGTGAAAGCTGGCTTGAAACAGCCCGCAGGCATGGAGTCGTTTTATCCACTGCGCGTCATTCACGTCGGTTTCGGGCTTCGGTCATTTGGGCTGCCATTGATCATGTTGGCGCCTGCGGCCATTTTAATGGCGCGAAGTGTCCAGTATTCGAGGAGCATAATTTTTATGCTAAGGGCTGCGCAGCAACTTTTTGGCAATTTTTTGTTGTGCATTCATGGGGGGCAGGCCGCTTGCAGGGGGGAGGATTTCCTTAATAGATGCGACATCGTCGAAACCTCTAGATTTAGAGATTTTTCAACAGTTTCCATATGTGTTGGACCAACGGGCCTTTACACACACACTACAAGGTAAAACATAGATGATGTCGTCATTTCCACCGCTTGCTTTGCTTCCCTTGAAGGTCATTGCTACTGGCGTTGCTTTGCCGCCCAACCGCGTAACATCAGCATCCCTGGATAGGTCGCTCAATAAGCCTGCGGGTTATGTCGAAAAGCACTCGGGTATTAGCTATCGTTATCATGCCTCGGACAATGCCAGTCAAGCGGAGTTGGCTGCCGCAGCCCTTCACGACACCTTGGATCGACATGGTATTGAGGCTGCGTCAGTCGATTTGTTGATCTCGGCGTCGGCGATCTCAGTGCAGGCGTTGCCGTGTACTGCGGTGCATATTTTAAAAGTCTCTCGGTTGACACTTGGAACCCCCGGTTTCGACATCAACAATAGTTGCGTGAGCTTTATCTCGGCACTACAAGTGGCTGCAGCATTACTAAATGCCGGTACCTACCGTCGCATCGCTATTGTATCGGCTGATTTGGCCTCTCGCGGAATTAACTGGGGCGACGAAGAATCTTCATTGATTTTAGGCGATGGCGCAGCGTGCACCATCGTTGAACAGGGTGATGGGAATAGCGGCATACTTGGAAGCCTGGTCGAAACCTACCCTTCAGGCAGTGAACTTTGCGAGATACAAGCGGGTGGTACAAGGCGCAATCCTCGTGCGGGCATGACTGATAGCGATTTCTTGTTCCATATGCGTGGCAAACAATTGTTTAGGCAAGCTTCTGCACTAATTGAGGATTACTTTGCTCGGTTGTTGGCTGCGAGTGGTTTGACGCTGGCGCAAATCGCCACTGTCGTTCCACACCAGGCCAGTCATCTATCGTTGGAGCATATGCGCCGGCGATTGAAGATCTCTCCCAGTGTGTTGGTGGATATTTATCGTCATCACGGCAATCAGGTAGCCGCGTCGATACCCACGGCGTTGCACGCAGCGGTCGTCGGTGGACAGTACAAACGAGGCGAGCCGGTGATGCTCATTGGGACCGCTGCGGGTCTGTCACTAGCTGGCATGGTCCTGCTTCCGTGAAAGTTCTGCTTACAGGTGCCACCAGTGGATTAGGGCTGAACGCCGCGCACTGGTTGCTCGAGGAAGGTCATGAGTTGCATGCAACCGGTCGTGACTGTCAGGTCGGTGAAGTACTACAAGAGTTAGGCGCGGAATTTACCTCTCTGGACTTGACGCGCGCCACCCTAGAGCAATGCCAGAAATTGATGGGCGGGTGTGATGCCGTCTGGCACTGTGCAGCAAAGTCCTCCCCGTGGGGACGTATCGAGGACTTCTATCAGGCTAACGTTGTCGGCACGCAAAAAATGGCTGAGTCAGCGGGGCGTGCCGGTGTACGGCGATTTGTTCATATTTCCACGCCAGCGATCTATTTCAACTTTCAGCACCATCACGAAGTCTCTGAAAGCTATCGAGCTCCACGCTTTGCCAACCACTACGCCAGTAGTAAGTACGCGGCGGAGCAGCGCATTCAGGCGCTGGTGCCGCGCTATCCGAACACCACTTACGTAATCTTGCGACCCCGTGGCTTATTCGGTCCACATGATCGGGTGATCCTGCCCAGGGTGCTGAGTCGACTTGAGCGCGATCGTGGAGTATTACGTCTTCCTGACGGCGGCAAAGCGCTGTTGGACCTGACCTTTGTGCTCAACGTGGTGCATGCCATGGACCTGGCGAGCCGCGGCAACTCGTTACCTTCCGGGGCTGCCTACAACATCACCAATCACCAGCCGATGCGCTTGGCGGACACGCTGCATCTTTTGCTGCGTGGGCAGTTGGGCCTGCAGTATCAGTTGCAGGGGATTCCCTACCCACTCTTGCATGCACTAGCCCGCGGGCTGGAGCTACTGAGTTGCGCTACGGGCAAAGAGCCGCAGTTGACGCGTTACAGCGTCGCCGCGTTGAATTTCGATATGACGCTCAGCCAGGTGCGCGCCATTGAGGAACTGGGGTACTCGCCACGCTACACGATGGAGCAGGGGATTGAGCAAACAGGTGCTTGGTTCAGGCGACAGGGAACGGCCGCTCATGGCTAAAGTCACCACATTCGAGGTGGGCTACTGCACCCACATCGCCTGCATGGCACAACAAGGGGCCGGTCTGCGCGTGTGTAAGTTCCCGGCCCGGGCTTATCTATTGGAGGTCGGTAGTCGTCGCTGGCTATGGGATACCGGCTACTCGACGCATTTCCAGGAGCAGACGCAGTCCGGCCTCTTTCGTGTGTACCGCCAGGTCACTCCGGTGTACTTCGACCCACGTGAGTCACTGGTCGAGCAACTGCGCACCGCAGGCTTGGTAGGCAATGACATCGAGGGGCTGATCCTTTCGCATTTTCATGCCGACCATATTGCTGGGCTGCGCGACTTCAACCAGCTCAATTTCATCTGCTCGGGGCAGGGGTGGCAAAAAATCCGGACGCTGCGTGGGTTTTCGGCATTGAAGCAAGCCTTCATACCCGGCTTGATCCCGGAGAGTTTTGAAGCACGACTGCAGTTTATTGAGAGCTTTGCGCGGGTGGGCTTGCCTGAGCAATTGGCGCCTTTCGATCACGGTTTTGAACTGCCGGGAAGTCAGGGGCAGATCTTTCTGGTGTCTTTGCCAGGCCATGCGGTGGGGCATATCGGCGCGTTCATTCAAACCGACAAAGGCTGGACGTTGTTGGCCAGTGACGCCGGATGGTCTCCTCAGAGCTATCAAACCTTGCGCGGCCCCTCGGTATTGGCCAATTTGCTGATGGATGATTCCTGCGTCTATTACGACACGCTCCGCCGACTGAACCAATTGTGGGTGGCTGGTCATGTCAACATCCGGCTGTGTCATGAGGGCGACCTATGATCCCGGTGAAGACCCTCTGGCACTACTTTCGTACCAAGCGCCTGACCTTCACCGATCGCGCAGTGCTGCAAGCCTATCAGGCACAGCAGTTGAAGCGCTTCGCTCAGAAGGTCCTTGCACAGAGTGCCTATTTTCGCCCTTACAGCGCATTGCCAGTGACCGAATGGCCGTTGATGGATAAGGCGCTGATGATGGTGCAGTTCGACCAGATGAACACTGCCCAATTGCAGCGCGATCAGTTACTGGCGTGCGCCCGACGCAGCGAAACCGAACGCGACTTCACCCCCAAGGTCGGCACCTACAGTGTAGGGTTGTCGTCTGGCACGTCGGGGCAACGCGGTGTTTTTGTCGTCAGTGAGCGGGAGCAACAGGTCTGGGCCGGTGGCATGCTGGCAAAGATGTTGCCTGACGGCATTTTTGCCGGTGAACGTGTTGCGTTGTTTTTACGTGCGGACAACAACCTTTACCACAGTGTGAACAACTGCTGGCTGAGCCTGGAGTTCTACGATCTGTTTGCGCCTTTCCCGGCACAACTGTCACGTTTGCAGCAGCAGGCACCGACGATCATTGTCGCTCCGGCCCAGGTGTTGAGGGCGCTTGCGCTCGCTGTGCTCGATAAGAAGTTGGTCCTGGACGTCAAAAAAGTGATCTCGGTGGCCGAAGTCCTGGACATGCATGATCGACGGGTGTTGGAACAGGTGTTTCCTGACATTGGTGAGGTGTATCAGGCCACCGAGGGGTTTCTGGCAGCTTCCTGCTCCCATGGAACGCTGCATTTGAATGAAGAATTTCTGTACATCGAGCCTCAGTGGATAGATGAACACCGCTTTACACCATTGATTACCGATTTCACCCGTAGCACACAACCCATCGTGCGCTATCGGCTCGACGATGTACTGGTCAGGAAGGTCGAGCCCTGTCCCTGCGGGCAGGCGACTATGGCCATTGAGCGCATAGAAGGCCGCTGCGATGACCAGTTGCTCTTGCTCAATCTGCAGGGCAGGCCGCAGATCGTATTCGCCGACCTGTGCACGCGGGTCATTGCCAATGCGTTGCCGCTGAGCAGTGACTATCGGTTGATTCAGCACACGGAGCATCGTTTGCACCTCGTAGCCGACTGTTCACAACAGCAGTTGGGACAGTGTCACGCACAACTCGTGACAGCGTTCGAGCAACAGGGGATTGCCACTGACTCACTGGAGTGGCAGTTGACGGTTCAGGCCGTGATGCCGGCGTTTGATCAGAAAAGACGAAGAATCATTCGGAAGGCGAACCCATGATCAAGGTAATCCTTCCAAGGTTGTGGCACATGCTGTTGGGCTGGGGATGTGTGGGTGTTGTTTATAACCTCACTGACCGTTTTCAAAGTGAGGGAACAGTCATCTCACCCTCACTGATCGACCGACTAATTCCATTCAGTCCACACGCTATTTGGTTGTACCTGTCGTTCTTCATCATGATTCCGTTGGCTTACCTGCTTGCTCCGATTGAGCGGGTCAAGGGCTTGGCCCTGGCCATGCAGTTGACGGCGATAGGGGCAGGGGGCGTTTATGTGTTATGGCCGACGACCATGGTCTATCCGCTGGATCACGGCACCACCCTCAGCTCTGATGTGTTGAGTACATTGACACAGTACGATTCCAAGCAAAATTGCTTACCGTCATTGCACATGGCGCTGACGGTCCTGGCCGTATGGGCAGTTCGCAATGCAAGGCACAAGGTGAGAACGGTGTTGTTCATCCTCTGGGCGGCGGCGATTGCCTTTTCAATTCTGCAGTTACGCCGTCACCTGTCGATTGACTTGGTCAGTGGTGCGTTATTGGCGTTGGTGGCCGCATGGTTGGTCGAGCGTATGGCTTTGACTCGCTACCGTGCGGTCAGAGGAGAAGCGTGATGATTGACTTGGCGTTCCCCATTCTGTTCATGTTGCTTGTGGTGATTGGCGAGATGCTAGTCGTGCGGTGGCACCGGCATGAATCGGTCAACTGGCATGACGTAATGTTCAACCTGAACTCCGGCCATCTCATGCTGTGGTTGTTCCGTGGGCTGGAAATCACCTGTTATAGCTATGTCGTTACCCACTTCAGCCTCTCGCTATTTGAATCATGGTCACCAACGCTGGTTTGGGTATTTGCTCTGTTTGCTTGGGATTTCAGTTTCTATTGGTTACACCGTGCACACCACTTCTTGCGCGTGCTGTGGGCGGTGCACGTAGTTCACCATCAGGGCGAGCATTTCAATCTGTCATTGGGGGTGCGCAACTCTTGGTACTCGTCCCTAACCTCCGTCCCATTCTTTTTGCTATTGGCCGTGCTGGGTATCCCGTTAACGGTGTTTGTCACGGTATCCATCCTGCATTACACACTTCAACTGTTTAATCACAGTGCACTGACGCCCAAATTAGGTTTCTTGGAGTCGGTGTTGGTCACGCCTGCCCATCATCGGGTCCATCATGTCAAAGACATGGCCTACTCGAACAAGAATTTTGGCGGCAGTTTTATCTTCTGGGACAAACTGTTCGGAACGTTTTGCCCCAGTCTGCCGCGCGCACCGTTCGATTATGGCGTGAGCGGTGCGAAACCATCTGCTAACCCATTCTGGGCGAGCAATGCCCCATTGCTGCACTATTTTCGCCTGCCGGTGACACTGTCCGATAAGGTTGGGCGTTGGCCTTGCTCGAACTTGACGGCTTTCAGTGGTGCGCTGCTGGTGTTTGCCGGGGTGATTGCGTATGTCTATGAGTATGGCTACGGCTATAGCAACGTGCGTTGGCCACAAGTCACGCTCTTCACCTTGTTGGCACTGGGGCCGGTGGCGCTGGCGGGCATGGTGCAAGGCCGTGTTTGGAGCGTGATGATCTGGGGAGGGATTACGCTGGGGCTGCCGCTGCTGTTTCTCGGGCTGCTGGGTTGGTCACAGGCGTATTGGCAGGTCGTGCTTGTCTCGCTGGGTGCGCATGGAGTAGCGGTGCTGTGGTCTTGCAGTCGGCGACGATCAGACGCTCCTGTTGCGATGGAACAGCCTCATGGTTGAAATCCTCAGGCATCTAGTCTTTCCCGCCGATGGCGAGCAGGCCTTTCATCAAGCACTCAAGCGCGCGGCTCGCACATATCTGGCGGATGACCACCGTTATGCCGATGGTTGGCTGCTCACCAGGGCCGCGGTGTTGCTGATGCTGTGCGCGGGGTTCTATATCATGAGCCTGATGCAGCACAAAGCGTGGGAGTTTGTAGGTTGCTACTTCCTGTTTGTGATGATGGGAATGCTGCTCAACGTGGTCGTCAATCACGACGCCTCTCACAACGTCTTCTTCCGTGCATCTTGGGCCAACCGCCTGGTAGGGCGCTTGGTCACGCTGCCGTTGGGTGTGGATCCGGATTACTGGCGAGTGCGACACGTCGACTTCCACCACGTCTACGCCAATATCGAACAGTACGACCTCGATACGGAAGAGAACGGGATCTTTCGGCAGACTCCGTTCCAGCATTGGCGTGCACACATGCGCTATCAACACCTTTACTGGCCGGCGATCGCGGCGTTGTCGCTGCCCTATGTCGCCTGGATATTTGACTGGTCGGATCGATTAGGAAAAACGCCACTCAAGTCAAAACATGTGTTGCCAGGGTGGCGAGGCTGGGCTGTGTTTGTCGTCAGTAAGGTCACCCATTTGATGTTGGTGCTGGGGGGGCCATTGATTGTTTGTCAGCTCAATGGCATCAGCTGGCCGATGGTGCTGTTGGCGTACGCCTTGAGCCAAATGTGCGCGTCTTTATTGGTGGTTTACCTGCTGCTGGGCACGCATTGGGCGCAGGCGCAGTTTTATCGTGCGCCTGATACGGCGGTAATGCCCCATGGATGGTATCGACATAACTTTTCTACGGCTTGCGACTGGCTGACCAAACCTCGTTGGTTGCGCCATTTCACCGGAGGGTTGAATTACCACTTGACCCACCATCTGTTTCCCGGATGGAGTCATCGTCATTACCCAGCGCTGGCGGCAATCATTGAACAGTTGGCGGTGGACCACCGTATGGACTATCGCTGTATTGGCTATCGTGAACTACTGAGACAACAGCAACAGTTCCTACGCCAGATGGGGCAGGAGCCGTCCATGGACAGGGTGCTCCAACAATGAAGCCGCTAACGTTCCAGCGTGATGACGCTGATGTACATAAGGCACTGATGCAGGCAGCCAAAAACTATCTGGCGGCGCATCAGGACCATCGTTTCGCCGATACCGGGATGATCGCCAAGCTACTAGGGCTGGCGCTTTTTTGTGCCGGGTTTTACGGCATGAGCCTGCAGCAATCCACCGGGTGGACATATTTCGGTTATTACTTTGGCTTCATTTTTACGGCAATGTTTATCACCGTCAACGTGGTCCATGATGCGTCCCACAATGCGTTTTTCAAACGACGCTGGGCTAATCGTTGGCTCAATTGCCTGGTCAGCATACCGCTAGGTCTTGATCCTGAATGCTGGCGAGTGCGTCACGTTATTTTTCATCACGGGTACAATAACGTTGAGGGATACGACCTCGACATTGAACCCAATGGCGTTCTGCGTCAGACCCCATTCCAGCGCTGGAAACCCTTTATGCGGGTTCAGCGCTTTTACTGGCCACTTGTCGCGGCCATGACCTTCCCTTATTACATCTGGCTGTTCGACTGGTTGGACCGTGCGGGGCAAACGCCGGTTGCCAGGCGCATGGCGCTGCAAGGCGCGCGCGGGTGGAGTTTGTTTGTGTTTGGCAAAGGCATGCACCTGCTATTGGCGCTGTTGATCCCGCTCTGCGTTTTGCCATCGACGATCAGTGCGCTCTACATCGTCCTCATTTACTTGGGCTGCCAAATGCTCTCCTCGTTGCTGTTCGTGATGCTGATCATCGGCACTCATTGGGCAAAGGCGAAATTTTACCAGGCGCCGGAAAGCGGCGTTTTACCCAGCGGTCGGTATTCCCATGTGTTTGCTACCACCATCGACTGGACGACCACGCCGCGCTGGCTGGGGTATTGGCTCGGCGGAGCCAACCTGCACTTGACCCACCACCTGTTCCCGCACTGGAGCCATCGGCATTATCCAGCTTTAAGCCAGATTATCAGCGAGGTTGCTCCACGTTTCGGTCTTGAGTACCAGCGTATAGGTCCCGGTGAAATGCTGAGGCTCCAACAGCAGTTTCTAAGCGCGATGGGCGCGAACAAAGGGGCGGATGAGTATCCAGCCCTTCGGGGATTACCTGAAAGCGCGAAGATCCAAAGCCAACAACCAGTCGGAGATGCCCAAGACGCATGCTCTGCTAGCAGCCCATTGAGCCCCCAGTCTCGAATTTGATCACAGTGAAAATAGCCATGAACCGAATCAAGCTTCTTGCCAGTACCCTGACCATCGTCACAGTCATTGGCGGTTCGACTTACTACCTGATGGACTGGCGGGCGGAGAATACCCCCCTCAGCGGCGAAAACTACAGCGCTGAAGAACTCAATGAAGGTGGTGATGCTGACATCGGTGAGCTCTCTTTGTCGGAAGCCCAAAAGCGCATTAACTACCTGATTCTCGACGTGCGCGATACGGTAAACCTCAACCATAGGTTTCAGAATCTTAAGCTGGAAATTACGTCAGTCGAGAATGCGAAAACCGAGGAACAGAAAGAGCTTCGCTACGATCCGCTCTTTGTGCCCTTGCCCACCGAAGAGGTAAAGCAGGCGCTGGCGCAACTCAAATCATCGCTGACTTTTCAGCAATTGTATTTCGACAACCAGTCCGGTATCAGGCTGAATGTCGAGCCGTTACAGGAGGTATTCAAGCGCGCAGCCACACCGGAGCAGTATGTTCAGGAGCATTATCAGGTTAAAACCCTATATTGGCATGATGGTACGCAACTGCCTTTCAACGACGTGGGAACTCCAATCACATCTACCGAAGACCGCTCTCAGGACAGCACAGAAGTCGAACTGAAGCTCAACAAGCCGCTGGAGCACGTTGACCTAGCAGTCACGTACCAGGGCTACCCAGGTTTCAAAAAAATTGTGTTGGACAAAGACCATTCCAAAGTCACTTTCGGTGGTGGGGAATATTACCAACTGACAGCGCTGGGAGGCTCAGAGGCTTCCCTGACGTTGGCCACTCCTAAGGGAACAACCTACGTGATCCAGGGGATGAGCCACGACGGCAAGGCCCTGTACAACAACGGTAGTAACTCCAATAGCGTTATTAGCCCGACCCAGGTCGCCAACCTGCGCACTTACTATGCTGAATTGTTGCGCATCCGTAGGAATTTCACTGAATTTAAAACCCCCCGGGCTCTGCAAGAACATTTGACGATGTTCACCAAGAACCTGTCCCCAATACCCGAGACGCTAGCCTATTCCTCTGCCAGCTATCGTTTCGACGCCACCCCAGCCAGTGTGGTGATCTATGTGCTGCAAGCGCCACAAAAGCAAACGGTCGAGTTGCAAATGGCCAATGCTGAATCCACGCAGGAGCGCTACATCGCTTTCGACAACAAGACGGACAAGAGCGGCTTCATTGACAAGAATGGCCTATGGGTGGTGGCGCCACGTTTTGAGCGGATCGATTACACCGAGGTGCCCGGCGTTTACCGCATGGTGGTGGGCTATATCAACGATGGTGATCGCGATGGGTGGCGACAGAGCATCACGAAGTATTTTACGTTTGCCTCCGGCACCAACACGCTCAAGCAACTGCCGTTCGATGGCATCGAGCAACAAATCAATGACAGCATGATCGTGGTCCAGCAGCACACCAACGGTCCCTACGGTGTTTACGACTTAAAAAAGCAACAGATCGTGGTGCCGATGCAATACGTCAACCCGGAAGTGGTGGGCACACTATTCATTGCCCGTCCTGGCACCAAGACCTACCGTATTGATTCCAACTATGGCATCTGGTCCCTTTCTGGTAAGGAGTTGTTGGCGCCACGCTACGGGTCCATCAGTGCCTCGGATGGCTTTATCTACACCACTTCTACCGATGAACTACAGCGCGATGTTTACGACCTGAGTCTGAACAAAATCAACCCTCCGGGCTTCACTGCACTCGGTAAGTTTGCCAACGATCAGCCGTTGTTGGTCCAGAATCGCAAAAGCCATAAGTACGCGTTTATTGATACCCAAGGCAAAGCCCTGGCCATCAGCCTGCCGTACGATGAGGTCCAGAGTTTTTCCAATGGTATGGCCGTGATCAAGAAGGGTGAACTTTACGGCGCCATTGACCTGGCCGGAAAGGTGCGGGTGCCGCCCACCTACAAGACGCTCCATTCGTTCCAGAAAAACCTCGCCGCCGCAGAGATTGAAGGGGGCGAAGGAATGGAGTTGACTGACGAAGGCCGCGTGGTAGAAAGCAAACTTGATTATGGGCTGGTGTTGATCGACAAAGACAACGTTGTGGTGAAAAAACTAGGTCGACTGCGTTCGTACGCGATAGGGTCCGATAGCAATGAAGCTAGCTATCAGGTGTGGGATGAAGAGGAGGAAAACCGAGTCAATGTGTTTGATGCGGACGGCAAGCAAACGGGGAGTTATGTACCAAATGAGAACTGATCTGTGGCGAAAGAGCTTGCCGCATCGGTGTCAGTTAGACCTTCAGATTTTCAGTCGATGGGTGTGTAAATCTGAATTGCGTTTTTTTGGAGAGTGCCCCTGATCCCGCATTAGCAGGATTTCGGCAAACACCAATTGGCCTATTAGATTCAAAGGTGGGTGGCCCACCGGCGTAAGAAAATCGCATCTCAAAAATGTCCTGTTTATTTTCGAATGGCGTCCCCAAGCGCCTTATTGGCGTAAGGGGTCAAGCGCCGTTAATGGCGCTCGTTCATCATTGGGGACTAATCCTCACTAAAAAATCAGGTCGAAAAGAGAACATGATAAAAAAGGCGTTATGGGCTTCCGCGTTATTGATGGCGGGTTTTTTGCCTGCTGCATCCTTTGCAGATATATCCGCGCCTGAGCCAAACACGCTGAGGGACTCTGCCAGCTCGGTAATGTCTTCGTTAATAAGTACGGGCAAGAATCTGGCGGGCGGCATTGCTGAGGGTGTCACCAAAGGCCGTGAATCCACTGAAAGCAGTGATGGTGCGGTAGTTCTCTCTGGTCTTGAGCCAATGGCAGAGATGCTCACTGTTGAGCTGCTCAACAATGGTGTCGTAAATGACACTGGACTGAAAGTCCTGATTGGCTTCAAAAACAACACCAATAAGCCAGTACGCCTGATCAATCTCAGGCAAACAGGCGCGTTGCTGGTGATCGAAGAGGGCGGTTACTCCAGTGCATTACTTCCCGATCTGATTAATCCTGACGAGGTGACCATCCCGGCCAATACTGGGGTGCGCCAGAGTTTTCTTTTTGATCAGAGCGCAGCGAAACATATCCAATCTATACGTTTATTTGGAAGGGATTTAGCTCTGGTGAAATAATATGGGCAATCTAGGACCAGGGGGTTTCCATGAACTACGTGCTTTTCGGTTCCCCATACTTGCTTACAAAAATCCCATGAAGGACTGTAGTGAATTGCTGTGATTGCACATTAGGTCCTGCTTTCTAATAGCCTAGCCTTCTCCGTTGGTGCGAATCAAATGGAAGCTTCAAATGATTGTCATCGCCAGCTGGCGGTGTTCGACGGAAGGCGGGTTGCCTGATGCGCCAAGTAACGGCGCTGTATACCTTGGCAATTGCGCTCGAACACTACAACGAACAGCATCCGCACGGATCCCTGAACTACCGTTCATCGAGGGCGTTCAGGTGCTTGTCAATGGCTTCAATTTAATGGGAGTTAGTGTCCAGTTTTGAAGGGGCAGTTCAGCGAGGCTTTGTTTTGCTTATGACCGATGCGTATTGAAGCTGATAGTCATGAGCAGCATTGTGATGACTGTACTGCTGCGTGATAAGCATGAACATAGCGTGGGGATTGACTGGTGGCTGTTCGCTCAAGTCGTGATGGAAAATATCACCGTTGTATTGCTAGTAGTCCGTACAAAAATTTTCAACTTAAGACGGCATCGAGACAACAGTGGGGATAGCATGCAGGGACTCATAATATGGGGCATGGTGTCGGTAGTTGTACTTCTGATAGCTGGCGTGATCTGGGGCTACAACCGGCTGGTGTTCAATCGCATTCGGGTGGCGGCGGCTTGGAGCGATATTGACGTGCAGCTCAAGCGCCGCTCCAGTCTAATTCCACAGTTGGTTGAGTGCCTGAAATTCTATGCGGCTTATGAGAGCGCCACCCTTACCGCGCTGACCGTTCAGCGCAACGTTGCCCAGCAGCATCAGGCCAGCGACGCCGTCGAACGCGGCGAGGTAGAGGGGCGTTGTCCAATACCCTCAAGCAGGTATTTGCCCGCGCCGAGGCCTACCCTGAACTTCAGGCCAACGGGTTATTCCTCGACCTGCAGAAAAATCTCAGCGACGTCGAAGACCGCATTCAAATGGCCCGGCGTTACTACAACGGCGCGGTGCGCGAGCTGAACATTCTGGTCGAATCGGTGCCCACTAACCTGCTCGCCTACGCGTTTGCGTTCACCCGGGTGGCGTATTTTACGCTGGACGATGCCGGGCAGGCCGAGCCGCCAAAAATGGAGTTTTAAGATGCCTAGAAAACTGCAATACGCCCTAGGACTGATGCTCTGCCTAGTGCCCGCACTGTCCATCAGCCATGCCTTGGCAGGGTACATCGAGGTGCTGGACACCCACGCCGAGCATGCACCGGCTCCCACTATGGTCCTGCAAGATAACGATGACCAGGCGATTGACTCTAGCGACTACGTGGGCGACGCCGCCAATTACAAACATGAAGAGCGCATTGATCACTTCGACATCTTGCTCAAGGTCCAGCCCAGCGGCGATCTGCTGATTACCGAGCGTATTCAGGTGACTGCCGCTGGCAACAAGATCAGGCACGGCATATACCGCGAGATTCCCACCACCTACAGTTTGCCTAGCGGCTTTGTGCGTAAAACACCTATCGACCTGCTCAGTGTGACTCGCGACGGCCAGATTGAGCCCTTTAAAAAAGAAGGCACCGAGTGGGGCGTGCGTTACTACATCGGTTCGCCAGATTCTGACGTCGAGCAAGGCTCACATCTATATGAACTGCAATACCGTATGGATGGCCAACTGCACCTCACCGCTGATAAGGATGAGCTGTACTGGAACCTCACTGGCAACCAATGGTCGTTCCCCATCACCCAAGCCACGGCCACCATCGAGTTGCCCGAAGGCGCGCTCATCGACCAGATGGCCGGCTATACCGGCTACGCTGGCTCGACCACCGGCCGCGCCTACAAGGTGCTAAGCCGCGGCGATAACGTCGTGAAGCTAGTTACCACCCGACCGCTGAGCGCAAATGAAGGCTTCACCATTGCCTTGGACTGGCCGTCTGGTTTGATCAAACATCCCAGCGCGGTGATGCAGCTGCTGCGCTTGCTCTGGGATAACCCCCGCCCCGCGGTGGGCCTACTTACTGTGCTGACGCTGTTCGCATACTACGTTTATTGGTGGCGAAAGGTCGGCGCCGCCCCTGCCAAGGGTATGATTTTCCCGCGCTACGAAGCACCTCAAGAGGTGAGTCCAGCACGTGCCGGCTATGTCTGGAACGAGGGTTTCAGCGGCCGCTTTAGCGATGTCGAGGCGATGACAGTTACCGTCACCGATCTGGCTCGGCGCAAGGTGCTCAGCATTGCCGATGCGCCAAAAAGCGCCGCGTTTATCATCACTGCCGGCAAGCTGGACAAAAACGCCCAGGCCCATGAAAAGGCCTTGTTTGGTCATTTGTTCAGCGGCGGCAAAGCTGAGATTCGCGTCGGCAATAAATACGTCAAGGCAATGAGTAAGGCGCTGGCGGCCCACAGTAAAGAACTCATCGAGTGGGGCGACAAGCTTTTTAGAAAAAACCGAAAACCTTGGTGCCTCGGTGTGCTGGGCGCGGTGATTGCGTATGTGGTGATGGGCTTTTTGGGCGATGCGCTGGTGATGCTTTCCGTCTTCTTTCCATTTATCTTGGGAGTTGGCCTGATGGTCTTCGGCTGGGCGACCCCTACCAAAAGCGGATACGGATCCCGACTGATGGGGATTGTGTTGATACTGTTTGGTTTGCCGTTCGCCTTGGTCGGGCTTCGCGTCATCGTGGCGACCTCATTAATTGCGGGCGTTTGCGTGGCCTTGATCGTTATCCAGATTGTGCTCTTCCGCCGCCTCTTAGAAGCGCCAACAGTCGAAGGGCGCCAGATCTTAGATGCTCTGGAAGGTTACCGAGAGTACTTGCAGTTGGCCGAAAGCGGCACCTTGGCCGGCGCCGCCCATGCACCTGCGATGACCATCGCCCTCTACGAGCAGCACCTGCCCTACGCTATGGCCCTTGGGGTTGAACAGCAATGGACGGCGCGCTTGAGCGCGGCGATTGAGTCCGGCGTTATCGAGTTGGCCGAACCCGACTATCGTCCCGAGTGGTACCGCAATAGCAGTCGCTTCAGCACGCCGAGCGAGCTCAGTGGCGCGCTGACCGCTGCCGCCGTTATCGCATCAACGCCACCGCCGAGCCCGTCGTCTGGGGCAAGCTCTAGTTCGAGTAGCAGCTCGTCTGATAGCAGCTCCTCTGGTGGGGGAGAGTCTGGGGGTGGTGGGGGTGGAGGAGGTGGGGGTGGTTGGTAAAAGAGTTTCGTCGCAGCAGACTATGCCGACCTCGATATGGACACCGTGGGTCAATGATAAATCCGGAAAATTGCGACAGTCTTGAAGGGACGATCGATCACAGGATTCGGAAGCAATCGAACGGTAAACCCTTGGCTATCAGGTTGAAGTCTTAGAAATTGGGGGAGCCTCAGACCTGTCACTACCAATCGAGCGTGTCCTGCATAAAGTGGCGTGGAAAGC
Source organism: Pseudomonas sp. 3296 (assembly GCF_031456615.1). Taxonomy (NCBI): domain Bacteria; kingdom Pseudomonadati; phylum Pseudomonadota; class Gammaproteobacteria; order Pseudomonadales; family Pseudomonadaceae; genus Pseudomonas; species Pseudomonas sp. 3296. Next base: position 24,218 of record NZ_JAVDUY010000016.1, read on the forward strand.
CAGGGGTAATACGCAGCGACAACAGTCCGGAGTACATCAGCCACAAACTGGCGGTTGGCGAGCGGATGTAAGGGCTCGGCGAACACACCTTCCGAGCCTGGCCAATAAGGACGATTGTGCCCGCGTATTTTGATCCGCCCCCGAAACTCTTCAAACCCAAGTCGTCTACTCCAACCATACTCTAGGACAGCTCATGCGAATCGGTCTCGCCATCACTGACACTGGCAAATACCGCCCAGTCAGGCCCAAGCTAGCTTCGACGACTTCTGTAACCCCAACTGGCGGGTGCTCAACGGCTCCTTAGATGTCTGCAACAACCTGCCATTTCTGAGTTCGGGCAACGACAACCGTGTGAATCTGCGCCTGCTGTTGGCGGACAAGGGCGTTCTGCCCCTGACGCCTAAGGCGCTAGATAGCCATCACCTAGAAGAGGGCTACGGGCCAGTGCCGTTCGCGGTATACCGCCTGCACCCGACGGAGCCAGAGCGCACAGGCGAGGTGCCCGCCACCGCGGCTACATTGACCGGAATACTGGGAAAACTCGGTGTCACCCAGGTCACTGACCAAATCGAAATCGCTGGCGATGCATTTCTGTCCGGCGAAGGCAGCCGTTGCCGCAGCAACTCGTATGACAGCGCTCGCGACTTTCTCCAACAGTTGGTAGACAGTGACCTGGCACCTGCTGAGCGCCTGGCACAGGCCTATCGCCGGATGCAACTGCTGGAAGTCTGCAACGAGGACGGCACACGAGACGACATCGACTTGTCGGGTGATATCCAGAGCCCGCTGGGCAGGGATTTCGCAACGTACCTGCAAGCTGCCGCGGATTTCTACAGTGGCCAGTTCAATGAAACCAGTTCCGGCTTCGCTGCTCTCAAGGACAGCGCTCAAGCCTCGCTCAAGGAGACCGCGCTCTACATAGAGGCCCGCACAGCGCTCAATACCTCCCAGCAGTGCGCCTTCGACGAATACGATGTGCTAACACGCGAACATATGGACAAGTCCCACCTGCTGCTGGCTGAGACCGGCTTCGATGCCTGCCTGAGCCGTTACCCACAAGGGCTTTACGCCGCCTCGGCCAAAGGGCTGATGCGGCGGGTGCACTGGCTCGGTGGCTAGACGGGCAAGCTCGGCGAACACTTCGCCTGACAACTCACCCAGAGCCAGAAGTCACAACGCAATGTGTCTCTCGACGATTTGGTCGAGGAGGTTGACATCAAATTGCTGGATATCACCGACGACATGCCGCAGGTGTCGCTGCTGCAGGCATTCAACGACCTGATGCGCATGCGCCCCCAGCCGCAATTCACGCTAGCTCGTAAAACCCTGGAGCAGAAAAAAACCGCATTCGCTAAGCAACCGGCGCTATATGACTATCTGTTGGCCGCCTTTGCCCTGTACGTGGAGAAGAACCCGGAAAACGCCCTAAGGCACCGTCGAAAGCGCTACCGTAAACGCTATGGAAGCCATGACCAGCGGGGGCAGTTGCGAAATCGGGTGTCGATCAACGAGCGTCCTGCTGAGGTCGAAACCCGCGAACGGCTGGGTGACTGGGAAGGTGACACAGTACATGGTTTAGGTGGGAATCTAGTCACACTGGTGGACCGAAAAAGTGGTTACTTAGGCGCCTCTCCGGTGAAGCGCAGAACACGCCGACAGGTGACTCGGGCGATCAACGTGCAACTCAAGGGGCATGTGGCACACACGCTAACCCTGGACAACGGTAAGGAGTTTGCAGGCCATGAGCGGATCGCCCTGAGAGCGGTTGTGACGTGTATTTCGCCGCCCCGTATTCGTCCTGCCAGCGCGGTACAAATGAAAATACCAACGGCTTGCTCCGCCAGTATTTTCCCAAGCGTAGCGACTTCAGCAAGCTGACTGTTGCTGCTGTAAACCGCGTGGTCGCGCAGATAAATTTACGGCCTCGTAAACGCCTGGGCTGGAAGACACCGTATGAAGTCTATGCAGGGGTGAGCGTTGCACTTATGTATTGAATTCATGCAGGCAAACAAATTTGGCGCAACAAGTCAATACGTTTGGCGCAAACGGCACAGCTAATTAAGGTTGGTACATATATTATATTGCAACTCAAATAGTTCTTGGCTAGCCAGATCTCTTTAGTTATGTTTTAAATTTACTTGGGTATATATCATGAAAAAAAATGTTATTTCTGCTCTTGCCGTTGCCGCTCTCATTGGTTCGTTTCAGTTCGCAATGGCAGCGGATGGTACCATCACCATTAACGGCCAAGTAACTGCCAACACATGTACCATTGACGGCAATGGCGGTGGCCAGAAGGACTTCACCGTCACACTGCCGTCTGTTTCAGCGAACGCCTTGGCCGCTGCTGGTCAGACCACTGGGCGTACGCCGTTTGAGATTAAACTGTCCGGATGCACTCCCACTGGAGGCAATGTACACACCTTCTTCGAAGCAGGTGCGACTACCGATAGCACGACAGGGCGTCTGGTGCTCGCCGGCGGTGGCGCGTCTAACGTACAAATTGGCTTGATGAATAATGATCTGACAGACATTAAAGCTGGTTTTGCAGAATCGTCGCAGAATTCCAAGTCCGTCCCAGTGGTTGCCGGTAGTGCTACGTTGTCGTACTACGCTCAATACTACGCCACTGGCGTCGCCACTCCCGGCCCTGCTAACTCAAGCGTGATGTATACCATTTCCTACAATTGATCTCGTACGGGTCGTAGCGGCTGTGAAAGCTCTGCGATCCTTTAGCTGTAATTTGGACTGATACTCCAGGAGTTGTCATGAAGCGCGAACTGGTTCTTCGAGCGGTGATGGGCTTGGTTTTGCTCATTGTGGGGGGCGTTGGGGCTTCTCACGCTAGCGCATCGGTAGTCATTGCCGGTACGCGTGTGGTGTACAACTCGACGGAGCGCGAAGTGACCATCAGGTTGACCAACGAGGGGGCTTTGCCGGCACTCGTTCAGGTGTGGCTCGATAAGGGAGATGACAAGGCAGCGCCTGCCGACATTTCGGTCCCTTTTACAGTTGCGCCTCCGGTGACGCGTATCGATTCGGGCAAAGGCCAAACGCTCCGCATTTTTTATACGAAAGAGCCATTGCCACAAGATAAGGAGTCCGTGTTCTGGCTCAACGTCTTAGAGATTCCGCCAGAAGGAAATGCGCAACTTAATAAGCTTCAATTGGCGTTCCGCTCTCGCATCAAATTTTTTTATCGACCTGCCGACCTTACTGGCACGGCGCAGGAAGCGCCTGCCAAGATTGAATGGAGACTGTTGCAGGATGGCAAGCACGTAGAATTGCGCAATCCGACACCTTACTTTGTCTCTTTCGCTGCCTTCGAAGTAGACACGAAGGGGAAGGCCTCAAAATTTGATGATGGCGGCATGGTGGGGCCGGGCGAAACCAAGGCGTTCCTACTTCATAGTCAGGTCGTTCCAAGCTCAGGACTGAAGATTCGGTATCACGCCATCAGTGATTTTGGTGGCGCCATAGATGGCGAAGCTTCGCTGCGCGTAACCCCGTGAGATCTCAGCCCGCTTAATATTTAGCGGTTCTCTCTTAAGGCTTATTTTCTGGCGATCGGCTAACTGTGTGATTTGCCGATCGGGCGAAGCTTTGCCCGAATTCAGCTAGGTCCAAATGCGTAAATCTTTCTTATCCGCCCTCTTCCGCAGCCAAATCAGTGTCGCGGCAGGCGTTTTGGTTGTCAGTGGTGCGGTGTTCGCTGGGTCTGTAGAAGGTACCGGAGCCGTTGAAACCCAGTTCAATGATGTATTTTTGAGACAGGTTCCCGGTCAACTGATTGATGTCACTCGGTTTAACCAGGACAACGCCGCTCTTGCAGGTACCTATCACTCTGACCTGTATGTTAACCAAATTTGGGTCGGACGCACTGAGATGACGCTTCGCCCAGTCAGCAGCGATGGCCACAATGTGCAGCCGTGTTTTGATCGTGCCTTACTTGACCGTATGGGCGTGGATCTCGGCAAGCTTAAGCCGGAAATCAATGCGAAACTGCAAAAAAATACGGATATGTGCACGCCGTTGTCGGCACTCATTGACGGCGCGATCGCCGATTTTGACAACGCCGAGCAGCGATTGGATACCAGCATTCCGCAAGCGTTTATGGCTCGGAAAAACCGCGACTATGTGGACCCACAATACTGGGATGAAGGGATCACTGCCGGCCGCTTACGCTACAACGCCAATGCCTATCAAAGTCAAAGTCAAGGAGAAACATCAACTAATGGTTATTTGGGCTTGGCCGCAGGCCTGAACTTTGGAGTCTGGCGTTTCAATCATCAGGGCAGCATGACATACGATCAGACAATGGGTAGTCGTTATCAAAGTCTGCAGTCGAATCTGCAGCGATCTATCACATCGCTGGAGAGCCAGTTCGTGATTGGCGACTCCTTTACCGATGGTGCCATGTTTGACAGCGTCGGTATTCGAGGCATGCAATTGTCTAGTGACGATCGCATGTATCCTGAGTCACTGCGCGGTTACGCTCCTACCGTGCGTGGCATAGCGCAGACCAATGCACGGGTCCAAGTTCGCCAGAGCGGCACCGTTATCTACGAGACCACGGTCGCTCCCGGCCCTTTCGAAATAACTGATCTCTATCCAACCGGTTATGGCGGCGATTTGGAGGTCTCTGTGACCGAAGCGAACGGCACTGTCCGGGCCTCCCGTGTGCCCTATGCCGCGGCGGTCAATGCATTGAGACCTGGTGTCACGCGCTACAGTGTCGCGGCTGGCCAATATCGCAACCCGAGCGTGCAAAGTACCCCGCCCATGCTTCAAGGTACCCTGCAACACGGCTTCACCAATTTGCTGACTGGCTACGCTGGCTCAATTCTGTCCCCTGACTATGGGGCGGCGGTGGTTGGCGCAGCATTGAACACCGACTACGGCGCAATCAGTGCTGATATCACGCATGCCAACACGCAGCTTACCAATGAGCCCAGCCGTAAAGGCGAAAGTGCGCGGGTGAGCTACAGCAAACTGCTCGAGCCCACCAATACGAACCTGACGGTGGCGGCTTATCGATATTCCAGTGAGGGCTATCTGAATTTTGCCGATGCCGCGCGTTTACAAGATTTTGATGATCACGATTTGGATGGGGCTCTCGGGGGAGTCCAGCGAGGAAAGCTACAGGCCACCATCAACCAGTCGTTGGCTCCAGGATGGGGCAGTTTTTACCTTTCGGGCTCGACCCAGAACTACTGGGATCGCAGCGGGCGTGATACACAGACTCAGGCGGGGTATAACAACCACTATAAGCGCGTCAATTATGGCGTCGCGTTGTCCCGCCAGTTGAACGTGAATACTTCGAATTGGGACAACCAAGTACTGTTTACCGTCGCCGTTCCGCTGGGTAATAGCCCGCGTGCACCTTACTCATCGACACAAGTGCAGCGCGACTCTTCAGGGGCAAGCAGTTTACAGGAAACACTGACAGGCACTCTGGGCAAGGATAACCAGCTTTCCTATGGCGTTAACACAGGCCGTAGTGGCGGAGGCGACACCTCGCGCGCAACGAGTCTTGGGGGAAATGCCTCCTATGTCTCACCCATGACGACCGTGAGTGCCAGTGCAAGCAAAAACAGTAACTACAGGCAAATGAGTGTTGGCATGTCCGGCGGAGTGCTGGCTTATGATGGTGGCGTAGTGCTTACCCCGAGCATGGGCGATACCATAGCCGTGGTGGAAGCTAAGGACGCCGTCGGCGCTCGTGTGGTCAATGGCAGTGGGTTGCGGGTTGATCCGTGGGGACATGCGGTGGTTTCCAATTTGACACCCTTTGCGCGGAATAGAATTGAAATTGACCCGCAGGGGTTGCCGGTCAACATCGATTTGAAATCTACCATGCAACAAGTGGCACCGACCGTCGGAGCGGTGGTCAAGCTGAAATTCGAAACCGAAAACACAGGACGTACCGCTATTATTGAGACTCGACAGGCCGACGGAAAGTTTCTGCCATTTGGCGTTGAAATACGCGATGCCGCTGGTCAGATTGTGGGCACAGTCGCACAAGGAGGGCGGGTTCTCGCACGCGGACTGAAGGGCAGCAGTGGAATGTTGACCGCGGCTTTGACCAAGGAGAATCAGCGGTTATGCCAGTTACCTTATCAACTGCCAGCGGAAAATAACCCTGGATCGACGGAAATTATTGTTTCTCAGGCAAGATGTATTGAATGAAGTGTTTAAGGGGTCGAACGATGAAAAATAATACTCTTTATATCGCGCTTTCCCTAGTTATTATGGGGGTATTGAGCTCCAAAGTGTCTGCATCCTGCACTATAAGTCCGTCTGTTTCAGGTCCCGTAGTATGGGCGCTGCCGGCGACACTGTCGGTAAAGCGTAATGCCGCGGTGGGCACCGTGATTTATACCCAGCCCTGGAACAATTCCGGCGGCCCCTATGCTAGCGCGTCGAACTGTTCACCTTCATTCTACACGTATGTCCAACTTGTTAATGCAATGACTTCAACCGCGGTGCCGAATGCCTATGCAACGAATGTCGCGGGCATAGGCGTTCGCATGTGGGCGAATGCCGGTACTTCACAATATATTCCCGCCTATCCAAACTTAAACAATAAACAAGGCCCTTATAATAATGTACCAATTTCTCAAGGGTTTGGGTTTGACCTCGTGATCACCGGCCCCGTAAACACTGGGGCATTAACATTCGGAAATGCTAACGTAGCAAGGGCGGTGATGAGCGACTCCGGAGCCGGCATCCTTCAGAATCCTTATTCATATCAGTACCTGCAAATCAATGGAACTACCAGCATCATTGCCAGTGCGTGTACTGTTGACACTCAAAACGTGGCTGTGGCTTTACCTAGTCTAATTATGGCCTCTCTCACCGGTAAATCTGTGGGTGCCACCTTTAATCCGACCGAATTTAACATTGCGTTAACATGCAACACTGGCATTAAGGTGTCCTACCAGATCGATGGGATCTCGTCGGTGTACTCGCAACCCGCTGGCGTACTGAACAATTCCACTGGCTCTGGGATGGCAACGGGCGTGGGTATCCAGATCCTAGCCGGCGCCGGGGCCAAATCGCCCCTACCCCTGTCTACCAAGACGTTGGTAGCCACAAGCATTAGCAACAACCAACCGGTCAGCATCCCACTGGTGGCGCAGTATTACAAAACCGCGACCACCAACTCCCCTGGGCAGGTTCAGGCTCTCGCAACATTTTCGATGTATTACGAGTGATCGTTGTATGGAACTGTGATGTGAGTACGAATCGTAGAGCGCTTCACCAGCTCCTTAAGATCTTTCACCCGCCGTTTGCCGATAAAGCGCCCTACGGATACCTCCGTGATCTGGTGCCGATGACGTTAGTTGATGACCCCCTCAAAACTCAACTTCTGTGATCCTATTGAGACTCCTGCTGGGCACGGAAATCCGACGGGGAGACTCCCTGCCATCGTTTAAAGGCCCGCGCGAATGCACTTTGCTCGGAAAACCCAAGTAGAAATCCAATTTCCGTCACCGAGATTGACGACGTCATGAGGTGTCGCTGCGCCAGGTCGTGACGAAGCCGGTCTAAAAGAATCCTATAACTCACGCCACGTTCCGCGAGCTTGCGTTGCAGCGTTCGCCGACTCATGGCCATCGCCTCGGCCAAACGATCCTCACTGGGTTCACCTGACGACATGTTCTCCAGGAGAAACCTCCGACAGCGCATCAGCAAGTCGGAACCTGACAACCTGGTTAACTCACTGACGAGAATGTCATCAAAGAATTGAGCAAATTCGGCATTCGCGGTGGGCAGTGTTCGATTCAGCACGTTCCAGGGTAAGACAAAGCTATCGTTGTCGGCCTCGAAAACCACTTCACACTCGAAAAAGCGTTCGTAGGGTGAACGGTCGCTAGGGCAGGGGCGCTTGAGGTGAACCGAGCACAGAGGCAATGGGCCGCGAAGGTTTGTCCGACACATGCCAATAATCAGCGAAAGGGCAAAATCGGCCATGGCATGCCCCAACTCGGTATTGCCCCGACCGCTGTCATAGGTTAGACAGACCCCTTCGTCGTTTTCGGTACACGCCAATGCGGCCCGGCCGGCAAAAATACCTATGTATCGTTGCAGACGATTAAGCGCCGTGAGCAGTGAGCCGCTGGAGAGCCAGGCGTAACCCAGTGCTTGCAAATCGGAAGGGTGCCAGCACTCGGCAGCGCGCAGGCCAAACGCTGGATCGGGGATCAACGCCAAGGCACGCATAAAGCCGGCGTCAACGAGGTCGGTCGGCAAGCGCGTATTGTTACTAGCGTCCGCCTGGTGTGGCAATTCCAAGTGTGAAGCAAAGCGGCGCGAGTTGAGGCCGTACGAGTCGATAATCCGTACTCCGACCATGCCGAAGCTCGCAAGAAACGTGTCTGTCGACATCTGATCAATTGCCCCTGGCCGTGCTGATAAGGACTAACTATAGCGATGACCAAAGAGGGCGCGAGCTACCGAGCCCTTTCAGGGGGCGGTCCCGCCCGGGGCGAAATGACACTCTAAGAGGTTTCGCAATACCAGCGGACTATTTTTAGAGGGTTTGGGAGCAATGGACCCAAAAACCAACGTAAGTCATGGTTAAAGTTCTACTTGCTCATCCAAAGCTTTGGATTTACAGACTTTGATTAGCGAAACGAGTTTTCGACACCTCTTTTTCGAGTGTTTTCAGCCATTCCAAATTATTCCTGCAGCGGTCCGATAAAACGGTGGTTTGATCGAACTACCCAGACAGCACAAGGGTTTTCGGGTAGGCGCTAGGCTTAAGTGCACTTTCGGTTCCGTTGCTCCCCGAACCCCGTTTGCTGATCGAAAAAAAGATCGCGTTGTCGTGCAGATCCAAACAGAAATAGCGTTGACCACCGCCGTTTTTACTGTTGTGGGGGCACAGCCCCCCTTGAAAAAACGCCGTTCGATGTAGTCGCGCAACTGGTTGCTACAGTGATAGCGTGACGGGCAGAAATAGCGCTGCTCGCCTTTGTGATTGAGCTTTTCACCGTAGCCTTTTTCATCAGTGAAGCAATGGAAGCCAAACTCGAATTTCACCGTTAAGGCTTCAGCAGCGACCTCGAACGTCAACTCGAACGGCTGCATGTGCGACATGCTCAATGTCTTACCGTTGATAACCAGGTCATTCCATTGCATGTTCAAGCATGCGCCATGCACGTGAGGGGCTGCCAGTGTAACAGTCAGTCCCCTACCTTGCTCTTGTGCGCGTATCCGTAATGTGTGCCGTTGCCCCCCCCGCGAGCTTAGCCAGTACATTGTCGGGGGCGGCTCAGAAAAGGAATTGCAAGGTACGCTAAGCCGCTAAGCCAAACACAGTCGCCCTAGCCTGAACGATGCGCGATCTGCACGCGACGAACAAAAGCCAACTGGTAGCGCAGGCGTTGCACTCAATTGGCGGGTAGTACGAGATTGAACGGCAAGTGAAGGAGATGGGCGATGCAAATCGTTGGCGAATACGCCAAGAAAAAGCGCCTCTCTCAGCGAAGCGCCGCATGCTTGGGCGCTGGTACAGCGTGAATTGGTGCCTGAAGGGGCGGCTATGACCAAAGTGCTGGATTACAGCCTCGGGCGCTGGATAGCACTGACTCAATATATCGAGGACGGCGCTGTACCCATAGATGATAATACGGTCGAAAATCAAATAAAGCTGTGGGTGCATGGACGATCGAATTGGTTGTTCGCCGGGTCACTGCTCAGCGACAAGCGGGCAGCCGCGATCATGAGTTTGATCCAATCAGCACGGGATCCGTGTGCCTATCTCAAAAATGTGCCGACGCGCTTCCCAACGCAGCGGGCCGGTGAGATCGGGGGGGGGGCTGCCACATCAGTGGGTGCCCGCTCAACTTGCGTAAACTAACTAGATAAGCGCTTTCCATTCAAGTGCCAACCAATGGGTAAAGTTTAATACGGCACCCATAATCATGACCATCTCCCATGCATACACCATCCAAATACCGGTAGTTAATGTGCACCGTTTGGCCATTTCTGGGCCACTGCCGGCGTGGGAGTTCGCTTTGGTAGTCAGTAGTTTCCGGTTTGAAAGTGATGATTGCCCCCGCTTCTGGACATTCCGCCGTGACCGATGTGTGGCTTACCGTCAGGATCTGGGCCTGTAACTGTGGGTATGGACGCTTTAATACATCAGTGATACGAAGTTCCAAACTGCAGATTTCCCACGCGGATGCGTGTACTGGCTGGCACAGCATGAAAAGGGGTGAAACAAGTAACACATAGCAAGTTACATGGCTGCGCATTATAGATCCTATCTAAAGTATCGATATCCAAGCCATTATCAGGCTTGAACTTGTCTAATCATAGTGCGATCAACCTCTTTGTGCATATTCGGCATGGTCGATGCTCAAGTAATCACGCAAAGTAACTTCAGTGTACGCTTACCGTAGGGTCGCCGGAGGCCAGGGCAGGCCGGCTTTATCGCCTGGGGCCGCTTAGGCAGGCTTCACCTCATGAAGCAGTCGCTTGGTTTGAGAAATGTGTGTACAGGGCGCGCAGGCGCATGCCTGTGGCTGTTCTCAGGGCGATGGCTAATAAAAAACCCAGCGTTTAAACGTGAGGGGGGGCAGGTTGGAAGAGGTGAGGCGTCGACGCGTTGGGGACCGAACTGTAAGGACAATTCTATCCGTCAAGTCCTGGCCGCTGTGCTCCTTGTTATCGTACTTCTGCCAGCTGAGTAGGGGGATAGTGTTCATGGTAAGACTGGTTCTCGATTCGGCGACTGGTTTCTGTTTTTTATGGGTTGGGTGGCGAGGGGCCTTTTCCCGGGCGAGGGGGCGTCCGCGGCGGTGTGTGTTTGGTGCTTTTTGTTGGTCGGGTTCATTGCGACTGTCCCGGTCCGTTGATGGGTTGGTCGGGTGGGTCATCACTTTACTGTCGTCCCAGTTGAAAGTTATGTTTTAACTGAAGGCTGGACGTGCGTAGTCGCATGGCCGATTGGCGCAATGAGTCTCGGGCTTGGCGCGTTGGGGCGATCCTGGGTGCGACGTAGGCATTTATAATATTTGCAGAGGTCTGAATTTTACGCTGGCCGCATGGTGAATAGATATACGTTGTTTTGCGGAGATTTAATATGTTGCGCAGTCTGTAAATTGTTGGTGATCTTAGTCGCTATTCTGTCATTGTCGCTTTGTGGTTAGTGCCGATGTCTCTATGTGAATAAGTGTTGGTTTCTATTGCGCCGCAAGTGTTCTTTGCAAGTTAAATAATAACGGCTCCATGAGTTTGTTTTTTTCAGAGGTTTTGCCTGGTCGTTTATGTCTGTGTTCGTGAGTGTGAGTTGGGTTTTATAAAAGGGTGTCCCATGTGAATTTGTTATTTGATTCACGGAAAATTGATTGGTGCCCGTAAAGCCCTCTAGGTCGCGGCTTTGGTTTACTACTAACCCAAAAAAACATTCGATGTTTTTTGTATCTTGGTTGATTACGCATTGAAGAATATGAGCGGCAATTTTGTTTCTGCTAACGGTCAAGCGCTTGTTCCCAACACTTCTCGTCGTTGGTCAGCGGTTTTTTGGGGGGCGTGCCTGGTGGTGGGCGTCACGACTGTGGCGGGTGGTGTGGGCTGGCTTATTCATCAGCCCAAGATGCCCCCTGTCGTACTTGTCAGTGACAAACTGGGCATGAGTCGGCCCGATGGCCTGCTGGAAACTCATTCCTTGAGTCAATTGCCTAAAGACTTGCTCGCGGTGCCATTCCTTAAAGATACTCTAACCGAAGATTTTATTTTTTATTATGAGTCCCATGCCGATCGGCTTGGGTTGGTCGGTAGTCTCCGGCGGATTATCTACGAGCATGATCTCAAGTTACAGGACAGCCTGATCGAGCAGTTGTTCGATCAGCCGGGCGACGTGGCACTGTGGCGCGGGGCGGACGGTCGGCTCAAGGATTTCCTGTTGGTGATGGATCGGGGTGGTTTGGCCAAAATGTTGGAGCCACTGGCCAAAGTGGCGCTGGACGATTCGCAGTTGACCCACCTCAGTGATGTGAAAGTCGGTGCCGACGACGTGCCGCTGTATCAACTCACCTACAACAACAGCAAAGCGCTGGTGTTCGCCTCCCATGGCGACAAATTGGTGGTGCTGTCCAATCCCGCCAAACTCTACGACCCGAGCAGCGGCCCGAGCGATGAGCGCGGGAGTGTCTCGACTACGGCCATCGCCGCGTTGCTCAACGGTGACAAACTGCTCCCCGAAGCCTTCGGCCTGCCACCGCGCACACCGGAAGTGAAGCAACGCCTGTCGGTCAATTCCAGTGTGTTGGCCATGGGGTATCAGCGTTTCATTCCGAACTTTGCCGGGCTGCGTTTTGACATGGACGACAAGGGCTGGCACAGCTTCCTCGCCATGGATGAACTGGACAATCAGCGGGACTTCGATTTCAAGCCAATCTGGCAAGCCATGCCCATGGGGGCTAGTGGTTGCGTGGCCTTGCCGCTGGCGGCTGAACAGCAGAAGCCGTTACTGGTGAAACTCGGCGCCGAAGAGCCGGTGGCCCAGGCGTTGACCGAACACATGGCCGGCGCGGCGGGCCTGTGCTGGTACGCCGATTCGCGTCTGTACACACCGTTGCTGGTGGCCAGCCTGAACGACAAGGACAGCGCGAAACTCGATGGCGACCTCGGCAGCTTGTTCGGATCGATGGTCGGCGCCTATGAGCCCAATGTCGAAGAACACGCGTTCCCGGTGATCGAGAAACAGGATGGCCCGACTCACCAGTGGCAGCGTCAGGTCAGCTCCAACTTCGGTCCCTATAAAGCCACGGAGGCTGAAAGTCCGGACGCGATCTCCGGCAAGGCCTTCATGAAAGTCAGCCTTGCGCGTCACGGCTCGACGCTGCTGTTCTCTCTTGACGACAAACTCGTGGACAAGGCGCTCGGCACTCTCGACAAGCGCTTTCCACCGATGGCCGAGGTGGTGCCGAATGACCGCCTGATGCCGATCTATTTCGGTCCAGATTCCATGGCGCAACTCATGCGAAAGGAAACTTTCGACAGCCTACCCCAAGACATGGAACCGGTGTTTTACAACGCCGCACAAGCTTTCCTTGTCCCAAAACTGCGCAAGCTTAGCGGTTATGGCAAGTACGCCCTGACCTTGCCCGAAGGCAGCGAACCCGACGGCCATTGGCAATGGCTGCCGCTGGAATGGAAAGCCCTGTGACCGCACTCATCCGCAGCCTCGGCCTGCTGGCGATGTTGCTGGGCAGTCGCGCCTTTGCCACTGAGGCAGCGCCGCTGGATCCGCAGCAATCCCAGGTGTTCCGCGCCTGGTTCGTGCGCATGGCCCAGGAACAACTGACCCAAGGCCCGAGCCCGCGCTGGTATCAACAGGACTGCGCGGGACTGGTGCGGTTCGCCGCCAACGAAGCGTTGAAAGTCCATGACGATAAATGGCTGCGCAGCAACGGCCTGTCCAATCGCTACCTGCCACCGGAACTGCCATTGAGCGAGGCGCAACGCGGTCTCGCCCAGCAATGGCAGCAGGGCGGCGGCAAGGTCGGGCCGTATGTCAACGCGATCAAACTGATTCAGTTCAACAGCCATCTGGTGAGTCGGGACGTGGCGCAAGCCCGGCCCGGCGACCTGATGTTTTTCGATCAGGGCGACGACCAGCACCTGATGATCTGGATGGGCCGCTACATCGCCTATCACACCGGCACCACCACCCCCACTGACAACGGCATGCGATCCGCGAGCCTGCAGCAACTCATGACATGGAAGGACACCCGATGGGTCCCCGATGCAACCAACCCCAATTTCATCGGTGTTTATCGACTGAATTTTCTCACCCAATGACCGGTGCTCGTATGTTGCGCATTCGTTTTCAAATCCCTCTGTTGCTGGCCCTTTTGATACCTATTACCGCAGTCAATGCTGAAGACTCGGTGCCGTCCAGTGATTACACACCATTGGCCGGAGAAAGTTTTTTCCTGCTGGCCGACAGCAGTTTCGCCAGTGACGAACAGGCGATGGTGCGCCTCGAAGCGCCGGGCCGTGACTATCGCCGGTTCCGCATGGAGCCTTATGGCGGCGCCGACATTCGCGTGTACCGCATCGACAAGCCACTGGATTTCCTCAAGCGTCAGAAGAACCTGCATCGCGTGGTCAGCGATGGCCAGTTCAAGGGCGAAGGCCTGTCGAATACCCTCGCGTACCTGTGGGACAACTGGTACCGAAAATCCCGTCGCGTGATGCAACGGGCGTTTTCCTACGAGTCCCGTCAACAAGTCACCGAGGAAGTGCCGGAACTGAAGATGGGCACCGCCATCGCCGCGCCAACGCCTTACGATGCACAGCCGCAATTCGCCCTGATCCCGGGCCTGCCGGTGGTCAGTCAATTCCGCTATCCGCTGTGGCAAGCCAAACCGATCCAGCCGCCTGAGGGTGTGAACCTGGCCGGTTCTTCCAGCGAATTCGTCAGCGTCGCGCCGGGTAACGTCTACATTCCGTTGGGTAACCTGAAACCGGGTCTGTACCTGGTGGAAGCGTTGATCGGCAAGTACCGCGCGACGACCATGGTCTTCGTTTCGAACACCGTGGCCGTGAGCAAAATCGCCGGTGATGAACTGGTGGTCTGGGCCGCGCACAAACACGAAGGCAGTTCGGTGCCGAAAGTGAATGTGCTGTGGACCGATGGCCTCGGCGTGATGAGCAGCGGCGCTACCGATAGCGATGGGTTGCTGCGCCTGAAACACGTCAGCCCGGAACGTTCGTTCGTGATTGGCGAGGACGAAGAGGGCGGGGTGTTTGTCTCCGAGAACTTCTACTACGACAGCGAAATCTACGACACCAAACTCTACGCCTTCACCGACCGGCCGCTGTACCGGCCGGGCGATTGGGTGTCGTTGAAAATCGTCGGGCGCGAGTTCAAGAACGCCCGGGATTCCGTCGCACCGACTGCGGCCGACGTCAACGTAACCGTGCTCGATGCCACCGGCACGGCGCTGCAATCGCTGGCGCTGAAGCTGGACTCCAAGGCCGGTACCCAAGGCCGATTCCAGTTGCCGGATAACGCGGTAGCGGGCGGTTATGAACTGCGTTTCAGCTACAAGGATCAGGCCTACAGCAGTGCGTTCCGCGTGGCCGAATACATCAAGCCGCACTTCGAAATTTCGCTGAACCTGGCCAAGCAGGATTACCGCACCGGTGAACCGGTTAAAGGTAGCCTGGTGCTGCTGTACCCGGACGGCAAACCGGTGGCCAACGCCAAGTTGAGCCTGAGCCTGCGCGCCCAGCAACTGTCGATGGTCGACAACGAACTGCAATACCTCGGGCAATTCCCGGTCGAGCTGACCAGCACCGAATTGACCACCGACGCCAAGGGCAACGCGACCCTCGAGCTGCCGGCCGCCGAGAAACCGAGCCGCTACATGCTCACCGTGTTTGCCAGCGATGGCGCGGCGTATCGGGTCAAGACCACCAAGGAAATCCTGATCGACCGTGGCGCGGCGAGTTTCAGTTTGAGCGCGCCGCAGCGGTTCAGTGCGGTGGGCGACAAGGTTGCGTTCAGCTACATCAATGAAGGCGCCAACGAGCAGAGCAAAACCGTGACACCAAGCAGCTACAGCTGGGTGCGTCTTGAAGATCAGACCACCGGCGACGGCAAACTGGCCGCCAAAGATAAAGGCTTCACCGTCGCCTTCGAGCGTCCCGGCACTTACAACCTGACCTTGAAAGATGACCATGGTCGCGTGGTCGGTGCGACCGGTCATTCGGTCACTGGTGATGGCGTCAAAGCCGTGCCGGGCACCGTGGAAATCGTCCTCGATAAACCCGAGTACAAGGCCGGTGATGAAGCACTGGCCCTGATCACTTTTCCGGAGCCGATCAGCGATGCACTGCTGTCGCTTGAACGCGACAAGGTCGAGGCCACCGCGCTGCTGTCCAAGGGTGGTGACTGGCTGAAGATGGAAAAACTCAGTGACACCCAATACCGCGCGCGCATCCCGGTGAAAGACAATTTCGCGCCGAACCTGACCTTCTCCGTGCTCTACACCAAGGGTGGTCAATACAGCTTCCAGAACGCCGGGATCAAGGTCGTCGCGCCGCAAATCGACGTGGCCATTGCCACCGATAAAGAGACGTATCAACCCGGTGAAACCGTGTCGGTCGACTTGACCACGCAGTTCGCCGGCAAGCCGATTCCGGCGCACCTGACCGTCAGCGTCGTTGACGAAATGGTCTACGCGCTGCAACCGGAAGTCGCGCCGAGCATCGACCAGTTCTTCTACCACCCGCGCCGCAACAACGTGCGCACCAGCGCGAGCCTGTCGTTCATCAGCTACGACGTGGCACTGCCGGGCAGCCCTGGCGCGCCGGGCAAAGCCAACCGCAGCGAGCGTGGAGTGAAAGTGCTGGAGCGGCCGCGTCGTGAAGACGTCGATACCGCCGCGTGGCAGCCGGAACTGGTGACTGATGCCAACGGCAAAACCCGCTTCACCTTCAAGATGCCCGACTCGCTGACCCGCTGGCGCATCACCGCCCGGGCCATCGCCGATGACGGGCAGGTCGGGCAGAAGAAGCAGTTCGTGCGTTCGGAAAAACCGCTGTACTTGAAGTGGAGCGGCCCGAGCAAATTCCGCAGCGGCGACAAGCCGAGTCTCGGGGTGTTCGCCTTCAGTCAGGCCGAGAAACCGGTCAAGGCGGAGCTGGTGATTCATGTCGGCGGCGCCGATCAGCGTGTGCCAGTGACCCTGAACAACGGCATCAACTACATCGCGTTGCCTGAGTTCTCGTTGGCCAGTGGCGAGTGGACCGCCGAACTGGTGCAGGACGGCAAAACCGCTGACGCGCTGGCCGTGCGCCTGACTGCCACCGGCGAAGGTTGGCAGGTCACGCAAAGCCAAAGTCTGGACGTGGCCAGTGGCGATACGCCGCTGAGCTTGCCGGCCGATGCGACGGATATCCGCCTGCGTCTGGATGACAGTCCGCAAGCGCTGTTCCGTTCGGCACTGGATGATCTGCTGAGCTATCCGTACGGCGGCGTCGAGCAGACCGCCAGTCGTTTGCTGCCGCTGAGCATCGCCTATCCGACGCTGGCCTCGAACCCGCAAATCCGCGATCGCTTGCGCCTGATCATGCAAAACAGCCGTCTGCGCCTGGTGCAAATGGCCGGGCCTTCCGCGAGTTTCACCTGGTGGGGCATGGACGGCGAGCCGGATGCCTTCCTCACGGCTTACGTCTACTACGCCGACTGGAACGCCAGCAAAGTGCTGGAGCTGAACTTGCCGCCGGAGCATTGGCAGCGGGTGCTGGAGGTGTATTCGAAGCAGGCCCAGAACACGCCGCTGTTGCAGCGCGCCTTGATCCTGTCCTTCGCCAAACAGATGCAATTGCCGGTGAACACCTTGCTCAGCGGCTTGATGGACGACCTGGCGAAAGCAGGCGAGGGTAATGCCGCGAACCTGATGGAGGATGGCGAAGACAGCATCGTCATGAGCGATCCGGATTCGGCGCTCGGTCTGGCCGCTGCCCGCGTGTTGACCGCATCGCTGGCGCGTCAGTCCAAGGTGGCGTTGCCGGAGGCTTTCACTCGTCAACTGGCGGATGCGCAACAGCGTCTGGCGGTCAGCTCGCAGCCGTTCGCCGAAGCGCTGAACCTGTCGCTGCAACCCTTCGATCAGGCCCACGCTCAAGCCTTGCTGCAACGCTTGCTCCCACAGCAATCGACGCTGGAACGCGCTTTGGCGCTGACCTGGTTGCAGCGCAGCATCGAACAAGCTTCGCCAACCATCGCGCTGGCGCCGGGTGAAGGCTGGAAGAAACAGTACGGCGATACCGGTGAGATGTACTGGACGTGGCAGGGTTCTCCGTCGGTGCCAGCGGTGTTGTCACTGGCCGGGACGCAAGAGCGGCCATTGCGCGCCGCGCTGAGCTTCCAGACCCGGCAACCGGCGGTTGATCCGATGGCCGTGACCATCACACGTCGCTTGTCTCGATTGGTGCCGGGTGACGAAGCCTTCACCTTCAAACTCGAAGCGGTCGGCACCCAGCCGTTGTCCAGCGACAGCCTGTATCTGGACGAAGTAATCATCACCAGCAAAGCCGCGAAACCGCTGCGCTACGGCATGCTCGAAGTGCCGCTGCCGCCGGGCGCCGATGTCGAACGCACGACGTGGGGCATAAAGTTGATGGGCAAGGCCGGCACCGAACCGACCGCGCTGGAGAAGGCGCGTTTTGAGCCGGGTCAGATGGCTTACGCGATTCCGGTGGACGCCTTGAGCGGTGAGTTGCGCTTGCGTCATCTGGTGCGCTTCTCGCAGAAAGGTCAGTTCAATCTGCCGCCGGTACGTTTCACGCAGGTTTATGCGCCGCAACATCAAGCGCAGGAACAGAAACCGGCCCTCGGTCAGGTTACGGTCAACTGACATGACCCGGCGTCTGGTCTGGTTGCTGCTGTGTTTGATTCCTGCGCTGGCGACAGCGCAGGACGAACCGCTGCGGCTGGGCTTCAAGGGTGAACTGATTTCGTTGAACCGGACTCAGGTGATTTCACGCGAGCCGTTGCCTGCTGATGTACAGGCGCCGTTGGGCAGTTTGTGGAAGTTGTTTGTGTACGGTTGGCTGGTGGATACCGGCGCCCGAGAACCTGCGTATGAATGTCGCGGGCAGTCGAAGGAAGAGGTTTATTGCTGCACGGCTGGCGGCAAGATCGAGCGCGATCAGGCATTGGTAAAATCGTGCGGTTTGTATTTTGAGCCTGCGCGTTTGGGCATTTCCGGCGATGGCTGGCGCACGTATTGGCAAGCGCGACAGGCGCCGGAGTGGTTGCTGGATTTGTCGTCGTTAAAACCTTCTGCGCGAGTGTCCGTTGCTGAATTGCTCAAGGTGTTGGCTGTGATGCCAGCACAGGATCAGGCGCGGCGGGTGTTGCTCGATGTGGTGCTCAATGCCGCCGATGGCAACGTGGTGGGCGAACTCGGTGGCCGGTTGCGGGTGAAAACCTGGAGCTGGTTGGGGGATCAGGATCCGTCGTCACGTCAGGGCGGTTTTGCCGGTTGGACGGCGGATGGCACGCCGATCTGGGCAGGTGGGCGCGGGACCAGTCAGATGGTGCTGCGTCATTACGCTGAGGCATTGGCCACAGTGCTGCCGGTTGATTGGCCAGCGGATTCAGGGCGTTGTGTCGAAGTCGGACTGTTTTCTCGCTATCCGATTGAGCGGGTTCTGGCGGGGGAACGTGTTGTTTCTTCCGGGCCATTGCAGGGCGACTATCGTGTCGAATTCAGCAACGGTAACCAACTCGATATCCACAGCGACGGTGAACTCTTCTTGCTCAAGGACCAACTCGTCGCCCGCCTGGACCGC
Source organism: Pseudomonas sp. 3296 (assembly GCF_031456615.1). Taxonomy (NCBI): domain Bacteria; kingdom Pseudomonadati; phylum Pseudomonadota; class Gammaproteobacteria; order Pseudomonadales; family Pseudomonadaceae; genus Pseudomonas; species Pseudomonas sp. 3296. The sequence goes on from NZ_JAVDUY010000016.1 coordinate 43,547, forward strand.
GAAGAATACGTCGCCCGCGTCCTCCAGCGCGAAGCCAAACCCGAACCCGCCGAAGCTGCCAAAGCCCTGGCCATCGCCATCCGCACCTACCTGCTGCAAAACGCCACGCGCCACGGTGATTGCCTGAGCATCGACGACAGCAGCAGCCGTCAGCGCGTTTCGCCACGCCCGGCCACCGCTGAATCGCGCAACATTGCCGCGTGGACCAGCGACCTGGTCCTGGCCGGCAGCACCGTCACCTACCACTCCGATCAATCCGGCCCGGACAAACTCTCCTGGCAACAAGCCGTCAAACAAGCCAACGCCGGCCAACGTTACGACGCCATCCTGCTGCACGCCTACCCGCGCGCCAGCCTCAGCCGCTGGGACAACCCCGTCGCCTCCTGCGAAGCGTTGCCCGCCGCCCAAGACTGGCTGCAAACCCAACGCCGCGGCTGGCGCCAACGCCTCGAAAACGAAGTCGGCTACAACGAAGTCAACACCTTCGCCGTCTGCCGCCTGGCCTTCGGCCGCCCCTATGTCGACCGCGAACGCCAGCGCATCTACGTGCGCGGCGTGCTGTCCCTCCAGGACCGCCTCGACCTGACCCACGAATACCTGCACCTGGCTTTCGAAGCACACCCCAACGGCCAGGATGAAACCTACATCGAAGGGCTCGCCCGCCACCTCTTGCTGGAATAGGCCATGAAACTCCGTTATCCCCAAGTTTTACTGATGCTTTGGTCCTTCACCGCGTTGCCGCTGGCTAGCGCGCAAGGCATTAAAATCGACACCCCTATCGGCGGTTGGCGCACGGGCGCGGTTGAAGGCGAAGGCGAAAGCTTCCGCCAGACTGTCAACTATCCCGCTTCATCGGTTAACACACCGGTAGGACAGGCCAACACCGCACGCATCAGCGGCCAGATCAAAGCCACGCCCAAGTCGACGGAGCCGGGTCGTTTGATCGTCAACGGCGTGAGCATGCCGCTGAAGATCGATCCGGCAGGCCGCTTTGATCGCCCGTTCTCGTTTCCCAATGGCAGCAACAGCGTCGAAGTACGCAGCCCAGATGGGCAACAGCGGCATCGCACACAGTTCCTAAATGCCAGTGGTGGCGCGACACCGGCCAAGTTGCGGGTGTTGTTGTCGTGGGACAGTGACGGCACGGACCTGGACCTGCATTTGATTACGCCGGACGGGGCGCACATCTGGTACGGCGATCGGGTTGCGCCCAATGGTGCAGCGCTGGATGTGGATGTGACGACGGGGTATGGCCCGGAGATCTTTGCCATGCCGGCGCCGATCAAAGGGCAGTATCTGGTGTATGTGAATTACTTTGGCGGTGGGTATAGCAGCGATGAGGAAGGGCAGGAGGATGCGGTTCAGCCGCTGACGACGGCGCAGGTGACGGTGATTTCGGAGGAAGGCACAGCTAATGAGAAAGTGGAGACATTTCTGATACCGATGCGCGCGGCCGGAGAGTTGACGTTGGTCAAAGCATTTAGTTACCCCTAAAAATTGTATTGAGAAAGGGATTGAGCAGAAAGGGATGGGTAAACATGGAAGCCTCCATCCCTTTTTTGACTGCCCAATGGTTGACGTTGAGTGTGTTTGTCTTAGGACTGATTGAACGGTTGCACACCTTACTTGAGCTCTATGCCAATACGAATTCTGTGCCGACTAAAGGGCGGTCGGTGGGTATTAACTCATTGAGCGTTTCCACACACAAGCACAAGGGGATTTCAGCGGTCGCTCTTGCAGCCTCCTACTCCTTCCGTCCGGATTGCCGGACAAACCGCCGGTAATTGAAGCTGGAACGGAGCCTAAGAGAGAATATTCGTTGTATACCGAAAGTTTGCCGCAAATAGCCAGCTTAGATTTTACGAGTTCGCCAGAATATAACTTGGCGAAATTTTCAGTGGAGAGTGGGTCGTGAGTGTAAAAAATATAAAGTTAGAATGGTATATAATGATCCCCGGGATCCTGGTTGCAAATGTTTTGCTTGCTCTTGGTGTTTACTATTTTTCTGGGTTTTGTGATCGTATTATCAATCATTTTAATGCGAATTTTAATTATTACGTTTTGATCGTATATGCGGCCCTGTTCTTTTTTCTGATTGCCTTGTGCGTATGGTTGTCTGTGGTGTTATCTTCATGGCTGTCATTACGAAACAACATCAAAATCGCAGTTTTTTCTATTGCTTCAGGAGTGGCAATGCTTGGCGGGATTGTTATTATTATACGGTGAACTCTAATTCGTGGTTTGAGGGTGAGGTGCTGGTGGTGGAGGATAGTTATATCTATTGTCCGTTCCTCTATGCGACATACAGATTTTTAATGGATTTCCCGGTTTTTTTTGGATTGGCATTTTTTTTGGATGTGTGTCAGGGTTTTATGTGGTCTCAAGTAAGTTTGGTCGATGTAACTAGCAAGATAAATAAATTGAATGGATTTTCGAATGAGCTTATATATGAAGAGGGTATTTAAATTTCTGAGTGTTATCCTTGTAATCAGCTTTCTACTACTGCGGCACAGGCTCTCGCCCCATCCAACATGGAAATTTCCCAATGGATCGAAAACGAAGATGTCGATAAACGGAACATTCAAATTGAGAAAGTCTATCCGGTAATCCTTGTTGATGGAGAAGAGGCGTATTTAGCTGCCGTAAGGTACGCGAATGCAGGGGTTCACCTATGGGGAGGTTATATTTTGGTTCGGCCCTAAACGGGCGGCGGCTCGGGTTCTTGAGGGTTTTGGTGGCCAAACTAACAAAGTTGTACCCTTTGGTGAGCCAAGCAGCATAGTGATTATTAGCGAGGTGGCCTCCGGCGGTGGAACGTCGGAGCGTTCGCATTCTGTAGTTGCTTTCGACGGTTGGAATGTGAAGACGCTGTATGCCGTCGAAGACGCAGAGAATTCCGGAGACTGTGGATACGAAGATAGGCCTTGTGAGGGCAGTTCACATTACTTTAACTTCACTCACACAGGTATTGCACCAAGGAAAGTCGGCTTGGTGGTGACGGAGATTCGCTATTCTTCTGCCGTGGCTGATAATCCGAATCCTCTAATTAAAACAATGGTGGATATTATCGCTTTGGATTTGCCACGTTAATTTTTAAAATAAATGTACGACCTCGCGCGGTACATTTTGGGGCGGTGTTGGATAGGGTGGAAAAATAACTCCCTCCGCGCTCATAAGCGCGATCAGGTTTGGCATCGGCCACAGATCACAGGGGGCAATGTGATGCATTGGGGGTCTTGAATGAAGCTTGTTGCTTGCACTGCCTTACGGTGCGCATTAATTGTTATCGTGGGTGTGATATTTGGTTGTTCAGTTTTAATGTATGGGTATTCTTGGGTTGAGTTGCCCGAACTCAATCGAGCACAAATTATGGTTCGCGATACTCCGCCAGAGCTCACTTTCGAGGGCGAACTTAAAGGGACATTTGTTCATTTTGTCGTTCAAGGCTGCAGAATCTATCGAATAGACGGGCAGACTGAAGGAATGAGGGCAGTAATGGTGGTTAGGCCAGAGTTTAATTTAATCTCCGCTTGTCATAGGCAGTATCTCAACGCAGAAAAAGACTCGGTATCTGTCATTCTTGGCGAGTGGTCTTTTGGAGCCGGAGCCTGTTGCTCTGAAGGTGGCAAATATCGAACCACGGATGGGCGCGTGTGGATACAAATAAGCGACAATAACTTGGTACCTATAGAAAAGCGGGCATTGATTAAAAAGGCAGGCCAAGGCAATGCCCGCGCAGCTTTTGATTTAGGTTACACATTTTACTCGGAACAGAACTACGCGAACGCGTTGCGCTGGTTCGACGAAGCCGCCGGATTGGGTGACGCGGGTATTGCGCTTGAAATAGCAAACCTTTGCCGCGATGGTGATATAGGTTTTCGGGACCGAAAAAAAATGATTTTTTACCTACAGAAAGCAGCTCAAATGGGTATGGATCTAGCCCAAATGGAACTCGCTGCCAGTTATCTTCAAGGAACCGATATTGCACACGATGTGAAAAAAGCGAAGTATTGGTATGAACAAGCTGCCAAAACCGGTAATGCGAAAGCACAATTTACATTAGGTACGTTGTACGGGGAGAGTTCCCGTGGAATCGAGCAGGCCCAGATGAAGGCTTACGGCAGGATAAATGAGGGGGATGTGGCACTAGTAGCTGAAAATCACAAGGCGCTGTATTGGCTCTGTCAGGCGATTTTTCAATACTATGGAGAGGCGCAGCTTGCTCTAGGGAAACTCTGAAAAAGACTCCCAAGTCTGCTGAAATACGCTTGCCCCACGAACTGAACGGTTGAGCCCCGATGAAGCAAATATCCTTCGCC
>NZ_JAVDUY010000017.1:0-33519 GCF_031456615.1 Pseudomonas sp. 3296
TCAGAAGTTTTCAAAGTTTCGCTTGGAAATCTTTAACAACTTCAACCACTTGCGCTTCCGATCACTCGGTAGCGGGAGGCGAATTCTACAGCGTTCCAATACTACGTCAAGTCTCTTTTTGAACTTTCTTTCCCCGTCCGAACGCCTGTACTACAGAGATCTGTTCAGCCCCCTCCCAACCCGCATTGGCTGGGTAAACCAGCGACGCGACTACTCGGTCGTCCAGTCGAGATCGTCGTCCCACTCCTCATCATCCTCAAAGTCCTCCTCATCAACCTCCTCCGCTTCCGGTTGGTTAAGGAGGAAATCCTTACGACTCTCAGTAATTGCCCGTCTTAGTTCCTCCCCCTTCACGGGGCAGTTGAGCATTTGGGCGATGCGATCGATTTTTTTCGCCACGGCTTCCTCCAACGCATCGGCTACGACCCGATAGTGCGCGCTTTCGGGCACGGATGCCAAATGGCTGACCGTCTTGCAACTCAGTTTCTCGGCATGTCCTTGAGTCGAGCCTCGACGTTTTCGTCAGGAAAGCGTTTGTGCAATGCCTTCATTAATGTATCTGCCGCCTGTGCCTGACCCGCATTCTGCAGGCGCACCACCTCACGCAGCTGCTCATCCAGCGCGATTGCTGGCGCCGCTGCACGTTTAGTCGCCTCTTCGGCCCTCTCGGCATTAATTGGCTCGCTCTGCGCGGGCGCAGCAATATCGGCCATCGGCGCCGCCGGGGCAGCCAGAGAGCGAGCAGCTTCTTTTTTGACGATCGGGGCAGATGCCTTGGGCGCCGGGACGAAGTCATAGCCCGGCGATTGTTCCGGCGTACGCTGCACCAACGCCAGCATCAACGCGACACCCACAAGGCTGGCAAACGCAACCTGCCAGCGAGGCTTCTGGCACGCCTGAATCCAGCGCTGCCAGAGGTTCGGCTTCGGCACCGGAGCTTCCTTATGGGCCACGGCAAGGATCAATGAATCCAGATGAGCCGGCGGTTCACCCGTCGCGTGCTCACGAAAGTGCTTCACCACATCATCTTCAGGTGTAGGACGGGCGTCAGTCATGTCAGTACCTCCTCGGCCAGCAGCCGACGCAGTTTTTGCTGGGCGTAACGCAAACGGCTTTTGACGGTTTCCAGCGGTGCGCCAATGAGCATAGCGATCTGCGCCAGATCGAGATTGCCATGGGCACGCAGGAGGAAGACCTCACGCTGGTCAGCAGGCAGGTTTTGCAGCGCCGTTTCCAGGCGCTGACTGTCACGACTCAGGCTTAGCAGTTGCTCCGGATCGGTCGCCTCATCAATGACTGCATGAGCCTGTTCGTCGTAGCTGTCGTGCAAGGGATTGTGGATTCCGTGCTTGCGCCAGTAATCAATCAGTCGATTACGGGCAATCTGGTAAAGCCACGTACGAAAGTTCGCCCGACCTTGTGGCTGACTGGTACTGCGAATCAGGCTCAGCCAAGTGTCCTGGTAAACCTCCTCGGCCAGCTCGGGTTTACCGCTGAGGCCGAGCAGGAATCGATAGAGGCCCAGGCGATGGCGGGCGTACAAGATCTCGAACGCCGGTCCGTCACCTGCTCGATAACGGGCCAGCAGCACTTCGTCGCCCGGTTCAAGAGCTGACATGTCAGTTGTAGCCTCCTTTAATAAGCGGCTCACTGTTCGATGCCGTCGTGGTGCGCAGGCTTTGCGCCAACTCAACCAACTGCACGAACTCGGCACGCAGCCCGAATGGATCCTCTCCCCGCGCACCACGAGCCAGTGCTTGCGTGTCCTTCAAACTGAAATCACCGGTATACCGCCCATCTTTAAGCTGCTGGGAAAACGCGGCAACGGCCGCCGCAAACCTCAGGTCATCGCTGGCTTTGCCGGACTGACTGTCAGTGATGGGTCGCTCGATCAAGCGACTATTCCCACCTTCGGGCAGCTGATACCTCACTCGCAGCATCGCCAGTTCTCCGGAACTCCCGGAAACGGACGACTCAGGTTTGCCATAGCGCAAAGGCTCCAGCCATCCCTTCTCACCCTTGGGCACAATTTCATACAGCGCCGTCACCGTGTGCCCTGCACCGATCTCGCCCGCATCGACTTTGTCGTTGCTGAAATCCTCGCGCTTCAACGTCCGATTTTCATACCCCAACAGTCGATACTCGCTGACCTGAGCCGGATTGAACTCCACTTGCAGCTTGACGTTCTTCGCCACGACCGCGAGCGTTGAGCCGAGCTGATCCACCAGCACCTTGCGCGCTTCACGCAGGTTGTCGATGTAGGCGTAGTTACCGTCCCCGGCGTCGGCCAGTTGCTCCATCAGGTGTTCATTGTAGTTATCCACCCCAAAACCCAGGGTCGTCAGGGAAACGCCAGTCTTGCGTTTATCCACAGCCAGTTGCTTGAGGCTATCGAAATCGCTGATGCCGACATTGAAGTCACCGTCGGTGGCCAGCAGGATGCGGTTGATTCCCTTGGGGATAAACGCCTGCTGCGCCATTTGATAGGCCAGTTCGATGCCCGACGCGCCAGCGGTCGAACCGCCGGCGGTCAATTGATCGATTGCTGTACGAATTTTCGCCTTTTCGCGTCCGGAAGTTGGCTCGAGCACCACACGCGAATCGCCAGCGTAGACCACCAACGAAACACGATCCTGTTCGCGCAATTGATCAACCAGCAATTTCAGGGTGCTTTTGACCAGCGGCAGACCTTCGCGGCGGTCCATTGAACCGGACACGTCCACCAGAAACACCAGGTTCGCCGGGGCCAGTTCCGCTACCGCGCGGTCAGACGCCTTGATGCCGATGCGCAGCAGGCGCGTATGCGGGTTCCAGGGTGACGATGCCACTTCAGTGGTCACGCCGAATGGCGAGCCGTCGGTGGGTAACGCATAGTCGTAGGGGAAGTAATTGACCATCTCCTCCAGACGCACAGCGCCGTCGGGAGGCAAGCGTCCCTGATTCAGTAACCGTCGGACGTTGGCGTAAGCGCCAGTATCCACATCGGCACTGAAGGTCGAGACCGGCGCCTCGGCCACGCTGTGGATGGGGTTGTCCGCCAGCGCCTGGTATTGCTCTCGCTGTTCATCCCGATACCCCGGTGGGAATGACTCAGGTGCAACACTTGCGAGCGGTGCCGGACGTGCGCTGCGCTTGGCCATCGACCTATCCGCCAGCGGCGCTTCACTGCGCACCACCCCAGCCGCCTTCATCTCGCTTTGAGCCGGTGGCGACACTTGCGCGGAATCGGGTGCGGAGGAAACGCCGCAACCGGCGATGGCCAGTAGCAACCCGGTGATGAAACCCTGGGCGGCGGGGCGAAGGAAATGCAGAGGGAAGGACATGGGGGCTGACCTCAGGAGGAAATTGATCCATTCATCCTCTGAGACGAGCCCCCGTTAAGGTTCGGGTTAAACCGGCTGAAAATAAATCTCAGCGGTGGTAACGGCGCACCACGCTGCTGTTCCTCAGCACATGACCTTTGATTTTTTCCAGCAGTTGCGCACGCGTCAGGCCAGCAGGCAAGGCGTCTGGAGCGAGGTCCAGCGCATACAACTGAATAATGTAGTGATGGGCGCTGTCGCCAGTCGGTGGGCAGGGCCCCATGTAACCGGGGGTGCCTTTGCTGTTGGTGCCGCTGACTCCTTCAAGGGCTGATTTTGCCCCGACGCCGGCAGGAATCTGGTGCGTGGTGGCCTTGATGCCGTAATGCACCCAATGATCAACACCTTGGCCCTTTTGGCCGTCCGGGTCGTGCATGACGATGGCATAACTCAGTGTTCCCGCCGGCCCGGTGTTCCAGTTCAGCGCCGGTGACGCATTGTGTCCGCCACAACCCGGAGCATCGCTGGCAGCCGCCGAGGTAAACAGCCGGTCATCCGTGACACCTGGGATGTTCAGGGTGAAACGCTCCTGGGCCTGCGCCGGAAATTGCACGCAAAGGGCGACTGCAACGGCCGCCAGCCAAGGGTTCAGAGAGGTCAATCGGGTCATTCCGGAGCACCTTGTGCGGATAGGGCCGTCGTCGGCTTGCGAACTATAGCTGTACCGTTCGTGCGGTGGCAGTGGGAATTGGCTGAACCTCGCTTAAAGCGCCAAACTCTTAAGTGAAATGTCTGTCTGGAGAGTCATCATGGCACTGCATCGCGTTGCGCATTTCGCCGATGTGTCCGAGAGCCGAGGACTTGAAGTCCGGGTTGCAGACACCAAAATCGTTTTGTTGCGAGTGGGCGATCAATTACGCGCCTATCAGGGCGAATGCCCGCACGCCGGGGCACCGCTGGCGGAAGGGGCGCTGTGCCACGGACGCTTGATCTGCCCATGGCACAAAGCGGCGTATCGGATCGAGGACGGGGCATTGTGCGAACCGCCGGCCCTGGACAGTCTCAAGCGCTATCCGCTGGAAGTACGCGAGGGCGAGATCTGGGTCGACGACCAGCCATTAGCCGATGCGCATACACCGCCGGCAGACGACGAACGGACATTTGTCATCGTCGGGGCCGGGGCGGCCGGTACGGCGTGTGCGGCGGCGCTGCGCGAAAAAGGCTTCGGCGGCCAAGTGCTGCTGATCGACCGCGAAGTCGACGCCGGCTACGACCGCACCGTCCTGAGCAAATTTGTTATCGCCGGGGAGATGCCGCCGGAAGAAATCCCGCCGCTGAGGGATGAGGCGTTTTATCGCGAACAGCGTATCGAGCGCATCAGCGGTGAAGTCGCCAGTCTGGACTCGTCGAGCAAAACCCTGCGGCTGACTGATGGTCGATCGTTGAGGTATGACGCCGCGTTGCTTGCCACCGGCGGAAAACCCAATCCACTCACGCTGCCTGGCGCGGGTTTGCCGCAAGTGTTCGTGTTGCGCTCAAAAGATCAGGCACGGGAGATTCTGCAGGCGGCCAAACCCGGTCAGCGTGCAGTGATCATCGGCGACAGCTTTATAGCCCTCGAGTCTGCGTCAGCCCTGCGTGAATACGGATTGGACGTGACTGTCCTGGCCCGGCATGCCATCCCCTTCGCCGCACAATTTGGCGAAACCGTCGGCAAAGCGATTCGCGCCCTTCATGAGGCCAATGGCGTGGTGTTTCATACCGAAGGCGAAGCCTCCTATATAGAAGGCACGGAAAACGTCGAAGCGGTGTGCCTGGACAATGGTCAACGCTTGCCGGCGGACCTGGTGCTCGCCGGCATCGGTGTCACCCCCGCAACTGATCCGTTTACCGATCTGCCTAAGGAAAAGGACCGCTCGCTGAAGGTCGATGGCGCCATGCGCGTTACCGACGGGGTGTGGGCAGTCGGCGATATCGCGACCTTCCCGCTCAACGGCCAGCCTCAGCGCATCGAGCATTGGCGTCTGGCTCAACAACAGGCGCGGATCGCCGCCGCGAATATGCTGGGCGCTGACGAGCATTACCTCGACGTACCGTATTTCTGGACGTGGCACTTCGGCAAAAACTACGACTATCTCGGCCATGCCGAAGCCTGGGACGAAGTGGAGTTCAAGGGTGATCCCTACCATCCGCCCTTTATAGGCCTGTTCGGCAAGAACGGCGTAGTGGCGGCTGCAGTTGCCTGCGACGAAGAACGGGCCATGGCGCTGCTCGCCGAACGCATGAAACAGCCGCTGTCAGTGGATGAGGCGTGGCGACTGATTCGAGACATGGGTTAGCAGGCAAACTCCCGACAGCAAAACGCCCGACCTCTGCGTGCAGCAGAAGTCGGGCGTTGTTTTTAACGACAGGTTTATTCCTGGATTTCAGCACCACCACCGATTTTGCTCATCACGAACCCGACAAACTCTTCAACGGTCATTTTCTGGCCGTTGAATTCCACCTGATTGTTGGCGTAGTGAAATTTGCTGACGATGTTGTTGCCGTCCAGTTTGGCGAATTGCGTACCGACCGCCATGCTGCCGAACATGTCGGCCGTAGCGGTCGCCTGGTCGGCGATGAGCTTGGCGTCGGTCTGACCATCAAGCTGGCTTTGCACGGTGAACACATCGACGAGCATTGGCTTGGATACTTTTACATTGATATCCAGCAATGCAATCAACTGTTGAGTCAGTTGATCGGGCGGCAGGTCCATGGTCGGTGGCTTGGTCAGGTCGAGCACCAGATTGGCGCGGCTTTCGCCATTGGTGGTGTTGAACGACAGGTTTTCCAACGCCACTTGCGGGCCAGCAGCCAGCAGTTTTTCGAGCCCGGTTTTGACCTGCGCCTCCTCGGCGGGGGTCAGGACCAGTTCTGGAGACGGCTGACCGGCCGCAGCGGCCTCGGCGGCGGCTTTCTCGTAAGGCTGCAGTTTGGTCTGGTAGACCTGCATCAGCGACATGGTCGCCGGGATATCGAGGTTCTTCAGGCTCATGGCCATTTGCGCGGAACCGACCGCTTTGCCATTCACCGACACTTCACCCACTTTGTAATCGGCACGCCCCGAAGCGCTGGTGCCCGATTCCTCGGTCAGGTTTTTCATTTCGAATTTCTTCAGACCCAACACCGATTGCTTGGGACCGAAGGTGGATTTGCTGTCGCTCAGCTCGAGGGTGTTCTCGCCGGTGTAGAAACCGTAAGTGCTTTTTACCAGGTTACTGGCCATGGTCAGGCCATTGAGCTCGACCTTCACCGGGGTCTGATCTTCAGCCACGGTGGTCAGCGTCAGGCTGTCCATGTAGCCGTTGGCCTTGATCTTCTGGGCCTGGGCGCTGGCGGCGACTTCGAGGTTCAAACCGGAGAATTTCAGGTTGGACTTTTCATCCAGCGCGACGTCCAGTGGCAGGAATTCGAGGGTGCCGTTGGTGGCATTGTCGTAACCGATGTTGACCACGCCGGTGAGCGGCGACTTGTCTTTGGCGGCGGCAAACCATTTCTCGGTGAGCGGGGTGCGTACCAGTTCGTAGTGACTGGAAGCCATGACCGGCAACCATTTCAACGAGACCAGACGCGAGAACGGCAGCGGGCCGTGTTCGATGTGGTCGACAAAGAGCAACTCAACCGGAGCTTCACCAAACATCTCGCCTTCGCCCTTGAGGCGGTAGTGCGCGGTGCTGCTGAACACATGACGCTCAAGCGACACCAGCTCCAGCGAGGCCGTGCCATTGGAACCGACCAGCGCAGCCTTCAGCTCTTTGTTGGCGTCGGCGATCGAGGTGTTCAACACGCCTTCGATTTTGGTCCCGGTGTACCAGGCACCACCCGCGCTGATTGCGCCGATGGCTACGACGATTCCAAGAAGCACGCCTGCTGATTTATTCATGAATGACCCAGTCAATGTCCGTTGTTTGAAGGTGTCGTCGTCTTCCCTGAACCCTTGAGGGGGTTGCGGCTCGACTCCGCTAAAAGTGGGGTGGAGATTAGCACTAGGCGCATCGGACGGCCCAATGTTTAAAGGTTAAAGAGTGTCTATGGACTACTCGGGGCGGTTGAGAGTTTCGGCGGATATGAAATCGCCATCGCGAGCAGGCTCACGCCTACACAGGATTTGTGATCGACACATAACCAATGTAGGAGTGAGCCTGCTCGCGATGGCGTCAATTCAGCCAACACACATCAAGAATACTGCACTTCCATCTCATCCAGCTGATGATCAAAGCTCTTGAGCCGCGCCGTCCACGTATACACCAACACCTCAAAGTCCCGGTTGATCACCGCCCCGCCGGTCACCTCCGAGCGCGGATCACAGACGTCCAGTTGATAGCGTTCCCGCGCCATCTTGGTGGCGACGTCCGACAGCTCGCGGGCATTGTTGAGCCAGTGCCAGCCGTCCTCGGACACCTGTTTATCCAACGCCAGGCATTGCTTCTTCAAGGTTTCGAGGCTTTTTTCCAGCGGTGTGCCGGTGAGCTCGCCCATGACTTCCTGAAACGTGCGCCCCGGTTGCCAGTAGCTGCCCCAGAAATATTGGTCAAACACCGTTTCGACACGACGCAGCGCCACCTTGGTGTCCCAGATCAGCACCAGAGTTTTGCCTTGTTCGAATTGTCTTTTTTTGATGCGCTGACCCTGGACGGAAGCCCAGGCCACCACCACGATCGCCATCACGGCGATGAGCGCGGTGGCGCTGTCGAGAAACACCAGCGCCTTGTCGATCTGGTGGGCCAGCATGATGCCGTAGAAATAGGTGGCCGACAGCAAAACCAATGCTGCAATAGCGCACCAAAAGCCAGGAGCATAAGGGTTTTTCATTATTTTTAATCCCCATGACCAACGCGAGCTTGATCGATGAAGTCGACTCGCGACTCCATCAAATCAAAGCATAGCAACGGCCTCAGGGTTTGCTGGCGTTCGTGCCTTGCGTTCGTCCGCTTTCCCAGCCGCCGCCCAGGGCGAGGAACAAATCGATCTGGCTGGCGGCAACCTGGGTGTTGGCAGCGGCCAGTTGCGCCGTGACATCCGTGTAGGTGCGGGTCGCTTGCAGGTCCGCCAGGAATGATTCGCGCCCGGCCTGGAAGAAACGATGCGTCTGGTCCGCTGCCAGTCTTGCCGATTGCTCGGCGTCTGCCAGGGCGTCACGACGTTGCAACAACGCAGCGTACTGGGCCAGGCTGGTCTGGGTTTCGCGAATGGCGTTGAGCACCACCCCATCGAAATGCGCCAGCGTCGCCTGAGTCACCGCTTCGGCTTCGCGGATGCGTGCCCGGGCGCCGTTGGTCGGCACGTTCCAGGTCAGCGACGGACCAAAACCCCAACGGTTGGTGGACGGGTCGCCGAGATCGTCGAGGATACCGACGGTGCCGATGGTCGCGCCAATGCTGATGTTCGGGTACAGCTCACCCGTGGCGACGCCAATCCCGGCCGTCGCAGTCGCCAGCCGGCGCTCGGCCTGCCGCACATCGGGACGACGCTTGAGCAATGCGGCGCCATCGCCCACCGGAATCAATTGCGCGATTTTCGGCAGCTCGTCGCAGGTGGCGGTGCCGGCCGGCAGTTGATCCACTGGCTTGGCCAGCAACATCGACAGGCGATACAGCCCGGCCTGACGCGAGGCCTCATAGCGCGGCATGTCGGCGCGCAGGGATTTGAACTGGGTTTGCGAACGGGTGACCTGGGTTTCGTCACCACGGCCGGCATCGCGCAGGCGCTGGATCAGCGTGGTGCTCTGGGCCTGCAGATCGAGGGAGTGTTGGGCAATCTCCCGTTCCTCATTGGCTGCGCACACCTGGGTGTAGGCTCGGACCACGTCGGCCACCACGGTGATTCGAGCCGTATCGGCAGCGGCCTGCGTTGCATCGGCGTTGGCCTTGGCCGCTTCGATGCCGCGCTGCAACGTGCCGAACAGATCGAACTGGTACGACGCGCTGATGCCGATATCGCCGACGTTGGCCACCGGCACTTTTTCCGGAAGCAGGAACGCTTGGCCAGACTCCTGCAGTCGCTGGGCGCCCATCTTCACACCGCCGCTCCAGCCACCCGCCGCTTCTGCCTCATCGACCTGAGCACGGGACCGCGACAGACTGGCCGCCGCAACGCGCAAGTCGGTATTGGACGCCATGGCCTGTTGCACCAACTGGTCGAGTCGCGGGTCCTTGTACAGGCGCCACCAATCGGCCGGCACCGGTGCGGAGACCACCGTTTTGCCGTCGACCGCCAGATCGCCCTGCAAATCGGCTCGATGGACAGCCGCTTCGTCAGGCAGGTGATAATCCGGGCCAACCACCTGACAGGCCGACAGCAGCAAACCTAATCCGGCAACCGCCAAACCCGACGCCTTGCTCATTTCGCCGGCTCCTGGGGTTGATCGTCGATGATCGACACGGTCGCGGTGCGCCCGGCGATCATGCGGAAGTCCGCCGGTACATCGTCAAAGACAATCCGCACGGGAATCCGCTGTGCCAGGCGCACCCAGCTGAATGCCGGGTTGACGTTGGGCAGCAGGTTGTTGCCGATGGTGCGGTCGCGGTCTTCGATGCCGGCGACGATGCTTTCCACATGACCACGCAGCCGCGCGCGGTCGCCGATCACGCGAATGTCGACGCTTTGGCCGACATGAATGCCGTTCAGTTTGGTTTCTTCGAAATAGCCGTCTATGTGGAATGAATTGCTGTCGACCACCGACAACACGGGTCGCCCGGCGGTGACGAACTCCTGGGCCCGCGGTGCACGGTCGTTGACGTAGCCGTCGACCGGGCTGCGGATAGTCGAGCGGTCGAGGTTCAACTGGGCGCTGTCCACCGCCACTTGGGCTTCCATCAACGCCACTTCGGCGCGAGCGACCCGGGACTGACTTTCTTCCAGTTGCTCGCCCGGCACCAGATTGCCCAGGCCACGGTTACGCTTGGCTTCGCGTTGCGCCTGAGCCAGGGTTTCCTGACGGTCGGCGACCGCAGCCTTGGCTTGGCGCAGGGCCAGTTTGAAACGGTCCTGATCGATGCTGAACAACACCTGGCCGCGTTTCACCAATTGGTTGTCGCGCACGTCCACTTGCTGAATCAGCCCGGACACGTCCGGAGCGATTTGCACGATGTCGGCACGGATATGCCCGTCGCGGGTCCATGGCGCAAACATGTAGTACATCACCATGCGCCAGACCACGACGACGGCGAAGGTCACGATCAACAGGGTCAGCACTACGCGACCCAGGGTCAAAAAAGGTTTTTTCATGTCATCAGGTATCGACTGAGTGAGTCCACGGCGCCGAGCAGCAAAGCGTAGAGAGCCACGTTGAACAATGCCCGGTGCCAGACCAGACGGTAAAAGTGCAGGCGCATCAACAACCCGTGCACCAGCAGGAACAACACATACGTAATGCCCATCAATACCAGCAGCGTGGGCAGAAACACCCCGCTGATGTCCACATCACCGATCATAAAGGCGCTCCATCGATGCCATGGGGCAGCGGTTCTTCGAGTTCGCCCGAGCTTACGAATTCCACACCCGGCAACAACGCCAGGCGCAGGCCACTCAGGGCATGCAACAAATTCAGACGGGCATCCTCATCACAATTCGTGTCCAGTGCCCGGCGGGCGCGGTCGAGGGTCATCAGCAACGGGCCGGGGGCCGGCAGACGCTCATCCGCCTTCAGGCAGGCCTTGAAATACTCACCGACTTCCGCCACCACCTGATGCAGCAGCGCTCGCGGTACACCGTCCACTCGCGGCGTGTAAGCCAGCAGATCGAGCACGTTCAGCGCCACACGCACCTCACGCAACGCAATGCCGGTGTCCTGGCCAGTCATGGCCAGACGCGGCAAGTGCTGCATCAGACGATCGAGCACGTGTACGCCCAATTGCCGATGTTCGGCCAGGTTCGCCGGTTTGCTGAGATTGACGATGTCGCGCCAACTGAAGCGGGTTAGCCGCTTGGCCGCCAATTCCGCACCGAATGGCCGGGCGATCAGGGTCCAGATGAAGGCAAACAATAGCCCGATGGGACCGGCCAGGTTGGAGTTGGCGAAGCTGAGGAAGTCCGCATCGTAGGCGCCCTGAATACTGATAAACGACGAGGTGTTGACGAGGGTCAGGAGCATGCCCAGGTAAAACTGCGGCTTGACCGTCAAGGTGCCGATGCAGATAAACGGCGCCGCAAACGCCAACACCAGCATCGGGAAATCGTGCAGGTTGGGCAGCACCAAAAACAGGTAAAGGCTGGCCAGCACCACCGACATCGCGGTCCAGAAGAAGAACCGGTAAATCTGCGGTGCCGGGTCATCCATCGAGGCGAAAAAGCTGCACGATACGGCGGCCAGAATCACTGCCGAGCCGCCATCGGTCCAGCCGAGCAGAATCCACAGCACCGAGGCAACGATGATCGCGGTGACCGTCGAGGCCGCCGAGTAGAGCATCAACCCACGGTCGAGAAACGGTGACAGGCGACCGAGGCGCCAGTGGCGATACACGGCGCGCCAGCTGTCCGGGCTTTCACACTGGATGGCGTATTGCAGGCTGCGACAGTCTTGCCACACATCGATCCACTCGCCGAGGCGATACAACGCATTGGAGAACAGCAGCTGTTTGCGATCGTTAAGCGCTTCGGCGGACGGTTGCAGGGCTTCAAGCTGTTCTTTCAGCGCCTGCCAGCGAGCGAGGTCGGCGTCTTTGTGATTGAGCCATTCGGTCGCAGCGGCCAGCAACGGCGCGAACTTCTCCACCAGCTCGGGCGTACGCCGCTCAAGGGCATACAGCGCGTCGTCGAGGGCGTCGATCACCGGCAACAGGTGAATCATCCGCCCACGCAATTCCTTGGTGTTGCGCACGGTTTGCCGGTGCGCGCCTTCGTGCGGCAACTGGCCGATCATTAATTCCAGGGTATTGAAGGTCGTGACCATGGCGGAGCGCAGCGCACTGACTTCGTCCGGCTGCACCTGGCGGCTGAGGAAACGCAGGCTGTACGTCGAAGCATCGGTAAACCACTTGCTCACCGCATCGTTGAACACCGGCGCCAACCGCCTCGGCCAGAACATGGCGCCGACCACCGCTGCCACAGCAATGCCGAGGAAGATTTCTTCCGTCCGCGCTTCCGCCACGTCCCAGACGCCCAACGGGTTGTTCACCACCGGCAGGGCAATCAGCGGCAAGGTGTAACCGGCCAGCATCAAGGCGTAATTGTTGGCGGTGCGCAGGTGCAAGGACAGGAACAACAGCGTCCCGGTCCACAGCGCAATAACCACCACCAAAACGTAGGGACTCTGGACAAACATCGGCACAAAAAGCACCGCGGCCGCCGCGCCGAAAAAGGTCCCGATGGCACGGTACAGCGCCTTCGAACTGGTAGGACCGACAAAGGGACTGGACACGATGTAGACCGTGGCCATCGCCCAATACGGACGCGGCATTTGCATGAGCAGGGCGATGTATAACGCGATCATCGAGGCGGCGAAAGTACGCACACCATAGAACCAGTCTCGCGCTGCGGGCATACCGGTGAAAAATCCGCTCAAGGGTTGACCACCGACGGCGAGTTCGCCGCTTCAAAGGCTTTCAGTACCCGAAGCGTAGCTTCCAGATCGCTTTGGTCGATGCCTTCAAGCACTTCATGGCGCAAACGCACCAGCTCGATTTCGACGGCCTGCACCAATTCGCGACCGGTGGCGGTCAGGCTCAGGCACTTGGCGCGTCGGTCATGGGCATCTTCGGTACGGCAGACATAGCCCGAATGACACAACTGATCGAGCAAACGCACCAGAGACGGACTCTCCATCCCCGCCGCCTGCGCCACCGTCACCTGACGCACGCCCTCGCCCAGGCGCCCGATCATCAACAACGGGACGGCGCAGGCTTCGGAGATTCCATAGTTGACCAGCGTGGTCTGGCAGATCTTCCGCCAATGCCTGGCGGCCACCACCATGGAGCTGCTGATGTTCATCTGGAGAGCGTCGAGGTTCTTCGGCACGAGGGAAAACACACACTGTTAGTTTGCTAACTATCAATATCGCATTTGGAGGGAAAGGTGGTCAAGTTTTGAAACAATTCACCTGAGGATTGAACACTTCTACAGAGCATCAAGGCTCACAGGCACGGAGTCTTCACCACTGCGGGCAAGAACAAGCGCCGCCAAATCGAAATCATCCAGACGCTCCAGCATCGCGCCATACAAATCTGCCGAAATCAGATACGCCTGGATTCTGTTGTTCTCTAGAACTGCGATTGGCTCCTGTTGCGCCTCCCGCACCACATCATCTGCGTTCTGAGCAAACTCGGAGATGCCGATGACCTTTTCTGCCAACAACCGCTGCATGAGCTGATCTCTTCATAGAATCTTTTTTCATGAAATTACTTCAGCCAGGCCCATAACCTTCAAAAAACCTGTGACGAGTTTTTTCAATTGCTTCTACAGCCCCCGCCCCTTCCTCAACAACACATCCAACTGATCCACCACCTCCGCCCAATCCCCATCCTCCAAAATATCGTTACGCAAAAAATCCGCCTGGCTCTCGCTCCAGAAAAACGCATCCGCAAGGTGCAATTCGGGCTTGAGCGGTGAGTGGGTGGCGATGAATTTATCGATGCTCTCGGCGTCATCCTCCAGGCCGAGTTGCTTGAACAGGTTGGGCAGGGTGTGGGTTGGGGATTCCATGTCGGGCTCCTTGAGAAATGAAAAATCAATCGCGAGCAGGCTCGCTCCCACATAAAAACCCGGTCAAAGGTGGGCGCTAGCTTGCTCGCGATGGCGGCAGTACTGACAATTCAACACTCACTGACTCAATTCCCGCACCTCGGCATGCGGCACCATTTTCAAGAACTGCGGCATGTCCATGTGCAGCAAATTGGTGTGATTGCCAGCTTCCAGATAGATGTCTTTCTGCCGGGTTACCAACGGGTCTATGACCACATCCAGCCCGTAGGCCTCACCCAGCGCCGGCACGGCACCGCGTTCGCAATCATCGAACAGGTGCGGCAGATTGCTTTCCCGCGAGACCTGCCATTCACCGCTGCTGCGGACCTTGCTCAGGTCCAGGTGACGGCTGGCAGGCAACACGGCCATCAGGTAATGGCCGTGGTGATCGTCGAGGATGACCGACTTGGCCACCCGCTCGGCAGGAACACCCGCGAGCCGCGCCGTTTCCAGGCTGCTGGCCGAATGGGGATGGGTGACGATGTCATATTCGCAGTGAGCCGTTTCCAGGCTTCTCTGCACGGTTCTTGCCATACGCATGATGCACCTCGGTGTCCGTAACAGTGACGAGCGGACGATGGTTGACGCTTTTCTTCGTACTAAAAGTCTAGGCCTGGTGGAGCATTCCGGCGGGAAATCCGCTCATCGGACGCCACCGTAAAGTGAGCAGAGTTCAGAGACGCCAAGGCTCAACTAAACTGTATACAGAGCCACCTGATGACTCTCGCGGAGGGTCACGTGAAGATTCGTTGCTGTGTCGTTGCACTGCTGTTGGCGATGAGCGGATCGGTGTTCGCCGCCGATACCGTTGTGCTGCTGATGCCAAATCCCGTCGGGATGTGGTTGATCACCTTCGGCATCGCCTTTCTGATCGCGGAGGCCGCGTTGCCCAATTACGGCGTGATCGGTTTGGGCGGCATTGTGATGTTCGTGATCGGTGCAGTGATTCTGACCAACACCGAAATACCTGTTCCCTTGATCATCGGCCTGGGGCTGGTGAGTGCCCTGCTCCTGATTTTCCTGCTGATCCGCGCCCTGAAAACCCGACCGCGGCGCAACGTCACTGGCGATGCAGAGCTGCTGGGCAGCGTGACGCAGGTCCTGTCGTTGCTGCCCGACAATGCCTGCAACGGCTGGGTGCATTTGCAAGGGGAGCGCTGGCAGGTTTCAAGCCCGACACCGCTGCAGCCGGGGCAACACGTCCGAGTGGTGGCGCGAAAAGGATTACTGTTGCAAGTGGCCGCGGCTGACGCGGTGCCGGTGGGAGAATAAACATGGGCCTGCAAATAGGTTTCGCCGCGCTGCTGCTACTGCTGATTGCACTGGCGGGGTCGACCTTCCGCATCCTGCGCGAATACGAGCGCGGCGTGGTGTTCCAGCTCGGACGCTTCTGGCAGGTCAAGGGTCCCGGCTTGATCCTGCTGATCCCGGTGGTCCAGCAAATGGTCCGTGTCGACCTGCGAACCATCGTCCTCGACGTTCCCCCACAAGACGTCATCACCCGCGACAACGTCTCGGTCAAGGTCAACGCGGTGCTGTATTTCCGTGTGCTCGATCCACAGAAAGCGATTATCCAGGTCGAAGACTTTCTGGCAGCCACCAGCCAACTGGCACAGACCACCCTGCGGGCTGTGCTGGGTAAACATGAGCTCGATGAACTGCTGGCCGAGCGCGAACGACTGAACATCGACATCCAGCAAGTGCTCGACGCCCAGACCGACGCCTGGGGCATCAAGGTTGCCAACGTCGAGATCAAACATGTGGACCTCAATGAATCGATGGTCCGTGCCATCGCCAAACAGGCCGAAGCCGAACGGGAGCGCCGGGCGAAGGTGATCCACGCCGAGGGTGAATTGCAGGCCTCGGAAAAACTCATGCAGGCCGCTGAAATGCTCGGCCGTCAGCCTGGGGCCATGCAGTTGCGTTACATGCAGACGCTGAGCTCGATTGCCGGGGACAAGAGCTCGACCATTGTCTTCCCGCTGCCGATTGAATTGCTCAAGGGGATGGCGGATTTGTCGTCGAAGCCTTAATACCAGGCTTTCAATGCAGCACAAACAAGCGCGCATTAGCCCCGCCCGCCTGCGTAATGCCGGCGTTCTTCCAGCCCTCGGGCAGCGGCGCGAACTCGTCCGGCACACCGACGGTGCCGATCAGCCACACCCGACCGGTGCCCTTGGGCAAGCTGTCGAGGCGGTCCAGATAAATGTCCTGGGCGACCAGCGTGCCGAATCCATAGGCATTTGGCCGGCTGGACCCGCCATTGGCCAGCGGTGGGGTGTACAGCAACGGTTTAGCGTCGGTGCGGTTGTAATAAACGTAGGCGAGGTACCAGAGCATATCGCTGGTGACGATCTGGTCCCCCGCAACGAAGTGCTGGTTAACGTAGTCGACCATTACATTGATTTGATCGTGGGTATCGACCGTAGCGTTGTTTTTCAGGCCGACCAGTTCGACGCCGACAAACAACACCAGCACTGCCAGCGCCAGCATTCGAAAGCCTGAATACAGGCGATCAATGGCCAACGCGACAATCATCGGCAACCCCAGTGCATAGGCCGTCAGGTAACGCTCGATGAACACCGGCGAGATAAACGACACGCCAAACACCAACAGCATCGGCAACGCCGTATAGATCACCAGCAGGATACTGCCACGAATGACGCTGCGGTCCCGCGCCAGCGCCACGCCAGCGGTGGCCAGCAGCGCCAGCGGTAGCGCAATAAAAATCAGTATCGGCAGGTTTTCGCCATCGTCCTGAGTCAGCAACGACCAGATCATCGACGGCAACGAGCCGAACGTGACCGGCAACTCCCACCCCACATCACCATTGGCTTTAAGCAGGTCCATGTGCTGGATCAGATCAATCAGGTTGGGTACCCACGGCAGGAAGATCAGCACAATTGCCACGTTCGCCAGCCACCAACCGGGGCGTTGAATGGTGCGCAAGCGATACTCCGGCAGGACACGAATCAATCCCAGATACAGCCAGTGACACACTACGCACA
The DNA here is from genome assembly GCF_031456615.1 of Pseudomonas sp. 3296. NCBI lineage: Bacteria > Pseudomonadati > Pseudomonadota > Gammaproteobacteria > Pseudomonadales > Pseudomonadaceae > Pseudomonas > Pseudomonas sp. 3296. Next base: position 17,027 of record NZ_JAVDUY010000017.1, read on the forward strand.
GGGCGGTGAAGTAATGGGTATAGAACGCTGCGCTCATCAGCAGCACATACGCCACCAGATAGCGTGTACGCCGGGGATACCTGATCCAGTAGACCAGCGCAATCGTTGCGCCGATCAGCCACAGGCCCAGCAGCGAGTACATCCGCACTTCCTGGCTATAACGCACCGCCGTCGGCAGCAGCGCCAGGAGAAAACCGGCCAATAACGCAGCACGCCGGGTAGCGATCAAGTCCATCAACCAGACGCCGAGCCACACCGTAATGATCCCGGGCAGAGCGCTGAGACAACGAATCGAAAAAATACCGTCGCCGAACACTTCGATCCAGCCATGCAGCAGCATGAAATACAGCGGCGGGTGCACGTCATGGGCAGCGTGCCCCCATATTTCGGCCAATGAGTATTGGCTCATCAGCAGGCTCGACCCTTCGTCGCCCCAAATGGCCGCCGCCGTCAGGTCGTAGAAACGCACCAGGGCTGCCAACGCCAGAATCGGCAACAGCCGGTGCTCCTGCGCCCACCGCAACCAACGCTGTACCACCGCCCAACCGCCGGGCACCGCGTGCGGATCCTGGGTGCCGCCAAGCGAAGTTTCTCTGCGCGCTTCCATTGCCTCCCCCTGCAACCGGCCCGACATCACGAAGCCTATGGATCACTTTAAGGCGGCACAGGTTCTTCGTCGATGCTGGCTTTGCGACCAATGACCTTTGCTATTCGCTTCGTTGGCCGTCAGGGTGAAGAAACCGGCATCTGCCGGTATTTTTTTGATTTAGAGAGCGAATCAACGCTTCACCGACTCCGCCAACGGATACACCGACTCCCATCCCCCGCCCAACGCCTTGTACAACCCGACCATCGCCAGCGAAACCCCGGTCGAGCTCTCCACAAACTGCTCTTGCGTCGCCAGCAAAGCGCCTTGCACCGTCAGCACATTAACGAAATCCACCACGCCTTCCGTGTATTGCTGCTGCGCAGTGCGCAGGGCGATCTGGTTTTGGCGGACGGCTTCGGCGAGACTGTCGCGGCGCAGTTGGCTGGCGTTGTAGGTGCTCAGCTGATCGTCGATTTCATGCCAGGCGCGCAGTACGGTTTGCTGGTAGGCAATGGCGGCCTCCTGTTGCTGGGCTTCACGCAGGTTCAGCACACCGCGCAGGCGACCGCCATCAAACAGCGGCAAGCTGAATTGTGGGCCGATGCCGAATGAACGCGAGCCCCACGAACCAAAATCGCTGAGCTGCATGGCTTGCGAGCCCAGGTTGCCCGACAAGGTAATCCGTGGATAGAAATCACCCTTGGCCACACCGATGTTCGCAGTGGCAGCATGCAGTTGCGCTTCAGCCTGGCGAATATCCGGACGGCGTTCAGCCAGTTGCGATGGCAGGCCGATTGCGACCTGGCGTGGGGTTTTCGGCACGGGCGCGTCTGTGGATAACTCGGCGTGCAGCGCTTGCGGCGGTTCGCCCATCAACAGGCTCAAGGCGTTGATCAGTTGCGACTGCCGCTGCTCCAGCGCAGGCAGCCGCGATTCGATGGCGGCGACTTGGGCGGCGGCCTCGGCAACGTCCAGGTCGGTGGCAACGCCGTCAGCCAGACGCAATTGCGAGAGTTTCAAACTGTGGCGGGCGACCTCGAGGTTCTGCTCGGTGACGGCCCGAGTGCTTTGCACGCCGCGCAGTTGAATGTAGTCCTGAGCGGTTTCCGCCAACACCGATAACAACACACCCCGACGATCGTTTTCGGCCACCTCAAGCGTAGCGTCGGCAGCTTCGGTTTCGCGGCGTACACGCCCCCAGAAATCCAGCTCCCAAGACGCGGAGAAGCCGGCGTCCCACAAGTTGAATGCCGAATCACCGTTGTGACCCGAGGGATCGTTCAAGCCTTCGCCGCTGTTGCGTTTGCGTCCATAGCTGCCCGTCGCGGCCGTGTTGGGGTAACGGTTGGCCGTGATCACCTGGCGCGCGGCGCGGCTTTGCTGCAAGCGGCTGCTGGCGAGTTTCAGGTCGAGGTTGTCGGTCAGGGCGCGCTGGGTCAGGGAGGAGAGTTTTGGGTCGTTGAAGACTTCCCACCAGCGCTCGTTCATGTCGACGGAGACCGCCTCACTGGCGGCGGGTTTGGCGGGTTTTGACCATTCGGTGATTTGTCGGGCTTGAGGTTTGTGGAAGTCGGGGCCGACGGTGCAGGCTGACAGGCTCATGATCAGCAAGGCGCAAAAGGTCAGTTGAGGCCACCGGCCAACAAAAATCTTCATCGCTGAGCCACCTCATGCGACGCGGCACTCGCCGTATCAATACTCGCCTCCACCGACATCCCCACGCGCAGCCGCGAGGCCAATGCCTGCCCAGGTTCGAGGACGATTTTCACCGGGATACGCTGCACCACCTTGGTGAAGTTACCCGTGGCGTTGTCCGGCTTGATCGAGGCAAAGGTCACGCCCGTCGCCGGGGCGATGCTCTCGACGCGACCATTCAGCGCCTCGCCGCCAAGACTATCAACCCGTACCTGCACACCCTGCCCAGGCTGAACGTTAGTCAGCTGAGTCTCTTGAAAATTGGCCACCACGTAAGCCTGTGCCAGCGGCACTACCGCCAGAATCTTGCTACCGGGCGTCACATAAGCGCCGACTCGCACAGCGCGCTCGCCGACCATGCCGTCCTGCGGCGCGACAATGCGCGTGTAAGACAACTCATAGCTGGCGATTTCCAGCGCGGCTTGCGCCCGTTTCAGTCCGCCTTCCGCCGCATCGCGCTGGGCCGTCAGGATGTCCACTTGCTTGCGCTCCGCCGCCAGCACCGCCATCGCGTTGGCCAACCGCGCATTGGCCTGATCGATGCGCGTGCGCGCTTGCTGAGCATTCTGCACCGTGCCAGCCCCGACGCCGGCCAGGTGGTCGTAGCGATTCAACTCATGCTCGGCGAAAGCCATTTCAGCCTTGGCCGACACCACCGAGGCTTGAGCCTGAGCGATCACTGAGACTTGGCGCTCAAGGGTCGCGCGGGCATTTTGCAGCTGCGCCCTGGCTACCAGGGTTTCGGCGTCCGCCGCCTGGGCCGCGGCGCGCAGATCACGATCGTCGATCAGTGCCAGCAACTGCCCGGCCTTGACCTGCTGGTTGTCGTCCACCAGCACCTCCTTGATAAACCCGGCCACGCGCGGGACTACCAGCGTGAAGTCCGCCGAGACAAACGCGTCATTGGTTTTTTGCTGCGTACGCGGACCGAAAAGGCCGGGTGTCAGCAGGCAAATCAGCACACTGACCGCCACTACTACGGCGACACCGACAGCTATCTTTGGCTTGGTTTGAGTCGTCATAAAAACCTTCTGTTTCAGTGAAGCGTTCAAGTCGACGCGCGCGGTGGATACATCCGCGTCGGCAGCCAGAAAATCAGCAGGATCAACGCCAACGCGACGCCCGCCATGCACAGATAAAGATCGGAAGAAGTCAGCACCACGGCTTGCTCGTGCAGGCGATGGGCGAGGCCCGCGCTGTCGCGGTCGGCCAGGGGCGAATTGCCGAGGTTGTCCACCAGCATCGTCGAGTGAAAATGCAGCCTGGCGGTGGTCAACGTCTCGATGACGCCGGTCGCAATGACCGCTGACAGACCTTTCACCGTGTTGAACCAGGCCGAGGCGAACGGCCCTTCCATCGGCGAGATGCTGCCGGTCGACAGCATCAATAGCGGCAGGACGGCCATGGGCTGACCGAATATCTGCAGCAGTTGCAGCGCGTAGAAATCGTCGCGAATCCATGCTGACGTCAGCTGCGAACCACCGACGCACGACAACGCCAACAGGCTCAAACCCGCGCCCAACACCCAGCGACAATCGACCCATCGCAGGTTGCACAACGCCGCCACCAACGGCAGCGCAATCAACTGCGGCAACGCCGCCAACAGCGTGATCGGCGCCGTCTGCACGGGCCGGTAACCCTGTACCTGAGCGAGGTAAGAGGACGGAATGATGATCACCGCCAGCAGTATCACCAGCACCCCGGCCAAGGTGATCAAAGCAAACGAGAGGTTGCGGATGCCCAGCATCTGCATCTTGAAAAACGGTATCGGCTGCGACCATTCATTGATCAAAAACAGCACCAGCAACACCAGGCCACCGCCGAGCAATCCACAGATCAGGCTCGACTCGAACCAGTCCAGCCGATTGCCTTGCAAGATGCCGATCACCAGCATGCAGATCGCCGAAAATCCCAGCAGCAGACCGCGCCAGTTGAAGTGCTTGAAGCGCTCCAGACGTAGCGGGTCCTGGGGCAAACCATAGGCCACCGCGCCCAGCGCCAGCAGGCACGGCACGATGATTTGCCAAAACGTCCACTGCCAGCCGACATACTCGGTCCACAACCCGGCCAATGGCGTGCCGAGACCGGGCCCGAACGTGGCGGTCAGCGCATAGCCGGCCAGGCCATAGAGCTTCACATTGGCCGGCAGGAACCGCAGTGCGACGGTCATCAGCATCGGTGGCAATGCACCGCCGGCCAGGCCTTGCAATGTGCGCAGGATCAGTAGGCTTTCATAGTTCGGGGCGAACGGACACAACAGGCCCAAGAGCGTGAAGACGCTGATGGCGCACAGGGTGAATCGCCGTAGCGAGAACGTCACCGCGCACCACGGCGCAAACGCCATCGCCGCCACCGAGGTCGCGGTGTAGCTGGCGACCAGCCAGGTGCCTTCGTCGTAGCCAATGGCCAACGCGCCGCGAATGTCCGCGAGGGCCACCTTGGTCACCATCTCGTTCAGGCCCGACACCAGCACTGCCAGCAACACCCCCATCAGCCCGATGATGATCCGCGGGCCGAAGACCGGTGGCGTGACGGCGGCTGGAGGGGGCGCGGCGAGGGGCGCCGTGACCGTGAGGGAAGTCATTACGGCTTGCTCCGGGGGTTGAGTACCGGGGCATTTTAAAAAGCGTGGAGCCTGACGAAAACTGACTTGTCGACAGGTTATAAGTGCGCGAGACGCAACAATACACCCCCCCCCTGTAGGATTGGGGGTTGCTTCAGGTGGGTTGTGCGGCCAGCCATGTTTCGTCGCAGCAGGCTTTCAGGGTTTCACGCAGCCAACGGTGAGCTGGATCATTGTCAAACCGTGGGTGCCAGGCCTGGGTCAGCATCAGGGTGGGCAGCGGAATCGGCAGGGTGAACGAGCGCAGTTTCAAGCCCAGGCGGCGCACGCTCAGCAACGCCTCTTGGGGCACCGGCAGAATCAGATTGGAATCAGGCAGTGCGAACATTGCCGCATGGAAGCTCGGCGCAATCACCGCCACCCGACGCTCCAGTCCCAAGGCGTTGAGGGCCGTGTCGATCGGCCCACGGGCAATGCCACGGCGCGACATGCTGATATGTGAAAAACCGGCATAGCGCTCGGCGGTAATCTCTTCCTCGAACAGGGGATGGTCCTCGCGCACCAGACCGACGAAGTGTGTCGAGAAAAGGTTCTGCACTTTCACTTCCGGCATGACCGGACGATTGTTGCTGACACTCAAATCGATCCGCCCTTCGCGCAACGCTTCATCATCGCCATCGCCTTCCGGCACAAAGCGCAATTCACAGTGCGGTGCCTGGCGCTCCAGGGTGTCGAACAGTTTGCCGCCATAGACACCGACGAAAAAATCATTGGCGCGGATACTGAACCGGCGGCGCAACGAACCGAGGTCCACTTCATCGGCTGAACGAAACAGCAAGGCGGCCTGCTCGACCACGTCACGCACCTGCTCGCGCAGTTCCAGCGCCTTGGGCGTTGGCACCAGACCGCGCCCGGCGCGCACCAGGATCGGGTCACCGATAGCTTCGCGTATCCGGGTCAGCGTTCGGCTCATCGCCGCCGGGCTGAGGTTCATCCGCCGCGCAGCGCCAACCACGCTGCCCTCGTCAAGCAAGGCGTCGAGGGCGACCAACAGGTTCATGTCCGGGAGTTGCATGCTGAGCACTCATGGCTGATCTGGATTGATTCAGACGCAATGCTAGCAAAACATCTCCCATTGATGTGTTGGCTGGGCTGGCCCCATTAATGTCAGACCAGACACCACAACTCTTACCGCTGCATCCCCCAGCGCTTAATGGTCACCCGCTCCAACGAATCAAACACCAGGTTCTCCACCAGCAACCCAATCAAAATCACCACCGCCAACCCGGCAAACACCTTGTCGGTGTAGAGCTCATTACGGTTCTGAAAAATATACCAGCCCAACCCACCCTTGCCGCTGGTCGCGCCAAACACCAACTCCGCAGCAATCAACGTACGCCAGGCAAAGGCCCAGCCAATCTTCAACCCGGCAAGTATCGACGGCAATGCTGCCGGGATCAGGATAGACAGCACAAACCGCATACCCTTTAACCCGTAATTACGACCCGCCATGCGCAACGTTTCCGACACGCCGAGAAACCCGGCATAGGTGTTCAAGGCCAACGCCCACAGCACCGAATGCACCAACACAAAAATCAGACTGTTCTGCCCCAGGCCGAACCACAGCAGCGCCAACGGCAACAAGGCAATCGCGGGCAACGGGTTGAACATCGACGTCAATGTACTCAGCAGATCCCGACCGAACTGAGTCGACACTGCCAACGTGGTCAAGGCAAACGCCAGGACGATGCCGATCAGGTAACCCTTGAGCAACACCACCAGCGAAATCCAGACCTTGCCCAACAACTCGCCACTCAGCAGGCCGTCGTAGAGCGCGCTGGCGGTTTGCAGAAAGCTCGGCAGCAACAGGTCGTTGTTCTGCACACGGGCCACCACCTCCCACAACACAGCGAGCAAAATCAGGATCAGGCTTTTACGAATCCAAGCCTGCTGCCAGAGGCGCTGACCAAGCGGCAATTCACGCTCCAGTGGGACGCTGGTCAGCGGCTGCAAAACGGTTTCAAACTCTTCACGCGCAGATGATAAATGGCTCATCGGGCAATCCTCTCAATGGCTCAATAAGCGATGCGAATGTCGGAGAAATCCAGCTCACGCTCGGTTTCCGGTGACTGGCCTTCATCGAACAATAACCGATGAATCCGTCGCGCCGATTCCTGAAACGCCACGCCGCCCAGGCTGTGCAAATCGTATTGATGGCTGTGGACTTCCGCCCGCACCCGGCCCGGATGCGGCGACAGCAACAGAATGCGATTGCCCACCACCAGCGCCTCTTCGATGGAGTGGGTGACGAACAGCAGCGTGAAACGCACCTCTTCCCAGAGCAGCAGCAATTCTTCCTGCATCTTGCGGCGGGTCAGCGCATCGAGGGCGGCGAAGGGTTCGTCCATCAGGAGGATTTTTGGTTGCATCGCCAAGGCGCGAGCGATGGCGACTCGCGCTTTCATGCCACCGGACAAGGTATGCGGATAAGCATCGGCAAACGCCGCCAGACCGACCTTTTCGAGGTAGTGCAGCGCCCGCTCTTCTGCTTCTTTACGCTTCAGAGTCTTGGACGCCAGCAGCGGAAACATCACGTTCTGTTTCACGGTTTTCCATGGAGGCAGTTGATCGAACTCCTGGAACACCACGATGCGGTCCGGCCCCGGAGCATGTACGGTTTGCCCTTGAAGACGGATCTCGCCCTCACACGGCTGAATGAAACCGGCAACCGCCTTGAGCAAGGTCGACTTGCCACAACCGGACGGGCCGAGCAGCACATAGCGGTCCGCCGGATCGATTTCAAAACTGACTTGATGGGTCGCTCGAACCACACGCTGCGGCGTGCGGTACTCGAGGCTGACGTTGTCGACCGACAGCAGCGCCTGGGCTGCGACGTTCGGTTTGCTGACCGTGTGGCCTTGCAAAGGGGCGTTCATTTCGATCAGCTCCCTTGCAGTGGCTTGGCGTCCTGGAAGAAGTAGTCCTTCCACGAATCCGGCTTGTTTTTGATCGCACCGACGCGGTAGAGAAACTCGGCCAGCGGATACGTATTCTTCGGCGTGACGCTGAATTCGAACTGCGGGTTGTCGATGATTTTCAGCAACGCGGTGCGGTCGATTTTCGCCTTGGTGACGCGGATGTAGGTGTCGGCGGCAGCGCCTTTGTCGTTCTGGGCAAACTCCGCCGCTTCGGTCAGCGCCGCGATGAAAGCCTTATAGGTTTTCGGGTTCTCGTCGCGGAATTTCTCGGTGGCGAACAGCACCGTCGGCGAGTTCGGGCCGAGCACGTCGTAGGAGTTCAACACCACGTGGACGTTGGGGTTGGCCAGCTCCTGATCCTGGAACGGCGGGTTGGAGAAGTGCCCGGACAACTCGGTGCCCCCGGCCACCAACGCAGCCGTAGCATCCGGGTGCGGCACTGCAATGGTGTACTTGTCGAGGCGATTGAATTCCTTGTCACCCCACTGCTTGGCGGCCGCGTATTGCAGGAAACGTGACTGCACCGACACGCCCACCGCCGGCACCGCAATCCGGTCCTTTTCGGTGAAGTCGGCAATGGTCCTGACCTTGGGATTGTTGCTCACCAGGTAGTAAGGGAAGTTGCCAAGCGAGGCCACGGCTTTGACGTTCTGCTTGCCGTGGGTGCGGTCCCAAATGGTCAGCAACGGGCCGACACCCGCGCCAGCAATATCAATCGAGCCCGAGAGCAGCGCATCGTTGACCGCCGCGCCTCCCGACAGCTGAGTCCAGTCGACCTTGATGTCGATGCCTTCCTGCTTGCCGTACTTCTCGATCAGGTTCTGATCGCGTACCACGTTGAGCAACAGGTAAACGATGCCGAACTGCTCGGCGATGCGTATTTCACCTTCGGCGTGGGCCACGGTCGGCGCCACCAGGCTGCCGGCGATCAGGCTGAAACCCAGGCCGACGGCAGCCGCCAGCGGTGCAAAGGGAAGACGTTTGGACATGTGAGTTCTCCGACAAATCAGAAAGGCGCGTCGCCCTGAATGGTGGTGCGATACAGCTTGCGGCGCAGATGGCTGGGGCATCCGGCGGCGAGGTGGATCAGCGAGCGGTTGTCCCAGAACACCAGGTCATGCGGTTGCCACTGATGGCGGTAGATGTTTTGCGGCAGCACGCTGTGGGCGTAGAGCTCGGCGAGCAATTGCTGGCTCTCGTCATCCGGCAAACCGACGATGCGGGTGGTAAAGCCTTCGCTGACGAACAACGCCTTGCGCCCGTTTTCCGGGTGCGTGCGCACGATGGGATGAACCACTTCGGCGACTTGAGCCAGTTGCTCCGGCGTGAGGGTCGGGCGCCAGTTGCCTTCGAATTTGGTTTCGCTGTAGCGCGCCGTGTAGGAGTGCGCCGCAGATCGGCCTTCAACCGCTTTGCGCAACGCCTCGGGCAGGTTGTCCCAGGCTTTGTGCATGTCGGCGAACAACGTGTCGCCTCCCTGGGACGGCAGCTCTTGGGCGTGCAACATCGAGCCCAGGCTGGGCAGTTCTTTATAGGAAAGGTCCGAATGCCAGAATTTGCCGGCGTCACCGAGGCCGATGGATTGGCCGTTTTCGATGATGTTGGAAACGATGAGGATTTCCGGGTGGCCGGCCAGCAGGAATTGCTTGAGCACGTGGATCTGCAACACGCCGAATCGACGGCTGAAGGCAATCTGCTGCTCGGGGGTGATGCGCTGGTCGCGAAACACCACGACGTGATGATCCAGGTGCGCGCGATGGAGGCGGGCGAAGTCCTGGTCATTGATCGAGAGAGACAGGTCGAGGCCGATGATTTCGGCACCGACGGCGCCGCGGAACGGGCGAATATCGAAGGGTTGTGGCGCGATGCGGTTGGTAGCAGACACAGCTGACATAAAAATCACTCCCACGCACGGCACGCTCAAGGGCGCGCGCGTCGATCAAGAAACTCACGGAGGTCCCGTGTTGGTTCGTGTCGTGCGGCGCGCCGATTGGTCGGCAGGTACGCAGGAGAGTGACTTTATAGGTATAAGAATCGAAATTTAAATACCATTAATGAATAACGATATGGCTTTTAGGGATGTGCTGTTTTTCAGGCCTGACCGCGAATTATCGCTCGTGCAACGCCTCAGCCCGCGCCCGAATAATCGGCTTGAGCAAATAGCTGAGCACTGACTTCTTGCCGGTGATGATATCCACCGACGCCACCATCCCCGGAATGATCAGCAACGGCTTTTCATCCGTGCCCAGGTGGCTGCGATCGGTGCGCAGCTTGATGATGTAGTACGTGGTCTTCTTGTCTTCATCGGTGATGGTGTCCGCGCCGATCTGCTCAAGCTTGGCCTTCAACCCACCGTAGATGGTGTAGTCGTACGCCGTGAACTTCACCGTCGCTTCTTGCCCCGGGTGCAGGAAGGCGATGTCTTGCGGGCGAATTTTCGCCTCGACCAGCAAGGTGTCGTCCAGCGGCACGATTTCCACCAGGTCACTGCCCGGCTGAATCACGCCGCCAATGGTGTTCACCAATAGCTTGTTGACGATGCCGCGGACTGGCGATGCCACCAGCGTCCGACTGACCCGGTCTTCCAGCGCTTTGCCAGTGGCCTGGGCCTTGTTCAGGTCGGTGCGTGCTTCGTTGAGTTGAGTCAGGGCTTCGCTGCGGAATTTACCGCGTGTCTCGTCAATCTTGCGCTGCACTTCCTTGATCGCCGATTCGGCACGAGGGATCGCCAGTGTCGTGGCATCCAGTTGTCCGCGCGTCTCGACTTCGGCACGCCGCAGACGCAGCACTTCAACCGGCGACACGGCGCCCTGGGCCACTAATGGCTCGGACATATTGATTTCCTGGCGTTGCATACTCAGTTGCTGGCGATACTGCGACTGTTTGGAGGTGAACTCACGCAGCTCTTGCTGACGCTGGATCAACTGCTCCTGCAAACCACCGATTTCATCGTGCAGTTGCTGACGACGGCTGGTGTACAACGACTCTTCGCTGGCCGCCTGAACGGGCACGGCTTTGAGCACGTCCGCCGCGAAATTCAGCGGACGGTCGTCGACTTCCGCGCTCAAGCGTTCCACCCGCAGCAGCATCGACAAGCGATCCGCTTCGGTCTCGCCGACATTGGAAGCGAAGCGCGTGTCGTCGAGGCGAATCAGTGGAGCACCGGCCTCAACGATCTGCCCTTCCTTTACGAACAGCTCGGAGACGATACCGCCCTCAAGGTTCTGGATTTTCTGGATCTTGGACGACGGAATCGCCTTGCCATCGCCCTTGGTGACCTCATCGATCACGGCGTAGTTGGCCCAGAGCATCAGGAACACGAAGAAGGCGATGATCGCCCAGATCGTCAACCGCACCACGCGTGGGGCGTCTTCGATGAGGGCTTTGTTGACCTCGGGCAGTGGCTGGCCATGCAGCGAATCGGAGCCTTTGAAGTAACGACCGATCGCACCCTTGAAACCCGACTTAAGCAACACTGATCTGCCCCTTCTTCAACGCTTCCATCACGGCGGCTTTCGGGCCATCGGCGAGAATTTGTCCACGGTCGATGACAATCAGGCGATCCACCAGCGACAACAGTGAAGCCCGGTGCGTGACCAGCACCACGGTTTTGCTTTCAATCACCGCCGCAAGGCGTTGCTTGAGGCGTTCTTCGCCGGTGTTGTCCATGGCACTGGTCGGCTCGTCGAGCAGCAGGATTGGCGGATCAAGCAGCAGTGCCCGGGCCAGAGCGACGTTCTGGCGCTGACCGCCGGACAGGTTCTGCCCGCGCTCACCGACCTGCAGCTCATAACCCTGCGGATGCAGACGGGCAAACTCATGCACGCCGGCCAGTTCGGCGGCCTGCAGGACCAATTCGTCTTCTACATAACGTGCGCCCGACACCAGGTTATCGCGCAAGGTACCCGCCAGCAGCTGGATGTCCTGAGCCACGTAGCCGATGTTGTGGCGCAACTCACTGACATCGATCTGACGGATGTCCACGCCATCCACCAACAGCGCGCCGTCATCCGGTTGGTACAGCCCCACCAGCAATTTGGCCAGGGAGCTTTTGCCCGAGCCGCTGCGACCGATGATGCCGATTTTCTCGCCCGGTTTGATGATCAGGTTGATGTTCTTCAGCGCAGGGTTCTGCTGTTGCGGGTAGGTGAAGTTCATCTGCCGGCATTCGATGGCACCTTGCAGCACCTTGCGGCTCAGCGGGCGCTCTTCGAAATTGCGCTCTTGCGGCAACTCCATCATTTGATCGACCGAGGTCATGGTCACCCGCGCTTGCTGATAACGGGTCAGCAGGCCGGACAGCGAGGCCAGCGGGCTCAGCGCACGACCGCTGAGCATGTAGCAGGCAATCAGGCCGCCCATGCTCAGGTTGCCGGCGATGATCTGGTACACGCCGAAGACGATCATGATCACCCCGGCCAGTTGCTGGATCAGCAAGGTGATGTTCATCGCCAGGCCGGAGAGCATTTTCACCCGTAACTCGAGGCGGCTGAGGGTGCCGATGGTCTGCTCCCACTGGTACTGGCGTTCGCTTTCGGCGTTGTTGACCTTCACCGCGTCGAGGCCGGCGAGGGTTTCGATCAGGCTCGACTGACGCTCTGCGCCGAGGGCCATGGTTCGTTCCATGGTCGCCACGAGCGGCTTCTGCAGCGCGTAGCCGATCAGCAAGGCAATCGGGAACGCCAGCACCGGAATCCACACCAGGTGTCCGCCGAGGATCGCGATGACCATGAAGATCAGCAGCGTAAACGGCAGGTCGATCAGGCTGGTCAGGGTCAGCGAGGCGAGGAAGTCGCGAAGGCTCTGAAACTCATGGATGTTCTGGGCGAAGCTGCCGACCCGCGCCGGGCGGTACTTCATCGCCATGCCGACAATGCGCTCGAACAGAGTGGCGGAGATGATCAGGTCGGTTTTTTTACCAGCCAGGTCCAGGCACAGACTGCGCAGGCTTTTGAGGATCAGGTCGAACAGGTAGGCGCCGGTAATGCCGATGGCCAAGACCCACAGGGTCGATTCAGCCTGGTTCGGTACCACGCGGTCGTACACATTCATCACGAACAGCGGCGCAGCCATGGCAATAATGTTGATCAGGAAACTGGCGGCAATGGCGTCGGCGTACAGCCAGCGCGAACGCTTGAGGGTGTCGCGGAACCACGAACGCGCACGCGGAATCAGCGTGCCGTGATTGACGTCGAATTTGTGCTGGGGTTGAGCGAAAAACACCTTGCCGGTGTAGTCGTCGGCGAGCAGCTCGCGACTGACGACACTTTCGCCACCATCGCTTTCGCTCAGCAGCACACGCGCCTGGTCGTCACCGTGCCAGCCGAGCAGGACCGCACTGCGGCCATCCTTGAGCAACAGCAGTGCCGGCATCGCAATCGCCGGGATCTGCTCAAGCTTGCGTTGCAACACCCGACCTTGCAGGCCGGCGCGAGCGGCGGCGCGAGGCAGCAGTTCAACGCTAAGGCGTTGCTTGGGCAATGGCAGGCCGGTGGTCAACATCGCGGCGCTGGCTGGTTTCTGGTGCAGAGTGCACAGGGCGAGCAGGCCATCCAGTAAAGGATCGTCATGCAACGCGCGTGGATCATGGATGAGTTGAACCCGACTGACTTCTGATTCCACGCTCGACACTCTTGGCTAACGGTAAAAAGGGAGGACTCAATTCATCCCGGAAAGCGGAACCGGCTTCACGTCGTTCTGCACAACGGATGCCAACGATGCAACCACTCCCTGGCGCTTGAGCAACCGGCTCATGGTCGCCTTGAAACGGTATTGAGTAAATAACTGAATGTTTTCGATCTCGGCGGCTTGTTGACGCACCACTCAACTGGATGTCGAAAAACCGTCAAACGCCATTGGCAAGAGGCGTTGGCGCGACACCTGCGGAGCAAAATTTTCCCGGTGATTATGGGGCGATCCCGCTCAAGTGGTTTCGCTGTCGAAGCCTTCACGGCGCTGACCGCCCAGCAGGTCAATCCGTGAAGGTGTCCCCCTTTCGTTGCCTTTAACCGATAATCCGCGGCCAATCGACTTCTGACACCTGCCGGGATCTCCGGATGGACATCCCGTGCCTGTCGCGTGGCCTGTGTAAAGGTCTGTACCTGAACAAAGCCGGTGCTTAGAGCGATGGGTAAAGTCTCAAATCAATGCAGACGAACAATTGAGATGTCCCTGAGTTTTTTCTCGTGAATCACCGCGGCACGTGCGAACACATCGGAACATGACGCTCCGGATGACCGTATGTCGGAAAGTTCAAAACTGGAACCGGATCACCTCCGAGGGACCGCTCGTTACCCAAATATCAATGTGACATTACTGGGACGAATGTTTAGGATGGCACCCGCAAGGTCAATAGTTTGGCATATAGTCAATAGCGAAAAAAACATAGACAATTTATTGACGGATATCCGCGTCAATCTTGCGTCTACCCTTGTTTAAAAGTACGCCCGGACAGGGCCGGCCGAGTGCCATCAGATCCCTGCAAGTCAACCGAATGCGCCACCCGGAGAGTCTTCAATGAGCAGTGTTGTTGCCATCGTCAAAAGCATTGTCGGTCAAGTTTTCGCGGTGTCCCCAGAGGGCGTCCGTCGTGTACTCGTTGAAGGCGATCGGTTGCTTGTAGGCGATCAGGTAGACACAGGTGCAGCGGGCGCCGTAACGCTTGAACTGGCTGACGGCCGGACCCTGGACCTGGGTCGTGACACTCAGTGGAGCGCAAACACTCCGGACTCCAGCACCGACCTGGCAGAAGCCACCGCACAGGCCGCGCCATCGGTTGAAGAACTGCAGCAAGCCATCGTCGCCGGCGCCGACCCGACCAAAGACCTTGAAGCTACCGCGGCCGGCCCTACGGCTGCCGGCACGGGCGGCGCGGCAGGTGGCGGTCACAGCTTCGTGATGCTGGATGCCACCGCTGGCCGGGTGGACCCGACCGTGGGTTTCCCGACGGCGGGTTTTGGCACCAGCGTATTGGCAGCACAGAACCCCCTCGACGGCCAAACGGCCGACACCAATCCGAACCTGCAACGTGAGTCGACCCTGAGCGTCAGCGCTACGCCGACCATCACCGAAGCCGGCGGCGTACTGGTTTACACAGCGACCCTGACACAGGCGCCGCTGACCGACCTGAGCATCACCTTGTCCAACGGCTCGGTGATCGTGATCCAGGCCGGCCAACTGACCGGCACCGTCAGCGTGCCGTTGGCGCCGAACGACACTGTTTATAACGACCCGACCCAGATCGATGTGACCGTCACCGGCACCACGGGCGGCAACGGCATCATCGTCACGCCGCCGACGACCCCGGCCTTGACTCAGGTCACCGACACCGTCGACACCACCACGGTTAGTTTGACCGCAGGCGCCAGCGTCACCGAAGGCGGCGTGATCACCTACACCGCGACGCTGACCAACCCGGCTCAGACCCCGGTGACCATCACGCTGTCCAACGGTTCGACCATCACCATCGACGCCGGCAACACCACGGGCACCGTCAACGTGCCGACCGCTGCCAACGACGTCTATAACAATGGCAGCACCGTCACCACCACGATTACCGGTGCCACGGGCGGCAACTTCGAAAGCCTGGTGCCGAGCACCACGCCGGCGGTCACTACCATCACCGACTCCCGCGACGACACCGGCCTGAGCCTGTCGGCATCGACCGAAGTGGCCGAGGGCGGTCAGATTCTGTACACCGCAACCCTGACCAATCCGGCCGGCACGCCAGTCACCGTGACCTTGAGCAACGGCGCGGTCATTACCATCGCGGCAGGCGCGACCACCGGCAGCGTGAGCGTCCCGGCACCGGCCGATGATGTCTATAAAGATGCTGGAAAAGTCGAAGCGACCATCAAGGACGCCACCGGCGGCAACTTCGAAAACCTGGTGACCAGCCCGGCAGCGGCGGTAACGGAAGTCACTGACACCCTCGACACGTCGACCGTCAGCCTGACAGCGAACAGTACTGTGGTTGAAGGCGGCACCGTGGTTTACACCGCATCCGTTACCGCGCCCGTCACCGGTTCGCCGGTCGTCGTGACCTTGTCCAACGGCCAGACCATCACCATCCCGGTCGGTGAAAGCAGCGCCAGCGTCAACTTCACTGCACCGAACGACGCCCTCGCTGGCGGCGGTTCGCTGAGCGTGAAAATCGATGACGCCAAGGGCGGTAACTACGAGAAGCTGGATGTTGACGGCAAGTCGGCGGACACCTCGGTCACCGATACCCAGGACACCACCACCGTTAGCCTGACCGCGACCGATTCCGTCGCTGAAGGCGGTTCGATCGTTTACACCGCGACCCTGACCAACGCCGCCAGCACCCCAGTGACCGTCACCCTGAGCAACGGCGCAGTCATCACCATCGCGGCCAACGCAACCAGCGGTTCCGTAACCGTTAAAGCACCGGCCGATGACGTCTACAAAGACGCCGGCAAAGTCGAAGCGACCATCAAGGACGCCACCGGCGGCAACTTCGAAAACCTGGTGACCAGCCCGGCAGCGGCGGTAACTGAAGTCACTGACACCCTCGACACGTCGACCGTCAGCCTGACAGCGAACAGTACTGTGGCTGAAGGCGGCACCGTGGTTTACACCGCATCCGTTACCGCGCCCGTCACCGGTTCGCCGGTCGTCGTGACCTTGTCCAACGGCCAGACCATCACCA
>NZ_JAVDUY010000018.1:0-25692 GCF_031456615.1 Pseudomonas sp. 3296
AAGAAGAGCCTAAGTCTGATTTTTGGCAGACCGTCGATTTTTTGAACTCCAAATGATTGGAGCATCAAAAAATCGCGGGGTACTTCAGACCTTCCCTAGGTTTATTAGTGCCTTTGCCGAGCGTCCCTCAGATCTCTAAGTAACGCGGGAATGCCAAAGCATCCGATCACCAACAACACGCCATCGAGAACGATGAATCTGTTCAACACGCTCCAGCCGACTTTGGCATCTCGTACGTAAGTAGGATCGCGTGTGTCGTACTCAATTCTGATTGTTGAACCAATCATTGGCGGCGTCGTATAGCTGCCGTAGCTGGCGAAGCCGTCGCGCTCGGGCCGGGTGATGATTCGCTGTCCTTGGGCTGTATCAAATGAAACATCCACGTAGAAAATTTGGCGGTTTTTAAAGAAGCTACTTTCGACGTCCTCGATCCGAGCTTCGACCACTGGAGATGCATTTAGTCGGAAACTAATTTCGTCCATAAGCCATATGCTGATCGTTGCGAATGCAACCCCACCCACGATCAGGCCAAAGATTGCCTGATGCCACGGCTTCCACTTCGGGTTCATCCACGGTTCAGCTTGAAGTGGCGGCCTGTCGACGATCTGCTCGTTCGAACGATGCTTTCTGCGCGAAATCCAAACTACACAGGACAAAGACACGATAAGAGCGGCGGCGATTGCCAGCATGCCGATGATGAATTCAATCATGTAACCTTATCCTCAAAACCATTTATTCCTTGTTGACCTCATTCATAGTGAGCCTGCTGGCATTGCTAGACGGATAGGTTACCCCTTCAGAACCCCTTATGCCTCGACCAAACGTGCGATTGTCGGATTGATGAAGTCACTTACCAATGAGCTGGGGCCGCACAATATCCGGGTCAACGCCATCCTCCCCGGTGTGGTAGTGGGAGAGCCTATGGATCGGGTGATTGATGCGCGCGCTGTAGACGTCCGGTAATCCCGCCGGTAATGATGTTACGCACATGAATACCACTCTATCGGCGAAGATATCGGTCTTTCTTATGTTTAGTCTATCAGTCATTTTTCAGCGCAAGCTTCGAATAGCAAATGATTCTGATTTCGGACGTCGCTTCGGATGGTTCATCGAGAGCGATGGTGAGTGGATTGGATCACTTGATTACTTGCGCTGGGATTCCCATGGACAGTTCTGGCATGAGTATCGGGTAAGTTGGTGCGGCCCCGAGCGTGTAATCATTGGATCGAATGCTTGGGATTCGAACTCGGTATTGCGCAATCGATGCTACACGGATGTGGTGATAGATTCGTTTTCAGTATGTGAGCGACCAGATGGTGTATTGGCCATTCGCGGCGCCCAGGTTCCAGCAGAGAGGATTCGACATAAGCGTCCGCCCGACTAACCTTGCGTGAGTCAGGTGGGCACCCACTGATGCGGCAGTAGTTGGGGAGCCCACAGAATTCGGAAAAAATCGTACGCTAAGGTTATCCGACCTGCCGTAGCGGCCTGAATTTACCGTTTTCCAGCTTTTGATTTTGCCGCCGGACATAGTCGCCACTCAGGTTGATGTACTCCCAGCCTAGCGGCGACAGGTGTTGGTACGGGTCGGGACTCACTGGCTTTCTGGCGTCCGTCAGACCTTGGGTTGCCCGTTCCAGGTAGACTGTGGCCCACAACACAATCGCATCTGCCTCGATGGATTTTGCATGCATCCTTAAAAATCATACTTCGTTTTAATCTCCAGCAATTCGGTGTGCGCTGGCACGGTTAGTTTTTTCTCTTCGATCAGTTGTAGAATGTCAGCACTATTGAGTGTTTTTGTTAAGTTGTCGGTCAGTAAAAGTTGGACTGTCTGATTGTCTGCGATACGATAAATTGCACCATGTATACCTTGGCTATCTCCTAACTCATCGAGATAATAGTAAGAATCCCCATTCTTCCAAACGGCACCAGAATCATAACTTACATCGCCCATTTGCTGCCATTGTTCATCCGTCACGTTTGCTAGCTGATAAATGTGAGTCGAACGAGATTTCAGTCCCGGGCTTTTATTACGCCCCCAGACTTCAGAAGTTTCCAAATAGAGGACTTTCTGGCCCCAATGAAAGACATAATTTGACAGCGGGCTGAAATCACCTGGCAAAAAAGGATTTCTTCTCTCTCGCTTTAATAGATTAGTTTCTGTGTCGAAATAGAATAATCCTTCTTTGCTCGAAAACAATAGGTGATGACCGTGACCATCATCTGTGTTTACTACTTCATAGGGCGCATTATTTTTGTCGAAGGCCAGTGTTCGTAAATACACCATGCCAATGCGCGGATCATAGAGAAGCGGCAGATTCCAAGCGCCGAAATAAAACCCGTACAGACTTGGATCGTCCGTAAGCGGCAGCAATTGGTCATGAAAATACACATGTTGACCGTCGGCAAAAAAATCATCACTTAACTTGCCGTTTCTCTCTCCAGTAATAGTGTTGATTCGCCGCAAAGATTCTGGGTTTGACCTCGCAAGGGGCAGGCCACGATAGTAAGCTTGTTTTCCATCAGTGGCGAAGCCATGCTCAGGCAGGGATCGATAGATACTGTTCTTAGGCAACTCAACGAATGGATAAATTAACCTCTGAGGCTTTGCTCCAAGCTTAAAGTTATAAACTATAGTTTGTGAGAGCTCCCCGAAAACACTTAAGTCATTATTACTACTGGTATTCCTAGAGCAATAATAGGTGTGAACGCCATCACTAAAATACTCATAATTCAATACAGTAAGTGACTTCGGATCTAAGTTTGGCAATATGCGATTACCGCAATAAACATTATTTTTGTCTTTTGCGATCTGTGATTCGTACAGGTCTTTGCGCAGCGGATTGAAACTATGTATGTCTGCTGAATCAATTTTGTAGTATCCATCATCTGGGATAAGGGCATAAACATCATCTTGAAAGCGTGTATACACGCTGTCTCCGTATTTCTCGCCCTCTACCGCGATATCGAGTGTATTGTCAGTTGAGCTTGTGGATAGCAATATACAAACGACTATAAAAATGAGGTAGATCACTAGGGCGCCTTTACTAAAAACTCTATTCCCCATCTGAATAACACTCCCTTGGCACGCGATTACAAAAGGTATGATCGCGTAATCATTATATCTTACAATAGATAAACGCGCCTATAAGGAGCGCCTTCAGAACTTTGGAAAACCGTACGCAAAGGTTTTCTGGCTGCTGCCTCCGCCGCCTGTAATAGTCGTCAGCATGATCCAGATATGTTCAAAAACAGTAGCGACAAGTATTACAAACAACTCCGTACTCCCCGGCATCAATCAGCCCCACGCTTTCCCCCTCCCAGGATAAGCCCGCCGACCTTGGGTCTATGCATCATCGGGCCGTGAACCCATTGAACGCCAATGCCTGAGCGAGCGAAGAACTCATCGAAGCTGGATTCGGCGTTTGGCACAATCGGCGCGTCGCTTGACGCATTCAGTAGCGCGCCTTAATTCGCGAGCTTTTATCCTAATCTCGGAAAAGTATTGGGTAAGGAAAAACCGATTCCGAATGGGGTAAATCGCGCCTTGCTGACAACAGTAACCTTGCAAATTCGACATGAGCTGACAAAACTAGCCTTTAGCGCCGTAGGGTTGCATTCCCTTCGAGGGCTCATTGTTTGTACTGGCGGTTAATGCATCATGCGTTCATCAGATGAATGCCACGATACAAGGGTAAATTCAGAAAATTCCTACATCTAATCGGTGAACCAGAGCCCATGGTTCAATCCCATCTTTTTTTGGGGGGGGCGACAAGACTGGGAAAAAATCGCACGAACGGAAATCCCCGTTCAACGACGTTCGAGTGTTTTTACCTCACTGGCCGCGCCATTTGTTTTACTTAAGTCTCGGCTTGACACTGAGCTCGCCACAGAGCTGCGGCCTGAATTTTTCCCAGCGGTTATCGGACAGACGTGGTCAATCATCGGCGGAATTACCTGAGGCCATTTCAGTTTCGAGGTCAGCTGCTTTGGCCACGCCATACCTGGATTTGAGAAGCCTCACCGGCGGGGGGGGGGGGTGTGATGCGGAGAACACCGCTCATCGCATGTAAGCCGAGTAAGTAGAAACAGCAAATTATAATTATTCTAGTTGGCTTTATACCAAAAGAGGAAGTAAAAAATGAGTTCATTCCCGCGCGCCAGAGTTGTTGTTGGTTTTACGCTTTGCCCATCGATGCTTGGGCTTATTCATGGGTTTATTCAGGGATGGGTAGAATATAGGTCTGTAGACACTCTAATTACCGATGCGCTAGCTGAAGCAGGCACTATAACAATGGTTTATGGCGTCTATGGATTGCTCCTCGGTGTTTTATTTTCCTATTTACAATTACATAAAACAATTATCTCTCTGCTTTTTGTCTCATTCTTCACAGGCATCACGGTAACTCTTTGGTCTCTCATATTATTCGGCACTGGAGAGGAGTCAGGCTACGGAACTGATTCAGGCAAGCCCATTAGCGCATGGTTCTTTCCAATACATGTTTTTATTGTCGGAAGCCTATTTTCATTTTTTGTGAGCCTAATCATTCTTCCGAAAGAAACGTAAGATACATCGTAACTCACTGAATTTGATTAAACCAGCGACAACCAAAATATTTTTTATTGCCAATTAAGCGAGATCATGTCGTGAAATGCATTACTACAGTACTAACTATTTTCGTTTGTGCGCTATTGGCGAGTTGCGACAGTGTGGATTTCGTCGAAAAAACCGAACCACTACCGGCCGAATTTGCAGATTACAAGGGCATTGATGAAATTTCGGAGTTCGGAAATTTCACCGTTGAAAAATTTAAAGACTCCTCTGGCCCGACAGAACACAAGTTTGACGAAGATACAAACAATGTCATCATTAAAGTGACTGCAAAAATTGACGACGACCATCGTCAAACTTCCTTCTATAAATTGGACTCTTCGGGAAAAAATATTGATACTCATCAGTTTGTGATGAGTTACTTGATCGCTGATGCCACGGGTGACGAAGAGTGGTTTGGCAATAATTTTTTGGTGAATAAAGAGCAGGGATATTATACGACCTGGCCATTGAATGGTAGCAATATAAAAAGACCGTTTATTGAAATTAATGCCGATCGCAACTGGAGCGAAGACAAGGTCCGCGAGCACTATAGCGATATTGTCATGAAAAGTGCATATCTGGATGACGTTGAAACATGGGAAAATATCTCAGAAGGAAAAAACAAAAAACGTATAGCCAAAGTATACTACCTAAAAAGTACAGGTGAATGGTACAAGTTATATGGAAACTCATTAACTGAAGATGGGTATGGACGGCCTTTGTCTGGCTTCAATAATACTTTGTTCGAAAACTTTACCAGCAATGAACGTTTCTTCGAACGCTATATTCCACCAAGCAATATTACGATATCTTATTTTCAAAAACTAAAATATGAAAAGTATTGCGCTGCAAACCAGGTCGGCTGCAGTATGTTTTACAGCTGGGGCGGGATGGGATATTACAATGTGGCGATAGGTGGAAGTATTCTGAAATTTAAAAACAAAGGCTCCCTGTCGACAACTGAGTTTAAAAACAAAGTGTTTCCACCAAAAGAAAGCTTGCTTGTTAATTTTGCCTATTTCACGCACCAGAATTTGACGTATGCGCTGTTTTCAGCTAACGACGTGCTTTATATAATTAAGCAAAAGAAATCAGCAAATCAAGGGCGGCAAAGACAATAATGCCCACAAACTTCCGATTTTTGCTTAAGGTTAGCTGCAACTGTGCTTGCATTCATCGACGCATGCTTCCACTCCATTGCTACGTGCTCACATTAACTGCAACCAGCAGTGGGGAACGAGGGCAATGAAAGTGCGCGGCAACCACGGCGTCAGACGCGGTCTTTCTCCCAGCTGATGCATTCCATAGCGCTTCTGATTGAGTGAACCTTTACCCCGTGGTCTTACGTGAAATCGCTTAGGGTGTCATTTCGCCCCCAGACGGAACCGCCCACTCTACATGGAGCAAAAAATGAAGGACGGCGATACCGTTCAATTGCGGGAAGGCGTGGCCGACGGGGCGATCCCTGATGGTCGTCAGAATCATCGCTATGCCCGCATTTACTCTCTCCTGAAGGATGGTGCCGTAATCTGCGCGATCGCCATGGCTGCTGTAGGGAGCTGTGCGTACGCCTCTGGAGGAAAAGAGCACAAGCTGGAGTGGCCTGTACGAGGCGAAGTGCTCGTCTATCGCTCATGTGGTTGTGCAGATTCGTGCTGGACTGCAGAAGTGCGAGATACAAAAGCCAAGAAGATGAAATTTCGCCTTCATTGCGATTGCGAAATACTCACTTTTTCGAACCCCAGCGTGAGCGAACACCAGGTGGTTGACAACAGTTGCACCGCCATCAACGACAGTGAAGACAAATTCGGCGCCATTAGGGCAACGATGGAACGGCTGGTGGGGCACAGAGAAAAATAAGCTGCTCTGTTAGGCGTCAAGTTGCGCAATCTAATCAGTATCACCAATATAATACTCGGAACTAATATGAAAGAACGTAGTTATCTGCTGATAGGTTGTGTAGTAAGCTCTCTAATGTTGGGATGTAGTAATGCGGTTTACCCTGATCCGACCCCGGAGGCCACAGAACATTTAACTTCAACGCCGGTAAAAAATGCGAAAGAAATAAGTTCAGTTCAGTGGATGAACAATGATTTTTCCGAAGACATAAAAAGTGCTACCGCCGGAGAGGATGTGGGGCTGCTTATAAAAACTAAAGGTTACGCGCAAGGCGAACAAGTTACAGTGGTATTCGAAGAAAAAAGATTTAATGATGATGGCGGCAGTTATGTTATTGAAAGAAAAATAGTAGGTCGTGTTAATGATTATGGTGAAATCAAAGCGCTAATTAAATTTAGTGGCGTCGTCAGTGCCCGCGCCAACTGAGCGACATTAATGAGATAAGCGAACGAAATAAAGGAGATGCCGCATGAAAAACTACTCAATGTTTGGGTTCGGCTGCGCCATAGGTGTTTTACTACTGAGCATTGTCAATTATTTCAACGACCTTTACGTTTATTCAGATGTGCACCTTCAAAGTTGCATGTGGAAAGCGGGGCCTCCTATCTCTTCAATCGGTGATGTTATGAATTTTGATGACCCTCAAAACTTTATAAAAGACGGTAAAATTTATAAAGCCGGGATACCCGTCGCCCGAATTATCGAGCGGATTCCTCATAGCAAAATTTATGTCGAAGATATTGAGTCAGGGGGCATTGGTATCTATTACGATGATGCAAGTGAGACACTTGTGTATTAACCTTTAGACTCCAGAAAAGCCGAACACAGAGGTGCGAGCCTGCCGACGTGGCTAAAGTTGTAACTGGCGGGAGCTGCTGCGTTCAATACGGCGATCATCGGCTGGCCGCCGAGTAACAATAACGGATAAATATCTGGCAGATTTACAAGACCGTCATTACTAAGGCGCCCATACCGAATAGGAATAATATTCCGAGACACATTCGGTTTAACAACATGTCTAGCCTACGTAAATCCAATGAGTGGGCCGGATAGTGGTACGGCCAACTACCTGTTTCAACGGCGTGGTGCAATATTTTTGGTGTGATTACCATACGTTTAACTCGGCGGTATGGAGGAGGAAATATCAGCGCTCCAAAATTAAGGAACCCTTCTTCTCTGTGATGGAAGTACCACCGATATTCACTCATATCGACCGAAAAGTTGGTCCGGAACATCTCAATCAGTTCTAAAAAATCGTCACCATCAATACCTAAATCGGCGTATAAATCCGAGTCATCCAAGATGTGGTCGACTTTCATTGCCGTCGCTTCAGCGATAAACGATTTGATATTTTGTAACGAAATAGTCATACAGCATAGTCCTGTCGTTTCACCATAGTGCGCTCCGAAAAATACGTAACCATCTGGAAGGAGGTGAGCATCTAAAGATAATACGCTAAACGGATATCCACGCGCAGGAAAATAATGGCAAGCGACTCGTTGACTCTACCGAATATTTTTTCTTTCTATTGAGTCTCGATGGAAGTGCCCATTTCGTTAATGTCAAGTTGGAGTATAGCCTAACCTGATGTCAGGTTGTGTTTGGCTCATGCGTCAGAATAGAGTTGCATTTTCTATTTCTTGACACATGCTGGCCAGGGTCATAGATTCCAACCTGACAAAACTACCCTTGGAGTCAACTTGCAAGGACAACGCATCGGTTACGTTCGGGTCAGTAGCTACGATCAGAATCCGGAACGCCAACTGGAACAAACTGAAGTGAATAAACTGTTCACCGATAAGGCTTCAGGCAAGGACACTCAGCGGCCCCAGTTGGAAGCAATGCTCGGGTTCGTTCGTGAGGGAGACACTGTCGTAGTCCACAGCATGGATCGTCTTGCACGTAATCTGGACGACCTGCGGCGCCTGGTCCAAAAATTGACCCAGCGCGGTCTTCGTATTGAGTTTTTGAAAGAGGGGTTGGTATTCACCGGCGAGGACTCGCCCATGGCCAACTTGATGCTGTCGGTCATGGGGGCCTTCGCCGAATTCGAGCGCGCGCTCATTAGTGAGCGACAGCGCGAGGGGATCGCCCTGGCTAAGCAACGTGGCGCTTACCGCGGTCGCAAAAAAGCCCTATCCGACGAACAGACCTTCGCAGTCCGACAACGTGCTGCTGCCGGCGAATCAAAAACCCTGTTGGCTCGCGAGTTTGGTGTCAGTCGGGAAACCCTCTACCAGTATCTACGCACGGAAGACTGATACATGCCGCGTCGCTCTATACTCTCGGCCACTGAGCGCGACTCGCTGCTTGCGCTGCCGGAAAGCCAGGACGATTTGATTCGCTATTACACCTTTAATGAGTCCGACCTTTCGCTGATCCGTCAGCGCCGGGGTGATCCCAATCGCCTCGGTTTTGCCGTGCAACTCTGTCTGTTGCGTTACCCAGGTTACGCGCTGGCCAGCGACACCGTGCTGCCCGGCCCATTCCTTGAATGGGTTTCTCGACAGGTTCAGGCTGCTCCCGAAAGTTGGGTGAAGTACGGTCAGCGCGATGTCACCCGCCGTGAACATGCCCAGGAATTGCGTACCTACCTCGGCCTGCTGCCATTCGGACTTTCTGATTTTCGTGCGCTGGTACGCGAGCTTACCGACCTTGCTCAGCAGACCGACAAAAGCCTGTTGCTGGCTGGACAGGCCCTTGAGAGTCTGCGTCAGCAACGGCGGATATTGCCTGCATTAGCGGTGATTGATAGGGTCTGCGCCGAAGCCGTTGTACGGGCCAACCGGAGGGTCTATCGGGCCTTGATCGAGCCGTTGAATCAGCAGCATCGGAATAAGCTCGACGAACTACTGACTCTAAAAGCAGGCAGCAACAACACTTGGCTGACATGGCTGCGCCAGTCGCCGCTGAAACCGAACTCTCGGCACATGATGGAGCACATCGAGCGACTGAAGATCTTCCAACTGGTGGGCCTACCCGAAGGACTTGACCGGCACGTGCACCAGAACCGTTTGCTGAAGTCGGCCCGTGAAGGTGCTCAGATGGCACCTCAGGATCTCGGTAAGTTCGAAAGCGAACGACGCTATGCCACCCTCGTGGCCGTGGTGCTGGAAAGCACCGCGACGGTGACCGATGAACTGGTGGATCTACACGATCGCATTCTGATCAAGCTGTTCAGCAGCGCCAAGAACAAGCATCAGCAGCAGTTCCAGAAGCAAGGTAAGGCGATCAATGACAAAGTGCGGCTGTTCTCCAAGATAGGCCAAGCCTTGCTGGAGGCCAAAGCGTCCGGTAACGACCCGTTCGCGGCCATCGAAGAGGTACTCCCTTGGGACGAATTCGCCCAGAGCGTGACGGATGCCGAGCTGCTGGCCCGCCCCGAAACCTTCGACCATTTGCACTTGGTCAGCGAGAACTTCAATACGCTGCGGCGTTACACCCCAGCCTTTCTGCAGGTGCTTCAACTGCGGGCCGCACCGGCAGCGCAACGCGTGCTGGATGCTATCCAGCAGCTGCGGGAAATGAATGCGGACAACCTGCGCAAGGTGCCTTCGGACGCACCGACCGCGTTCATCAAGCCGCGCTGGAAACCACTGGTGATCACGCCGGAAGGCATTGATCGGCGCTTTTACGAAATTTGCGCCTTGTCCGAACTAAAAAACGCGCTGCGCTCCGGCGACATTTGGGTGAAGGGCTCACGGCAGTTTCGTGACTTTGAAGATTACTTGTTACCGCCCGCGAAGTTTGCCGCTCTCAGGAAGGAAAAAGCGCTTCCATTGGCAATCAACTCCAATAGCGACCAGTACCTAGAGGCGCGCTTACAGTTGCTGGATGAGCAACTGGCGACCGTCGCCAAGCTGGCCAAGGACAACGAACTCCCCGACGCCATCCTCACCGAAACTGGACTGAAAATCACCCCGCTGGATGCAGCGGTACCGGACACCGCCCAGGCACTCATCGACAAAATCAGCCAAATATTGCCGCGTATCAAGATTACCGAGTTGCTGATGGACGTTGATGAGTGGACTGGCTTCACTCGTCACTTTACCCATTTAAAGGATGGTGCTCAGGCCAAGGATCGGACGCTGTTGCTTACGGCGATCCTCGGGGATGCCATCAACATCGGACTGACCAAAATGGCCGAGTCGAGTCCGGGCATGACCTACGCCAAGCTGTCTTGGCTGCAAGCCTGGCACATCCGCGACGAAACCTATTCGGCGGCACTGGCTGAACTGGTTAACAGCCAGTTCAACCATACCTTCGCGGCCAATTGGGGGGACGGCACCACCTCATCTTCCGACGGCCAGCGCTTCCGTGCAGGTGGTCGAGGCGAGAGTACCGGGCACGTCAACCCGAAATACGGGAACGAACCGGGGCGGCTGTTCTATACCCACATCTCCGATCAGTACGCGCCGTTCAGCACCCGGGTAGTGAATGTCGGTGTGCGGGATTCGACCTATGTGCTCGATGGGTTGCTGTATCACGAGTCTGATCTACGGATTGAGGAGCACTACACCGACACGGCAGGCTTCACTGATCACGTCTTCGCGCTTATGCACCTACTGGGCTTCCGTTTTGCACCGCGCATCCGCGGTCTGGGCGAAACCAAACTCTATGTCCCACAGAGCGTCCAAGACTATCCGACGCTGCGTCCACTGATCGGCGGCACTCTGAATATCAAGCACGTACGCGCTCATTGGGACGAGATTTTGCGTCTTGCCGCATCGATCAAGCAGGGAACTGTCACTGCCTCGTTGATGCTCCGCAAGCTGGGTAGCTATCCGCGTCAGAACGGTCTGGCTGTCGCTCTGCGGGAGTTGGGCCGCATCGAGCGTACGCTGTTTATCCTGGACTGGCTGCAAAGCGTCGAGCTGCGTCGTCGTGTGCATGCTGGGTTGAACAAGGGCGAAGCGCGAAACTCCTTAGCCAGAGCGGTGTTCTTCAACCGCCTCGGCGAAATCAGGGATCGAAGCTTTGAACAACAGCGTTAACGAGCCAGCGGCCTCAATCTGGTAACCGCTGCGATTGTATTGTGGAACACGGTCTACCTGGAGCGGGCAACACAAGGGCTAACGGACGCCGGAAAGTCAGTGAGTAGCGACTTGTATCAATACCTGTCGCCGCTAGGCTGGGAGCACATCAACCTGACCGGCGACTATGTCTGGCGGCAAAATCAAAAGCTGGAAAACGGTAAATTCAGGCCGCTACGGCAGGTCGGAAAACCTTAGCGTACGATTTTTTCCGAATTCTGTGGGCTCCCCTATTACGGAAAACCTGAAAATCTGAGCGCGCTGTGATAGTTACGTTGACAGTTAATTGAGATGACTTCTTGCGCATTTAATTAGCATCAAGAAAGTTATGTTGCTTGCTGCGATCGGCAAAAACTAATGCCCAATCGAATAGCAGTGTCAGTAGGGCTCGTTTCAGTAAGTTTCATCTCGATATAGGCATTGTGAGTGCGTGCGGCAGTGGGATAACAATGACTGGCCTATAGGTGTTGCCGTATTTCACCTGCTGGGATGCGAACAAATGTCGGCGGAGTCCTTTAGGATCGTGGGTTGCCCTATATCCTAAGGAAGGCGTGAGTGAACTGAAGCCAGTGGGATGATTTTTTATGTTGTCTGATGATGATTCGTGATGAGGCATAAGGACAACCTCACGTCGATCTGGCGCATTCGGTCTTGCGATTGGCGCAAACGATCCTGAAACGTGCTCTTAAAACTGAGAGTATTGTAAGAAATATCTTGTGTGTATCTGCCGATGCTGAGACGTCTGTTGGTGCAACAAGCTAGAAAAAAGGCCTTGGGAGTGGTTTTAGTTAAATTTTTCAATCGCCGGTGACCCGCGGATCGCAACATTAGCGTGAGTGGCGCGGCCTGATTGAGAAGTGATTGTATTGGTTGCAACTGGATGGTATGTGTGGCGAGCCAGATGGAATCGATGCGGATCATTGAGCGAGTCCACGGATGAATCGGGCGCACCCTTCAGGATCAGAGGTTGGCCACTTCACCGTGAACATTTGCTGGCCAAGCGGTAATTCAATGATGGCCAGCGCTTCGGTCTTTCGTTTTGGTTCGACTTTCAACGGAATGAAAGCTGGCAGCGCGACGGCCTGCGGATCACGGTAAAGCGGGATCCACCGGCGAACGACATTGGCGTTGATACCGTGCGTCAGCGCAATAGCCGCCACGGAAACACCGGGTTGTTCACACTCTTGGACGACTTGGATTTTGAAGGACTTCGGGTAGGACTTAGGTTCACGCATGGCGATCCTGACGTTAAGGGTAATTGCGTCCGCTTAAAAATACGCGGACACAATCGCCCTTATCGGCTTGGCTCGGAAGGTGTGTTCGCCGGCCCCTTACCGTGCGGCGACCGGGGTGACGAGCAGGAGCTATATCCAAGATAGTGTCTACTAGAAAATGGTGTCCACTATCTTGGCTAATTTGGAGAGTGGACAGGAGTGGGTGCTGAGCGGACGGTTACGCAATAAGGGCGATGTTCTCCACTTAAAAACACGTGGACAACAGAACCGATCTCTTCAAATGGAGACACATTCTCCCAATTCAAAACTGTTCGTATAGGCAGTGGAGTTTAATAAGATTGTAGGGTCAAATGTGCTCGATCGAAACGGCGCAAGAGGAGATCCGCGCGCCGGATCCAGACATACAGTTGTCCGCAATCGCCCCATTCTAAATTGCCCGGTTCGTCCGTATCGATCTGCGCCAATAATAGCCAGTCGGCTGCTTGTGTGCGTTCTAATGCCAACTCAGGTGTTTGATAAGGAGTACTGGTGCCGCAATAATGACCTCCACCCACCAATGCTGCCTCGATTTGCATGCAGGTGCCCTGGACCGGGTTTGGCCAGCCGCCTATATGATGGCATTTCCAGTCCATGCCATTTTGTGATGAATACAGATAATCGTCGTTGCACCACCAATTATGTAGAGGATTGGTACTATGGTCCAATAATCCTAGCTCGCGAAACTGCACAGTGCTAATCGGCAAGGGCGTAAGGCAAGCCTCCGCCTGGCAAATCAATGGATATATCTGATCACTGGGTGACAACACTCGTGTAGCTGGTGGGCTACGACGGACTAATAACCCTTGTGTGTTCTCATAATAGAGGATAGAGAAACCGACCCGCTCATGTGGATCATAATCCCAATGTTGCTCCTCAATATCGTAAAAGATCGACATGATTCCGCTTTTTGGATTATCAGCATCTAGCGGGCCAGCCGCCCACATCTCCGAAAAGTTTACTTGGGCGATAAACTCCAACGGACACTTGCTACCGATCTTTGTCATACGTTCGACTGTGCTTTCGATGTATTTTGAACGCTGTTCGATTGTCGCCCAGCGCCACGTTTCCTCTGGCCGAATGAGTGCTTTCCGGTGACCTTCCCATCGGTTTGCGGCATCGGGATAGGGCTCTCGCACAGGCCATTCAATCTCTACGGGTAAATCGGGTCGGCCACCTATTTTTGTCATGCCAATTTCGATCTCGTCCTCGTTGTCGACTGCACGTGTCGCGAGCTATACCGCTGGCCTTGCCAATTTTGCGAGTTGCTGGGCATCGTCCACTGGCAGCCCTGCATCAATAAGTTCGCGTTCAATCTCATGGGCAAATCTAAACATAATTAGTCCGAAATATAGTGATATTATAATAACTTGCTGATGTTCATCCCTTGATAGGTACAAAGCGCATGCTGTGTAGGGGCACGGCTTCACAGATTGCTGCTGCATCCGCCGCATCATTCTTGCCACGCTTACACGCCTGCACACTTGCTTAAAAGCGGCTCGCCTTCGCCACAATGCATGCCTGCAAGACATCGACTACCCCAGCCCGAGCCCCCTACTGTCCGGCGTCGGCGGAGCTCAGTGCGGCGCGTTGACAGCGTGAAGCTCGTGCCGCTGCCGTTTTGCCACGCACCGCCATCCACCTGGTTGCACCCGCCTCCAGACCGCTCACGTTCACCACGTAGCGGGAGGGAGGGCTTGCCGGCGAGCGCTGGTAACGCCTCGACTTGGTCGCCTTGCTTCAGAAACTGTTTCATATACCTGCGAGCGCTTCGCGCTAAATATCGATCCGGCGCCCAGACGGACAATGATCGTTATTGTGCATGCCCCACTGTACCCTCAAATAACAGCTTATTTATGCAGGATGGCGCATTCGGTAGCTTGGGTGGCGTAAGCGGTCGATATTTTAATGTGATTAAGCAGTAGGCTAATAATCGAACATCTTCTTATGGGGTCTGAAAAATTCACTGTTGAAAATATATATATCGCTTGCAGGTTTGCGCATCAAGCTTTGCGAGGTGCTCGCAGCAGTTTGGTTGTTGGTTTAGTTGTTGGATTGTTGGGGTTGTCTTTGCTGATTGATCATGAGGTGAGTAATACGATTTTCGCTGGTGGAGAGTTTCTGGTTTGTTGTGCTCTGC
Organism: Pseudomonas sp. 3296; assembly: GCF_031456615.1. Taxonomy (NCBI): domain Bacteria; kingdom Pseudomonadati; phylum Pseudomonadota; class Gammaproteobacteria; order Pseudomonadales; family Pseudomonadaceae; genus Pseudomonas; species Pseudomonas sp. 3296. The sequence continues at coordinate 14,941 of NZ_JAVDUY010000018.1, forward strand.
GTGGGTTTCACAGTAGCCATGTTGCATGTACCGCTGCTCTAGTTTTTGGAGTGAGTTTGGCTTGCGGCGTGTAGATGGAATTTCAGGAGGTTGTTCAAGCAGCAGCCGTTAAATTAAGTAAGGCTCGTTTTTTTTGTTGCGGTCAATATATCGGCGAAGTTGAGTAAACTCACATGAACGATGGCCGGCAGCGCCCGCCCAAGCGACAGATCGAAATCCAGCGCGAGGAGCTAGCGACCCACATCGCGCAGTTTTTGGCAAAAGGTGGCCGAATTGTGGTGTTGCCCTTGTTCGTCGGTCAGCCTTAGTTGGTGATGCCACCGATGAAGACCAACCTTCGAAGCAGTGTAAGCAACGCAGGTCAAAAGCGCGAAGACATCTCGCGGCAGGTTGAGAGCCTGCGACAGGCTGGGATGACGGCTGGTCAAATCGCTTGTCAGCTCGGTATTGATCGTAGAGTGGCGGTACGCCTTATTAAGACGCTAGTTAATGCTTGAGTGCAACGGATGGCGGGCCCTGACAACGGTGAGCAGCATGGACGCCTGTCCAGGAAGTCGTTGGAGCTGTTTGCCCACGGTTAGCACCTTGCGGCCAGCGTGGCCTTTGCCCACCTCCTGGAACGCCCGGTGCGCTGATCGAACGCGAAGCGCCGATTTATTTCAGCCTGAGCGCTTTCCTGTAAATCACTGATGGTGGTCGACGTTAGCGGTACCTGAAGCCATACAACCAATAAGAACAACGGATCAAGGGCAATAAATGATGGGCAGTTCATCAAGAATCGGGTGTCTCGCTTGGGTCGTGCTGCTGATGGTTACGGCCCTGACGGGCTGCAAACAAAAACCGGAGCGCCCCCCAGAGGATGGTTATTACCCCCCAGCGCATCTGCAGTACCAAGAGGATGCCGCGCAAGAGCAAATCGAGGCACTGGAGGCGGACGTTGAAGACATCAAGGCGGAAGGCGGAGTGGTACCGCCTGGTTACTACGCCCAGCTAGGCCTGTTGTATTTCAATCTGGGCAAAACCGAGCAAAATCGCCAGCGGCTCACGGCGGAGCAGGATCCATTTTCAGACTCCACCGCTGCCATGAACGAGCTGATGAACAAAGCGAAGGCGTCGGGGCGCCCTGAACCGGTCGATCCGCCAGAGGCGCTGATTGAGCCCCCCGCACGGATTAACTTCAGCCTTAAACGGTTTTCTTCCGTTCGTGCCTTTCCTCGCAGCGACGCGCAGTCCCTGATTTTTTGAGAGATTCACATGGACGTTCGTCAGTTTGCCTTGCGGGTTTGCCACTCATCTGCCGCGTAAGCAGTCTTTGGGCATGTCCAGGCGCGGTCAGGCGTTCCTGCTGGCCAGCGTCATGTTCTGGCAGCCCCTCTGGGCCCAGGCCGACGGTATTGCTGTCAGTGGTCCGGGTACCAACCGGGACCATGTCGGCAATGGTGTACCGATCTTCAGCATTGCCGCGTCAAATTCTGCCGGCCTCTCGCACAACCAGTTCCACGATTACAACGTCGGCAGTGAAGGGCTGATCCTCAACAGCGCCACGGTGCGTACGCAAAGCACGCAGCTGGGCGGGATCATTCGCGGCAACCCCAACCTCGGCGGCCAGACTGCAAATACCATTATTAACGAGGTTAACGGCGGCTCGCCGAACCGTTATCGCTTAGTCAATGCACCGGAGTGGCCGGCAGTTGGTCGCCAAAGCATTTTTCGACGCTTTCCAGCATCAAGTCGCGGATATCATCGCCGCTGTACCCGGTCGGATGGCGACCCAGCCGATGGCTTAGCGGTCACAGCAGTTCAAGGAGAAGGTCACGCTCAGTTTGGCGCAGTCCTCGCAACGGAATTCAAACCCGTCCGAGCACCAACGCGTATCGATGGTTTCTACGGCAATACGTCCCTCGTGCCGACGCGGCACACCGGGCGGTTTGACCCGGCGCTCAAGCAGAAGGTTGTGATCACGCATGACCCGGTAAACCCGCTTCACGTTGATCGCGGGCAGCAACTGGGTTTCACGGGTGCGACGCAGCAATCCCCAGACACGACGGTAGCCATAGCTGGGCAGTTCGCTAACCTGTTGCTGGATTTCGACCACCAACTCAGCGTCGTTCACAGGCTTGCTTCGCCGTACTTTGGCGATACCGTTTGCTTGATTCGAACCGTTAATTGCGAGCGCGCCACACCGAGACATTCGCTGACCAGATTCACTGGTCGTCCCTCGGCAACAAGGGTGAGTGCGTAATCCATTTTCGCGACCGGGCGAGATCCGCGGCTTCTTTGAGGACTTCCGCCTTCATCGTTTCTTGCCCAACATCCGTTGCAGTTCCCCGCTCTTAACGTTGCTGTTAGTCATAAACATAACATTTTGCCTATCCCTTATCGTGATGGAGCAACGGCGTCCTTTCTTTCATGGGGCTCGTTCATGTCGCTTTTTACCATCTCTTGCAAGGATCTGGGAAAGTATTCCCAGTCGAGATATGAGCTTGCAGCGGCAAGGTGCAAGGTGCAAGGTGCAAGGTGCAAGGTGCAAGGTGCAAGCTACTAATCTCTAGGAATGGTCTGAAGTAGACATGTGTTTATGGCTGACTTCGGCCGCCGGCGATTTTGAAAGTTTAAAATCGATCCAAAACGCTCAGATCGCTCACTCATTCTGTCTTTTGGCCGCGGCGAGCACCTCGCGGCGACTATTCCTCACCTTACAGGCGGACCTCTCCTGCATTACTCAGTAAATGCCGACGGGCCATCCATAGATTCGACAGCGCAAACTGCGTCACTAACTGCGCCGTGTTCTTGGCCAGGCCGCGGAAGCGAGTTTCCACATAGCCGAATTGACGCTTGATTTTGGGCCTTCATGCCGAAGTACCATTGATTTACCTTTCTTGGCCTGGTGAATTTCCGGGTCGCGCTTGCCGTCCGGGTTTTGGTCGAACTCGGCGCGTGAATGATCGTCGCATCGACCACGGTTTCCTGGCGTAGCATCAAGCCTCGGTCGCCCAGATAACCGTTGATGACCTGCAAAATCCCACCGGCCAGCTCATGTTTTTCCAGCAGACGCCGGTAGGTTAGGATCGTGGTTCATCGAGGGTCCGATCTAGGTGCAGCCCCGAAAACTGGCGCAGAATCGTAGTCTCGTAGAGCGCTTGTTCCATCGTCGGATCGCTGTAGCCGACCCAGTTCTGCATCAGATGAACCCCCAACATCGCAATCAACGAATACACTGGACGGCCACCTTCACCCTTTGGGGGATGCGGCTCGATCAAGCTAATCAAACCCTTCCACGGCACCACCTGATCCATCTCGATCAGGAAACGCTCGCGGCGGGTCTGCTTACGTTTGCCGGCGTACTCTGCATCGGCAAACACCGCTTGAGCAGGAGGATCCACCATGAAACATAGCGTAATTGGCATGGACATCGCCAAGAAGGTTTCCAATTACACACTGTTTATTCATGCACTGGAAAGAATGAATGTATCAAGCTGCGGCGTGACGAGGTAATGGCGTTCTTTGCAAATTATCCGACCAGCCTTGTGGCCATCGAGGCCTGTGGCAGTGCCCACTGTGGGCGCGTCAACTTCAGCAGCAAGGACATGAGGCACGGCTACTCGCCCCTCGTTCGGTACGCCCCTTTGTGCTGCGAAACGAGACAGATGCGGCTGACGCCCAAGCCATCTGGACAGCGGTGCAGCAGCCCGGTGCTTGCTTGGTCGCAATCAAACAGGTGGATCAGCAAGCGATCCTCTCTTTAGACCGTATCCGCACCCAGCTGCTGAAATTTCGCATCATGCAGAGCAACGGCTTACGCTGCCTGCTGTACGAGTTCGGAATTTTGCTGCCAGAGGGTTATGCGCAACTGAGCAAGGCTGTTCCGGAGGCCTTCGTCGATGCTGAGCATCGCGTGCCTTCCTTGTTGTTGGACAGCCTGCGCGATCAGTGGGTGCGAGTTATTCAACTGGATGACGAAATTCGAAAGATCGAACTCCGCCTGAAACAGTGCCTGCACGAGAGCGCCGACTGTCAGAAAATTGCAGAGACTCCCGAAATGGTCTGTTGACCACGACTCCCGCTGTTGCCCCGCTGGAAAATGCAACGATCTTTCATTCTGGCGTCAGTTCGCCGCCTAGGCTGGGACTGGTTCCTCGACAAACGGGAACTGGCGGCAGAGTCCGGCAACTGGGGTTGAGCAAGCGCGGAGACACCTATCTGAGAACGCTGTTGATGCATGGTGCCCGCTCGATCCTCGGTAGAGGGCAGCGATCAGGGTGGGTTGAAAATCTGTTAGCTAGACGGCCTTAAAACGTGGTGGTAGCCGCAGTAGCTAACAAGCTCGGCAGAAACCTTTGGGCCGTGCTGGCCAAAGGCTCGCACTATCGGGCCGAACTTTTTACGGCATGCCCTGCGGGGCATTAAAAACAGTAACCCATAAACTTCACAAGGAGCGCGGGCGGTAAGCGCGTGATGGCGAAATAGATCAGGCCGTGATGGGGTAACCTGGTAGGGAATATGAGCTACGGGCACAGCCCTCAGCTCGATTTTGAGATGAGGGCCTCATCAGTGGATTCCATCAGGGCCAGCAGGTTTTTTAGGCCTGCATAACAGGCCGGATATAAGACTGCTCCTACCTATGCGCCAGCATGCCTACCTATTGAGCTCCGGGAGGCGTCCATATAAGGGTCTCCCGAGGCACTCAAAACCCGGCAAGAGAAGAACCTTGCGCCCGCTAAAGCCGCATGCATGGCTGGTATCGGGCGCCTCTTATGCGCGCAGGAACCATATCTGCACGTTCACAGCCCTATGCTGAAATTGAGCATGATCTGCTGGGGCTCGTGATTTGGCGTGTTCGGTGGTGTATTGGCGCATTTTTGGCGTGTTCAGTCGATATTTCTGGCGGGCCAGATGGGTAAAATTACCTGAAATAAAAATCCCTCTCTGAGGTTGGTGCAGAAAATGTTTTTGTATTTGTCGTTTTAAACAGATATCTAAAGATGCGATGAAATTACGCTGTTTTTGTAAAAATTAGCAGTGCTTGGCTATGTAGTATTTGATCGTGTGCTTCGATCAATATAGGCGGACACCTCGCAGGAGCGATCAACCAATAAATGAGGGCGGCGTGATTAGTGTTGTCTGCTCGCTGTTAATTTAATTGACAAGCTAATTGTTTGCCTCATTTTTTTATTGCTCTTGTCATTGCGGAGGAGATGCGTCGCTGTTTGGTGAGTATTGCCTAAGTTAACGCATTACTAAAAACTCTTGTTGAACCTCCGCTGCGGATGGGTTTTCAGTATTTCGATATTCAATAGTTGTTGTGAGTGTTTTTTGTGAATAAAACATTTTTTCCTCGCTTTCAGAAAACTCCCCGAAAACTCCTCGTCGTAGGTGGTGTGGTAATACTGGGCTCGCTATTTAGTTCGTGTGCTTCAGCGCTGACGTTGTCTGAGCTTATTTCTATTTCTATCTCGCATTATCCATCCATCAAATCCAGCGAGAACTTACGCGGGGCGGCTGAAGCCGATGCGGATGGGGCTTGGCAAAATTTCTTACCGACGCCTTCAGTTAATGTAAACAGCAAAAATGGAACGGCAGCCTTGCAGCAGCCTATGTGGTGGTTTTCGGGTGTCGAGAAACCTACATACCGCGCCGCTAAATCTCGTGCAGTAGGTGCGCAGGCAGGCGTGTTCGAGGCGCGCGACGAAGTGTCCCTTCGCGTCCTTAATGCGTATGGCGCTTGGTTGAATGCCGATGAGCGAATTGAAGTCGCTCGGCGCGATATTCAGTATTTTGATGACCTGTTGGAACAGATTGGACGCCGCGTCAGTTCCGGTGCTTCTGCCAGTGTAGAGCGGGACTTGGTTGTGTCCCGGCGTCTGGCGAGCCAAGGGATATTGGCGACTAGTCAGGCCGGTAAGCAGGCGGCACTGGAGACATTGTCGCAACTCACCGGTGACACATTGTTCGATGATGTCTTGCTTAGTGACAAAACCGGCGCCCCCGTGTTGCCAGAGCAGGCGAGCCTGCTTGAAGAGTCGCTGGCACGGAACCCTACGCTGCAGCGTTTAGAGGCGGAGTCCAAAGCGTTGGGCTCCGACATTCAAGCGCGCCGCGAGACGCTAAAGCCGCAGTTGTACGTGCGGGCAGAGCATACCTGGGACGATCGATATGGTAACGATCAGGCCGTTCATGTTGGGGTGCAGTGGGCTCCCGGCGCTGGATTGTCAGGGTTGTCGGCCGTTCGGGCTGCTGGCCGACGCATGAGCGCGGCCCAGGAGGCCGAGGAAAGTGCGCGTCGGCAGATCAATGAGGAGGTTGCCAGTACCTATGCCCAATACCAAGGCAGTCGAGAGCGTTTGGGGTTGCAGGTGAAAAGCCTGCAGACGTTGATCGCCATTCGTGATTCCTATCTGCGTCAGTTCATGGCAGGTCGCCGTCAATGGCAGGAAGTGATGAACGCCGTGCGAGACGTGAGTGATGCTCGGTACAGCATTGCCGATATACGCGCGTCTCTGTTGATCTCGGGCTATCAAGTGTTGTTGTTGGCCAAAGGCGACACTGGGATCGCAAATGTTCAGTCTTTAGCGCAGGTGCAAGTAAATGAGTGAGTCATTGTCGCCAAATTTTACCTGGCTGCTGACGCAGTTGACGCGGATTGAGGGGGTTAAGCCACTGCCTCGCGCCAAGGCACGGCAGTTGGGCGCCCGGTGGGACGATGAGGCTTCGGTAACGGATAGTCGCGCTTGTGTAGAGGCTCTTTTTACTGAGAGTGGTTTGCAATGTCTGCCGTGGGCTGATCGGCCGAGCGCAGAGTCCTTGCCGATGCTGGTGATAATGCCAGGTCTTGGGCTTCATCTTCTGCATGCTGGTGGACCACAGCAGGGTTGGTTGTTGGTAGGGCCGACAGGTCGTCAACGACTTAGAAGTTTTCCAGATGGTGTCACCTTCATGCCCATTCGGGTGTGCGCGCGCTCCAAGGATGCATTGACGGCCCGTGCTCTGCTGCGCTCGATTTTTTTTGCCGATCGCCAATGGTTGGTGTTTGCGACAGTGGCGACAATTGTGGGCAATTTGCTTGCCCTGGGTGTATCGCTGTACTCCATGCAGGTTTACGACCGGGTCATTCCGACTCACGGCATTTCTACATTGGTAGTACTGACTGTGGCTGCTGGCATCGCCATTACGTTGGAGTTGCTGCTGAAGTTGGCGCGATCGGCAATCGTGCATGCCTCATTGAGTCGTATCGATGAAAGTCTTTCCCACGGGCTGTTTGCACGGTTCTTACGAGTCCGCCTGGATCAACTTCCTCCAAACGTGGGTGTCTTATCTGGGCAGTTGCGTGGCTATGAGACCCTGCGCGGTTTCGTATCGATGCTCGCGCTGTATCTAATGGCTGATGCACCCTTTGCGCTTTTGTTTCTGGTGGGTATTTACTGGATCAGTGGTCCCCAGTTGGCAAGCGTGGTTCTCGTGTTTCTCGTTGTTTCACTGGTTGTTGGGTTGCTGTTTCGGCGTCGTATCGAGGCGGCAGCCCAGGCGGGCATGGGGAGTGGTAACCGTAAGCAGGGGCTGTTGATCGAGGCGGTTGGCGGTGCGGAAGGAATTAAATCCACTGGCGCCTCTTGGCACTTCCAGTCGCGCTGGAATAACGCGTCAAGAGACGCGATTGAACAGGACGGTACGGTTCGTAAGTTGAGTGAGATGGCTTCTTATCTTGGGGCTTCGCTGCAACAAGCCGCCTATGTGGTGTTGGTGGCGACGGGGGCCTATATTGCAGGTGACGCCAACATCACGACCGGCGCACTAGTGGCTTGTTCGATTCTTTCCGGAAGGGTGCTTGCACCCATTGGCATGTTGCCAGGCTTGCTCGTGCAGAGCGGGCATGCTAAGGCAGCGCTCAAGGGTTTAGAGGACGTCTTCAAGCTACATCAGGACAACCATGCCATGGCTTCTCCGCTGGTGCCAGAGCGGATTGAAGGTCGCTTTACCCTTGACGATGTCACCTTCGCTTATGGTCCTGAGGCGCCACCAATAAAGTTGGCTAAGTTGGTGATTGCTTCTGGTGAGAAAGTGGCCATTTTGGGAACCGTTGGTGCTGGAAAAAGCACTCTTCTGCGGATTTTGGCCGGTTTGTATCAACCACATACTGGGAAGGTGTTACTAGACGATTTGGACATCCAGCAGATTGCTCGTGAGCGCCTCTGTGATGATTTGGGATATCTGCCGCAACAGGTGTCGTTGTTTGCCGGTAGCTTGCGCGACAACCTCTTATTGGGTATCCCAAGCGTTAATGATGAAGCCCTACTTAGCACCGCAAAAGCGACCGGCTTGCTTGACTTTGTAACTCGACACCCGCAGGGGTTGGACATGCGACTTGCGGATGGCGGTGTAGGACTGTCTGGTGGGCAGCGCCAATTGGTCGCGCTCACCCGACTCGTGCTTGCACAGCCGACGCTATGGCTGCTCGATGAGCCTACTGCCTCCATGGACGCGTCTACTGAGGCACGTTGTTTAAACGTTCTGGTGGCCGCCATCCGGCCGACGCATACGGCCGTGATCGTTACGCATAAACCGGCTTTGTTGAAGTTAGTCGATCGAATCGTCGTCATTACGCCAGACGGCGTTGCGATGGATGGACCGCGTGACGAGATCTTATGCCAACTCGAAGGACGTCCAAAGGCCGCTCAAGCGACACCACCCCAGCCTCCCGCTGCTCCGCAACTACTGCTTCCGATCGCATTTAAGCGCAGTGTGACCTCATGACTCTGAAACAACTGCTGGCTCCGGCCAAGGTTTTCATTGTGCTCGCAGTTTTGTTACTGGCGTTGTCGGTGGCTTGGGCGCGTGTTACAAACATTGACGAAACCGTTCATGCCCTTGGCCGCGTGATCTCCGCCGAAGGCATTCAAACTATTCAGGCCGCCGATCCTGGGCAGATCGCCACCGTGTTCGTGCGCGAAGGACAGATTGTTGCAAAAGGCGAACGGTTGGTCAGCATGCAAAGTACGCGTGCCACTGCCAGTTTTGAAGACTCCAAGTCCAAGGTCGCAGCTTTAACTGCGGCTCTCGCGCGCTTGCGTGCTGAGATGTTTGATCGACCTCTAGACTTTCCCGAGTCGCTGTCAGCGTCTCCTGAATTCGTCAACAACCAGACCGAACTATTCCGGGCACGCCGTCGCTCCTTGGAGCAGGGGCTAAGTGCCTTGTCTGTTAGCTTGCGTCTTGCGCAGGATGAGTTGGCTGTTGTACAGCCACTATTTGACCAGGGCGATATCGGCAAGGCGGAAGTTTTGCGGTTGCAGCGCCAGAAAGCCGATTTGCAAGGCCAAATAGTCAACTTGCGTAACAAGTATTTCCAGGATGCGCAGACGGAAATGACTAAGGTCGAAGAAGAACTTGCCACTCGTGAGCAAGAGTTCGCCGATCGCGCCGAGGTCCTGCGCAACACCGAAATCGTGGCACCCAAAAGTGGTGTGGTTCGCAACATCAATATCCTTACTGAAGGTGCCAACGTCAACCGCGGTGACGTAATCATGGAGCTGGTGCCCAGTGAAAGCGCGTTGAGTTTTGAGGCCAAGTTGCGTTCGGCGGATGTCGCGTTCGTACGGGTGGGCGCGCCGGCGACTATCAAACTCGACGCATACGACTACAGCATCTATGGAATGTTGCAGGGGGAGGTGGACTTCGTCAGCCCCGATGCCTTGACCGAAAAGACCGCGCGCGGCGAGGAAGTATTCTACCGCGTGCGAGTTCATGTGGTTGGTCGTGACAAGCGTAGTCGCGATCTTGAATTGCAGCCAGGTATGACTGGTCAGATTGATATCCGAACGGGGGCGCACAGCTTGCTTTCGTATTTAACCAAGCCAATCACGAAAACCTTAGCGGAGGCACTTAACGAGCGATGAGCTTTTTAGCGAAGTTATGAGGAAGCAGTCGCATTTCTAACTTATCTACAACGCGGCAATTTAATGTTTCGTGAGGCAACTTTTTATGACATATGTACTTATTCAACAACTCCCTAGAGGCGTAAAAAATCGCTTCGAGATTTCTTCAAAAGAAGCACTGAAAATCAAGGCGCAGCGAGGGGCACACTATGAACTGATCGACACTGCAACCGGTAAAGCTCCGGAGGGACTGCGGGTCAAACATAAGGGCAATGCCCTTGAGTTGGAAGTTGATGGTGAAAAGGTTGTATATCTGGAAGGATTCTATGACGCGGATAACGTTCCTTGTTATCTGGACATTCATCCTCTTACAGGCGATCAGGAGCTTGTAACGATTACACAGGCCTCCTTACCGATTGACGGAGACTCTTTGCTCTATGGGGCTGAGGACGATGATCGTGGGCTGGGTGTGTGGGGTGTATTGGGCGCAGCGGGCGGCGCTGGACTTGCCCTATGGGCGTTGAATAGTGATGACGATGGGCATCATCACTCGCAGCCACCGGTAAAAACGAAAGTAATACCACCATCAGCTCCCGCAGCGATTGACACCGCGGCCCCGGGCAAGCCGGTGGCCCCGAGCAACTACGCCGACAACGTGGGTGATGTCCAGGACGTGGCGAGCACCGCCCCGACCACCGACGACACCACCCCAGGCCTGAACGTGGGTGCCGGCCTGACCGATACACCGAAACTGTACGTGGACGGCGTTGAAGTGCCGGCGACCTACGACCCGGTGAGCGGCACGCTGACCCCGGATGCGCCGTTGGCGGACGGTTCGCACGAGCTGAGCTACACCTTGACCGATGCGGCCGGCAACGAAAGC
>NZ_JAVDUY010000019.1:0-21080 GCF_031456615.1 Pseudomonas sp. 3296
GCAACCAGCGGTTCCGTAACCGTTAAAGCACCGGCCGATGACGTCTACAAAGACGCCGGCAAAGTCGAAGCGACCATCAAGGACGCCACCGGCGGTAATTTCGAAAATCTGGTCAAAGACCCGGCTGCCGCCGTGACCAGCGTCACCGATACCCTCGACACCTCGACCGTCACCCTGACCGCCACCAGCAGCGTGGCCGAGGGCGGCACCGTGGTTTACACCGCATCGGTCGGTGCTCCGGTCACCGGTTCGCCTGTCATCGTGACCCTGGCCAACGGTCAGACCATCACCATCGACATTGGCAAAAGCAGCAGTACCGTCAATGCCCTGGTCTCGAACGATGTGCTCAATGGCCACGCACCGGTCACCAACTCGATCACCAACATCAGCGGCGGCAACTACGAAAACCTGGTCGCCGACAAGACACCGGTCAGCACCAGCGTCACCGACACCGTCGACACCACCACCGTATCGCTGACCGCTACCGGCAACGTCAACGAGGGCGGCTCGATTGTTTACACCGCAACCCTGACCAACCCGGCCGGCACGCCGGTGACCGTGACCCTGAGCAACGGTGCGACCATCACCATCGATGCCGGTAAAACCACCGGCACCGTCAAAGTCGATGCGCCGAAGGACGACGTCTACAAGGACGCCGGTAAAGTGGAAGTCACTATCAAAGACGCTGCTGGCGGCAACTTTGAAAGCCTGGTCACCAACCCGGCGCCAGCCGTGACCAACGTGGCTGATACCACCAACACCACACGCCTGACCCTCAGCGCGGACACCGCAGTACTTGAAGGTTCGCACATTACTTACACCGCGACCCTGAGCCACGCCGCGCAAACCCCGGTAACCGTCACGCTGAGCAACGGTGAGACCATCACCATTGCAGCGGGCAAGACCAGCGGTTCGGTGACCATCGCAGCGCCAAGCGACGACGTCTACAGAGACACCGGTTTGCTCTCCGTGAAGGTGACCGACGCCAACGGCGGCAACTTCGAGAACCTCGTCGTCAGCCAGGCACCCGCCATCACCATCGTCTTTGACACCATCAACACCACGTTGCTGTCTCTGTCAGCCAGCCACACCGTCAGCGAAGGTGGCCAGATCACCTATACCGCCACCCTGAGCAACCCGACAGACACGGCCATGACCGTGAAGTTGAGCAACGGTGCGGTCATCCAGATCGCGGCTGGCGCTTCCAGCGGTTCGGTCGAGTTCGCGGCACCGGCAGACACACCGTACGTCGATGGCGGCAAAGTCGCGGCGATCATCGTCAGCCAAAGCGGTGGCAACTTCGAAAACGTCGCGGTCAATTACGCGCCGGCGGTCACCACCGTTGCTGATACGAAAGACACCACCGGCCTGACACTGAGCGCCACCCCTTCGGTCGCTGAAGGCGGTTCAATCGTCTACACCGCGACGCTGTCCAACGCCGCTGGCTCCGCCATGACCGTGACGCTGAACAACGGCGCCGTGATCAACATTGCCAAGGGCGCCACCACCGGCTCGGTGAGTTTCGCCGCGCCCAAGGATGATGTGTACAAGGACGCCGGTAAAGTCGACGCCAGCATCACCAAAACCACCGGTGGCAACTTTGAAAACCTGGTGGCCGACAAGACGCCAGCCGTCACCAACGTGACCGACACCATCAACAACAGCACCGTATCCCTGACCGCCACGGCCCACACGGTCGAAGGCGGGACCGTGGTCTACACCGCGTCCGTCAACGCGCCAGTCACCGGCTCGCCGGTCGTCGTGACCTTGTCCAACGGCCAGACCATCACCATTCCGGTCGGCGCCAGCAGTGCCAGCGTGCATTTCACTGCACCGAACGACGCCTTGGCTGGCGGCGCGACATTGAGCGTGAAAATAGACGGCACCACCGGTGGCAACTACGAAAATCTGGTAGCGAGCAAAACGCCGGCTGTCACCTCAGTGACTGATGTCAAAGACACCACCACTGTTAGCCTGACCGCGACCGATTCTGTCGCTGAAGGTGGCTCGATCGTGTACACCGCCACACTGACCAACGCCGCCGGCACTCCGGTGACTGTCACCCTGAGCAATGGCGCGGTGATCAGCATCGCTGCGGGGGCGACCACTGGCTCGGTGACCGTCAAGGCACCGACCGATGACGTCTACAAAGACGCCGGCAAAGTCGAAGCGACCATCAAGGACGCCACCGGCGGCAACTTCGAACACCTGGTGAGCAGCCCGGTAGCAGCGGTGACTGACGTCACTGACACGATCAACACGTCGACGGTCAGCCTGACGGCAACGCCTGCCACAGCCGAAGGCGGCAACGTGGTGTACACCGCGTCTGTCAATGCACCGGTCACTGGCGAGGCCGTGGTCGTTACCTTGGCCAACGGTGAAAAAATCACCATCGCCGTCGGTGAAAGCAATGCCTCGATCACCGTCAAGGCGCCGAACGATGCGCTGGTCGGCCACGAGCCGCTGATCAACTCCATCAAGGAGGTGAGCGGTGGCAACTACGAGAATCTGGTCGCCGACAAAACACCGACCTCGACCGCCATCAGCGATACCGTGGACACCACCAAGGTGACCATGACCGCCAGCGATTACGTGGTCGAAGGTGGCAACATCACTTACACCGTCAACCTCAGCAATGCCGCTGGCACTGACATGACGGTCAAGTTGAGCAACGGCGAGAACGTCGTGATCAAGGCCGGCGACAAGTCGGGCTCCATCACCGTTCCGGCACCGGGCGATGACGTCTACAAGGACGGCAGCAAGATCACCGTCGGCATCGCCAGCACCAGCGGCGGCGATTTCGAGAAGCTCGACGTCAGCCAGACCACGCACACCACCACCGTCAATGACACCATCGACACCACGACGCTGAAGCTCAGCGCAGACGTGAGCACCGTCGGCGAAGGTGGCCAGATCATCTACACTGCCACCCTGAGCCACCCGGCCGACACGGCGATGACCGTGACGCTGAACAACGGCCTGGTGATCAACATCAAGGCCGGCGAGTCCAGCGGTTCGGTGCCGTATACCGTGCCGAATGACATCTACACCGGCGCACCGGACGTCCGCGCAGCGATCGCGGACAGCACCGGCGGCAACTTCGAAAAACTCGACACCGACCGCTCGGCCGTCGTCACCAAAGTGACCGACACCGCGGACACCACCAGCCTGACCCTCAGCGCCAGCGATTCGGTGCAGGAAGGCGGGCAAATCGTCTACACCGCGACCTTGTCCCATGCCGCCGGCAGCGACATGACCGTGAAACTGAGCAACGGCGCGATCATCACCATCCTCAAGGATGCCGTGTCCGGCCAGGTCAGCGTGGACGCACCAAAAGACGACGTGTACCTGGACGCCGGAAAAGTCACCGCCAGCATCGATCAGGTCAGCGGCGGCAAGTTTGAAAGTCTGGTGCCGGACAAGTCGCTGGTGTCCACGGACATCACCGATACCCTTAACAACGTCGTGGCCAAGCTGACGGTGGATAACACCAGCGTCACCGAAGGCGACAAAGTCACCTACACCGTGACCCTGACCAACGCTGATGGCTTGCCGGTCAACAATCACGGTGACCTGACCTTTACATTGACTGACGGCACCGTGGTCAAGGTTGCGGCCAACCAAACCAGCGGCAACACCGTGGTGACCACCCAGGACAACCACGTCATCAACCAGCCGGTGACAGTGGTTAATCAACTGACGGGTGTTTCGGGCACCAACACGTTCGAAAACCTGGTACTGAGCACCGACAAGACCAGCGTCACCATCCTCGACAACGACCACGCGCCAGTGTCCATCGGTGGCGCTGTCACCGGTCTCGAAGATTCGACCATCACCCTGAGCTGGAACGACTTCAAGGTCACCGACGTCGATAACGATAGCCCGCTCGGCATCACCATCACCCAGGTATCGGGCGGTGGCACCCTGCTGTTCAACGGCGTGCAGGTCACCTTGGGCCAAACCATCAGCCAGGCGGATATCGCGCTGGGCAAACTGACCTTTGTACCCGCCGCCAATGAATCGGGTACCGATGGTTATGGCGGAACCGGCGTAGGTAACAAAGCGTCGGATTACGCGCAGATCCAGTTCAAGCCTACCGACGGCTTCAATCAGGGCACTGAAGCGACCCTGAAAGTCGACATCACTCCGGTGGCGGATGCGCCAACGCTGAATGTCGCCGGCAACAACGTAACGTCGACTGGGTTGATCAAGGAAGTCTGGACCGGTCTGTCGGGCCTGGGCACCGATGGCAGCGGCGCGGCAACGGGCACACTGAAAAGTGTCATCGATGGCGCCGGCACGCCGAATTCCAGCAGCACCGTCAGCAACGTGCAATCCGGTGGCGATGTGGCCCAAGGCACGGCGTCGAAAACCTCCGGCCTGATTTACCTCGAAGCCGGCAAGACGTACACCTTTAGCGGCACCGGCGATGACAGCTTGCTGGTGACCATTGGCGGCAAGAACATCGCGGCCACTACGTGGGGCGCGGGTGCCAACCTGAACGGTTCGTTCATCCCGTCCACCAGCGGTTACTACACGCTGGACATCTACCACCACAACCAGAACGGCCCGGGCAACTATGACGTCAACCTGTCGGTCAACGGCAGCCCGGCCATCGACCTGAGCAGCGCTGGCGTTCCGCTGTATACCGGCGTCGCGGATCTGGCCGCTTCCGGCGTGACGGTTTCCGATTTGCACGGCACCAACGGCGAAGGCTACTACGACGGCTACAAACTCAACACCGGCGCCGAAGGCACCAGCATTCACCTGTCCGCCATCAGCACGGCGCTGACCGATACCGACGGTTCCGAAAGCCTGAGCGTGAAGATCAGTGGCATCCCGGCGGGCTCGGTACTCACTGACGGCGCGGGCCATACCTTCACCGCGACTGCGACCTCAGGCGAAGCCAATGTCACCGGCTGGAGCCTCGGTTCCCTGACCGTGACCCCGCCTGCAGGCTTCAACGGCCAGTTCAACCTGACCGTGACCTCGACGTCCACCGAGACCCTCGGCGGTTCGGCGCCAAGCACCGCAACGATCCCGGTCACGGTTTACCCGCCGGCCGCCATCAGCGAAGTGGTCGCAACCCTCACGGTGGATAAAACCACCGTGGCGGAAGGTGGCCAGATTACTTACACCGTGACCCTGTCGAACAAAGACGGCATTGCCATCGAGCGTCACGATGCGCTGACCTTCAAGTTGACCGACGGCACCGTCATCACGGTACCGGCCGACAAGACGACCGGCTCGTTCACCGTCACCGCCCCGGACGACATCCTGATGGGCGGTCAACCGACCATCGTCAACAAACTCGAAAGCGTCAGCGGCGCGGAGACCTCCGGACCTCTGACCCTGGCTCAGAATTCGGTGCAAACCGCCGTTACCGACGAAGCAGGTTCAGGTACCACAACCAACAACCAGGGCGACAAGGTCGGCATCACCATCGTCGGCAACGGCGCGGTGCTGGAAAACCAGGCGCCAAGCTTCACCATCAAGCTCGACAAGGCTCAGGATGTTGCCCTGACCGTGAAATTGAGCGACGGCCAGACCGTTACCTTCGCCGCGGGCGAAACGGAAAAAGTCCACACCCTGTCGCCGCAAGGCGAAGACGTCTACAAAGACGCCGGCACTGCGACGCTTGGTATCAGCGGCGCGACTTCCGGTGGCACTGCGCTGGAAAACCTGGTTGTGGGCAACCCGGCGTCGGTGGTCATCACCGACACCATCAGCGAAGTTATCGCCAAGCTGACCGCCACTCCGTCGGTCAACGAAAATGGCACCATCACCTACACCGCGACCCTGACCGACGCCAAAGGCGCATTGGTCACCGCTCACGATGAGCCGGTCACCGTCACCCTCGACAGCGGCAAAATCATCACCATCGCCGTCGGCCAGAGCTCCGGCACCTTGCTGGTGACGGCGGACAACGATATCTACAAAGGTCCGACCACGGTTACCGAGGGCATCAAATCGGCGGCGGGTGGCAACCTGGAATTGATCGCGCCAAACACCGACAAAGTCAGCACCACGGTCAATGACGTCAACGACGCGACCACCGTGAAACTGACCGCTACGCCGAGCGTGGATGAGAACGGCACCATCACTTACACCGCAACCCTGACCGATGCCAAAGGCGCATTGGTCACCGCTCACGATGCGCCGGTCACCGTCACGCTCGACAGCGGCAAAACCATCACCATCGCCGTCGGCCAGAGCTCCGGTACCTTGTCGGTAACCGCGGGCAACGACGTTTACAACGGCGCGCCAAGCGTCACTGAATCCATCAAGAGCGCCAGCGGCGGCAACCTTGAAGCCCTCGGCGCAGACAAGACCAGCGTCTCGACCACGGTCGGCGACTTCAAGGACACCACCACGGTCAGCATCACCGGCAGCGCCTCGGTGACCGAAGGCCAGACGGCCAATTACACGGTCAGCCTGACCAACCCGGCACAAACCGAAGTGACGCTGAAAATCGTCTACAGCGGCACCGCGGCCGACGGTTCGGACTTCACCGGGGTGTACACCGTGAAGATTCCGGCCGGCGCCAGCAGCGCCAATTTCAGCGTCGCGACGCTGGACGACCGGATCACCGAAGGTACTGAAAACTTCGTGGTCAAGATCGACTCGGCCACCGGCGGCAACTTCGAGACGCTGGCGGTCAGTGCGACCAATGGCAGCGTCAGCACTTCGATCGTCGACAACGATGCGCCGCCGGTGCTCGACCTCGACGCCAACAACTCCAGCGGCGCCACCGGTGCCAACTACAACGTGACGTTCACCGAAGGCACCACCGGCCAGGGTGTATCGATCGGCGACACCGATCTGAAAATCACCGACCCGGACAGCACAATGCTGACCGGCGCGACCATCGTGCTGACCAACCGTCAGCCGGGCGATGCGCTGAACCTGGGCAACAGCGTCAATGGCATCACCATCAACGCCAACAGCACGAATGGCACGGTCACGCTGACGTTGTCCGGCAACGCGACGCTCGCCGACTACATGCAGCAGATCAAAAACATCAGCTTCACCAATAGCAGTGAAGACCCGAGCACCGTGCCGCGGGTCATCACCGTGACCGTGACCGATGGCAGCAACTACTCCAACACCGCGACCACCACGGTGACCGTGGTCGGGGTGAATGACGCGCCAACCGCCGCACCGGTCAACGTCACCGGCACCGAAGACACCCCGCTGATCCTCAGCTGGTCGACCTTTGGCGTCAGCGATGTCGACAGCCCGGCCGCCAGCCTCGGTGTGAAAATCACCGGCCTGCCGGGCGAAGGTAAATTGCAGTACCTGAACGGCTTGACCTGGACCGACGTCACGGCCAACCAGACCCTCAGCAAGGCTGATATCGACGCCGGCAAAGTGCGTTTTATGCCGGATGCCAACGAGTCGGGTGCCAACGGCAATAGCGCCGGCATGGGCAACAACAAGGCGGACTACGCGCAGATCCAGTTCCAGCCAACCGATGGCTCGCTGCAGGGCAACACCGGCACGATCAAAATCGACATCACCCCGGTTGCTGACGCGCCAACGCTGAACGTCGCGAGCAACAACGTCACCTCGACGGGCTTGATCAAGGAAGTCTGGACCGGCCTGTCGGGCCTCGGTACTGATGGCAACGGCGCGGCTACGGGCACGCTGAAAAGTGTTATCGATGGCGCGGGCACACCAAATTCCAGCAGCACCGTCAGCAACGTGCAATCCGGTGGCGACATTGCCGCTGGCACCGCGTCGAAAACCTCCGGCCTGATCTACCTCGAAGCGGGCAAGACGTACACCTTCAGCGGTACTGGCGATGACAGCCTGCTGGTGACCATCGGCGGCAAGAACGTTGCGTCGATCACCTGGGGTGCGGGGGGTAATTTGAACGGTTCGTTCATCCCGACCACCAGCGGTTACTACACGCTGGACATCTACCACCACAACCAGAGCGGCCCGGGCAGCTATGACGTCAACCTGTCGGTCAATGGCGGTGCGGCGGTCGACCTGAGCAGCGCTGGCGTGCCGCTGTACACCGGTGTTGCGGACCTGGCCGCGGCCGGCGTGACCGTGTCCGATTTGCACGGCACCAACGGCGAAGGCTACTACGACGGTTACAAACTCAACACCGGCGCCGAAGGCACCAGCGTTCACCTGACCGCGATCAACACGGCGCTGACCGACACCGACGGCTCCGAAAGCCTGAGCGTGAAGATCAGCGGCATCCCGGCGGGCTCGGTGCTCACCGATGGCGCCGGCCACACCTTCACCGCCACCGCGACCTCAGGCGAAGCCAACGTCACCGGCTGGAACCTAGGCACCCTGACCGTGACCCCGCCGCCGTACTACAACGGCCAGTTCAACCTGACCGTGACCTCGACCTCCACCGAGGCCTTGGGCGGATCGGCACTCAGCACCGCGACGATTCCCGTCACGGTTTACCCGGCGGCTTACAACGCCGTTACCGCAACGTCCGGTAATGACAACATCACTGGCACCGACGGCAACGACATCATGATCGCTGATATCGGTGGCCTGACGGTGATTCCGGGCACCAACTACAACATCGCGTTCATGGTCGACAGTTCGGGCAGCATGAGCTCATCGTCGATCAGCGCCGCCAAAGACTCGCTGACGTCGGTGTTCAACACCCTCAAGCAAAGCATGGGCGGCAACTCGGGCACCGTGAATATCTTCCTGGTGGACTTCGATACCCAGGTCAACAAATCGGTATCGGTCAACCTGAACGATCCGAACGCCCTGACTTTGCTCAAATCGGTACTGGACTCGATGTCGTCCGGCGGTGTGACCAACTACGAAGATGTATTCAAAACCACAGCCAACTGGTTCCAGAGCGCCGACGCCGTGGCCAACACCGGGGCGAAAAACCTCACCTATTTCATCACCGACGGCCAGCCGAACTACTACCAGAGTGGCGAACAGACCAACCCGACGCTGTACGGCAGCGTGAAGCTCGATGACGTGGTGAACACCCGCAATTACAAGCCGGGAAATACCTTCACCACGACCATCGACAGTACTCACAAACTGACCATCGACAGTGACGGGAATGCGACGCTGTACACTTTGAACGGCTCCAAGAACTGGAAAGCCAGCGACGTGGGAACCGTACACGCTCAGGGCGACGGTACTTACGAGTTGTCCTACACGACGGGCAGCGGCAGTGATCAGACGATTGTCGATAACTCCACTTCCAGTTTTGCGCTACTGAGCAATGTGTCCAACGTCGAAGCCATTGGTCTGAACAAGGGTGTCACCCTCGCCGACTTGAGCCCGTACGACTCGAACCATACGCCGCAAACCAACATCGATCCGAAAGACCTGGCCAACTCGATCGTCGGTCATACCGAAGCGACACAACCGGGTTCTGATACGGTTAATGGCGGCGACGGCAACGACATCCTGTTCGGCGATCTGGTGAGCTTCAACGGCGTTGCCGGCGAGGGTTATCAGGCGATGCAGGCGTTCGTCGCCCAGCAGACCGGCGTGGACGTCAGCAAGGTCACCACCAGCAACGTGCACCAGTTCATCACCGAGCATTACAGCGCGTTTGATGTGTCGGGCGCTCACGATGGTAACGACACGCTGTTGGGGGGTGCAGGCAATGACATCCTCTTCGGCTCGGGTGGCAACGACAGCCTCGACGGCGGCAAGGGCAATGACATCCTGCTCGGCGGCACCGGTAACGACACGTTGATGGGCGGTTCGGGCAACGACATCCTCATGGGCGGTTCGGGCGCGGATACCTTTGTGTGGAAGTCGGGCGACACCGGCAACGACGTGATCAAGGACTTCAACGCCAGCGAAGGCGACCGCATCGACCTGCGTGATCTGTTGCAGGGCGAGACCGGCAGCACCATCGACAACTTCCTGAAGATCAGCACGGTGGATGGCGTGTCGTCGCTGCAAGTCAGCTCCGGCGGCAAGTTCAACTCCGGCGACGCGGCAGCCGCGACACCGGACGTGACGATCAAACTGGAAGGCAACAACTGGTCCAGCGCCAACATCCACACGTTGATTGCCGGCAGCGACCCAACCATCAAAGTCGATCACAACAACAGCTGATCCCACGAAAACGGCCGCCCTTATGGGGCGGCCGTCACGTTTGGGCCTTTCTCCACGGTGACGATTTCGTCGCCGCACCGCATACTCGTGTCCAGTTGGCCTATGCTGCTGACAGCATGAGGCTGGTTTATTTCTGAGGGATGCTCACATGTTCTACGTGCAACGCGATGCGCAAGGCCAGTTAGTGCGCGTGGAAGCCGCGGCCTACGCCGAGGCCACGGAAACACTGCCGGCCGACCACCATGAAATCCAGGCCTGGTATGCCAACGAAGTGGTGGAAACCAGCCTCAAACAGCTCAAGCAGAGCGACCTGGAAATGATCCGGGTACTCGACGACTTGATCCAGGTGCTGACCAGCAAAGGCGTGATCCGCGTCACCGATCTGCCGCCGGCGGCACAAGCCAAATTGATGGACCGGACCCAGGCGCGTGAGGCGTTGGGCGGGTTGAGTCATTTGATTGATGATGAAGAGACGGGGTTGATCTAACCCCGCACACGGAGCGTTCCCACGCTCCGCGTGGGAACGATCATCTGCACTAAACCTTGACCGCTCCTGGCGCCAACTCTGGTGATTCAAGGTGATCCAGCGCTCGCGCCACCAATAAATGCTCCCCATCTGCCATTCGGCTAAGCGCCAGCGCGACGCAGCGGCGTGAGCCTTCGACATCGTCTGCCAGATCGGCAGCGATGGCGCTGATGGAGCGCAGGTCTTCAGAGGCGTTGGCCAGGAGGGCTTCGGTGGGGATGTCGGGGGAGACGGTGAAGTGGTGGGGCCAGAGGCAGTGTTTGGATGTGGTTTTTTTACCCGGACTTGCACGTCCGTGTCACCGATTATTCAGTGACAAGGCCAGACTAGACCTGCGCATTACCCGGAACAAGTTCAGCAAAACCGACGCTACTCGAAGGAAATCTCCTAGGAGTTTTCCTTCAGATTTCCCGGTGACTGCGATGAGGGCATCAGCCTCACCGCCAAGGCTTGGGCTCACCAAACAACTGCCCCTGAACGCCATAGATCCCCATTTCCCGAATCACCGACAGCTCTCCTTCGGTCTCGACCCGCTCGGCAATCAACGGCAAATCGATGCTGTGCGCCGCGCGCTGGATTGCCTCGATGAACAGGCGCTTATCGCTCTCCTGATCAATCGCCCGAATGTAGCCACCATCGATCTTCAAGTACGCCAACCCCAGCCGCGCCAGGTTGCCGATCATGCTGAAGCGCCCGCCAAAGCGCTGCAGGCTCAGGGAGAAGCCGAGCTCTCGCAGGCGCTGCGTCAGCTCTTCCAGCATTGCCTGCTCCGGCAATTGTTCCTCGCCGATTTCCAGGGTCAGGCGCGGTCCCAGATTGGAATTCGCGCGCAGAATCTCGAAGATCTTATTCAGCGTTTGCGGATCGCCCAACGTCGCCGACGACAGGTTCAACGCCAGCGACTCTTCGTGGTCCGCCATCTGTTCCAGCACCGACTCCAACATCAGCCGATCCAGCCGTGCGGTCCAGCCAAAACGCTCCAGCCACGGCAGGAAGCGCCCGGCAGGAATGGTCTGGCCCTGCTCGTCGACCAAGCGCGAGAGTACTTTGTAATGCAGCACCAGTTGCGTGTCCTGGCTGGCCACGACCGGTTGGAAATACAGCTGGAAGCGCCGCTGGTTCAACGCCTGATCCAGCAAGTTGTTCCAGGCATGATGGTCATCGCCGACACTGGCCGACGCGCTGTGATCCAGGCACGCCCAACTCGGCTCGCCCTGACTTTCGGCCTGCGCCAGCGCCTGGTCCCCCAGCCCGAGCACCGCTTGTGGTGAGTCGCCATGAACAAACGGCGCCAGCCCGATCGAAGCCACCGAAGCCACGTCGGTGGCGCCCGTCGCATGCAGGCTGGCCAAGGCACTGTCGAGGTTCTGCGCCAGCTGCAACGCTTCTTCGCGCACCAACCCCGGGGCCAGCACAGCGAATTCACCGCCGCGAATCCGCGTGACGAGGTTCTGGGTTTCCGGGTACTTGGCACACTCGCGGGACAACTGCTCGCCCACCGCTTTCAACAACTGGTCGGTGCGCTGACCGCCCAACCGCTGGTTCAAACCGGCCAGGTCCTTGACCCGCAACAACAGCAGATAACCGGAACTGGCCTGCTCCGGATTGCTCACCCGAGCGTTCAATTGCATCTCGAAATAACGACGGTTGGCGAGCCCCGTCAGGTTGTCCTGATAGGACTCGACCCGCAGTTTTTCACTGCGCTCGGCCTGCTCCTGGAACAGTGCCTTGAGCTTCTCGACCATCTGGTTCATCGCCTGCACCACGCGGCGCAGTTCCGGGGTGCGTGGCAGCTCCGGCAGGCTGAGAAATTCACGACGCGCGATGGCGTGGGATTGCTGGACCATGTAGTCCAGCGGTTTCAATTGTCGACGCAACAGCAGCGCCCCCAGCACCGCACTTACGGCGCCGCAGACCAGCAACCAGCCAAGACTGCCCAGCGCGCTCTGCCACAGCTTGGCCAACGCGAACATCGGATGGCTGACCACCTCGACCCGCGCCGCCTGCTCCCAGCCACGGCTGACAATCGCATCGCCGCCAGCGGCTTCGAGGCCAATCATTTTGACGAACCAGTCCGGCACGTTGTTCACCGCAGGAATCCCGCTGCGCTCGACGATGGTTTTGTCGTTGCTCAGGTCAACGACACGGATGCTGGCGTAGTAGCCGCTGTCGAAAATCGAACTGACCAGCAACTCGACCATCGCCGGGTCGTCGATGTTGGGTGTCAGGGACAGCGCCAGCGCGGTTGCGGCGTCCTGGGCGTGGGAACGCAACTGGTTGACGTACTGGGTGCGCGAGCTTTCCAGGCTGACCATGAAGCTGCCGGTGAAGGCGACCACCAGAAACAGACAGATAGCGATCAACAGCTGTTTGAACAAAGACATCTGAGCGTGTGCTCCTAGTTTGTCGTTTCGACCGGGAAACCTTCGGCCTGTATTTTCTTCAACACGTCCTGCCAGCGGGACAGGCGTTTGGTGTCACCGACCTTTTTGTTGCCCTTGGCGCCCGGCAAATACAAACCTTCTGCATTGAAAGAGTAGACCGGTAACAGATCGGTTCGTTGGTTGGCCGGTTTTATCTCGTTGATCAGGCTGTCGAGCACCAGCGGCATGGCCTCGGGGCTGGAATAGTAGGTCAACACCATGTGTGCCCGGTTCTGGCGCAACGCCTTGACGTAGGTGATGCGCAGCTTGTCACTGGACACGCCGAGGTGGCGCAGGCTGAAATACTTGGCAATCGCATAGTCTTCGCAATCGCCGGCGCCCTTCCACAACGCTTCGATGGGCGTTTCCCAATAATCGACGTCGTGCCACAGGTCGATGTCCTCGACGTAGCGCACCTGATTGTTGAAGAACAGGTTGACCACTTTGAGCTGTTCCAGCTCGCTGACCTGCTTCTGCGTGGCCAGTAAATGCTGCCAGGCGTCTATCCGTTGCTGCCCTTCACCCAACGGTCCGTACAGGGCTTGGGCGCGACGGCTGATCAGCGAAAAGTCCCAATCGGCCTGCAAGCCGCCCAGCATGACGCCGGCCAGCAACAGCGCGCAGCATAGCCAGCGCAAAGTCCGTGGGATTGCGAAACGTACCGCCAATGCGAGGCATCCAGAGCTGGCAAATGGAATTCGGCCGATGGTGCAGGTTAGCCCGGCAAAAGACAATGGCACGGTGCAATCACGGGCGACACGCTAGACTTTGTATTGTGAATGACATGAAAAGCTTACGATTGAGAACCTGACTTGTTTGACAAGCTTCATCGCAGTCACTAGTGTCCATTTGGATCCAAATATTTCAGTCGAATAGGGTGCGAGTAGTGCCACACAAGACCAACCCTCTAAGCAGTATCAAGGTCAGCGGGCCGATTCCCGCTCACCTCGCACGTTCGGTGATCGAAGAAACGCTGCGCTCGGCGATTCTCGATGGGCGTATCCCTTGCGGTACAGCGTTGCGCCAGCAAGACCTGGCCGACCTGTTCGGCGTCAGCCGTATGCCAGTGCGCGAAGCCTTGCGCCAGCTCGAAGCCCAGGCGCTGCTCAACGTGGTCGCCCATAAAGGCGCCGTCGTCGCACCGCTGGTTCAGGGCGACGCCGTGGAAACCTATGCGCTGCGGATTCTCCTGGAATCTGAAGCGCTGCGATTGTCGATTCCATTGCTCGACAAAGAAGACCTGGAAACCGCTGCCCGTCATATCGATGATATGGAGACAGAGCAGGACTACAGCGAGATTGGCCGTCTCAATCGCTTGTTCCACATGTCGCTGTACTGCAAGGCGCCTAACCGCCGCCTGCTGGGCCTGATCGAAGAAGGGTTGAACGAAGAGGAGCGCTTCCTGCGTTTCAACCTCGAAGCGATGGGCCTGGGCAAACTGTCCCAGGACGATCACCGGGCGCTATTGCTGGCCGTGGAAGATCACGACATCGACCGCGCAGTCAAGCTGCTGGAACATCACCTCAACCGGGGTGTCGAGGTCATTACGCGCTATCTCGCCAGCCCTGACGCACTGAACAAGAAAACCACCCGGTAGCCTGAACGAGCAGATCGGACTGCTCGTCTCGCTGACCACGACAGCGTTCAGCCCCTCGCTAAAGCCTTGCCCTCGATTTTCCCTTCCCATGCCCAATAACTGCACCGAGAAGATGACGTCTCGGAGATAGCGGCTGCCGTGATTTACGCTCACTCTTGGACGGCCAACAACCAATGAACGGGCGACGCTGCGCACCTGCGCAACAGTCCCCGCAACAAGAACCTACGGAAGGAGTCTTGTCACGGGAAAGGAAGCACCGGCTTGATCCCAGCCAACTTCCACCCCCTAAAGTCATGTCACTGATTCAACTAAGAAAGTTGCTTCGAGTGAGGCATTCACTCTTCATTTCAATTCTGACTTTAATTAGCCGGAAGGAGCAACTACGTCCAAATAAAACCATTAGCCAACGTTTTATTGAAACTTCTCGCGCCCAATAAACTTGATCTTTTATTTATAAAAAAAATGACTTGCCGGGAACTTTATTCATGTATTAGTTTTTGTTCGCCGCACTCAGTACAGGCATGCAAGCCATGCTCCGCTGGCTCAAACCCACTAAAACAGATCAATTAGCCTGAGGCACTTGCTCGTCCATAGAAACCTTTAAACGGCAGGCGTTGTTTTATCGCAACTTCCTTTATGGCACTTCAGACCACTAATAGGCTTACTCATGAAAGCGAATAAAGACCGTCTCATCCAGAAGAAAGCAGAACTTAGTGCACATCCGATTTTCTCTGAAATACATTCACTGGCCGTACTTCAGCGCTTCATGGAAACCCATGTATTTGCAGTCTGGGATTTCATGTCGCTGACCAAGCGTCTGCAACAGGAATTGACCTGCGTTCAACTGCCGTGGCTGCCGCCACGAGACCCGCAGGCTGCGCGCCTGATCAACGAGATCGTGCTGGGTGAAGAGTCCGATGATCGTCCGGCCCAGGGTCATTACAGCCACTTTGAATTGTATCTGGATGCGATGCGCGAAGTCGGAGCCAGCACGGTCGCCGTGGAGCGCTTTGTCGCGCTGCAACAAGAAGGCGTGAGCTACGACGTCGCGTTGCAAAGTGTGGACGTCGACCCAGCCGCCGCACAGTTCGTGCGGCACACCTTGCACACGGCGCTTCATGCTCCGGGGCACAGCGTTGCTGCGGCATTTTTGCATGGTCGTGAGAGTGTTATTCCGCAGATGTTCCAGCGGATTCTGGACGATTGGGGCATCGGCATTGAGCAAGCGCCGACCTTCCGTTACTACCTGGAACGGCACATCGAAGTCGACTCCGAAGACCATGGCCCGGCAGCAGAAAAGCTCCTCGCACGGTTGGTCGATGGCAATCCGCAACGAGAAGAGGATGTCTATGCCAGCGCGATTGCCGCCGTGGAAAGCCGCATTGCCTTGTGGGACGGTCTGCGCCTGAGCATGGGCGAGCCGTTGCGTGAGGTGACCGCATGAACGCCGCCGACTACCAATCCTTTGCCGACGCCTGGGAGAGCCGCGCGACCATCCGCACTCGCCCACGGCGAATGCTGGAAAACGATGACAAGCTGATCTATCCCTTGAGCCGTCAGCCGCTGGTGCTGAGCGAAACCTTTCTGCGCGAATGCCCGGAACAGCGGGACTTTACCTTGGTGCAGACGCTCTACAAATTCATCAACGACGTGGTGATTTTCGAAACCGAGATCGTCGACAAGACCGCGCGCAGCATCGCCAAGAATCGCTTCGCCGTGGCGTTCCCGTTCGCCTGCCGTTACGACGCCATGACCGTGGTGGTGGACGAGGATTACCACGCCTTGGTGGCCATGGACTTCATGCAGCAGACCATCGCCATGACCGGCATCACACCGATCGTGTTGCCCGACGAAATCGAGCTCAGTCGCGCCATCCCGGCGGCGGTGAAGCTCGCGCCGGAACACCTGCGCAGTGCCGTCGAATTGATCTGCGTGGCCATTGCCGAGAACACCGTGACCGGCGATGTCGCGGCGTTCGCCAAGGACGGCACGGTCAAGCAATCGATCAAAGGCCTGATGGCCGATCACTTGCTGGATGAAGGTCGCCACTCCGGCTTCTGGGCGCGGCTAGTGCGTATCTACTGGCACACCGTGAGCGAAGACGATCGCCAGTGCATCGCGCAGATCCTGCCGGTGTTCATTGGCCATTACCTGACCAACGATATCCAGAAGTCTTTCGACTTCCGGCTGATCGAGTCTTTGCAGATCAGCGACGCGGCGCGTCAGGCACTCAAGAGCGAAGTCTCGGGGCTGGCCTTCCCGATCAATCGCCATCACCCGCTGGTCGCCAACATCGTGCGGTTTTTCCGCAGCAGTTCGCTGCTCGATTCGCCGTGCGTGCAAGACGCCCTCAGCGACTACCTGGTTTAACGAGGAGAACCTCCATGAGACGTCTCGACATTTTGCTCATTGGGCAAAGCCAGGCCTTGACCGCCCTGGCGCTGGAGCTTGAACAACGCGGTCATTCGCTGGTTTGGTTTTTCGACACACTTGATACGCAACCGGCGTTTGATTTGCTGATAGACGACGCGTCGATGCCTTTCGGTCATTCTGGTGAGACACCGCGATTGACGCTTCAACTGGGCATCGGCGGGTCGGAGGCTGGTAGCTTGCCGTCGCTGGACCTGTTGTGCTCGTACAACGAGGTATTGTTCACGCGTGTGCCGATCGCCGACGAGCCTTACGGCAACGGCCAGGCATTGCGCCTGCGGGCGGTAGCGGAGCTGGTGGATCACGTCGCGCTGCTGATCAGCCGCTTCTCCCGGGATGCCGAGTATTTTCTGCACGCACAAACGGCCGCGCCGGCTCACTTTGAGCGTGTGGACACGCTGATGTGGCTCGAACACCTGGCATTCGTCCATCAACTCAACGTCACCGCTCAACCCTGGCTGCTGGAGCTGGGGCAGATCCCGATGATCGAGCGCCTTGAACAGCGCCTTGTTCAATCCGCCGAAAGACCCGCGCTGACCATCGACGGCACGACGCTGAGCTACCGGCAACTGCATGCCCATAGCCGTGCTATCCAGCAGCAGTTACAGCAGCTGCTCGATCAGCATCAAGGGCCGTTGGTGGTCGGGATCTGCCTGCCGAAATGCAGTGCTCTGTATGCGGGGATTCTGGCGATCCTCGGCAGCGGGGCGGTGTATCTGCCGCTGGAACCGAGCCATCCGCTGCAACGTCAGCAGTACATACTTTCAAATGCCGGGGCCGTGTTGTTGCTGCATGACGGCCAGCACCCGCTCGCCGACGACATGCCGGGGCTGGACATCAGCTGCATTAGCGTCGAAGGCGTGGACCTCGAACTCCCTTTGATGCGTCAGCGCCCCGATATTGACGCGCCATGCATGGCACTCTATACCTCGGGCACCACCGGGCATCCCAAAGGCGTGTTGCTCAGTCAGGCCAACCTTGCACACTTCACTGCGTGGTACGCCGACTATGTACAACTCACCGAACAGAGTCGGGTGCTGCAGTTTTCATCGCTGAGTTTTGACTCGTCGCTGATCGATATTTTCCCGACGTTGCTGCAGGGCGCCGAGCTGATCGTGCCCAGTGACGATCAACGCCGTGATCCCTTGCAACTGGTCGAGCTGATCCGCCACCAGCAACTCAGCCACGGTTTTTTGCCGCCGGCACTGCTGAGCATTCTGCCGCTGGATCAGTTACAGGGGCTGGATCATGTGATGACCGGCGGCGACGTTTGCGAACCGTACGTGATCGAGCAACTGACGCGCCAGGGCAAGCTCTACAACCTGTATGGCCCAACCGAAGCCACGGTGCTGATTACCGCGCGACAATTGCGTCCCGGCGACAATAACCGGACCCTCGGCGCACCGATTGCCAACAGTCAGGTGCTGATTCTCGATGAAGAGTTTCAACCCGTTACCGACCACACCGTGGGTGAGTTGTACATCGTCGGACCGGGGGTGTGCCTGGGGTATCTGAACAACCCGCAGCAGACCGCCGAGCGCTATCTGAACCTGAGTTTGCCTAGCGGCCAAACCCTGCGCGCCTATCGGACCGGCGATATGGCGAAGTGGACCGGCGGCGGCATAGAGCTATGTGGCCGACGGGATAACCAGGTAAAGATTCGCGGCTTTCGGGTTGAACCGGAAGAGATCGAACGCTGCCTGCGCGACAGCCTGTTGTATCGCCAGGTGGCGGTGGTCATCGACAGTCAGCGACGCATTCTGGCCTTCCTCGCACAGCCGCAGGAAGACCGGCCCGGTACTGCTCGCGAAGCTCTGAAGGCTCACGCGTTGCAGTTTTTGCCGGACTACATGCAGCCCGGTGCCTGGACCGAACTGCACAGCATGCCCTTCGCCAGTAATGGCAAAGTCGATCGCAAAGCGTTGCTTGCCATGCCGGTGAACGCCCAGGAAAACTGCGCTCGGCGCTTGCCAGTCAGTGCCGATGAGGCCTTGCTGCTGGAGATCTGGGCCGAGTTGCTGGAGCTGCCGGCCAGCGATATTTCTACCGACGAAAGCTTCTTCAATCTGGGCGGTCACTCGATCCTGTTGTCGCGCATGTTGTTGCGATTGCGTGAGGAGTTCGGGCGCAGTATTTCGATCAACCGCTTCATTGAACTGCCGACCATTACGAAGTTGGCGACCTTGGTGCGCGGCTCCGGCACTGAAGAAGTGCTCAGCGAAAAGGCCCTGGCAGATGCCTTCCGAGAGTTGGATATTCAGCCGCTGCCTGTCAGCCAAATGGGTGACGTGCATAAGGTGATTGTCACCGGCGCCAACAGTTTTGTCGGTGTGCATATCGTCGAGGCACTGCTGGGTTGGGGCGCCACTGAAGTCGCGTGCCTGGTGCGCGATGGCGGTGGGCAATCGGCGGCCGAGCGCTTCGCTCATGCACTGCGTGAAAATCGTCTGGAGCACTTGGACCTGAGCCGGGTGCGGGTGTATGCCGCGGACATCACTCGTCCGTCTCTGGGACTGTCCGCTGACGTTTATGAACGCCTCGATCGAGAGTTCGGTGCGCTGGTGCACAACGCTGCCAACGTCAATCACGTACTCGATTACGAGTCACTGGCGCGGGACAACGTCGAACCGATTTTCGAGTGCCTGAGGTTGTGTGAAGGGCGCAGCAAGAAAGTCTTCAACTTCGTTTCGACGCTCTCGGCGTCCAGCACGATTGCCGCCGATGGCCGAGTGCTGGAACTGCCTGCAGCGCAGACACCGCCGATCTATATCAAGAACGGCTACAACCTCTCCAAGTGGGTCGGCGAACGGATTCTTGAACGGGCTCGCGAGCGTGGGGTGCGGGTCAATCTCTATCGCCCCGGCAACATCAGTTTCAACAGCCTCACGGGTGTCTGCCAGCCGCACAAAAACCGTTTGATGCTGATGCTTAAAGGCTCGATCCAGCTCGGCCAGGTGCCGGAGTTCGCGCTGAATTTCGACCTGATGCCGGTGGACTTTCTCGCCCGGTTCATCGCCTTCCATGCCAGCCGCTATCAGCCGGAAAAAGCGGTGTTCAACCTGCACAACCCCGAGCCGTTGAGCTGGGACGACTATGTGGCGTCCTTTCGCGAAGCCAGGCGGGAGTTCTCTATGGTCAGCGTCGCGCACTGGCAGCAGCAACTGGGCCGGGTCGACAGCGACAACGCGCTGTTCGGTGTGCTCGGTTTTTACCTCAACGGCTTCGAGGAAGACATCGGCGACATCTCGATGATCGGCCACGCCAACGCCCAGGCCGGCGTGCAACAGATGGGCGCGCACTACCCGGAAAAGACCCCGGCGCTACTGCGTCGTGGTTGCGACTACCTGAAAGAAATCAACTTCATCTGAATCAACCAAACGGAGCAAAACCATGAGCACTCTGCAACCCGATACCCTGATCAAAAATCCTGAAGGCTGCCGCGTGGTGTCCTCGGTGGAAGTGCCGGCGGAAGCCACAAAAGTCTGGGCAATCGTCGGAAACTTTGCCGGCTTTGATCAGTTCATTCCGGCACTGTCGCACATCGAAATGACGGGCGAAGGCGTATCGTCCTTACGCAAAAAATTCTTCAAGGACGGCAACCTGGTGGTCGAGCAACTCAACTCGCGGGATCACCACGCATTGAACATGACTTGGACCACGATCTACAACACCTTGGGCGTGGCCAACTTGTGGGCGGCTATGAGTGTTGAGCCGCTGGGAGTGGGCAAGTCCCGTGCGACTTGGACCATCATCGCTGAGCCGGCGCAGGGGGGGGCTGAGGCTCTGCCGGGGTTCGAGGCGTTTGTGCAGGGGTTTGCTGATGATGCGATGGACAATGTGTTGAAGCTGTTTGTATAAGTCTGAGCTTGATCGATAACACAAGCCTGAAACGACAAAACCCCTGTCTGCGTTAGCAGACAGGGGTTTCGGAATTCAATCTTGACGATGACCTACTCTCACATGGGGAAACCCCACACTACCATCGGCGATGCATCGTTTCACTGCTGAGTTCGGGATGGGATCAGGTGGT
>NZ_JAVDUY010000020.1:0-16253 GCF_031456615.1 Pseudomonas sp. 3296
ATCGAAGACTCGTCCAGTCCTGGGATCT
Source organism: Pseudomonas sp. 3296 (assembly GCF_031456615.1). Taxonomy (NCBI): domain Bacteria; kingdom Pseudomonadati; phylum Pseudomonadota; class Gammaproteobacteria; order Pseudomonadales; family Pseudomonadaceae; genus Pseudomonas; species Pseudomonas sp. 3296. The sequence goes on from NZ_JAVDUY010000020.1 coordinate 29, forward strand.
GAATGCGCTTTTTCATACTTGCTCCTTGCGACCGATGATCATGGCCACCAGTGTTTTCGGGACCAGCACCACCATCACGAGGTGCACCGCGACAAATGCAACCAGCAAGGCCATAGCGAAGAAATGCACGCGGCGCGCGCATTCGTAGCCAAACAGCAACTCACGCAGCAGCGGGAACTGCACTGACTTCCACAGCACCAGTCCGGACAACACCAGCAGGATGATGTCGACCATCACGAACAGGTAGGCAATGCGTTGCACCTGGTTGTAATGACTGAGATCCGCGTGCCCCAACTTGCCCCGCAGCGCGGCCCACAGGTCTTGCATCACGCCTTTGGGCGAGACCGGGAAAAAGCGGCGTTTAAGACGACCGCTGAAAATGTTGATCAGCAGGTAGGTCATACCGTTGATCGCCAAAAACCACATCGCCGCGAAGTGCCACTGCAACGCGCCACCGAGCCAGCCGCCGAGGGTGATCGACTTGGGAAAGCTGAAGTCAAAAATTGGCGAGGCGTTGTAAATGCGCCAACCGCTTGTGACCATCACCAACACGGCTAGGGCATTGAGCCAATGGGTCAGTCGAAGCCAGCGTGGGTAGCTATCCATGGAATGTTTAACTAAAATTTTCAAATCCGCCATGCAATATATCTCCAAGTTTTGACTTGATGCGATTGAATAAACTATAGAAAGATTTTAATTTAGAGATAAATGAGGTGTGGTTTCGATTTTTATCTATGACATAACTTAAATAAATTTAAATTAATCGAACAGATTTAGATATGTGCAAGTGTATCTATTTATGCTGTAAGAGGATTGACCTAACGCGCCAAACTATCAACCAAATGCGTCACGCAACCGGCCGGTGACGGGGCGGCCATAAAAATATGACCGGTAAATCAGTTGGCTTGGCAACTCCCAATAGTTTAGGGCGCTAAGCCGATTCAGGATAAAAAATCAATCTCTGAAAAGTCCAAGCCGTTACTTCTGAGGCTCAGCGCCCCACGCGTGACCAGGCTATAACCCGCAGCCATGGCTTGCCGACTGTTGATGCTCAAGGTGCCGGTACCGACGTGCAGCAGCGTCCCTTGGCGTTGAGAAAATTGCCGGTGGCGAGCATCAGGTCGGTGTCGGCGATTTCCAGGGTGTTGTACTGGTTGTCGAACAGGCCACCAATCTGGAAAACCGGTTTGCCCGCTGGTGACCAGCGCGCGCAGTTTGCCGCTCTGGATATCGACGCTGGCGGCGGCCACGTCCAGGGTGCTGCCACTTTCGACAATGCCCAGGCGGTTGCTGAGAGCACCGCTCAGGGCCAGATCAATTTGATCACCGGCAATCTGCCCGCTGCTGTTACTCAGCGAGCTACCGCTGACATTAATTCCACCGGTGGCATTCAGGCCGCCGTTGCTGTTGTTCAAGCTGCTGGTGTGAATCACAGCGTCGCCGGCTTGTGCCGCGAGACGCCCCGCCGTGTTATCGATGCCGCCTTGTGCAGTCAGTCCAGAGATTGGCCTTGGACGATGCCGCCCTGGCCGTTATTCAACATGCCGGACAGCCAGGCGCTGACGACGCCGGTCAGGATAGACAGCAAACCACCCCGGTTGTCGACGTTGCCGGCACTGAGCAGTAGATCGTTGTTTTGCGCGATCAGGCGCCCCATTTGATTATCGAGGTCGCCCGTAAGGGTTAGCGCCAAGGTGTCCTGGCTTTGTACGGTGCCGGTGGCATTGGCGAGGCCCGCGGCGTGCTGTTGCACATCGGCCGATTGGCTGTAGATCAGGCCATCATCGTTGTTCAGCACCGCGCCGCTGGCATTCAGTACCAGTGGACCACTGGCGGCAAGGGTACCGGTTTGGCTATTGTCGAGGCCGCCGATCAACAGGGTCATCAGGCTTTGGCTGACGATCTGCCCACTCTGGCTATTGAGCTGGCTGGCCTGCTGTATCAACAGCGGCCCGGCGCTGGCGAGTTTTCCGCCGGTGTTGGTCAAAATGCCAAGCAGGTTGAGGATCACCGCGCCCTTGCCAGCCAGATTCCCGCTGCCGTTATCCAACGAGGTGCCGTTGACGGACAGGTCTTGCTGTGCCTTCATCATCCCGCCGATGTTACCCAAGGCCATGGCGTTAAGGGGCAACGTGGCGCCGCTGTCGATCAGGCCATTCTGGGCATTGTCCAGTCCGCCGCTGACGGTCGAGATTTGATCCGTACCACTGGACAGAATGCAGCCTCGGTTGTCGAGAATGGCGGCCGTGACGGTCAAGGCTTGCTGGCGGACCAGGGCGCCGTTGACACTGTAGAGCAATGCCCTCTGAGGTTGACGTTGACGTCGTCACCGCGACTGCAAAGGGTGCCGGTGTTGCAATTGTTGAGGCTGGCACCGCTGACGTTCAGGCCCTGCCACCCGGAGAGCAAACAGTTCTGGTTGATCAGGGTGTCGGCATCGAGGGTGAGCTGGCCGTTGCTGATCAGATCCCCCGTGCTGTTATCCAGGGTGCGGCCAGCGAGGGCGTAGCTCTGAGCACTGGAAATTTCACCGCCCTGGTTGTACAGGTCGCCGGTGGCGGCACCGAAATCGAGGGCAATGGCACTGACGAGCAGAGAGCCGTTCTGATTGTTCAAGCCGCTGCTGCTGATCGTCAGCTGCGTGGCCGCATGGATCAGCCCTAGGTTCTGGTTGCTGAGTGGACCATTAACGTTCAGGTTAAGGGCGCCTGACTGACCACGTGCCACCGCTGTTATCCAGACTGCCGGCTTGGGCATCGATGGTCGAGGCGCCAATCAGCCCCTTGATATTGCTCAATGCCTGACTGATGCGCAGGGGCAGCCCCAGATTGCTGAGCAGCTTGCCACTACTGTTGTCGAGGCTGTTAGCCGCGAAGGTGAAGACTTGAGCGCTGGAGATTTCGTCGCCCTGGCTGACCACAGCGCTGATGTTATTCAGGACGAGGTTGGGGCGGTGATCAGACCGTTGCTGTTGTAGAGCTGGCCGTGGTTGAGGTCCAGAGTGAGGCTAGTGTTACTGAACAGTTGACCGCCCTGCTGATCCAGTGCGGTGACGCTGCGTTCAACGCGCCGGCACTGGCAATGCGGCCGTTCTGGTTAGTGACGGGCCGGCGTTGAGCGCCAATCTACCGCCGCTGCCCAGGCTGCCGTCGTTGTTATTGAAAGCACCGGTGCTGACACTGACCGCATCTTTGCCGCTGATGCTGCCGCGCTGGCTGTTATCCAGGCTGGCGCTGGACAAGCTCAGGCCTGCGTCGGCTACCAGTTGACCGCCCTGCCGCTGCTACCAATGTTCAACTGGCCAGCGCTGGACAGACTGCCCAAGCGGTTGATCACGTTGGCGGCGCTGACGGCGAGCAACGCTTCGCTGCTCAGCAGCCCTCGGCTGTTGTCTAGGCCACCGGACAGGGTGATGTTGGGGTTTGGGGAGCAACGGAACAGAAAGTGCACTTAAGCCCTACCAGCGTCGTTCAGTACCTTCTTCCCAGGCGTCCGCCTCAATAAAGCAATTGCGCATTTCGGCTTCCTGACTGATCTCGCTCAGCAGGTCAAGCAGCGCTTTATCCAATTCTTCGTCGCTCTGATAGGGAACTTTCAGTTCATAGTTTCCCGAATCCAGGCACTTCACGCCCAATGGCTCTAGGCAACAGCGCTCAATGTTCTCCTTGGCCCTCTTCCGACCGCGCACGAACTTGCTGTTGTTCTCCACCGCCAAACGCAACCTAATGGTGGCAACCCGTTCAACGGTCAACTCTGCCGGCGACACGACATTGCGCTGGCCGCTCTTTTGATACGTCCCGATATCAACACCACGATGACGCAGGTAGCTGTACAGCGTGCTCTTGGAGATGTGCAGCCTCTCGCCGATGGCACTGACGCTCAGGCGTCCTTCGCGGTACAGGGTTTCGGCTGCCATGGCAGTTGCCTCGGCCTTAGTAGGCAACCCTTTGGGACGGCCGCCCACTCTACCCCGTGCCCGAGCGGCAGAGAGACCCGCTTGGGTGCGTTCACGGATCAACTCGCGCTCGAATTCGGCCAGTGAGGCAAACAGGTTGAACACCAGGCGACCTTGGGCGTGAGTGGTGTCGATGGGGTCATTCAGGCTCTGCAAGCCAACCTTGCGCGTAGCCAGTTCACCGACCAGTTCGACCAGGTGCTTGAGCGAGCGCCCGAGACGATCCAGCTTCCAGATCACCACGGCATCACCCGCACGAACGTTGGCCAGCAACTTGTCGAGTTCCGGCCGAGCGCTTTTCGCGCCGTTGGCGATGTCTTGATAGATGCGTTCGCATCCGGCCTGTTTCAGGGCATCGACCTGAAGGTCAGCTTTCTGATCCCTAGTGCTTACCCGCGCATAACCGATCTTCATCAAAAGTACCGTTTACTCGACTGTGTTAGTAATAGTTGAACTTTGATTAAGCATACCAGTTACTTGAACTCTAACGAGGCTGGATTAACGCGCCGAGTCATGTCGCGTTAAAGTTCGACAAAACGAAGGTTTTATCGAACCACCGAGCGCAATGGGCTTATAAAGGGGAGATCACAGAATCTGGGAATTTTTGTACGGTAAACCACTGATAAAGCTTAAAACCGCAAGTGGCATCCACTGCATGACATATATGGGAAGGATATGAGGCTAAAATGTTGGAGTAGACGCGAATATCGAGAGTTGAATATTTCCGAGTTTGCACTCATCAAAGCTGAGCAGAAATATGTCATTGGCGTGCTGCCCAGTGGCGTCGAGTGGTTTCTGCCGCACAAAACCAGTGTCGAGGGGGTAGAGCTGGCAGCTCCGCAATTTATTCGAGCAAGCCGTTCAGTACTGGTGGCTCCAGCCCATGTGATGGGCGTTTCTGGCCGCTCAAAAAAGCGTGTGTTGCACACAACCGTGGGTGACTATCGATTGTCCCGATTGGTGCGACTGGAGCCAGTTATGGCTGCCGCCCGGTCTAATGCTCTTTGTTTATAGGGATGGCAAGCCGGAGTTCGATTTTGTCCGTTTTCTGCAAGCCCCCCGACTAGCCTGCGGGCGGTTCTCCATGCCAGTCCCAGATGTAGGACCCCCCGATGAAATGCGGCCCAAACGCAGCCGTGATTCGGTCATCGACTTCGCTCTTGTTAATCAGTGACCTCTCGACATAACCGTGCGCGCCAGACTCAACCGCGACAATCTTACGGCATGCAACGGACCGCACGACGTTGGCCCACTCTTGAGCTCCGTGCTCCTGGAGCACCGCAGCCCATCGACTCAAATCCATCCTCGTCTTTGGTTCGTCATACCAGAGTGAACTCCCGTACTCCAAACATACACGATAGAGCCAGCCGAGAAAGGACGGCGCAAACCACTCTCCCTCCCAGTCGTCCCGTGGGCAAAAGACAATTGTGGGTTCACTAAGATTCGAGATGCATTGCGTCTGCCATGCCCACAAATCGCGACGACCGCTGAATGCAAACGCAACCAACCCCGGCTTAGGGTTGCCCCAAAAACCGCCGTCTTGCAGCATTTCCGACGGCGGAAGCCACTCAGCCTCGTGCACCCAAAGGAAGGTTTCGCTCGGGTGCGCAAAGTACCCGTGCTCCACAAACGACCGATATGTGCGCGGAAGTGTGAAGCGGTACTGCTGCTCGATCTTTGAAAGTTCGGTCATAAAAAATAAAGTATCCTCAGGCTCCTCATTAAGGAGGCGGTTCCGGCTGGGGGGGGAATGCCCCCAAAGTACACTGGCTGTTCCGTTGAGCCCCAACCCCATCGATGAAGTTCGGCATCGCCTGTCAAGTATAAATAATGACCGTTCAGAAGACTGGACACTCTGCGCCATCAACGTGGGCGGTCAGCGACGCATGCATCTGACTCGAGCTAAATCTCAAAATCGATGCCTTCACCGAAGGCACATAAGGGAGGACGCAGAATTCGGAAAAAATCGAAGGTTTCATCGAACTATTGCGACGCAGGAAGGAACGAATGTATAAACACATATACACCTATTGCAGAGCAAAAGTTATGAACACCACTCGCTGGAACGTTGCCGTCTCTACCGATACCGACCAATCGCTTCGCATGTTTCTGGCCAGCCAAGGCGGCGGCCGTAAGGGCGACCTGTCGCGTTTCATCGAAGAGGCGGTTCGGGCACACATTCTGGAGTTGAGTGCCGAGCAGGCAAAGGCTTCCAACGCTCATCTGAGTGAGGCAGAACTGACCGAAGCGGTTGATGAAGCGCTCGACTGGGCACGTAAGCGCTGATGCGGGTCGTATTGGACACCAACATCCTGTTAAGTGCGCTGATCTCACCGCTCGGGGCTCCCGATGCAATCTATCGGGCCTGGCGTTCGGCTCGTTTCGAGGTAGTGACCTCACGTGTACAACTCGACGAAATTCGTCGCGCCAGTCGATACCCCAAGCTTCAAGCCATCCTGCAACCTGCCAAAGTGGGGGCCATGATCAATAACCTGCAACGGGCAATGGTGCTGGAGCGCTTGACCATCGAGGTTGAAGCCGATGATCCCGATGACTCTTTTCTACTCGCCATGGCTCTGGCGGGCAATGCGGATTACCTGGTAACCGGCGATCGCCGCGCAGGCCTCTTGCAACGTGGGCATATTGAACGTACGCGGATTGTCACCCCCGCCGTATTCTGCACCGAGGTACTGTGATCGATGCCGGTTGGCTTTCTGACTCAAGAGCAACGCGACGGCTTTGGTCGCTATGTCGATCCTCCTAGCCGCGAAGAGTTGGAACGCTATTTCCACCTGAGCGATGACGACCACAAAGTCCTTATGCCGCTACGCGGCGAACACAACCGCCTCGGCTACGCCACGCAACTGACCAGCGTCCGCTACCTGGGTACCTTTCCTGAAGACCTTTCAGCCGTTCCGGAGGAGGTGCTGCAAGCGCTCAGTCGTCAGCTCAGCATCAATGATCCGACTTGCATTCTGGCCTATGCTGAAACCCGCCAGCGTCAACGTCATGCTGGAGAGATTCAGCAGCATTATGGCTATCGGATGTTCACTGAATCCAGCGTCGGCTTTCGACTTGCTCGCTGGCTGTATGCGCTCTGCTGGACAGGGACAGATCGTCCTGGTGAACTGTTCAGTCGGGCAGCGAACTGGTTGCTGACGCACAAGGTTTTACTGCCTGGCGTAACCGTACTGGAGCGATTTATTGCCCAACTGCGAAGTCGTGTTGAAGAACGCCTCTGGCTCACCTTGGGTCGCAGCGTGACCGATGAACAGAGACAGCACCTGCAAGAATTGCTGGTAGTGGTCGAAGGCAACCGTTACTCCCGTCTGGATCAACTGCGCTCTGGCCCGGTGATGATCAGCGGGCCTGCATTGATCCGGGCGCTGCGCCGACTGGATGACGTTCGTGGCATTGGCATCACCTTGCCCGCAGCGGCGCATATCCCGCCGAACCGAATAGCGGCCCTGGCACGCTTTGCCAACACAGCCAAGGTCACCGCGATCAACCGGCTGCCAGCATCGCGGCGGATGGCAACGCTGGTGGCGTTTGCGCTTTCCCTGGAAGCCAGTGCGCACGACGATGCTCTGGAAGTTCTGGAAGCGTTGCTGCGTGATATTTTCAACAACGCAGAGAAGGCTGATAAGAAAGCTCGGATGCGTAGTCTAAAAGACTTGGATCGCTCCGCGGCACTGCTGGCGGCGGCGTGCAAGGTCGTGCTGGATGGCTCAATCAGCGATGACAACGTCCGTGCCCAGCTGTTTAACGACCTTCCCCGTCTCACTCTGGAGAAGGCCCTCGAAGAGGTCACATCGTTGATCCGTCCGGCTAACGATGTGTATTACCTCGCCCTGGAGGAGCGCTATCGCAGCGTGCGCCGTTTCCTGCCCGACCTGTTGAAACATATTCGCTTCGGCTTCAGTCCAGCTGGCAAGGGCGTGGCGGCGAGCCTTGACTGGCTGCAACAGAACCTTCCTCGCAGAAAGCCGGAAGAGGATGCGCCGCAAGAGATCGGCGCCAAGGCTTGGAAGCAGCACATCACACGCGAAGATGGCTCCCTCGATATGGGCGCCTATGTATTCTGTACGCTTGATGCACTGCGCACAGCCTTACGCCGGCGCGATGTCTTTGTTTCACCCAGTTGGCGCTATGCCGACCCGCGTATTGGCCTGCTCGATGGCGCTGAATGGCTGACGGCGCGACCAATCATCTGCCGCTCGCTGGGCCTGACCATCGATGCAAAAACGACCCTGGATGCCTTGTCTGTCGAACTGGATGCAACGTGGCAGACCGTTGCCGCCCGCTTACCCGAAAACCCAGCCATCCAGCTGAGCGAGAGCGCTGATGGGAAAACCGAGCTGTCTCTCGGGGCACTGGACAAGCTGGAAGAGCCTAACTCGCTGCTGCAACTGCGGGCGGCCGTGGCCGACTTGATGCCGCGTGTCGATCTGCCGGAAATCCTATTGGAAATCGCCGCCCGTACCGGCTTCGCTGAGGCCTTCACACATGTCTCCGAACGTAATGCGCGCGCTGATAACCTGGTAACAAGCCTGTGCGCGGTACTTCTCGGGGGCGCGTGCAACACCGGCTTGGAGCCATTGATCCGCAACGATAACCCAGCATTGCGCCGTGATCGGCTTTCTTGGGTGAGCCAAAACTATCTGCGAGACGACACCCTATCAGCAGCCAACGCCATATTAGTGGCGGCGCAGAGTCAACTGGAATTGGCTCAGATCTGGGGTGGTGGCGAAGTCGCCTCCGCCGATGGCATGCGTTTCGTTGTCCCCGTGCGCACGGTGCATGCTGGTCCCAACCCGAAGTACTTCGGTACGGGGCGGGGCGTCACCTGGTACAACTTGATTTCCGATCAGTTCTCCGGCCTGAACGCCATTACGGTGCCCGGTACCTTACGCGACAGCCTAGTATTGCTCGCGGTCGTGCTAGAGCAACAGACCGAGTTGCAGCCAACACAAATCATGACCGATACCGGTGCCTACAGCGATGTGGTGTTCGGGTTGTTCCGTCTACTTGGTTATCACTTTTGCCCGCGTTTGGCCGACGTCGGTGGTACCCGTTTCTGGCGGACACGCCCGGACGCAGATTACGGCCAACTTAACGGACTGGCTCGCCAGTGGTCAAACTCGATCTGATCGCTGAGCATTGGGATGACCTGTTACGTCTCGCAGGATCGCTTAAGCTCGGTCGAGTGCCGGCGACCGGCATCATGCGTACGCTGCAAACGGGGGATCGTCCGACCCGCCTGGCCCAAGCACTGGCTGAGTTCGGACGGATCGAGAAAACATTGCACACGCTGACCTACATCGATGACGAGTCCAAGCGCCGCTCCACATTAACCCAACTGAATCGCGGCGAAGGCCGGCACAGCCTGGCCCGTGCGGTGTTCCATGGCAAACGTGGCGAGCTTCGCCAGCGTTACCGCGAAGGTCAGGAGGATCAGCTCGGGGCCTTGGGCTTGGTGGTGAACATCATCGCGCTGTGGAATACCCTGTACATGGCAGCGGCCATTGAGCGACTGAAGCAGCACGGCTACCCAGTTCTGGAAGAAGATCTGGCCCGGCTGTCGCCACTGATCTTCGAGCACATCAATATGCTGGGAAGGTACTCCTTCGCAGTACCGGAGGAGGTTACCCGAGGTGAGCTTCGGCCATCGCGTAATCCAGACGATGATATTTAGCCGCGCAAACGCGGTGGCTTGAGGGAGGAACCGTTGTCGCCCTGCCTACTACCTATCGAGCCCAAAATAAATGGACATGCCGACTACGCGTCGCGCCCTCGCCAAAGTAGTTGTCCAGCGTCCACGCCGTAAATTGATCTCCCATTAACATGATCAGAGTTAGAACGCCGACTGAAGCGATTCCCCCAATCCATCGTAGCCCCGCGCATACACGACCAAAGTTAGGTGCCATAGCTCTCTTCACCTCCACGAGCGATGCTAGTCCCCAGCAAATGACGAAATAGATGAAAAAGTCGAGCAGCAACGGGACAACGGCTATCGTGTAGGCCAGCGACGTGGCCAGACTCGGGGTGTACCACGGAAGAGGAAAGCCATAGCTCATCGTCGAGGGTTCGCCATCCCAGGACGTCACGGTGCGCATGGTCACACAGGCAAACAGCATCACGGCGGAGAGCAGGCTTTTGCTGAGCCTACTCATGGCGATTCGGCAAAGGATTGGGTGAGCGTCCACGTCGTAATATCCAAGGCTAACGCGTCGACTACCGCGTCGATCATGCTGCATTCCGTCGCGTCAGGCGTGGTGTCAGACCGTTTCATATGCATCTGGCGCAGGGCTCGATGTTGTATTGCCGGTCGCCCAGGGCGTTCGAGCAGGGCATCGGCCATCACGATAGTACGGCCACGCGCACTGATGGTGACCAAGTCTACGATTGTTAGTTTTAGCCGTGCCGTCTTTGGGCTGGCATCACGTGCAGATGGCGTCAGTCCAAATCTTGTCTCCAGCCGCTCGTAGACGTCCGAATGCAACAAGTTGAGCACACCGCACGCGTCATCGGCTTCAGATAGCTGATCACCTTGAGGTGAAACACCGTACACAACGGAAGGCAGCAGCAACGTGATGTCTTGCGCGGGTACAACCGATGGCTTCGCCAACGTGCTGTCAGCCACAGATACTGATGGGGTGGAAATCAGTGCCTGATGCGGCGAGCTGCATGCCGTCAAAAATAAAATCATGGTCATTGTGGCGTAAGCATTGCGCATCAGGCGTCATCTCTAGGGTGTATTGCAGTGTGTATCTAGCTCTAGCATCCTCCCCGATCAATATCGTTGAACAGGATGACTGATCATCAAACATGCGAGTCGCATTGGCTTAAAGCTTTCGTTGCATCGGCATCTTGCTGGCGCCAATGCACCTTTTCCAGCGACAAACTGTAGGATCTGAGACAAGGCCCTACTGAGCATTTCATCCACTAATTTCAACTGCGCGGATTTGAAGATTTCTGATGTCCCACCCTGCAATTTGCGCGGCGGCGTTCTCATCGCACAAAAACCAGTTGTTGAAGTGCATCCCCTGGCTCCGGGTAGCTGTAAACAGACCTGTCGGTAGTAAAAGAGGAGGATTTCTAACGTCCACGTATATATCGGACCAAACGTGTACAAGATCGAAGGGAGTGTCGGGCAACCAAGCAGGGCGCCCTTTTCTAGATTTTCCATTACGCAGAGTCGTTGCCAACGGATTGTCTTGCCAGGACAGCTCGGAAATCTGAACACCCTCAAACTCAGCACGTATTCGCTCTGCAACCGAGCGAGCCATAAATACCCCTTCCTGATTTGAGGAGCCCCAGCCATGGACTTCTACACAGTCCGCGACTATGGTGCCCGGCGTTACACCGTAAACAGATTCGTTTGTCCACATCACGGGTGTAAGTACATTGCGCCGTGGGGTAGCAGGGACATCCCCGGACATTGGGCTAGTCGTGAGAACCGCATATTGTCCGTAGTCATCGCCCTCGATACGAGCAGACAAAACATATGCTTTGATTGTCGCCATTCTTGAAATGCCTCCTATATTCACCTAATGATTCGATCAGTTTTTTATAATTACACTCCGCTACCGGTTGACATAAGCACCCACTCCGCATACCGCCGTACATGAGTGAATTCGCTCGATGCCGCGCGAACGCGGGTGGCAGAGGTCTGCTTCAGGTCGAGGTGCATTGCTAGGCGAAGTTGGTCTTTAAACTGCTCGGAGAATTTTCCAGATTGGAGGCGCTGCAGAATGCAAACCAAGAGCTTGGTTTGGCTTGTTCGACTCAATGTGCAGTGCTTCAAGCGGCGACACATCAGGGCCTTTACCCTGCCATGTCCATTACCTTTTGTTTCGGCCACAACGAACTCGACGCAACAATCGATGGTCACTGATTCTTGCTCGACCATCAAGTCCGCGAGCGCTCGGAGTTCCTGCTTCGAGCGCAAGGAGAATTCGGTTTGTACAATGGAAAATCCCACTTGTCCACCTCTGAAAAGTCCGATGTAAATGTTCGGGCTCTCCGCCCCATTGGAAATACTAAGCTGTCGATAAAGGCACTAAGGCAGGGGCATTATTAACCACCCCGATCAAACTTTGGTTTATTATCCATTAGGCATTCAACCAATTCTTCACTGCTGTATTCGAACCACCCACCTTGTGCGTTATTTTGCCGATTAAACCAAGTGTAGCAGTAATAGGGCCCATTAAACTTGAGTAGTCGGTGATACCAGTCCCCCAGATATATGGAAAATTCATCCTCTGTTTCGTCTTTCTCGGACAGGCAACGAATAATCTCTGTGAGTTCGTCAAACCGCAACCGACGCTCAAAACAAGGGGGATCGGGCAGGGCAATGCGGAAAGCCAATACCTCGATGCCTTCTTCCTCCCACCATTCCCAGAGATTATAGGAACTCAAGTCCTTTTCGGTAAACTTCACCAATCGTATTTGCAAAGCTCGATACCCTTCGAGCGAGTCATCGCTAAATAAATCAACTTGCTGCTCATAGTCCAGAAGCGCTTGCAGCACGACCGGATAACGTGCCTTGGCCAAGCTCATCAACGGAAAGAGTGACGGATCAATGACATTTCTCATATGGACTGGAGGACTCATGAATATGGGGCAATTGGTTCTGGCGGCCGGTTCGTCACGAGCCAAAAGGCCATTCGGTCGAGAAACAAATCTATCGTGAAATGCTCAAATTAAGTTGAAAGCAGTGACTACAGCTAGGAAAGGCGTGGTCGTATATGACGGCTGCATTTGATTAGCAAGTCATCCGCGTGCTCTCGAAGTGTGTCGAACAGATCCAATGAGAACTCGTCCGGGATAGGCATATAGACAGCCGCCTTTAGATATGGCGCCGCCTCTGCATATGATTCACGTGCCATCAGCAACTCACCGAGACATGCATTTATCTCTACAAGATTTCTCAGTGGCTCCCATTCGTCTTTCGAGCGAGAGGAAAACTCTGCTTCCGCTTGCGAAAGGCCCTGTTCGGCGACCTCTAGCGCGCGGCTAAGCCGTCCTCTCTCGGCTAACATTTTTGCCTTCCACGCATACGTTGAAGTGTCCACTTTCGTCCTTAATAACAAGCTGAATAATGTCTGTGCCGTCGATAGTGTGTCGGTGCTTGATAATTCGCTCGAATTTAGCTGCAATCAATGTAGCCACCCATCTCGCCACAGTGAAGGCAGCGAAAGACAAAACAGGCCACATCGCGCTTTTTTGACGGGGTGGCGATCAGCCATTCCCAATCTGCATCAGTAGATAGGGCTGGAGTCTCCTGGATACCCAGTCTGAAATTGAGGCCGGTGTCTGATGCCAACAACGAACGGTCGAGGTGCTCAATTTCGCCAAGAAATTGGCCTGCGTCATCGCAGTGCCCCCACCATTGCTCTTGCTGGAAGGAAAAAAAGGATGGTGTTCGCCTCGACACTTCACCAATGACCGCTTCTGACAGTTCGATTTCGCCCATGCCGATACCGAAGGAGTCATTGAACTCGCCATCAAATTTTTTCGCTGCCGAGCCGTCGGCAACACACCATGGGCAGAAATGTGACTCGTCGGCTACAGAATAAAAACTGCCGCTGTAAATATAGCCGGTGGCATTACCACAACATTGACAAGTCTCACCAGACGGACTCATCACGCCTGACTTGAAAGGGTCAGCGTAATAGCGAAACACGGGCAAGGTGCGTACGGGATCGGGTTGTACGGCTTCAGACGTGCGGGCTTGTGCAATCGCTGCTCGCAGATCCGACGCGTATGGAACGCATTTTTTACCGGCAACAAACAGATGCACTTCGTCCGAGAGTAAACCTGTTGCTTCGTCGCGCTCAATGAACAACTGACGATGCATCGAATAATCGTGGGCAATACTGATCCGATTGCGTGGGAAACGATTATTTTTGAGCGCAAGATTTGTAAAAAACAGTATGTCTTCGGCTGTTCGCCTCATCTGCTTGCGATCACTGTTGTCGAAGATGGGATGCAGGCGTCAGTTACATTCGCGATCACGAGGATCGCTGAAGTTACCTCCGTTCGAAGTGGCGTAACAACTGCGTAATACTGGGGGGAGAAGGCTATTCAATTTTTTTTCTAGGTCGAGGATTGCGGCTTCTCGGACCGCTGGAGTTGCTCTAAGTTTTGTTTCCATCATTAACAGCTCTATTAGATTGATCCAGTAGTCTTTTTGCTGGCCTCTGCCTGATCCGAGCTACCTGGCTTTGACCTTGTCTGACCCTACGGCTATTCAGGATAAAAGATTGCACCTTTGCTTGGCGCGACTGCCCGCGCCAAGCGGGACACCGGATGTGTCAAACAGAGAGTTCTTCGAGCGGTGAGTGCCTTAGCTTGCTCAGGTTTTAAGGGGGCATTTCCGGCTGAGCCGAAAACCGCTAGCTGGCCGGTACTTTTCTGCCCGTCGTTGCTGCGCGACAACCCGGCGCGCCAAGGCTTTTGCGGGGTGTTCTTGACCAGCACCTCACTGCCGCCAACGGCCTGACCGGGGGCCAATTCCATCTGCGCCTGATTGGACGGCAAGCGGTTCAGCTGATCGACCATCTGCTCGATGTCGCGAAGGTTGACCAGCTCGCCGGTTTTGCCGGGAAACGCCATGGCCAGTTCGCGCTCCGACAGTTGGCTGCCGTCCGCGCCTTTCAGCCCTTCGAGCTTGCCCTCGACCACCAGCACCTTGAGGTGTCCAGTGGACAGGTCCTGTTGGGGCAAGTAGGCACGACTGGTGACCAAGCCTTTGTCGATGTAGTGATTGGTGATCGTTTTCAGCAGTTCATTGAGCTGGGGGACGCCTAGACACTGGCCGAGGTAAGGCTTGAGCAGGCGCTCACGCTCATTGACTGAGAGACTCTCAGCCCCTTGGAGGTCGATGTCCTTGATCGGGAAGCAGCGTTTATCAGCGGGCGCCATTGGCTGGGCCGGTTGAGCCGCTTTACCCGGCAGGGCTTTGAGTGCTTCGAGCCGGCGCTGTTGCTGTTCCAGCAAGCGTTCTTGGTGCTGGCGAAGCAGATCCTGATCGCCCGGTGTCTCGGCAGCAGCTTGTGTAGCGTTAAGCCCACTCAGACTAGCCAGTGTCATCCATAAAAAGTGCTTCATTCCGAGGTGAACTAAACGCATGCGCATGACGTCCTTGTCGAAGACAATTGGGCTGAACCAACCAAGAAATAGGAGGGGTGTAGAGCCACCCGTCGCGGAGTAACGTTTTTTATTGGTCGAAAACTTGTAGGGTTTAGTTGACGGTGATCACTTGCGGCCTACCAAAAGTCGATTTGAAATACTCCCGCGCAAATTTAACGAGCGCTTACGTGAGCGCTTAACTCTGCGTCACCCTGTTAGGCTTGCGAGTACCCGCTGAACTCAAGCACTCAGCCGCGCCTTAATAAGCCATGTTGCCACTCGGCGATCGATGCCGAGCTGTAAGCGATTTGATAGCGGTCATACCAACCCGCCGCAGGCTATCAACCTCCCAGGAGACTTCTTCGCGCTTTGGGTTGTGCTCCTGACATTGCTTCGGAGATTGACCTGCTTAGGTGGCATCACCCTCGAAGGCAGACCGACGAATAAGGGCAACTCCTCGATTCGGTCACTTTTTGCATAACGGCTGTCGCTTGAACACCTTCCTTATCTATCTACCCGCTGCAAGCTGAACTCACTCTAAAAACTAGAGCAGCGGTACATGCAGCATGGCTGCTGTGAAAGCCACGCAGAGCACAACAAACCAGAAACACTCCAGCAGCGAAAATTGCATTACCTACCTCACGTTCAATCGACAATAAAAGCGCAAAAAACAACATAAAACAGCCGCCAACACCTCACCAGGCCCAATGCGCAAACCTGCAAGCGATACATATGGTGTTAGCAGCGAAATAGTCAGCATGATCGATTGTTAGGCTAACTGTTCAGTCACATTAAAGTATCGACCGTTTACGCCAGTCAAAATACCGAATGCGCCATCCGGCATAAGTAAGCTGCTGATTTGAGTAATAGGGTTCAGTGCAACTCTGATTATCTTATAATTTCTAAAAGCAAAACGGCGAATGCCCGGAATCGCTGAAGACTTAGTCGGCGAGCAAAAACTTACAGCTCCTGCTGTCATTCGCGAGTCAGTGAATGTCGACAATTGTTAAGCAAAAAGCTAATTGACGTACAGCTCTAAGGAAGGTCTGAAGTACCCCGCGATTTTTTGATGCTCCAATCATTTGGAGTTCAAAAAATCGACGGTCTGCCAAAAATCAGACTTAGGCTCTTCTT
>NZ_JAVDUY010000021.1:0-16243 GCF_031456615.1 Pseudomonas sp. 3296
ACTGGATTCGCCCCCATCAATTCAACGGTGGGCTGGCGCCAGCTCGGGCCGAAGAAAAACTTAACGTCGTGTCCGGGATTAGTTGACCACTACAGCTGGAACCGTCGCTCAAACGCCTCCGAGCCCCTTCTATCACATCGCTTCGTGCCGGCGCGCTAGCGTTTGGAACTCTGGCCTAAATCACCTTGCCGTTAGTCTTGCGGTCTCAACGCGTGAGATTCAACAGCTTTAATCCACGGCGATTTGCATGCTCTGTACGACTTGGCATCGCTGGGATGCAGAGCCTCACAAGCGAGCTTCATCTTCATGATCTCGAGCTAATTTGGAATTGGTGATCATGACGTTTTGAAACTTTAAATGGCGGGTGATGTGCGTTGAGCCGCATTCAAAACCATGCTTAGAGTTATTCAACATGTGAGCTAGGCGACCTTATCCCAGACAATGCTGAGCGAGCCGTGAATCGGCCCCCTCTGCAGTGGCAAAATGACATTTCTAAAGGAGTCCTGTTGTAATTGGGCTAGAGTCGTCTCCACACATCTATCGGGTTGGTGAACCGCCATAGTGCGGTCACAAGGAAGAGGCTATGCAAATCCAGCACCTAGAGATCGCGAACTTCCGTAAGCTCCTATCAGTTCGAATCGACCTGGCAAACACCACTACCCTTCTGGTCGGAGCGAACAATAGCGGTAAGTCCTCCGCGATGTTGGCGCTACGCAAGTTCCTGCTTTCTAAAGCGACCGCGTTCCGGCTCCAAGATCTGACGCTCTCACATCTCAGGACTATTGATGCCATTGGTGTCGATTGGGAAGCTGCTGATGAAAGTCTCCAAGCCCCCGCGGCGAACGAGTGGGCGCACTGGTTACCCACCCTAGATCTCTGGATGGAAGCCTCGCAAGGCGAACTGCACCACATCAGAGATCTGATTCCCAATTTTGCCTGGAAAGGCGGCCACGTTGGCATGCGCTTCCGACTCGAGCCGAAGGACATGGCCAAGCTCTTTACTGATTACCGGAAAGAGCGGAAGCGCGTGAAGCTGCTGCAAGAGGAAATTGAAAAACGGACCGAGACAGGAAAGACTCCGCCCCCCCTGCCATTGTGGCCGCAAAGTTTGCACGATTACCTCAACTGGCGTCTGGGAACGATGTTCGCGATTCGCTGGTACCGTCTCGACCCTGCGCAACTCAGCGCACCAGATCCCAAAACTCGTCACGCCAAACTTCAAGGACTGTCCGCGACCGCTATTCCGCTGGAAAGCAACCCCCTGACAGATCTCATACGTGTTCACGAAATCAACGCCCAACGGGGCTTTGGAGACAGCGCGGAAGAATCCGTAACCGAAGGCAGAGGTGGTTCGGGGAAAAAATTGACGGAGCAATTGCGCGCTTACTACAACCGGCATCTGGATCCGGGTGACAGTCCAGACATCTCGGACTTGGAGGCACTGACAGCCATCCAGGCTGCCCAATCTGCATTCGACTCCCGACTGACTTCCAGCTTCGCCCCTGCTCTCGAAGAAGTCGCAGGCCTTGGATACCCCAACAATTCTGACCCTGCTATCAGGGTAGAAACCCGGCTGTCTCCTACGGACGGGATGAACCACGAAGCAGCAGTTCTATTCGAGCTGGACTCAGCCGCAGGTGCGCCCGGCGCTCCTCCCATGCGCTTGCCCGAGACGTCCAACGGTTTGGGTTACCAAAACCTGATTTCGATGATTTTCCAGCTGATGGCGTTTCGAGATGAATGGCTGAGGAAGTACAAGAACGCGGAGGAGCAGTCTGACGCTGGTGTCGAGCCAATCCACTTGGTGCTGATCGAGGAGCCTGAAGCGCACCTACACGTCCAGGTGCAGCAGGCCTTCATCAAGCATGCTTATCACGTCCTATGTAATGACCCGCTGCTTAAGAAATATCCGAAGCTCAAAACCCAACTGATCGTTAGCTCTCATTCGAGCCACGTCGCGCATGAGACGGAGTATGCGAATCTTCGGTATTTCCGTAGGCTGCCCGCGGGAATGGCCAACGTACCTATTCCAGTGTCCACCGTCTCCAACCTAAGCACTGTTTTCGGGCAGAAAAACCCTCACAAGCACACGAAGGAGTTTGTGACCCGTTACCTCCGGGCGCAACATGCCGATCTCTTCTTTGCCGACGCGGTCATTTTGGTAGAAGGTGCTGCAGAGCGAATGATGCTGCCGCACTTCCTGCGAAACCACTTCCCCTTCCTGGATCGGTGCTACATCACAATCTTGGATATCGGGGGCAGCCACGCACATCGACTCCGGCCTCTGGTAGACGCGTTGGGCATCGTGACCCTGGTGATCACTGATTTGGACGCTGGCCACAAGAAATCAGCGGTACCGGTTAGGCGCCAGGCAGAGCAGTCAACCAATAACCCTACCCTCCGGCACTGGATGGCTGCCCGAAAACTTGGTCATGACGTGGACACTTTGCTGGATCTGGATAGTGAACAAAAAGCTGATCAGATCGATGATTTGTTTGCTATCAAAGTGGCGTACCAGACGCCCATCACCATCCGCCTTCCTAGGACTGAAGGTGAAGTAGAGGCCCTGCCCAATACCTTCGAGGACAGCCTGGTACTGAGCAACGTGAAGCATTTTGCGACTAAGCAAGGCCGGGGTTTGACCAAGGCAGTTTCCAAAGCGCTGCGTGAGTCGGAAACGGCGGACGATCTAGGTCAGGCGTTTTTCGACGCTCTTAGGGATGGCGACAAGGCGGAGTTCGTTTTACAGACACTGGGAGATCCCAACTTTGCGAAGTTGGCGGTTCCGGAGTACATCCGCGAAGGGCTCACCTGGTTAGAGACCAAGCTCAAGAAAAAGAGTAAGGAGCTTCTGATAATTCCAACGGCTAGCATCGAGGTGACTGGACAATGAGCGCCATTACCGAGGTTGTTGATGAAGTGAAGCCGACTGCTGATGAGGTTATCAAAGCATGCCTGAACTTAGAGCAGCCACGTAGCTTCTTCCTTTACGCCGGGGCCGGCTCTGGCAAGACCCACTCGCTCGTAGAAGCAGTGAAATCGCTCAAAGGGCGCGAGCGACAGCGTCTCACATTTGAAGGCCGGCAGATCGCGATCATTACCTATACCAATGCGGCCTGCGAGGAAATCGAACGCCGACTCGAGCACGATCCTCTGGTTGAAGTCTCAACGGTCCACGCTTTCTCCTGGAGGATGATCAAGGGCTTCAACGATGACATTCGTGAGTGGTTGCGCGTTAAGCTCGCCGCCGACATTGACGAACTGGATGACAAACTCCGTAGGGCGCAAGGAGAGAATAAGACGTCTCGTGCTAATCGGGCGAGCCGGGACAGCAAGGCCCGTCGCCTCACGAGCCTGGATGAAATCACCGACTTCACCTATAGCCCGACGGGAGACAACCGAAGCAGGCAATCTTTGAACCATAGCGAGGTCATCCAGATGGCCGCGGCGTTCATCCCGAAGCCGCCCTTGCTTGATGTGATGGCTGACCGGCACCCGGTGCTCTTGATCGATGAAAGTCAGGATACGTACGGCCCGCTCATGGATTCCTTTCAGCAGGCTCAAGCTGCAATCCCTGAAAGGTTCTGCCTAGGGCTTCTCGGCGACACGATGCAACGCATCTACAACGACGGGAAAGTTGGGTTGGATGATGCCATTCCTGCGGATTGGGCCAAGCCAGAAAAACGCATGAACCGTCGCTGCCCAACTCGAGTTGTCGATTTAATCAATGTGATCCGTGCGAGCGTTGACGGTCATCAGCAAATACCTAAGCCGGGGGCTGCCAGAGGCACAGTACGAATGTTCTGCACACGGCAGGTACCGGGTCAGGATTTCAGCCTGGAGGAGCAGATAGCCAAGCAAATGGCTGACGTCACCGGCGATGTTCAGTGGGCAACCGGTATGCAAGGCCGCAAGACGCTCATCCTGGAACACAAGATGGCTGGGCGGCGTATGGGGTTTGAAGGTGTATTCACGCCGTTGTATGCCGTTGAACACCTAAACACGGGCCTACTGGACGGAACGCTACCCATACTCAAGCTTTTCTTCGAGGGGGTAGCCCCAATAGTAGAAGCGGCTCGAGCGGATGATTTCACGCTCATGGAAGCGGTGCGGCTGCGCTCTCCCTTACTTGATCCCAAATACTTGGAGTCGGCTGGCACCAACCAACTGGAGGTGCTGGAGTCTGTTGGAAAAGCGACCCAGTTGCTCTGTGAGATGCTTACGGACAATGATCCATTGATTGGGGAAGTGGCTCAAGTTCTTCAAAGGACTGGCCTGCTTGAGCTGCCTGCCCGCTTCGTCGAAGCGATGGCTCTGGGCGCTACGGCTGACGATGCCCCGGAAATATCGGATCGAGAAGCGCTTGAGATTCATGCTTATCGGATCGTCCTAGGATGCTCTTACTCGGAGATGGAGGCGTTCGCTGGCTACGCAAATGGGCTTTCACCGTTCGGCACCCACCAGGGGGTGAAAGGCCTAGAGTTTCCGCGTGTGATGGTCATCCTGAACGATGAAGAGGCAGGCGGTTTTCTGTTTAGCTATGAGAAGCTGCTCGGCGTTACGCCTGCTTCGCCAACCGACGTGAAGAATCAGCGCGCGGGCAAGGATGATTCCTTGTCACGCACGCGCAGGCTTCTATATGTGACCTGCAGTCGTGCTGAGGAAAGCTTGGCGATCGTGATTTACAGCGCCCAGCCAGAGATTGCCAAAGCGAGCGTCATTGAAGCCGGCTGGCTGAAGGCAAACGAGATTGTCGTGCTCTGAGAGGTGTAAGAAGTTGAGCAGTGTGGGGCACACTCCACTATGGTCTCGCTAGCTTGTTCCATGCGGTGTTTGCGACATCTTTTGTCGTAGAGTCTAGAGCTATGAATCGAGATGAGCTGACTTGTGGAGAACGCCTTGCTGGCCGCGCCACGAGCGTATGAAGGCGGTGAGCTGGCTGTAGCCGCCGTCGTACCCCTCGGCCTTGATCTGTTCGAAGAGTGCTTTGGCACTACTGCGGTTGTGCTTTGCCCGAAATGAATCGGCCTTGAGCGCCTGCTCAAGTGTCTCGTGAAATGGACTGAGTTTGTTGAAGGTTGCGCACCGTTGGTGCGCCGGCTGAGTGGCTTCGGGTGCTCTGACCCATTTTCGAATGGTGTTTCTCGACAGCCCGGTACGCTTGGCTATCTGGTGCAGCGAGAGCTTGTCGCGGAAGTACATCCGCCGGATTTTTCCCAACATTTCCATGCTGATCACCCTGTGTTCTCCTGCTCGAAAAAGTGAGCAGAAGCAGTTGAACACCCGGGTCAGTTTTCAGTCGGCAGAACAGCCTTTACTGGGTCAGTTTTCGGTCAGCGGCAACAAATCATGTTCTTAAGCATTTACGAATCCGCAGAAACTAAAAAGGATTGGTGAGACCAGCTGGACCAAGGCTGGCCTCTTCCCAAGCGACTTAAGCTGCTTTGAAGCAATAAGCGGCCAGTTTGTTACCGTCCAGATCACGGGCATACGCAGCATAGGCATTCGGTGCCCAACCACGCGGTCCCGGCAAGCCTTCACACGTGCCGCCGGCGGCCAATGCTGCGGCATGGAAGGCGTCGATTGCGGCACGGGTTGGTGCCTCGAAACTGACGGTGACACCATTCCCAACGCTAGCAGGTGCGCCGTTAGCCGGCTTCAGAACGAAGAAAGCCGGTGCGTTCTCGCCCCAGATAGAACCATTGTCTCCGAGATCAGCGATACGTTTCTGGCCAAGCTTGCCCAGTACGTTGTCGTAGAAACTGCGGGCTTTGTTCAGGTCGTTGGTGCCGACTGTAACGTGAGTAAAGACACTCATTTTATAGCTCTCTTTGATAGAAACGAGGTGGGTTTGCGTTGCAGTTTTGCCAGGGCAGGCTTGCCCTGGCGGTTATGGGCACGGTATTGCACTGGTCTGGAAATACTATGTCGCCGAGGCTTTGGTGCGAGGGGATTTATGCCCGGTCCTGCCATTGAGGAAATCAAGCCGCCTCAAGGAGTTCCTGGTGATCAATCGAATGCACGTCAGCAAGCCCCATGTGATGAGAACTTCGGAGTGGATCAGGGCTTACGCTGAATCGACCCGAATCAGATACGGCGACATCTGACATTTATTCTGAGTCACAGGCTATGTCAGATATGTTCATCAGGCTCATAAGGTACTGATTCGACAAACTCGCTTTTGACGCCCACTCTTTTAACGGGCCATGTCCTCCGTGTTCATGGCGAATAATTCAATGAGGTGGCTGCCGATGAAAGTTCGAAGACATTTTTACCGCTGGGTACCGCCAAGTATTCACGTGCGGCGGCCACGGCTTTGTCGGCGGCTTTTCTGTAGCGTTTGTACTGTCCTATCGCATGATTCACGAACGAGCTGACGTACTCGCCCTTCGAAGAAAACACCTGAGCTAAACGACGGAACATCCCTGTCTCCTATGCCGCTGAAAGGCTGTCCGGGGGAACCGGCTAAAATGTTCATTACTTAAAATCTACAGTCAGCGCTATACGTATTTATACAAGTATTGCGGATGATGGCGCACCGCCATCTCAGAATGCGATGAACGCGCCGTAACCGTCTCGCAACATAGAAATATCTCGCTGGCCTTGATGTTCTCTCGGTGGAAAATTGTTGGCATTGCGAAGCCCTCGTAGCTATTCATCCTTACCACACTCTCGTAAGTTATCCTTATCACGCTCCCGTAAGAGCCAGCAGACGATGCCGAGCACCAGGGTGGCAAATCCTAGTACGGCAATGGTGAGCGCAGGAGTAGCGGCAGAATCGAGAATAACGAACTTCCGGCTGAGCGCCAGCAAGGCGATCAACAGCACTGTGCGAACCTGAACGATGCTGTTGCGTCGTAGGGCCGGGCGCACAATCGAATGCTTAAACTCCAGGGCTATCAGCACGGTGAAGATTGAGCCAAAGAGGGCCTGGAAAACATCGTGATCTAGAGGGTCAATCGCACCACCGATCACCAACGGCACAACCCTGCGACAGAGCTGCAGTAGCGCCATCAAAATCACAGACGCGATGATGAGACTGAGCGCAAGAACAACCAATTGTTCGAAACGTTCGTAAGCATTCATCAGCGCCCACTGAAGTCTGAAATTTTTCAGCGTCGAGTTGCGCTCACGCCCTTCAGAATCAGGCTTTGACACGATAACCCTCCACACTTGCGTCTT
Organism: Pseudomonas sp. 3296; assembly: GCF_031456615.1. Classification (NCBI taxonomy): domain Bacteria; kingdom Pseudomonadati; phylum Pseudomonadota; class Gammaproteobacteria; order Pseudomonadales; family Pseudomonadaceae; genus Pseudomonas; species Pseudomonas sp. 3296. Next base: position 7,183 of record NZ_JAVDUY010000021.1, read on the forward strand.
CAGTCTGCCGGGCTCGTCCAGGCATTAGAGGATCCAGTACACCACTGCACGTCGTGATCAACAGGCCAGCTCCCAGGTTACGTGAGTGTGCTGGGGCTAAGTCCCAGTCTCCGCAGTAGGTGCCAGATCATCTGGCTGGTTTGGCTGGCTACTCTTTCCGGAGGTCTTTGGCGCATCCACCTCCACCTTATTGAAGACCACTTCCCTACGTTCCGTGTCGTAACCCAACTCAACACTGTCGCCGGCTTGCAGCTTGCCAGCGAGCATTTCCTTCGCAAGCCGCGTTTCGACGGCCTGGCGAATCTGACGTTTCAACTCGCGCGCGCCAAACTCAGGCTGATAACCAACATCCGCCAGATGATCGATGAGTGAGCCATCAATTTTCACTGTGATGTTCTGTGCAGCTGCGGTTCGAATGACCCGATCAAGCTGAATGCTCACAATCGATCGGATGTTGTCACGGGTAAGGGCATGGAACACGATGATGTCATCAATACGGTTCAGGAATTCGGGACGAAAATGCCCTTTCAGGACTCCCATCAATTCATCACGTAACGCTTTATCCGTAAGGCGTTCATCTTCTGGGCGCTCAAGATTCTCCATGATCACGGGAGAGCCCAGGTTGCTGGTGGCAATGATGATCGTATTGCTGAAATCCACGACACGTCCCTTGCCGTCCGTGAGACGCCCATCGTCGAATACCTGCAGCAATACGTTGTTCACGTCGGGATGCGCCTTCTCGATCTCGTCGAGCAGAATCACACTGTAGGGCTTGCGGCGAACACGCTCCGTCAACTGACCGCCTTCGTCGTATCCCACGTAACCGGGTGGCGCACCGATCAACCGGGCAACCGCATGACGCTCCATGTACTCCGACATATCAATACGAATGATCGATTGCTCGTCACCAAACACGGTTTCCGCCAACGCTTTGGCCAGTTCGGTTTTGCCGACGCCCGTAGGGCCAAGAAAGAGAAACGTGGCAATCGGTCTGTTGGCCTGGCCAAGGCCGGCTCGAGACAAACGAACGGCATCGCTGACCGCGCGAACAGCATCTTCCTGCCCGACCAGCCGATCACGCAATGTGTCTTCCATATTCAACAGCTTTTGACGCTCCTCCTGCGTAAGCTCGGTCACAGGAATCCCGGTGAGACGGGACAGCACCTCGGCAATCGACTCGAGGGTCACCTCAAGGGTTTCGGAACCTGTCTTGCGCTCCCAGGCTTCTGTTTCCTCTCCCAGTTGCGCTTGTTTTTGACCAATGCGCTCTTCGAAGCCTTTGGATTCATCAAAACGCTTACGGGAGGATGCATAGTCCTGTTCACGTTTAAGTTGGGTGATTTCGGCTTCCAGCTCCTGAATGCCAGCCGGCCTCGAGGAGGAACTGATTCGAACGCGGGCCGCTGCCTGATCGATGAGGTCAATGGCCTTATCCGGCAGATAGCGCGAGGTGATGTAACGATCCGACAGCTCTGCTGCCGCCACAAATGCTTCATCGGCGAATGTGACCTGATGGTGAGCCTCAAGTTTGTCGCGCAGCCCACGCAGGATAATGATGGTCTGTTCGACGGTGGGCTCGGCTATCAGCACAGGCTGAAAACGTCGTTCAAGCGCTGCGTCTTTTTCGATGTGCTTTTGATACTCATTGAGTGTCGTCGCACCGATCAAACTGAGCTCCCCGCGCGCCAATGCGGGTTTCAGCACGTTGGCAATGTCCAGGCCGCCCTCCTCACCACCCTGCCCCGCACCGACGATCGTATGTAACTCGTCGATGAACAGAATGAGCTCCGAGCTTTTTGCGGCGACTTCATCAAGCAGTTGCTTGGCTCGCTCCTCAAATTCACCACGATATTTAGAGCCCGCAACCATTGAGTTCAGATTGACTTCAACAAGCCGTCTGCCACGCAAGATCTCAGGGACATCGCCCTTCACTATTCGTTGTGCAAGCCCTTCGACGATGGCGGTTTTACCGACGCCAGGTTCGCCGATAAGAACTGGATTGTTCTTTCTGCGCCGCGCCAGCACCTCGATGGTATTTTCGATTTCCTGTGCGCGCCCTAATACGGGATCGAGTTTGCCCTCACGAGCCAGTGACGTCAGGTCTCGACCGAACTTGTCGAGTGTCGGTGTTCCCGTCGGGGTGTCGACTCGCCCATCCTCAGCGCCCTTACCCACTACCTTGACCACCTTCTGCCGCAAGGCTTCAGGCGTTACGCCATATTTTTTGAGCAATGTCCCGGCAATACTTTCCGGTACAGAGGCAAGCCCGATCAACAAATGCTCTGGGCCAACGTACGAATGTCCTAAATCACGAGATGCCTGGAACGCAAAATTGAAAACTTTCTTTAACCGTGGCGAAATGCTCATCTGGTCCACCGGGGCCTGGGCCTCCGCTGTGCCCCTCTGAGCATGTTGATCGATGTAGCCTTTGATCTCGTCCGGAGAAAGCTTCAGCTCCTTAAGCAACGCCGTACCCACATCGGTATCCGCAAGCACATACAACAAATGCTCAGTATCGAGCTCGCTACGGTTGAGCTCATGGGCTTTTTCACCCGCGCGTTGCAGGATTTCCAGCGTCTGGGAACTGAATGCATCGGTTGCATCGACAGATTCTCGAGGCACTTGCGCAGAGAGCCTGAAGTCATCACCCGCTTGATCCTTTGCTCCGCCCATGCTGTCGAAAAAGCGGGACACACCCCCGCCCAGTAGAGAGTCGAATGGATTCAACATGCTTTGATGGCGTAAGAGTTGACGGTAATCGTGGTCGCAAATGGACATTGTCCTGGCTTGGCCATTTTGCGATACGGTCACTCGCGCTACAGCGGGTCTCGCATTACATATTTCACAGAGAGTAGCCATGATGAGTTGTCTCCAAAGATGGATAACACGGACTCATTCAGATGGATCTACGTCCCCGTAAACGATGCTCAAGCAACAGGGGCATGAGATCCGCAATACGCTGAGATTGCTCAGGAAGACGATTACGTTGGAGGGAATGGCAGTCTCGGCAGACGACGCCATCCAATAACGATAGTCGGATCTCATCAAAACACGCTATGGGCGACCCAGGATACCGACGAACGACGTCTGATAAATTCGTGCTCAAAAATACCGCCAGTCGTAAACCACCAACTCATCAGCAAATGAGGCTATGGAATCACCAGCGTGATCGAGCAACGATTCGATGTCGGAATTCGCAGGGCCGAATCGATCAGCAAGGACATGATTGCGGTTCGCACCAAAACCATCGGATAAAAAAAACCGCCGAAAATGACAGCAAAAGAACGAGCGCGCGAGGTCTTGCCTGCACTGGAGGAAACGGAGAACGCGTTCAGCGATTACGGCAAGCGCCAACAACGACTATAGTCAATGGTGCGTCAGAGCGAATCCAGCCTTTCCGCTACCAACCTGGCCTCAATCCAATACCGCGAAGGCACGGCGGATCTCCTCGTGCTTCTTGATGCGGATCGTGAACGTCTCGCAACCGAAGACACTCAGGCTCAGACCTCGAACGAGGTGTATCGAGGCATCGTCGCCATTTATAAATCACTTGGCGGTGGATGGAGTTATCCCCCCGGGCAAGTCGTATCCCGCTGAGCAGACTCCAACCGCCCATCTATAAGGGCTCAAGCCATGCACACTTCAGAATTGGATGATGCGAAAGAAACGAATGGCGACCTGGTTCAGGGGCCGCTGCCGGCCGGCACTGTCGCGCCCGACTTCACTCTGTACGCAACCCCTGATCAGCAGTTGTCCCTACGCGAGCTAAAGGGAAATCCCGTGATACTGGCGTTTTATCCCGCAGACTGGACTTCGGTTTGTGGCGACCAACTGACCTTGTACAACCAGTTGCTACCCACATTCAGAGAATACGGTGCGACGCTACTGGGTATCTCGGTCGACAGCGCTTGGTGTCATCAGGCCTTTTCCAAAGATCGGAATTTTCACTTCAGCCTGCTCGCCGATTTCGAGCCCAAAGGGGCTGTGGCGCGACAGTATGGAGCGTACGACTCCCACCTGGGAGTTTGTAAGCGGGCGTTGTTCGTGATTGACAAGGAGGGAGTGATCGCCTGGAGCTACATCTCACCAATGGCAATCAACCCTGGGGCGGACGGCATTCTGGACGCGCTGGATGCTCTAGCGAATTCGCCACAAAGCGCGCCAACCAAAAATTAGCAGGTGATCACATGGCCACTCTCAAAGTGCCGGTAAGTGCCAACGACCATCGCCAGGGAAGTGCGCATGCCAAGGTCACCTTGGTGGAATTTGGCGACTATGAATGTCCCTATTGCGGTTTAGCGTATTGGGTCGTCAAAAAGCTACAGCAGCATTTTCACGATGATCTGCAATTCGTGTTCCGTAACTTTCCACTGACCACCGTTCATCCGCATGCTATGGGTGCAGCGGTCACCGCTGAGTATGCCGGGAGTCGAGGATTCTTCTGGGAGGCTCATGACGAATTGTATGAAAATCAGGATCGATTGGGCCTGCCGCTGTTTCGGGCCATCGCTCTAAAACACGGCCTCTCCGACGAAGAACTCTATGTTGCTATGCAAGACGGCACTTACCTACCCAAAATAAAATCCGATTTTAATGGCGGCGTACGGAGCGGCGTGAATGGCACCCCAGCGTTTTACATTGACGGGCTTCGCTATGACGGGGCTCCAGAGTTCACCGAGATGAGTCAGATGATTGAGCTTTCGTTAGTGAGTTGACGAAAATCGCCAGATAGTGAAATCGCTTGGCATCACCCACACCGTAGCCGAGGGCGAACGTCCCCCCATTGCGCAGCGCACCAGGTGTGCATTCGATAATATTTCAATACGGGAGATTGAAGAATCCAGGTGCTGCCAGCGATAAGCATCGCTCATAAAGCAGCGGCACGAAAATATCAGCCCAGCGAACCGAGGACATAAAAAATGGCGATGTTAATTTTTGACAGCTCGGAAGATTCCATAGTCGAGGCCCGTGTCCTTGTCGAGGCGCTGAATGAATGGTTGGCGGAACAGCAGCCCAGTTGCCCGCTAAGGTCCGCCCGTGCGCAATGTTGCTATCGGCCCGATGGCACGCTGGATTCTGTATTGACCGTACTAACAGACGTGGTGGTGGATTAAAGAGGTGCACACGGAGCCAGCAGCGAATGAAATCTTTAAAGTATTATGAAAAAAATCGACACGCCACATGGTTAGAGTTGTTTTTTGACCTGATTTTTGTTGTTGCAATTGGAAAGGTTACGCACACTCTCGGACATCTTCATCACGGCCATTTTGAACAGGAGCAATTATGGACATTTTTACTGCTTTTTGTTCCATTATGGTGGATCTGGTCCAGCCACACGATTTACTCAAATAGGTTTGATACAGACAGTAACCTTCACCGCTTGGCAACATTGTTTTTAATGTTGCTGCTCATTGTACTGTCTGCACGGATTGGGGAAGAATTGGAAGTAAACTATGCGCTCGTTATTGCCTGCTATTTTGGTATACGTGCCATCATCAGTATTATGTACATTTCGTCCATAAATAAATTCGATCACCGTAGCGAATTCTCCTCCAGGCTTGGCTTCGCCCTGTTAGTTAGCGCAGTTATTAGTCTCTCATCCATTCTTTTTGACCCACCTATGCGTTACCTTGTCGCTTACATTGGGATTTTTCTTGACATTCTGCTCCCTTTGTTTTCTTGGGGTAAGCTAAAGCCATTGCCTGCACATACAGAACACTTGGTTGAACGACTAGGTTTACTCACCCTCATCTTATTGGGCGAGTCGGTAATTAGCCTTTCTGGAGGGTTATCTGACATTCAATGGGATCGTTATAATGTGATGGCGGCAATCACCGGATTTATCATGATTTGCAGTATCTGGTGGATCTATTTTGATAGCTTTTACCTACTGAGCAAAAATGAAAGTAGTATGAGTGGACACTCCTTAATCTACTCGCACCTTTTTCTATTTATGGGGCTAGCACTTCTCGCAAATTTGATCAGGCATGCGATCCTGAATGACATTGCGATGCGCGATTTCCAGATTACGTCAATCATCGGCATGGCCTTATTTTTCTTAGGCAAGCAATATGGCTACTTCATAGCGGTACCTAAAATAAGGAAATACATACTACAAAACACCTTGATCGTGTTTTCTCTAGGTGGTTTGGTTATATTCCTACCCCGCGTCGAGTACATATTGGTCGGCCTGACAGCAACCATGATCTGTTATGTTTTACTAAACTTCAGGTATCGTTGAATCTTTAAAGTTGGGCCATATCACGGGTGGATCAGCTATCCGCGCACATCCATACATCCCTACCAACCAAAGCGGGTGGTCGCCTGGAAAGCACGGGGGTAAACACCGCGCGGCGGGAGGCCCGCGCCAAGCGGCAAAAACCTAATCAAAGAAGGCCAGGGTGCGAACTTCGATACTCTCGCGCGGCGGGGCTCCCGGCGGCGTGTTGGGATCTTTGAAGGCGGTATGGGGCGTGAAGCGGGCACGGCCGTCGTGACGTGAGTCATACCCCTTGATCAGCAAGACTTCGTCACGGCGCATGTCCGGAAAATAGTACCAGCGCTGTTGCGGATTGTAGGCCAGGTGGTAGATCTCACCGATACGATCCGGATAGACCAAGTCGGTGGCCAGCAGGTCATTGGGGTCGAGCGTCGAGGCGTCCAGCACGGCCAGCGGTGAGCGCTTGACGGGGCCGCTCATCGGGCGCCAGAGGTTAATCTGGGCCACCGACGCCCGTGCGGCGGCCTGATCCTGGCCCAGCACGTCGCGAATACGTTCAGGCCCCGAGCGGTCGGTGTAGTCATTATGCACACGGCTGGCTGGCCCGCGAATATCCCGCCGCTCGGCGTCGCTGCGCCTGGTGTGGTCGAAGATGACGACCCGGCTCGCGCCCGTCAACTCCTTGATCAAGGCCTTGACCTCGTCATAGTAGACGCTTTCCACTGAGGTATCGTCGTAGAGATCGTCGACCACCGTATCCCGCCGATGGAGTTCAAACCCCTGCTTGTCCAGAGAAAGGCTGTCTGCCAACGGACGACCGTTGTGTATCGTGACCTCGCGCTCCTCCTGCTCAGCAAAGTAGTGCGGTTCACTGTTACCGGTCAGAGCCTCGGTATGCACATAGGGCTTCGCATCGTGCTTGACCAGGTAGGTGAGTTTTGTGATGACGTTAGCGGGCATATCAGTTGTGCACTTCAAGTAACACCTCCCGGTCTGCTGAGCGCATCCGGCGTAGTGTCACCGTGGCGGCGCTGTAACTTGCATGTAGACACCTTCAATCTCGATCGTATGCCTTCGAACGGACACTATCAAATGCAGCCCGAGGTGCACGGCACACGACCGATAGAAAAGGACCTCTCTAACCTCGGCATCGACGACCAGCTTGACCATGACTGGCGTGTCGCACTGCGGGTCTGCGCCGATCATGAGCATCCGATATCCCTAAACTTCCCGCACCGCTATCTAGAGAAGCGGAATGCTATAGGTGACAAAAATACGATTCTGATCGACGTTACGAGATGCTTCGCTGTTGGACTTGCCGTTACGCCAGCCGAACCCGACGCCTTTTAGCGCTCCCGACTGAAGGACGTAGTCCAGGCTAATGTCTCTTTCCCATTCCTTTTGGTTGGCGCCTGACGTCGTTTTAATGTTATCGCCAGAGAGGTACATGACCGAGCCTTTTAGGCCAGGGACGCCCAGAGCGGCGAAGTCGTAAGCATACTGGCCGAAAGCTGTTCGCTCGCCTGCGCGGGTGAAAGTTTGGATAAAGCGGTCTGTATACAGATACAGGCTTGCTCCACCGGCGCCCTTGTCTGGCAGGCTACCCTGACTGAGTTGAGTGAAGTTGTTGCCATCCGACACACTTTGGTACCCCGCAGTAATCGCGTGGCCACCCAGTGTGTAAATCAACGCGGCACTCCAGGTACGGTTATCGATTTCTCCATCACCGTTTTTGGTGTAGCCACTCATTCTGTAGCCTGACGTACCGGAGCTATTTGCACCTGACGAGTCAGTTTTGAAGTAGCGCAGGTCGGTTTTGAGGGACTGATTGTCCGAGATGGCAAGGGTGTGAATCAATCCCAAAAAATGCTGCGTATAGTAGTTATCGAGGCCGGCGTAGTAGTACTGAGCTGTCAGATCCTTGGTGACTTTCCAATCGCCCCCGGCGAAGTCAAACTGATTACTTTCACGCGTACCACCAGTAACGGCCAGCCCCGTCTGATCGCTCGAACCACGTCCTGTTGCATGTTCGATCCGACCTCCAGTCAAGGTCAGGCTATTGAGCTCGCTCGAGGTGATTTGAACGCCCTCGAAGGTTTGCGGTAGCACGCGTCCATCGTTGGCGACCAGAATTGGGAGTTTCGGAATCAAGGTGCCGTAGCGAAGTTCAGTTTTCGACATTTTGACTTTTCCGGTCAGCCCCAGCCTGCTCCACTCGTCGACGGCACGGTTGTCACTGTCAGAAGGCATCATGCTGCTACCGACATGCCGTCCTTTACCGCTGTCCAGGTTAACCCCCAGCAACCCCAGGCCATCGACACCAAAGCCAACCATTCCATCGGTATAGCCCGATTTGAAGTCCAGCATGAAACCCTGCGCCCATTCTTCGGTTTTGGAAGGTGCGGCAACGCCATCGCGGTTGTCGTTATTGAAGTAGAAGTTTCTCATTCCAAAGGTGGCTTTGCTATCACTCAGGAAGTCAGCATGTACCTGGGCACTCAGGGTTATACTAAGAAACACCGAACTTGCAGCTATTGTTTTTCCACTCATTTATATAGCGCTCCATTTGTTATTTTAAAGTAATAGAAGCAACGCGAAATTTTCCAGCTGCGCGTTTTTTATTATTCTTAATACCCTGCTAAACACGAGAAATCGACGATACCTAGCCCTGCATCAAGTTGATATTGTTAATGCAAGTTCCAAAGTCGATCATCGCACCTGTTTCTGTTATGCAGCGCGATAGCGTTAGGGAAGGTCTGAAGTACCCCGCGATTTTTTGATGCTCCAATCATTTGGAGTTCAAAAAATCGACGGTCTGCCAAAAATCAGACTTAGGCTCTT
>NZ_JAVDUY010000022.1:0-13108 GCF_031456615.1 Pseudomonas sp. 3296
AGAGCCTAAGTCTGATTTTTGGCAGACCGTCGATTTTTTGAACTCCAAATGATTGGAGCATCAAAAAATCGCGGGGTACTTCAGACCTTCCTTAGCTTAAAATCCGTGTCATCTTTAAATCCATATAAGCGGCATACTCCGCGGAAGTCGTCTGCAGAAAATCCATTCCAACCGTACTCTCTGACAGCCCGCCCCGTTTCTCTATTTAAAATAGCGAACGATAATGATGCCTTTCCCTCTAAAAAAGGAAAATTTATGGTTTTGCTGAAGCTAGGCATAAGGCTAAATTGTTGCAGGTCAAACCTCTTACTAAAACCAAATAATGTTCGAATAACAATTTTTTGCTGGGTAAATTTAAATTCCGATACGAAAATATAGTCTTTTCTAAACAGAAAAACCACTCCAAGCCCTAAAGCCAATGTCGCAATATAAAAAATGACGAGTTAATTGTACTGTCGAATAAAAATCGGTAACCGTAATTAAAACCTACAGAGGCAAGACCGACCATTAATATTAATATTAATATTACGGCCTCATAAATAAACCACTTCAGTCTTTGAGAAACTAGTACAATCATTGCCATATCCTTATTTAATTAAGCTGGTAATATTTTGATATGGGGGGGGTGTAAGCCGAGACCCACAAAAATTTCATCGTTTTACGTACACGTTTTGTCCCTGAAAGGGTGCCGTTTCGCGCGTGATTCAGCAGTGTCGGAAATCACCTGTGGATTTGGGCGTAACGCCTAAATGCACTTACTGTCTTTTCACGTCAAGATAGGGCACCACAGAGTTGGGAAGCATCGTCGTTGGTAGTTTCCCATCCCAACGCTCAGCCTTGGTTAATTCCACCAGGTTCTGGTTACTGGACAACGCCGCCGCTCGCGCCTTAATCGCATCAGCCTCTGCATCACCGCGCAAACGCGTCGCCTCAGCTTCAGCTTTGGCTTGAGCTAGAACGGAGTCCGCCGCTGCCTGGGCCATGGTGGTCTGAATTTGAGCTTGAATTCTTTCTGTCGCAAGCATTTGCTCGCGAGTTTTCACCTGGACTTCAGCATTCATGCGTTCCTCAATGGATCGCTCATAGGCATCGGAAAAATCGATGTTTTCGATCTGGACACTATCGATGACTACCGGGGCATCAATTGAAGACTTCAGCGCTTCCGCAATGTCGGCTACAAACTGCCCTCTGTCTTGAACGGCCCGAATAGCGGTGTAACGACCAAATATATTTTCTACTTGGGTAGGAACTTGGCGGCTGATGACGCGTGAAACCATGTTCTCAACATCGCCATACCCCCGGTACAAATCTGCTACTTGACTTGGCTCGACATGCCATGACACCGAAACGTTCAGTGTGGCCGCCTGCTGATCCATGGAATAGGCCGTCAGCGACTCATAACGCGTAGTTTGATTCTGAACACTGATTAACTTTACAGCTTCGATTAGCGGAATTTTGAATGCCAAGCCTGGCTCAGCGGTGCCGACCAATGCGCCATTTCGCAGGACCACGCCTCGTTCTTTTTCATCGATGGTGTACAGCGCGGAGGAAGCGGCGAACACGCTTAATAACATTGCTGTTGCTATTGTCGGATATTTGAACGAATTTATGCTGATCGACATATTGGAAAATACTCAATGATTCGGTGGTGCGCACTTCGAACAGTGCAAGTAATCTGCTGGCTAAGTAGAAGACTTCGCAGAACGTTTCCGCCCGCCCTTACACTGATCCAACTTTATTAGCTTATCTAATGGTGCAGGGGGCAGTCGTTGGGCTGTTTTAATGTAGATATGCTGAAGTTTTTGGTACAGAACTTTTTCTCGCGGTAGTCCTAACCGGCTCGCGCTTTTGTTCCGTACCCTCAGGTTCAGGTTCCTAAAAGCCATACGTTGCTCAGATCATATGGCTTTGTTTGCATTGAGATTACGTGTCTTGCCTGTTGCTCAAGACTTCTCCGGTAGTGGCATTGAGCTCTACGTCCCACTCGATGCCATTGGTGTCGCGTAATTCAACTTGGTATTCGTAGCCATCGAAGTGGTTATCTAGGTCGGTATCGGTAATAGTCGTGCCGGGGTGTAGTTTCTGTGCGATTTGGTTCAGCTCCTCCAGCGGCTTGATCTTGCCTTCTTTGACCAACTGCGGGATCCGATCCAATCGAACATCGGCTTGGGCCAAGCCTGCGGTGAGGATCAGGGCTGCTGCGGTGAACAGAGCTGTCATGGGTTTCATTTCATCTTTCCTTGGTTTAATAATTTTAAGTGAGAATCAGGTTGCTCGTTGGACCGCGCCCTCGCGGGCGGGGCTTTAGGCGTAAGGCCAGCCTCAGGAGTGGGCCGGATTTCCGGCTTACTGCATCAGTTGTTTGATACATAGGATGGGATCTGCAGCATCGTGTGGCGACGCTACCAGCACTGTCTTGATGGAAGCGTGAAGCATTTAGTCCAATGAGCCTCTCCACCAAAATGAATGATTTGGTTGTCTGTCAGGCATCACATAATCTGAATCATCGACTAGATTGCCATTTTGGCAGGAGAGCTCCCCGTAACCGTTGTACAACGCCTCATTTATCTCGCGGGCTCGTTGTATCTTAATGACTTCCGCTCCTGTGCAGCTGTATCGTCGCCAGTAGCGCCGGGCTTCGCGCCAGTTGACCAGCAGCAGGGGAAACTTCATTTGGTACGCTGTGCCAATCAATTCAAATAGAAACATATCCCAATCACAGCAACGGCGATCAATCCATATCTCCTTGCAATTTTTATGGGGCATGTCGACTTTTCCTAATCGTTTGTCAGTCTCGTCAAATGTTGCACACACGCGCACCGCAATTTTCCTACTAGTAGGAGCTCATCGCATTTAGCTTGTGAGCGAACTGAACTTAAAAGATAAAGGTATCGACACCGCAAATATCGCCATTTTGCGACAAAGACAATACCGTTTATGACAGTCGCAACCCAAGCGTTTTCTCGAACTTAATCGGGGGGGGGAGGGCGCAGAATTGAGGTGATCGAGTCTCGGACTCGAGACGATTTTCCGCTGTAGGCTTCATAGCCAATAAATGGAGTGCCGGCTTGACCCGGCAGTTCATCAAGGGAATTCCTAGAGGCCTCGTCTTGCCGTTTTTCTTCGGAATAAGCATCCTGCGAAACGGAAGCGGTGTGTACGGTAGCCCCGTGTCCATTGATACAAAACGGATTCACTGAGCTCGCCACCAAGTTTCGAATAATCAGGGTTTGTTGAGGGATAACGTTTATTTCTCGTGAAACGCTTCCTGAACTCTCAAGATCGGCTGTAACAGGTAGTCCAGCATGGTCTTTGGACCTGTCAGGACGTCGACCGTGGCTGTCATGCCTGGAACGATGCGCAGCTCTTGGCTGCCGCCTTTAGACAAACTATTGCCGTGAGTGCGCACCATGACGCGATAGTAGGTGGTCTCTGCCCCAAGGCGATTCCTTGCCTCATCGTATTTCAAGGCGCCAGGGCTGATTTGTTCAACGCGCCCCTTGAGTCCGCCGTAGGTAGAGAAGTCATAGGCAGACAATTTAATTGTGGCATCCTAGCCCGGATGCAGGTTACTCAAAATAACAATCGATACATATACCACTCAGCGCTTAAATATCTGGGTACACATAAATGGATCATGGATTCTGGTGCTTCCCGACCGGCCTCTTCGGGCTTCCATCCACTGAATAGCTTCAACGTCGTGACACGCAGCAAACTTGGAAACTCCGTTCAAAACCGCCCCATTCACGTTGCAGACCCTTATTACCATGAACCAGAAACGCGAAATTTTTTTCTCCGTCGACGTCGAGACGTCCGGCCCGATTCCCGGCCAGTTCAGCTTGCTAACGATTGGTGCATGTAATGTCGATGCACCTGATCAGGTATTTTCATGTTTGCTCAAGCCCATTTCGGCTAATGTCGACACCGAGGCGATGGCGGTGACGGGACTTTCTCTTGAGACACTCGCACTGGAGGGGTTAACTCCAGAAATCGCCATGCGCCAGTTTCAGGACTGGGTGTTGACGATTGCGGGCAAGGACAGCATGCCCGTTTTTGTTGGGCTCAATGCTTCCTTTGATTGGTCCTTCATCAACTACTATTTTCACCGTTATCTTCAGTCGAACCCATTCGGTTTCTCCGCACTGGATATCAAATCGCTCTACATGGGCGCGACAGGGTCATGTTGGACTGATACTCGCTCAAGCCGAATGGCTGCGACGCTTCACCCCCAATCGAGTGGAAACCATAATGCACTGCAAGACGCCCTATACCAGGCGGAACTATTTCGTTTGATTAGGGCAATCGTGCCGGGGCCCAGCGAGAACCCTAGCGCCTAAGTTGGGCGAACCAACGTCGAGCCTAAATGTTCAGGCTTCTCGGCGGGCATCGACTTTAGCTTCTCGGGAGTGGCTTCTCTGAGCTGAACCCACTTATGGGTCGATTGGTGGTCCGCCACCCAGACAGCCATACGGGGGACATTTCCTCGGTTGCCGATGATCACCATGAGATATCGTGACCTGTCTCCGCGAAAAGCGTCGAGGTATTCCCGAGTGGTTGCATGGTCTCGTCCTGACGGTGTTGGCACGTTCTCTGGGTGCGTATGCCACAAACCCACGGCATGGCGGTTATGAGAAAATTCAATCTGCCTATTTCTGTCGGAGGCATTGATATTCGGATTCCAGGCGAAGCGGCTACGGCGATCAGAAGGGTGGGGCCCGGTTGCTGCCGTGATGATCAGCCCACCAGCATCCGGCTCTGAACTGAAAATTTCCCCGCCTGCTTCCTTCTGCCAAAGTCGCCTTTGCGCATACGCATACATGTGGAACAAGGCTTGCTTAGTGAACAGTACATATCGAGTATTGTCGGGATAGAAAAATATCCTGTTCATGGAAATGGCCTGGACAGGATCAAACCGTCATATGGAGCGGCGGCCTGAGCCCATTCTTTGTGGACGAGACCTGGCCAGTGCTTATCCAGATAGGGTTGTCCGCGTATCCAGCTACGCACCGACGGCAGGGGATGCTCTGCTGCGTAGTCGATCATCTCCAGTGCACACTCCGCCACCAACGCAACGGCATGGGCTGCAGCTGCAGCGGTATAACTCTGGAAGCGACTGCTGCATCCGGGCACTTGTTGGATGACTTCCTTTGGCCAGACTACTGACTCAAGCATGAACAGTGGATCCTCGGCGCCCTGTAGCCATAATTGTCCCGCAGGTAGCAGGCAAGCATGGGCGGCAGCGACATAGGGCTCCATCCAACCAACCAGCAAAGGGCAGGCGTGCTTCTGCCGAGCCCGCTCGACTTCTACTCTTACTTCTGGCTCGCCGGTGAGGTCGATTACCGTATCAATGCCCGCCAAAGAGTTCTTGGTTAACCACTGCGCGGTGCTCATTGCATACGGAATTACCTGCGTCGCCGGGTAGCCGGAGTTTATCCGCCGGGCGACTGCAGCCACCTTTTTTTGACCGATGGATTCGGCGCTTAACAGATGTCGCCCCACATTAGCGGATGACATGGAATCCGCGTCCACCACCGATATTCGTCCGAGTCCCGCCTTGGCAAGATGATCAACCAACGGACTCCCGAGTGCCCCTGTGCCTAATACCAGAATATGTTTTGTCTGACGCTTAGCCACCTCAGGGTGCTGATCCCGCCCCGACATCCAACTCGGGTCTAAGCGGGATACCAAAAGTGGCAGCGGTTTACGGGGCGAAGGAAATGTTTTCTTTTGCTGCCCCACGTCCAGAACCACCGGTGGACCATGTGGCAAAAGATAGGCGAAAGCAGCTTCATCACTCCTCAACAGCACCAAACGATGCGTGCTTTGACCGCGGCGGCTGCGAGAGGCTTGAAACTTTGAATACTCAGCGGGCGTAAGCCGGCCTTTAAGTAGTCGATCTAAATCGGACAACGTTTGAGGCCAGGTTGCGGGAGTCAATGCATGGGAAATGGGAATATCAGCCACCCGCACTCCAATACGTTGTTGTGTCATCGGACCCACGGTCTGGACGAGGCGGCTGGTGATCAGTAACTGCTCATCCCCGGCAACGAGGATGCGATTGGGCATCAACAGCAGGCCGCTCCTAATCCTAGATTTTTTCGGGGGCAGATCAACTGTCCACACTTCCCGTACGGGATCAGTGTTGGAGCGGGCACGGCCAACCTCGATCGCCCAGTAATTGAGTGCTTCAGTCTCAAAGTCGCCGTCGAGATCGCCCTGCAGCCAAGGTTTGAGAAACCGTTCCAAGTAGGCGTGTAGAAGGAGAAGAATTCGATCTTCACTGGAGTAACCAAGACCTGGACCTGGATCACCTTCCATACAAAGGATACCGGCGTCATCGAGGTGTGGAATACGCAATACCGCATCGGGGGAGAGTTGAACGAATGCTTTGCCGCGCTCAGGGAATCCTTTTGGCAGACGCAGCTCCGCCCATTTGAATTCTCTTCCCAGCTGAAAAACTGGCAGCTTTAGCGAGTAGGCTGTCATTCCAGCATCCCGGACCAGGGACGAAGGCTGCAAATCCGGGAATTTATCGCGAAGTACAGCCAAGTTAAGACTCAATTAATTCACCGTAATCATCAGGCCAGCCCGCTGCTCGCCGGCGTAGCTCTAGGCGCAGGCGGTTGGAAGGTCGTCAGGCCGCTGCTACCGCCAGCAGGCGCTGGAATTCCGAACACCTCACGCACACGCTTGGAAATCGCCTGAGGATCTGTGAGGGCCAGAATGGTTTTCAGATCAGCCGAAAGTGTCTCGCACCAAGTCATGAATGATCTGTAGCGCTCCCCCTGATCGTCGTTCCATTTCTCGGCGAAGTTTTCGCCCTCAACGGTCGGGTTATCAACGCGATGCTTGCCATCGAGTGTAAAAACCAGGTGCGGCAGGAATGCCCCGAGTTCAGCCAGCAGCTCTACGGGATGCTCAAACGAGCGATTGAGGTCAGCCAGTCCCTCGTAGCAAGTAGTCAGCAGGGTGACAATAATGATGGAGATGGGCTTGGTCCCTGCATCAATGATGCCTCGCCTCACACACATATCTCGATGACGCTTGAACAAGCGGATGGCCACCCGCAACGTGTCGGTAATTTCCACCGCCTGATCGGGGACCGGCGCAACACTGGCAAGTGCCCGATCAGCTGCAAACGCTTCCTTCACCACGTTGAGAATGAGAGGACGTTTGGCGGTATCGTCCACCCATTGGCTGATCCCCGCTGGGTTGGAGGTTTTCCAGCTCTTGGTAGGGGTGTCCACTACCGCCAGTGCCGTATGCTCATATCGCGAGGCGCGATAGCGGGGCGCCATAGCGTACAAGGTTTGCGCGGGTACAGTTTTCAGGGGGACGGATGGGGTGAATTCGAGGTAAAACGGCTGTCGGGGAAAAGGGATACACCAGCAACGCCGTTTGGCTTCAGCCTCTAGCTCGACCAGCGCTTGCCCTATGGACTCAAAGAACGCCATGGGGTCGGTGGCTTCCACGCGTGAAATGTCTACTTGGCACACGGCGTCAATGTCGAACTTCTCACCACCATTGGGCGAGCGAATCAAGGTCCTGGTGCTGGCTGAACCTTGAGGCAGAATGGATATCGTTTCCGGCGGCCAGAATAGATTCGCCGCCAGCTGCATAGCCACTTCCTGATATGCCTCTTTCGCAGCCTCGACTTCATCATCACCTACCGTGATGTGCACGTTCGCCTCATTCAGCGCCTGCGCCCAGTGCCGGTATTCAAGTCGTTGGGTTTTAGCGTCTGCAGCAAAATTTTCCCGTATGTCCGTAAATGACCCTAGCGCTTTTGTCAGTCGAGCGGGGCGTCCCTGCTCGGCATGGATCACTAGATTTGCGCTTTTAGTATGACTCATGGAATCAGGCTCTTTCAGGCGGGTTAGCGAAGGGGGATGCTGATGGAGTGTTGCCCATCAGTGGCGGATACGTGGTGACCCGTAATCGATAGTGCTGGAACAAATTTGTAATCACGCGCCGCACGGTCGTAGACGATGTACTCTGGGTGGTGGCCCGCCTGGAGCATCTGACCAAAACGGAAAACCGTGCTGGCAGGACTGATTGCGATCAGGTGCACTTTTTGAACCCTCATCACGTCTTGAGCGTGCACAATCGCTTGTCTGGCGGTTTGCGCGAATTGGTCTAGGTCTTCTGGTCGGCCAATGCAGTTAAAGCCGGTTTGGGAGGTGGTTACGCGGATCCGGGGTATGTGGCCTAGATCCACGGCAGTTTTCAACTGCGCAGGCAATGCGTCCTCGTCGAGGTGCGCTGACAGCTCAAGCGTAATCAATACTTCCTGCACTTGCTGCTGCGGCAGAACGTCAACACTAAACGTGCCTGGTGGATGGGCGTCGGTTTGTGAGTTCCAACTCCAGGTTTTACGATCCTTGTCGTATTGAAAAACTTGAATGGCCTGCGCTTCACCCATCACACGCCCCGCCAGTACCAATGTCGGGATGTGGTGTAGAGGGAAAATGGCCAAGCTTTCGGTGCTCAAGCCGCTGCTTGAGTTGAATCCATCGACCAGTTGGCGAATGTGGTTTTCGTGCTCCCTGAGATATTGGTACCAAAACTCAGGAAGGTGGCGGTCGTCACGCTGAGACTTTCGACGCACGTAATGAATCACCCCGGGCGCCATCGCTCGTCTGGTCGCCACAATGGCTTCGATCAGCTCGGAATCGTGAAAATAAGTTGGCACGTTTGCCAGATTGGCGTGTAGCGTCACCGCCTTCGTGCGTGGGAATGCCAAGGAATCAAGGTAGTTGCGTACGATGTCCCGGTGGGACTGTCGCATCTCGTTCAGGATCTCGGCGGTGTAGTAGTGAGGTGCGAAGGAGTCGATCAGGCGATGGTGCTCATCACACATCAACATAATGTTGTCCGGGTTGTTTGCCAGCCGGTGAGAGTCTTGTTGATTTCCCCGTGGCCCTTCGGGGTCCGATGCAACGATGTGGGCCAAATAGCCTACGCGGGCGGCTTTCGTCCAAAGCGAAATCTCTGACAGATCGTCACCGCAGCCTTCGAACATGCACCGCGCACCCGCATCCGCCCAGACCTTCTGTGCCGTTCTTTCGGTAATCTCGGGGCCTCTACCGTTGGTTTTGCCTAATGCGCCAGCACGCGTGGCGATCAGCGTATCTACAATTGTTTTGGCCAATACCGGCAAATAGGTCCAACCTGCTGCGGCCACCTGCGTGTTAATCAGTGTCTGAAACGACGACTCCAGACTGAAAAGCAGCCGTTTGCTGGCTAACTTTTTGAGCAGTGGCTTGGCTTCGAACTCCGGGTCAGCAGGGTAAAGCGTAAGGCCGGGGTCATCGAGATCAACCAGCTTGCACAGATATCCGGCGTACACATAAGCAACACGATGTTTTTGCGTTAGGCAATCATCGAGCCAGTTGGACAAAGCCTGTCCGCCAAGATTGTCCAAAGGGGGAGGGCCAGCTACCGGAGTAGAGGGTGTAGTGGGCATATTCGCTCTTTCCTTGACCGTGAGTTATGGGGTGCTGCGTTAATGTGCGGGTAGATAATGCAATTGCAATGGCAAATTGCCATTTTATTTTCAGCGAGTCTTTGGACGCACGGTTAAGGGGTTAACGCACGGTAAATTACTTGACCCCAAACACGTCGTGGCAAGCAAAACCAAGGCACCTTAAATAGCAGCTCTTTATCTGCGTATGCTCAACGTAAAGGTTGTGGGATTGAGAAGATCGCCCGTTTACGCCAATCTCTTGACTTGGCGCGCCAGTCGCATATTCCTGAGATGACCCCAACAACTTCCGCTCTCATGCGACGATTGCTCTAGCTACCGATGTTTTTCGTTGTCCTACCCGCGAATGCTGTTCTTTGATCTTGGTAAGTGGTCCCGATGCATCATTTAAGATCTAGAAGTTTGGCTAGCCCGGAAACTAGAAACGGTGAAAGGGCGAAAGGGCGAAAGGGCGAAAGGGCAGAAGATAGAGCTGTGTTTGTACTGACAACTAGCCCGTCAGGCTTGCGTCGTAAATGCATCGAGCCTGGTCTGTAGGCTCCGATCGCTGGTTTAGACTGAGCAGTGACTAGTATTTGCCACTGTCCATGTCGACGCGGAAAAGAATGCCACCCGATGGTTTATCCAAGCTCACTTACAAACGCATGACGCGCTCCATACGCCAATGCAGTGAATGATTCATGGCGGGCGGTTCGTACCGAGCCATCAGAAGTTAGTTGCTCTGTAAGCGGCTGCCGAAGTCATCTTGTATAGACGACTTCGCTGTTCTGCTACGTTAGTTCCCCATCAACCACGGGATGAAGTCCTTGCGGTGTGGCGATTCTGGTAGTAACCATGCGTAGAGGCGTTCATGTAAAGATAGAAATTGAAGATGGCGAGGAAGATGATTACTAGGGTGCGCAGGGCGGACCAGCGAGTGCCGAAAAGCGCTTGGCAGACCCGCCGGATGCGGGTGATGTTCCTTTCGCGAAAGCTCACGGTTTTGATGCAAACACAGCGAGATAATTCTCCGGTATCACGCCGTTAACCAATCGCTTACTCAGTAATTTGGACGGGTAGACGATGCCGTCTCGCATGTCACCCACAACAAGCAACTCGTCACCCTCATCCGTGTGGAAGGAGAACTCGCTTGCGCAGCTCCACCCATCGTCTGCTATTACCCAGCCTCGTCCTTCAACCAGTTGATTGCCTGCGCCACCACGCCACCAGCGAACGGGTTCAAACTGGATTTTTTGGCCGTGGAGGACCTGCCCATCCTCCTGTTTGTCTTCTATCTCAACAACTTCGCGCACTTTTGCTTGGAACACGACCTGTCCTCCTCGCGGCGCTGCCCAAAACGCCGCGATGTCATAAGCTGACTCCGCGAGACTACAGGCCTGTGCGTAGCTAGTAGCGGTCAGCGAAAATACCGCGATAGTGAGCGACGCAGCCGTTAAGAAAGTACGAAACCTGCGAAGACGGAAACGCTGATTCATAAATGTCCTGGAGTTATTTAAGGTTCGAGTGCGGTAGACCACTACAGCCCCCCGCCCAATCCACAAGGTGAAGCAGAATAGGAGATTGCCATCTGAGAAGCTCTACCGAATGCGCCAGACGGGATCCCCATCGTACGCGGGTCGCTGGCGCCGGGTTACGCTGACCATCGACACGCCAGGTTGCAGGCATTCTTGGACGATCTGGGCTTTAAAGGGTTTGGGATAATAGGTTCTTTGGCGCATGGCAATCCTGATGATAGGGGCGATAGTGTCCACGTATTTTTAAGTTGACAACATCGCCCTTATCGCTGGGATCGGGTAGATGACTTCGCCGGACGCTACGTTTATTTCCCGGAAGCAGTCGCATAAACAGCCCAGTCATTCATCATGGATTGGCGCTTCTCAAACAGGTCGCCGCGAAAATAAGCCGCTTCCACCTTGTCTTGTCGTGAGTGTGCCAACGCCAGTTCGCAGACTTCGCGTGGGTAGCTCGTTGACTCAGCGGCCCAATCTCGAAACGTTGAGCGAAAGCCGTGCATAGTCAGGTCCTCACGCTTCAAGCACCGAAGCGCCATCAGCATTGACATGTTGGATAATGGCTTTCCTGCTCTCGCGCCAGGAAAAACGAAGGAGTCACTTCTAATCAGGGCCAAGTGCTTCAGCAAGGTAAGCGCCCTGCGAATACATCTTGCTTACTTAAATGGGCGCTTACGTTAAAGCAGTATTTCGTGGTGCCCCAATGGCGCAGGCGGTCAAGCCCCCGAAGCGGCGCCCGTGTACCTTGAGTCGCCAATCCTCACTGAAAGTTTGAAAATAAATGGAAATGTCAAAAAGGACCTTGTGGACGTTAGCGCTATTGATGTCAGGATGTGGAGGAGCATATGCGACCTCCTCCGTCCTCGAGTTGGTGGAGCTCAATGATGTTCTATTTTCTGACACCGCCTACCGCGCCGCATACTGCTCCGTGGTCATCGAAGCCAATCGGCCTTCCGCTAGCGGTGGACACTTGCCTGATTTTTTCGCATGGCCTGGATATCCAAAGGCGATGATTAAATGGAAATACATGCTTTGGCAGCTCGATGGGGCATCGAAAGCGCCACCTGCTGACTCCATCCGGATCCAAGAGGCAAGAAACTTGGCAGAAGCGGACATGGAGAGGAAGGATTCAGATATCAACGCCTACGCTCGAATGGTATCTGCGGACTGCGTTGATGCTTCGGACTGGCTACCATAACCTTATGTATAGGTCGCCTTGCGTGACTCAGGCGCGCATCCACTGATGGGGCAGTAGTTTATCAATCTCACTGGCCCGTTGCGTTGGCAGTCGTTGGAGTACGTCCTTCAAATAGGCGTACGGATCATGCCCATTGAGCTTGGCCGACTGGATCAGGCTCATCAGCGCCGCTGCGCGTTTGCCGCTACGTAACGATCCTGCGAAGAGCCAATTCTTGCGTCCAAGAGCCCATGGCCGGATCTGCCGCTCGATGTGGTTGTTATCAATTGGCACCGCGCCGTCATCCAGATACCGTGACAACGCCGCCCAGCGTTTCAGGCTGTAATCCAGAGCTTTGGCGATGGCCACGCCATCGTGCACAAGTTCGCGCTGGGCGATCATCCAGGCGTGCAGCATTTCCATCACGGGAACGGCTTTTTCTTGCCGTATTCGTCGCCGAAAATCCGGCTCCAGGTCGCGGATCTCACTTTCGATTTCGTATAGCAACTGGATATAGCGCAGTGCCTGCTCGGCGAGCGTGCTCTTGTTGGTGGCGTGCAGGTCGAAGAACTTGCGCCGGGCATGGGCCATGCAACCAATTTCGGTGACGCCCAATGCGAAACTGGCCTTGTAGCCACCAAAATCGTCGCAAACCAGCTTGCCTTTCCAGTCTTGCAGGAAGTTGCGCGGATGCTCGCCCGAGCGGCTTGGGCTGAAGTCGTACACCACTGCGCTGATATCAACTGATGCGGTGGTCGCGTAGACCCAGACATAGCCGCGATGGGTTTTCTTCGCGCCAGGCATGAGCACCTGTACCGGCGTTTCATCGGCGTGTACCACGTTGTGGGCAAGTACCACTTCGCGCAGAGCATCGACCAGCGGTTGCAACTGCACGCCGCAAGTACCGACCCACTGGGCCAGGGTCGAGCGCGG
>NZ_JAVDUY010000023.1:0-8147 GCF_031456615.1 Pseudomonas sp. 3296
CGGCGAAGGATATTTGCTTCATCGGGGCTCAACCGTTCAGTTCGTGGGGCAAGCGTATTTCAGCAGACTTGGGAGTCTTTTTCAGAGTTTCCTTAAGCAGTTTTCAACAGATCAAACCGTTTTCCAACGGCTTCGCAGCCGTCCAGGATAACAATAACAAATTTGGCTATATCGACACTCAAGGAAAACTGGTCATCCCGTTCCTGTACGACAGAGCAGAGGTTTTCTCAGCAGGAACAGCGTTGACTGCCGAGGCTGACGTTTATCGACTGATTTCGCCTGACAACACGTCCGTCGCAATACTTCCCGGTGACCTGCGAAGCGGGTCAATCGCAAAAGATGGCAAAACGGCGCGCTATACCTTTGTGACCTCCAATGGAGGAGAGGAAGATGAGGTCTATACCGACTATGATCAACACGGCGCGGTGATTCCAGACTAAATCGCGTCTGCTAGGCTCGCCTCAGAAAAGGGATTTCAAAGTACTCTAAGCCAATGGCAGTTGTGGGGCCGGTTCCGGCTGGGGGCGACATGGCACCCTATGCGGTCAGCTCGCAGCAGAACGGACACAAGAACTGCATGATCGGCTATTGGATGCCGGCGTGCCGCTATGATGCGATGTTCATTTTCAACTTATGTGGGCCGAGACTGATGTAATCGGGGTTGTTCTCACGCAATATGGGCTCATTCTCACTTATTGTGAGCCGGAGCTGCCAGATATTCTCAGCTAATGTGGTTCCGGAATGCGCGATGTAATCGGGTCGGGCCGCCGATGTTATCGAGCCGCTACATGTAGGCACCTTGGTGGAGCGTACCAGTGGTTACTTAATGCTGGTAAAGATGAACGATGCGACGGCGACCTCTGCGATGGAGGGGGTCAGTGCAGCGCTCAATCGTATGCCGCTGGCAATGCGTAAAACCGTCACCTACGGCAAGGGACGGGAGATGGCCAGGGCATGCTGACATCACTCAAAATACTGGGGTTGCCATCCACTTTTGCGACCCGCATAGCCCTTGGCAGCGCGCCAGAAACGAGACATCAATGGCTTGATTCGCCAGTACC
Source organism: Pseudomonas sp. 3296 (assembly GCF_031456615.1). Taxonomy (NCBI): domain Bacteria; kingdom Pseudomonadati; phylum Pseudomonadota; class Gammaproteobacteria; order Pseudomonadales; family Pseudomonadaceae; genus Pseudomonas; species Pseudomonas sp. 3296. The sequence continues at coordinate 1,062 of NZ_JAVDUY010000023.1, forward strand.
AGCCCAAAGGCACCGACTTGTCGAAACACAGCCAGGAAGGACTGGATGCCATCGCCCTGCAATTTAAACATGCGCCCACGCAAACGGTTCGACTTCAAATGCCCCATCCAAATGATAGGGCATTTGATGCAAGAGGCCATCGCTAAGCGCCATGAGGCCCCACCTTCAATCCAATAACCGTGTTGCACTCAGCTCCAGCATCCGCCCTTCTTGAGATTGCCGAGCAGGTTCACTGAGAGGCCCGGGAAACAAGCACCGAACTGCCCTTGGAGAAACATATTGGCAGCCCTACAAAGGCATCAGCAATATCGCTAGCCAGTTAAGAAAAAATCAGGATAATTGCTTAAAATTAAGATTATCTTGGCGCGCTGAAGAAAAAAATCGTGGCAAGAGCTAGAAATCAAGGATTTTCGCCATGAACTCAGCTGGATACGCCTGGCTGCAGGAGTCTCTGCGGCTTTCAGCTTTCCCTTTGCGCCGGCCGGCAAAGGTTCAGCCAGTAACTCGGATCGAACAGATCGGGCAAACCTTGGCCGTACCACCAAATATTGCGCCCGCGCCAGATGATCTGCTGGGACATCTTCTCTTCGCGCTTAAGCATGAGGGCATCAACCTAGCCATTCTGGCCCAGGCTCTACCCCAAATTCCAGCAGCGAGTCTGGAAGCGGAACTTGAAAGAGCGCCAAACGGTATCTACATCCGCAAAGCCTGCTTTCTACGCGAAGCCTTCACCGGAGAGGAACTGCGCCAGCATTCTCCCGTTCGAGGTGCTTTCGTCCCCCTGTTCGACCCTGATTTGTATGTGACGATGCCCGGAGAGCGTAATTCTCGCTGGCGGGTGGAATTCAACGGCATTGGGACGATCGCATATTGCGCCACCGTTGACCGCACACCCGAGATTGTCGCGCTGCTAGCGCACGATATCCTTGCACGCGCTCAGCATTTCATTCAGAGCCTTCCATCGGGAATGATGGATCGCGCCATCAACTGGGCATACCTCCACGAAACCCAAGATTCGTTTGCGATAGAGAAAGAGTCGCCCAGCGAGGACAAAGCGCGCAAGTTCATCCAATTGCTTCGGCAGGCTCACGAACGTATTCCACTGAGTGAAGACTACTTGGTCCACCTCCAGAATGCGACGATATCGAACCCCTACGACATGGCAGCGGCATTTCGCCATGAGCAGAACCATCTTGCGAGCGGCCTGCAAGGAGCCGCGGGGGTCACATACGTTCCGCCTGGACCAGATCTCTGCCGTGAGCTGATGGACGAGTTAATGGCTCTGGGGAATGACGCACCAGCGCGCATCGATCCTCTGATAGCTGCGGGTATTATCTCCTTCGGTTTCGTCTTTCTTCATCCGTTCATGGACGGGAACGGCCGCCTTTCCCGTTTTCTGATACACCAGACGTTGTGCCGCGCCGGCGCCCTAGAGAACGGTTTGCTCCTACCAGTCTCTGTCGCCATGAAGCGCGAGGAACGTCTGTATCTGGAGACACTGCAGCAATTCTCCCGTCCGGCGCGAGAGTTTTGGAATGTTCGATGGATCGATCAGGGCCAGTACACGTTTGACTTTACCGGTAACCCCGCGATTTATCGCTTTTGGGATGCGACTCCCGGAGTTCGTTTCACCTTGGAAATGGCAAAGCAGGCACTCGAGGTTGAGCTTCGTGAGGAGATGATATTCCTTGAGAACTATGACAAGGTCGTGCGGACAGTCAACGAGAACTATGACGTGCGCGGTAGCGACTTGGCCAGCCTCGTGATGATGTGCCTGAAAAATAATGGGACGGTATCCAAGAGCCGTCGTAAGCAGTACCAATATTCAGTTCAGGCTGAGGTCTTTGATTACATTGAGCAGGTCACACACTCACTGCTTCGACAGCATGAGTTGGAACAACAGCAAGGCGAGGACCATGCGTAGCTGAAATCAGCTATTGCAAAAAAAAAATAATGAGTCGACAGGGCAAGAGCCCTGCCGCCCCGCGACTTTCGCCGCGGAGCTGGACGGGGAAGTCCCTTTCATTCGCTAAAAAAAATCATGAAATTTTGTCTTGAAGGGCTGCGTCGGGCTGTTGCAAACGTCTTTCTCTAGAGCCTATCCCATATGTTAAGGGGGAAACGGTGTCCTGTCTTTCAGGGGGCTTCCTCCCCCCTAAACCGTCGATGGCCTCACTGTCCTCTGCGTATGCTCAGGATTGCGCCTTGAAAGCGTAGTCGCGAATCGTGTCACAGACTTGAATGTGATACTGGCTCATGAGTGTTTCGCGGGCGCGATGCTGGACCGCTCGATGTTCGGGGTGGGCGCGCCAGGCCGCGAGAGTCTCCAGCGATTCGAATTCAACGATCGATACGCTCTCGCCGTCTTCGGACTCGAAATCCTTGTACGACACGAAGCCCGGCATCGCCGACGCCAGTGTGTACATGCGGCTGCCAAGCCGGGCTAGTTCCTCTGTATCAACGCCCTCTTTGAAACGAGCTCGAAATACGATGACAATCATTAAAACCTCTTCATTTTATTAAAAAGAATATCGTGTACATAGTGCACACAACGGTGCGTATTTCGAACGCGAGTCAAGGTGAGTCAGTATAAAACTGACAAAAAATTGAAAATGCTATTGAGCAAAAAGCGTAATAAATTATTTCTGCGAAACTCGCAATCCCAATACCGCCCCAAAGGTTTATTCCTCAACTAAATCGCTCAGGGGCGGCTCTCACAGAGGCACAAAAATCTATGCCCGTCGAGGCGAGGCCTATACCCCGATCTTATCCCCGTCACTCCTCGATTGCGCGTCTTACAAGTCGATTAGTTGTATCTGGCTGCCGTAATAAACTGGCCGAACGCTTCGCACCAAATAATGACAGTGTTGTACTGCGATGGGTCTACCGATTCGGGTAGCGGAACGATGAAGTTATTGAAGGTCTTCACGTCGCCAATTCGCACCAGGCGGTCTTTTAGACGATGGAAGTCTGCTTCTGTCTCAACAAACTCCGGGGAAAGGTACAGCTTGTAATCTGGACCCGGGGCTAACTCACCAGTTAGTACTACCGCTTGGGAACTGACCGAAAGGATGCCGTCGCCCCAATGGAAAGCATCGCTGTCTTTGAGGTTGCGCCGGAAGTTTCCGGTAAATTTGGATGAGGCCGTGTGCCCAGCGATTTCGAGTGCTGTGGGCGCTTTCGCCGCGATCAAAATAGGCAGTGCGTAAATGCCGAGGCCTATGCCCAGTCCTATTGCCAAGCTATGCGTCAACAATAGCGTTAGTGTTTTTTTCATCGTCGCTCCAGGTTTTTGCATAACGCGTTATTTTCCTAATTGGCGAAATGTTTCGCACTCGCCTCGGTTTTTTTGTTCGAACCTACTTGCCCCCCCCCTTGGATAAGCGATTATCGCTCAGGTATTTTGTAAACTTGCAGAGCCGCTTCTCTTGCTGCTTAAGCATTCGCCGGTTTCCTCAAAATACTCGACAGTCGCAAAGACTTTTAACCGAGCACGGTGTAACAACACACCTACATTGGATTTTGAGATTTTCAGACGATCACCAATTTCTTCTAACTCGAGCCCTTGCCGGTCACGCAGCAGCAAGACACTACGTTGTAATTCCGGCAGACTAAGCAGCGTATTTTCCAGACAGTCATGCAGTTCCTCCGTTGTCAGGAGCGCGTCAGGGGTATCCTGATGCCTCGCGCCCGGCGACGCCACCAAGTGGCCATAACCCATAGAGAAACGATCGTCGTCGATAGTGCCATGTGACGACGATAAGTCATCTATCCAAACTTCCCGGCGACTTTTCTTATAGCTGTCTTTGGCCGAATTGGCAGTGATGGTCAACAACCAAGTCTTGAGGCTAGAACGTCCCTGAAAGCCAGCCAGATTCCGCACCATTGAGAGCCAAGCGTCCTGCACAACGTCATCAGCATTGCGTGACCCGGCGATGGCAGAAGCAACAGCTCGCATGGCGCTCTGGTGACTCACAATTAGTTCTCGGTAAGCACTCTGTTCGCCCGTCAGTAAGCGATCGAGCAGTTGAATTTCGCAAGATGACGCCATGAAAACTTCCCTTTATGACTCCCACAAAGCGGCATTTAATAGTAGAAAACCTGACCCAATGCTTCGGGTGCTTCGGATACCTAGGGTGCTTAGGGTAAAAGCAAGCGGACTTTTTTGAGCACAATTTAACGAAAACGGCGTTATTCATAACGCGGGGGTTAGGGCTCACCCGTTCGCGGTCAGCGGAAGTAGGTCACGTTCCAGCCCTTGGACCATTTCTTCGGCCTCGCGCAAAAACACTCGATGCTGTATTGGGGGTGATATTGAAACGGAAAAAAATCGTACTACAAGGGCTTCCTCTTGAATGCAAGCTCAATAGTTTTCGTTTTATTCTCTGTTGCGTGCACCGGTTCGACGTAAGGAGGTGAAGGACTGCGCTACTACAAACGGTCATGTTGAGCTGATGGCTCGGCCCCTGATGAAAGACGCACGTGGGGACCTTGTTCGCTAACCGGGACTGAAATCCCCATACGATTTTCAGGTATACCCTGGACTGGCCCCTATCAAATCTATGATCACCCCCATTTTTGCAATGCTGATTAAGGGGCGAGGTGGTCGGCTTGCTTAAATCTATCCGGCGTCTGTATGGGGCATGCCCCGCGCCATGATGAGAGTCGCGCCTGGCAATCCTGAAAACCGGAACGGCTTCTTCGCGCTTTGGGTTGTGCTACTGACATTGCTTCGGAGATTGACCTGCTTAGGTGGCATCACCCTCGAAGGCAGACCGACGAATAAGGGAGACTCCACGATTCGGTCACCTTTTACCAAAAACTGAGCGATGTAAGTGGACGCTGCAGACCATCGTTCATGTAAGTTTGCTCCACTTCGTCGACATATTGATTGCGACAAAAAAAGCGCCATGTTTAATATAACGGCTGTCGCTTGAACACCTTCCCAAAAATCCAACTACACGCCAAGCTGAACTCGCTTAAAAACTAGAGCGGCGGTACATGCAGCATGCCTGCTGTGAAAGCCACGCAGAGCACAACAATCCAGAAACACTCCTGCAGTGAAAATCGCATTATCTACCTTGGGCTCAATCAACAAGAGCAGCGCAAAAAATAAAAATAAAACAGCCGCCAACACCTCTCCAGGCTCAATGCGCAAACCTGCAAGCGATACATATGGTGTCAGCAGCGAAATAGTCAGCGCCACAACATGATCGATTATTATGGTAGCTGCTTAATCACATTAAAGTATCGACCGTTTACGCCATTAAAAATACCGAATGCGCCATCCGGCATAAATAAGCTGTTGTCAGTGTATGTCGACAATCGTTAAGCAAAAAGCTAATTGACGTCCAGCTCTAACACCTGATATTTTTTTGCGCACGGAAAGCAATGTAACGTATTGTAAAATAATAATTACAGTATTTTATGAGATCTCTCATACCCTCACGATTCGCCGTTTAGCTTCCCATCGCCAGCCTTCTCTCATCCCATTTTTTCCGCTCAAACGGCTGATGTCACGTTCAAACGTGACGAGTACGGTACCGCCCATGTTTATGTCAATGAGGTTTACGGTGTGTTCTACGGCTATGCCATCGCTCAGGATCGCCTGTATCAACTGGAGATACCCCGACTGAGAACCCAGGGTCGGGTGGCGCAGGCTTTGGACAAAAACTACTTAATTTTGACATAGGCATTCGTAAAAATTATCGGCGTGGGCTCTTCTGACTGCCCCCTCCTCCTGCTGAGGGATGTGCTCTGCACCGCTTGGGTATCAAGGACAGCTGACTGAACTCTGCCCACGAAGAGCCACCATCGATAGAGCGAGCCCCCTCCTCCTCTGCAGCGCCGTCATGGTCGCCGGGGCTGGCGAAATACCTGTAGGTTGAAAGGAACGTTGTTTTATTCGTTTTGCAGGGCATGCCGCTTCGGACCAGGCGAAAAAAAATCAGTTTTTTGTTGTCCGTCCTGACCATTAATAGCAGCAAGGGATGCCTATGAAAATCGTACACGTGAGTGACACCGGTGCTGGCGTCGCCAACTCCGCACACTCCGTAAGACTTAACGCGTAAAAGACTAGGTATTGGCTCTATGCGACTTTTTGTATTGACCCTGGCAGCGATCATCTTGACCACCGGCTCTTTGCTATCTCAGGCCAAAGAACGGAACAAAAATGATCTTTTGTCTGCGGTCGGGGGCAGAAATAGCCCACAGTAAGTGAGAATGAGCCCACATTGCGTGAGAACAACCCGATTACATCATTCTCGGACCACATTAGTTGAGAATGATCGCATCACAGTGGTACTTCGGCAGCCAATACGCACTTACTTCGAAAGAACGTAACCGTCCGGTGAAGTCACCTACGACCGATCAAGCTTTCAGGCAAGAGATCATTTATGTTGAAGGTATCCTCTTATCGTCCGTTTCGACGAAATCGGGCGGCTGAGCTCGCGAAGCCATTTTGAATAGACAAAAAGTGGAGATCGAAACCGATGTCAGGAATCTTTCTTTGTAAGACGCACGGTCTCCAGGCTCCAATGAGAACCTCTCCTCGGCTTGAAGCCGAACTTCGACTTAAGGAGCCCATCCCTGCAAACTGGGTATCGCTGGTGGTCGTGAAAAGCGGAACTCGTACATCCTGGTACCTCGTAGACTCCGAAATCCTGGGTGCAGCAGGCCTTGATCCCACTTTAAGTCCTTTTTTTCTTGAAGATAGAGATCGCGCCTTACGAGCGCTCAATGATCGACTGCTCATAATGAAACTCTTCCCGGCAGAGGCCAAGAACTCGATAGTGTAAGTTGTGCCTTCTTGCAGCACTCACACCTCAGCAAACGGAGCGTCTTCGTTTACCGGAAGGGCACGCGAATGAGAGTTCTCTTTGGTCGCGGTAGGGATGGCAGTTATCAGTAAACGAACGGGAGTCACAGGATGCGTAAAGGCATCCAGTTATGCGGCAACAACTCGGCGATCTCGCTTGCACGCTGCGTTGGCAGTCGCGCCAGAACGTCTTTCAAATAAGCATATGGGTCATGCCCATTGAGCTTGGCCGACTGGATCAGGCTCATCAGCGCCGCTGCGCGTTTGCC
>NZ_JAVDUY010000024.1:0-8081 GCF_031456615.1 Pseudomonas sp. 3296
TGGGGCTGGGTTGCGGGCGCTAGTTTCATCGGGACGAAAGTGGGCAACGCAGGCGCCTGACGATCACGATAAGCAGGCATCCACTTTCGAACCAGATTGGCGTTGACACCGTGGCGACGGGCTACGCTGGCCATCGACACGCCCGGTTGCAGGCATTCCTGGACAATCTGGGCTTTAAGGGGTTTGGGATAAGAGGTTCTTTGGCGCATGGCAATCCTGAAGATAAGGGCGATGTTGTCCACGTATTTTTAAGTGGACAACATCGCCCTTATCGCTGGGATCCGGTAGATGACTTCGCCGGGCGGTTACGTTGCTCTAGCACAGCTTTCAGATGAGCAAGATCAGCAACCAGCAGTATGTGTTCAAAATCGAAGCCGTCCTCGTGCAGTCGAGGCATAAATGAAACCGGCGCTTCCAAATAACGCCTCACCCAGTGTCGTCGAATTATCCCCCCGCGCAAGTGGCCTCCAGGACGGACTGTTTCAACCACTCGGGGTCGAGCGGTAGCGAGCACAGACCGGGGTGTAAATTGTCTATTAGAGTCCATTGCTCGGCCTGCCAATAACACACGCTGAGCATCGGCCCGAGGAAACACAAATGCTGCTGGACGCGCAGACAGGCTAGAACACGACCCAGTACGCGGCTGTCATGGAACCGATAGAGCGTCGGATGAGACGGCTCCCCGCTGACCAGTCGCTCGCGCCAGTGTGTGGTCAGCGCATCAAGATCACCGTCATTGGCACTGGCCAGCCATCCCCAATGATGCTCAGGGGTTCGGAGAAGCTTCTGTATTAGTGGTTGCGTAATCGACTCTAGCTGAAACAGGTGCGGCCCGATGTGCGCCATAGCATCCGCAGGTGTACCGCTGTAAAGATTGCGGTATAGGTCAGCGCCCAGCTCTCCAGTGAGCGCATTTCTGGCGTCAAGCTGGCCATCAGAATCCAACATCAGGTAGATGCGTCGCCCCAATCGAGTTTGTTCCTCTAGCCATTGCGTCGGGGTGTTCATGCATTTTCTCCCATGCTACACATGCTTTCGCGACAGGTCTGATGTCGCGCGGGTGTCCGCCAATTAAAAGCACTTAAAAGGCCTCTCTGATAGCTTGCTCAGCTTGAGAGTGACAACGTAAACACTTTTGTTTTAAGAAAATCGCCTGCTTGCGCCAACCTTGTGACCGTATGCGTCAGACTCTTTTGTGTTTGAAGCCCCCCACCGAGACGCCGAAGTTACAGCGGCAGGCGCACGGCTTGTTTTGCAGTTCATACCAGATCACGATGCGTGAAAATCACTCTTAGTGCGCATGATCGGGGTACTAGTGCTGCTTCTGGAGTGGGAGTAGGCCGCAGAGTCTTCATCTTGGCGTCGATTGCCTTAAGATCAATACTAATGTTTGCAGTTGTCGGGAGCCATCGGGTCGCTGCTGAGTAAGGAATTGTACGGCGGTTTTTACCAACGCAAATTGCTTTCAGCAATTGTCAAAAAAGTTAATTACTGGCTTTAAAACATGTAATTGCGCAGCGAGATCCAGCATGCCGTTAGGGCAAACCGAGCGCCAACGATTGAAATTGTTCGGTATCCAGTTCTATCTCGACGTCTTTTCGAACCCCTAGTCGGTGGAATTCGCCTTCGACCGCCGTGCAACCAGTCAAGTGCCGATTTTGTCATGCTTCAGCAATTCCACTGTGTCGAGCGGGGATTGGCGAAGAGGCAAGCACAATGCGGCTTCGCCGCACGAATACTGCAATCACCCCGGCCTGTGCGCATCTCCATAGGCGTGCTGGTGAACCGGACAGCGTCTATGCGAATCACTAAGCGTGGATGTAGTGCTCGCACTATGAAGCCATATACCAGAATCAGGCGCTTGATCCGAGACAATTCATAGGTTGGTCGAGGGACAATTACTACTATTTCAGCGTGAAAATTACAGTGTCTTGCCCAAGTTACGCTAACTGGATCCTTTATTGTCTCAACTGAGTGCTGATTCACGCTGGTCGTGCGTCACAGCATGATTCTTGCAATCCAACTTTTTTGCACAGGCGATTCAGGTGTTTGGCGCATTCGGTATTTAACGTGGCGTAAGCGGGCGATTTTTTTGCAGCGTAAACCGATATTCTAACCAACCGGTGTTGCGTGGAGGCTGCGCGAGGGCGGCTCATGTTATCGCTGGCGAATTTTGACTGTTTTAGTCCGTAACCTTCGCTGAGCTGAGAAGGCTGGATCGCTTCGCAGGCTTCGCGCCAGTGCATTGGAGATTACAGCTTCCCGCACCCTCAACACCATATTTAGTTCGCTCTAAACAACTAAAACTTCATGGATGAAAAAAGAATGTCGTCTAAGTATCTCGAACTGAGGTCGTTTTCGGAACAGCTTATAACTCGCCTGAATGGGGCTGCACAGATCAAGCGTCGATAAATGTCTTATTCAAGTCAGCTATACACTTACTATCTCAAACTCGCGACGTCCGCCATTTTCACGCAGCAGTTCGCTGTGGAGGACGCTCCTTTTGTCAGTGAGTTCGAGGCATTGGAACAGCAGACAAGCTCAAGGCCTATCAAGACCGTTTCGACTTGGACAAATACGCCGACCTATTGGTGGGACTTGAGCCGAACCTGGCGAAGGCGCCGTTCTGGCTCTATGAGCAGCGAATGGTCTGGGAATGCTTTCAGACTGATCGCCGAGATAGTCATGCGCGAAATGGAAATCCACTTCGCGCTTTTGATTCAGCGCCTAGGCGCCCGATCTTGCGCTGGAAGTGCTGCATTGACTGCATAGCTGCTGCGAGTTGTTGCCGCAGAACCATGCCGTACGTGAACGCAAGGAAGAGATTTATCGCAGGCTGTGCCACCTCGATCTCGAAGTGGTACTCGAATAGGGCCCCGGGCCACAACCGCAAGGAGAAAAGCCATGGCCAAAGAAGGCTCGGTAGCCCCCAAGGAACGCATCAACGTCACTTTCAAACCTGCCACCGGTGGTGCACAGGAAGAGATCGAACTGCCGTTGAAACTACTGGCAATCGGTGACTACACCCACCGCAAGGACGAACGCAAAGTCGAAGATCGCAAGCCGATCAGCATCGACAAGATGACCTTCGACGAGGTGCTGGCCAAGCAAGAGCTGAGCCTGACACTGAGCGTACCGAACCGTCTTCAGGAAGAAAGCGACACTGAAGAACTGGCCGTGAAACTGCGCGTCAACTCGATGAAGGACTTCAACCCGGCCAGCCTGGTCGAGCAAGTGCCTGAGCTGAAAAAACTGATGGAACTGCGCGACGCGCTGGTGGCCCTCAAAGGCCCGCTGGGTAACGCGCCTGCGTTCCGCAAAGCCATCGAAGGCGTGCTCGCCGACGACGAATCCCGCGGTCGCGTACTGGGTGAGCTGGGCCTGAACGCCGCAGCCCAGGAAGCCTGAGCCCCCATCAGCCAAGGAAGCCAAGACAATGAGCACTAGCGCAGCACAGCAAAAGAGCAACGAGAACGGCGAATACAGCATTCTCGACAGCATCATCGCCGAAACCCGCCTGACCCCGGACGACGAAGCCTACGACATCGCCAAGCGCGGCGTGTCGGCCTTCATCGAAGAGCTGCTCAAGCCGCAGAACAACGGTGAGCCGGTCAAGAAAGCCATGGTTGACCGCATGATCGCCGAGATCGATGCCAAGCTCAGCCGCCAGATGGACGAAATCCTGCACCACCCGGACTTCCAGTCCCTGGAATCGTCGTGGCGTGGCCTGCAGTTGCTGGTCGACCGCACCAACTTCCGCGAAAACATCAAGATCGAAATCCTCAACGTCTCCAAGGACGACCTGCTGGACGACTTCGAAGATTCGCCGGAAGTGATGCAGTCGGGCCTGTACAAGCACATCTACACCGCTGAATACGGCCAGTTCGGTGGTCAGCCTGTGGGCGCGATCATCGCCAACTACTTCATGTCCCCAAGCTCGCCGGACGTGAAACTGATGCAGTACGTGTCCAGCGTTGCCTGCATGTCCCACGCGCCGTTCATTGCCGCGGCCGGCCCGAAATTCTTCGGCCTGGAAAGCTTCACTGGCCTGCCGGACCTGAAGGATCTGAAAGATCACTTCGAAGGCCCGCAATTCGCCAAATGGCAGAGCTTCCGCCAGTCGGAAGACTCCCGTTACGTTGGCCTGACCGTGCCGCGTTTCCTGCTGCGTAACCCGTACGACCCGGAAGACAACCCGGTCAAATCGTTCGTGTACAAAGAAACCGTCGCCAACAGCCACGAACACTACCTGTGGGGCAACACGGCCTACGCGTTCGGCACCAAGTTGACCGACAGCTTCGCCAAGTTCCGCTGGTGCCCGAACATCATCGGCCCGCAAAGCGGTGGCGCGGTGGAAGACCTGCCGTTGCACCACTTCGAAAGCATGGGCGAAATCGAAACCAAGATTCCTACCGAGGTTCTGGTTAGCGACCGTCGTGAATACGAACTGGCCGAGGAAGGCTTCATCTCCCTGACCATGCGCAAAGGCTCCGACAACGCGGCGTTCTTCTCCGCAAGCTCGGTGCAGAAGCCGAAGTTCTTCGGCATCAGCGCAGAAGGCAAGGCTGCAGAGCTGAACTACAAACTCGGCACCCAACTGCCGTACATGATGATCGTCAACCGCCTGGCTCACTACTTGAAAGTGCTGCAGCGCGAGCAACTCGGTTCGTGGAAAGAACGTACCGACCTCGAGCTGGAACTCAACAAGTGGATCCGCCAGTACGTGGCCGACCAGGAAAACCCGAGCGCCGAAGTCCGTGGCCGTCGTCCGCTGCGTGCTGCCCAGATCATCGTCAGCGATGTCGAAGGCGAGCCTGGCTGGTACCGCGTCAGCCTGAACGTGCGCCCGCACTTCAAGTACATGGGTGCCGATTTCACCCTGTCGCTGGTTGGCAAGCTGGACAAAGAGTAAGCGGAGCTAACTCATGACTGGATACGGCAGCCTTTTCGAACGCCTGGGTGGCGACGCGGACAAACGCGTCGGCTGGAGCCGCGAGGTTTCCGCCATGGCGTCCGTGGCTGCCCATCTGGCCAAGATGCTCAGCACCCGTGCGGGCAGCGTGCAAACGCTGTCCGATTGCGGGCTACCTGTAGCGAGGCCAGCGTTTGTATCAACCGTCCAAGGACCGCTCGCGGCAATAGCAACTCATCGACGAGCAAAGCATGAGCATCGCAGCCTCCAAGGCTCATCCTGCCACCCATGCTCCGCCCCGTGCGGTCGAGGCAGCCGAGCAATTGACCTTGGACGTGTTCGAGTTCGATGTCTACCCAGTGATGCGTTTCTGTTGTGCAGCGATGGAGCGCCCTGGAAGGACCGACGCCGCAGCTCACTAGATGGCTGTATCGGTGCAATAGACAAGTAGCTGAATTTTTATTTAGGTCAGTAATACCGACTCGTTGATTGCGAACTGTTTGCTTGGATTTATTTGATAAGGAAATTTTCGCATTGGGGCCAACGGCGTAGCAGAATAAATGAGAACCTGAAAAACACATGGTTAAAAAACAGAGGTTTTTGTGGAGCAGCAGGCCATGATTGAACGCCGAAAAATAGAGAGTTTAATATTCAATAAAGACCAAAGGAGGCCGGCCGCCATTGTAACCAACGAAACGATTTTGGTATTGGAGGCGCTAAATAAATGCAGACCGCCGAAAGTACGGCTGTCAAGTATTGAGCGGCAATCGCAGGTGATTGTTAAATGGTGTTTGGTTGTCGCGTTAATTGTATTAATTTTGAGTGCTAGCTTCGCCCTTTTTCACGAGGGTAAGCCTGATAGAATCAACACCAATGTATTCGTCCAGGTACCGGCTATCGTGAGCATGCTGCTAGCATTGTGTGCATGGGTTGTACCTATGTTCACATCGCTATCACTGGCTTTTAGATGGGACGAACTGTCACTTGATAGTCTTTGTGCAGACATTCGTTATGAGCAGATGTTGGCGGAACGCCTGGCTCATTACGAGCCCCAAGCACTGAAGGATGCGCGTTTTTGGCTGGAACGCAAAACCAAACGCACAGGGCTGCGCCCTACGCGTTTTTTTGGAGAAAGAACAGCTGTCGTTGGTCTATTGGCAACCTCTTATTCCTTTATTGGGGAGTTTGGTGGATTGGGTGGATTTACGTGGGTTTCTCAAGCAGTTATATCGGTTTTTCCTGTGGATGAATTGGGTAATGCGATACTGTTTTCTATTGGGGTGCTGTTGCTGGCAATGTCGCTTGGAACATTGCTTGTGGAACATTTAGCTGCTCGCTTTCAATACCAGATTGAGATTCTGGATTTGGTGAGTCGGTAGTAGAGGCGCTCCATGGCGATTGATCACATGCAAAATTAAGGCGCGATTAATACCGTGGCTGTCCATGCAACGTGTGCCCTTCGGTTGATTTTTCTGTCATGGAGTGCATGCGCCTGATGAAGTCATCTGGCGGATAATTTTGTCCGGTTTCTCTTTGTCCTCCTTTCTGCGTCCGATGTGCTTTTTCAGAAAACGACGAGGCGAACGTCAAGCGCTTGAGTTGCACGACCTCGTGGGTCACGATTTTCGATCACCGCTTGATCGCGGTTGATTTTCTTGTGCATGGTCTCAACTCGTTGTATCAGCTGCATCGCCAATGCACGCAGATGTTCAGGTGGAAGGTGATCGAGGCTGGGGATCGAAGTCATGCTGCGGATGTTGTCAGATCAGAAAGTTCGCGGCGATAGATCAATAGGCTAATGGCAGCCGCTAAAGTCGTGTGATCACGCAGCCAAAGCCGAAGCGTTGCCATGGCAGGCTCAGCAGCAAGACGTGAAGTTGCTCGGCATCCAATTCCACTTCGTCGCCATGGCGAATGCCCGGCCAGTGGAACCCGCTTTGGTTCAACCGCCGAGCCGTCAGCCAGATACCTAAGCCGTGGAGTCTGCGCGTTGTCGGTATAGATTCCGGCATCAATCGATATGCCCTAACCAATGATGACTGAGTAGTCAGAGGATCTAGCGCGTTTGCCTTGGTAACAGTTGGTCATTGACCCTCAGTGGCTTACTGCGCTTCCGTAGGCACGACGAAGTGCACGGCGATAACTCATTATGTACTAGGTGCGCGGCCTGGGAGCGAAAGCATTGACGAGGCAGCGACACAACCCCGAAGGGCGTAAAGCGTTCATGACGGGCTGCCCTACATGTTCGATTCCCGGCATTACCTGCCGGTTACCACATGACTGAAGCATTGTTCGTAATACGTTTGCTTGATGTCAGCTGGCTTTAGGCGCGATGGGCTGTCATACGTTTGCTCAGTAATTCCCAGTGCCGTCATGCGCATTCAAGGTAAAGAAAACTTGTGGGTTTGCAGCTGGTTGCGTGCGCCGTAAAGACTTAGACCGGACAGCTTCGACGCTTGGGCGTTGCCGGCTATTCCTGCCCCCCAACTGCAGACAAACCGATCATTTTTGTTCAATTCTTTGGCCTGAGATACCAACGAGCCGGTGGTCAAGATGATCGCTGCCAGGGTCGATACAAAAAGTCGCATAGAGCCAATACCTAGTCTTTTACGCGTTAAGTCTTACGGCGTGTGTGGAGCTGGCGACGCCAGGACCGGTGTCACTCACGTGTACGATTTTCATCGGCATCCCTAGCTGCTATTGAGGGTCAGGACGGGCAACAAAAACTGATTTTTTTTGTCGCCTGATCCGAAGCAGGATGCCCTGCAAAACGAATAAAACAACGTTCTTTTCGACCCGGCGCGATGCGGGCTACTGCAGGTATTTCGGGCCCGCCCCGACGATCATGACGGCGCTGTAGAGGAGGAGGGGGCTCGCTCTATCGATGGTGGCTCTTCATGGGCAGAGTTCAGTCATCTGTCCTCGATACCCAAGCGGTGCGTAGCACCATCCCTCAGCAGGAGGAGGGGTGGTCAGAAGAGCCCACGCCGATAATTTTTACGAAAGCCTATGTCAAAGTTTACGTAGATTTTGTCCAAAGTCTGCACCACCCGCCCCTGGGTTCTGAGTCGGGATATCTCCAGTTGATACAGGCGATCCTGAGCGATGGCATAGCCGTAGAACACACCGTAAACCTCATTGACATAAACATGGGCGGTACCGTACTCGT
>NZ_JAVDUY010000025.1:0-6472 GCF_031456615.1 Pseudomonas sp. 3296
TGTTGATCAGCAGGTAGGTCATACCGTTGATCGCCAAAAACCACATCGCCGCGAAGTGCCACTGCAACGCGCCACCGAGCCAGCCGCCGAGGGTGGTCGACTTGGGAAAGCTGAAGACAAAAATTGGCGAGGCGTTGTAAATGCGCCAGCCGCTTGTGACCATCACCAACACGGCTAGGGCATTGAGCCAATGGGTCAGTCGAACCCAGCGTGGGTAGCTATCCATGGAATGTTTAATTAAAATTTTCAAATCTGCCACGTAATGTATCTCCAAGTTTTGACTTGATGCGATTGAATAAACTATAGAGAAATCTTAATTTAGAGCTAAATGGGGTATGGTTTCGATTTTTATGTATGACATAGCTTAAAAATATTTAAAGTAATCGAACAAATTTAGATGCATGTGATTTTAACTATTTATTTTGTAAAAGAATTGACCGTGCGCGCCAAACCATCGACCAAATGCGTCACGCAACCGGCCGATGATGGGGCGGGCATAAGAATATTGACCGGCAAACCAGTTAGCTTGGTAACTCTCAGAAATTTAGGACACTGAGCCGAATCAGGATAAAAAATCAACCTCTGAAAAGTCCACTGAGAGAGTCTATTTTGTGAGCTACCGGTTTTGGCCCGGAGAGTGTCAAAACCGTTGTTAGCCACTTTCATCCGGAATGTTTCGCCCTACTCAGCTCAGGTCAGACATCAGTTGCTCAGATTCAGTATAAAATTCCAGTGATCAGCAGGTACGCCGATAGCGTGGGCTAGAGGCTAGAAATCCGGGGGTAGGATGATTGCAGGCAACGTTTCATATCTTTGTCCGGTTTGTGGATACGCCGGGCTTGAAGATCCTCCATACGACGACGTTGGTTGCTCTTCGTTTGGCATCTGCCCTTCCTGCGGTACACAGTTTGGCTATGATGACGCGACATCTGCTCATGCTGATCTGCGGAGATTATGGATCTCTAAAGTGTAGCGGCTCGATAACATCGGCGGCCCAACCCGATTACATCGCTCGATTCGGGTCCGCATTAGCTGAGAATATCGAGCCGCTCCGGCTCACAATAAGTGAGAATGAACCCACATTGCGTGAGAACAGCCCGATTACATCAGTCTCGGCCCACATTAGTTGAGAATGAACGTCACATCACAGCGGTACGCCGGCAGCCAATATCCAATCATGCAGTTCTTGTGTCTGTTGTGCTGCGAGCTGACCGCATAGGGTGCCATTTCGCCCCCCAGCCGAAAACGCCCCGGATAACCAGGTGATGGAAGTTTGCGCCTTTTTTGTTGCCCCCGAAAAGAGGAAAGACCCTGTCCGCAACAGCCAAAGCAACATCTGTTATTACCCTTACGGAAATCGGCCAAGCTTTTGGAGGCGGCTTCTTTTCCGGCATCACCCGTGACCCGGACTCCGGCAAACGCTACCTGAACATCACCGCCGGTGCCGCGCACGAACTGGAGGGCGCTTTAGGTGAGGACGGCGTGAAGATCGAGGGCGTCGACAGCTTCACCAACAGCTGCGCCAACACCGAGGCTATGGCAGCGGCCGGCAGCGAGTTGGCGCAGAAGGTTCTGGCAATGGATGTCGGTGGCTTCACCGACTGGGCGATCCCCGCGCGCGACGTACAAGAGTTGCAGTATCGGCACTTCAAGCCGAGCACCGAAGCAAACCGGCAGCAGTACGGCCGCGGCGGGGACAACCCAAACAGCGAGCCTCGCGGCCTACTGAACACCGAAGAATTCCCAGCACAGACCGAGCTGACGAGCTTCCAGATTGGTGGCGTCGATGCCTTTAAGGACACGTTCTACTGGTCGAGTTCGCAGTGCTCCGCCTACGAGACATTCTGAGTGTCGTTCGATGACGGCTATCAGTCCTACGGTGTCAATGACTTCGAACTCCGCGTCCGCCCCGTCCGGAGCTGCCCGATATTCTCAGCTAATGTGGTCCTGAAATGAGCGATGTAATCGGGTCAGGCCGCCGATGTTATCGAGCCGCTACACTTAGCGGTGCCCAGGGCTTTCTCTTCAGAATTGCAATGCTAAATGCCGATATCAGCACCCCAGCCACCGTCTGCGCAACAGTTATTGAATCCCGCCATGGCCTTACGGCATTCCATGCCATGGCACGTAAACGCGCCGACTTTGATGTCGATTTGATCAGCAGCGTCATCCCCTGCTGCTGACACTGCGGCCAGTTGAGAAATAGCAAGTGCGAACGAGAAGTCCTGGTTGTGGGCCAGCGTGTCGCAGGACCCGTCAGTGCAATAGAAATCTCCGCCGCAGAGTTGGCCAACGGCTGAGGCTGTGGTCTGACATTGGTAGGTGACCTTCTCGCTAACGCATATCCCTTCTTCGTCTATCAGCCCACAGTTGCGGCCCGCGACAGTGCAATTAATGTTGTTGGCATAAACAGCGCAGGCCTGATCATCGGCGTCTTGTGAGCGAATCTGGGTGGTGTATTCCCAGTAGTCGCTGTAGACGCTGTAGGTCTTGCCTTCCATAACGAAGAGCGAACTCCGGCGCCCTGCGTGCAAGTGACTCCGGCAGTAATGATCTCGCCCGGACACAGGTCCTGCCACACAACTCTAGGGATGAATTGCCGTTCATTAACCAGTAAATTCAGGGTTAGCTGAAAATTACCTGGATTTGCTACAGAGGAATAATCCACGTCAGTTAGTAGGCGAACGTCTACTGTGATCCAGGAGTTTTCGCCGTAAACCGTTGGGTAACTCGTAGGTGTAGCGGCTCGATAACATCGGCGGCCCGACCCGATTACATCGCTCGATTCGGGACCACATTAGCTGAGAATATCGGGCAACCCCGGCCCACATTAGTTGAGAATGAACATCGCATCACAGCGGTACTCCTGCAGCCAATAGCCGATCATGCAGTTTTTGTGTCCGTTCTGCTGCGAGCAGAGTAAGCAGTTGGCGAAGTCAGCTACTCAAGCGAGCAGGTTAAGAGCCATAAGGGCAGCAGCGTCCACGTACATGCGCAGCTACAAATGGCGCAAGCGGTCAAGATTTTCAGGGCGTAATTTTTTATCCTGACTCGGCCTCGTGACCCATTTTCTAGCCACAACCTTCGGTACAAAGGAAAACGAATAATCTATGCCCCTATTCCGGTTTCCCCTTCTACTGTTCCTGGGCATGCCCATCGTCACTCAGGCATGCGAACCTGCGTCGTTCGACTTCCAACGCTTCTTTCGCGATCACGACAGTAATAACGACGGTTTTCTGCAGAAATCGGAGTTGCTGGCGGCTGCTGAGATGCAAGGAGATTACGGCGGCACTCTCACTGAGCCTGTCACGACTGAAAACGCCTTCTTCACATTGGATAGCGACCGGGACAACAAGCTGTCATTGAATGAGTTATGGGAATGGGATCGACTTCATGGACCTAGATGTCCGGAAGGTATGTGGTAACCCCCGGTAGTCCGAGTCACTTTGGGGGCGTAAGCCGGACCCCAGAAAATTCCGTTGGTAAATGTATGAAGCTAGGTTTCCGGCTGCGTCGTCTACACGACTGGTTTTCTCCCATGGAAGGGGCAGATTGGAGTGGACGCAGAATTCGGAAAGCACCCGTACGATGTTTTCCGAATTCTGTGGGCTCCCCTAGTTATTCCACCTTCATCAGACAGACCTATATGAATTATAAAGTCCTCAAAAAGCGGTTCTCCAGTTAACCGTCAGAACACGCGTCGTAATCCCCTGCATGATGGCAATCCCCGCCGTACTGGCCACCCTCCCCGCCCAGGCCGACAATACTGACACCTGTACGCTTGAATATGCACTGAGCACGGAGCAGGAACATAACCTGCTCACCGACGCGTCCCAAGGTGATACGTGTGCCGCCGAAAATCTCGGAAATTACTACTATTCCAGACAGGACTATCGCAAGGCTTTTCAGTGGTATGAAAAAGTGGCTAGCCGAGGTAACAGCCGTATCGCGTTCATAATCTCTGCGATGTATCGGAACGGATTGCTGGATACAAGTGGCCGGGATGATCAACAAGCTCACTTATGGTTGGTGCGCGCTGCCGAGCAGGGGCTGGACCTGGCGCAAGTTGAACTGGCCGATCAATACGCCAACGGCACCGGCGTTGAGAGCAATGTTCCCCAAGGCATGTATTGGTATGAGCAGGCCGCCAATCAAGGTCACGCGCAGGCGCAATATGCCCTGAGTGCTCTCTACTTGGCCGACTCGGAACAGGTCCAGTCTTCCGCCGACAACGACATGGAGAGACGCTATGCCGGCACCCAGGCCAAGGCCAATTATTGGTTATGCAGGGCGGCCCTTAGCAACCTGCCTCAAGCCCAGTATGAACTCAGCCAGGCCTATGACACCGGTCGCGGCGACTTACCGATGAATCAACAAAAAGAAAGCCTCTGGCTCCATAAAGCGGCAGCCAACGGCTCGCAGAAGGCCCAGGCCGAACTCACTTGGCTCAGCCAACGCTCAGCCCTGACCAAAGCGAAAGAATACGTAGACAACTTACTCACTCCATCTGAAACGGCAGTTGACTGTCCCCACGATGCCGCCGTATTAGACCTGTAAGAGACAGCCCATGATCACCAACTTCTTTAGAAAACCCCTCAAATCAACGCATTTATGGCTGCTACTGGGCGCACTCTGCTCGATTGGCTTGTTAGTCCTTTACCTTCAGGCCCAGGCCACGAAGGTACAGCGCGAGACCCAGCAGGCCGCCAACCTGGCGATGAAAAAAGAACTGGAGAGCAAATTCGGCGATAAAACCCTGGCCGAGTTAAAAAAGCTGCTCAGCGAGCAGATTGAATCACTGGATGACCTGTCCAACCTCGCCAGCCTTCGAATATCAGCGGCCTCCTCGGATGACAGCGACAGCAACAGCGAAGAGATCAAGCCCTTCAGCCCGCCCAGCGCAGCAGATATCCAGGCCAAATTTGATCAGCATTTAAACTCGTTGGCGTTTGGGCAGAAAATTGTCGGTGGTTTTTCTTATGTGCAGACTGACTTTCACGAGTACGGCTTCAACGGCTTAGCCCCTGGCTATGATGAGTACCAGTATCCTCCCGTACAACTCAAGACCACATTAGTCCATTTTAAAGATGGCACCTCGTTAAGCCCAACAACCAAGGACAGTGACGACGCCACTATCGTCAAAGATAACAAGCGTATTGTCGCCGTTGACCTGTCGGTCACTTACACCTTACCCGGCGCCGTCAAGCAACTGACCTTTGACGATAAATCCAAAGCTCGCCAGGAAGGCATCGCGCTGCAATCGATAAAAGACGGCGAGGTCAGCCTGACGATGCCGGCCGGTGAAAACGACAAGCTATTGAACGTGCAAGCGTTTAATGCACAGGGCAAAGCCCTGAAGCTGAATGGCCACTCGTCGTACACCAACGATGCTTACTACATTGAAAAATACAATGCCTTCCTGAAGGAAACCATTAATCGCATAGACAACGGCAACATTAGCGATACAAAGCAACTGGCCAGCTACTACATTGACCACCAGCCTTCGAAAGAAGATATCGCCAAAGAACACCCACCTGAAACCCTCGCCGATTATCAATTCAGCGGCACGCCCACCTCAGTCGTGGTTTTTCTCAAGCCTACGTCACATCAGCGCACGTACAGTTTCACTGTCACGAAGACACAAGACAACTACGTCAACGGGTTGACTGCTGCTGTCGATGACCACCTCGACTTTTACGGTCTGATCGATGAGCAAGGGCAATGGCTGATCAAGCCTATCTATCCTAGCCTCGATCACGTGGTTGAGGATTACTACAGCATCACCAATGCCAAAGACGATGACCAAATCTACTTGTTGGATCGCGCGGTAAAAACATTGACCCCGCAGCCTTTTTACATCATGGATGACACGCTGTATCAAAACCGCTACGTGGTGATCAACAAAGACCCCGGTACCAACCAGGTACAAGGACTCGTCGACACGAACACCCATAAAGTCATTCTGCCGTTGAAATACGACAATATTGACATTGAAGGCCCGTTCATTACCACGAGCCAGCACCTCAGGAAAAACAGCAGAGACGTCTTTCTGCGCGAAGTTTATCTACAAAGCAACGGAAAAATGATTCTTGATGGCCAGTTTGACGGCCTCGAAATTAACGACGGCATCATTGTTGCCCACAGTGAAATTCGCACACCTAAGCAACTAAAAGCCAGGCAAGCCCAAGGTATGGATGGAGACGGGAATTATATCTATAGCAACTATGATCTTTACAACGCTGAAGGTAAGCGACTCAACGTCGAGCCCTACTCAGACATTAGGGATCACTTTGGCCAAGATGGTCTGTTGCTCGTCACCGATATAAAAGACAACACCTTTTACATTAATCGCAAGGCACAAAAGTCCAAACTTGACTTAAGGAAGGTCTGAAGTACCCCGCGATTTTTTGATGCTCCAATCATTTGGAGTTCAAAAAATCGACGGTCTGCCAAAAATCAGACTTAGGCTCTT
>NZ_JAVDUY010000027.1:0-2411 GCF_031456615.1 Pseudomonas sp. 3296
AGCCTAAGTCTGATTTTTGGCAGACCGTCGATTTTTTGAACTCCAAATGATTGGAGCATCAAAAAATCGCGGGGTACTTCAGACCTTCCCTAGGTCGTGCATATGGTGCTGGGGCGATGGGGCTCCCTAGGAGTTCTAAGCAACGTAGATATTGGCTGCAAATGGCGGCAAATGATGGGCTTCAAGAAGCGATGGAAGAGTTAGCCACCTCTACTCCTTGGTATTATGAAATTAAAACCAGAGTAAAGGAGTTGTTTGAGCCCACCGTAGACATTTGCGCACCAATATCATCCCTCCCGACTGGAATCGCCCCTATAAAACCGGACACCAACTCCCTGTTAAATTGATAATGCGGCGAAGCGCCTGAATTGCCTCGGCGAGCGATAGTTCAAAGCGCTCTGCGGATGTTGCTCGTTGAAGTGTCTGAAGGCAATTGCCAGGTTGTGTAAGGCTGTTTCTCGATCCGGCTTGGGCGTGGGAGCCGCGTAGTTACGCTTGATCGTGTTCACGAATCTCTCGGCCATGCCGTTGCTTTGCGGACAGCGCACCGTTGTGGTCATTGCTGCAAACCGATCTGCCGAGCAAACAGGCGCGTCTGTTCGACGGTGTACACCGAGCCATTATTGCTTAGCCATGCTGCCGGCGTGGCGGGCAGTTATCGTATGGAGGAAACGGTGTCCTGTCTTTCATGGGACTCGTTCACCGACTGATTCGGGACAAGGGGTAGGGCGACAGTCGGCTAAGAGTGAGAAGCAAATGATGGGGCGTCTTGGGCTCAAATTGTCTTTGTAGGCAGATTTGCTGTGTTTTGTAAGTAAAATCGTTTGCCGATGGGTTCACCGTAATCAATAGCATAACCGTTTGCGCGCATCGCAGATTACCTCCTTTGCCGTCATAATCGAACGGGTGTATGAATTGCAAATTAAAATAGCGCTTCTAGTCGGGCGTGTTTTGGATGCGATGAAGGTTCTGTCACTTGAGTGACCAGGTTGATAAACGATTGTCATCTGTCCATCAGTCATGGTGATAGAAGGTAGGCTATACGAGAAGTGTGCAAGCCTTCAATGCTCCTCCGAAACGGCGACCGCGCCTGGTGTGCTGGTGTGCGCGGTTCGATGTTTTATGCCGGCGGGGCAGGGGTTCTATTTAGTTTAGACCGCATATTGTAAATTCGAGGTCTGATTGAGCCGTGGAAGGCCTTACGTTGGCTTGTTTTTTTGTCAGTTATAGGTTCGCCCCCCCTCTGTGTTCGTTAAAACGTTAATAGTTGGCGCAAGCGGTCAAGCGTTTGGCGCAAGCGGGCGATCTTCTCTGTGTTAAAACACCTATTCTAGTCACGCAGCAACGAGCCGTGACTGTCCATAACGCTGTTGAAGTGAGTTTGGTAGGCTGGAACGTGTGGTGCTGTATATAACGCCGCGCGATTATGCTCGGCCTCAGATGGTGAAGCTCTACGCTTCCCTCGCTTTTAGCGTTGCTGTCATTAAATGATGGCACACAAAAAATATAGGATTAAATATGGAAAAGATTATCAAAGCATCTGTTGGTATCGTTATTGCCTCCGGGATTGCACTTCTTACTGGCTGCACAGGTCAAGTCTACAACCAGCCAAAAAACTGTTCTTACGACTATCTTTTTGTCCCGGCGGTGTCTATTTCTAAAGTTATCGGTGGTTGTGGGCCAATTGATACAATTCCTAATCAAAAGTAATTGTCGAGCAAGGGTGATTATTCATTCTTGGTCTTCTGGTTGAAAGTCCATTTCTTGTGGGTAAAATTGTTCATTGATTCAATTTTATTGCGGGAGGGCTTTCTCGAGAATCCGGTGCCGGGCGTCTGGCATCGGATTTTTATACTTTTTCGTTAGGCGCCGTTTTTTTTGCTAGTAGTAGCGTTGACACTAATAAGCATGAATTTCACCTGGTTCGATGTGCTTGAGTATGGGCTTGTCTATCAATGTGTTGATGTGGCGGCCGATACGGATTGTTGGTCGGCAGCAAGGCAATAGGTTGGTGTGGGTATATCTTTGATACGACATGTATCCCACCACATTAATGCCCTCGTTTGCTTGATAATCCGTTCGCTATGCTATGGTCTAAAACGAGTAATTCGGCGGATAGGAGCGGGCGTGATTAAGCCCCGCCTCGAATTAAGATTAGGATATGCAAATGCCGAAATTCACCTTTTCCATTTCTCTATATCGGTCTAGCCTTATTGTTGGTTATTTAGCGGTCGCAGCCATTTGTGTGCTCTACGGCGCGATTCTGCTAATGTCTAGGGAGGTAGAGGCGCCATAGTCTCTTTCTTGGTGTTGAACGCTCTAGGGAAACTCTGAAAAAGACTCCCAAGTCTGCTGAAATACGCTTGCCCCACGAACTGAACGGTTGAGCCCCGATGAAGCAAATATCCTTC
>NZ_JAVDUY010000028.1:0-1883 GCF_031456615.1 Pseudomonas sp. 3296
GTTGCGGTAATAACGCAGTATTTGCTAGTAACTCCAGTGTGCCCAGTACGCCGTATAACGGGGTGCGAATCTCGTGACTCATCATCGCCAGGAATTTTGATTTGGCCGCATTTGCCTCGTCGGCCGCTTCTGCGACTGAGGCCTGTCTCAACTCTGCATTCCTGCGCTCATTGTCATCGCCAAACGAACAAAAAAGAGCAGGCTCGTCGTGATAGTTAACTTCGACCAAGTGGGCCAGAACACGCACGGGGCTCGCTGTATCTGGCGTTTGTGCATCAATTTCAAGGAGGCCGGCTTCAGTTGTTTCTTTGTCCGGTTTCATCAAAAAATACTCGCGCAGCCCCCAAAGCCGCCCATCGCGCTCAACTTCCATTGCTATCAGTTTTCGAGACTGTTCGTTCTGAATCAATATTTTGCCGTCGCTACGGCGCAATAGGCATAATCCCACCACAGAGCAGTCCATTATCACCTGGATCAAATGACGCGACTCAACCATTTCCCTTGAACTAAGCTGTGCCGGAACATGCGTCCGACGCCGTGCGCTTCTTGCTATCCAAACGATACAGGCCACTCCAGACACCAGCACACATAACGAGAAAAAAATAATTTTCCACTGTGTTAAAAACACCTTGCTTAGAGGAACACCATAAACAACACGCCACTGCGTGCTGGGGACATTAACAAATATTAGCAACCAAGTTCCATCGAGTTCGAAATTCATGGCAGAGGTACTCTTGGCGGACAACTCATGGGGCCTCAAGGCGCGTGTTCCCTCCAAGGCCGCGTCCATGAAAATCGGCTTTTCTGTGGAGTCAAACAACACCAGACTCATGCTGTTCTTCTGCAACCACTCCCGCCCTTCTAACTCTGATATCGGGACTTCACCCATCAAATACGATACAAGTCTTCCACGCAGATCATAAATGGGTGCATAACATGTAATAACCTGAACGCCATCCGCAGCCCGGGGATGTGCAGTGGTCCAAGCAGTGCCTTTATTGCCTTCCGCGTTATTGGTTAAATCAAGCTTGCCTTGAAAAAGCGGTGCCCTGGCTGACTCGATATAGTCAGCAAGTTCGATCGAATTCTGACGGGAGTCGCCTTTCCAGTCCTCGACCGTGTCAAATGGACTGAAAAGCAGTGTATCTTCTGCAGAAACCAACAATAGACGTCTGTTCTTATATTTTTCCTGCTCAAAAACACCCTCCATATTGGAAAGCATTTTTACTTGCCGAAAAAACTCATATTGCGTTTCCCTGGGGACTATTTTTTGTCCCCACAGAACAACCCCCTTTCCTCTCTCATTTACCCCTTCAACACCACTGCTCGTTCTGACCGGTAATTCAACCAGGTTATCCAGCCTGGATACATCGCTTCTCGTCACTGCATCTGACTGAAGTATCCGAGCTGTATTCTCGATAAAAAGCACTTCTGCATCTGCGCGTAAAACAAGAGCCCTGGTGTGCTCACGACTCCTGGTGCCGTATTCGCCAACCGCGTTGAGGAAAATACCGTAGAGATAGAATAAAAACAGAACACACAGTAGGAATGCTGCCAATGCGCTTGCGCAGCCTGACAATAGTTTAGAAAACTGAAATTGCCGCTTCTCCACTGTGCCCTCCTCAATGAGTATGACCTGATAGAACGTTGCTCCAAATCCTTGGCGTAGACAACTTTTCTCTGTCGTGCCTGGTGAGTCGCGCTGCTAGCGCAATCCTCCAACCCGCAGAAGCTCCCGCTTAAGTCCAGCCAAAGAAACGGGTTTGGCCAGATAGCCGTCCATGCCCACCTGCAAACAGCGCTCTCCTTCATCTGCCTGGGCATTGGCCGTTACCCCGACAATAGGCACTTTGACGCCCTCTGCGCGGAGTCGCCGGGTCAAC
>NZ_JAVDUY010000029.1:0-1709 GCF_031456615.1 Pseudomonas sp. 3296
AAAACAAAACCCCTACCTGCATACGCAGATAGGGGTTTCGGAATTTAATCTTGACGATGACCTACTCTCACATGGGGAAACCCCACACTACCATCGGCGATGCATCGTTTCACTGCTGAGTTCGGGATGGGATCAGGTGGTTCCAATGCTCTATGGTCGTCAAGAAATTCGGTAGCCAGCTCGTTTTCTCTTGCGAGATCACGCTCCAGCGAATGGGTATGTAATAGATTTGTGTGTTTGATTCGAACTTTCGACTGTATCGTCTTCACACACCGCAATCTGGCCTTTCGACGCAAATTGCTTGGGTGTTATATGGTCAAGCCTCACGGGCAATTAGTATTGGTTAGCTCAACGCCTCACAGCGCTTACACACCCAACCTATCAACGTCGTAGTCTTCGACGGCCCTTCAGGGGACTCAAGGTCCCAGTGAGATCTCATCTTGAGGCTAGTTTCCCGCTTAGATGCTTTCAGCGGTTATCTATTCCGAACATAGCTACCCGGCAATGCCACTGGCGTGACAACCGGAACACCAGAGGTTCGTCCACTCCGGTCCTCTCGTACTAGGAGCAGCCCCTCTCAAATCTCAAACGTCCACGGCAGATAGGGACCGAACTGTCTCACGACGTTCTAAACCCAGCTCGCGTACCACTTTAAATGGCGAACAGCCATACCCTTGGGACCGGCTTCAGCCCCAGGATGTGATGAGCCGACATCGAGGTGCCAAACACCGCCGTCGATATGAACTCTTGGGCGGTATCAGCCTGTTATCCCCGGAGTACCTTTTATCCGTTGAGCGATGGCCCTTCCATACAGAACCACCGGATCACTAAGACCTACTTTCGTACCTGCTCGACGTGTCTGTCTCGCAGTCAAGCGCGCTTTTGCCTTTATACTCTACGACCGATTTCCGACCGGTCTGAGCGCACCTTCGTACTCCTCCGTTACTCTTTAGGAGGAGACCGCCCCAGTCAAACTACCCACCATACACTGTCCTCGATCCGGATAACGGACCTGAGTTAGAACCTCAAAGTTGCCAGGGTGGTATTTCAAGGTTGGCTCCACGCGAACTGGCGTCCACGCTTCAAAGCCTCCCACCTATCCTACACAAGCAAATTCAAAGTCCAGTGCAAAGCTATAGTAAAGGTTCACGGGGTCTTTCCGTCTAGCCGCGGATACACTGCATCTTCACAGCGATTTCAATTTCACTGAGTCTCGGGTGGAGACAGCGCCGCCATCGTTACGCCATTCGTGCAGGTCGGAACTTACCCGACAAGGAATTTCGCTACCTTAGGACCGTTATAGTTACGGCCGCCGTTTACCGGGGCTTCGATCAAGAGCTTCGCGTTAGCTAACCCCATCAATTAACCTTCCGGCACCGGGCAGGCGTCACACCCTATACGTCCACTTTCGTGTTTGCAGAGTGCTGTGTTTTTAATAAACAGTCGCAGCGGCCTGGTATCTTCGACCGGCATGGGCTTACGCAGTAAATGCTTCACCCTCACCGGCGCACCTTCTCCCGAAGTTACGGTGCCATTTTGCCTAGTTCCTTCACCCGAGTTCTCTCAAGCGCCTTGGTATTCTCTACCCAACCACCTGTGTCGGTTTGGGGTACGGTTCCTGGTTACCTGAAGCTTAGAAGCTTTTCTTGGAAGCATGGCATCAACCACTTCGTGTTCTAAAAGAACACTCGTCATCAGCTCTCGGCCTT
>NZ_JAVDUY010000030.1:0-1674 GCF_031456615.1 Pseudomonas sp. 3296
CGTCGGTGTAGGCCTTTGACGACTCGCTCGCGATATTTTTGCTCATAGTGATCGGCTCCTGGGTCTTGATAATTCATGCCGAAACGCATGGTGTTCCTAAGAAACACCCTCCACTGGTTGCAGTGTAAAACCAAACTCAGCCGCGCGTCGGTGTAGGCCTTTGACGACTCGCTCGCGATATTTTTGCTCATAGTGATCGGCTCCTGGGTCTTGATAATTCATGCCGAAACGCATGGTGTTATAGAACAGGATCGCGATCTTTCGGGCTGTAGCTGTGACGGCCTTGGCTTTGCCGATTCGAGCCGCAAGACGCCGATAAAACGCACCCAATGCCGTGTTCGTTCTGCCGACGGTCACCGCGGCTAAGCGCAGATGGGCGGTCACTCGATTTTTGGTCTTGCGGGTATGGGCCGAAAGTACTTTGCCGCCACTGATGCGACAGCCGGGCGCAAGAGTGAGCCAGGAAGTGAAATGGTGGCAAGTCCGCCATCGACTCAGATCCGTGCCGCACTCGGCGACCAGCCGAAGAGCCAGGTAGGGGCCGATGCCGTGGATCTGGGTCAGATCAACACCGACCAGTTGATAGAGCAAGGTACGTACATCGAAATTGAGCGCGTTGGGTTGCCGAGTGTTATGCCGTGGTTTTGGTAGCGGCTCAGCGGGCAGTGTCTTTTCCTGCGAGAGCTTAATCAGCGTTTGTGCAATCTGCTGGTCGCAAACCAGTAGCTGCGCTTGATAAGCGTCATACATGGACAGCGCCTGCGTCAAAGCGAAAATGTGCTCGGGCTGGTAGTTGCCGACCAGCGATGCCTCAATCACATCAACACCCGCCTTGCAGCGCTTGTCACTCAGCGCCGCTAACGAGGAGGGGCTGCGCTCGCCTGCGACGATGGCGCGGATTATCCGCATCCCCGACAAGCCGGTGATATCGGCCACGACGTGATGCAATTGCAGGTTCATGTGCGTGAGAGCTTTTTGCATGTGCTGAATATGCGCCGCGGCATAATCGAGATGACGCTCCCGCAGCCGCAAATAGCTGCGCAAAGCCGAAATCTCACGATCTGGGTGAAAGCTGGCTCGAAGCAGCCCACAGGCATGGAGTCGCTGAATCCACTGTGCGTCATTCACATCGGTTTTGCGCCCTGGCACCGCACGGGCATCTCGCGCATTGGCGAGTACGACCTGAAGGCCATGCGCTTCCAGTATTTCGTAAACCGGAATCCAGTAAATGCCTGTTGATTCCATGGCGACCGTCGTTATCCCAAGACTTACCAGCCAGTTGGCCATGCGCTCGAGATCGGCAGTGAAGGCCTGGAAAGTTTGAACGGATTCTTTGGCCAGGTCTGCAGGAACGGCCACCACATGAAAGCGTGAGCCAATATCAATGCCGGCTGCGTAATCATGAATAACCGGTAACCCACGCTGCTTCAGATCATGCTTCTTCATGAGCACCTCCAGTCAAGTTGAACTGGACGGGGACTCGGATCAAATCACCTTCCTAAACGGGGTCACGGAACGTGCCACCACTAACGGGTCCGCAGCTTCCCCTGGGTCAAGTTTTTTGACGGGGACTAAGCCTCCAAAAAGCCAGCGACCACTGTCCAGTAGGATCAGTGTAGAACGCAGTGTTTCTAATCCAATGGGCCGCGGAGCGCCGGGGAGGCGGTTTTTTAA
>NZ_JAVDUY010000031.1:0-1382 GCF_031456615.1 Pseudomonas sp. 3296
ACGTTGTGGGCAAGTACCACTTCGCGCAGAGCATCGACCAGCGGTTGCAACTGCACGCCGCAAGTACCGACCCACTGGGCCAGGGTCGAGCGCGGGATGGCAAAGCCAGCCCGGCCAAAGATCTGTTCCTGGCGGTACAGCGGCAAATGATCAGCGTATTTGGCGACCATCACTTGAGCCAGCAGCCCGTCGGTGGGGATGCCTTTGTCGATGATCTGCGCGGGGACGGGTGCCTGGATCAGCGTTTCGCAGTCATCACAGACCCATTTGCCACGGACATGGCGCTCGACGGTGAACACGCCCGGTGTGTAATCCAACTTTTCGCTGACATCTTCACCGATGCGTTTCAGTGCGCAACCACATGGGCAGTGAGTGTTGTCTGGTTCGTGATGGATCAACGTGCGTGGAAACTCTACCGGTAGCGCCGTGCGCTTGGGCTTCTGCTTTTTCTCGGTCGGCGATGGGGGAGCTTGAAGGGCCTGAAGCTCAGCTTCAATCGCGGCGATATCGGCATCGATCAGGCCATCGAGCAAGCTGGCCTGATCAGGGTTTAACTGCTCGCTACGCTTGGCAAACTTGAAACGCTTGAGCTGCGCGATTTCGTGGGTCAGCTTCTCGATAACCGTTTGGTCGCGGGTGATCTTCTTGCCCATGATCTCTACCGTCTTACCCAGCGTGTCGACCTGGTGGTCGAGTGTTTCGACACGCTGCATCAACTGCGCCGCCAACGCGCGCAGTTGTTCAGGGGGCAGGTGATCGAGATAGGAGAGCAACGTCATGGAGCCGATTTTGCCCGAGCAGGCAGTTTGCGGCGATAGACCTATAGGCTAATAGCAGCCGTTAAAGCAGTGTGATCGCACCAGCGGAGCCTGCGCGTTGCCATGGCAGACCCAGCACCAATGCGTGAAGCTGCGCGGTATCCAGCTCCATTTCAGAGCCATGGAGAATGCCAGGCCAGTGAAATCCACCTTGATTCAATCGGCGAGCAGCCAGCCAAACGCCAAACCCGTCATGCACCAAAACTTTCATCCGAGTGGCGCGGCGGTTGGCGAACAGATAGGCACAGTGCGGCTGCGCCGCACCGAACACCGCGATCACTCTGGCCAACGCGGTCTCGGTACCGGCACGCATGTCCATGGGCTCGGTGGCGAGCCAGATGGCGTCGATGCGGATCACAGGGCAAGCTCACGGACAAAGCGGACACAGCCATCAGGATCTGAAGATGGCCACTTTACGGTGAGTTTTTTCTGCCCGAAAGGCACCTCGATGCTGACAGCTATTTGCTGATGGGGCTGGGTTGCGGGCGCTAGTTTCATCGGGACGAAAGTGGGCAACGCAGGCGCCTGACGATCACGATAAGCAGGCATCCACTTTCGAACCAG
>NZ_JAVDUY010000032.1:0-1193 GCF_031456615.1 Pseudomonas sp. 3296
GGAAGGTCTGAAGTACCCCGCGATTTTTTGATGCTCCAATCATTTGGAGTTCAAAAAATCGACGGTCTGCCAAAAATCAGACTTAGGCTCTTCTTAATTCATTGTTTTTCCTTGAGCCGCGCCTTTTCTCCGCGTATTTCGCGCATCACAGACGCACCTCTCCCGCAACCAACAGCCGTTTTCGCATCATCCACAGGTTTGACAGGGCAAACAGCGTGGTCTGTTGCGCGGTATTTTTTATCAGCCCGCGATAGCGCACTTTCGTATAGCCAAACTGGCGCTTGATCACCCGGAACGGATGTTCGACCTTGGCTCGCATCTGGGCCTTTGCGTATTCGATTTTGCGACGCACCTCAGTGATCAAACTCTGCTTGCCGTGCTTCTTATACGTGCTGGGCCGTGCGGCAATTGACCAGATCATCTGGCGATCTTGATGTTCCGGACGCTTGTCCACGCCGGTGTAACCGGCATCGCCAGAGACGTAAGTTTCCTCTCCATGCAGTAACTGATCGACCTGGGTCACGTCCGCCACATTCGCCGCCGTGCCCACCAGGCTGTGCACCAAACCGGATTCAGCATCGACACCGATATGCGCTTTCATTCCGAAGAAATATTGATTTCCTTTCTTCGTCTGGTGCATTTCTGGATCACGTTTACCGTCCTTGTTCTTGGTCGAACTCGGCGCATGAATGATCGTTGCATCGACCACCGTCCCCTGGCGTAGCAGCAAACCACGGTCGCCCAGATAGCCATTGATGACCTGCAAAATCCCGGCAGCCAACTCATGTTTTTCCAGCAGGCGGCGGAAGTTGAGGATCGTGGTTTCATCCGGAATCCGATCCAGATGCAGCCCGGCAAACTGGCGCAGAATCGTGGTTTCGTAGAGGGATTCTTCCATCGCCGGGTCGCTGTAGCCAAACCAGTTCTGCATCAGATGAACCCGCAGCATGGCCATCAACGGATATGCCGGACGACCGCCTTCACCCTTCGGATAATATGGTTCGATCAACGTAACCAGACCTTTCCAGGGCACGACCTGATCCATCTCAATCAGGAAGCGCTCGCGGCGGGTTTGCTTGCGTTTGCCAGCGTATTCGGCATCGGCGAAGGATATTTGCTTCATCGGGGCTCAACCGTTCAGTTCGTGGGGCAAGCGTATTTCAGCAGACTTGGGAGTCTTTTTCAGAGTTTCC
>NZ_JAVDUY010000033.1:0-1054 GCF_031456615.1 Pseudomonas sp. 3296
CCTGCAAACAGCGCTCTCCTTCATCTGCCTGGGCATTGGCCGTTACCCCGACAATAGGCACTTTGACGCCCTCTGCGCGGAGTCGCCGGGTCAACTGGTAACCATCCAGCTCTGGCATGTTCACGTCAGTTAAGACCACATCGAATGATTCACCACGTTGCCAGCGCTGCAAGGCTTCGCTGCCATCCGAGGCCATCGTTACCTGACAGCCCAATTGCTGCAGTTGTTCGGTCAGCACCAATTGGTTGATGGGATGATCTTCAACGGCCAACACGTGCAACGTCTTGAGCGCCGGGGGTACGAAAACAGCTGATCTACCAAGCCCGTCTGACTCGTTACCGTCGGCCAATTGCAACGCTTGCACAATTCCCTGCTGGCACAGACTGCTGACATGCCAGCCATCCTCGCGCCACTCCGGTATTGAGGCACCTTGCGGGTCCAGCCATACAACACCTGCAAATTTATTACCAAATGTCGTTTCTGGCCGGTATGGCCTTGCCACCAGCAGCAAGTCGTTGGACGTTGCTGGGGGTAACGTGTCCGCCAGGGGGTGCGCTTGGCCGCCTGCATACTTGACCAACGCCAGCAACGCTTCACGCTGCTCGTTGACGCCAGCGAGCACATGGACGGTAGGTCGTCCCGCAAGATTGATCGATGGCGGCTTCCCGGCAGTCGGTAATTCGAGCAGCAAGGTAAAGCTGCTGCCCAGACCCAACTCGCTGACCAGTTCGATTTTTCCACCCATCAACTCAACCAGTTTGCGGCAAATCGACAGCCCCAGCCCCGTGCCACCAAAACGCCGGGCCGTCGAATTGTCAGCCTGAATAAACGGTTCAAACAGTTTGGCCTGCGAGGCTTTAGGGATGCCAATACCCGAGTCCGAGATCTGTATCCGTACATTGAACCGCCCATTCGCATTGTCAGCGCCGCTGATACGAATCACGATCTTGCCGCTGTCGGTAAACTTCACCGCGTTGCTCAACAGATTGTTCAGCACCTGCTGTAGACGGTTGCGATCCCCGATAAACAAAGGCAGATCCGGCTGCAAACAACA